>DCYG01000009.1:28791-103712 GCA_002331025.1 Firmicutes bacterium UBA2116 | reverse complement strand
CTTGCAGGATGAACTTTTTCAACAGCCTACCATCTTGATGACTTTGTCATCAATCTGAGGGGCGAAAGCCCCTGGTTATTTACAAACAGTATAAATTTTTATTTAAATATGCCGATAGTAAATATATAATACTTTATTTGGAGGCAGTATGTTGAAAAAAAGGGAAAAAAAAGACAAGTCTATTAAAAAAAGCTCAGGTAAAAAAAGCATAAAGACTCAGATATTTATAAGCTATTTATCCTTGATAATTACTGTAGTTATAGTTTTGGGCGGCTTATCAGCCTTCCAGAATTATAAAACTACATTTGATACATTAGAAAATACCATGGTAAATCTGGCTGAAGTGTCTTCGACTGTTATTGCCAGCAAGCTGGAGGTTTATAAATCTGTAGCCGCAGACCTTGGCTTGAATCCGGTACTGTCAGATGTAAGAACAGGCAAAAATGAAAAAGAAAAAGTAGTTAAGCAAATGGTAAATATGTACGGACTGGTGGATGCATATAATGTTTCTTCCGTGGGAACGGGAGAATCACCTGTAACCGGCGAAATATATCTGGTAAGTAATACTGATTATTTCCTTGCTGCGATGGAAGGAGAAATATTTGTATCTGAGCCGGCAATGAATACCAAATTAAAGAAATATACATTTACGATATCAGCTCCCGTATGGAAGGACGGCTTGTACGGAACAGACGTAAACGGTGTGGCTGTAATAGTATTGGACGGACAGGTTTTATCAGACATAGCTTCATCTGTAAAAATCGGTGAAAAAGGTTACGGATTCATATTAAACAAAGAAGGCATGACCATCGGTCATCCTGATTATGAAAAGATACTGTCGGGAGAAAACATTATTGCCGCATACGAAGCAAACGGCAGCAATCAATCTATGGCGGTTACGGAAAAGAAATTATTAAACGGAGAAATTACTTTTGGTGAATATAGTTTAAATAATCAGAAGCATTTGATATCCTATGCCCCTATTGAAGGAAGCAACGGATGGGGATTTTTTGTCAGTGCCCCTCAATCGGAATATTTAAGTTCAACATACGTAAGTCTGGCTACTATTTTATTGATATCTATAGTATCAATTATCGCGGCATATTTTGCGGGAAAAAATATGGCAGTAAAAATAGCGAATCCAATAATACTTTGTGCGGAAAGATTAAGAAAATTATCTGACGGTGATTTGCATACGGAAATTGAAAGAACAACCAGAGAAGACGAAATAGGTTTCCTTCTTAAATCCATGAACAGGACCGTAAAGGGTATGAACAGAATTGTGAGTGATATGTCATATCATATGGGTGCAATTGCAGAAGGAGATTTCTCAAAAAATATGGATATTGAGTACGGTGGAGATCTTAATGCCATAGCAGTATCAATGAAAAAAATCAGTGAATTTTTAAACACTGTGGTTAAACAGGTTAATGAAAGTGCCGAACAGGTTTCCGGGGGTGCAGAGCAGCTTGCGGGCAGTGCACAGGCCCTTTCTCAAGGCGCCACAGAGCAGGCGAGTTCGGTTGAAGAACTGTCTGCTACATTAGGAGAAATATCAGATCAGATAAATGACAATGCATCCTTTGCAAATATGGCAAACAAAGCGTCAATAGAATCATCTAAGCAGGTCGAAACCGGAAATGAATATGTAAAAGAAATGAATGAAGCAATGTTGAACATAAATAATTCTTCAGCCGAAATAGCTAAAATAATTAAGGATATAGACAGCATAGCATTCCAGACAAATATTCTTGCTTTAAATGCAGCAGTAGAAGCGGCAAGGGCAGGTGCAGCCGGCAAGGGATTTGCAGTTGTTGCCGATGAAGTAAGAAATCTTGCAATCAAAAGTGCGGAAGCGGCGAAAAATACAACAGAGCTTATTGAAAATTCTATTGAAGCTGTAAATACAGGAACTAAAATTTCCAAGGAAACTGAAAAAGCGTTGGATTTGGCTGTTGAAAAAGCAAACGAAACAGCAAGTATGATAGAAAAAATATCAATTGCTTCATCACAGCAAGCTGATGCAGTAACGCAGGTTTTGGCAGGAGTTGAACAAATATCGTCTATAGTTCAGACAAATTCCGCGACATCAGAGGAAAGCGCGGCAGCCAGCGAAGAATTAAGCAGTCAGGCCCAAGTATTAAAGGATATGATAGATGGTATAAAATTAAAAGACACTGTAAAATCAGAACAGTCGTTTGAGGTAACTAAAAAGGAGGAGCATATGGCATTATTATGGACAAAAAGCTTAGAGGTTGGAGTTGAACTTATCGACTCACAACATAAAAATTGGTTTGAAAAAGCAGGTCAACTTTTTGAAGCCGGAAAGAGCGGAAAATCAAAAGAATATATAATTCAAATGTTTGATTTTCTGGATGAATATACAAAGACACATTTCAGAGATGAAGAAAAATATATGCAGAGTATCAATTATCCTGAATTTGATTCACAAAAGCAAATGCACGAAGGATTTATTAAAAAGCTGGCAGAATTAAGAAAACAATATGTAGATGCGGGAGCAAACATAAGCGTTATAATCAACGCAAACCAGTTCATATTAGACTGGCTCACAAAGCATATCTCAAACGCAGACAAAAAAATAGGCGAATACGCAAAGAAATTATAACATTGTCATCTTGAGGTTCTCGCTTCTGTCATCCTGAACGAAGTGAAGGATCTCAGGTTTTGTCATTGCTATGAATAAACGTATATCGTATGCTTGTGTCATTCCGAACGTTAGTGAGGAATCTCAGCTTTATCACTCTGAATGATTGGGAATTTCATTAACAACATCAAGAAGAGTTGGTTTTCAAAAACCAATTCTTTTTTTTATCAAATGTTAAAAAAGCGTAACATTGGAGATGTGAAAAAAATTACGATTAATCCGATATATATTATAGCATTTAACAATATTATAAGAGAAAGCAAACATAGCTTGATGCCGTTGATAGCTGCTTGGAGGAGATACTGTGAGAATTGCGAATAATGTTTCTATGATTAATACTTATGGTAACATGAAAAAAGCAAATAATAGGTTACAAAAGAATTGTGAAAAGCTTGCTTCCGGGTATAGAATAAACCGTTCTGCTGATGATGCAGCCGGACTCGCTATCTCAGAAAAGATGAGGGCACAAATCAATGGACTGTCGCAGGCTTCCGATAATATTTCCGACGGGATAAATTACGTGCAGGTGGCTGATGGAGCTCTCCAAGAGGTTCAGAATATATTTTTAAGGATAAGAGAGCTTTCTGTACAGGCATCCAATGATACATATCAGGACGAGGACAGGCAAGCAATAGAAGAAGAAATCAAGCAGCTTAAGCAGGAAGTCAGCGAAATTTTTAATAAAACAGAATTTAACAACATAAAAATATGGGTTCAGGACACGAATGTCGTAGTAGGGCACGAAAAGATAGATGCCATTAGGGTAAATGTATCGAGTCCTAACTGTACACTTGACGAGAGCAATAAAGCTTCTATACCTGCTAATGGTACATATAACTTGAAAGCGGATGGAGACGGGATAGTTGTAAGCTGGAAAGCGTATAATGGTAAGGAATATGAAACCAAACCAATATCATGGCCTGCAGATATAACAGGAAATCACAGCTTCAAGCTTTCAGACCATTTAGATTTAACAGGTAATCCCGAATTAATAGGAATTGACTTTACATATTCTTACAATGTAAGTAAATATGCTGAACTCAAAAATGTAATTGATTCGATAGACGGTGCAAAAGTTCACAGCTATACAAGCAGTCTTTTCCATACAAAAATGTTTAGCGAAAAACCAATTAACGGTATTTCTTTTTCTGCTTCAATTGACTATCCTGCAATGCTGGCATCAAAAAAAGATTTTGAAAAATATGATACAGATTTTATCGAAAGCTCTGTAAATAAAATTAAAAATGCAAATAATTTAATTCAGAACCCAACGGAATCCGATTCATCTTTGAAATGGCAGTTTGAATTTGAAATGCCAAATATAGGTACAGTTAAAGCTGAATCTGCTTATACATACTACATATGTGATTGGAAAGATCCGGATAAAAAGTGGTGGTATGAAGATAAAGATATTAATGGGAATATAATAGGTAGACCTTCAATACCTCGTTATCCTGATCCTGATGGAGCCAATTTAGATTCTGTGATAGATGCTCTCAATAATGATAGAGGTCTAAGTTTGCTTAAGGATACCAACGGAACAGGCGGTTATATCCGTGTAATATTTAATTTAACTGCAGAATCAAGTTACAAGATTAACTCTGGAGATTCAACATCGTACAGTAATGTAGGAAGTATAACTATGAGCATTCGCGTTAGTGGTTCGGACACTGTGGAAACAATAAGTGAAAAACTGGCAAGTATAAAAGGACTTGATATATATGCAGGAAATGAAGTTACGAATGAATTATCATCTAAAAGCTATACTCATGCAAATTGGTATGAGGAACCATGGGGTATTGGTCAGATAGACGGAGATCCCATATACGAGAAAAAAGAGGAAATTAATTTAGAAATACAAGCCGGTGCAAATGAGGGAGAAACAATTTCCATAGATTATACTGCATTGACAAATACAAAGGTTGGAATAAATGATATTTCTGTTCTTACACGTGAGGATGCAAATAATGCTATTTCGTTAATAGATAAAGCTTCACAAATTATTTCCGAACAAAGAGGCATATTTGGTGCTCTTCAGAACAGAATGGAGCATGCAAAATCTAATGTTGACAACTCACATATAAATATTACCGCTTCGGAAAGCCTGATAAGAGATGTCGATATGGCTAAGGAGATGGCAGCGTATATTAAGGAACAAATTCTTATGCAGGCTAATCAAAATATTATGCCACAAATAAGAACAATGTCTGAATCGGTACTTACTTTATTGAAATAGAATAAGCTGTTACAGGTCATAGTTAATTTTTGAATATATCTATTTGTGTCATTCAGAGGGCTTTAGCCCGAAGAATCTCAGGATTTTCTTGAAAAGTTAAAATAAAAAGAGCTGGTTTTTGAACCAACTCTTTTATTCGTTCTCCCATTCATCAAAGCGCTTCATAATTTCATCATATGTCTGATTACATATGTCGGGTAGACCTTCACCGCCGTTAAATTCCAAACCTGCTGCTTCAAAGCCCTTTTTAACCGCATCTCTTAATAAAGGAATTTTTGATTTGTCACCGCCGGATAATGACTTAGCCATATCCATAATTCTTGTAGCTACAGCGTCTACAGAATATTCACCGCCTTCTGCAATTGCTTCGGCAGCTTTTTGTGAATCTTCAACGGTCACATTTAAATTCTTTCCAAACAATGTAAGGTTAGATTTTTCACCCTGCTTAGCAATCATTTTGCGGATCATTTCTTTAAAGTCATTTATTCTTTTTTCATTATCAGCAATTAGCTTGTTAACTTCTATGCTGTCATATTTTCTATTGTTTTTTACTGATTTAACTTCTTCTTTTATGTCTTTAGGCTTAGAATTATCTACAACTTTATTATTAGGTGCTATCGATGGATTAACGGAATTGATTTCATTAATCATAACTACCACCTCCTTATAAAATATATCGTCATATTTTAAATAAAAATTAACAACTTATTCTAAAATTGCTTCTTTGTAAGGAAAATTAATATTTTTATAATTTATCTGTTAAATAAATAAAGGATAAGCCGATATAAAGTAATAGATAAATATTTTGTTTTGAGTAAATACCGTATTTATTTTAATAGAATATATTCGATTTGATAGATTTTATCAAATAGCAACGTAGTTTTTTGGAGGGAAATAATGAAAGTTGTTATTCTTGCGGGAGGCTTTGGAACTCGTATAAGTGAAGAATCACATTTAAAGCCTAAACCTATGATTGAAATTGGAGGAAACCCTATTCTGTGGCACATAATGAAAATATATTCACATTATGGATTTAATGAGTTTATAATATGCTGTGGATACAAGGGATATTTGATAAAGGAATACTTTGCAGATTATTATCTGCATCGTTCAGATATAACCTTTGATTTTTCAAAAAATAACGAAATGATTGTTCACAGCAATGTAGCTGAGCCTTGGAGGGTAACGGTAATGGATACGGGACTTAATACACAGACAGGTGGAAGACTAAAAAGGGTGCAAAAATTTATTGAAAATGAGACCTTTATGCTTACATATGGAGATGGGGTTTCTAATGTTAATATAAATGAACTTGTTAGTTTTCATCAAAAAAATAAAAAGACTGCGACTATAACCGCTGTTCAGCCTGGTGGTAAATTTGGTGTATTAGAAATTGATGGGAATCAAAACATTACAAGATTTGCTGAAAAATCAAAAGAAGACGGTGGATGGGTTAACGGTGGATTTATGGTATTGGAACCGGATATATTTGATCTTATTGAAGATAATAGTACGATACTTGAAAGAGACCCATTAGAAAAATTAACTCAAAAGGGTGAATTGTTCGCATATAAACATTCAGGTTTCTGGCAGTGTATGGATACACAAAGAGACAAAAATTATCTTGAATCTATATGGGAGAAAAATATGGCGCCTTGGAAGGTATGGGAGATATGAAGATAAGTGTTATTATGCTTACATATAATAGAGAAAACTTCATATCAAAAGCAATAGAGTCCATCTTGAGACAAACGGAAATGGATTACGAATTTATAATAGTAAACAATGGATCTATTGATAAAAGCGGTGAAATTGCAGAAATGTATGCAAAGATAGACAATAGAATTAAAGTAATTCATATTCCAAAGAGTGGCATAGGAAAAGGAAGAAATACTGGATTGAGTTTAGCAAAAGGAGATTTTATAACCTTTGTGGATGATGATGATATTGCAGAGTATGATATGCTGGAATTCTTATATAATCTTGCAGTTGAAAATGAAGCAGATATATCAATATGCGGCTCAAATAAAAAAGTTGAAGGTGAAATTCTACCTAACTGTATATTTGACGAATATTTAGATATGACTCCGTCTGAGGCTGTCATTGAATTGCTAAAGAGAAAAAAGATTAATGCTGCAATGCCAACAAAAATGATTAAAAAACATTTATTTGACAGAATAAGATTTAATGAGACGGGTAAGTACGATGACATAAGCGTTACTTATAAATACATGGCAAATGCACGTAAAGTTGTTGCTAATGGGTTGCCTAAATATTGTTTTATAAGACATGAAAAAAACAATTCATCCTTCACAACTAATGATATGTTGTTGACTCCTGAACAACTAAATGAATATTTCAGTGCTTTCAGAGAAAGGACGATATATTTGTCGAAAATTCTTCCGGATATATCTGAATATGCTCAGTATAGCGAATGGTCTTACATGATATCAATGTGCAATAAAATTGTTTCAAATAATCTTACAAATTGCTCAAAACAATTGGAGTATGTAAAAAGAGAGCTTTCAAAACATTATGATGAATTCTATTTCGGAAAATATATCGAGGAATTTGAAAAAGTGTTTATGAGAAAATATATAAGTAAATCCTATTACGGAGAATATTATGCTTGAATTAAAAAAAGAGAAATGTACTGGATGTGGAGCGTGTAATAATGCATGTCCTATAAAGTGTATTAATATGGAAGAAGACGAAGAAGGATTTTTATATCCACAAGTTGATTTTCAGAAATGTACGGAATGCGGTTTGTGTGAAAAATCATGCCCAGCAATCAATATTCCTGTAAGAGAAAATTTCAAGGAACCGGAAGTATATGCTGCATGGAGTCTTGATGATGCAGTGAGAGCTGATAGCTCTTCAGGTGGAATATTTACAGAATTATCACACAAGGTACTTGATGATGGAGGCTATGTTTCTGGAGCGAGATATAATACTGATAATTTAGTTGAACATTGCTTAATAAACCGCAGAGAGCAACTTCATGAATTGAGGCAATCAAAATATGTTCAAAGCGAAACTGGACTGATTTTTAAGGATGTCAAAATGCTGTTAGAAGAAAATAAAACAGTAATGTTCACAGGAACGCCCTGCCAATCTGCTGGATTGCTACAATATCTAGATAAAAAATATGATAATTTGTTTTTGTGTGATATTGTATGCCACGGTGTTAATTCACCAATGGTTTATTTAAAGTATTTTAAAGAATTAGAAGAAGAATATAGTAGCAGAATTAAAACGATTAACTTCCGTAATAAAAGAAACGGATGGAAGGAATTTGGGACAAGTGTTATTTTTGAAAATGGAGAGGAATATTTTCGCAGTCATAAAACAGATTCATTTTTTAAAGGTTTTCTTGCGAATTTATATTTAAGAAGGTCATGCTATAATTGTCAGTTTAAAGGATTTCCAAGGGTATCTGATATAACATTAGCGGATTTCTGGGGAGTTGTTTTAAATAATGAAAAAGAAATTTTTAAAGGTATATCACTAATATTAATCAATTCTGAGAAAGGCAAATTTTACATAGAAAAAATAAGCAATAATATAAGCAAAATGCAGAAGACGCTTAATGATGCCATGTTGAAAAATCCATGCATGGTTAAATCCGTTCCTATGAGTACTAAACGTGATTTGATGTTTAAGGCTTTAAAAAAAGAAATAAATGTAGAAAATATTATATGTAGTATTATTAATTACTAATGGGAGTAAATTATTATGAATAATAAAATTGAACTGTATCATAGCGGGCTTACTGTTACACAAAGGTGCACTTTACGATGCAAATTATGTGCCGGATATTCACCTTATTATAATCCCCAACCTCATTACAGCTTTGAAAGGCTTTCTGAAATTTTAAAAAGATATTTTGCAATTGTTGATTATGTTCAAAAGTTTACGATTACAGGAGGAGAGCCTTTTTTACATGAGGAACTGGATAAAATTTTGATTGAAACAATAAAATATAGAAAACAGTTTGGAATGATAGAAATTATTACGAACGGAACATTATTTCCAAGTGAGAAACTTAAAGCTGTATTGGAGAAATATGCTACTAAGGACGGATGTATTACATTACTGGTTGATCATTATGGAGAATTGTCGAAAAAGATATATGAACTTGAACAGTACTTTAATAAGAAAGATATTAATCATAAGATACGGATTTATTATGGTGAGAATGCTCATTGTGGAGGATGGGTCAATTTTGGTGATTTTTCAAAGAAATTAATTTTTGAATCTCAAATTATTGAGAAATTTGAAAAATGTGCTATTCCCAGCAAATTAAATTATTGTTTAACAATTAAAAATGGAGAAATGCATCCATGTACTTTTTCACACAGGATAATGGAGTTGAATTTAATTGAAAGAAACAAAGATGAGTATATTGATTTGTTTGATAATAATACACTTGAGCAACAAAAAGAAAAAATACTACATCTTTTCAATATAAAATCTCTAAGTGCATGTGCTTATTGCAATGGGATGCATGATAATTCCATAAGATATGTTCCTGCGGAACAATTATAGGTGGAATATATGATATATATACTCGTTTTATGATAATTCTAAAAATACATATATGAGTGTAAAATTGAAAAACATATTAAAAAATTCGGGTATATGTCATATATGTTAGATATGCTTAAAAAATAATTGGAGGAACAATATGGATAAGAATAAGAAGTTTTTACTATATGGTCATGGAGGGTCATATAATCATGGCGCGGAAGCTATTATAAGAAGTACAATTAAACTTATAAAAAAAAATTATCCTGATGGCTATATAATTCTTTCTACTCACTTCAAAGAACAAGATGTCGAATTTGGAATTGATGTACATGAATATTGTGAACGAGATATGTACTATGTTGAACTCGATAAGACTTCTTCTGAAAAAGGGAAATATGATAAGTTCATATATAAATCAGCAATTGATAAAATAGATAAGGATACTATATGCATGTCTGTAGGCGGCGACAATTATTGTTATGATAATTGGAGAAGATGGAAAGCAATTCATGAAAGAGCAGTTGAAGTAGGTGCAAAAAGTGTTTTGTGGAGCTGTTCGATAGAACCTTCCATGTTGTGTGACGAAATGCTTGATACATTAAAATTTCATATCCTAATAACGGCAAGAGAAAGCATTACTTATAATTCACTGCTCAAAAAAGGATTAAAAAATGTAGTGTTATGTTCAGATGTGGCATTTTTATTGGATAAAAAGGAAGTGAAGCTTCCGGACAATTTTATTAAGGGAAACACTTTGGGAATAAATTTAAGTCCTTTGATTGTTCGCAGAGAAGAGAGAAAGGGAATTATTGTTCAAAATATATTAAATGTTATAGATTATGTTATAAATAAAACTAATATGAATATTGCTTTTATACCCCACGTTGTAATGCCAATGGATAATGATTATGAATTGCTGAGTGAACTGTATAAATACATTGATAAAAAAGATAGGACATGCTTAATATCGTATAAACTTAACGCTTCTGAATACAAATATATAATATCGCAGTGCAGATTTGGTATTTTTGCGAGAACTCATGCAACAATCGCAGGATATTCATCTGGTGTACCTATTCTGGCATTGGGGTATTCGGTTAAGGCAAAAGGAATTGCTTTCGATTTGGGATGTGAAGATTATGTAGTTCCTCTTGACGGATTTACAGAAGAAAGGACTTTAGAAAAAAGATTGATAGAATTAATCTTTAATGAAAATAACATTAGAAGTATACTTGAAAGAAGTCATGAGTTATGCAGAGTTAATGCCGATAAAACGATATCACTTCTTAATTAGAATACATATATAAACTAGTTATAAGAAAGGAAGAAAAATGTATATATCACAATGCTTAATCGTAAAAAATGAAGAAGAAAATATAGAACATTGTCTGGGACATATCAAATCGGTGGTTGATGAACAGATAGTAGTGGATACAGGGTCAACTGACAGAACTGTGGAACTGGCGGAAAAAATGGGGGCAAAGGTATTTCATTTTGAATGGATTGATGACTTCAGTGCAGCTCGCAATTTCGCCATAGAAAAGGCAAAGGGTGATTGGATAATATTTCTTGATTGTGATGAATATTTTTCCGAGGGTTCTGTTCAAAAGCTTAAAAAATATATGAAAATGTGGATGAGAGATAAAAATATTGACGGTATTATGTGTCAGATGGTCAATATAGATAAGGATAAAAACCCAGTAACGATTGCTAATAACATCAGTCCGAGGGTATTTAAAAATAAAAAAAATTTAAGATATAAAAATAAAATTCATGAGGCACTAAGAAACTCATATAAAGGCAATGGTAATACTAATGTAGGTGATGCAAGCAACAATCTAATTATTTATCATACAGGATATGACAAGGAAATAGTTATGGAGAAAAATAAAATTGACCGAAATATAAGCATGATAAATTCATCTATCGCAGAAAATCCAGAAGATGCAAAGATGCATTATTATTTGTCAAATGAATATTACAGGATAGATAAGTATGAGGATGCAATAAAATCAGCTCGTGAATCAATTGCATGTAAAACCAAAGGTACAGATGAATTTTTTCATCCTCTTTTGTACCGTAATATATTGAGCAGTATGTATGATATGTCTGCTCCTTTGGAAGAAATAAAAAGGGAATTTGATATAGCTGTTGTAGAATATCCTGAATATCCTGATTATTATTTTATAATGGGTATTACTTCATTGAAAGAAAATGAGAATGGTGATGCCATAGAGTACTTAGAAAAATGCATTGAGCTTTGCAGTATATATAAAATGAATGTTGAAAGTAACTCTGTGGCAAAAATAGATAGTGTATATACTGCTCTCATCAAAGCAAATGCTAAAGCGGATAATAAGCTGCGTGTGGTACAACTTTGCACTGCTGTTCTTAATACTAACAAATATAATTACCAGATTCTTCGTGCACTGATAAATACATTTTTATCAGCAGAAAATGAAGAAAATATTGTTGACTTTTTTAAAAAAATTTATGATTATAATAATTTGAAAGATAAGTTGTATTTATTGAAAGCAAGCCAAGAAAACAACAATGAAAAGCTTGTGGATCTATATAAAAATCTTTTCACACAGGATGAACTTAGTGAATTAGAGAATAAAGAATAAATATTAAAAAAATTTTCAAAAAAAACTAAACTTATTATTAAATATAACGATATATGTTTTGTAACGGTAATTTATTTTAAGCATCAGGATCCGGTGCTTAAAATAAAAAACTCAAAATAAGGGAAGGATCCCGATAAAATTACACGGAGGTAATTATGAGAATACAACACAATTTAAACGCGATGAACTCTTTGAGACAGCTTGGTATCAACAATACTAACACAGGAAAGAACTTAGAAAAATTATCATCAGGCTTCAGAATCAACAGAGCCGGCGATGATGCTGCAGGATTGGCTATATCTGAAAAAATGAGAGGCCAGATAAGAGGTCTTGATATGGCTTCTAAAAATGCAGAAGATGGAATATCATTGATTCAGACAGCAGAAGGTGCTTTAAATGAAACTCACGCTATACTTCAAAGAATGAGAGAATTGGCTGTTCAATCTGCAAGTGATACTAATACTAATGAAGATAGGGGAGAGCTTCAGAAAGAAGTTGCAGCTCTTAGAGAGGAAATCAACAGAATATCAGACACCACTGAGTTTAACACAAAGAAATTGCTTAATGGTTCATCATCTGATCTTACTATCCACATAGGAGCAAATGCAGGACAAACTTTGACTATAGGCTTTGCTGATGCCGATGCAACAGCTTTATCTATAAATGCAACTGACATAAGTACTCAAACTGGTGCTGATGCTGCAATAACTGCATTTGACAATGCAATTCAAGAGGTTTCATCAAGACGTGCTGCTATGGGTGCTGTTCAAAACAGATTGGAGCACACAATCAACAACTTAGGAGTAACTTCAGAAAACTTGACAGCTGCTGAATCTCGTATCAGAGACGTTGACATGGCTAAAGAAATGATGGCTTACACTAAGAACAACATTCTTACTCAAGCTGCTCAGGCTATGCTTGCTCAGGCAAACATGCAGCCACAAGGTGTATTACAGTTATTACAATAATTAAAAACTTAATAAGGGGTGTAAACCCCTTATTTTTTTGGCAAAATTTTTATTATAGTATAAATTTTGTTAATAAGATGCCGATATTGTATAGTGAGTGAAAAGATGAGATCCTTCACTGACGTTCAGGATGACAGAGAAGAACTGAGAACTTTCGACTCCGCTCAGGATGACGGAGAAGAGATGAGATTCTTCGGGCAAGCTCTCAGAATGACAATAAAGGGATGACAGTTCGTGTATTTGTGAATAAACTGATGGAGTACTGAGATGAATAAAATTAACAATGATAAAATTTTAAAGTTTACTCCCCTGATAAAAAGATTTATTGCTATTGTTTTAATAGGTACATTGATAATTGTATTTTCCATAATACGTATAATAGGCGGTCGTGAAATTACATATAGTGAATGGATGCTTACTTTTTTTAATTTTATTTTTATTGCAATGATAATTGGGATATGCTTTTTTATAATAAAAGTATATAGATCGTTTAAGAAAAATATATACAGTAAATTAAAAGACCTGGAACAATCGGATATATTGTACAATGTAAGAAACAAATTTAAATTTATTGTTGATGCTGAGGAGCATATAAATAATAATATTGAAAAAAGATATGCGCTTGCTCATTATGATATAAATAAATTTTCGATAATAAATAACAGTGTCGGTTATAAAATAGGCGACGAAATACTTATGCAGATAGGCATGATTTTGAATGATAATTTTGTAAATGAGGTTTTCGGCAAGGCTGAAGGAGATAATTTTTTTGTTTTATTTGAATATTCGGAGCAGGATGAGTTAGTTAGCAGAATTAAAAATATAACAGAAAAAATTGAGGGTCTGGATATTTGGAATGAGGTCAACATAAAGCCGGCAATCATGGCAGGTATATGCTTTATAGATAATGAAAATGTAGATGTGCGCTCAGCGATAGATAAGGCAATTTTTGCAAAAGGTGACCTGAAAAGCGAGTACAAAAGCAGCTATGCAATCTATAATGACAGCATCGGAAATAATTTAATCGAAGTTAAAAAATTAGAGGACGGTATGTATGGCGCTTTAGAGAGAAATGAATTTGAAGTTTACATGCAGCCGAAGGTAGATTTAAAGACAGGTGAAATATCCGGTGCCGAGGCGTTGGTCAGATGGAATCATCCGGAGTTAGGGTTATTAAATCCAATCAGATTTATCCCGATTTTTGAAAAGAATGGATTTATTACAAAGCTCGATAAATTTGTTTTTGAACAGGTATGTCTTTATTTAAGAAGTTGGCTCAATTTAGGATATCATGTGGTACCTGTTTCGGTAAATGTTTCAAGGATACATTTTTTAAACGCAAATTTTGTACATGATTACAATAAAATAAAGGAAAATTATAATATACCTGATAATCTGATTGAAATTGAAATTACCGAATCGGTGGTATTCAGCAATGAAAAAGAAGATGAAATTTTTACTGTAATGAGAAAATTCAGAAATGATGGTTTTGATATATCAATGGATGATTTCGGTTCGGGGTATTCATGTCTGGGGTTATTGAAGGACATGCCTATTGATACTCTTAAGCTGGATAAGATATTTTTAGAACATATCGAAGATTACAGTTCACAAATCATCGTTAACAATATTGTCAATATGGCAAAAAATTTAAATCTGAACGTTATATCGGAAGGTGTAGAAACCGACATGCAGGTTGATTTTTTAAGAGATATAGGTTGTGATATGGCTCAGGGATTTATTTTCGAAAAACCTATCCCCATATCAGAATTCAATGCACTTATATGTAATGGCAGAAAAAAATATAAGCTGCCCGCATCGGAATGCGTGTATAGGAAAGGGGACACTCCCCTAACATAGGGAAAGTCTCTGATGATAAGGGGGAATGTCCCCTAAACATTAAATTATAGGAGAAAAGTATATGAAGGATTTGGGAATAAATAAAATGTCTAGGAGTATTAAAAAACAGTTGCTTATCAATATTATTTCTTTTGTAATTTTTACAATAATATTAATATCTGCATTATCTGCATATATTGGTTTCAAGTATGCTAATAATACATTAAATACAGTTGAAATTATAGCGGCCGGTTCAATTGCGGTTATTTTGATTATCCTTTCTTATGTATTGGTAGGCAGCTTATCTAATCGTATAATAAATCCATTAAATAAGCTTACAAAAAGGTTGGATGATTTGGCAAAAGGGGACATGCATACGGATGTGGAAATAATCGACAAAGAAGACGAAATAGGACTATTAAGTAAAGTAGTAAATAATATTGTGATAGAAATAAATTCGATGGTAAGTGAAATGACACATAATCTTGTTTCGATTGATGAAGGCGATTTTACCGTAACCTTAGAAAAAAAATATCCCGGTGATTTTGAAGCAATTGGTGAAGCTATAAGAAAAATCAATTTGAGATTAAACAGATTGATGGAACGAATTATTGACAGCTCAGAATTAGTTGCATCCGGGGCTGATCAGGTTGCTGAAAATGCTCAGGTTTTATCACAGGGAACAACGGAACAGGCAAGCTCAATAGAAGAGTTGGCGGCAACTATAAATGAATTATCCGAACAAACAAATCAGAATGCAAAAAATGCTGAGACAGCAAAATTGAGCTCGGAAGAAACCTCTGTTGAGGTTGCAAATGGAAACAAGCATATGAATAATATGGTTAATGCAATGGATGAAATTAAAGAAACCTCCGTTGAAATATCTAAGATAATCAGGACAATAGACGATATTGCCTTCCAAACCAACATACTTGCTTTAAACGCGGCCGTTGAGGCAGCAAGAGCCGGTACGGCAGGAAAGGGCTTTGCTGTAGTTGCGGAGGAAGTAAGAAATCTGGCTTCTAAAAGCTCAGAAGCAGCAAAGAATACAACGCAGCTTATTGAGAGATCATTATCAGCTGTTGAAAACGGCTCTAAAATAGTTAATGAAACAGAAGAATCACTAAAATCCATTGTGGATAAGGTTAAAGCAACTGTAGAGCTTGTTGAACAAATAGCAGAAGCATCGACACAGCAAGCGGTTGGTACTTCTCAGGTTTCTGTAGGCATTGATCAAATTTCTTCTGTTGTTCAAACAAATTCGGCAACATCAGAGGAAAGTGCTGCAGCCAGTGAGGAGTTAAGTGGTTTAGCGCAGGGATTAAAAGGATTGGTTGACGGAATAAAGCTTAAAAAAGTAGAAAGCTATGATATTGATTAAGTAATATATAAGAAGGTTGCCGACCATATAAAGGCAATGAAATAACGGAGAAATATAACTAAGTTAAGATGCCACCGCCTATAAAGGCGGTGGTTTAATATTATAGTGAATCAAACATGGCTGATTCTTTGTTCCAATGCACATCCCTGATATATCGTTCCAGCTCATCCTTTTTCTTTTCTTTAAACAACTGTATAATTTCATGATGCTGAAGGTTTGTTTCTCTTAAGATTTGCATTTCGTTGTCTTTATCATCAAAAATATAATATTTTCTTAAAAAATTATCTTTTAATTTGTTAAGAAGAGAAATTAATTCGGAGTTATCATATAAGTTAAGATATATATCATGAAACTGAATTTGCAGCTCATAATATTTAGCACTCATACCCTGTTCAATCGCTACATCCATAGAGTCAGCTAAAAACTTCATATTTCTTAAATCATCTTCTTTAATTAAATCAACAGTGCTGTAAGCAACTCTTCCATCCAGAATTCCTATGATTTCATATAATTCCTGAGCTCTTTTTATATCTAAAAATTTTACACGAAAACCTCTCCGTGGTGTGTTTTCTAAAAATCCATCTGATGCTAATTGAATCAGTGCTTCTCTTATAGGAGTCCTGCTGATATTTAATGCATCTGAAATTTGCTGTTCATTAATTTTATCATCGGGTTTTAATGAGCCATCATTAATTTTTTCAGATATATAATTATAAACGTGATCCTTTAGTGACATATAATGTGTTAACATAAATTATCTCCTGATTATTTTAGTAAGCATTTATTTAATATAATAGCATGAATTACAAAATATTTCAATAATATATTGTATATAGTATTTTATGTTTTAAAAGTCATTATACATTACAATATAAAATATACAAAATATTCCTTGCATTTATTTTCTATTAATATATAATATATATTGTATACAAAATATTTAATACAAAATATCTCACAACTATTATTTAAATATGGAGGCATTATGGAATATGGTTGTCAATCTATGGTAGGCAAAATTAAATCCGTCTTATTAAAAAGACCATCTGAAGCATTTGTGAGGCAAGATCATTTAAACAGCAATTATGAAAAGTTTTGTTATTTTGGATGTCCTGACTATGAAAAAGCAGTTAAGGAATATGAAGATTTCGAAAAAATTATTACTGACAATGTGGAAAATGTTTTCTACTTACCGCAGGACGAAAGGGTCGGACTGGATTCTATTTATACTCATGACCCACTGAAGGTTACATCAAAGGGTGCTATTTATTTTCCAATGGGTAAGGAGTTGAGAAGCAAGGAATATCTCGTAACAGAGGAATATTTAAAAAGTATTGGTGTGCCTACATTGGGATACATTAAACATCCCGGAAAAATGGAGGGCGGCGATGTAGTGTGGCTTGACGAAAGAACAGTTGCAATCGGAAGAGGGTATCGCACTAACGATGAGGGAATACGTCAATTTAAGGAGTTAGTAAAAGATATAGTGGATGAGGTAATTGTTGTTTCTATGCCCCATGGCGAAGGTGCGGATGCCTGCCTGCATCTTATGAGCGTAATAAGCATGGTTGATGAGGATTTAGCAGTAGTATATTCGAAATATATGCCGGTATTTTTCAGGGAGCTGTTAATTGAAAGAGGAATGAAGTTGATTGAAGTTAATGACAAAGAATACGATTATTTAGGTTCAAATGTATTGGCCTTGGCACCCAGAGTATGCGTTGTTTTAAAAGGAAATCCTGAGATAAAACAAAAATTAATTAAAGAAGGATGTACGGTATATGCATATGAAGGTCATGAGATGTCTTATCGGGGAACAGGCGGGCCGACATGTCTGACTCATCCGATAACCAGATTGTAATTGGAGAAATAAAATGACAGTTAATGATGCAATTATAGATGGTATTGAAAATGATATAAAAGAAATTTTATTTGCTTATTTAAAAGCTGAAAGCTTCACTAATACAGCTAAGGAAAAAGAAGCTGAAAAATTCTTTTTAGACTATTTTTCAAAGATTCCATATTTTAAAAATACTCCTGATTCATTTGGAGCATATCCAATAGATAATGATGTGTTTGACAGGTCTGTAAGCTATGCATTTTTAAAAGGAGAGGGAGAAGATACGGTTGTATTCGTTCATCACAATGATGTTGTCAGTGTAGAGGATTTTAAGCTGTTGAAGGATTTTGCTTTTTCGCCGGATGAATTAAAAGAAGAGCTGTTGAAAATAAAAGACACCTTGGGCGAAAACGCTCAGAAGGATTTAATAGACGATACGTTTCTGTTCGGACGAGGCGTTTGTGATATGAAAGGCGGAGGTTCCATCCAGATAGCTTTGCTGAAGAGATACAGTGAATTAAAGAATTTCAAAGGAAATATTGTTTTAATAGCCGTACCCGATGAAGAAAATCTGTCTGCAGGCATGAGATCTGCCGTAAAGCTGTTATATGAATTAAAAGAAAAACACCAATTGAATTACAGGATGATGATTAACTCGGAGCCGCATCAAAGAAAGGATTTCTCTCAGGGTATTTTTTCGGAAGGCTCTGTAGGGAAATTAATGCCTTTTGTGTATGTAAGAGGTGCTTTAGCACATGCAGGCAAGGTTTTTGAAGGATTGAATCCACTGAATATAATGAGCTGCATAGTCAGAAAGACTGAGCTTAATATGCGTCTTAGTGATATTGTGAGGGATGAGACATCACCGCCTCCGACATGGCTTTATCTGAGGGATGGTAAGAATAAATATGATGTATCAATGCCTTTGAGCGTTAAGGGCTGCTTCAGCATTCTAACATTACATCAAACTCCTCAAAGCATTTTGAAGGAAGTAAAGTATATATGCGCAGAAGCATTTGATGAAGTAATTAAAGACATGAATAAAAGTCATGTTGAATTTACGGAAATTACCAAAATACCATATAAAAAGCTTCCGTGGGAAACAAAGGTAGCAAATTTTTCTGAATTATATCAGGAAGCAAAAGAGAAATACGGTAAAAAATTCACAGAAAAATATAGCAATAAAATGGATGAATTAAGTCATAAATTTAAATACAACGAAATATCCATGATAGAAGCAAACTTTGATTTGATTGAATTGATATATGAATATATAGATGATGTATCACCAAGGATCATATATGGTCTGATACCTCCATATTATCCCAACACTTCTAATATTAATTTTGATTCATTAGATACTGAAATAAAAAACATTAGTGAAGAGTTGAATAAATTTACAAAGGAACAGTTTGACCAAACATATACAAAGGAATATTTCTATACAGGAATTTCTGATTTAAGTTACACCGGTATTGTTAACGGCCAAGAAATAATAAGTGCGTTGCGGTTGTCAATGCCGTTGTATGGCAAGCTGTACGACATCCCTGTTGATACAATCGAAAAAATATCAATGCCATGTATTAACATTGGACCATGGGGCAAGGATTTTCATAAGTTAACGGAAAGGGTTTTCAATGAAGATTTATATATACGCACGCCGAGAATATTAAATCACGCGGTTTGTTTGATATTAAATAATAATAAAAATCAGCATAAATTTTAAGGAGGATTAAAATGTTTAAAAATGTCATAGTCAGAAGACCGGGAAGGTCATTAGCAGAAGGAATTACATCAGCGCCGGAGTTAGGTAAGCCGGATTACGAGTTAGCTTTAAAACAGCATGATGCTTACATTAAAGCTTTAGAAGAATGTGGGGTTAAAGTAACAGTATTGGAAGCATTGGAAGAATATCCGGACTCATGTTTTGTGGAGGATACAGCAGTATTAACAAAGAGATGCGCAATTATTTCAAATCCCGGAGCTTCTACCAGAAGGGGAGAGTCAGTTCTTATGATTGATACCATTAAAAAATTTTACAGTGATGATCAAATTGAATACATTACTTCACCCGGAGCCATGGAAGGCGGAGATGTAATGATGGTAGGAAATCATTTCTATATTGGTTTGTCTGCCCGCACAAATGAAGAAGGCTGCAGACAGTTTAAAGAAGCTCTTGAAAAATACGGACATACGTGCTCTGTTGTTTCTCTTGAAGAGGTTTTACACTTAAAAACCGGCGTAAATTACATTGAAAATAATAATATGCTCGTATCGGGTGAATTCATCGAAAAGGAAGATTTTAAATCATTCAATAAAATAATTGTTCCGGAAAATGAAGCGTATGGAGCTAATTGTATATGGATAAACGATATAGTTATAGTTCCCGAAGGTTACCCTACGGTAGAAAAAGGTGTAAGAGATGCAGGATACAAAGTAATAGTTTTGGACACATCCGAATATAAGAAGCTCGACGGAGGATTAAGCTGCTTGTCTTTAAGATTTTAGATTAATGAACTTATGGGAGGTAAAAGTAATGAAACATAAGTATATTGCAAAAAGATACTGGAATACGGTTGCATCGGCTATGGGCGAAATCGGAACAATGATGGGCAAATATAATGACATCATAGATTTAACCTTTGGTGATCCTGATTTTACAACAGATGAAATTATAATTAACGCTGCTTTCGAAGATGCCAAAAAAGGTCATACTCACTATACGAATTTTTATGGTGACGAAGAATTGAGAAGAGAAGTGTGCAAGTATTATAAGGAAGATTACGATATTGATATTTCAGTGGACGAAACATTTATTTCAACCAGTGCATGCCAAGGGCTTTGGCTGGTTCTTGAAACAATTACAGATGACGGTGATGAAATAATAATACATGAGCCATTTTTCACCCCATATCCTGACCAGATTAAATTAACAAGAGGCATTCCGGTTTATCTTGACACGTATGAGGAAGAGGGTTTTCAGATTAATGTTGAAAGATTGGAAAAGCTTATAACGAACAGAACCAAAGCTATTATTATCAACACTCCGAATAACCCTTCAGGTGCAAGATTCAGCGATGATACCTTATATAAAATTGCGGAAATTGCTGAAAAATATGACATATTAGTTATTGCAGATGATATTTACGGACTGTACACATTTGACAGTGAAGAAAAAAATATGCCGTTTATGAATATCAAAGGTATGAGAGAAAGGACAATAACTGTTTGCAGTGCGTCTAAGGACTTTGCCATGACGGGCTGGCGCGTCGGTTATATTATAGCTCCCAGCTATCTTATTGATGCAATGGAAAAAATAAACGAAAACAATGTATTTACAGCTCCATCAATTTCACAAAGGGGCATGCTTCACGCTATCAGGAACAGAAAGCTTATTCAGCCGAAATTATATGAAGCTTTTAAAGAAAGAGTATTTTACACCTATGAAAGAATATGCGAAACGAAGAACATGAGCGTACTGCCTCCTCGTGGGACATTCTATCTTTTTCCTAATATAAAGGGAACGGGGTTATCTTCGGAGGAAGTTGCAAAAAAACTTTTCGAGGAGACCCATGTCTTGGTGATACCTGGTAATGGATTTGGAAAGAGTGGAGAAGGATATATGAGAATTGCGTGTACAGTCAGTGTGGATAAAATAAAAGAAGCATTTGACCGCATTAATCGTATGAGTATTTTTAGTTAGCAAAGGAGATATGATGAAAATTTGTATTATTGATGCAAAATGCTTTATTACGGATGAACATTTAATTGAACCATTATGCCAGATTGGCGAAGTATCTGTATTTGACGGAATTCCTGAAAGTGTTGAAGAAGTTGTGTTAAGAGCTCACGATGCCGATGTTATAATGTTTGCGCTTATGCAGTTTACCAATGAAATGCTTGACAGTTTACCTAATTTAAAAATTTTGCAGTTTATTGGTACCGGTATGTGGAACTTTGTTGATGCTGAATATGCAAATCAAAAGGGTATTGAAGTATTAAATATCGAAGGATACGGTAACAATGCAGTAGCTGAATTTGCATTAAGCTGTGCATTTTCTTTAGCAAGGAAAATAACCGCTGCCGATAAAAATCTTAAGGAAAGAAAATGGACGCAGGAAAATATGGAAGGCATTGAGATTGAAGGATCTGTACTTGGTGTTATAGGGACGGGAAACATTGGTTCAATAGTTGCGAAGAAAGCATCCCTTTTAGGGGCAGATGTTTTAGCGTGCGATATATATGAATCGGAAGAGCTTAAAACCAAGTACAATATCAGATATGTACCGTTTGAAGAAATTTTTTCAAAATCAGATATCATATCTTTACATATGAAAGCAACTAAAGAGAATGAAGGGATTATAAGCAGAGAATTATTATCTCTCATGAAAGAAAATTCATATTTTATCAATGTTGCAAGAGCAGAGTTAGTAGATAATGAGGCATTATATGAGTTGCTGAAAAGCGGTAAAATTTCAGGTGCTGCAGTAGATGTATATGATTGTGAGCCTCCTGAGGATTACAGATTATCTGATTTGCCAAATGTTATAGCAACACCTCACATTGGTTTTTACACCAGCAAAGCAAATAATAATTCGATTATTATGTCAGTAAATTCAGTAGTTAAAGCCTTTAAAGACAGCATTACGATTAAGTTATAAAAATTACATTAGACTAATTCTCTATAATTGTATTGAATATAAATATAAAATTTTTCAAGGAGGATGTTATGGGTACAACTGATTTAATTATTTTTGCAGTATACATGACCGGAATGATAGTTATAGGATTTATTGCACAAGGAAAGATTAAAACTATGGATGATTTTATACTTGGCGGAAGAAGATTTAACTTAGTCGCATTAGTAGGTACTATTATGGCAACAATGGTTGGTTCCGGAATGACTATGGGGGCCGTCGGAGACGCATATAAAAATGGTATCGGAGGCAATGTTTTTTGGATGTATGTAGGCTTTAGTGTAGGTCTGTTTTATTTTGGTTACATCAGCGGTAAAATCAGGGAAACAGGAAAAAGAACTATTGCTGAAATAATTTCTTTTAGATTTGGGAATAACGCAAGGCTGATTTCCTCAATAGTCATAATTCTATATGCTGTATCTATCGTAGCCATCAATATTGCCGGATTAAGAAATGTAATATTATATGTGTTCGGAGAACATATGGCATTATCATTACCGATGGCAACAACTATAGCGGCGGCAGTATGTATACTTTATACTTCTATTGGAGGATTTTATGCTGTTGTATGGACAGATGTCGTTCAATTTGTCATTATGATAATTGGCATCGTTATACTTGGTCCGATTATAGGACTTAATAATGCCGGAGGTTTTGAAGCCGTATCTACAGCATATACAAACGTAGGTTCCTCTATGACTAATCCTTTAATAAACGGTTTTAGTGCCGGTGCTTTGGGTTATTTTCTTGCTTATTTTCTTACTGTACCAGGAGATCCGACGATGCCTCAAAGAGCACTTGCGTCAAAGGATGACAAGTCAGCTAAAAAAGCATTTTATATTTCGGGCGGTATGGGTTTGATACTTGGTGCCGCACTTTTGGTTATTGGTTGTGCAACATTTGTTTTAATGCCGGGATTGGAAAACCCTGAAGCGGCACTTCCGGTATTTATACTGAATTATTATCCGCCGATTATCAGAGGTCTTGCAATATCGGGAATAGTTGCTGCTATTATGTCATCCTTTGACTCATTCCTGATATTGGCAACAACACACTTGGTATATGATGTAGGAAGCTCCTTAAATAAAGAAATCAGTGAAGAAAAAATGAGTAAAATGCTTCCTAAGGTTACAATAGTAATTGGTGTATTAGGATTACTGATAGCTTTGTTTATCCAGTCACTGTTTACTTATTTATACATGGTATTTTCTATTATAGGTTCTGCTTTAGTTCCATCAATAATTGCGGCGCTATACTATAAAGAAAAGGCTACAAGCAAAGCGGTTATTTTAAGTATTGTTACGGGAACTCTTGTGCCGGCTGTTCTGTACTTAACTGTTGGGTATGATGTATTTTTAGGAGATCCTGTATTTCTTGGCATTATTGCTTCTACATTAGTATTAATTGTTGGTTCGATAGTGACAAAAGAAAAAGCATCTATAAAGTAATAAAGAAACTATTCAATATAACAAGAGCCCTCTGCTTGATAGGCGAGGGTCTTTTTTATGAAACAACAAGGTTCTGAGGTACCCATTCGACATTTCTGGTGTTGTAAATGGATAAGGTTCTTATTTTGCTTGACAAAATGCCCTTTATTCACATAATATTAATGTAAAATTAAGATTTGGGAAGTATTATAGATATATTAGAACCTTATAGGAGGTATGTATGAGAATATTAATCGTTGAGGATGAAATAAAAATTACGCAGGCACTCAGTTACTTGTTTGCAAAGCAGAAAATTGATGTTGATATTGCCAATGACGGTGATGAGGGTCTTATTTTGTCCGAAAAGGATATATATGATGTAATTGTTCTTGATATAATGCTTCCCGGAACAGACGGAATCGAAATATTGAAATCAATAAGAAAAAACGGTATTCAAACTCCGGTAATTATGCTTACGGCAAAGGATACGGTTGATGACAGGGTATATGGGCTCGAAACCGGTGCAGATGATTACTTAGTTAAGCCGTTTGCAACAAAAGAGCTTATAGCCAGAGTAAAGGCTTTGGCCAGAAGAAAGAGCAATGACTATGTGGGTGAAATTTATGAGTTTGAAGGCATAAAATATGATGTGAAAAATTATCTCTTATATATTGCTGATGAAGAGTTTAAGCTGCCGTTAAAAGAGGCAATGCTTATGGAAATGTTCATAAAAAAACCGAGACAGGTTTTTACACGCGAACAGATCATAGACAGGATATGGGGACTTGAGGCAGATATATTGGAGAGCAATATAGAGATTTATGTCCATCATCTTAGAAAAAGATTGGACGAAACAAATGCAAAAATAGAGACTGTTCGCGGTGTGGGGTATATGCTCAAGGAGAAATAATATGTTTAGAAGGTTGCATTTTAAATTAACTGCTTATATGGGCTTAGTATTGGTCGCATTCATGATTTTTATAGCGGCAGGTATATACAACTTTACCCGTATGGTTTTCGAAGACGGAAATAAGGAATTAATGCGTTCAGAAGCACTTAGAGTATATGTCTATAGGAATTCTTCATATATGAATTTCAGTATAACAGGAAGATTCGGCGTCGATAGAATTGGACCGAGCATAACCTTTATCGGGCCTCAAAAACTTGACGCCTGTTATATTATGTATAATGAAAATCTGGACAGAATACTGGCAAATGAAAATGAAATTACAATTGCAGATGAGATTAAGAATCTTGCGGCAAAATCCTTTGCGGACCAAAAGGATTCATATACTTCACGCAGGGTAGGTCGATTTAATTATAGAATTTATACACGTTACTTTGATGATATTAACGGTCGCAGTGTAGTGCAGGTTTACCAAAATACAATAAATGAAGATATACTGTGGTCATTTTTAAAGACTGTACTATATGTAACAGGCTTAACCGGAACCGCGGTATTGTTATTTATCAGCTTTATTTTTACCGGTCAGGCAATAAAACCTATAAGAGATACGTGGATCAGGCAGAAGGAATTTGTAGCGGATGCTTCTCATGAGCTCAGGACGCCTCTTACAGTTATTCAGACGAATCTGGACGTTGTATTAAGCGATGATGAAGGAACGGTGGAGGAAAATGAAGTCTGGTTGGATAATGCGTACTCTGAGACGAGAGTAATGGCAAAATTGATTGATCAGCTTTTAATATTGGCAAAGGCCGATGTTAATGAAGAGAAATTAGCTATTTCCGAATTTTTATTATCCGAAGTCGTAGAAAATGTGTGCCAAAGCATGGAAGTATTGGCTAAGAAGAAGGGTCTGGATTTTATAGTTAATGTAGCAGAAGATATAAAAATAAAGGCAGACTATGATAAAATCAGGAGATTAGTAGTAATATTAGTGGATAATGCCGTAAAATATACCGAAGAGGGAAAGATAACGGTAAGCTTATATACTGAAAAAAATAAAAAGATATTTACAGTTGAAGATACGGGTATAGGAATAGCTAAAAAGGACTTATGCAGAATATTTGACCGCTTCTACAGGGCAGACAAGGCTCGCCATCGTGAAGGCGGTACAGGTCTTGGTTTAAGCATAGCAAAGTGGATAGCGGATGTTCACAGGTTCTCGTTGACAGTAGAAAGTACTGTAAATGAAGGAAGTAAGTTTACGTTAAAGATGTAATAAAAAAATGAGATTCCCAGTCTCAGAATGACAATGCTGTCATCCTGGGTGATAAAGAAGAATCTCATTTTTAATGTTCTTATATATTCTCGGCAGGAACTCTTAGCTTAAATACAGAAATTTGTTCTTTCAACATATCTGCTTGTCCGGATAATTCTTCACATGCCGCCGCACTTTCTTCGGCAGATGCTGAATTTGTTTGTACAACTGCAGAAATCTGTTCTAATCCAACGTTGATTTGCTTGATGGAATTAGCTTGCTCTTGTGAAGCTTCCGATATTTTATTTATGGATTCTACTACAAGATTAGTACTGTCCACTATATTTTTAAGGTGTGTGGCTGTGCTTTCGGCTATGCTTGTTCCATCTTTAACTGCTTTAATTGAATTCTCGATTAAATCGGTGGTTTGTTTTGCTGCATCAGCACTTTTTGAAGCTAAATTTCTTACCTCGTCCGCAACTACCGCAAATCCCTTTCCGGCAGCACCTGCTCTTGCAGCCTCTACTGCTGCATTTAAAGCCAGTATATTGGTTTGGAAAGCAATATCATCTATAACTTTGATTATTTTTGCGATTTCATTAGATGATTTATTTATTTCTGACATTGAATAAAGCATACTTTGCATTTGTTCATTGCTTTTTGTAACTGTAGCTTCCGCTGATTTAACATGTTTTTCAGCCAATTTTACGTTTTCATCATTAGAAAGAATTTGTGTTGAAATTTCATTTATGGAAGCTGAAAGCTCCTCTATCGTACTCGCTTGTTCTGTAGCTCCTTGCGACAATTCCTGAGCACCGTTAGATAATTCATTTGATCCTGCCAGCACTTGCATTGATGCCGCATTTATGTCAGATAGAATCTTATTTAATTTCTCTATAGTTTTTTCAAGAGAAACTTCCATTATATCTTTGTCAGACCTTGGGATTATTGTAAAGGATAAATCTCCTTCGGCTATTTTATATACATAATCCACTTGATTTTTTATTCCTTCCACAACCTCATTAAATGCAACGGCAAGAGTGCCTATTTCATCGTCTGAATTAATTTCGATGTCTATTTCCGTATCACCTGTAGCAAGTTTATTGGCTGCATCCACCATAAAGTTAATCGGATTGGATATCGTTTTAGATATGAAGATACCAATTAATATGGATATTATTACCCCTGCCGCCACAACTGCTATTAATACTATTGATAGCAGTATTGACAGATTGGTATTTGATTTGCTAGTCAGTTCAACCTGATGTACCTTGGAATTCATGCTATCATTAAGATAAGTAAAAATAAAATCCACCGAGCTTGATATAGATTGCGAAGCTATGTAGGCACCTGTTAAATCGCCGCTCTTAGCAAGGCTGAAGCTTTTTTCAGAATTTGTAAGATAAAAATTATTTATTATGGATTCCACATTTGCTAATACACTTAACCCTTCTGAATCAAGTCCTACTTTATATGCTTCTAATGAAGCTTTAAAACTTTCATGCTGTTCGTAGAACGCTTTTTCAAATGTATCGATTACTTGTAATTTACCCGAACTTATTATTGCGTCTTTTAAATGTTTTTGCATATCATTCAAGCTGTTCAACATATACGATAAATGTACTATCGGCTCGGTTTCCTGTTCATATAACCTTTTATCGGCATCACTTATTTGCTTCATGCCGATTATACCTACAATACCGACTATTGCGGTAATAATTGAAACAATCAAAAATCCTGTAACAAGCCTTTTAGATATTTTTGAATTTTGAAAATAATTTCTCAAGTTAAATTGGTTAAGCTTTTTTTTATCTGCGTCTTGTTTTACATTCTTTTTGAATTTAGAAAATTTAAAACCTTTAAAACCCTTTAATTTTTTCATACCGTTATCCTCTGTCTATAAATTGTCAATTTTCTATCCACATAATAAATCGGCAGATTATGCATAAAATCAAGAGGAATAAATTACCACATCCTACAAAAATTTGTCTTTAATAACGTTCCAATAATTAAATTTACCTGTGGTTAATCTGTTAATTACCTTTTTTGAAGTTCTGAATTGTATGCTTTCCAATTGTTCATATTCAAATGTAAATCCGTCTGCCATTATTGCAACATAGTAATCAACCTCTCTTTCAGGGAAAATTGATATTTCAAATTCCGGCGGAACTATTATGCTGCATTCCAGGCACCTGTAAGCGTTTGAAATTATAGGTGAAAGAGGTGTAATCTGCAAAGTTTTAAGCGAAGGATAAACTAAGCTGCCGCCTGCTGATTTATTATATGCAGAGCTTCCTAAGGGTGAGGAGATTATAAGACCGTCCCCGCTTATTTTTTCTAAATGATTCGAAGCAATATATACATCCAGATGTATTGTCTTCATATCTTTTCTTTTAAGAACGATATCGTTAACTGCATATAAAATTTCGCTGCGTCCTCCTGCTTTGATTTCACATTCTACTAAACTAACGCTGTTGATGGTAAAATTGCCGGATATGTAATCTGATACAAAGGTTTCTAATTTTTCAGGCGATATTTCAGGATAAAATCCCAAGGTTCCCGTGTTGATACCGACAAATGGAGTTTTAGAAAAATTACTGTCCCTGACACCTTTTAAGAAGGAGCCGTCGCCGCCTATGGTTACATTTAGCTCTGCTCCCTTTGAAAATCCATCATTATGCTTAAAACCGTTTTTGTTTAACAGTTCTATTAACCTATCTTTTATTTGCAGAGTGTATTCGTCGTGATTCGCAGATATATTTATTAATTTTTCTTTCATGTTATCCCCTTTACATAAAATACTTTTTATATTATATTTATATTGATGAAATTACGGGAGTTTTTAATGAATAATAATATTCTTAATTATACAATACAAGAAAACGACAAAACTGTAAAGGACATATTGTCCGAAAGATTAAACTTTTCCAGACGATTATCCAAAAAATTAGAGCTTAACAATAAAATTTTTTTAAATGATAATGTGACGAGATTAAACAAAAGAGTATGCATAGGTGATGTTTTATCCTTGGAATTTGACGAGGATGAAGATGAATATACAGCCATAGACATACCTATAAGCATAGTTTATGAGGATGAGGATTTACTTGTTGTAAATAAACCGCCATATATTGTGGTTCATCCGACAAAGTCTCACCAAAATAATACAATTGCCAATGGTGTTGCATATTACTTCAGAGAAAAGGGTCTCAAAAGAAAAGTCAGGCTGGTTAACCGTCTTGATATGAATACCTCGGGAATTGTTATAATAGCTAAAAACCCATATGCGCATAATGAGCTGTCAAAGCAAATGAAGGATAATAAGGTTGATAAATACTACTATGCAATAGCAGAAGGGATTATAGAAAAGGACTGTGGAACTATTAATGAACCAATTGCAAGACTTAACGCAGATGATATTATAAGGATTGTCCACCCTTCAGGTAAGGATTGTATTACACACTATAGTGTGGAAAAGCGTTTTAATAATCTTACATTGGTTAAATTAAAGCTTGAAACGGGACGGACTCATCAGATAAGAGTGCATATGAAGCATATAGGGCATACAGTATTAGGAGATGCCTTATACGGAAGTGAAAGTAATTTAATTAAGAGACAGGCACTGCATTGCTATGAAATGAAATTTTTGCAACCGTCTACCGGGGAGGAAATAGTTATAAAATGCCCTTTGCCGGAGGATATGAAAAGAACAATTGATGGGCAATTGATAAGCGATTGATGGAACGATGGACTGGCAATGGTGAAAAAGATTTATCTGTCGCAAAACCATTGCAAATTAATCGCAAGTCTATTGCAATCCATTACAAGAAAGGGGGTACAAAATTATGAAGAAAAATATATTGCTTATCGCTACAGGCGGTACAATAGCATCAAAAAATACAGAGGATGGTTTAGCTCCCCAGATAACCTCTCAAGAGCTTCTTGACTATGTTCCTGAAATTAAGGAGTATTGTAACGTAGAAACAATTCAGCTTTTAAACATTGACAGTACAAATATTCAACCTGAATATTGGGTGTTGATGACGGAGGCAATAGAGAAAAATTATCATAAGTATGACGGATTCGTTATATCCCATGGAACCGATACCATGTCTTACACCTCTGCCGCTCTGTCATATTTAATTCAAAATTTAGATAAACCGGTCATCATTACAGGCTCACAAAAGCCGATAAACGCCGATATAACCGATGCTAAGAAAAACCTTCTTGACAGCTTCAGGTTTGCTGCAGAAAAAGATGTAAGCGGAGTATATTTAGTATTTGACGGGAAAGCTATAGTCGGAACGAGGGCAAGAAAAATAAAGTCAAAGAGCTACAGCGCATTTGAATCAATTAATTTTCCTGTCGCGGCAATAATAGATGATAATAGAATTACCAAGTATATCAGAAATGAAAGATTTACAGAGAGCGTTAAGTTTTATAAGGATATTTACCCTTCAATATTCTTGCTTAAGCTGGCTCCGGGAATGGAGCCGGATGTTTTGGATTATATAGGTGAAAAATACGAAGGTGTTGTAATTGAAAGCTATGGAGTCGGAGGGCTTCCGTTCTTGGATAAAAGAAACTTTTTAGAGAAGCTGGGATATTTGACTGATGAAGGGAAAATTATAGTAATTGCCACACAGGTTATGTTTGAAGGCAGTGATATGGGTATATATGAAGTAGGAATAAAGGCCTTGAAAAAATTCAAGGTGCTTCAGGCATATGATATGACCATAGAGGCCGCAATCACCAAACTTATGTGGATAATGGCTCAAACGAGGAATTTTGATGAAATAAAGGAAATGTTTTATACCAGAGTAAACGAAGACTTATTATATTAAAGAGGTACTATGAAGAAAATTGACATGCACATGCACACCTATGCTTCCGATGGGACGTGGGATGTATCAGAATTGAAAGAAGAATTGATTAAAAATAAAATAAGTGTTTTTTCAATAACGGACCATGATTCGATTGAAAATATTAAATGCATGCAGGATATATTAAGGCCAAGCGATAATTTAATTTTTATCCCGGGTACAGAGCTCACTTGTGAATATCAAGGCAGAGAATATCATTTGACATTGTATAATTTTAATATACAGAACAAACAGCTTCTGGATATGATAAATTGGACAAATGAAAGTAAATTAAGCTCCAATAAGGATTATATAAAATATGTTTCCGGAAAATATGAAAGCATAAGCTTTGAAGATTATGAAAAATATGAATACGACAGAAAAAGAGGCGGCTGGAAATCTGCAAACTACATGGTAGACAGAGGTATACACAAGGATGTGCTGACTCATTTAACAGATGTAATAAACTCAGGGCTTAAAGCTGAGCTTAAAGGTCCTGAAGAAGTTATAAAAACCGGTCATAAAAGCGGAGGCTACGTATTTCTGGCTCATCCGTCATACCATTACAAAAACAGCCGGATGCCCATAGAAGAATTGGAATTCTGGCTTGAAGCGGGAATAGACGGCATAGAATGCTTTTCGCCTTACAATAAGGGACAGGAGCAATACTATATCGATTTTTGCAAAAAGAACAATCTGATGATATCAGGAGGCTCTGACTGTCACGGTCTGTTTATTCCAAGCAGAAAAATAGGCTTACCGGAGGTAATGCTGGAAGATCTGAATATTAAAAAAATATTGTAAAAGAGATGAGATCCTTCACTGCGTTCAGGATGACAAAAGACTTTGTCATTCAGAGGGCGAAAGCCCGAAGAATCTCATGTTTGACCAATACTAAGGGGACTATAAAATTATGTATAAAGACAAATTTGTTTCTGCGATTATAGTTGCTGCGGGAAAGGGTACAAGGATGGGCTCTGAGATACCGAAACAATATATATCCATCGGTGGCAAGACCATATTGGATACTACCTTGTACAAATTCGAAAAAAGCAACGAAGTTGATGAAATAATACTGATTGTAAACAAAGAAGATTTAGATTATGTCAGAAGCGAAATGGCCGACGACTATAAAAAGATTACATTTGTAAAAGCAGGAGGGTCAACTCGTACCGAATCTGTATATGAGGGCATTAAAGCAGTAAGCAAGGACTGCGGGATTGTTCTCATTCATGACGGTGTCAGACCCTTTATTTCATATAATTTAATATTGAACTGTGTTGAAGGTGCGTATAATTACAGAGCTTGCATTCCGGTTGTTGATGTTATGGATACTGTCAAGGAAATAGCCGGGGACGGCTTTGTTAACAGAACCTTTGACAGGTCAACCATAAAAGCCGTTCAAACTCCTCAGGCCTTTGAATATGAGCTCATAAGGAATTGCTACTATAATGCGGTTACAGAGGATGCAGCTTTTACTGATGATTCGTCCATTGTCGAATATTACGGTTATCGAGTGAAAGTTATTGAAGGTTTAACGAGAAATATAAAAATTACCACACCTCAGGATTTAAGAATAGCTGAAATATTTGCAAGCTTATATTAAGGAGCGCATATGAAAATCGGAATAGGTTACGATGTACATGCATTAGTATCAAACAGAAAATTAATAATCGGCGGAGTGCAAATACCATACGAAATGGGACTTTACGGTCATTCGGATGCGGACGTATTGGTTCATGCTGTTATGGACAGCTTGTTAGGTGCCATGGGTCAGGGAGATATCGGTAAGATGTTCCCTGATACAGATGACAAATACAAGAATGCCGACAGCAGAGAGCTTTTAAGACAAGTTGTAAAGCACATGAAAGATAGTGGTTTCAAGCTATGCAATTTAGATGCGGTGATAATAGCACAAAGACCTAAAATGAGTCCATTCATAGATGAAATGAGGAAGAACTTGGCTTGTGACATGGAAACCGAAGTATCAAATATAAATATTAAGGCAACCACAACAGAAAAGCTGGGATTTGAGGGCAGAGGAGAAGGCATAGCAGCGCAGGCTGTTTGTTTATTGGAAAATAAGGAAAAACATTGAAGCATATCTATATATTAAGTATATCCAAACGTATATCCGTATGTTAAAATTAATTAATAAAATGAACATTGAACAATGAACGTCAAACAGTGAACAGTAGCAATGAACATTGTTACTATCAATTGTGGAACAGTTCTTCTTAATTATTTACTGTTAATTGTTCATTATTCACTATTCATTGTTCATTGCAATGCACTGGGGGTATGCCGATGGATAAATTTCAGATAGCAGGAATAATTATTGTGCTGATCTTTGTAATTCTACTGTTACTGAGAAATAAAAAAACAGCACAAAAAGAAATAAATAAATTAAATGAAATAGAATATGTAAGCTCATCAAATATGAAATTTGATGATGTGGCAGGAAACTATGAAGCAAAGGACAGCCTTCAGGAAATAGTTGATTTTATTAAAAATCCTGAAAAATACAGCAGATTCAATGCAAGAATGCCCAAAGGAGTTCTTTTATACGGATCTCCGGGTACGGGAAAAACATTGATGGCCAAGGCATTAGCCGGAGAAGCGGGAGTGCCATTTTATGCGGTATCCGGTTCAGATTTCGTTCAAATTTATGCCGGACTGGGAGCGGGAAGAATCAGAAACCTGTTTAAGAAAGCCCAAAAATCGGGAAAAAGCGTAATATTCATTGATGAGATTGATGCCATAGGAAAAAAAAGAATGAATGGCAACATGAGGGGCAGCGATGAAGGGGACAGGACTCTTAATGCGCTTCTGACAGAAATGTCAGGCTTCGGTGATGATTCCGGAACCGTTGTGATAGCTGCCACTAACAGAATTGATACATTGGATTCGGCTCTTTTAAGACCGGGAAGATTTGACAGACAAATAGAAATAATGCTCCCTGACAGAAATGCGAGAAAAGATATACTGAGATTATATTTATCGAGGAAAAAATCAAAGCCGGATATAGACATAGAAGAAATTGCTGATTTGACAGTATATTTCAGCGGTGCGATGATAGAGAATTTGGTTAATGAGGCGGCCTTAACAGCAATAAGGGAAAATGCCGATGAAATAACAGAAGAACATATAAATAAAGCTTATCTTGAAATAATAGCCGGAACAGAAAAAAAGAACTTAGCTGAAAACAGCAAACAAAAAGTTGTAACTTCTTACCATGAAGCGGGACATGCTTTTGTATCAAAGTATTTGATACCTGACAGCAAGGTTATAAGAGTATCCGTAATCCCAACCAGCAAGGGTGCGGGCGGTTATACATTGAGCACTCCTGACGTGGCAGAGGTCATAACTAAAAAGCGTATAAAAAATCAACTTGCCGTATTAATGGCAGGACGTGTTGCCGAAGAAATATTTTTCGGAAAGGAAAATATTACTGTGGGGGCACAAAATGACATCGAAAAAGCAACTTCATTAGCAGTTGACTACATTGCACGATACGGAATGGATGATGACAACTCATTTGTGAATTTAGGTGTTTTAGCGGAGAAGCTTAATATTCCGCTAAATTCCGTAGAAAAATCAGTCAAAGATTTAGTTGCTGAAATTTATAAGGATGTTATAAGAATAATTGAAAGCAATAAAGAAAAGATAGAAAAAATAGCAAAGCTTTTAATGGAAAAAGAAGTTGTTTACGAAGAAGAATTAAATGTAATATTATCTTAAATTATAGGGTAAAATAATGTCATCCTTGAGGAAACTTGCAAGCAGTGCGGGGACACACCTCTTTTATAGAGATAACCTTTGAGAGTGAGAGGAACGTCCCCGATAATAAAATACAGTTGAAAAAATCCATAAATAGTGCTATAATAATATTAATAAAAGGCCTGCGGAGTGCGGAAGCTTATTAATTCAACCGACATATTGTAAAAGGGAATTCGTGTTTAAGTGCAGATGACATGCCCGCTTTGACGGGAAGTCAGAACCAATTAACAGAAATCCCACCTGCTTAGATGCGGGTGTGAATTAAAGGCTTGCGGCTCATGCGGGTATTTTTTTGTTTTAGGAAAATCAGGAAAAACGATTGATTATTATACGAATTACATATATAATGTTAATATAAACAGGAAAACGAAAGAATAAATATAAGAGGAAGGGCGACACACCTCTTTTTCACAGGGTTAGTCTCTGTGGGATAGGAGGAATGTCCCCGTCAGAAGGAGGAAAAAATGGTTACAATAAAGGATGTTGCTCGACTTGCGGAAGTATCTATTTCAACTGTTTCAAGAGTTATAAATGATTCTAAGCCTGTAAGTCCCGAAGTAAGAAGAAAAGTATTAAAGGTAATTGAAGAAACAGGATATAAACCAAATGATGTGGCAAGAAGCTTAGTTACAAGAAGATCCTACTTAATAGGTGTTATCATAAACAATCTTGCACAAAGCTACGTTGCTGATATAGTAAGAGGAATTGAAGAAATAGGGAAAATGTATGGCTATGACATTCTTCTATGCAGCAGTTATTCAAGTAAAGAAACTCAGGAAAAATACTTGCAGCTTTTAGACAGAAAGCAGGCAGAAGGGTTATTCCTTGTAGGAAATAAGTTTGATGATGAAATTATTGATATCGCAAAAGGATTTAATAAACCGTGCATTTATTTTACGAGAAATGTTCGTGAAGATATGAACCATATTTCCATTGACTGCAACGCAGCAATTTTTGAAATGACTAATTACTTAATTAAAGAAGGACATAAAAAGATTGTTTATGTTTCTGACTTCGAAGACAGGTCAACGGTAGAAAACGATAAAATTTCAGGATATTTAAGAGCAGTTGAAGAAAGTGATTTAGGATATTCCAACATATACACTGTCGGAGGAAACAAGCATGGAAAAGCATATGAGCTTGGAAAATCCCTTGTAAAGGATGCAAAAGATTTTACTGCGGTTGTTTGCAGCAACGATGAAATTGCAATTGGAATCATGGACAGCTTTATTGATAAAGGTGTAAAGGTTCCTGATGATGTTTCAATTGTAGGCTTTGGAAATATAAGAGAAGGCAAATTTGTAAGACCTGAATTAACAACTATAGGTGAGCCGTACTATGATGTTGGTGCAGTAGGAATGAGAATGCTTATTAAAATGATAAAAGGTGACAAAACTCAACAAGGTTTGATGGAACTGCCGTTTACTCTTGAAAAGAGGAAAAGTGTTAAATCTTTAGTGTAAATTTGACGGGGACATTCCTTTAAGGACTATCCCCATTCAGCTATCGTTCTGGATGACAAATTGTTACTTACTCATGAATAATGACATTATTTGTTGAAATTAATAGAAAATTTGATAAAGTACATTGACAAATAGCGCTAACATAAGCCATATAATCCCTCTATAATATATAGTATTAATTTATATTGTAGGGGGATTACGAATGAAAAAAAGATTTATTTACCTGATGATTTTTACAATGTTTTTCAGTTATATTTCAATAGGAGGGCTTGAGTACCACCAGGAAATAACAAGTATCGAATATCTGTTAAATCAGCGCATTGAAATAATGAATGAATTTCTTTATGGATATAAGGATATGGATTCATTAAAGGAAAAATTAATGAATATCGAAAAAGATAAATTACTTGACAATGATACTGATATACTGCAAAAGATTGCGGATAATCCGACCGACTTTGAGCTTGCCATGAGTGTAAAGGTTGATAAAATTCACAGTTTAAAACGCACGGAAGAGGGAATAAATATAAATGTGGATTTAAATTGGCAGATGAGCGGCTATGACGGCGAATTCAACATGGTTAGAAATTATGATATAAAGTGTATTGAAGAAGATAAACAAATGTATCTTGCTTCTTTAATAATACAGGATTAAGAATAGGAGCATATATGGAGAACAAACTTTTTTACAAGAAGAATTTTATTTGGGAAAAATTAAACAGTGATGAAAGAACAGAGGTTTTTGACACAAGTGATGATTATAGGAACTTCATTGATGCATCAAAGACTGAAAGATTATCCATAAAAGAAATTATAAAAAGAGCTGAAGCAAAGGGTTTTGTTAATTTTGAAAATATAAAGGAAGTAAAGCCCGGAGATAGACTATATTATATTAATAAAGAAAAAAATGCGGTGCTTGTCGTAATCGGAAAAGAAAAAATTGAAAATGGAATGAATATAGTGGGAAGTCACGTTGATGCCCCTCGTATAGATATAAAACAAAATCCGTTATATGAGGAACATGGTCTTTCTTTATTAAAAACTCATTACTACGGCGGCATCAGAAAATACCAATGGGTTACGATTCCTCTTGCTATGTATGGTACGGTTGTTAAGGCTAACGGAGAAATTGTAGATATATCAATCGGAGATGATGAAAAAGACCCGATATTTTATATAACGGATTTACTTCCGCATCTGGCTAAAGACCAAAACGACAAAAAGCTTTCGGAAGCAATCGAAGGGGAAAGCCTGAACGTTATAATCGGTTCACTGCCTGCTGATTGTACAGGAAATGACGATGAGGACGGCAAGGATAAGAAATTTAAATACAATGTTTTGAAAATTCTCAACGAGAAATATGGAATGGTTGAGGAAGATTTCCAGACTGCCGAGCTTGAAATAGTACCGGCAGGAAAATCAAGAGACGTAGGAATAGACAGAGGCATGATTGCTGCATACGGTCACGATGACAGAGTATGTGCATATACATCATTAAAAGCAATTTTAGAGGTTAAAAATACAGATAAAACTGCGGTTGCCTTGTTTGTTGATAAAGAAGAAATAGGAAGCGTGGGAAATACAGGTATGCAATCCATGTTCTTTAACAATATGGTTGCTGAATTAATTGCTTTGCAAAATAACGGTGTTTACAGTGAACTATCTTTAAAAAGATCTCTGTCAAACAGCAGTATGCTTTCGTCAGACGTAGCAGCAGGTGTGGACCCCACATATCCTCAGGTTTCTGAAATACAAAATTCACCTATAATGGGCAAGGGTGTTGCAATGGTAAAATACACAGGCAGCAGGGGTAAATCGGGAGCAAACGACGCAAATGCTGAATATATAGGAAAGCTGAGAAAATTATTCAATGAAAACAACGTAGTATGGCAGCCGGCTGAGCTTGGAAAGGTAGACCAGGGCGGCGGAGGAACAATCGCATACATCATGGCAAACTACAATATGGATGTTGTTGACCTTGGTGTTCCTGTTCTCAGTATGCATGCACCATACGAAATAATTTCAAAAACAGACCTTTACATGACATATAAAGCATATAAAGTATTTTATAACAATTTTTAAAAATAATTAAACGAATATTTGTCATTCTGAGCGATAGCGAAGAATCTCACGTGCACAAAAGATGAGATTCTTCGGGCACAAGCCCTCAGAATGACATTTTTATTTTGGATACGTTAACCGGAAGCTTGTTAATTTGTTATTCATTGACTTTTTATATACCAGAATATATAATTGTTGTGTCATAAAATTTAGAGGAGGGACCTGAATTGCAAAACGATTTCGTGCAATTAAAGCAAAAAGAGTTTGCAGAATTAAAGGAATATATTGATTCTGTAAAAAATGTACAAGGTATTTTAATGCAAACCTTGCAAAAAGCTCAAGATATATTTGGTTATTTACCTTTAGAAGTTCAAAAATTTATTTCGGATGAAACAAATATTCCTTTAGCTGATATTTATGGTGTTGTGACATTCTATACTCAGTTTACAATAGAAGAAAAGGGCAAGCATACAATAGGAGTCTGTCTTGGTACTGCTTGTTATGTAAAGGGTTCTCAGGAAATAATTGATAAGATAGCTGATGAGTTAGATGTTAAGGTCGGACAAACTACGGAAGATAAATTGTTTACTCTTGAAGCAACAAGATGTTTGGGATGCTGCGGGTTAGCACCTGTAATGGTTGTAGACGAAGATGTTTATGGCAAAGTTGATTCCAAGAAAGTACCTGAAATTATAGCTAAATATAGAAATTAGGAGGTGCAAACTTGAAGACATTAAATGAATTGAAAAATATGAGAGACGAGTTCGCTAAAAGCTTAGATAGTGATAAAAAAGAAGATGAAGTAAGAATCGTTGTAGGTATGGCAACGTGTGGTATATCAGCCGGAGCAAGACCTGTGCTCGATACACTTATTGAAGAAGCGAAGCTTAAAAATTTAAGCAACATAAAGGTGGTTCAGACTGGATGTATAGGAATGTGTGTATATGAGCCTATAGTCGAGGTTTATGAACCAAACAAGGAGAAAGTAACCTATACTCATGTAGATACGGAAAAAGCTAAAAAAATAATCGACGAATTTGCACAAAAGACTGAAGAACCTGTAGAAAGTACGTCTCTGATGGATGGAGATTTCTACAAAAAACAAAAAAGAATTGCTTTAAGAAACTGCGGTTTTATAGACCCGGAAAATATTAACGAATATATAGCGAGAGACGGCTATGCCGCTTTAGGTAAGGCACTTACCGAAATGACCCCTGACGAAGTTATTAAGCAGATGAAGGATTCGGGTCTGAGAGGAAGAGGAGGAGCAGGATTCCCAACGGGAGTTAAATGGGGATTTACCGCACCTAACAAAGCGGATCAGAAATATATTATATGTAATGCTGACGAAGGAGACCCGGGTGCATTCATGGACAGAAGCGTTCTTGAAGGAGACCCTCATGCTGTTTTAGAGGCAATGGCAATAGCGGGATACGCAATTGGTGCAACTAAGGGATACATTTATGTCAGAGCCGAATATCCCGTAGCGGTTAAGAGGTTGGAAATAGCAATTAAGCAAGCGACGGAACTCGGGCTTTTAGGTAAAAATATATTTAATTCCGGTTTTGATTTTGAAATAGAAACAAGATTAGGAGCAGGAGCGTTCGTATGCGGAGAAGAAACTGCCTTAATGCAATCCATCGAAGGTAAAAGAGGTATGTCGAGAGTTAAGCCTCCGTTCCCGGCAGTTAAGGGTCTTTGGGGTAAACCATCATGTATTAACAATGTTGAAACATTGGCAAATATACCTCAGATTATAAATGGAGGACCGGAATGGTTCAGAAGCTTCGGTACAGAAAAATCACCGGGAACAAAGGTGTTTGCCTTAGGCGGCAAGGTTGTTAATACAGGACTTGTTGAAGTGCCAATGGGAACAACCCTAAGAGAAGTGATCTACGATATAGGCGGCGGATGCCCTGACGGAAAAGAGTTTAAGGCGGTTCAGACCGGAGGTCCTTCAGGCGGATGTTTAACCAAGGATCATCTTGATACACCTATCGAATACGAAACATTGATGGCTGTTGGCTCAATGATGGGTTCAGGCGGTATGATCGTAATGGATGAGGATAATTGTATGGTTGACATCGCAAGGTTCTTCTTAGAATTTACGGTTGATGAATCCTGCGGTAAATGTACTCCGTGCAGAGTAGGTACTAAGAGGATGCTGTCAATTTTAGAAAAAATTACTGAAGGCAAGGGTACGATGGAGGATCTGGATGAGCTTGAAAGCTTAGCGATAAGCGTTAAGGATTCATCTCTTTGCGGTCTGGGACAAACAGCTCCAAACCCTGTATTATCAACATTAAGATATTTCAAAGACGAATACATTGCTCATGTTGTGGATAAGAAATGTCCTTCTAAACATTGTAAAGCATTATTAACATACGAAATAGATAAAGACAAATGTACAGGATGTACCCTATGCGCAAGAAAATGTCCTGTAAAATGTATAGATGGCACTGTTAAGAATCCTCATGTCATCAATCAGGAAGCGTGCATTAAATGTGGTAATTGCTACAGCGTATGTAGATTTGACGCAGTACAAAAGAACTAAAGGAGGATAACATGTCATTATTTAAGCTTAATATAAACGGTATAGAAATTTCAGCAGAACAAGGGAAAACAGTATTACAGGCAGCTTTAGAAAATAATATTGAAATTCCGCATTTATGTTTTGATGAAAGATTAGAAGTGTACGCAGGCTGTGGATTGTGCCTGATTGAAATAGAAGGACAGCCAAAGACTGCAAGAGCATGTGCTACACCTGTAGCCGATGGATTGGTAGTAAGATCAGACACCCCAAAAGTTGTGGAAGCAAGAAATACAGCTTTGAATTTACTAGTATCCCAGCATATAGGTGACTGTAAACCACCGTGTACCTTGAATTGCCCGGCAGAAACCGACGTCCAGGGATACGTTGGATTGGTTGCAAACAAGCAGCCCTTAGAATCATTAAAATTAATAAAACAGAGATTGCCTTTGCCGGCTTGTATAGGAAGAGTATGTCCTCATCCTTGTGAAAAAGCATGCAGGAGACAGCACGTTGAAGAATCTGTATCCATTGCATGTATTAAGACGTATGCGGCAGATTACGATTTGAATTCTGAAAAACAATATATACCAAGTCTAAAACCGTCTACGGGAAAGAAGGTTGCAGTGGTAGGAGCAGGTCCTGCCGGATTGTCGGCTGCATATTTCTTATTGAGAGAAGGCCATGGGGTAGAAATATTCGAAGCAATGCCTAAACCGGGCGGAATGCTGAGATACGGCATACCTGAATACCGTCTTCCTAAAGATGTGGTTGATGCAGAGGTTGCCATCATTGAAGAAATGGGAGCAAAAATTAATTATGGAGTAAAAATCGGAGACGATATGTCTTTAGAATATTTACAAAATAATTATGATGCCGTATTTTTAGGTATAGGAGCATGGAAAAGCTCACCTATGAGATGCGAAGGAGAAAACATCGACGGAGTATTGGGCGGTATTGATTTCTTAATCAACGTAGCTGAAAATAAACCCGTAAAAATAGGCAAAAAGGTTATAGTAGTAGGCGGCGGAAACACTGCGATGGACGTTGCAAGAACAAGTATCCGTCTCGGAGCAGAGGAAGTAAGAGTAGTTTACAGAAGAACCGAAAGCGAAATGCCTGCCGAAAAAATAGAAATTAAGGAAGCAAAGGAAGAAGGAGTTGTATTCTCATTCCTTTCAGCACCTGTATCAGTAGAAGGTGGAGACAAAGTTACCGGCTTAAGATGTGAAAAGATGGTTCTCGGAGAAAAGGATGCATCTGGCAGACAAAAACCTGAACCGACGGGAGAATTTGTAACCTTTGAAGCAGATACAATCATAGCGGCAATCGGTCAGGAAGTTGATTGCGGAAATATAAATGTAGCACAGGGTAAAAAGAAAAATATTCAGATCAATGAAGAAACATTCGAAACAAACCTGAGAGGAGTGTTTGCAGGAGGAGATGCTGCAACGGGTCCTAAGATTGCTATTGAGGCTATCGCTCAGGCATTGCATGCATGTGAAGCAATAAACGGGTATCTAAACGGAGAAGTTATTCCTTACAAAAAAATGCCTTTAGTATATACCGAGGTTTCTAAGAAGGATTTCAAGGACAGGGAAGTTGTACCGAGAGTACAGCACAGAACCGTTGAAGCTGAGCTTAGAAAAGTTAACTTCCAGCCTATTCTACCGACTATGACTGAAGAAGAAGCGGTAAGAGAAGGTCAAAGATGTCTCGAGTGCGGATGTAAGGATTATTTTGAGTGTGAATTGGTTGACTATATTAAAAAATATGAAATAGATACCGTAAAATATCATGCTGAAGATGAAAAGAAACAAAAAGAAACGGATCATCCTTTCATATCTCAGAATGTTGATAAGTGTGTACTTTGCGGACTTTGTGTAAGAACATGTAACGAGGTAGTTGGAGCTAATGCTTTAGGCTTCGTTGAAAGAGGAAATGCAACATTTGTAGCACCTGCATTTGAACAGGAATTAAAATTAACCGAATGTATTTCATGCGGTCAATGTATAGATGTATGCCCGACGGGTGCATGGCTTGACAGAAGAGGAAACATTAAGGAAATTCCGCTTAATTTGGTTCAAACCAAGTCAGTATGCAGCTACTGTTCAGTCGGATGTGATGTAATTTACGAGCATAAGGACAATATAATCTACCAGGCAAGCAGTCCTAAAGAAAATGAAATTCCGTTGTGCGGAAAGGGCAAGTTTGGTATTGAGCATATAAACAATGACAACAGGCTGTTAAGCGCCAAAGCAAGAATAAAAGGAACACAAGAAAAAACAGCGCTGAACGTTGCATTGTTTGAAACAGCTAAACGCCTGAGAAGCATACAAAATATGTACGGTGAGGATAAGGTTGCGTTTGTCGTATCACCGAAGTTAACAAATGAAGAATTGCTGACTGTAAAATCAATAGCCAAAGAATTAGACAGCCACTATAAGGGTTCATTCACAATAGACGAAGAGCCGGGCATCGAAAGAGTTTTAGGTAAAAATCAATCTACCATAGATTTTGAACAATTAGATGCCGCTGATTTGATAGTTTCCGTTGGACAATTGTACGAGCATCATTCATCAATGGGTATGAAGCTGAGAAGATTATCAGACAGCAGAAGTATTGTATCCTGTTCAACAGAATCCACAAAGACAGATAAATGGGCAGCTAAAGCCGATGTTAATAATTATGAAGCATTCTTTGCAGGAGTGTTGAAGGCATTGATTGAAAAAGGTGTTATCAAAGCCGAACTATTAAATAAATATCCAAACGGCGATAAATTGTTAAGTGCTGTTAAGGATATTGAAGTATCAAAATCTGCCGACATGGTTGCAGAAAGCATCAAGAAGGCTAAAAAACCGATTATAATTGCAGATTCCAATACTGTTAACAATAAAGCGTTAAAGGTGTTGGCCGATATAACATTATTGTTAGGAAACGACAATAAGCCGCATAGAGGATTTATAGTTCTTAAGGCTAAATCCAACAGCCAGGGAGCTTGGGATATCGGATTTAAGACACCGGGAGAGGAAATCAGAAAGGCAATTATTGACGGCAGTGTAAAAGGCTTGGTTGTTATAGGTGAGGATATATTATCAAATGACAAGGAATTGAAAGAAGCTGTAAATAATCTTAAATTCTTTGCCGCATTCGATATTATGGAAAATGAAACGACTGCAGCAGCAGAATATGTGCTTCCTTTAAACAGCTTGGCTGAATCTGAGGGAACAGTAGTCAGTGCAGACGGTACAGTTAAAAATGTCGTTGAAGCATTTAAACCATTAACTGGAATGTCAAATGCTGAAATGTTTAAAACAATCGCTGAATTATTAAATGCTAAGCCGGCTGAAAAATGCAAAAAGGTATATGAAACAGAGCTTTATGTTCCAACCTTTGACAACAAGGAAAAGGAATATAAAATCTTTGATACGGTTGAAAGAGCATATTTGGCTAACCTGAGAGCTAATTGCGTAAACGCAAAATAAATAAAGAATAGAGATTCTTCATATTGCATTTAGAATGATGGTCCGAGTGCAAGAAGAATCTCTTTTTTAATTAATATAATTTATTATTTATATTTGGAGAAAATATAAATTAAGCATGAAGTGATTTCAGGTAATTTCATACTGTGTACATACGTAGTATTGACATTGTATAAAACATATGATATAATAGTAAACATGGAAAGAGGTGATGAATGTGGCACAAACAATGGTAAATATTCGTATGGATGAGGAACTCAAAAAGAATATGGAGAAGACTTGCCAAGAATTGGGATTAAATATGACAACAGCATTTATAATTTTTGCAAAGAAAATGACCAGAGAAAAAAGAATTCCATTTGAAGTTTCCTATGATCCCTTTTACTCTGAAAGAAATATGCGTGCTATTGACGAGAGCATGGAGCAATTAAGACAAGGCAAGACTGTAGTGAAGACTATGGAAGAACTTGAGGAAATGTCGAATGAGTAAGTTGATTTTTACTGAACGAGCATGGGAAGAATATTTGTATTGGCAAACACAAGATAAAAAAACCTTAAAACGAATTAATGCTCTTTTGAAAGATATTGACCGTAACAACTTTGATGGATTAGGCAAGCCCGAATTACTAAAAAACTTTGAAGGCAGTTGGAGCAGACGGATTGATGAAGTAAACAGGCTTGTCTATAAGGTATCGAACGGAAGAATAGAGATAATACAATGTAAAGGACACTATGATGATTAAAGATAATATAAACTTTAATACAAATGTAGAAGATAATAAACTTATATTAAAAAAGAAACAAGAAAAAACTAAATTTGAGCTTCTTGCGGAAAAGTCAGCAGGAGAAAAATCAAATCCGAAAATTGATATCGACTTTGGTGAACTGTATGGAAAAGAAGAATGGTGATTACTATGCAGCAAATATATATAAGAACAACTATAATATTAAAAATAAGGGCGACGTATTAATGGATTAATATACGAAAAGATGTTGGATTCTTAATTTAGGACACAGGAGACACAGTAATGGAGCATTATTTTAATCAAAACCCCACAACAGAAAAGGAAATATATAAATTCGACTGGAATATAGGACAGGACAGATTTTATTTTTATACGAGCAACAGTGTTTTTTCAAAAACCGGCATGGACTTCGGCTCAATGCTTTTAGTTGAAACGGTTCTAAATGAAAACGAAGGCTTTTCGGGGAGTGTACTGGACTTAGGATGCGGCTACGGTCCAATAGGTATAATTATTGCGAAGCTCTTAAATAAAACTGACGTTACAATGTCAGATGTCAATGAAAGAAGCTTGGAACTTTGTACAATGAACGTAAAAGAAAACAAGGTGGATGACAGAACAAAAATTATTAAGTCATCCGGATTTGAAAATATTAATGAAAAATACGATATCATAGTGACCAATCCTCCCATAAGGGCAGGCAAGGATACTATATTTTCTTTTTATGAAGGAGCGTACGAACACTTGAACGAGGGAGGCAAGCTATACGTTGTTATACAAAAAAAGCAGGGCGCCCCAAGTACCAAGACGAAAATAGAAAGCTTGTTCAATAATTGCGAAACAGCCAATAAGAAATCAGGCTACTTCATATTCCGTGCAGAAAGATGATACATTTTTCCACATCCTGCAATTAATTCACCTCCTCAAAACATATATTCGTAAACCGAAATTTCAAGACTTAAAAATATTATATATACTATAAAATAATGATATAAATAAGAGTAAGTAAATAAAAAAATATAACATCAATAATATAAATTTTAAAAATGTCAAGTTTGTAATATTAATACTACGTAAAGAACAAAGGGCTATTACGGATCTTATCCTTCTTCGAAAACTAATTATGTTTCTTGCAGATAATATAGGTAATAATACATCAGCTACATCAATTGGGAATATACTAGTAAACGAAGGTTTACTTAATGAAGGATTTGACGGTTCATTTCCAAAACTTTTAGCTGCATTTACAAGAAGAAAAAAATTGAGTTCTAAAGAAATCTGCGAACTCCAAAAGTTAATTGATGAACACAGGGAAGAGTAACCATGGATAAATTATTTATTTTCCCTCGGAAAGAGGCTCTTTTAACTCAAGTAACTGATTACTCCTCACTACATATACAACATCCTTGTCTCTGAATCTTATCGTTATATTAAAATCGCGGGTTAGCGGATACCCTATCGTGTAGTTATTACAATCTTTTCCGGGTAATGTCAGCACAGAATATGGAGTAAGTACGTACCCTGCTGTAATGATATCACCATTATCATCCATACCTGATATTGGTCTTGTTGTTACATTTAATCTTTTTCCGTTTGACAGAACAATTTTAAATGAACCTTCATTTTCGTCATAAACATTGGCTACAATATTAACATCATCTGATTTTACTCTTATGCCGATTAAGAATACAAAGGTTAATATTGCAACAATGGCTATGATTGAAAAAACAAATACATAGTTTTTAATTGTTTTTGTTTTGACTTTTTTAAGATAATCAATTTCATTTTCCCGATTTTGTTCTTGTTCAGCTTCTATAGGAGTATTCATTTGCTCATATACTATTTGGCATTCATTGCAGCTATTCAAATGTTCTTCAATAATTTCATTACTTTCGTTACTTGTCAAATTATCTATATATAGAGGAAGTAAATCCTTAATAATATTGCAATTGATTTTATTCATAATAATCTCCTTTCATAATTTCATATTTATTTCTGAAAAATGTTACTCTTGCCCATGTTTCGCTTTTCCCAAGAATGTCTCCGATTTCTTTAAAGGATAAATCTCCCAGCAATCTCAAATACATGACTTCTCTTGCAGGTTCTTTTATAAAATGTAATGCTTTGATAAGTTGAATTTTATGTTCGGCTTGTACCAATTTATCTTCTATACTATCTCCGGAAGAGACTATATCATCTGAGATACTTTCTGTTTTATATTTCGATTTCTTTTCAAGCTCCTGTAACCAGATATGCTTTGCAATTTGACAGAGCCAGGTAGAAATTTTACAGCTTCCGTCATATGATTTTATAGATTTAATTGCTCTGTAAAATGTTTCCTGTGTTAATTCCTCAGCCCAATACGAATCCTGTGTCTTGGTATAGAGAAATTTATAAACAGTCTTAGCATGCTCGCTATAAATCTTTTCCATATCCTGCAATTAATTCACCTCCTCAAAACATATATCCGAAAAACCGGCATTTCGTTACAGAATTTTAAAATATTTTATGTTGATTCAAATTATATCATGGTTCCAAACTTGACAACTACTGTAAAGTGTGATAAATATGAAATTAAATTATTTCTGTACCTTTTTCTGTCTGCTTTTTCCTGCAAAATAGTTAATTTCCGCACCGGTCAGGAAGATTATTGACATAATGAAAATCCATAATAAAAAGATTATTACGCCGGATAAATTACCGTAAATTGTATTATAGTAAATAGTCTTGGTTCCTATGTAATATGAATAGGCGGTGGAGCCGGAAATTATACCTATGGTTGCAAATGCTGCACCCGGAAATACAAATGAAAATTTAACCTTTTCGTATGTCAGATATTTATATGCAGCAGAAAAAATTAAAAACATCAGTAAAAATGGCAGTACATATCTGAAAATATGAATTATTGAATAAAGTACATCTGATAATAAGGATGTATTTTGCATTAAGTTAATAATTTCATTTCCTAAAACAATCAGTGCAAAAATAATTTGCAGAGTTACCATAATAGCAAATGAAAATATGATTCCCTCTAATCTCATAAAAAAATAATTGCGATTAACTGTGAAGCCGTAAGCTCTGTTTATCCCGGCAATAATTGTGGCGCTCCCTGCTGTTGCAGACCATAACAAAATAATCAAGCTTGAAGATATGTATGGCTTGGCGCAGCTGTTTACTGATTTTGTGACGATGCTGTACACTATTTTATAAACATCCTCAGGTATAATTGATTCTACGGTATATAATATTTCATATATGAAATTGCTGTAATTACACAATATTGAGATTGATAAAATCAAAAACGGAAAAATACCCAATATTATGTAATAAGAAAATTGGGCACTTAGCTCGAATATATTGTCTTCCTTCATTTTAGAAAGCAGCTTAACAATAAATACGAAATTTTTTTTAAGCATTACACACCATCCATTTGTTATCAGAGCGAAGTAAAGGATCTCTCTTATTAAATATTATTTGCAAATACTCAACAATTATTTCAATTGTTAAATATTTATCAAATATATCTGTATTGATAAAATATATTTACAGTGATATAATTATGTTAGGCAAAAAAGGGACAAAAGTCCTAATATTATAGGAGGATTAAATGGAAGTTAAGAAAATTTGTGTTATTGGAACAGGTACAATGGCAAAAGGAATCATTCAAACCTTTGCTCAGGCAGGATATCCTGTTATAGTTAAGGGAAGACCGGGAAAAACTTATGATACGTTGCAGGATACAATAGGTAAAGGTCTTGCTAAATTGGTTGCTAAGGGAAAAATTGAACAGGCAGCCATGGATCAAACTCTTGCAAACATAACAAAGGTTACTACATATGAAGAATGCTCGGAAGCAGATTTATTCATTGAAGCAATAGCAGAAGACATGGCAACAAAACATGTTATATTTGGTGAAATTGAGGCTGTTGCTAAAGAAACTGCAATTTTAACCACCAACACATCTTCATTATCAATTACTGAAATAGCTGCTAAAATGAAAAAGCCTGAAAATGTAATAGGTATGCATTTCTTTAATCCCGTACCGGTAATGAAATTGATTGAAATCATTAAGGGAAAGATGACTTCTCAGGAAGTTCATGATGAAATATTTGCATTATCTCAGAAAATAGGAAAAACTCCTGTAAGTGTTGATGAAGCTCCGGGATTTGTTGTTAACAGAATATTGATTCCTTTAATAAATGAAGGCATTGGTATATTGGCTGACGGAGTTGCGTCAAGAGAAGAAATAGACACTGCTATGAAATTAGGTGCAAACCATCCGATGGGACCGTTAGAATTGGGTGATTTGGTAGGTCTCGACGTGTGTCTTGCTATTATGGAGGTTCTATATAATGAATTCGGTGATACGAAATACAGACCTCATCCACTTCTTCGTAAAATGGTAAGAGCAAACTTGCTTGGCAGAAAAACGGGCAAGGGATTCTATGACTATAGCAAATAAATACTTTAATATTGAATAAAAACCTGCATTTTGCAGGTTTTTTATTGTCAATTGCTATGAATAAACGTAAATCGTACGTTTGTGTCATTCCGAACGTTAGTGAGGAATCACAGGTTTTGAAGATATCTGCTTATCTTTTATGTAAACTTGGGATATAATATAGATATTGGAATATTTAGCTTGAAAATAGTAATTTCATTATATATAATGAAATGAAATATACTACAAAAATTAGGAGGAAAATGATGAGCGAAATTGAAAACAGGGAATCGGTTAATTTTATCCAGAAAATAATTAATGAAGACCTTGAAAATGGAACATACGGAAACAGGGTACAAACAAGATTTCCTCCGGAACCAAATGGCTATCTTCATGTAGGTCATGCAAAATCAATTTGCTTAAATTACAGCTTAGCTAAGAAAAACAATGGGATTTTTAATTTGAGATTTGATGATACCAATCCTACAAAAGAAGATATATCATTTGTGGAATCTATTATAAAGGATGTTAAATGGCTGTGCCCCGATTGGGAGGAAAGAATATTTTATGCTTCCGACTATTTTGACCAAATGTATGATTATGCCGTAGAATTAATTAAAAAGGGTATTGCTTTTGTTGATGATTTATCGGCTGAAGAAATAAAAGAATACAGGGGAACATTGACTGAACCGGGAAAAGAAAGTCCTTTCAGAAACAGAACCGTTGAGGAAAATTTGGAATTGTTTTCAAAAATGAAGAATGGTGAATTTGCAAACGGTGAAAAAGTATTAAGGGCTAAAATAGATATGGCAAGTCCTAATATCAATATGAGAGATCCCGTAATCTATAGAACTTTACATGAATCTCATCACAATACAGGGGATAAGTGGTGCATTTATCCTATGTATGACTATGCTCATCCCTTGGAGGATGCGATCGAAGGAATAACTCATTCAGTGTGCACATTGGAATTTGAAGACCACAGACCGTTTTATGATTGGGTTTTAAGCAATATAGATGATTTTAAAGCAGCTCCCACTAAGCAGATTGAGTTTGCCAAATTGTTTTTATCCAAGACAATGATGGGAAAAAGATATCTGAAGAAAATGGTCGAAGAAGGATATGTTGACGGCTGGGATGACCCTCGTATGCCAACAGTGGCAGCACTAAGGAGGAGAGGATATACTCCTGAATCTATACAAAGCTTTTGTGAAGCAATAGGAGTATCAAAGGCGCAAAGTGTCGTAGATATTGCAATGCTTGAATTTGCAATAAGAGATGATTTAAGCCTAAAAGCACCTAGAACAATGGCTGTATTAGATCCTATAAAATTAGTTATTACAAATTATCCTGAGGATAAGATAGAATACATGGAAGCGGAAAATAATCCCGACAATCCCGAAATGGGCAGCCGTATGGTACCTTTTGGCAGAGAGCTTTATATTGAACGAGATGATTTTATGGAAGATCCGCCAAAAAAATATTATCGACTTTTCCCGGGCAATGAAGTTCGACTTAGAAATGCATATTTCGTCAAATGTGAGAGCTTTGTTAAGGATGAAGACGGAAAGGTTGTGGAAGTGCATTGTACCTATGATCCTGAAACTAAAAGCGGGTCCGGCTTTACCGGCAGAAAGGTTAAGGGTACAATACATTGGGTATCCGCGAAGCATTATGTCGATGCGGAAGTAAGATTATACGACTATATGATGGACGATGAAGATTTTGATAAATCAAACTTCCTGGAAAAATTAAATCCAAATTCTAAAATAGTTTTAAAGAATTGTAAGATGGAGCCTACATTGAAGGAAAACAAAATAGGTGACAGATTCCAATTTTTAAGACATGGATTTTTTATAATCGATCAGGACACAACAGAAGAACATTTGGTATTTAACCGAATTGTACAATTGAAGAGCAGCTTCAAAAGTGCGGGGACACTATAGTGTCCCCGATTAGGCAATGGAAAAGCAATTGATAGGCGATAGATAAAGTGATTTTTACAATTGCTCATTTATCGCTAATCCACAGCTAATCTATTGCAAATCAGGAAAATTTAAATTTTCCGCAAGAGGTGTTAATTTGAACATACAAGAAATAGTTAATAGAAGTATTGAAGAAAACAAATTTATATACGGCGTTTTTACAACACCCAAGAATAAACCTGATAATCCCTATAAAAAAATCACAGCAAGACCGATCAATGTTAAGAATAAAAACATTATTCAATTTGAGAAATTTACAGATAAACAAGCTTTCCATGAAAACTATTCATATGAAGAAGCAAATGAAGAAATAATTAATTTAATAATTGATGGTTATAAAAATATAAATTTATTTACTTCAGAAGCAGATTATCAAATAATTGTAAGTAAAAAAGGCAGTGTTAAGGTTACTGAAAAACAGCCCTCTAAAAAGCAATCCACAGAAGAGCATAACAAGAAAAAACAGTATATAATCAATGAAAATGAAACCTGCGACTTTTTAGAGCTCCTTGGAGTAATGAACAAGCAAGGAATGGTGTATTCAAAAAAGTACGATAAGTTTAAGCAGATAAATAAATTTTTGGAAATAGTGGATGATTCCTTAAAGGGTAGAGAGCTTAAGGATGATTTTATGATAATAGATTTCGGGTGCGGAAAAGCGTATCTTACCTTTGCTTTGTACTATTATTTTTATCATTTGAGAAAAGTAAAAGTAAAAATAATAGGATTGGATTTAAAGGAAGAAGTAATAAATTATTGTAATGAAATTTCAGATAAGCTGAATTATGATAATTTGAAATTTATTTACGGAGATATACAGAGTTTTGATTATGCTGACAACATAGACATGATAGTTACACTTCATGCGTGTGATACGGCAACAGATGCAAGCTTGGTTAAAGCAATCAAGTGGAATGCAGATATAATATTGTCCGTTCCATGTTGTCAGCATGAATTTTATGATAAAATAAAAAATATTGAGTTAGAGCCGATGCTTAAGCACGGTTTAATTAAAGAAAGAGTATCAGCTCTGGTTACGGATTCATTGAGAGGATTGTTCCTGGAAACAAAGGGCTACAAGGTCCAATTGATGGAATTTATAGCTATGGAGCACACTCCGAAAAACATTCTTATAAGAGCCGTTAAGACAGGCAGGGAAAACAAGAATGCAGAAATTGAATACAATAATTTTAAGAAATTCTGGCATTTAGAAGATTTATTTATAGAAAATTACTACTATAAACAATAACTGTTCATTGTTCATTTTTCATCGTTCAATGTTCATTCTCGCAGGGGGTTGTGATGAATTCCGAAAACTATTTTAAAGAAAGAGAAAGAGGAATTTTTGAATATATATTAGACAATATACCTGATTCCATAACTGTAGTAGATATGGAAGGTAAGGTCATTTTTTTTAATTCTACTGCCGAGGAATATTTTAGTGTTTCTAAGAAAGACATCATAGACAGCGATATAAAGGAATTTTTTCCAAATGCTTTATTATTAAAGGTCCTCGAAAAGAAAATCTCCTATCACAATATATACAACAACCCAAGAGAAAACAGCTTTGTCGTTTCCAGCGCAGTACCTCTTCATGATAAGCAGGGCAACATGATTGGCGGACTTGCAAGGGACCGTGATATAACAGAAATTGTAAAGCTCAGTGAGCTCTTAAACAAAACTCAGCACAACCTGCTTAAGCTTGAAAAGGAATACACAAAAATATCAACCTCCGGTGAAGCATATTTTTCAAAAATAATAAGTAACAACGCTAATTTCATACAAATAATCAATTTGTGTAAAAATATATCCAAATCACCTTTAAACATATTGCTAAAGGGTGAAAGCGGAACAGGTAAAGAGCTGTTTGCAAAGGCAATCCATTATGAAAGTGAAAGGAAGGGGAAGTTTATTCCCATTAACTGCAGCGCTATACCGAAAGAACTTTTTGAAAGCGAATTGTTTGGTTATGAACCGGGAGCCTTTACGGGAGCGAGAAATGAGGGTAAAAAGGGCAAATTTGAAGAAGCCGAGGGAGGAACACTTTTTCTGGATGAAATTGCAGATATGCCTCTTGAGATGCAGCCAAAGCTTCTCCGTGTATTAGAAGAAGGTGTTGTAACAAGAATAGGCGGCAATAAGCAAAGAAAAATAGATGTAAGAATTATTTCGGCTACAAACAAAGACATCAGGACACTTATTAAAGAGAATCAATTCAGAAATGATCTTTATTACAGATTGGATGTTTTTCAGGTGAACATTCCTCCTCTAAGAGAGAGAAAGGGAGATATAGTCCTGTTGGCAAATAAGTTCCTGCAGGAATTTTGCATGGAACAGGGTATAGGTATAATTGAAATACCTGATGATATATTAAGTATATTTTCCGAATACAATTGGGAAGGTAATGTAAGAGAATTAAGAAATGTAATTCAAAGATCTGTAATTTATGCACATCAGAATGGAAAGGATAAAATAGAAAAGGAATTTCTACCTGCATATATGCAAAAAATTGAAGTAGATGAAATAAATAAGGTTATAAATGTAAGCCAGATAAAGCATCATGAAACCGGGTTAGAAGAATATATTGAAAAAGTTGAGAAAAGAATAATACAAAACACACTGAAGGAATTAAACTTTAACAAATCAGAAGCGGCAAAACGCTTGAAAATTCCCCGTGCGACCTTGTATTATAAAATAGACAAATACAATATAACAATGGGAGAACAGTAGGAGAACGATGGGAGAACAATTGGAAAACAATAGAGTACCGAATGATAAAATTAAATTAGCTGCCATATCTGCTTTTGGTTTGGAGGCAATAGTTAAAAGAGAATTAAACGACATAGGATTCCAGGATGTTACTGCTGATAACGGTTGGATGTACTTTGGTGCAGGAATACAGGATATCCCGAAAGTAAATATAAATTTAAGATGTGCAGACAGAGTTATGCTCATAATGGGACAGTTTGAAGCCTACAGCTTTGAAGAGCTTTTTGATAAAACATATGAATTAAACTGGGAAAATTGGATTGACAAGGACGGTAAATTTACCGTAAAGGGAAAAAGTATAAAATCAAAGCTTTACAGCACGCCTGATTGTCAGGCTATTGTAAAAAAAGCAGTATCTAAAAAGTTATGTGAACATTATGATGTTGAATGGATGCCTGAAACAGGGGCAGAATACACAATACTCATATCTATTCACAAGGATGTTGCCACAGTGTCAATAGATACAACAGGTGCAAGAGAAGGACTGTTTAAAAGAGGCTACAGAGAGAAGTCAACAGAGGCGCCGCTTAAAGAAACTATGGCTGCTGCATTGGTTAAGCTAAGCTATTGGAATAAGGACAGAATATTGTATGATCCCCTATGCGGCTCCGGTACAATCGCTATTGAAGCTGCATTGATAGGCAGAAATATCGCCCCCGGACTTAATCGCACATTTGCATCAATGGGCTGGAAAGCTGTAAAAGATGAGTATTGGAAAAACGCTAAGATTGAAGCAAGAAAAAATATTGATTTTGACGCTGATATAAAAATATATGCATCAGATATAAATCCGAAGGCAATTAAAATAGCGCAGGAAAATGCCATAGAAGCAGGTGTGGATGATTGCATAGAATTTTTTGTTAAGGATGTCAATAAGATTATCGAACCTATGTGTCCATACGGCATATTAATTACTAATCCACCATACGGCGACAGAATCGGCGAGGTTGAAGAAATTCAAAAAATTCATAAAAGATTGGGAAGAGTGTTCGGCAAGGATAGAACCTGGTCCTGCTACGTAATCACATCTGTTGAAACCTTTGAAAAGGACTTTGGCAGAAAGGCGGACAGAAAAAGAAAGCTGTTCAACGGTGATGTAAGGGTTGATTATTATCAATATTATGGAGAGAGACCGTCAAAAGAATAATAAATCTGTTGAATTGTAATCATTTTTAGTGTACACTATAAATATATGTTTGATTTTTTTTGATATTGTGTTATTATATAAAATACAATATTGGAATGGCGGGTCAAACATGATTCAGGAAGTGAGTGCAGGCGGAATCGTTTTTTTCAAAAACAGCATATTGATGTTAAAAAAATTTAACGGAGATTGGGTGCTTCCAAAGGGAAGAGTTGAAGAAAATGAATCATTGGAGGAAACTGCTTTGCGTGAGGTTTATGAAGAAACCAAGGCAAAGGTCAGTACAATTAAATACCTCGGCAAAATAAATTATGAATTTAACCGTACATGTTATATGGATAGAATTCATATCAATAAAGAAGTCCACTGGTATTTGATGATGGCACACAACATGAATTGCACTGCACAAAAAAATGAAGGCTTTGTAGAAGCTAAATTTCTTCCGTTTGAAAGAACTTTGATAATTGCTCGTTATGATGATGAAAGAAAAATTATTAGAAAAGCTGTTGAAGATATTAAATTTCATAGTTACAAGTAAGGTGATTATATGACTTTTTCTTCCAAAATAAAGGATGAGTTATCAAGAACAGAAATAACCGAGTTACCAAGCACCAAAGCTGAGCTTGCAGCATTAATCAGAACGATGGGTTATATTAGCCTGAAAGGTTTTAATAAATTTGAAATTGAATTTTCTACAGAAAATGCGGCAGTAGCCAGGCGAATTTTTAGATTATTAAAGGTGGCATTTGAAATTTCAACTCAGGTAAGCGTTGAAAAAACAAACCGGTTAAAGAAACGCAACAATTATATTATTAACATCGAAGACAAGTATGCCAAGAATTTTTTAATCGAAACGAAAATAGCCGGCAATAATAATTTTAACTTTGTGGAATTTGATTATGGAGTTCCCGATGATTTAGTCATCAACAATGAATGTAAAAGAGCATATTTGAGGGGTACGTTTATGGGCTGCGGTTCAGTAAGCGATCCGGAAAAATCATACCATGCGGAGTTTGTAAGCAGCAGGGAAAATCACAGCAAGGGTATAAGCTCGTTGCTTAAAGAATACGGTATAACAGCAAAGACGTTGTTAAGAAAAAACAATTACGTAACCTATATTAAGGAAAGCGAACAAATTTCTGACTTGCTGGCACTGCTTGGAGCAAATAACGCAGTATTGGAATTTGAAAACGTAAGAGCCGTTAAAGAAACAAGAAATCAGATAAACAGAGTAATTAACTGTGAAACTGCAAACCTTGACAAAATAGTTGATACATCAATGAGACAGATTAACAATATCAAAATTTTAAAGAAACATAAAGCTATTGATAAACTCCCTGACCATTTAAAGGAGCTTGCATATTTGAGATTAAAGCATACGAACGCAAGCTTAAAGGAATTGGGTGAAATGTTAAATCCACCCCTTGGAAAATCAGGTGTGAATCATAGATTAAGAAAGATTGAAGAAATTGCAAATGATTTAGAGCATGAAAAAAGAGGTGTAAAATGAGATCACAAAAAGTAGTATTAAAAAATAAAATAGGACTCCATGCGAGACCGGCAGCAATATTTGTAAAGAAAGCAAGAAACTTTGACAGTGAAATTATTATCAAAAAAGACATCCAGGAAGCTAACGGAAAAAGCATAATCAGTATTATGGCATTAGGGGCTATGAAGGGTGATGAGCTTATAATTATAACAAAAGGCTCGGACGAAGACAAATGCATTACCGAATTAGCTAATTTGTTGGAATGTATGGAAGAAGAAGAATAAAATGAGACAGTGGGGTATGACCTATCCCATTTTTCATTTTTTTGTGGTAATTGCTTAAGTATAATGAAAATATGGAAAAAAATACATAGGAGATAAAATGGAAAACAAAACAATCGCAATAGTAAACGGCAATGAAATCAAGGAATCAGATTTACAAGCTTTAATGAAAAACTTAGGACAAAATGCTGCATATTTTCAAGGTCCCGAAGGAAGAAAAAAATTAGTTGATGAATTGGTAATGCATGAATTAATGTACTCGGATGCATTGGAAAAGGGATTGGAAAATGATGAAGAATTTATTGAAGTAATGGAAAATATGAAAAAATCAATGCTTCAACAATATAACCTCAGGAAAATGTTCAATCAGATAACTCTTTCTGATGAAGAATTAAAAGAGTACTATGAAAAGCATAAAGACACTTATGTAACGCAGGAAATGGTGAAAGCAAGTCATATACTTGTTGACAGCGAAGAAAAAGCTACTGAGATTTTAGAAGATATAACAGATGGATTATCCTTTGAAGATGCAGCCAAAGAATTTTCAAGCTGTCCTTCAAAAGAGGCAGGCGGAGCACTCGGACAATTCGGTAAGGGTCAGATGGTGCCTGAATTTGAAGATGCGGTATTTGCAATGCAGGCAGGGGAAATAAGCGGTCCTGTTAAAACACAGTTCGGCTACCATCTCATTAAGCTGACTGAACGCACTCTCGAAAGGAATTCATCATTCGAAGAGGTAGTACAAGAGGTTAAGGACAGCTGTTTCATGGAAAAACAAGAAAAGGTATATAATGATAAAAAATCGGAGTTAAGTAAAAAATACAAGGTTCAAATAATTTAATTATTGCAAAACATTAAATAGTATGCTAATATATTTCAGTGATAGTAAGCGGATGTGGCGGAATTGGCAGACGCGCACGGTTCAGGTCCGTGTGAGAGCAATTTCATGCAGGTTCAAGTCCTGTCATCCGCATGAAATCAACGAAACTGGCGGTTTCTGAAAAAGGAACTGCTTTTTTTATACACACGGTTAATGTAATAAAATATAAGGAGCCGTGTGGATAAAAATGAAGATTAAAATGAGTAAAAAAGATGAAAAGTTTACTTTAGATGAGTTGTTTGAAAGGTATCAAAAGCAGTCTAAAATCAGAAACTTATCAGAGTATACCATTCAATATCAGAAGAACTATTTTAAAAAATTCAAGAAATTTATCAATGATGATGACTTTTCAAGTTCATACATCAACATGGATATTATTGATGATTACATCTATGATATGATGGAAAAAGACAACAAGGCAAAATCAATTAACACAGCCTTAATAGCTTTAAATGCTTTTTTGCATTGGTGTATGGATAATGGTTATTGTGAGAGGTTTAAAACGAAGCTCGTCAAAGAAGACGAAATTATAAAAGAAACATATTCTGATGAACAGTTAAAAATTCTTTTAATTAAACCAGATACTAACAAAACGTCATTTGCAATATATAGGAATTGGGTTATTGTATCTTATCTATACTCTACAGGAAACAGAACTAACACGGTAATCAATATTAAAATCAAAGACTTAGATTTAGAGAACCAGATGATTTGTTTAATAGAATACTTGCTCATAAAAAGATAATACAATAAATTTGAATAAAAGAAAAGACTTCAACGAAGAAAAAAACCACCCCTCAAGATTGAGGGGCAGGGGTGTTGATTTCTATGAAATCTTGTTATCTAATGATGGTAGTTTCAGAGGATGTTCCGTTTAAAAAATAAGAAAAAAACCTTGATTATTTTCAATGGTAAATTCTAAACAGTCAGTTAAATAAGGAAGCTAATTTTCAGGATTATCATAATCAGTAATTATCACATTTCGACCCTAATTTCTACATAAATAACGGATTTATGCGGAAGAACCAATTTCTGTGGCTCAAATGTTCAGTTTATGTCGCAATATTCAGATTTCTTTGATACCTATAGGCAAAAAATAGCCTTCGCAAAGCAAAGACTATTATCTAAATAAATCACTGTGAGTTCCCGTTCTTGACAATGTAAGTATAAGAATATCTTCTTCTGTGCGGTAAACCAACAACCAATCAGGCTGAATATGACATTCTCGATGTCCCTTCCAGTTACCTGAAAGCGTATGATCTTTATATTCGGCAGGAAGAGGATTTCCATTTGCAAGTATGCGTATTACATTATCAAGAAGTTCAACATCTAAGCCGCGTTTGATTGACAGCTTATAATCTTTTTTAAATTGGTTTGTCCAAACAATGCTGCGCTTCATGACTTAAGTTCCTTAAGAGCTTTTTCAACGTCATCATAATGCCTGATCGAAGGATCACGAGAGATGCGTTCTGCTTCAAACAAAGCCATAATTGTTTCTGTGTTGGGTGTATTAATTGTAATATCAAAAGGAATACATCCTTCACGAACAGCCTGACGGAGAAATATATTAAATGCTGTAGTCATATTAAGACCAAGCTGGGAAAACAGGGTATCAGCTTGTGCCTTTAAGTCGCTATCAATACGAAAGCTGACGTTAGATGTGTTTTTTGCCATAGAATCACTCCCTTCTTACGTTTATTATATTACAAGAAAATAATTATGTCAAGCAAATTAAACGTCATTGAAGTGCAATTAGCGTTTTATTTACACATAATACATTGTATGCTCCACATTTGAATTTATAATGTTATTTTAGGATTGCTTTTTTGTTGTCCATAATATATGATTTTACATATATAAATCGGGGACGGTAATAAAATTGAAAAAAGCTTCAATAGGAAGATTGTATTTATGCTTCGGGTTATTCGCATTATGCAGCAGTATGGGTCATCCGGTGACACCGACTATGTTTATTGAAAAAGGTTTTGCGGATTATGTATTTGGTTTGTCATTTGCCGCAATGTCCTTGTGTTACTTTTTCGGCTCCCTGATTTGGGGTACTGTAGGGGATAATTACGGACATATAAAGGTAATGGCATTTACAGGTCCGGTGTATGGGGTAACGCAGCTAATTTTTGGAATGACAGACACCGTATTTATGACGATTGCAGCAAGATTAGCAGGCGGCTTTTTTAGTGCGGGTATATACGTCTGCAGCCTTGCATACTTGGTTAATGTTACGGATCAAGATAACAGAGGGCGGCATATATCCTATTATGTTGCACTTACTTCAGTATTGGCGGCATTTGGATATTTTGTCGGAGGAGTAGTTGGTAATTTTTCTATACGCTTTGTATTTGTATTGCAGGCATCATTAATATTCATATACGGAATTTTAACATATTTGCTAATTGAAGAAGTTAGATCGGATGATAGGTTTACCGCAGGTATGTCTTTAAACCCTTTTAAGTCCTATAGCAACCTTATAGGTGAGATGCCTAAAATTCTTATAACATTTTTAATAGCCGTATTTCTTACCAGCTTTGCTTCAACTGCATATGACAATGCTTTTAATTATTATTTAAAGGATGCACTGAATCTTTCTTCGTCATATAATGGTATAATCAAAGCAATAATCGGTATTGTAACGTTGATTGTAAACTTTACCGTCAATATATATATTGAAAAGCACTTTAATCCGAGAATGTCTATGATAATCGTATTGTTATTGTGCGGTATATCATCATTGTCAGTTACATTTATTCCATATTTATATCCGTTCTTTATTGCAAATATAATATTTTTTATGTTTAATGCAATTTACCTCCCCATACAGCAGGATATTGTCACAAGAGGTCAGAACTCTAAAACGAGCGGTATAATTTCAGGAATATTTAATTCAGTAAGAGCAGGCGGAATGATTTTTGGATCTTTATTTTCGGGTTTTATATATGAATTGGGAAGCACATTACCGTTTCTGTCAACAGCTGTAGTGTTTTTTATAAGTGCTTTTATTTCAATAATAAATCTTAAGCAAGAAAAATCGGGAGTAAATTATGGAATTACAAATTAAAATAATAATGGTTGTAATGTTTTTTATAATATTAGTCAGTATACAGTACACCCTTAATAAAATACTTTTGACATTAAAAGAGATTAAGGCAGTATTGCTTATAAAAAAAGAAAAATAAGTATAATTTGTATGCTTTTAAACCATAATAAACTTAATAATAAGGAGGATATTTATGGTTGAAAAGAATGATAAAAAGAAGATAAAAAAGAAAAAGGAGCTTACCCCTGACGATATAATGAAATTGGAAATAGCAAAAGAAATCGGTCTGATGGATAAGGTTGAGGAACTTGGATGGGGAGGTCTTACTGCTAAGGAAACAGGTAGAATAGGTGGATTAATGACCGCTAAAAAGAAGAAAAGGAAGAAATAAAATGCTTAACAGAAGCTATAAAGAATTTTCTCAGATTTATGATATTCTGATGAGTGATACAGACTATGAAAAATGGACATCCTTCATAGCTGAAAAAATTGACGGAAGAAAGGTTTTAGAAGCGGCTTGCGGAACAGGAAACATAACACGTTTATTGGCAGATAAAAACTTTAAAGTTACTGCTTTTGACCTTTCGCAGGACATGCTTATGAGGGCTTATGAAAAGCTTGGTCGGAATCCGAGGGTTAAACTGCTAAACATGGATATGACGAAATTTAAGATAGATGATAGATTTGACGCTGCTGTTTGCTGCTGTGATGGTGTCAATTACATAAATAAAAATGAAATCAGGGATTTTTTTAATAATGTATATAATCATTTAAATAAAAATTCCGGATTTATCTTTGATTTGAGTACACAATACAAATATGAAACTATGTTTAATGACACCTATGTATATGATGACGGTGAAATTTTTTATGTGTGGGAGAATTCTGCTGATGAATCAAATGATACAGTTAATATTGAAATAAACTTTTTTATAAAGGATGCATCGGATAAATATAATAGAATCAATGAGATACAGACACAATATATACATAAGAGCGAAGAAGTAGTATCATTATTAAATGAAATCGGTTTTAAAAATATAAAAATATATGATGATTACAGCGACGAATCATGCAGGGATAATTCCTTGAGAGCCGTCTTTGTATGTGAGAAAGGAAACTAGCAATGGATTACATGATAAGAGCAATAGATAAGAAAAAAACATTCAGATTATTTATGGTAAAGTCCACAAATGCTGTGGAAGAAGCAAGATGCAGGCACAATACAACTCCCACAGTTTCCGCGGCTTTAGGAAGAACATTGACCGCAGGCTTAATGATGGGATATATGATGAAAAATGAAAAGGATAAGCTTACCATCAATATCAACGGAGGCGGTCCAATCGGAACAATTTTAGCTGTGGTCAATAACAATGGTGAAATAAAGGGATATGTTGAAAATCCGAATGTAGATTTGCCCTTGAAACCAAACGGCAAATTAGATGTTGGAGGAGCAGTTGGCGTAAACGGCAAGATTACAGTGATGATGGATATTGGTTTAAAGGAACCGTATGTTGGAAGCACGGATATCGTAACCGGTGAAATCGGTGAAGATATCGCAATGTATTATTGGCTTTCCGAGCAGCAAAATTCTGTTGTTGCATTAGGTGTCTTGGTCGACAGGGATTACAGCATTAAATCCGCAGGAGGCTTTATAGTTCAGACATTACCGTTTATAGAAGATGAGGACCTTGAAAAGTTGGAAAATGTATTAAATAACCTGAGGTCCGTTTCTGATTATTTTGATAATGATGATGATGTTGAAGCAATAGCAAAAAAATTATTTGCTGATTTTGATATTGAAATAATGGAGAAGATACCCGTTGGTTTTAAATGTGACTGTTCTGAAGAAAGAATGGAAAGAGGATTAATCTCATTAGGCAAGAAGGAATTAAGAGAAATAATTGAAGAAGATGAGCAGATAGAAACTGTTTGCCACTTCTGTAATGAAAAATATTTATTTCATGACGATAAATTAAAAAATATATTAAAACATATAGAACAATAAAAAATAGAGCTAATGGAAAAAATCCAATAGCTCTATTTTTTTTGAGTAGTATTATAATTAATTATTATTTGCCTGCAGCAGCATTTTCTCCTGCTATTTTTCCGAATACCATTATATCCGCTAAAGCATTTCCGCCTAAACGGTTACCTGCATGTATTCCTCCGGTAACTTCTCCGGCTGCATAAAAACCCGGAATGACATTCCCGCTTGCATCTAATACCTGAGCTTCAGTATTAATTTCCAATCCACCCATTGTGTGGTGTAATGATGGTGAGCGAGGTGTTGCGTAGAACGGTGCAACTTCAATTTTACCGCCAAAATTCGCTTTTCCAAAATCAGGATCCGCTTGATTATCTACATATGAATTATAATTTTCTATTTCACTTACAAAGATGTCTGCCGGTACTCCTATTTGTTTTGCAAGATCTTCGAGGGTATCTGCTTTATAAATGCTTCCTGAAGCTATAAGATCATCTATAACATCTCCCCAGCCATTTTTTCCTCCGGGTTGAGGATTACCTGCTGTTATCTGGTCACAAATAATATAGAATAATGCATCTGTTTGATTAAGTGCTGCACTTGCCATAACATCGCGTTCAGCGTATTCATTTACAAATCTCTTTCCTTCTTTATTTATAAACACCTGAGATTCAGCGCTGCCCCATACACCGCCTGAAAGAGCTCCCGTTTCCGGATGTGAGCTTGGCATCAATTGTGCAAATCCCATTCCTACAAGGTTAGCTCCTACACTCTTACCCATTATAATACCATCTCCTGTAGCATTTGCAGTATTGGTACTTTTCATATTTTCAGGAATTGTAGGCCAGTAAGTATTGTATTCGGCAACCATCTTAGCATTCGCTGCAAAACCGCCTGTTGCCATAACAACGCCTTTTGTTGCATTAAGTATAACGGGAGTTCCGTCAGATTGTGTTGCTTTAACGCCTACAACTCTTCCTTCCTTTACAATCAGCTCTTCTGCTTTAGTATCTAGCATAATTTCTGTTCCGCTTTTTTCAGCAGAATTTGCAAGTGGATAAATAAATCCTGACCCAACATTAGTGTCTAAAGAATGTGTACGGGGCCACATTGCTCCAAGTACTGTTGATATTTCATCTCTTATATTTAGATTGCTGTCTTGGCTTGCTACCCATTTTAAAGCATCTAAAGAATTATATGCAAGTGTCTTGGCTAAATCTAAATTGCTATGTATTTCAACTCCATTTTTGTCTGTTCTGTGTCCGCCTATATACATATGGTAAATATGAAGTTCAGGGGTATCAAAAAGTTTAGTTGTATCACCTGATTCAAAATATTCGTTTATTTGTGATTTTAACGTAACAACAGTATCTTTAAATTCGCCAAACGAATTTTCGTCAACTTTTAAAATAGCCTTAAGATCATTTATTAAGGCATCTTTCATTTCTACCTTTGATTGTAATTCAGGGTCAACTGCATTATAAGCTCCACCTGCTCGGAGAGTATTTCCACCTAAAGAAGCACCCTTCTCAATCAATATAACTGAAGCTCCGTTTTGTGCGGCAGCTGAAGCAGCTGCAACACCGGCACCGCCTCCACCGACAACTACAACATCTGCAGTTTTTTCAATTGTATCCTTTATCTGTTGTGCTACTTCTTTATTCTTCAGTGCCTCTATATCGCCGCCGGCTTGTTTAATACAGTCCTCAACAGCATCTAAAAGACCTTTGCATGAATTTGTTGCTCCTGCAATCATATCAACTTTAAGTGTTTGACCATCTATAATCTGTTTTGGTAACTTTTCAAAAACAGGTTTTGCTATATCAGGAGTTTCCTGATTTTCTCCCACTACAATAGATAGTATTTCTGTATCGCTGAAAGTTGCCGTTACAGGAATATCACCAAAATTTCCCTTTGCGGAAGCAGTATATTCTCCTGCCTTATAAATTGCTGAATCTGAAGGTGTAGACGGATCTGATCCAACGGTATTTGTTGCACATGATGAAAGACTGAATATCATCAAAATGCATAAACTTAAACTAATAATTCTTTTTAACATTTATTCTTCCTCCTAAGATTTTAATTAGTTTGTTTATTAACAAACCAATTGTAAACCTTAGCCCAGCACCAATGTCAATACATAAAAAGCAACTATTTGTTTGTGAAAGGTAAAAATACTCCGTGATAGTTATATTTTTCACTATTTATAATATCTGAAGCCAGATAAATTAAAAAGCTGTCACCCGATAAACTTAGCTTGTTCTTTCTAAAATATTCCATAGCATCTTTAAAATGAACATGACCGATAGGTTCAATATCAGGTTTTATTATTACTGTAAATATGTAATCTGACGGATTAATTGCTATAGTTCTTTTGCTTAACTTTAATCCGAAATCATCAGCAGATTGCCTTTCTGTTGTAAGAGACATTTCAAATTTAAATGATTCTGAATCATTTAACAGTATTTTGTCAGATACACATCGAGTATAATAAGTAACAGGTAACAGATCAACCCATCGTTTCAATTCATCGGTTATTGATTTGTCTAATGATAGTTGATCATTTTCCGAATGAGGTAACCTGATAAGTTCAGGCAACTTAATTAAAACATAATTGTTTATTTTATCCGGAATAAAACTAAAATACTCTTTATATTTGTTTATCATATTTAGCTTTGCATATTCAAATTTCAGTTTTTGCTCAATATCATAGGCTTGTTTATCAAATAAGGAAGAAAGTTCATGGGATGAGATATCACTAACCATTTTTGAAGCCTGAGAAAGTGAAAATCCAAGACTGCTGTAAAATTTACAGGTTGAAACCTTTCTCACGTCGTAGTTTGAGTAATATCGATAATTATTGGCTTTATCTTTATATGGATTAATAATTTTCTTTTTCTCATATTGCCGTACTGTGTCTACGGTCAGTCCTTGCATTTTAGCAAAACTACTTATAGTATACTGCACAATTACCTCCATCTTTAATATCATCATTGACATAATTGTAACATACATTTACTGTGTATACAATAACATGAGCTCAAATTGACCATGCCCAAAATACGACTAATAGAAAATCTTGATAAGGCATATATTACTAAACGGAATTGATATATACCATAAAATTAATTATAATTAATTAAGTGGGTATTCAACTCGCCACTTAAAACATTGAATGACGGGCAAAGCCCTTATTGAATAATATTAATACTATTATTTTTTCAACAATAAGTTAATATTTACAATTGAAAATATATTATGGGAGGACGTTATATGAAGTATTTGGCAAAAGAAGATTCGAAGTGTATTCAGTGCAAAGCTTGCGAAGAAATATGTTCTACAACCTACTTCAAAGTAGATGATAGAAATAAGTCATGCATTCAAATTAATGAGAAGGATGGAACGCCTGAAATAAACGTTTGTGACCAGTGTGGAGAATGTATAGACATATGTCCTGTAATGGCTATAACGAGAGATAAAAAAGGAATTGTAAGAATAAATAAAAAAATATGTGTCGGATGCTTCATGTGTGTCGGCTTTTGTTCTAAGCTGTCAATGAGACAGCATGACGACCATATCGAGCCTTTTAAATGTATAGCGTGTGATATGTGTTCCAAGGTCTGTCCTACCGGTGCAATCTATATATCTGAAAGAGATGATTCAGAAGCTTTAGAAATGCCGTTAGAAAAGATTTTTAATAAGTAGGAGGACGCTATGGATATAATAACTTTAAAAAATAATCATAAACTGTTAAAAGAATATAAATATGAGTTGGGTAAAATAGACAAGGGTTATGCAAACAGAACATTATATGTAAATGTTTCTGATAATACTATTAAGGAAAAGCCTGTTACACAAATGATGAAGGATAAATTTGTAGGCGGAAAGGGCTTTGGATTATGGTATCTGTGGAATGCGGTAACACCTGAAACTAAATGGAATGACCCTGAAAATGAAATAGTAATAGCAGGCGGTCCTGTTTGCGGTATTACGCAATATGCGGGTACGGGTAAATCCTTGGTATGCAGCTTATCTCCTTTGACGGATATCCCCATAGATTCAAACGTAGGCGGATTCTTTGGTCCTTTACTGAAATTCTCCGGCTTTGATGCTCTAGAAATACAAGGCAAGGCAGAAAGGGATGTAATAGTTTGTATAGATGGAAATACAGGCGTTGTTACAATAGAAGAAGCTCCTTTTGAAGCTGTTGACGGACACGTATTAGGTGAACAGCTGACGGAAATGTATGCCGATAATGAGGCAGATAAAAGAAATGTTGCTGTTGTTACGGCAGGTACAGGTGCGGAGCATTCCCGCTTCGGACTGTTAAACTTCACATTTTATGACCCTCGAAGAAAAGTTACGAGATTAAAGCAAGCAGGAAGGGGCGGAATAGGAACAGTTTTCAGAGATAAAAAAATAAAGGCGCTAATTGTTAAATTCAGCAATGTAAAAGGCGATTTAAATAATCCTTTTGATCAAGCCATAATAAACAAGACAGGTATCAAGTATCATAAGGAAATACATGACCTTGACAGCAAGCAGAATAACATGAGAAAAATAGGGACAGCAAACATAATAGAAGTAATGGATGCGTATGATTTGCTTCCTGTTATGAACTATCAGTATGGTATGCACCCTGATACTCAAAATATAAAATCAACTGTGTTTATAGAAAAATATATTACTCAAGGTGTTCAGGACGGATGCTGGTATGGATGTTCAATGGCGTGTGCAAAGGCAGCCGATAACTTTGAATTAAAGACAGGCCCATATAAGGGACAAAAGGTAACTGTTGACGGACCGGAGTATGAAAATGCAGCGGGACTAGGTTCAAACTGTGCAATATTTGATCCGGAAGGAATTTTAGAACTTAACTTTTATTGTGACACATACGCAATTGATACTATTTCCTTTGGTACGGCAACGGCATTTGCAATGGAATGCTACGAAAGAGGTATTATCAACAAGGAAATAACAGGCGGCATGGAATTAAACTTCGGGAACTTTGAAGCTACAGCAGAATTGTTACATCAGATGTCAAGAGGAGAAGGTTTCGGTGTTACGGTAGGGCAGGGAATTAATAGGATGAAAAAGCTGTTTGCTGAAAAATACGGTGCGGACCCTGATTTCTTATTTGACATAGGTATGGAACAAAAAGGCTTGGAATATTCAGAATACGGTTCGAAAGAATCATTGGCACAGCAAGGAGGCTACGGTCTGACCAACAAAGGTCCTCAGCACGATGAAGCGTGGCTGATATTCATGGATATGGTTAACAACCAGATTCCAACCTTTGAAGATAAGGCAGAAGCACTTCATTACTTCCCGATGTTCAGAACATGGTTCGGACTGTACGGATTATGTAAGCTGCCTTGGAATGACATTGTTCCGGCTGATAATAAATATACTTCGGAGCCTGCAAAAGTTCCGGAACACGTTCAAAACTATTTAGACGTGGTTTACGGTGTTACGGGTAAAAAATTAAGCGTTGCCGATATGATTAAGGAATCCGAAAGAGTATATAACTTCCAGAAAATATTCTGTATCAGAATGGGCAAGGGCTTAAGAGCCAATGACAGAACACCGTACCGCTCAATGGGTCCGGTTACAAAGGAAGAATATGAATCAAGACAGGAAAGATATGACAGCCAATTAAAAGAAAAAGTAGGATACGATCCGGAAGGCAAATCAACCGAAGAAAAAATGGCTGTTCTCAGAAAGTACAGAGAAAATCAATATGAATTGCTGATGGATGCCGTTTACAAAAGAAGAGGATGGAATTCCAACGCCGTACCTAAATTAGAGCATTTAAAATATCTGGACATGGAATTACCTGAATTGATAGAAGTTATTAAAGATTTGCAGTAAGTTCAAGGAGTGATTCGTATCATTAAGTTAAACAACAGAGATTTTCAATGGGAAGAAGGAATGACCGTTGAAGATATCATGAAAATAAAGAAATTTTCATACTCAAGAATCATCGTTAAGGTTAATGACAAGCATATAGAGCAGGAAGATTACGCTACGACCGTTGTTAATGACGGAGATGACGTTAAGATGATTCACCTGTTAGCCGGAGGTTAATGAAAACAATCGAAAGATGTCAGCAAAAATGAATTGAAACGTATGGAAATGTAGCTTATAATAAATAATAGAACAATGTACATTGTTCTATTATTTATATTTTCGTTATGTTTTTTAAAATATAACGAAATAAATAAGGAGTACAAAATATGAAATTAATAAAAACAGTTGATGCAGTTGGTCATGTCCTATGCCATGATATAACACAAATAATTAAGGATGTAAAAAAAGATATTGTTTTTAAAAAGGGTCATGTAATTAAAAAAGAAGATATTCCTGTGTTGTTATCTGTAGGTAAAGAAAATTTATATATATGGGAAAAACAAGAGGGGATGCTGCATGAAAATGAAGCTGCAGAAATACTTTGTAATATATGCAAAAATGATTATATGAAAGCAACCCCTGTTAAAGAAGGAAAAATTGAATTAATTGCAGAAATTGATGGCTTATTTAAATTAGATATTGAAAAATTATATAAATTAAACAGTCTTGGAGATATTATGATTGCTGCAAGACATGGTAATACGGCAGTTAAAAAAGGAGATAAGCTGGCCGGAACTCGTGTTATACCACTTATTATAGACGAAGAAAAGATGAATAAAGCTAAAGAGGTCGGCGGGAATCAATCATTGATGGAAATAAAGCCCTTTAAACATAAAAAGGTAGGTATAGTAACAACCGGCTCTGAAGTATTTAAAGGCAGAATAAAGGACACATTTGGCCCTGTTGTTATTGATAAATTTAATGAATTTGATTCCGAAACACTAGGGCAAACAATAGTTGATGATAATAAGGATGAAATTACCGCTTCGATTATTTCTTTTATAGAAAAAGGAGCAGACATAGTCGTATGTACAGGAGGCATGAGTGTTGACCCCGATGATTTAACACCGGGGGCCATAAAAAATATGGGAGCTGAAATTATAACATATGGTGCACCTGTTCTTCCGGGAGCTATGCTTTTAATTTCTTATTACAGTGAGAAAAAAATACCCGTCATAGGACTTCCGGGTTGTGTGATGTATTCTAAACGAACTATTTTTGATATAATATTGCCTCGAATAATGGCAGATGAGGTATTAACTTCATCTGATATAAGCAGGCTTGGTCCGGGTGGTTTGTGTTTAAATTGTAACATTTGCACATTTCCTAACTGCGGATTTGGTAAAGGCTGCTAAATATTAGAATAACTCTACTCAATATAAGTTGAGTTTTGTTTGACTATCGTTATATTTTTTTAAGTATAACGTTGAAATAAAAAAATATTACAAGAGGAGTTGTAAAATGAAAAAAAGATTATGTTTGTTTTTAGTTATTATTTCAACACTTTTTTTAATTAGTTGTAGTGACACACAAGATGTAGAATCGGATACTACAATACTTGTTTCAGCTGCTGCAAGCTTAAAAAATTGCATGGAAAATGATTTGATTCCCATGTTTGAACGAAAGAATTCCAATATAAAAATTAATGCTACATATGACAGCTCGGGTAAGCTGCAAGCGCAAATAGAGGAAGGAGCAGATGTGGATGTATTTATGTCTGCTGCCGAAAAGCAAATGAATGCATTGAATGAAAAAGGTTTGATCGTTGAGAATTCTGTCATACCTTTATTGGAAAACGAGTTGGTACTTATAGTGCCTAAGGGAAATGAAAACAATATAAAAGATTTCGATGATATGCTGAATGCAGAAATTATTGCTGTAGGCGATCCCGAAAGTGTTCCTGCTGGACAATATGCCAAGGAGTTATTTGAGAATTTAGACTTATGGGATGAGGTATCAGTAAAATCAAGCTTAGGAACCAATGTTACGGAGGTTTTAAACTGGGTAGCAGAAGGGAGTGCTGATACAGGAATTGTTTATGCAACCGATGCAGCCTCTAATGATAAGGTTGAGGTAGTTTTAGCAGCGCCAGAAGGAAGCGTATCAAAGGTAATTTATCCTGTAGGTATCATAAAAGCAACGACTAAATTGGACTCCGCAAAATCCTTTGTTGAATTTTTACAAACTGACGAAGCAAAAGAAATTTTTGCAAAATATGGCTTTAAGCCGAATTAAGGAACCTATATGAATTTATCTCCAATATTAATCTCAATAAAAACAGCTTCCGTATCAATAATTGTGACATTTTTCCTTGGAATTTTCATTGCAAGATTAATTGCTGATATGAAGTACGGAAAATTAAAAATTTTAATAGACGGAATTCTTACGTTACCGTTGGTTTTGCCTCCGACAGTTGTCGGATTTTTCCTGTTGTTTATTTTTGGCGTCAAAAGACCTGTAGGGATGTTTTTATTGGAATTTTTAAGTGTTAAAATAGTGTTTTCATGGACCTCAACAGTTATTGCTGCCGTTATCGTTTCCTTTCCGTTAATGTACCGTTCTGCCCGTGGAGCGTTTGAACAGGTAGATGAGGATTTAATATTGGCAGGGAGAACTCTGGGGATGTCTGAAAGAAAAATATTCTGGAGAGTTATAATGCCAAATGCTCTGCCGGGTATAGCATCCGGCGGCATTCTGGCCTTTGCAAGAGGTCTCGGTGAATTTGGAGCAACAGCCATGATAGCAGGAAACATTGCCGACAAAACGAGGACATTGCCTCTTGCCATATATTCCGAGGTTGCCTCTGGTAACATGGAGGGTGCTTACTCGTATGTATTGGTGGTTATCATAGTGTCCTTTGTTGTGCTGTCTTTAATGAACTATTTTATTATGAAGCAAAATAAATATTCAAATAAAGGTGTGTAGATGAGTTTATCAGTATCAATAAAGAAAAAGTTCAGGGATTTTAATTTAGATGTAAATTTTGAAAACGACGGTGATTATTTTGGTATATTAGGTCCTTCGGGCAGTGGTAAAAGCATGACCTTAAAATGTATAGCCGGCTTGGAAACTCCCGATGAAGGACGGATAATATTCAACGACAGGGTTTTGTTTGATTCCCAGAAAAATATTAATATAAAACCTCAGGACAGAAAAATAGGTTATCTGTTTCAAAGCTATGCGTTGTTTCCAAATATGACTGCGGAGCAAAACATAGCATGCGGTTTAAAAAGCTCTAAAGAGGATAAGAAAATAAAAATAAGAAAGATGCTTGAATTGTTTCATCTTGACGGATTAGAAAGAAAATACATGTCCCAGTTGTCGGGGGGACAGCAGCAAAGAGTTGCCTTAGCACGTATTTTTGCCTATGAGCCGGAAGCATTATTGCTTGACGAGCCATTTTCCGCATTGGACTCGCACCTGAAGGAGGAGCTTCAAACAGAGGTTTTTGAGTTTTTAAAGCTGTATAAGGGTCATGTGCTGATGGTTACGCATCAAAGAGATGAAGTTTATAAATTTTGTAAAAACCTTGCAGTTTTAAATAAAGGTAAATCAATCATATACGGGGATACCAAGGTTATATTTAATGAACCAAGAACGGTTGAAGCTGCTAAGATAATCGGCTGTAACAATATTTCACCGTGCCGAATTATTTCTCCCGGACAAATTTTCGTTAATGATTGGGATATTGTGCTGCAAACAGAAAAAAGTATACCTGAAAATATAACGCACGTAGGGATCAAAGCTCATAGCTTTAAAATTGCAGATAATAATGACGACCCAAATACTATGGATTGCGAAATTATTAATATAACAGATGAACTGTTTGAGTACAGCATAGCCTTTAAAAATAGAGCTTCGGAAAACAGCAAAAAATTAATTTATAAAATAAAAAAGAATGAGTGGGACAGCAGAACAAATAATGTCAAGCTTTTCTTGCAAATTCCCGAGGAATCGATATTCATGCTGACATAATCATTAAAGGTATTCATTGAAATATTCATCGAATATTTCGGTGGCTTTGTTTTTCACTTCATTTTCATATGCTTCATATTTCTCTAAAAATTCAATACATTTTTGAGTTAAGCTCGAACCTCCTCCTCCCAAGCCTCCTATTTTTCTTTCCAAAAGCTTAAAGCCGAGGTTTTTTTCTGCTCCCTTTATCATTCTCAATGCCTTTGTATAAGATAAATTCATTTGCTTGCAGGCGGCATTCAACGAATCATATTCATTTGTCAGTTTAAGCAGTGTTCTGACTCCCGGTCCGAAAAATATTTCTTCTTTAGCCAACCGTATTTGTAATATATAATGTAAATTATCCATAATCATCCTCCAATCAAATATATAATACCAAAAATTTCGGGAAAATGATATAATAAAATTGTCATTCTGAACCTGAGGCGAAGAATCTCATTGACAAACCGTAAAAAGGAGTTTTATGAATCCGTACATTTTACCATGTTCACCTCGCTTTGTAATTATTGATTACAGAGCAAGTGATGAAATAATAAATTATTTAAAAAAATTAAACATAATTCCTATCAAGACAATTAAATGTAATGAATTGCAGGAGCCCGTAAACGGACACCCCGATATGGTCATACACCCCATAGATTATGAAAATTTTGTAGTTGCGCCAAATGTATATGACTACTACAAAACTGCTTTAAAAAATACCGGAATAAGACTCATTGAAGGCAGCACAACTCTAAGTAAAAATTATCCCGGGGATATACCATACAATGCAGCAAGAATAGGAAAATATGCCGTACACAATATTAAACGTACAGATGAGGTGTTAAAGCATTATTTAGAAAAGGCAGGCATTGAATTCATTCATGTACCACAGGGATATTCTAAATGCTCAACAACCGCCCTAAACGACAATACGGCCTTAACATCAGATGCATCCATATATGAAAAACTTACATCATACAATATAAATTGTTTGTATATAAATCCGGAGATTATCTTATTAAATGGTTACAATCATGGATTAATCGGCGGATGTACAGGCTTGATTGATGATAAAACATTCTTATCAACAGGAAAAATATGCGACAAAAATATTGCAGACACAATAAAAGAATTTATCATGTCTGCAGGTTATACATATAATGAAGCGTCAAATGAGCAAATAACAGATTTAGGCACAATTATACCGATTGTTTAAGTCACACGTTTATCATGCTATTTCATCAAGACGTGCTTTGATACGATTAACTTCGTTTTCAAGGATTGTTAACCTTATAAGTAATAATTCTTTTTCATTTTCAATTTTTAATACATTGTCCAGTTTATTATTTAAATCACGATGTCCCTCGGCTATTATTCTGATATTTTTATTCGTCTCGTTTTCCAGAGTCATTTTAACGTCCTTAATATCAGATTTCATAATCGTGATTTCGGAATGTACTTCATCAAAACCATTTTGCATTTTACCGCTTAGGTCATTCATATCTGATTTAATTACTTTGATTTCGGAATGCACCTCATCAAAACCATTTTGCATTTTACCGCTTATGTCATTCATATCTGATTTAATTACTTTGATTTCGGAATGTACTTCATCAAAACCATTTTGCATTTTACTGCTTATGTTATTCATATCTGATTTAATTATTTTGATTTCAGAATGTACTTCTTCGAAGCCGTTTTGCATTTTACCATTCATGTCATTCATGTCGGAC
>DCYG01000009.1:0-28615 GCA_002331025.1 Firmicutes bacterium UBA2116 | reverse complement strand
TCGGATTTCATGTCATTCATGTCGGACTTCACGCCCTCAATGTCGGATTTCATGTCATTTATGCCGGACTTCACGCCCTCAATGTCAGATTTTATGTCATTTATGTCAGTTTTCATGCCACTCATATCAGACTTAATTTCTTTAATTTCAGAATGTACTGTTACGAAACCATTCTGCATTTTTTCATTCATTTCGGTTATTGACTGAAGTATTTGTTTGCTGTTATCCATTTGTTCACATCTCCTTATTTAATAATAGTTCGGTCGGATTCATTGTATTCTGTCGGATTTTCAGCAACATTTTCAATAAGTTTTAAATTAAAGCCCAAGGTTAAACGCACTATGTTTTGTTTATTGAAATCTGCCTTGTCATATGCCTGAGCTATATTAATAGCTTCGGGAGATAGAAAATCTTTTGGGTCTTTCGTACCCAATAAATAATTTGCTGAAACATCAAGAACATTACATATCAATTCTATAGTGTAGGGGTCAGGCCTGTTCTTATCATTTTCCCAATCACTGACAGAATTATGCTTTGCTCCAATTGCATCTGCTAGATTCTTTTGAGTATAATTTTTATTTTTTCTTGCTAATTTTAACTTTTGTCCAAAAGTCATTATATTTACCTCATAATTAATTATAAATATATAATACCACAGTATATCGAATTTGTAAATAAAAAATTTCGGAAAAATCGAAAATAATTATTAATTCGTCTTAAGTAAATTTAATAAAGTATTTATCAATGGCTTAAAAATCAGATACAGTAAATACCCGATGATTCCGCCAACCGTATTTGTAATTAAATCTGTTACATCAGAGGATCTAAAACCATTAATCAAAGGTTGAAACAATTCAATACTCAAGCTGAATAAAAATGTTTGTAATGCGCAGGAAAATATATTCTGCTTCTTTAAGATAGGGATTAAAAAGCCGAACGGTATCATTAAAATTATATTTAGCAAAATCTGTTGTCCCGCATATGCTCTGCCTGAAAAATAATCGTCAAAAGCCCGCATATTCATTGGTATATAAGCATGGTCAAAAACGAACGGAAGTGAAACAACCACAGGCATTAAGGTCACATAGAGAACCAAAGCTATATAGACATACAAAAGTGTATTTACAAGCAGTATGCCCTTCCCTTTGGATTTCCACTTATTAAAAAGAAAAACAGAATATATTATAATCAGTACAATAATATCAATGAGGTATTTAATATAATTGTCCATTATTGCTCCTATAAAAATGTTACTTAACCATATGTTAGGTTCATATTATAATAAAAAATTATACCACACATTTTATGATTATTACAGAAATGTTTTAATGTTCTCTGGAATAAAACTTATTAAAGGTGGAAAAACTCTAAGTAGAAACTATCCCGAGGATATAGCATATAATGTAAGCAAGAATAGGGAGATATGCTGTACATAACCTGCAGCATACAGACCAAGGTTTTAAAATATTATTTGGAAGAAGCAGACATTAAATTCGTTCATGTATATTGATATATGAAACATCATATAATATAACTTGTTTGTATATAAATCCGGAGTTGCTTTGATAAATTTTTCAGTCATGGATTTATTGGTGGATGTACAGATTTAATTAATGAAAAAAAATTTCTTATCAACGAAAATTCTTTGATAAGAATATTTTATACACATTAATAGAATTTATCCGATCTACAGGGTATATTTATTGATGAAGCTTCAAATGTGCAAATAATATATGGCATTTCTGATGCCGATTGACCTCCCTTAAAGAGAGGAGTGACTTGATGGAGCTTTTATCATTAGAGTTAAATGAAAATGAAAATCATGAAGTATTTAATAATATTAAAATAATAACCAATTTAGATGAAAGTGATATAAATATAGAAATATCATCAACTGACGAAGGAAACATAAGATTAAGGTATTTTACGGACAACAGAATAAATAAAAGGGAATACATTGAAAATATAATAGGAAAAGTAACTAAGTTGTTAATTGAATACACAAAGTTAGAAAGCATTAACATATTAAAAGAAAGCTATTTTTATTTTGATGAGGATGAAGTTGGCAATATTATTTCTGATATTGAAAATGAGATAGATAATGATGTAAAAATTAAGCTTATTATTAAAAACAAATTTAAAGAAATATTAGAGCGCTCGACTTTGATAAACTTAAATGGTTTCATAAACTTCAGATTGAAATTTATAAAACTTTATGCTGCACAAGTGGTTGAAAGGTGTATTGACAGCTATCTTATGAAAAAGGAATATATGGATTTTATAAGCATCATTAAATTGATTTCTGAGACAGAAGAAGCGGAATATGATTTAGTAAATGTTATGTACACAAACAATAAAATTCAGGTATACGATAAAAATATGAAAAAGCTGACTTATATAAGTAATATGGAATTATCAAGTGATTTGGTAAATAAGGTGGCATATGATGAATCAGTTATCAATATATTATTAAATGTATCACCTAAGAAAATAATACTTCATGAACAAAAATTAGATAAGGGAAATAAAGAAGCTGTGAATACAATAGAAATCATAAAAAAGATTTTTGAAGGTAAAATTGAAATGTGTAAGGGCTGCAAGTATTGCGACCTGCTTTAAGCAAATGAGCCAAATCTATGATTTGGTGTCAGTCGCTTATACTGTAAGTGTAAATATAAGGGTGTCTTTTGGCACCCGTTTTAAAACACATAAATTGGGTATATAAACAGTATTAAGAAAACCATAAGGTTTATATTATAAAATATAACAAAGGGGAAAGGGAATATATATAAGGGAGGAATACATATGTCATTTTTAATATTAGCAAGCTTAATAACTATAACTGTACTGGTTGCAATTCATTTGATAAATATAAAAGAAGCAGAAGCAAATAACGGGAATAATGAATAGTAAAAAAATGAGGAAGTGTCAGAAAAACACTTCCTCATTTTTAAAATTGTATTAACAAGACGGAAATCATTTAGAATGGTCCATATCCTATTATCACTGAAATAGCCAAGAGAATAGCGCCTATTAAACTCCATATTAGGAATAGGGGAAGCATCCATTTTGCCCATTTATCCCATTTTATACCACCTATTGCAATTGCAGCCATAAAATAACCTGAAGTAGGATTAATAACATTTGAGAATCCGTCACCAAATTGGAATGCCAGAACTGCAGACTGCCTGGAGATACCGACTAAATCTGCCATAGGAGCCATTATTGGCATTGAAGCTGCTGCCTGACCGCTTCCTGAAGGTATTACAAAATTGATAAAGCTTTGAACAATGAACATTGCAATGCTGCTTAATGAAGGAGGTAATCCCTGAACCAGACCTGCCAGGCTGTATATTATAGTGTCCATTATTTTTCCTTCCTGCATAACAACCATTATTGAGGTTGCCAGTCCTATTACAAGAGCACCGTAGACTAATTCCTTTGCTCCGTTTATAAATTCCTGAGCAATTTTGTCTATTGACAGACCTCCTGCTATGCCTGAGAAGATTCCTATAATCAGAAAAATTGCCGTCAATTCGGTAATATAAAAGCCTAGCTTAACAACACCGAATCCAAGTACACACAGCCCTGCAACCAATATAAGCATTACAAGCTTGTGCCTTGCTGTAAATTCAACCTCATCATTGAATTTAAATTCTTTATGTTTTATCATATCTTCTTCATATGTAACACTTAATTCGGGATTTTTCTGAATCTTGTTTGCATATCTATATACATATATAATAGTTACACTTAAGATTATTGTGTATGCTATAAGTCGAAATCCAATGCCTGAAAACAACGGAAGACCGGCAATTCCCTGAGCTATGCCCACAGTGAATGGATTAAGGAAGGCGCCTGCGAAACCGGCACCCGCTCCCAGTAATACCATTGCTGTACCTGTGAGAGTGTCAAATCCTAAAGCCAAGGCTAAAGAAATAACTATTGGATAGAACGGAAGCATTTCTTCTGCTGAACCAAGAATTGCTCCTGCCAAAGAAAAAATAAACATTACGATAGGGATGACCGCTTTTTCCTTACCCTTCATTCGTTTTACTACTTCTACAATTCCGGAATCTATTGCGCCGGTGGACTGGAGTATTCCGAAGGATCCTCCTATCATGAGAACAAAGAAAATTATATATCCGGAGTTTTCCATGCCTTTTGGGATAGCTTTAAAGACATCGAAGAATGACAGAGGATTGCCTTCAACGCTATGATAAGTGTCAGGAACCACAAATATTCTGTCGGTTGCAGGATCTACAGCACGGTCAAATTCACCGGCCGGAATTACGTATGTAAGGACAGCGACTAATACTATAACAAGAAATAGCAGTGCGTATGTATGTGGAATTCTAAATCTTTTCTTTTTTTCAATATTTTTTTCCATAATAATCTCCTTATAAACATAAATTTTTTATTAATTTGTAATAAATTTCCGAAGCCTTCAATATTTCATCTATTGAACAAAATTCATCATTTGCATGAGCTTGAGTTATGCTGCCGGGACCGAGTATTATGCATTTGGCATTTGTGTGATTTGACAGTAATCCGGCATCACTCCAGGCAGGAAAATCTTTTGCGGGATATTCTTTACCTGTAACAACCGATGCAATATTAAGTGCTTTTTTGACAAGCTCATGATTTGGGTCAATACTGTAAGGTGCATTTATCATTGATGCGGTAAATTCACGCATTGCTTTAAGCTCATATTGCCCTTTGAATTTTTCGGCTGCCTTTGCAGCGTAGCTTTCAATTTCATTATGAATGAACTCCAAGGTTTCTCCGGGCAGCCACCTTCGGTCAATTTGAACGCTGCAAGTGTCAGGAACAATATTAGGGTCATTTCCTCCCTCAATACGTCCCACATTAATGCTCCCGCATCCGAGAAGTTCGTGTTTACGTTTTTCAATTATGAGCTCCAACTCACTGTAAATCATTCTGCAAAATTCCGAAGCCATATAAATCGCGTTTTTTCCTTCTTTTGGGCGGCTTCCATGAGTTGCTTCACCCTTGAACGTAACCTCAATCCATTCCATGCCCTTGTGTGCGGTGCACACTCTGAGACTGGTGGGTTCGCCGATTACAACATAATCAGAGACAATATTTTTTTTGATGAGATATTCAGTACCCTTTGACCTTTCCTCCTCATCAATTACCCCTGTAAATGCAACTGTTTTCTCCAAATTGAGTCCCTGTCTTTTTACTGCAATCATGGCGGCAATCATGGCAGTTAACCCCCCCTTCATATCCGCAGTGCCTCTTCCGTATATGATGCCGTCCTTTATAAACGGTTCAAAGGGCTTGTACTTCATTGTAAATCCGGGAACCGTATCAATGTGACCGTTAAACATTAAATGTACGGATTCATTTTTGCCGAATATTTTTCCCGTAACATTAGGTCTGTTTTTTTCAATCTCTTCACATTCTACATAAATGTCATTATTCTTAAAGATATTACTTATGCAGGCTGCGGCCTCCGATTCTTTTTGATCAACATTTTTGTGACTTTCAATTGATACCAGCTTTGTAACAATATCAATAATTTCATTTTTGCTTATAAACCTTGTAACTTCCAAAATAATACTCTCCTTCCTATTCAACATATAGCCGGAAAATCCGGCTCCAAGCCATTATGTTAATATGTTTAAACATTTAAACGTATTTATTAAAAAAATATCTGCAGATCAGACCAAACCTCCCTCCAATAATAATCATATGTTTAAACATATCAACGCATAACTCAAAAAAATTTAGAAAAAGCCCATGCCGATAAATTTAAGCAAAGCTTGCGACAAGCTTTTCAGCGTGTGCATATTCACAGAATAATATATTTCTTTTCCTTCTTTTCTTGCTTCAAGGATTCTTGCTCTTTTCAGGATTTGCAGATGATGTGATACCGTAGGACGGGATAAAGTGCATTTTGCAGCAATATCACTTGCGTTCAGTTCTTTTTTCCCGATGATATTAAGAATATCTATTCTGGCTTCATCACCTAATGCTTTTATTATTTCTATATCCATATCATTTTGATTAATTCCGGACATACTCCCACCCACCATCTTTTGCTATTTAAAACGGACCATAGTTGATAACAGTTGATATTATAAGAATAATAAGGGCTTCTGCACATAAGGCAATAAACAAAGGCATAAACCATTTTAACCAATCCTTCCACTCGATATCTCCAAGAGCCAAAGCAGCTATGAAATAGCCGGAGGTAGGACTTATTAGGTTTGTAATACCATCTCCGAACTGAAAAGCCAAAACGGCGGTTTGCCGTGTAATCCCTGACATATCAGCCAATGTTTTCATTATTGGCATGGATGCTGCTGCTTGTCCGCTTCCGGAAGAAATAAATATATTCAGTACACCATGCACAAATGACATTCCCACGGCACTTGCGACAGGGCTGAAGCCTTCAATAAGTTCTGCAAGGGCATGAATAATCGAATCCATAATATTCCCATATATCATAATTACGGACACAGCTTTTGCAATTCCGATAATAAGTGCTCCGTAAGTCATGGCGGACGCACCCTTAACAAATTCTGCTGATATTCTGCCTGGAGTTAATCCCCCTGCGAGTCCGCTCGCTATGGCCATTATGAAAAATACTGTGGATATTTCCAAAATATAAAAACTGAATTTTAAAATTCCTGTGATCATGAATATAAATGACAGCACAAGTACTGCCATGACCCGGTAGTGCTCCGTCTTCATCGCTTGGAAATCCTCAAAGGCTTTGCTGCTTGGAGTAAGGTCATTTTTTATATTACTAACATGCCTTATGACAAATACTATTGATGTTCCTAAAAATATAACATTGGTTATTACTCTTAAAACAATTCCCGAGTACAGAGGGAGTTCCGAAACATTCTGGGCTATTCCCGTTGTAAAAGGATTAAGAAATCCTGCGGCAAAACCGGTTCCGGTTCCCAACAGCACCATGGCCACACCTGTAATTTTATCATAACCCATCGCTAAAGAAAAGCAAATTATTAAAGGATAAAAAGGAAGTGCTTCTTCCGCGGTCCCGAATAAAGCTCCTGATAGTGAGAAAAGAGTCATAATTATTACTACAATCGTTTTCTCGTTACCTGAAGATTTACGTACTAAGTTTCCGATTAATGCGTCAGTTGTTCCGGTTGCTTGAATTACACCGAATGCGCCTCCTATAATAAGCACAAAAATAATGATATCGCTTGCTTCCATCATTCCCTCAGGGATGGATTTAAAAATATCAAAGATAGAAACCGGTGTATTTTCTACTGATTTGTAACTGTCGGGTACCACATAGCTTATTCCTTTAGTGGTGTCAATTTCTCTGTCATAGGTTCCGGCAGGAATAAAATATGAAGCAATTCCTAAAACAACTATTATGTAAAACAATAAAACATATGAACCAGGAATTTTTTTAAACACTGTGCTGCCTCCGATGATATTTTGATGCGTTTAAGCATATCAAAATATGGTTTAAATTATTATACCATATATTTTGAGTTCTGCAACAATAATATTTTTTTAATTTGCTTCATAATAAATTTGTATAAAAAATTATAATAAAGATAAAGCTGTAATTTTCAATAAATTTAAAACGGAACGCTACATGATGAATTAAGCTCGCTTACTATTATGGGTGTCTAAGCTTAAAATCGCTTAAACACCCATTTTAATTGTTAAAAAGGACGAACCCTTGGTACAGATAGAAACCTTTAAAATTACTACAGATATTTTGGCACCATGTGAAGGAATATTAAATAAAATTTTATATAAAGAATTTGAATATTGCAGTATTAATGATGATATTGCAATTATTGGCTGCATAAATAAATAAACAGTATCCGGAATTTATTTTCCGAATACTGTTATAGTTTATTTATTCTGCTGTCATTTCAGTCCATCTTTCAGTGTATAAATCAATAAATTCTTTTGGGTCTCTGAACATTTCCATCTTTTCGATATCTTCTTCAGGAATGTTGAAAGCAGGATTGTTTAGAAGCTCTTCATCAACCTCGTTGATTGCTTCTGTATGAACTGTTGAGTACCATACTTCATCGATGTTTCTCAGGGTTGCTTCTGTTGTGCAAAGGAAATCAATGAATTTTTCAGCTAATTCCTGATTTTTAGTTGTAGTTGGAATAAACATTGCATCAATCCAGATATTGCTTCCTTCCTTAGGGATAACAAAATCTAAATTTTCGTTTTCAGACATTGCAGAAACTGCTTCACCGGACCATACCAATGCCATGTCAGCTTCTTCGTTTACCATGATATCCGGTGCTCCATCAGTGATGTAAGTCATAATCAGGGGTCTTTGTTTAATTAATAAGTCTTTAGCTTCGTCTAATTCTTTTTCATCCACCGTATTCATAGAATAACCTAATAATTTAAGAGCTGCTCCAAATGAATCTCTCTGAGAATCCATCATTATAATTCTTTGACTATGGTTTTCATCCCAAAGCATTGCCCAACTGTCAGATGATGCATCAACAGTGTTCTTGTTGTATAAAATTCCCAATGTTCCCCAGAAATACGGCACCGCATATTCATTATTCGGATCATAAGGTTGATTCTTAAAGGTTTCATCAATATATTTATAATTAGGTATGTTATCAAAGTTTAATTTATTGATCATTCCTTCGTTAATCATACGTTCAATCATATATTCGCTTGAAATTATCAAATCATAATTTGAAGCTCCCGCTTTTGCTTTGATGTACATTTCTTCAGGTGTTGAATATGTGTCGTACTTAATTTTAATACCATGTTTTAATTCAAATTCGTTAAGCAAGCTTTTGTCCATGTAAATGTCATAATTTAAAATGCTTAATGTCTGAGTTTGATCCTTGCTGCATCCGGTTAATGCAATTAATACAATGCAAAGTATGGCTGCAATCAATATTAATTTTCTTTTCATTTAAATACCTCGCTCTTGTTAAGTTTCTTTCGGCTTTCGGCCCCGTTGGATCTTTTATTTATTAATATCATTAACAATAAAACTACTACAAGCATTATTGTTGATAACGCATTGATTGTCGGACGCACACCTCTTCTTGCCATTGAGTAAATAACTATGGAAAGATTTGTAACGCCTTCGCCCTTAGTGAAATAGCTTATGATAAAATCGTCTATAGATAATGTGAATGCCATTAAAAATCCGGTGATGATTCCCGGCTTAATCTCGGGAAGTATAACCTTTCTCAAGGCATACATGGGTGTTGCCCCCAAATCCATAGCCGCCTCCGTCATGTGCACATCAAGCTGTCTTAGCTTTGGAAGTATTGAAAGTATTACGTAAGGGGTACTGAATACTATATGTGAAATAAGCATGGTGTTAAAACCAAATCTAATGCTGAATGATATATACAATATCATTAATGAAATACCGGTTACTATGTCAGGATTAACAACCGGAAGATAATTTATGTTCAATATAATTGATTTAATTTTGCCTTTCATGCTGTTTATACCGATTGCGGCAACAGTTCCTAAAATAGTTGAAATTATGGCTGACACTATTGCTATAGTTATCGTATAATAAAATGCATTTCTTATATCCACGTCCTGAAACAGCTCGATATACCATTTAAGTGAAAATCCTGTCCAGTTTCCTCTTGACTTTGATTCATTAAAGGAAAAAACAGCAAGGACTATTATGGGAGCATACAGGAAAATAAAGATTAATCCCATATAAATTTTAGTCAGATACTTCTTTACCATAACCTTGCTCCTCCTTCCTTGTCCACGTCAAACTTATTCATGATTGACATTGCAATTAAAATAATAATCATCATTATTATTGAAATAGAAGAGCCGAAGTTCCAGTCACCGTTTAATATAAACAGTTTTTCTATTAAATTACCGATCATCATATTTTTATTGCCGCCTAAAAGCTGTGGTATAATAAATGTGCTTACGGCAGGCATGAAAACCATAATTATTCCGGATATAACTCCGGGCATGCTGAGAGGTAATATTATCTTTCTGAATTTAACATATTTATTTGCCCCTAAATCATCCGCTGCCTCCAATATCCCGGTATCCATTTTGCTTAAGGCAGTATAAACAGGAAGTATCATGAATGGTAAAAAGTTATAAACCATACCCATTACCGTAGCTCCTCTGGTGTAAAGCATATTAAACGTGGGAAGTCCCAGAAAGCTTAACAGATTATTTATAATACCGTTATTTCCGAGTATTGTCATCCACGCATACGTTCTTAAAAGCATGTTCATCCACATAGGCAATATACATAAAAACAATAATGTATTCCTTTTAGACAAATGAGCCTTTGATATAATGTAGGCCGCGGGATATCCTAATAAAAGACATATAACGGTCGAAATTGCCGCTAAATATATTGAATCCCACAATATGTTTATATACAGAGGGTTAAAAAATTTTTTAAAATTTTCTAACGTGAATTGTATTGTTGTAAGTCCGTTGGATTCCTTTGTTGTCATACTGTATAAAAGAACTAAGAATGACGGAAAAACAATAAATATTATTATCCACAATACATAGGGATAAGCAAAATATTTTGTTCTGTCTTTCAAGTTAATCCCCCTTTTCCATTATGTGTATATCGTCGGGAGTAAGAGTCAGACCCACGGTTTCACCTACAGGTGCCATGTCGGTTGAGTGAACTAAAAATTCATAGTCATTTACCATTATGTCCATTTCATAATGAACGCCCTTGAATGTAACAGATTTTACTACTCCCTCCAGCTTACCTTCTCCTTTAGGAGTTAAATCCAAGTCCTCAGGGCGGATTACTACATCAACCTCTTCGCCCCTGCCAAAGCCTATATCAACACAATCGAATTTTTTACCTAAAAATTCTACCAGATAATCATCGTGCATAACGCCGTCTATTATATTGCTTTCTCCGATGAAATCTGCAACGAATGCATTTTCCGGCTCGTTATAAATGTCTGTCGGCGTTCCCATTTGCTGTATAATTCCGTCATTCATTACAACGATTGTATCGGACATTGTCAAAGCCTCTTCCTGATCGTGAGTAACGTATATAAATGTAATTCCGATTTGCTTCTGCATCGCTTTAAGTTCATGCTGCATTTCTTTTCTAAGCTTTAAATCAAGTGCTCCCAACGGTTCGTCCAGCAGAAGAATCTTCGGTTCGTTTACCAATGCTCTTGCGATTGCAATACGCTGCTGCTGACCGCCGGAAAGCTGATCTATTCTTCTCTTACCGTAATTTCTAAGGTTAAAAAGCTCAAGCATTTTTTCAACCTTACTTGTTATAAGCTTTTCATCCATTTTATTTATTCTCAGTCCGAAAGCGATATTTTCAAAAACGTTCATATGAGGAAAAAGAGCATATTTTTGAAACACAGTATTTAACTGCCTTTTGAAAGGAGGTATATCGTTGATTAAATTTCCGTCAAAATATACTTCACCCTCGTTAGGAGTTTCAAAGCCGCCTATTATTCTCAGTGTCGTTGTTTTACCGCAGCCGCTGGGACCTAAAAGCGTGACAAATTCGTTCTTTTTTACAGATAAATTAATGTCATCAAGAACTATTTCACCATCAAATTTTTTAGTTATATTATTTAACTGGATTATTGCATTGTCCATTTTTTACTCCTCTTTAAAAATTTGGCGGAGTAGAGACCCATATTACACGCGCAGGGTTTTTACTCGTATTTTCTATAAAATGAGTTTTATTTGTTTTAATGTAAAAGGATTCTCCTTTTTTTACTTTATAAATCTGATTGCCGTAATTCAGCATGATGGTTCCTGAAAGCACATATCCAAATTCTTCGCCCTCGTGGGGTTCATCTTCTTTTGTTCTGCTGTTGGCTCCAAGCTCAACCAATATGGGCTCCATCTTGTTTTTCTGTGCATTTGGGACAATCCAGTTTATTTTATAATTGTCGTCAGATTCCTTTACAAACACATCTTCTTCCTTAAATACTATCTTGATGTCAACAGCCTCATTGAAGAAGCTTCCTAAATCGGTGCCTAAGCATTCCAATATGTCAGTAAGTGTTGCGATAGAAGGTGATGTCAAATCTCTTTCTAATTGTGATATATATCCCTTCGTTAACTCACATCTGTCCGCTAATTCTTGCTGAGTCAAAGAATTGGCAATTCTTAACCTTTTTAAATTCTCACCGATATTCATAAGTACCTCTATAATTTTGTTTATATTATTAAACCCAAAGTTTAAAGTTAGTAAACATTTAAACCGAATTTTATTATACACACTCGTAAATACTATGTCAACATCAAAATCAATTAAAATTGTGAAATTTATTTAACAAGGGTGCTTAATATAATATTTTTTGTTTAAAAATACTAAACATATTTGAAAATATTGACTTATGTAATTCAATGTTATAAACTTAATACTATCAATGAAAGCAGGTGAACTATGGCGAAAATAAAAACTAAGTTCGTGTGCCAGGAATGCGGTTATGCAACCGCTAAATGGCTGGGTAAATGTCCTTCGTGTGGTGAGTGGAACTCATTTGTGGAAGAAATAGAGGCTAAGGCAAATGATGCAAAAAGCCAGAGGGGCATCAGCAAGGGTAAAATAGAAAAAATACAGGACATAAGCACCGCAAAGCAAAAAAGATACTCAACAGGCAGCAGGGAAATGGACAGAGTTTTAGGCGGAGGGATAGTAAAAAGCTCCTTGGTATTAGTGGGAGGAGATCCCGGTATAGGGAAATCCACGCTGCTTTTACAGATTGCCGATTATATTTCGAAGCAAAGCTTAAAGGTTTTATATATTTCCGGAGAAGAGTCGGGAGAGCAAATAAAAATACGCGCCGATCGTTTGAACATAGGAGATGGCGAGCTTTACATATTAGCAGAAACAAACATAGATATAATAAAGGAATATGTGGAAAAGGAAGAACCGGATTTATTGATACTTGATTCAATACAAACTATTTATTCACCTGATATAGTATCGGCGCCGGGAAGCGTAAGCCAAGTCAGAGAGATAACCGCAATGGTAATGCGAATGACGAAGGTAAGAAACATGGCATCCTTTATTGTGGGGCATGTAACCAAGTCAGGAGCTATAGCAGGACCGAGAGTGCTGGAGCATATGGTTGATACAGTGCTTTATTTCGAGGGAGAGAGACATTTTTCTTACAGGATACTTCGATCAGTTAAAAATCGTTTTGGCTCAACCAACGAAATAGGTATTTTTGAAATGCGTGACAAAGGACTTATAGAGGTAGAAAATCCTTCGGAAGTATTTTTAAAGGGCAGACCGGTTGATGCATATGGAACTGTGGTAACGGCAGCAATGGAAGGTACAAGACCGGTATTGATTGAAATACAGGCTCTTGTTACATACTCACCGGCGGGCTTTGCCAACAGAGTTACAACAGGTATCGATAAAAACAGGGCAGCGATGCTTATTGCTGTTTTAGAGAAAAAAGCGGGTCTTGCAATTCAAAGCTCGGATACTTTTATCAATGTTACAGGGGGGCTTCAATTGAGAGAGCCTGCCGCAGATCTGGCAGTATTATGTGCCATTGCGTCCAGCTTCAAAGAAATTCCCGTGGATTTCAAAACAATTTTAATTGGTGAGGTAGGATTGACAGGTGAGATAAGAGGAGTTAATTCCATAGAAAAAAGATTGATGGAAGCACAGAAAATGGGATTTAAAAGAGCTGTGATAGCAGAGTCAAACGAGAACATATCCAAAGAATTAAAGGATATTGAAATAATACCTGTAAATAATATCAGACAGGTGATGGATTTATTATTTTAGGTCAATCCAAAGAAACCCAAAAAACGGTTCTCTTTGGCATAGTCCTGCACGAAAGAAAGTGAGTAGCAAGTATGGATAGAATTTACAACTCTTTATTAATTTACGGACTTAATGAGTCAACGGCAAAGTATTTGTATTATTTTATTGTAATACTTATTATTGTTGTCACATCAGTGACTATTACTTTAATAATTAATAAAATCGTATTGGGGTTTTTAGCTAAACGTATTAAAAATAATAAATACAAATGGGATGATATTCTGTTAAACAACAAGGTTTTTCAGAAAATTTCAATGATAATTCCCGGTATCGCAGTGTATACGGGTACAGGAGCTTTTGATGAAATTTCAGCTTTGGTTTCCAAGCTTTCAACCGTCTATATTTTATTTATAGTAATTATAACGGCAAAAAGTCTGATAAATTCTGCGGATGATATATACAGACAATTTCCTATTTCAAGAGACAGACCTATAAAAGGCTTGCTGCAGGTAATAGAAATTATATTATATATAATATTCGGAATTATGATAGTTTCTATTTTAATTGACAAAAGCCCCGTTGTACTAATAAGCGGAATAGGTGCCTTGACCGCAATTACAACACTGATATTTAAGGATTCCATAGTCGGCTTTATAGCAGGAATTCAATTGACCTGGAATGATATGCTCAGGATAGGTGATTGGATTGAAATGCCTAAGTATGGGGCAGACGGTGATGTTATAGAAATAACTCTAACAACTGTAAAGGTTATAAACTTTGATAAGACTATAGTTACCTTGCCGACCTATGCGCTGATTTCAGATTCGTTCAAAAACTGGAGAGGTATGCAGGAAACCGGAGGAAGACGTATCAAAAGAGCAATTAATATAGATTTAACCAGCATTAAATTTTGTACGGAAGAAATGCTTGATAAATATAAAAAGGTAAACTTCCTGAAAAATTATATTGAAGAAAAAGAAAAAGAATTGGAAGTATACAATGAAAGGGTTGAAAATACTGATGTCTTAGTAAACGGGAGAAATCTGACGAACGTAGGTATTTTCAGAATTTACGCCCAAAATTATATAAATAATCACCCCAAGGTGCATACAGGTATGACTCGCATGGTCAGACAACTGGCTCCTACTGAAAATGGCTTACCCTTAGAAGTGTATGTTTTTATAAATGACATAACATGGACTACATACGAAGCAGCACAATCAGATATATTTGACCATTTGCTTGCTGTGGCTGAATTCTTTGACCTGAGGATTTTCCAAAATCCTTCAAGCTTTGATTTTAATAAATTGACTGAAAAATAAATATATAAATAATACGGAGGTAGAAGTGTCAAAACTTTTTTCAAATTATAGAATTAAGGATTTAGAATTAAAAAACAGGATTGTTATGGCTCCTATGTGCATGTACTCCGCAGATGATGATGGCAAAGCAAAGGAATGGCATGAACTTCATTATGCGTCAAGAGCTGTCGGAGGTGTCGGTTTAATAATTCAGGAGGCAACAGCCGTGGAATCAAGAGGAAGAATTTCCTCAAATGATTTAGGTATATGGGATGATTCTCAAATTGAAGGATTAAAAAAGATAGCTTACACATGCAGGAAATACGGAGCAAAGATGGGAATTCAGCTAGGTCATGCAGGGAGAAAGTGTGAAGCTGAGAATGAAAGAATAATAGCTCCCAGTCCTGTTGCGTTCAGTGATGAGTACAGAGTGCCGAATGAAATGACAAAAAGTGAAATAAATGAAGTTATTAAAGCCTTTCAGAATGCTGCTGAAAGATGTGTTGAAATCGGTTATGATATAATTGAAATTCACGGAGCTCACGGCTATTTAATAAATGAATTTTTATCACCTTTAACTAACAACAGGACGGATGAATATGGCGGCAGCAAGGAAAACAGAGCAAGGTTTTTAAAGGAAGTTGTTCAGGCTGTGAGAAATGTATGGCCTGCGGAAAAACCATTGCTGCTAAGGGTTTCGGCAGAGGATTATACAGAAGAAGGCAATCATCCGGAGGACTTAGCCGATTTGATAAATTTGGTTAAGGGTGAGGGAGTAGATTTGATAAATGTGAGCTCCGGTGGCGTTGTGAGCATTGTTCCAAAAACATTTCAGGGTTATCAGGTTAAATTTGCGGAAATTATAAAGGAAAAAACAAATCTTCCCGTTGTTGCGGGAGGTTTGATAATTGAACCTCATATGGCTGAAGAGATTCTACAAAACGAAAGAGCAGACTTAATTTACTTTGGAAGAGTTCTTTTAAGAAATCCATATTGGTCATTGCATGCGGATAACGAGCTGAGCAATATTGCAATATGGCCAAAGCAATACGAAAGGGCAAAATTAAGAAGAAGATAAACTCTTGTTAATAACTAATCCAGCATAAGCGACCGACACCAAATCAAAGATTTGGTGTCGGTCGCTTACTTTATATAAAAAAGTCTTTCTTCATTAATGCTCACATGCTTGATATTTTTATCCGTTTTGAAAACATTGTTTCCGTCTTCGTCAAAGACCATCATTTTATAATTTGAAACACTGTTTTTATCAAAAATGAAACAAAGATATCCGTGATTGTTGATGATGCGTTTTACTTGTCCGCCGGGATTTACAGAGTCTTTCTCTCCTAATTTAAACAGCTCAAGCCCTTTTGATTCTTCTGTAGTATAATAAACTATGCTATTAAGAACCGTAAAGTCACTGACCTTAAAATCAGTCAGTCTTTCTGCAATACTTCCCTCAACATGAGTATTATATTGATATAAATAGCCATCTATATCCATAAAATAAATAATGTCATAGTTATATATAAACTTCTTTGCTGATTCTTCACATAATCTGACAGTTTCACCTGTATTAATATTGACTTTATATATTCCGCTTGTTGAATTGCTATTTTCAAATTCATATGCCATAATATATATGGTATCACCTGTCAATACAAGGTATTCATTGGGACTTATGCCCCCTGAGCCGGATTTGAAGGTTCCGTAATAATACTTAGGGTCGCCTATTGGTCGGTACTCCTCTTCGCCGCTAAGCTTTATTGCCAAATTGTTAGGGAACGGGGGAGCCCATTGGTCAACCCGCACAGCGGCATAGCCCATATCTATTTTATGAGAGTAGCCCTGATCAAAAATTTCATTGGTGCCGTCTTCGTTAATAATTATTTCATAATCGGTACCCATAGAAGCGCCGCCTTGATGATATGACAGCCTTACTTTTTCATCGACTGTTGTAAGATTTGCCATTACATAAGTTTCACCATCACCATATGTCCATAACGGCAATTCATATACAGCTTTTTTTTGAGAAGGATTATTGATGGGTGATTGATAAATTATCCCTTTTTCGCCTTCGTAATAGAAATAGTCCCCGGAAACGGTAAAAGCACTGTCGTAAAAGCTGTCTCTTTCAACTACAGGCAATTTTACCTCTTTAATTTTTACTTTTCGGGTGTAGGTATTGCTTATTTCAAGACCGTCACTATTTGAGAAATTGTAATTCCATTCAAATTCGTCAACTGCAAATCTCCATGTCAAGGGGAAGTAAGTAACGTTCCTGAACAACAACAGCGGATACTGCTCCTTGCTGTTGTCTATAACCTTACCATTGACCTCGACCTTAAAGCTTGGAATAGAAGCAGTATATATTTCTTTATTGACTGTAGAATATGTATCCACATAGGTGCCAATTTCACTATTTCTGTTAATTTTTAGACCACTGATATTATCCCACTTCGTCTCAAGACCTAAAAATCTGCTGTCGTGATACGTCATGGGGAAATATGTAATGTTCTTGTAAACTATTAAAGGATATTCCTTGTTCTTGTTGTCAATTTCAATGCCATTTATTCTGACGTCAAATTCAGGCAGTGTTACATTTACAGATGCGGCACCAAAAGTATTGACCGATAAGAGTACTGATAATATTAAGACAATAAATAATATTCTTACCTTGTTTTTCATACTCACAACCTCCGTTTTTATATAAATAATTAGACGTTTTTATTGCATAAATTGTTTCAAGAACTTATTTTTTTTAACACCCTGCATTTTAATGTTAACACAATATTATATACCCTCATTTTTAATTGAGAATCTAAAGTATTGGTAATAAAACAGTCAACAAGAAACCGTCCCCTCTGACTGTTAGTTTTAAGTGTTGCTTTAGAATAACTTATTTGGTAAGATATATTAAATAAAGATGCTATCAATTTTTACTGATCGAAAGGTGACGAAATGCTAAATTTTTTAAGGCAAGAAGGAATCAGCGAGACGCTGATTAAGGAAATTGAATATTTCAGAAAACAATACGAGGTTAATCCGAGTTACGATTACAGGATTCCAAAACCAAAATACAATTACTACGGAAAAGAAATATGGGAGCAGGCAATAACTGCTATACTTTGCGGAGAAAATTTGCTGCTTGTAGGTTCTAAGGCAACCGGAAAAAATGTACTTGCAGAAAATCTTGCCTGTGTTTTCGGCAGACCAAGCTGGGATATATCATTTCATATAAATACCGATTCAACCTCCCTAATAGGTACAGATACCTTTGAAAACGGACAGGTTGTATTCAGAGACGGCCCGATTTATGAATGCGCTAAATACGGTGGATTTGGTATATTGGATGAAATAAATATGGCTAAAAATGATTCGGTGGCAGTGCTGCATGCAACACTTGATTACAGAAGAATTATTGATGTTCCGGGATATGATAAAATCAGATTAAATGATGCGGTAAGATTTATTGCAACAATGAATTACGGCTATGCCGGCACCAGAGAACTTAATGAGGCTCTGGCATCAAGGTTTATGGTTATTGCCATGCCAAATGTTACGTCTGAAAATTTAATGAAAATTTTGACTAAGGAATTTCCTAACCTTAATGAAAAGTATCTTGAACAGTTCACGGAATTTTTCCAGGAGCTGAAGCTGAAAAGCGATAATTCGGAAATATCAACTAAATCAGTTGATCTAAGAGGACTTTTGTCTTCCATACACTTGATGGAAAAGGGACTTGAACCCGTCAGAGCTTTACAGATGGGTATAGTAAACAAATCCTTTGATGAATTTGAGCGCAAATTGGTTGAGGATGTTATAAAGCTGAGAATACCCGATAATATAGACAGAGGAGAAATTTTTACTTACTAATGGCACATCAAATCAACGAGAAAAAAAGAGCCCATAATATAATTTGGAATGCTTCAGGGAATTATTCCTTTGAACCGGAATACAAGGTATTTGACGAAGAAGGTAAAGCTGATATATATTCAAATTATATTATTGGAGCAGTAAGAAAATATTATGATTATTATAAGCTCCAAGGATTCTTTAAACACTTGCGAATTGATTCGGATTATGAATTTTATGAGGAGCTTTTTTGGCTTGGATTAGAAAATTCTACATTTGAAAAAGGTAAAACTGAACGTCCGGCTTTAATAAATTTGAGAAAGAACTATGCAAGAAAAGTCTTATTGAAGGAAGTACCGAATATTGCAGATGCGATTTTAAGAGAAATAAAAAAAGCACATTACCAAAAAGTTATTGGAGAAATTCCGGAAACAGAGGACAGGCTTTTAAGAATATTGGATGAGCTTGAATTTGACGCATATATGGATACTGACGAAATTATATCCAAGATGAAGGAAATATTAGAAAATTATTTTAGATTCAATTACGGTCAATATGAAAAATCATTTAAAAAACATGTGGAAAGTAAAGATGAAGCTAAGAATATACTGAACCATTATGAAAAGATAGCAGAAAAATCAGACGACGGCAATCCATTAATGAAAGATATGGAGATAGAATCGGCTGAAACGACGAGATACGCCTATTTCGAGCAGGATGAAGACAAAGCGGATATTAAAATAAAATTATATAATCTGAACAACAGAAAGGTCGATACGGACAGAAGATATATAGAAAAATATTATGGGAGCTCAACCTTACCTGAGCACAAAACTATTGTCTTTGAAAAAGCTTTATGCACAGGTAATCATAAAAACAATCACCTTCACTTTACACGCGGGGAGTATGATTCTGCGATAGTTGATGCAGATACCGAATATATAAAAAGAGTTGCTTTGGAGAAAAGAGAAGCAAATATTAATTTTTATTACGATAATTATGCAAGAAATCTGCAAAGTATAATAAATTTAACAAATAAAATCAGAAATACTATGATGATGAATTTTGAGCAATCTGTTTTAAAATCAAAGGAAGGCAAATTGGTTCCAAATATAATCTGGAGAAATATTTATGTAAATGACAACAATATTTTTTCGCGGGACTTAAAAAATGACTTAGGAAATATATCTGTGGATATTTTGCTTGATGCATCTGCTTCTCAAAATGAAAGGCAGGAGATAATTGCATCACAGGGATTTATCATTGCAGAAAGCCTGACGCGTTGTCAGATACCGGTGAAGGTATATTCCTTCAGCAGCTTAAGAACCTATACGGTTATAAATTTACTTCGTGATTATGAAGAAAATGATAGGAATGATAAAATATTTAATTACAGAACCTCCGGCTGCAATCGTGACGGATTAGCTGTAAGGACGGCTCTGCATATGATGGAAAACAATCAAAGTGAGCATAAAATACTCATAGTCCTTTCGGACTGCAAGCCAAATGACATTGAAGCCAATCCGGGAACAGGAATAATTCCGACCCATATTGAATATTCAGGTGTTAAGGGTGTCAGCGATACCGCAATGGAGGTTAAAAAGGGCATATTTAAAGGAAATACTGTTCTTTGTGTTTTCACCGGTGATGATGATGACCTGCCTTCTGTAAAAAAAATTTACGGTCATAATTTTGTCAGAATTAACTCGTTAAACAGATTTGCGGATATGGTGGGATTACTGTTGCAAAATCAGCTTAAAAATTTATAATATAAATATTTCATCAGAACATTGTAAATATTTTATCGAATTATTGATTGACAAATATATTTAGTCAAGATAAACTAATCAATGTGTTTTATTAAATATTTTTGAAAGGAGTGATTAGATGAGAGATTGTGACTTGGCTATGGAGCTTTTAGAGAAAGAAAAGCTGACATTAGCAATAGTCAAGGATGGAAAATTAATTTTTAAAAGTAATGAAAAAGGGATTAAGCCCTTATATACAGCTTATGAAGAGCTTGTAGAACTAAACGGATCAAGTGTAGCGGACAGAGTTACAGGAAAAGCTGCTGCCATGCTTTGCATACATGCAGGTATAAAAGAATTAAAAACTAAACTTATATCTGATAATGCTATAAATGTATTAAAGGAATCAAATATAAAATTTGAGTATGATGAATGTACTCCATATATAAAAAACCGTGACAAAACAGGGATGTGCCCGGTTGAAACACTATCATTAAAAGCTCATAACATTAATGACTTGATACATATGATAAAAAGCTTTTTAGAAAGTATAAAAAAAGGAAATTGAATATGAAAATAGCTGTAGTAGATGGAATGGGCGGAGGAATCGGATGTCAGGCAATTGAAAGACTGAAGTCTTTAAATAACAATAATATAGAAATTGTTGCGCTTGGAACGAACTCACAGGCTACTTCCAATATGTTAAAATCCGGGGCGCATGAAGGAGCCACCGGAGAAAATGCAATTGTCTGGATGAGTAAAAAGGTAGATATAATAATTGGGCCATTAGCAATTATTGCGGCAAATTCCATGATGGGAGAGATCAGCCCCAAAATGTCAGAAGCAATTGCAAGCAGTCATGCAAGGAAGTTATTACTTCCGGTAAGTAAGTGTAATATTGAAGTAATAGGACTTGAACAGCTGCAATTTAAAATAATATTTAATGAACTTACCAATACAATTAAAAGAATATTAGATGAACGATAACCATGAAGGTTTACTTTAAAACAAAAACTTTATGGTTATTTATTTTTATCAAAGATCAGGAGGAATAATAAATAATGAAAAATAAAATAACAACAAGAGAAATAATTTTAAGCGGTTTATTATTAGCCACAGGCATATTATTGCCAATGGTATTTCACATGTTTAGTTTGACAGGTCCTATAGCTTTGCCTATGCATATTCCGGTATTAATCGGTGGATTTTTGTTGTCACCACAATTAGCATTACTATTAGGAGTTATGACACCGGTTATCAGCGGGCTTCTGACAGGAATGCCGGTAATGTTTCCGATGTCTATAATAATGGCATTCGAATTAGGTGCTTACGGATTAGTAATTGCTATAGCTACAAGAAAATTTAAATTATCAATTATTCCGTCGCTAATCATCTCTATGATATCAGGACGTATAATAGCAGGATTGACAGTTGCTGCATTAGTACAGCTGTTTGCAGTTAAAATGAATCCTGTAATGTTTGTAAAAGGTGCAATAATTACAGGTATCCCGGGTATTATTATCCAGCTTATCTTTATCCCATCTTTAATATATGCATTAAAAGCATATTTGAAAAAAACATCAGCAAATGCTTAATTAAAAAAACAATTTAAAGTGTCTATAGAGAACTTTGTTCTTTATAGGCATTTTTTTACTGTTTTGTTAAAATATAATCAAGATATTTTGTTTATTTTTTAACAAAACATCTTGACAAAATTGTATACAATTAGTATTATTAGTATACAATAACATATTTATAAATAAGTAAATATGCTGGAATTGTATTCAATTATATTAGGTTTAGGGGATGATAAATGTTAAAAAGGTAAAGCAATCTTAGTTTATATTTATTAAAAAGTGCAATTAAAATTCACACAATCAAAATTTAAGAGGAGCTTGTAATTATGAAAGTTTTAAAATGGTTAGATGATAACCTGGAAGAAAAAGTGTTATCTTTAATACTTTGGGCAATGGTCATAGTAATGGGTTTCCAGGTAGTAGCAAGATACATATTTAATTCATCATTGACTTGGTCTGAAGAATTGTTAAGATATTTATTTATTTGGTTGGCATTTATAGGCATGAGTTATTGTGTTAAAAATGGATCACATATGAGAATAGATATCATTGAACAATTAGTACCAAAAACTAAAAAGGTGTTTGCTATAATAGGAGATGTATTTTTTTTCATATTTGCTTCATATATGATCAGACCCGGGTTTTCTGTTATCAAAAGTTTGAAAGATTCTGGGCAAACCAGTCCCGCATCAGGAATACCTATGTATATAATATACAGTATATTGTTAGTTGGTTTCATACTTGTAATATTTCGAATAGTAGAAAAGTACATAAAAATTTACCTAGATAAAAAGAAAGGAGCAGCATAATGCTTGGTATTATATTTATTATATTTGCAATAACATTATTTTTAGGAGTACCTATAGCAGTATCCCTTGGGATTACAGCTTTATCAGCAGCAATATTAAATCCTGCTCTTCCTACTACTGCAGCTTACGCATTCAGAAGTATGGTAACAGCATTAGATACCTTTACATTACTAGCAATTCCATTATTTATTTTATCAGGTAATATAATGGCAAAGGGTGGAATTTCAAAAAAACTTTACAGCTTTTTTTCATATTTTATAGGAAATAAAACCGGCGGATTACCAATTGCTGCAATTATTACTTGTCTTTTCTATGGCGCAATATCGGGTTCGGGTCCTGCAACTGTTGCAGCTGTAGGAACTATGACAATCCCTTATTTGGCAGAATTAGGCTATGATAAGAAATTTATTGTATCAATGATTGCTGTGGCCGGAGGACTTGGGGTAATTATACCTCCCAGTATTCCATTTGTAGTTTATGGACAATCTTCCGGAGTATCAACCGGAGATTTGTTTATAGCCGGAGTGCTGCCTGGTGTTTTAATTGCGGCATGCATGATAATCTACGTTTATTTCTATTTCAAAAAAAATGGTGAAGATAAAGAAAAAATTGAATCGAGTATTAAAGAATTAAAATCTCAAGGATTTATGAAAGTGCTTAAAGATAGCTTCTGGGCATTACTTTCTCCGGTAATAATATTAGGGGGAATTTATAGTGGCGTAGTAACACCTACAGAGGCTGCTAATATTTCTGTAATTTATGCACTGTTTGTAAGTCTTTTCATTTATAAAAGTATAGGGTTTAAAGATTTATCATCCGTTATCAGAGATTCGGTAGCTACATCTGTTCCGATTTTGTTGGTAATTTCTACAGCAAGTGTATTTGGCAAAGTACTTACTTTAATGCAAGCACCTACACTAATAGGAAGTGCGATAACAGGAGCATTTACTACAAAGCTTTCTATATTGTTAATAATAAACTTAATGTTATTATTCGTAGGTATGGTAATGGATACAACTCCAGCGATATTGATACTGGTTCCGATACTATTGCCTATAGTACAATCTATAGGGGTAAATCCAATACATTTTGGTGTAATTATGACTGTTAATTTAGCAATTGGTTTTGTTACTCCGCCGATCGGGTTAAATCTTTTCGTAGCAAATTCATTAACAGGTCTTTCAATAATTGATATTTCAAAATATGCAATTCCATTTATCATTGCTTTTTTAGTTGCATTAATGATGATTACGTTTATACCGGATATAAGTCTGATATTAATAGGAAGATAAAAAATACAAAATAACTAATCGCAAAATTTAAATATTTTCACTCATATGGGTGTTAATAATAAATTCAAATAAATGAATAATTTGGAGGATTATCATGAAATTAAAAAAAATTCTGGGTACATTGTTGGCAGTATCTATGATTACAAGTCTGGTAGCGTGCGGTGGAACGGAAACATCTGTAAAACCGGATGGTGGAGCGGCTCCTAAAGATGTTATTACTATGACATGGGCACATACTACGGCTGAAACAACAGCAAAACATAATGGACTACTTAAATTCAAAGAGTTAATTGAAGCAAGCAGTAATGGAAAAATTAAAGTAGAAATTTATCCAAGTGGTCAGCTTGGAACTGACAGATCAGTTTTTGAAGATATTCAAAACGGTTCTATTACAGGTATGGTATGTAATCCGGCTGTAGAGGTTTCTTTCGTACCTTCCGCTAATATATTTGATATCCCGTTTGTTTATGATGATATGGAACATGGTAGAACTGTATTAGCTGACCCTGATTTCATTAAAGCAATAAATGCTGAATACGAGAAAGCTAATATACGTTTATTAGGCGTTACTGCACAGGGTTTTAGAAACCTGACTGCTAATAAACAAATTAGCTCAGTTGACCAATTAAAAGGTTTAAAAATCAGAACAATGGAAAATGTATATCATATTGAATTATGGAAATCATTAGGTGCAAACCCTACACCGACAAGCTTTAATGAATTATACACCGCTTTACAGCAAGGAACTGTTGATGCACAGGAAAACCCAATAGAATTAATACATTCTCAAAAGCTATACGAGCAACAGAAATTTATTATGAATACTAAACATATTATTCAATCAGACGCCTGGACTATGAGTAAAACTGTTTATGATAGTTTGTCAGACGATTTAAAGAAGCTTGTTGATGAAGCAGCTGCTGAAGCTATGAAATATTATCATGAATATGGAGATAAAACAGATGTAGGTAATGTTAAAACGATCGAAGATTTTGGAACCAAGATTGTAGATGTACCGGAAGAAACACTGGCACAAATGAAAGAAATTGCAGCTCCTGTTTATAATAGTATAAAAGAAACTTGTGCACCGTCAGTTTATGAAGCATTCTTTAATGCAGTTGAAGAACATAAAGATAAATAATTTATAAGAAAGATTTGGAGGAGTATAATGGATATATTTTCTTTAAAAGGTAAAACAGCAATTGTTATTGGTGGCAGTAAAGGACTATGTAAAGGCATTGCAACCGGATTTTCACAAGCAGGAGCTGATGTAGTTCTTGTCAGTAGAAAGCAGAACGAGCTTGATGCAGCAGCTATTGATATATCTAACAAGACAGGAGGAGTTGTTAAAGGTATATCTGCCGACATCACTTCCGTTGAAGGTTGCAAAGAACTTGTTAACAAGGTAGCGGGAGAATTTGGACATATTGATATCCTGCTTAACGGTGCAGGTTTAAATATCAGAAAGCCTGTTATTGAATATTTAGAAGAGGATTGGGACAAGGTAATAGATGTTCAGCTTAAGTATGTATTCTTCATGGGTCAAGCAGTTGCTAAACACATGATAGAAAAAAATATCAAAGGAAAAATTATCAACATATGTTCTTTAAATAGTGAATTGGGATTAAAGAATATGGTTGCTTATGTAGCTGCTAAAGGCGGAATAAAACAAATGACTAAAGCCATGGCTCATGAATTAGCACAATATGGAATCAGTGTAAATGCTATAGGACCCGGTTATTTTGAAACGGAAATGACAAAACCTATATTTGAAAATCCTGATAATATAAGAAGATTTAAGGAAAGAATACCATTTGGAAGAACAGGATTCCCCGAAGATTTAATAGGTACTGCAGTATTCTTGGCATCAACGGCTTCTGATTATATAGTTGGACAAACAATTTATGTAGATGGCGGGTACTTAATAAATTAATATTATGATAAAACAATATTTAGTAAATGTGCTTATAGGGAGTTCTCTATAAGCCTTTTTTATGACAGGACTAAAAATTGCAATATTTCGTTTGCAAATTATGAATATTGACTTTAGTATTTAAGGGCAATATAATATATATGTTGTATTGTTTTCTTTACGCATTGATATAGTAAATAGAAGCTCATTTTGTGTATTTGATATTATAAAAATTAAGAAAGGGGTGATTTTAATGTATATAAATAAAAATTTACAAGAAATAGCGTATAACTATTTAATGGAAAAAATAATGGAGGAAGTTTTTGACAATGATGAAATTTATTCAGAAGAAAAAATAGCTCAAGAACTAGGTATCTCAAGAACTCCTGTCAGGGCGGCACTTCAGAGGCTGAATCATGATAATTACATAGATATTATTCCGTATAGAGGTTTTAAGCTTCATCAGACTACTATTAGTGATATAATTCAATCCTTTCAATTAAGATGTGCCATTGAAGGATATTGCTGCTCATACATAGCAAAAAAATACAATACTGAAAAAGCATCAAGAACATTAAATGAGCTAACAGAAATATTAGGCAAGCAAAAAAATATATTAGAAAATAACAGAAACCTGTATGAAAAAGATGGAGCATATACCGGTAAAAGGGAAGATATTAATTTAAATGAATTTTTAGAATTTGATGTATTATTTCATAAAACTATAGTTGAATTTGCTGAAAATCAAGTATTTAATTCAACATTTAACAGTTATGTAAGTACAATAAAATTTCTTGCTCGGTCGTATTATAAGTCGGTTATACCAATAACTATAGACGAGCATTATAATATTCTTTCATCAATGTCAAAGGGTGATGTTGATAATAGCTACAATTCCTTGGTAAACCATATGATTACACCTACAAGGTTGTATTTAAAGAAGTTTAATGCTGATTTAGATTTTTTTTAATATTGTATATAATTCATGTTACTTTTATACAAAGCAGTATCTCATATTGCCACATAACTTTGTTTTCGGAAGCAAAATTCAAAAATACCAGTAAGGTCATGCAGCAGCAAGACTTCACTGGTTAATTATTTCTCCTTAAACACATATGATTCCCCTGTAAGGTTATATTTAAATAAGTTTATTATGGATCTAGAACTCCATTAAACTATTTGTATACAATCTGCATTAATTGCATACTATTAGTTTAATGTGCAATTTTTAATAAAAGCAGGCTTGATTTTTTTATAGTATTGTAGTATACTACTGCTCGTAATCAGTTATAAATTTTTATTCTAAGGAGGTTAATTATTTTGGACTTTAAAGGAAAAATAGCTGTTGTTACAGGAGGTGCTTCCGGTATTGGCAAATCATGTTGTTTAAGCTTAGCTGAAAAAGGGGCTACTGTAATTGCTGTTGACCGCAACGAAAATGGTGCAAAAGCTGTTGCGGATGAGATTAAGCAAAAAGGAGGTAATGCTGAAGGCTTAAGTCTAGATATAGTTAATATTGCACAAATTAAAGATGTTGTAGATTATATCGAAAATAAATATTCAAGAATAGATATCTTGATAAACTGCGCAGGTATTACACAGGTAATAACAATTGAGGATATTACAGAAACGGAATGGGACAGAATGTTGGAAATTGACTTAAAAGGTCCGTTTTTTGTGAGTCAGGCTATTATTAGCGTTATGAAGAAAAATAATTTCGGAAAAATTGTTAATTTAGGTTCGGTAGCAGGAGAGGTTGGTGGAATTGTAGTCGGAGCTAACTATGTAGCAGCTAAAGCGGGTATTATCGGTCTAACCAAGTCCTTGGCAAAGTCGGCAGCTAAATATGGTATAAATGTAAATACTGTATCTCCCGGCTTTATTGATACTGAAATGACAAAGGATTTAAATCAGGATGTCAAAATGGTTCCTTTAGGAAGAAAAGGTACTTCAGAGGAAGTATCAGATGTTATTTTATTCTTATGTTCTGATTATGCACGATATTTAACAGGCGTTAATCTTGATGTTAACGGCGGTCTTCACATGAATTAATAAGTTTAGGAAAACGTTAAGTATTAAAAAAATAAAAACGAGGATAAAAAGGAGATTAAAATGAAAAAGAAATTAGCATTAATTTTAGCTGTTGCTTTATGTTTAAGTTTATTTGTTGGTTGTTCAAGTAAAGATACGAACGCTCCTAAAGAAGAAGTTTTAGAAATTAAGGTAGGTCATGGTACGGCCGAAACTACAGCATTGCATCAAGGTTGGTTAAAATTTAAAGAACTTGTTGAACAAAAATCTGACGGAAAGATGACAGTAAAAATATTCCCTAATCAGCAATTAGGCGGAGACAGAGAGCTTATTGAAGCCGTTCAATTAGGTA
>DCYG01000010.1:31771-45889 GCA_002331025.1 Firmicutes bacterium UBA2116 | reverse complement strand
TTCCATCATAGGTTACTGTATACCCCGGTACATAAACTTTAGGGTATATTTCAATTTCGGCATCTTCATGTAGTGTTCCTAAAGCATCTGTAAATGTAATCTCGGCTGATTTATTAGTATCCAAATCAGGGCTCTCCGCAGAAGCTTCTTTGGAACTGCATACATTATCATTAAGTTTAATTTTAAATCGTACTTCTTTACCTGGATGTGATATTTCATCAAAATTTATAGTTATAGCATTACCGGCTATACTATAATTAATAAGATCTACAGAACTACTACTCATATTTTCCCATGAATTATTATTACTGCCTGATGTAACAGCTTCTCTATACTGGACATCTCCAGGACCAATGATATTTAAACTAAAATTTTCATCTTCAACAACATCATACAATTGAACATCAGTGGCAAAATTTAATATTTGCCCGGAGATTCCATCAAATACTTCTTCTAATTCTGCTGGATTAGTCGAAGCTCCTATTAATTTTGATGGATCACTTACAAACGTAGGCAACAATGTGTCAATTATAAAAGAATTATTTATTCTGAGGTAATAGTCAGTCCAAAAAATATAATATTCTGGTACTAAGGTTTTCCCCCAAGTTTTTTCTCGATAATCATTACCTATACGTTCAACATCTCCGGATGGAATTCCACTACCCAAATAGAATTTTGCACCACTTTCCACATCAGGATTCCAGTATACACAATACATAGGTATCTCAGGATAGCTTGTTCTTATTGCTCTTGCCTGAACTGTAGCATTTTTACTATAACTGTAATCAACATTAGCGCCACTTGGTGCTGGAGCTCCATCTGTAAAAAGAACTAAAACTCTTTTTGCATTTGATCTGTCATTTTTCGACTTATCTAGCAATTCTTTGGCTTTTTTAAAAGCTTCTCCGGTATTGGTATCTCCTTTTGCTGCCATAGCATTTATAGCATTCTCCAAAACAATTGAATCGTTAGTGAAGTCTGTAATGGTATAACCATTTTTACCATCTGAAAATGTTAATATAGATACTCGATTATTTAAATTGTTATTTAAAATCTTATCAACGAAATTAATAGCAGCTGTTTTAAGTGTACCCAATCTATTGTCACCTGCCATACTTCCTGATCTATCAAGAACTAATACAACATCTAAAGGTATCGGATCAACTACAGTATCATCACCTTTTATATCAAATTGTACCCAGTAATCTTTAATTGTGGCATCGTTCACTACATATGCATATTTATCTACAGAAACACTGTCGCCAACCATTACAGGACCACCATTACTTTTCATATTCGCAGCACTTACCATACTCCCCGGCATAGCCGGCATTAACATCAACAAAGCAATTGTGAAGCATAATATTTTTTTGAGCATATTTGTTTTATTCATAAATTGTCCTCCTTTCTTTAAAATTTTTGTTTCTTTATATTCCTTGTTTTTATTGCGTATAAACAATTTATCAACAATCATTTAATACTCAACACCTCCCTTCCTATCTCCTCATTAATAAATTTATAATTATATATAGAACAGCTTACCCCTCTATGAAGTTAGCTGTGTTCTAACAAAGGATGAAATTACTCTCTGCATTCAGGCAAAAGATGAGATCCCCAGTCTCATTCACAAAAATATTTACTCCCTATGGTCATATATTTTTGGAATTCGTTGCGAAAGACCTACCGCTATTTTTCAGAAAAAACACTCTGAAAAAATAGGGTTAGGGCTTCTTTCGCTGATGCTCAGAATGACGTAGTCATTAAAAAAGCTGCAAAATAAGATTATTTTGCAGCTGAACGGTCATAACATATGAATGTCTTAGACTTCATGGCTTTGCGTCCCTACCTTTCGGTAGGTTTGCCTTAGTTAAATATTGTCAATGTTTTATGAATTTTATATACCACATAAAATGGTTTACAAACATATTTAATATAATAATATTATGTTGTAAAATTACATATATTATACAATTTGTTCCTTGTTTTCCATTAATTCTATAAATAATTTGGATATGTATGGATCAAATTGCTTTCCTGCCTGATTTCTTATTTCATTTAATGCCTCATACTTGGACATTAACGATTTATAAGGTCTGTCATTGACCATTACGTCGTATGCATCCGCAATGGCGAAAACTCTTGCAACGATAGGAATTTCATTTTCTTTGAACAATCCCGGATATCCCTTGCCGTCCCAGCGCTCATGATGAATCAATATAAGCTCATCTATGGGCTTTGCATCCCTGAATTCTCTTGCTATATAGTAGCCTATTTCGCTGTGCCTCTTTACATTTTCCCATTCTTCGTTGTTGAGTGAGCCTTCTTTTTGAAGTATGTTTTTAGAAACTCCTATTTTACCTATGTCGTGAAACTCGCACAAAAGCCTTAATTCTTCTTTTTCACTGTCTGATAAATTAAGTGCGTTTGCCATTAATAATGTCAAGGTTTTTAGCCTATCGTAATGGGACCTTGTTTCATAGGTTATTTTCTCCAATCTGCTTTTAAGGAATTTTATCATTGAAAGCTTTGCTTCCTTGCTTTCCTTAAGCTTTTTAAAATACATTCTGTCTTCCGCTTTTTTTATCAATTTATTAATGTCATCATCAGTTTCCGACTTAGTTGCCACTCCAAAACTGATGCTTATCTTTATAAAATCCAAGGGATTATTTTCACATTTTAATTTTATCCTGTCGACTATTTCAATTGCCGTTTCTTCTGATGTCTTAGGAAGCATAACAATGAATTCATCGCCTCCAACTCTGCTGATTATATCTTCTTCTCTAAAGGATTGAGTCATAATCTCTGCCGCTTTTCTTAATGCTCCGTCACCCATTCCATGACCGAATGCATCATTAATCAGCTTAAGTCCGTTTATGTCTCCCATAATTATACTCATAGGAAGCTGTCTTTTTGTATCCAGTCTCTGAAGCTCTTCTTCAAAAAAATTTTTATTGTACAAGCCTGTAAGCTTATCTCTGTAATACAGTTTTTCTTTATCTTTAAAATAAATAATATTATTTTTCTGCTTATCCGGCTCTATAATCTCGTGACTATTTTCTTTAACCTGTGTAATATCTGAATAATATAAAATCATTTGTTTTTCCTTGCCTGAATTATCGTAAAAGATATTTATTAAATATAATCTTCCTAAATCCTTAATAAAAGTATCAAACTTCAATTTAATATTGGGGATGACTCGGAAATATATTTCTTTAAAGCAAAGCTTTTCTGCATAGTCGACAGCTATGTCAGAAAATTTCTGCCCTAATATCATATTTGGATCAATATCTGTCATTTTTTTAAATTCATCGCTTACATAGTCTAATATATAATCAATAAAATTACCTTCGTTATTGTAAATTATATTAAATTTTAAATAAAAATCATTTGGTGGGTACTCCATATCCTACCTCACACCCCTACATATTATTTACATTTAATTATATTTCACGGAAATTACATTTGCATTTTTTAACAATTTCATATTGATTTTATTTCAATTACATTTTGATTACATTAGGATGAGATTCTCAAGTTAAATCCCTCAGAATGACAAAATAAAAAGCCACTGCTGTGGCTCGGATTATTAATTTCATCAACCCTCAATTTTATTTCCCTCGAACAGCGGCTGAAAAACAATTTTTACTTCATCCTTATTTATTTCGGTATGTTTTTTTATGTTGTTAAATAACCTGTCAATAATTATGTTGATACCATTCTCTCTTGCATTGTAAAGCAATATAAGTATTTGGTTTTCATTCCAAAATGAAAATACATCCCCTTTCCTCAATGTCTTTTCTAATAAAGTTGACCATGTATCATAATCTTTTTCACATGAGGAATAGTTAATTATACATAAATAATTATTATCGTTTTTTCTCGTTGATTTCCTTTTTTCTAAATTATACAGCATTTTGAAATATGCTAAGTCACAATGTAGTGCACCATGTATAGCTGTTTCGTCAAGCTTGTTTTTTATGCTTGAAATATCAATATCATTATTTTTGAGGTTTGAATTTTGTATCCTGCCTAAAAAACTGGTAAATTGTCCTGATGGCTTTGCATCCAACTCTTTTTCAAGCAGCTTATATGCATAGTCGTAATGGTTTAAAGCTGCTTTGTTCTGTCCTAAATTTATCATTGCTTCCATCAGGTTTTCATGTGTAAATTCATTATACGGCTCTATTAACAGGGATCTTTCACATAATAAAATTATTTTTTCATAATTATTATGTATTTTTAATAATTCTATAAGTTTCAATAATGTTTTTTGATATAATCGTTGATAATAATTCCTTGTGGGAACAAGCCAGACTTCATATGCATTGTCCGAAAAATAAACACCCCTATAAATCTCTATTGCTTTTTCATAATATTGAATTGCATTTTGAATATTATTTTCTCGTTCAATATCACCTTTCCTGATAAATTCCTCAAATTCATCTATGTCTATAACTATATTTTCTCCTATCTCAAGGCAATAGTAACCGTTCTTAAAACTTAAATTCATATATTTGGATTCATCTTCATTGCCGATAAAAGATTTGATAACCTTCCTTAATCTGAATATCTGAGTGCGCAATATGTTCTTTGGATCGTCTGATTCGCTTTCAGACAATAAATTATCTATGATAAATTCTGGTCGCAACTTTCTATTTCTGAATGTCAAAAAATACTCAAAAAGCTTATAAAGCTTATATGTACGTCTGGATTGCATAAGAATAGAATTGCCGTTTGATTTAATATCGAACGCGCCAAGTGTATTAATATAAAGCTTCATATTTACCCCCAAACACTGCTCTGTCTTACAATTTATACCATTATATATGTTTATAAAACTTTTTTCAATAAAATTATATATGATTACTAAATTTAATATCATATCCAATTTATATTATCTCTTAGTTTTTATTGACTTGAGATTTGTTTTATGTACTCCTGTTTGCCTGAAGCAGTTCATTTACAAACAAGGACGGCTTATCCGGTACAATTATGTTTAGTTTGTTCTTAGCTCTCGTCATTCCCACATAAAATATTCTCCGTTCTTCTTCCAATAATTTTTCGTAATTCTCGTTATTCATATTCTTTCTGTCGGAAGGAAATTCACCGTCAATGTTATCTACAATAAATACGTTATCGTATTCTAAGCCTTTAGCACTGTGTATGGTTGTAAGCGTTACATTTGCCGCAGTATTTTCCGAAGCTTTTTTTATAACGCTCTGAAGATTCTCTATTTTTTCTGTGAATTCTTTTATATTGCTGCAGTATGAGCCTATTTCCTCCAATATTTCTAATATATGCAATGAATTGGACAAATTATTTCGTCCTTCATCCTGCATTCTTTCCAAATAGTTTATATATTCCAATTCAAGCTTAATAAACCTTATAGCATCGTGGGGCTTAAGCTTATTGATGTAATTTATGTCTGTCTTGAATTGACGGATTTTATCGTATACGTAGTAGTCAAAATATTTGTAATTGTCCAATATGTCAAATACCGTTAAGTCGTCTCTGGGGCTGTCCGTAACAATTTTGCACATACCCTTTGTAAAATAAGTATAGCTTTTATAATAAATCCTTGAAAATGCACCTCTGTCCTTCGGATTCAATGCAAGGCTCAGAAACGACAATATGTCGTATAGTACGGGACTGCTGAAAAACTTGGACTTGTCCTCTTTTATATAAAAATTAATGCTGTTTTCGTATAAATTATTGGCTAATATCATGGCTGAAATATTGTATCTGAACAGTATACCTACAGTTTCCTCTTTAATTTCAGTCAATTCCTGAGTGATGTATTTAGCCTGCTCAGACCTGCTGTTAACCTTAATAATATTTATTTCATTTTCTTTTTTATTGTCTGTACCAATTTCCTTTTTATATCGCTTTTTATTTTTCTCTATAAACTTTTTAGCGCCTTCTACAATATTTCTGTCCGACCTGTAATTATTGTCTAAATAAAAAATTTCTCCGTTCTTATATACATTTTTAAAATCAAGCATAAAATCCGGATAGCTGCCCCTGAAGGAATAAATTGCCTGGTCATCGTCACCGACCATAAATAAATTGTTGTCTGTTACAAGCTTTATAATTTCATGCTGTATCCTGGATGTATCCTGCATTTCATCTATTTGAACGTATTCATACAGCCTTTTTATATTTTCTCTTCGATTGCTTGAATTGGAAAGAATCTTGTACGCGTATAAAAGCATGTCATCAAAATCTATAAGCTGCTTTTGTGACTTGTACAACTTATATGCTTCATATATTTTATCAAAGCCCTTTATTTCAATTCCGTAATCCTTATATTCCGGCGGGTCAATCATCATGTTATTGATAAAGCTTATAGCTGACGAAAGGTTCTCTACTTCTTCATCACTTATATAATTGTAATATGAATCAGAATAATATGATTTAAGTATTTCGCTCAACGCCTGATAGTTATTTGTAAGCAGCTCAAAATTAACGCCTTTTCTTTTAAAATAATCTCTGACAATTTTATAAGAAAAGGCATGTATGGTTAAAAAATCCGTTTTATTTTTGTGTGAATCTCCGAAAAATGTATGAAATCGGTTATACATGTCTTTTGCAGCCATTTTTGAAAATGTTATAGTCAGAATCTTGCTGCCGCACTTGTTTTCATACAAAAGGCGCCCGGCTCTTACCGTAGTAACGGTTGTCTTACCCGAGCCGGCGGTGGAAAGCACCAAAGCATTTCCTTTATCAAAGGAAGCCGCTTTTATTTGTTGATTATTTAATTCTATACCGTTAAAGCTTTTTAATAAATCAAAATATTCCATGTTACACCTATATGTAATTTCGTTACAATTTTATATGCCTGTTTATGTATTAAACTCAAGAGGTATTGCGCAGTCTCATTCGCCAATATATTTACTCCCTTTGGTCGTATGCATTGGGAATTCGTTGGACCTCTCGCTATTTTTAGAAAAAACACTCTAAAAAATAGGGTTAGGGCATCTCCAGTCTCATTCACCAATGTATTTACTCCCTTTGGTCGTATACATTGGGAATTCGTTGCGAATGACCTACCGCTATTTTTTAGAAAAACACTCTAAAAAATAGGGTTAGGGCATCTTCTCCATTACTCTTTCAAATACTTCTGCGGCTCTTACTCTGACGGGAGTGCATCCTTCTGTTATGCTTCTATGGTGCTGTTTAATTGTTACACAGTCCAATGACCCGAATTCTTTTTCGAATTCTGCAACATATTTTTTAGTTATTTCTTTCATTTTTTCGTTATCGCTCGGTCTGTCTTCCGTAAACATTACTCCGATTGCCGATAAAGCTCCCAACAGGGCTCCGCAGGTGCTTTCGGACTGGAGTCCTCCTCCAAAAGGGCACACCGCCTTTATAAACCTGTCATCAAGCCCTAGCTTATATTCTTCGTTTGCAGCCATTAACAACGCTTCCGCACAATTTATATGGTACATGGGTCTTTCTTCTAAGGGATATGATAATTCTGATTTGCTTATTTTTTCAACTATTTCTTTCATATTCGACCTGCCTCTACATAAAGAATGTAAGCATACTCATAAACGCTGTTAATATCATTCCGCCAGCTAATACCAAGCATACGATTCTTTTAAATGTATTTGCTCTTTTATATTTGTTCATAAATATCCTCCGGATTTTTGATAATATATATTTTAATAATATATATCTTATCATATTTATTATCAATTTAACAGCTTGAACTTTTCTTAAATTATATTTTTTTGTATTCTTAATTTATTTTTCAGGGAATTTGATATATAATCTATATAAAGGAAGGGAGACACACTTTTATGGATAGAATCTCTTTGGAGATGTACCACAAAGGAATGTCCCCGTCAGGTGTGTCATCTTGAGAGCTTAGCTTAGAGGATCCCGCCTTTTGGAATGACATGTTTCTCAGGATTACGTATCGAGGTGACAAATGATTGCAAAAATAAAGAAAATCAAACATAAAAAGCTGATATTTATTTCATTGGTATTCTTAATGATTTTTATTGTCGTATCAATAATGGAGATGATAATCGAGCCAATGGGTTACTATCATCCCGATTATGAAAAAATAAATATAATCCCCATATTAGAAAAAGCGGAATTATCTGAAGAGGATTACAAGGAGCTGTTTTATCAAACCGGCTTAGGCAAGACGGCTCTGGATGAATATTTAAAAGATAACGGAAAAAACAAAATTCTTCAATTTCAAGATAATTTTTTCAGAAATAATAATATACTTTGTGAATCTATAGGTATTATCACCAGTCAGGAATCATTGGTAAATGAAAAAAATAAACCGATATACGGCTTTGATCTGGCAGACTACAAGAATGGCTACGTCCTTATAACAAAGGCAACCCATTCACTTGGATGGAGGCATGGACATGCAGCGATAATAACGGACGCTGAAAATATGGAAACATTGGAAGCGGTAATTTTAGGAAGCAATACAATGCTGCAGAATATAAACAAATGGAGAGTATATCCTTCGTTTATGATGCTCAAATTAAAGGATGCTTCGCAGGATAAGCTTGATGAGATAGCAAAATTCGCAAAGGAAAGCTTAAATGATATACCCTATGGATTAACTGTCGGATTGACGAGTAAAAAGAATCCGAATCCTGAGAATATAAGCAGCACCCAATGCTCTCACCTGGTCTGGTATCCGTTTATGCAGCATGGCTTTAATATCGATTATGATGGTTCATGGCTGGTAACACCTAAGGATATTGCTAACAGTGATTTATTTGAAGTAGTTCAGATTTATGGGGTAAATCCGGAGGATATATGGCCGTAAAAGGTATGGGGACACACCTTTAGTATAGGGATAGGGTAAAAGGAATGTCCCCAATTAAAAAATGAGATCCTTCGCTATCGCTCAGGATGACGCTTGTGTCATTCCGAACGCAGTGAGGAATCTCAGTTTTTTTGTTTGGTTATAACTAAATACTATATGTCTTCGTGTTCCGCACAATTACATTCATGTTCTTCGAAATCATCGTCGTAATCTTCATCGTATTCATCATCGAAATCGAAGTCGTAATCATCATCTTCATCAATTTCCAAGTCACTGAACAATTCTTCTTCAACTGTTGATAAATCTTCATCCAATAAATCTAAGTACTCATTAACTTCATCTTGTTCTTCTACTATGTCATTCATACCATCAGCTATTTCTTCGATAACATCCATTAAAGCATTAAACAATTTACCTTCTTTTGAATCCGGTTTAACGTCTAAGCCATCAGCTAAACCTCTTAAATATGATATTTTTTCATACAAAAAATCCATGTTATACCTCCTAGACTCTTGATAGATATTCACCTGTTCTGGTGTCAATCTTAATTTTATCGCCTAACTCAACAAAGAGCGGCACGTTAACCTTAGCGCCTGTTTCAACTATAGCAGGCTTATTTGCACCTGTGGCAGTATCTCCCTTGAAACCGGGTTCTGTTTCAACTACCTCCAACTCAACAAAGTTCGGTGCTGTCACTTCAAATGGTTTACCCTCATAAAATCTCATTTGGGCAAATTCATTTTCTTTAATATAAATAATCGCATCAGCTACCTGATCGTGATTTAAAGGAATTTGTTCAAATGATTCCGGATCCATAAAATAATATAGTTCTCCATCATTATATAAATATTGCATATCCTTTGTTTCTATTCTTGCCAGCGGAAATTTCTCAGTAGGGTTAAAGGTCTCTTCTCTTATAGCTCCTGTTACGATATTTTTTAATTTACTTCTGACAAAAGCCGCGCCTTTACCAGGTTTAACATGCTGGAAATCTACTATTTGCCATAATCCATTATTCCAAGATATGGTTATACCCTTTTTAAAATCACTTGCTGTAATCATTGGTGTCTCCTCCTTATGTATATTATAACCAGCAGATTGCTGCTTATTCCACTATAATTGTTCGTCCCGTTGCAACAACAACGGTAACTTTTTTAGATTTATTCAATCTCGTATCAGTTATCTCAAAGGTTCCGGGATTTATGGGAGTTCCGCTTGAATTGAAATACAAATCCTCATTACCATTATAACTGATTGTGTATCTGTTTTTTAACTTAACTGATTTCAGCACTTTATTATTATTTCGTGAATTAACTATGTAGTAACTGTGTTCAATAGAATCTACGCTTATTTTATAGCTGTTCGAAGGATTTTTCATTACTTCTGTCTGAATATATCGTACATCTCTCAAAAGCTCTTCCAAAGAATTGTCTAAATAGCCAAAATCATTTGTAATTTTAGGAATACCTAAGCTAATTAGTATTCCGATTAAAGAAAATACTGTAATTATTTCAATAAGAGTATAACCTTTTTTATTCATTGTACTCCCTTAGGACATAATCACTCATCCCATTTTATAAATTAATTGAATATTTGTCAATGTTTTCTTGAATTTATGTGCCATATTTTTAGCTTAATCTCATATAAATAAGCTGCGATGCATCATACTCTTCATCGCCCTTGACTAACACAACTGTAACTCTGAGCCCTGATGCCTCAGCAAATGACTTTCCATCCGGATATGGTTTTATTTTCAGCTCTTGTATATAAGTACCCAATTCCGATGATGCCGAATCATTCAAGTTTCCTTTGCCGTAAAATATCTTAATGCCTTTTACTTCAAAAATATAGCATTGATTGGCTCGTTCTCCATATCTTAAGGATATCTTTGTTACAACCTGCTCCTTTTTTGAATTGGTCTTACTGTTTATATACGAACCGTCTAAAACCAATTCAACTTTTTTAGATTCCATAACCTTTTCAGAAAAAAAGTTTAAAATATATTGAGCATGGAACTGAAGCTCGGAATTGTTTTTTATTTTTGTTATATTGTTCAGGTTGGCAGTAAAAAAGGTCATAATTAATACAAATATAAATGCGGTCATTGACAGGGTTATTAATAATTCAACTAAAGTATATCCTTTTTTACATTTCATAACACACCTATATTCATAAATTAAAGCTGCTTAAATAAAATAATCCGGAAAAATCAAGCATGCCTGCTTTCATATCTGCATAGCGTGGAATTAAGATAACTAAGTCAGCATTTAAGCTTTTTTCAATTCCTGTATCTGATATATATGTTGATTTCACATTTAATGTCAGTTTTTCATCCATAAAAAATAAATCATTATAATTTACAATCTTTATCGAAGGATTTCCGCTATTGTTTATCGTGCTTGCTGCTCTGTTTATTACATACAATTTATAATTATTTTTAAACAAAGCTTCAGCTGCGGCAATATCATCAGGATATAATTCAGCATATTCATCTGTCTTATTTGCAGAATCCTCACAAGCACGGCATATTAGGTCACAAACTCTCAATGCAGCGCTGTTTATACCGTCTTCAGACAAATAAAAAGCCCTTTTTATATTGCTGTTTGTTTTTTTTATTTGATATTGCGAAACAGCAATACTTAGGGTCGCTAAGCTGATTGAACTGATAATTGCAACGATAATGACCATCAATATTAAAATCGAGCCTTTATCCTTATTTAACAATCATACTCCCCCTCAAGGTGTTGATAACCTCACCGTTATCTAATATACTTATATCTATCACATAATAAAAAGACTTTTCGGGCACTATTCTTACTTCATACCCGAATTCATTATCATTCTGAGATATTGTTCTTTCATACGAACCGGTATTGCTGTCGTAAATATAATCTTCGTTGTCAATACCGGCTGCCTTTATTTCTTCCATGCAGCTTTGCGCAGCTAAAAACGATTTGTACTCTCTGTCACTCTCATGATTAATTTTAGCTGCAAATACCAGCATGGACATCAGAGGTGTCACAACCAAGCCAAATATTGATAGAGTCAATATTACTTCAAGCAATGTAAAGCCCTCATTATTTTTCATAACTAATCCCCGCTCAATTTAAGAAATAAAAGTTCAGCCTGACTACCGCATTTATCCTGCCGTCTCCAAGTTCAAATACATTGACGCTGCTTACAGCAGCATTGTACCCTTTGTTTTTAACATCATCCATAAAGTTCAGCAGACATTCATATGTGCATTCAAACTCAATTTCCGACACAAGTACTTCCGCATTACCTTCGTCATCATCTTCATGATAAAATCTTATCCTATTTGTTTCTATTGCGTTATTTTCGCATAAATCATTTATAAAAAGCATTGCTTCCTCAGGGTAAGAGCAAATTTTGTCATAATCATATGCCGCTTCGTCAGTCATCACTGCATTTTTGCTCATATATACTTCTGCTGCACAAATATTATCATGCATACTATGAAACTGCTCCTTTATATCCCTATATCTGGTGGCTGGCTTTGTAATTCCTGCATGCACCTCTGAAAACACACCTGAATATATCAACATAATTGCTATACACGGAGCAAGCAATATTAATACTTTTCTTAAGCTTAAACTCCTTATTCTTTCTTCATCCTTCATTGCTGTACACCTTTCAATACACAGTGAATAGTATACTCGTATCCACTTTCGGAGTCGTCTTTTCTTGACACCTCATCTGCAAAAACATCTTCAATTACGTCCAACTCTCTTAGATTACTAATAAATATAGCAGCTTCCTCAATTGAGCACGAAGTACAATAGGCACTTACCCCGGCAATCCCCACATGAATGGAATGCAAATATGTATTTTCCGGAAGGATGGAAAATATGCCCCTGAATATTTCCGAATCAGCATAGCTTTCTTCTTTTATTTTATTTTGCAGAGACTCTATATCGGTAATGGCTTTTTCCTTACTTTGTGATTCAGCTTTCAATCTCTCCATTTCATTATTCAGCAGAATATTTTCTTCGTTTGTTATGTATTCCTTCATATATTCGTATTCTCTGTACAGCTTAAAGACAAATATACCACTGATAATAAAAAAAAGCGACGATACAAGGATAACGGCTATAGCTGCAGCGGTCCTGAAGTCACTTATTTCATAATATTTAGTTTTGTGAAGCTTGTAGGAGCCTCTTCCTTCATTAAATGCCGAAAGAACAGGCATAAAGCAACGACCGGCATAACAGGAAAGCTCCCGGGAAAATATCGGCGGCTCCGTAACTATTTCCAGATCAGGCAATTCCGCAGACATTTTTTCAATGAAAGTCGGGAAGCACTCCCTGATTTCCGAATTGAATATATACATTCTGCTTATTTTACTTTCATTGTCTATTGACTGGTAATACCTTATGCACCTGATTATTTCATCCATACATGCATTTAATGGGCTTTCTGCTCCGACATAAGAAATTTCAGCAATTCTTGAAAAATCGGCTATGCCTTTGTTCATAACCGTAAAGCTGATTCTTTTCTCTCCTATATCCGTAAAAGCAAGTGTATCTTCTTCCATACCCTTGAGCTTATTGATACAACTGCAATATATCTCAAAGCCCAGCGGTCTCAGCTTCGACTTTAAGGCAAGGTTTCTGTAGCTCTCAAGCAATTCCTCCGGGATGCAATAGATGACGTACCACGCATATTTTTCATTACTGCTGTCCAAAGCAGCCTCATAGTGTATCCTATAGTTAGCCGGATTAAAAGGCATCAGATGACTTAACTCATGCTCTATCATAGTTCTTATTTCATTTCTTTTTTTCAATGCAGGTAACCTTAGTCTGCGTACAATTATGCTTTTGGAATTTATGACAAATACAGTCTTTTTAGTATTAATTCTGTTTCTTTGAAGTATTTTCCTAATCCTGTCCGACAGATAACCCGCATCCAAAATATTGCCGTCATCAACGACCTGCGGGATATCCTCACTCACACACCTGAATTTTGAAAGCGTGCCCTTCTTAATCGAGGCCTGAACAATATTAATGCTACTATCATTTATTTCCACAGCCAATATCATTTTGTACTCCAATCAAGTTCTACATAGTTATCGTATATTCATCCTTTATTTACAAATTATGGTATGTAGATTATATATAAACAGGCAAATTATGTCAAAGAATTTAATATTAAAAAATTATAAAATGTGTTTCAAATATTTAAAAATGATGAATTTTGTCGATTATTGCCGAGATATTAATAAAATGTCGGCTGTGCCGACCCTCAGATTGATGACAAAGTCATTAAGATGGAGACTGTTGAAAAAGTTCATCCTG
>DCYG01000010.1:16583-31588 GCA_002331025.1 Firmicutes bacterium UBA2116 | reverse complement strand
ATTAGACATACGTGAGGATTGGCCGTCGCAGCGGCAACGACGCAGGTGAGATTTTTCAGCAGTCTGGGGGTCGGCTGTGCCGACCTCTTATATTAATTTGGTGAGTTCCTCATATATACAATCTGCTCAGCAAAGTATTCTTTATTGCCGTTTTCAAGTATTAGAGTTATTGTAATCTCGCCGGCACCTGAGCTTTCAATATTAAGAGTTTTTACATAATTACCGATTAATACAGGTGCATCTGTACCATGCCGGTATCGAACTCTTTCTCCTACTCCTTCAAATGTTATTTCGTTATCATCAGGGTTTTTAAATTTAAATATATTCCCTGTCTTACCTTCAAATGATTCGGCTCCTAAAATTTTATCCGTCATAAAATTTATTATATATTGACTTTGATATTGCGCTTCCGACTCCGTATTAATTGCCTCATAGCTTTTAAAATTAGCGATGAAAAAAGACATGACAACAGAAATAACAATACTCGCCAATCCAAGCACAACAATCAATTCAATTAATGTAAATCCTCTTTTGTCTCTCATTTCTTACCTCACGGATGACAAGGAATTTTTTAAAAATTGAAGCACTATTCAACATCAATCAGCTTAATCGGATTCAATTTTATTTTATTTATTACTTCCTTGCTGTCAATATCACCGTTTATTTCAATAGTCAAATTATTGTCAGACTTATCATATTTCAGTCTGAAAACAACCGTGTAGTTCTTTCCCCTTGTCAGGTTGTGTCCGTTGACAAGCTCCGAAAAGCTGTCCTTATTTACACCCTGCGCAGGGTACAGAAGGTTACCGTCCTCATCATATATCCTGAAATTATCTATGCTTCCGCTCAGGCTATCGCTGTAATCAACAATTATATCAGGTACCGGCTGTGCGGCGTTAAAGTTAAAGCCGAATGTATAGTCAAAGCCTCTTAATATGTTGTATTCGTTGTAATCGGGATTATTAATCAGCGGAATCTGATAATTGTCCTTGCTTATATTAACGTTGGGATACATATAAAACCAGTTTAAGTCACTGTTCTTCTTCTCATAGTAAACCTTTATCACATTTTGTGAATTGCCTATTGTAAGAGGTACATTTTCATCTCTTACAAACTCATAGCCGCTGTTTACAATATCCTCCAACGATTCTATTTGTTCAGCCTTCAGGTAGCTTTTTACTTCACTTCCGTAGGGCTTGGAATACGTGATTTCGTGCTTAAGAACGTCATCGAAATAATACTGTACGGAATAATTGTACATGTTGGCAGTATAATACAATTTAACGGTAAGTCCGTTTTTCGGCATCGTTCCGCTTAAGCTTACGTTGCTGCTGTCATACGTATATCCCGGTATGTCAGGTATATCCACCTTGTACGGGCTTCCGCTGTCAAGTGATATGCTCTGTCTGTCCAGTAAAGTATTCGTCCCTTTGATATAGCTTTCTACTATGAGATTGCTTTTTCCTATTTCATAATAAAATGCAACCTTTTTATTTTCCGATGTAAAGGTACCGTTTAATATCTTGGATGAATTACTGCTATCTGCCACAACAATGTTCTTATCATTTTTATATCCTATATAGTCGTGGTTAGGGAAGGTATAAGAGCTTACCTCATAGCTGCTCTTCTTATCTGCCGTCCTGTTAATGCCGGAAGCATTTTCAGGCCATATCCAATTGTTATTCCAAGCTAAATTTGACGGCCATCCGTATACTACATCACTTTCTTTTAGCGTGCCTGATGAAATGTTGTCTATTTCGCCGTTTTTAATTTTAGCTTGTTTATGCTCTGCCGTAACTTTCGGCAATACATAAATAGTTACCTCCGCATTGTCCTTCAGCTTCGTATCGACAGCATTCTGCCCTATCTTTTTTTGGTAGCATTCATATTTAAATTTCAATACTCCCATATAATTCGAATTTGGAGTGAAAACAAACAAGCCCTTGTCGCCGTCAAAGTTTTTTATGGTACCGCCTAATTTATTGTTATCATCATAAATGCTATATACACCGTCCGACACCTTCCTGAGTTTGCTGTCTGTAATCAATTCTGCTTTTGCTCCGGCCTCGGGTACATATATAAAGTCATTGTCAAGAATACCGCCATTATTGCTTGTTGTAAGATTAAAGGTTTCTCCCTTTGCGGTTATAAAAAAATCATCCTCTGCCTTCGGAGCTTTATTTTTAATAAATTCAAACTCATATTTGTCCATACCGCCGCCTTCGGCATAATCCTGAGTAAATATATCAATTACATATCTGTCTCCCGGATTTGCGCCGACGAGCTTTTCTCCGACATTGTCAATCGTGGCGTATATATGCCATCCGTCTGTCTGTCTTAATTCCGCCAGACCTGTGTTCTGATAAGCGGGATTACCCAATATATCCTTGAAATATGCCTTTTTACCGCTCTGGCTTTCGGTTCCCGCCCAAAAAGCGAGATAGCTTAAATAATTATTATTATTTACAGCCGTATCTTCAGGATAAACAAAGACAAATATGTTGTCGTTTATGGGAACTATATTTCCGTTGTTAATATCCATATACGCATCCTGATTTACCGATTTCATTCTTACAAAATCATTGCCGTCATAACCCTCCGGCACAGTAATTACAGTCTGAAATCTCCTGATGTCCCTTTTGTCTCCGGATGACTGTCTCACCCAGGTTGCATAAGGGAAGCCTCTTTTTAAATCAGGTTTAACATAACCGTCGTAATACTGTCCTTCGTCCCAAATTAAAGCTTCGTCTGTCACTGACATTTTTATTTTACCTGCATCATTCCATGTCCAGCCGTTAAATGTAGCAAGCGAAATTACCTCGACAGCTTTTCCTCCCGATTTTTTTGAATTTTCCACAGATCTTTTCCACGGATCTTCCTTTGCTGTTGTACCGTTGCTGTAGAAAATATTAATTTTATTATTTTTATTGTTTGATAAATTAAGAGTAATTGTTTTTACAACATCTCCCTTAACCTTATAATCTGATGTAAGATTAAGCTCCGGAGCCGTTTTGTACGTTACAACGGCATTCCTGTCTTTGTCATAATCTGTAGTTGTTATCGTTTCCGATTCCTGAAACATGGAATTAACATAGTAGTTTACCGTATAGCTTACCGGCTTATTGTTACTGCCATATGCCATTGCCGAATTGCTGATTCCAAAAGAAATAATTAAAAACAATAAGATGATGCCGATACCGGTCTTTATCACAAAATTTCTTTTCATTCTTTCATCCTCCCATAGTTAAGTATTTGTGTTTTGCTATTCTATCTTCCAGTCTCTAAAGTCAATATAGTCCTTAAAATCAATTTTCGCGGAGCTGCTGTTTTTATATACCGTTATGGCAAAGCTTCCTGCATCGCCTTCACTGAACAAAGTATTATACAGATTATTTTCTGCTATGAGCTTAGCGGCATAATTTCCGTCATGAATGATATTTACCGCCTTCCCACGCTCGGAATTGATTATAATATCTCCTCCCGCAATTAAACTTCCTTTAAAGTTAAACTCTCCGTTAATTACTATATCTCCGTTTGTGACTATGATACCTCTGTCCGTGAAATGTCCGTCATATATACCGTCATCTATCACCACATCATCATCATCTATGTATATAAGCTCACTCCCTTGCCTTTGTTTCATATGATTTGACGATACTTTTGCCTTAAAATCCGCATCGTAGTAATTTTTCGCCCTTTCTTCATAAATAGTCCGGTAAGTGTTTTTGTTGTTTATTTTCTCAAGGAATTCGAGATTAAAGGAAGAGGTTTTTATTTCGGTACCGTTCAAGCCTGTACCAAGAGTTTCAATATTGCCTCCCACCGTTATGTTTCCGCCACCTAAGTTAAGTCCTGTTCCATGCTCCCTTGAATATTGTATAAAATAATCCGCCTTATTCCAAACCCACATATCTCCTCCGCTTCTGAAACTGTAAGCCAAAGGAGGCAGCGGGTCATAATACTGTGTTATAATATTGTCCCAAGTCAGGCTTTTGCCTTCGGAGGAACCGCCGGAAAGCGGCCTTGTATACGCTATGTAGTTTCCCGGGATTGACACAGATTCACCCGTTGCATAGGGTGTACCCTTGATGTATGAGGTACCGTACAGAACTAAATCGCCGGATATGTTAAACCTTGAGCCGCCGGATGCAATATCAGGAGAATTTATTATCAAAGCGCTGTTAAGTGTATTGACCTCATGCTGCTCTCCCCCGGGACTGAAGCCATAATACGATCCGTCTATATCTGTGGTCTGGGCAGTATTGTTCATTTCCAAATCATCCTTGACATAAATTCTGCTGTTCGGATACGTTGTGAAGGAAGCCCCCGTTCCGCTCATAATTATATTTTTGGCAAAAACATCCTTAACTCTCAAGGAAGAGCCCGCTCCCTTCAGCAATATTCCGTAATTATCAATTGTGCTTCCTGCCGCAATCAGGGTTTTATCAAAATATGCTTCCGTATTCCTGCCGTTTATTTCAAGATTTACTCCTGCGTACACATCGCCGGAAACCGTGACCTTGTCTCCGTTATATGAATTATTTCCGATAATTATGTTATCGGCGGCAATACCGTATGTCCACAGCTTATGTACGGGAACAATTTTTGTTTCTACAGTAAACGGTTCCTCGTAATCAGGTATACCTATTATTAAGCTTGCCGATACCCTTTTAGTATACTCTGAAATATATGAGGAACGGATCCCAATTGTCAATATCCTTTTAGCCGGTCTTCCTGTATCATTATCCCATTTGCTGTATTCAACCTCAACCTCTACTCCGCTGTCATAAGGGCTGAAGCTGCTGTCCAGTGTTTGATTGATTTTAAAGGCATCCATATAATTTTCATATGTAGTGTTAAATATTTCTGATGCTCTGATTTTTATTTCAGCTTCATTCGGCTCCGCAATAAAGGGTTTATCAGTACCTATAATTATATAGTCCCTGTATGCATCCTTTACTGTCGGAGGAGCTTCATTTTCTGCGGAATTGAGAGTGGAAATTTCATCCGTCAGCTCATTGATAAAATCCTGTGATGCGGCGCTGCCTTCATTTACCGCTTCAAGCACAAGCTTATATGCTCTATCGTATGCTTTGTCCAGACCTGTTTCAGACATATAAAAGGTATGCTTCAAATCAGTATTTGCTTTTTTAATTTTATAGTTCATCATTGTAACGCCCAGTATTGATGTGCCGAGCAGGGATATAATACCTACCGATATTATCAGCATTACCAATGTAGAACCCTTTTTACTCCGAAGCTTTTCCATAAACCTCTCCCTTTCATTTGAAGCTACTTAAATATACCTGTGCTTTCCAGGCTTTTGACAAGCTTTCTTTCCGTGCCGCTTCCCTTGTAAACCTTAACCTCTATTTTATATAACAGTTCACCGGTCAGCAGCTCCTTTACACTCACTATTTTAGGTGTCTTCCCGCCAAAAACCTCAAAGCTCCATTCTTTTTCATTTTCATGGAGATATACATTTCCTGAAACCGTACAGTTTATAAAATTCAGTTTTGCATCAAAGACATCAGTTTCCAATTCGACGTTAATATCATTTGAGCTTATGAAGTGTTCATATCCCGCAACATTTATCTTACCGCTGTCCATGCTTATATCCACTGTACCGTTTTCGATAGGATAGGATTTTACTACTATATCATATTGCAGCATGACAGTGTCATCATATATCGTTACAATCGGCAGCGCATTTTGAGGGGCATTGCTTACCACTTCTCCTGAGGACTCTGATTCAATGATAATATCGACCTCATACGGCAAAGCTTCTCCCCCTGAAGCCGAATAGTGATTTCCGCCTGTATTTATATATCCCATGGAAGGCAAAGAGGACAGATCTGCTGCAGATTTTATTTTTTCTAAATGATTTTGAGCTATCTGCAATGTTCTATACTCTTCACCACTCTCATTGTTTATTTTCTGAGATGCGATAAACATGTTCATGAGAGGCGTAACAACAACACCTAAGACAGCCAGCGTCACAATTATCTCTATTAATGTAAGTCCCTTATTGTTGAATTTGTTTATCATACTTTCCTCACTCACACATCTTAACCGCAGCCTTAACTTAATGTTATCTTATTACGGTCACAGATTTAGGGTCTCTAAAAAATACTCTCGTGGTACTGTCGTCACCCTCGATTTCAAATCTGGGTTTAAGCCCCGAGGTATTTGACACACCTATGTTCACGCCAACCGTATCGGCTTTCGAATTTCTTTTGCTGGAATATATTTTAACGTAAATATTCCCTGTCACCTCAGGAGTAAATTCTTTCCACGTTCCATCTGCAGGATATATTCCTTCAGCAGCGGCATATTTGTAATAATATTTGCCGTCTTCCTCTTTAAATTCAAAATTCACGCTTTCCACGGCATTTCCGTCGGCATAAAGATAAGATGTCCTGCTGTCATCATCTGATTTGCCTAAAATTACCGCAGGCAAGTCAGAGCTGTCAGGCATGATACTCATATGAAAATCGTAATTGCCTGAACTCATCTGCATCCGGTCTGATGAAGCCACAAAGGGATTGTTCTTGCCGCTTTCAGCCAAATCCTCCCATATCCACTCATCGTTGCTTTCTGTAAAGTCTTCAGGTTTTGGCACCTCATAAAAATTCAAAGCTATTGTACCTTGTATTAGGTTACTTTCCGAAACAATATTGATATTGGTAATAGATATATCAACCTTGTTGTTTTGTATGGAATCAATGAATTTCAACAATTCGTCGTAGGTGCTTTCAAATGTTATAATTACAGATATCTGCCGAACTGTAAGAGACTGCTCCTCATTTAAATCCTCCTGCTTTGGCGCTTCGTCTTTTTCTGAAGCTTCACCGTTTATATCATTCATCAATGCTTCAAAGGAGCTGATTTCCCTTTGCTCTGCCGGTTCTGCCGCAATGCCTACCGGAACAACAGTCGCGTCCGTAAAGCTTATGGCATTGGCATCAATACCGTTATTTGTAAAATAGTTATTTAAGAACACTATAATTTTTTCCTGCCGCAAATCTGAAATGACATTTAAGTTGTTTATTTCTTCACTCACAGTCTGAATGCTTTCTTCGTATTTATTTTTAAGCAATATATTTTGAGACATGCTGTTATATTCGATGCTCATTTGGTTGTACTCCGTCCTTAACGATTCTAAGTTAAATAAGTTTAAGGACGGAATAATCATGTATCCTGCATATGCTATCAATGATATTATTAAAACAATAATCAGTACTTTTTCTCTTCTACTCAGCTTCATTAACAATCACATCCTTTACATCGCATACAACCGAATAAGAATAGCTTACGCTGCTGCCTTCTGCACTGTCTGCCACAGCAGGTATGTATACATTATCTATAAACTCTATTCCCTGTAAATTCTTTTCAAATTGAGCAGCCTCCTGTCTTGAAGCCGATGTACATTGAAGGTTTATGCTTGTCCTGTCTATTGACATAGAATTAATTATTGTTCCATGGGGTATTGAAGCAGCAATTTGTTCAAATATTATTGAATTGACTGCATCCTCATTTTTAATGGCAATTAACAGCTTGTCTGCTTCATCCTTATATTTTTGCAGCAGCAGTGATTTGTTCCTTGCTTTAACGGCTTCGTCATTCAGATTAATATTTTCCTGATTGTTCAAAAACGCTTCCATTGCGGCAATATCCTTGTCCAAGGCAGACTTTTCAACAAAGTATGAATAGCCGTAATAAGCGATTGTAAGCACTGCTATTAATGAAGCTGCCATTACCACAACACCGGTATTGAATTTATTTTTATGCTGTTTTTTTCTGTCAGACAAAAAGTTTATATCGCGTCTGTCTATATATAAGGATAAAATAGTATTCATATATGTTTTGATATCCAGTTTGCCTGTTTTATCGATAATATTTGAAAGCTCATTAACCGTTGACGTACTGATATTTAATCTTGATTCTAAGTATTGATCAATCCCCGACATATTTGCGAAGCTTCCGTAAACGTATATATGTTCAATTTGTCTGTCCTTGTTGTTGGAATTATAATATCTGATATATCTGTTGAACTCATCTGCCCACATATTTATATTTTCTTCTAAAATATTACTTTTAGAAATTTTATTTAATTCAAAATTGTCACCCAATGACAAGCCGTATATTTCATTTATGGCTTCTTCGGTACTTAAATTATAGACAGCTTCAAAATTATTGACAATATCACGCAAGCCGTTAGATGATATTCTCGAAAATATATCCTTACCGTCATTTAAAACACTGAACAGTATGTTGTTGTAGCCGATATCTACAAAACCAACAGATGTGCTTGGTTTTAAATTTTCCTTGTTGATAAATAAACTTTTAGCAGAAATTTTATCGAGGCAATTAGAGGCAAGGTCCATTGCAACCAGTTCTAATTTTAAACTTTCCGACAGCTCTATGTATTGTTCATATATCGCTATGGGAAGTCCGTAAACAATGTATAGTCCCTTCACCACTCCGTCAGTCGTAACAGTATCGGTTTTTTTATAAACAATTTTGTATTGCTCAATATCCACAGGCAAAAGCTGGCTTAATTCACTTTTTACCATTGAAAATGTTTCGGAATTACTTTTCAATAAAGGCAATTCCATATTTCTTGTAATAGTTGCATTAGTATTAATAATAAATGTTGCGTTTTTTGTTTTAATATTGTTCTCCTTAAGCGCACTGTCGATAATATGAACAACCGAGTCAATATCGATTATTTTACCGTCATCGATACTGCCGGGTTCAAGGTCTAACAATAAGCTTTTGTAGACAGTAATTGAAGAGCCCTTCCTCAAGCCGTCCAATATTTTTATATTACGGTTTTTGATTTCTACAGATAAAATTCTTCCCATGACATACCTTTCTAATGTAATTTAAATAACTCAAAGTACCAATTTATTATTTCGCTGCCGAAGAATATATATATTAAAGCAGATAAAGATATGAAAGGTCCAAAGGGTATTTCATCTTTTCTGCTTTTAATTTTCATAGCTAATAAAATTACCGATATGACGGCTCCCGTTACAAATGAGAATAAGGTTGTAAACAATATTCCCTTTATACCGAATATGAGCCCCAGAACAGCCATAAGCTTTATATCGCCTCCGCCCATGGCATTTGTAATCAATGCTATCAGAAGAAACAAACCAAGTCCTGTCGCAGCACCTATTAAGCTGTCTGACAGTTGTTTGTTTATGATTATATAAATAATTCCCAATCCCAAGCCAATTATATTTAATCCGTCCGGAATTATTTTGTGTCTTAAATCTATGATGCTTATAGTTATAAGCAAGCTTATTATCAAGCAATAAAGTACGGAATTTAATGTTAACCCGAACCTTATATATACCAAAACATACAGCAATCCGTTTAATATTTCTATTAAGGGATACTGTACCGAATAATTTGAACCGCAATACCTGCACTTACCTTTGTTTAATATGTAATTCACCACAGGTACCATATCTGTAAAATTAAGTTTGTGCCCGCAGCTCCCGCAGGATGACGGCGGCTTTATTATTGAAATTCCTGAAGGTATGCGATAAATGCATACATTCAGGAATGAACCTATGAATAGGCCGTAGATAAAAAATAAAATAGTCATTGTTTTTTTCCGTATTTCGTGTTTATTAAAATAGGATAAATGAAACGTTCCGGTGTACTCAACAGTGTACTCAATTTGTAACTTCTATACTGTTCCAAGTAACTGTTGCTTTACCATTAGTTGTATTTATGTACAATTTTACATCTGACAAATTATTATCCGTATCTTTAGACTGAAATTCTAATCCAGGAAAATCACTTTGAAAATCGGTTAATAAAGTTTTATTTATTGAATCAGTTGAGTCATTAACTATAGTAGCTCCGCTACCTGTTGTATAATCAGTTGGTATTCTACCTTGTACATAATAAAGTTCAGCTGTTTTTGCTATTAAACCTAATGTGGCTTTATCTGCATCAATTCTCGCTTGATCCTGCACTCCCATAAACCTTGGCACAGCAATGGCCATAATAATACCCAGTACTGCTAATACTACTATCAACTCAATTAATGTGAATCCTTTTTTGTTTTTTAATTTGCTTACTAATCTAAACATATGCTCTCTCCTCTTATGATTAAATTTTATTTTAATCTTCAATAATGCTTCAATATTATCCTTTTTTATCTATAAACAATTGCTTCATTATTGAAGAATCAAATACTTGTAATATTTACCCTGCTTATACTATTTTAAACAACTATTGCACTGCTTGTACCATGTCGAACATCGGGGTTACCATCGCGATTACTATAAAGCCGATTATTACAGCCATAAAGACAATCATCATCGGTTCAAGCATGGCCGTAAGTCTGGTCACTGCCGTATCCACTTCTTCGTCATAAAAATCTGCTGTCTTGTCCAAAATTTCCTCGATGGAGCCGGAATCCTCACCTATTTTAATCATCGAGTGAACCATGGGCGGAAACACTCCCTGACGTTTTAAGGGCTGTGACAAGGCATGTCCTCTCCTTACATCTTCTTTCGCCTCTAAAATTTTACTTTTTATATACGTGTTGCCGGTTACTCCCGATACGGTTTCAAGTGCCTGCAGCAACGGAACACCGCTTCCCATAAGGGTTGAAAGAGTACGTGTAAACCGGGAGGTCGCTACCTTCAGAATTAAATTTTTAACCACAGGTATTTGCAGCTTAAAATAATCTCCCTTTATTTTTATATTTTCGTTTTTATTGATTGCAGAAATTAAAAGAACCAATGCCAAAATAAAAAAGCCTATAATATACCAATAGTTCTTAAGGCCGTTGCTTATGGAGATCATAACCTCCGTAACCTTCGGGAGCGCTATACCGGAGCTTGAATACATTTCAACAAAGGTGGGCATAATCGTAGTCAATAAAAATATTACCACAGCAATACTTACAAAAATGAGTATGATAGGGTATGTCATTGCTCCCTTAACCTTATTTTCTATCTTGTATTCCTTCTCAAAATGTATTGCCAGCCTGTTCATAATAACATCCAGATTACCGCTCAATTCTCCTGCTTCCACCATGCTTATAAGGATTGAAGGAAAAGCATCCTTATGATGTGACAGACTTTCCGAGAAAGTATTGCCCTTTTGTAAATCCTCATATAAGAATCCTATTATTTTTGCCAGTCTTTTGTTTTCCGTCTGCTGTCTCAGAATATCAAGCGAGTTAACTATGGTCACACCTGCTTTTAACATGGCATAAAGCTGCTTGCAAAACACCGCCAAATCCTTTGATTTAATCCTTCCGGAATTAAATCCGTTTAAGCTTACCGAGCCTTCCGATTTATTTATATCTATTATTATGTAGTCGTTTTGCTTTAAGTAGTCAATAACTTCTGATTTTGATTCTGCATCGCGGCTTATCTTTCTCTTTTTGCCTGATTGATCTACCACACTGCATTTGTATACTGCCATAGCTACCTTCCCTTTGTAAATAATTTTAAGGTGTGAGGACACACTTTTTATTTGAAGTGAGTCTCTGAGGATTAAAGAATGTCTCCATTTAGATCTGTTTCATGACATAATCGAGATCTATCGCTGATTTTAACAATGTTTGTCTTGATATTTTCTTTTCGTTGTATAAATTTAATAAGCTGGAATCCATTGTCTGCATTCCGAACTTTGAACCTGTCTGAATTTGATTTTGTATTTGATGAGTTTTCTTTTCTCTTATTAAATTTCTTATGGCAGGTGTAGTAACCATAATTTCTACGGCTGCAAGGCGCTCTTTTTCATCCATGTTCAGAACAAGCTGCTGCGATATAACGCCTTCCAGTACATTGGCAAGCTGTACTGTCACCTGCTGCTGTTGATGTGGAGGAAATACGTCTATTATACGGTCTATCGTCTTTGCAGCGCCCGTCGTATGCAATGTGGAAAATACCAAGTGCCCCGTTTCCGCTGCAGTTAGTGCCATTTCCATAGTTTCCAAGTCTCTCATTTCACCTAACAGTATAACGTCCGGGTCCTGCCTCATGCATGAGCGAAGTCCTGAAGCAAAGGATTTAAAATCGCTTCTGTATTCTCTCTGGTTAACTATGCTTTTGTTGTGCTTGTGAAGATACTCTATAGGATCTTCCAAGGTTATAATATGGTGTTTTCTTTCTGAGTTTATAATATTTATCATTGAAGCCAATGTAGTTGATTTTCCACTGCCTGTAGGTCCCGTTACCAAAATAAGCCCTCTTTGTCTTTGTGTAAAATCATACAAAATTTCAGGCATATTAATTTCTTTAAGAGTGGGTATCTCCATACGTACGGCACGAATTGCAATGGAATAGCTTCCTCTTTGCTTGAATATATTGATCCTGAACCGTCCCAAGCTTTGTATTGCATAGGACATATCAAAGTCACCGATATCATTTATTTCCTTTAATTGCTCTCCGTTTGTTACCTGCCTCACTAAGCTTTCCGTATCATCCGGGGTCAATTTTTCGGTCCCTGTATTTATCAATACACCATTTACCCTGTATATGGGTGCACATCCAACCGTTATATGCAAATCAGAGCCATTCATTTCAATCAATTTGCATAGCATATCATTTATATTCATGTTAATCCTCGCATTAATCCAATTTGTAAACCACCTGTGAATATTCTTCCATTGTTGTAATTCCGCACAATACCAATTCTCTGCAATTTTCCTTCAATGTCATCATACCGCCCTTTTCTGCGGCTTTGGTGATTTCATCCAAGCTTTTACCTCTTTGTATTGCTTCTCTTACTGCTTTATCAACCTTTAATATTTCGTGAATCGCAATTCTTCCGCTGTATCCTGTATTGAAGCATTTAGGACATCCGGTTCCTCTTTGTAATGCTGCGTCAAATTCTATTCCTAACAGATTTTTTTCTGTTTCACTTGCCCTATATTCTTCCTTGCAATTTGGACATACCCTTTTTACCAATCTCTGAGCCACGATTCCTCTGACTGAAGCTGCAATTAAGAATGGTTTAATACCCATATCCTGCAGTCTCATAATAGTTGACGGTGCATCATTTGTATGCAAGGTAGAAATAACTAAGTGACCTGTTATAGCCGCTCTGACTGCTATTTCTGCTGTTTCTTCATCTCTGATTTCCCCTACCATTATTATGTCCGGGTCCTGCCTCAATATTGATCTTAATCCGGTTGAAAATAATAATCCTGCCTTACTGTTAACCTGAACCTGGTTTATACCTTCAATTTTATATTCGACAGGGTCTTCAACCGTAATGATGTTTTTATTCATTTTATTAAGCTCATTTAAGCTTGCATAAAGAGTAGTAGTTTTTCCGCTTCCTGTTGGTCCTGTCACCAAAATTACCCCGTTTGGTGCTCCCAATATGGTTTCAAATATCTCCAAATTTTCAGGAGTAAAACCCAGCTCTTTTTTGTTTTTTAAAAAATTACCTCTGTCCAGTAAACGCATCACTATTTTTTCGCCGTAAACAGTCGGTAAGACGGAGATACGCAGGTCAACTACTGTATCGTCTATTTTCATTTCGATTCTGCCGTCCTGAGGCAATCGCTTTTCTGCAATATTCATTCCGGCGATTATTTTAACTCTTGTTACCAAAGCGGATTGCGTATGCTTTGATGGTGTTAATATCTCCTGTAACTCGCCGTCTATTCTCACTCTTACCCTGATTCTGTTTTCCAGAGGCTCTATATGTATGTCGCTGGCTCCCATTTTCAAAGCCTGTCTTATAAGTGAATTAATAAGGCGGACAACAGGAGAGTTGCTTACGTTTATGTCTGTTTCTTCGCTTATTGCATCAAAATCATCATTTGCTAAATTTTCTCTGTCGAAATCCTCTGCCGCTTTTTCCGCGCTTCTCCTGCCCATGTATTTTTCTATGGCATAATTAATTTGTGCTTTTGCAGCTAACAAAATTTCCGCTTTTTTGCCTGATTCCATTTCAATATCTTCGATATCAAATATGTTTAACGGCTCGCTCATTGCAATATAAATTTTATCGTTTACTGTTTTTAGGGGTATGGCATTAACTCTTTTAGCTAATTTTTCTGATATCAGTTTTGTTGACTCTGCATTTATATGAAAATTATCTAAATTTACTATTTCTATTCCTAATTGTTCGGACAGTGTATTTAAAACTGTATCCTCGGTTACAAAGCCTTTTTCTATAAGAATTTCTCCGAGTTTTTTACCGCTTCCTTTTTGCATCCTAAGACATTCATTAAGCTGATCTTGTGTTATTTCTTTTTTATGCAGAAGAATATCACCAAGGCGAGCTGTCTTGCTATAATTATTCATAACATCTCCTTTTTATGTAAAAAAACACTAAAAAGTGCAAAATACGACATATTGTATTAATTATATTGAAAATTTAGCATTTTGTCAATTTATCTTAATAATAAAAAAACGTAATCTTATATGTATTCATAAAGATTACGTTTTTGTTATATTGTATTTCTATTTATTTTTTCTTTGCTTGTCCTTCGTTACAACACATGTTCCGCTGGCTCTGCACACTACGATTGGTTCTTCCAGGAAATCACATGCCGAATCGTTTATGTCCTTTCTCGGAACTATTACCTTTCTTGCTTCAAACTTCATTTTTCTCGACGAATTGCCTTGTGATACTATTTCCCCTTCTGCTTCGATATAATCTCCGGCGTATACAGGTGCAAGAAATTCTACGCTATCGTAAGCAACAAACAATCCTTCGTCACCGTCGTTTCTGATTAACAGTTCTGTTGCCACGTCTCCGAACAGCCCCAGCATTCTTGCTCCGTCAACCAAATCTCCGCCATAGTGTGCCTCATGTGCACTCATTCTCAATCTGATTAATGATTTCATTTTTCCCTCCAAATTTTTTGCTTTCCTCCTGTCACTTGCCTTTGTGACAAGCTAATTTTATCATTGAATATAAATAATGTCAATTTTATTCAATATATTTATATAAATACTAAAAAACAAAAAAGACGCCTAAGCGTCTTCAGGCTGCTGAAAAAGTCC
>DCYG01000010.1:0-16429 GCA_002331025.1 Firmicutes bacterium UBA2116 | reverse complement strand
CCTCACGTATGTCTAATACGCTGCGGTTGCCCGTCTTCCGGCGCCTTGCAGGATGAACTTTTTCAACAGCCTATCATCTTGATGACTTTGTCATCAATCTGAAGACGCCTAAGCGTCTTTAGATTAATCCTTAAAAGCATCCTTCATTTTACCGAAAAAGCCTTTTTTGTCTTCCTTGTCTATGGTTTCACCCATTTCGGATGCAAATTCATGGAGAAGTGATTTTTGTTTGTCTGTAAGCTTTTTAGGAACCTCTATTTTAACTCTTACATATTGGTCTCCCTTACCCGCTCCCCTTAAGTTTTTAATTCCTTTATTTTTCAGTCTGAATACTGTTCCTGTCTGTGTTCCTTCCGGTACCTCATATTTAACTTTACCTTCGATTGTAGGAACCTGAATCGAACCTCCCAGTGCTGCTCTTGTAAATGAAATCGGAATTTCACACCAAACATCATTTCCGTCTCTTTCAAATATTTCATGAGGTCTGACATTTAAGTAAACATATAAGTCTCCGGGAGGACCTCCTCGTTCTCCGTGGTTTCCTTCGCCCCTTAGAGGTATTACAGAGCCCGTGTCAACGCCTGCAGGTATATTGATGGACAGCTTCCTCGATTTCTTTTCTTTGCCGGTTCCGCCGCATGTTGTACATGGTTCTTCCACAACTTCACCCATACCGCCGCATGTTGTACATGTCTTTGTGCTTGCAAACTGTCCGAAAGGTGTCCGTTGCACTGTTCTTATGTTGCCTGAGCCGTTACATGTAGGACATGTTTTTTTGCTTGTTCCTGTCTTTGCTCCGGAGCCGTCACAAACGTGACATTTTTCTATACGATTAATTTTAATTTCTTTCTTTGTTCCAAACGCGGCTTCTTCGAAGTCTATATCAAGCTTTATTTTAAGGTCGGAGCCCGCCTTTGGTCCTGTCCTTTGAGTTCTTGCTCCGCTAAACCCGCCTCCGAAGAAATCTCCGAATATATCACCGAATATATCACCAAAATCATTAAACCCCGCTCCACCGCCAAAGCCTGAGTTCTGATCAAATGCAGCGTGTCCAAATTGGTCATATTTCGCTTTTTTGTCCGGGTCGCTTAAAACTTCATACGCTTCGTTTACTTCTTTAAATTTTGCTTCCGCTTCCTTATTGTCAGGGTTTAAGTCAGGATGGTATTGCTTAGCTAATTTTCTAAATGAGGCCTTTATTTCTTTCTCGTCCGCATCCTTACTGATTCCCAGTATTTCGTAATAATCTCTTTTTGCCACTCTTTCACCACCTTGGAAAAATATGAGAGTCTTCGCTTCGTCATCATGAGTGCAAGCGAAGTATCTCATTACATCAAAAACTGAGATTCCTCAGGCTTTGCCTTCGGAATGACAGAATCATACGATATTGTCATCCCGAGCGAAAGCGAGGGATCTCATCTTTTTGTCATTGATTACTTATCATCATCATTTATTTCTTCAAATTCTGCATCTACTACATTGTCATCACTTGGAGCATCTTCCTGGTTAAAGTTCGGATCAGCTTCAGGTCCTCCCTGTGCACCTGTTTGAGCATAAAGCTTTTGAGCAAGGTCATTAAATACCTTTGTCAGATTTTCAGTTTTATCCTTCATCTGGCTTATATCGTTGCTTTCAATCGCTTTTTTAAGCTCATCTGCTGCTGCCTGAGCCGCAGCTTTTTCTTCCTCGGATATTTTTCCTTCTAAATCTTTTAAGGTTTTTTCTGTCTGATATACTAATGTATCTGCATTATTTTTAACTTCGATTTCTTCTTTTCTCTTTTTATCTTCTTCCGCATATTGTTCAGCTTCTTTAACCTTCTTTTCTATTTCAGAATCTGACATTTTAGTTGAAGCAGTAATTGTAATTTTTTGTTCTTTTCCTGTACCTAAATCCTTAGCGCTTACATTAACTATGCCGTTAGCATCAATATCAAATGTTACTTCTATTTGAGGAATTCCTCTTGGTGCCGGAACGATACCTGTTAATTGGAATCTGCCTAAAGTGATATTGTCGGCTGCCATTTGTCTTTCACCCTGCAATACATGGATGTCAACTGCCGGCTGGTTGTCTGCAGCGGTTGAAAATGTCTGGCTCTTTTTACTCGGTATTCTTGTATTTCTGTCTATCAGTTTAGTGAATACTCCGCCTAATGTTTCAATTCCTAATGACAGTGGTGTAACATCAACAAGCAATATATCGTTTCCGAATTCACCTGTCAATACTCCGCCTTGTATAGCAGCTCCTAATGCAACGCATTCATCAGGATTGATTCCCTTGTGAGGATCTTTTCCCGTCAGTCTTTTTACTGCTTCCTGAACAGCAGGAATTCTTGTTGAACCACCTACAAGCAATACTTTATCTATATCATTTGCTGTTAATTTAGAATCTGACATTGCCTTTTTTACCGGCTCTATTGTTTTTTCTACTAAGAATGATGTTAATTCATTGAATTTAGCTCTCGTTAAGTCCACGTTCATATGTTTCGGACCTTCCTGAGTTGCTGTGATAAAAGGCAAATTGATGTTTGAAGTCATAGCGCTTGACAATTCTTTCTTAGCTGTTTCTGCTGCTTCTTTTAATCTTTGAAGTGCCATTTTATCTTTTCTTAAATCTATGCCATTTTCTTTCTGGAACTGGTCTGCTAAGTAATCTATAATAACCTGATCAAAGTCGTCTCCGCCAAGCTTATTGTTTCCTGATGTTGCTTTAACCTCAAAAACGCCATCACCTATTTCAAGTATCGAAACGTCAAATGTACCTCCGCCAAGGTCATATACCATGATTGTTTGCATATGATCTTCCTTGTCAACTCCATACGCTAAAGCTGCGGCAGTCGGCTCATTTATTATTCTTTTTACTTCAAGTCCGGCTATTTTACCTGCATCCTTAGTCGCTTGTCTTTGACTGTCTGAAAAATAAGCTGGTACTGTGATAACAGCTTCTGTAACTGTTTCGCCAAGATAACTTTCTGCATCTGCTTTTAATTTTTGAAGTATGAATGCTGAAATTTCCTGTGGCGTATATGATTTACCATCAATATTAACTTTGTGACTTGAACCCATTTCTCTTTTAATAGATGAAATAGTTTTGTCAGGGTTTGTAACTGCCTGTCTTTTTGCAGTTTCACCTACTAATCTTTCTCCGTCTTTTGTGAATGCAACTATTGAAGGTGTAGTTCTTTTTCCTTCTACATTTGCTATAACAACGGCTTCTCCGCCTTCCATAACAGCAACACAAGAGTTTGTTGTTCCTAAGTCAATTCCTATAACTTTACTCATTTTATTCCTCCATAAATATTTAAATTAGAATATTAATTAATTATATATTTTTTTCTTTATTCATATCTTTTCTTTCATTCTTGATGATTAGCCATTGATTTGCAATTGATAGGCTATTGATAATCAATTGTTTTTTTCTATCGCTAATCCATTGCTTCTCCATCTCCCATCAATTGATTTTCTACCGCTTACATATTCTTACCATTGATGGTCTTATACATTTATCATTTACAGTATAACCTTTTTGCAGAACATCAATTATGATTCCATCAGCATATTCATCATTATCTTCAAAGCCGACACCATAATGTACATTATGATCAAAGGGTTGATGCAGTGCTTCTATTTCCTTTAAACCTTTTTTGTTAAGGATTCCCACAAACTGATCATATACCATCTGAACACCTTCTTTGAATGAGCTTCCTTTTGAGTCATCGGCAGACAATGCCCTTTCAAGATTATCCACTACGGGCAATAAATCTAATATAAAATCAGAAACTGCATTGCTGTAAGTTGATATTTTCTCTTTTTCTGTTCTTGTCTTATAGTTTAAAAAATCCGCTTGCAATCTTATTAATTTGTTATTTAACTGCTCTATTTCTTCATTTTTAGTCTCTTCTGACTCTTTTATTTCTTCATTTTCTTGATTATCAGCAACTGTTTCTTTCTCTATATTTTCATTATCATCTTTGAAAATTTCTTCATCATGCTTCTTTTTCTTAGCCATATCACTACTCCTCTTTATCACCATTAAAGTTTTGACTTATTATTTCATTCATTGCTTCTGACATTGATTTAACCGTTGAAATAACCTTGTCGTAATCCATTCTTGTAGGACCGATAACCCCTATTTTACCTATGAGCTTGCCGTTAATTTTATATGTTGCCGTTATCAAACTGCAATCTCTTAATTCATTATATTGATTTTCGTGACCTATACTTATGTCTAAAGCATTTTCTCCGGTTATTTGAAACAATTTTGCCAGGCTGTTTTTATCTTCAACAAATGAAATAAATTCTCTCGCTTTGACTACGTCATTGTATTCCGGCAAATTCAATATATTCGTTATGCCATCGGCATATATGTTAAAATCCTCAAATTTACCTATTTGCTCCATTAAATACGGCAGCAATTCAAAAAGTGAATCTCCGCTGCTCTCTCTTATATAATAAAGCTCTTGAATTATATTGTTTTTAACAGAATCAATATCACCAAGTTTACGTCCATACATCTTTTCTGTAAGTGAAGAAGATATTTTATCCATTTGTTCCAAAGGTATCGTATTGCTTAAATTAATCATAACCTGCTTTACTATATCTGAGTTTAAAACTAATACAAGCAGTACTTTCTTATCTGTTACGGGTACCAGTTGAATTCTTTTTATTATTGCCTGTTTAAGCTGGGGAGCAACAATAAATGAAGTATATTTTGTAAACTGAGAAAGTATGCGTACGGAGTTCTTAAAAACAGAATCCATTTCATTAGCCTTCTCTTCTATAATACCTCTCAGTTGATGTAAGTTTACATTGTTGGATGACTGGACCTTTTTCCATAAATCATCCACATAATATCTGTATGCTTTATCAGTAGGTATCCTGCCTGCCGAAGCATGGGGCTGGATTAGAAAACCCATTTCCTCCAAATCAGACATTTCATTCCTGATGGTCGCAGGGCTTACTCCAAGCTCGTATTTTTTTGAAATTGTCCTTGAGCCAACTGCTTCCGCATTATCAATATAGCTTGAGATAATTGCCTTAAGTATTTTAATTTTTCTTTTATCCAAAGACATTTTCACTCACTCCTTTGTTAGCACTCGCGCCGATTGAGTGCTAAATCCATAAATATAAGATACTACTTAACTGTTGTTTTGTCAATAGGAATTATTAAAAATAGTAATTACATAATTTGATATATCCATACCTTTTTCTGTCAGTTTAATATTGTTTTTGCCTACGTAAATCAAGTTATTTTTATGTAAATAATCAATCTGGTTTTCATACATTTTCATAAAATCGGCCGAAAATTTATTATTGAATTCATCTGTATTTATACCTTCGGTCAATCTTAATCTAAGCATGATGTATTCAAATATCAAATCATCTTCACTTAATTCTTCGTGTATAATTTTTTCAAGCTTATTTGATTGTAAATTTTCACAATATAAATTCAAATCTGAAGAGTTGCTGAATCTGATATTTTTTAAAAACGAGTGAGCTGAAGGCCCTAATCCAATATATTCTTCCTGATTCCAATATTTTAAATTATGCTTGCATTCGTATCCCTTTACCGCAAAATTGGAGATTTCATATTGAATTAAATTGTGCTTCTCAATTACACTCCTGCCTGCATAATACATTTCTCTCTCGTAATCTTCTTCCGGCATAGCAATTTTATTGTTTTGTTCCATTATATAAAGAGGCGTTCCTTTTTCTAACTTTAACGAATAAAATGATATATGTTTTACATCTTTTTCTATTATCATCTCAATAGTATCTTCTACATCCCTGACAGTTTGACCAGGAATATTGAACATAACATCTGCATTTATATTTTCAAACCCATTCTTTTTGGCCCTGTCTATCGAGTTCAATGCTTCATCGCCGTTATGGATTCTACCTATCTTTTTAAGTATTTCATCATTTAATGATTGTATTCCTATACTTAACCTGTTAATTCCTATTTCCTTATACGCTGTTAAATTTTCATCGGATAATGTGTTTGGGTTTGCTTCAATTGTTATTTCCGCATTTTTATCTATTGCAATCAAGTCATTTATCTCTTCTATGATTCTTTTTAAATTATCAGGTTTTACGATTGTAGGCGTGCCACCTCCAAAAAATATTGTATCTGCTATAAAACCGTTCAATTTTTCTTTATAGCTTTTAATTTCATTTAACATTGCTTCTACATATTTGTTTTCTGTTTTATAATTCCATTTTATCGAATAGAAATCACAATAATTGCATTTTTGTTTGCAAAACGGAATGTGTATGTATATACCTAATTTTTTCATAATACCTCTTAATTATTTTCTTTCAACGCATCCTGCATGATTCATACAATATTTACTCCCTATGGTCGTATATTTTTAGAATTCGTTGCGAATGATATAACCTCTACCTTTGAACATAAAAAGGAGCTGAATCACAGCTCCGATTATATCATTTCTTATTTTATTATTCAATTTATTTTGCTTCAGCTGTTTTTTCAAATACAGATCTGTCTAATTCGCCTTCTGTTGCGGCAACAACTACTGAGCATGCAGCATCACCTGTAACGTTAATCATTGTTCTCATCATATCAAGAATTCTGTCAACACCGGCAATAATTGCAATACCTTCTATCGGTAAGCCAACTGTATGAAGAACCATACCGAGCATTATCATGCCTGCTCCCGGAACTCCTGCCGTACCGATTGAAGCCAATGTAGCGGTCAGTATAATTGTTAACTGCGCAGTCATAGGTAAGTGTATACCGTAAATCTGAGCTATAAAAATTGCACATACACCTTGATATATAGCTGTTCCATCCATGTTGATTGTTGCACCCAGCGGAAGTGTAAAGCTGCAAATTGATTTTGAAACACCTAAATTTTCTTCGCATCTCTTCATACTTATAGGTAATGTAGCAGAGCTGCTGGCAGTTGTATATGAAAATACCATTGCCGGAGCTATCCCTTTAAAGAATTGTAACGGTGACACCTTTGCAAATCCCCAAACGGTTAAAGAATATGTGAGTATCGCATGCAAAGCACAGCCTACATATACTACTATTATTAATTTTAAAAGCGGCAAAAGGACAGATGGTCCGTTAACAGCAACAACCGGAGTAATCAATGCGAATACTCCTATAGGAGCAAATTTCATTATTACAGCGATTATTTTGTACATTACTTCCGCAAACGAATCGAAGAAGCTCTGTAAATTCTTGCCTTTTTCACCAATTCCTATAATGCCGGCACCGATTATTAATGCAAAGGCAATAATCTGAAGCATGTTGCCGTCAACAAGTGCTTTTAAAGGATTAGCAGGTATAATGTTCAATAATGTCTCAATAACATTGGGAGCTGCAGCTATTTCATATGTTGCATCTGCAGGAATAGTATAACCGCCTCCTACGTTTGTAATATTCGCTAATACAAGACCTATTGTAATAGCAAAGGCAGTTGTAAACAAGTAGTAAGCTACTGTCTTTCCGCCGATTCTTCCAAGCTTTCTGACATCGTCCATACTGCATGCACCAACTACTAATGAAGAAAATACCAATGGTACGATTACCAATTTAATAAGATTCAAAAATAATGTTCCAAACGGTTTAATGTAATTATCCGCAATTTCCGGATTGGGCTGAAGAATAATTCCTAAAACAATACCTAATGCCAATCCGATGAAAATCTTTGTTGTTAATTGCATCTTTTTCATAGAATATAACTCCTCCTTTATTTTTTATGAAAACCTTATCATATTATACCTTATTTTTATCGTTTTGTCTCTAAGTATTTTGCTTTAAAAAATAAGATAATTTCACCCTTTACCTTAAATAATAAGATAATTATCAATATTTGTTTATATTATAAATATGTTGCTGGTTTGAAAATAATTGAGTAAATTAATATAACTAAATCGTTTAATAACGTGTAATCTTATTGAACATTTACATCATCTCATCACATGCATACAGCACCACAGCAGAGGTTACAACTCCCGCGGTTTCTGTTCTCAATATCCTTTTACCTAATGTAACAATGTAAGCGCCAACGCTCTTAAACATTTCTATTTCTTTTATATCGAAACCGCCTTCAGGACCTATTATTATATAATAATTTTGTTTGACATGCGACAAAACATCCTTTAATATTGAAACATTTTCTAATTCATAGGGAACCAATACAACCGGAGCTTCTTTTTTTATCTTTTCGATAAGCTCTTTTACTGTCATTATATCTTCAACAACGGGTACAATGTTTCTTTTGCTTTGCTTTGAAGATTCCTTTGCGATTTTTCTCCATCGCTCCAATTTTTTCTGTTCTCTGTCCTTGTCATTTAATTTTACGACAGTTCTCTCGGTTATTAAGGGAATAAAGGATTTTACTCCTAATTCAACATTTTGCTGAATTATAGTCTCCATTTTAGTTTGTTTCGGAATACCTTGGCAAAGTGTTATGTTAATAGCAGTTTCATTGTTTATGTCTAATCTATCAACTATTGAACAAATTATTTCATCAGTATGTATTTCCTCAATTTCTGCAATAAATTCATTGCTCTTTGTAACTATTGAAACCTCATCACCGACTTTAGCTCTTAAAATTGTTTTCAAATGCTTTAAATCTCCGCCATTGATTATAACCTTATCATCTATAATATTATCATCAGCACAAAAATATCTGAACATACCTTCCTCCATCGCTATAAAAATGCATATTGCTCGTTTTATGTCATCCTGAGCGATAGCGAAAGATCTCAGCTTTTGAAGTGATGAGATCCTTCAAGCTAAAGCTTTCAGGATGATACTATCGAAGTTTAGCCGTAATAGACACCCATTCTTCGCTATCGTTAATTTCTAAAATTTTAAAGCCAAGTACTTCAAAATCCTTAACAACATCATCAACATATTTTTTAATAATACCAGATGCTATAATTAAGCCGCCCTTTTTTAAAAACTTAGGGAAAGTCGGACTCATTCCCATTATTATCTGGGCAATAATATTTACCGCAATCACATCATATCTGTTAAATCCAATTTTTCTCTGTAAATTTTCATCCTCTGTTACATCGCCGCAATACACCATGAATCTGTCTTCAAAAATATTGTTAAGAGCCGCATTTTCTTTTGCTGTTTTAACAGCATTTTCATCAATATCTATACCTGCCGCTCTCTTGGCTCCTAAGAGCAGAGATGCAATTGATAATATACCGCTTCCACAGCCCATATCCAGCACTTCCATATCTTTTTCCATGTACTTTATTATTTGCTCTATACAGAGGCGTGTTGTATGGTGCTGACCTGTGCCGAAGCTCATACCCGGATCTATTTCTAAAATTATTTTATCTTCGACAGGTTCATTCAATTCTTCCCATGTCGGTTTGATAATTATTTTATCAGATACAGTAAATGGTTTAAAATATTGCTTCCAGTTATTAGCCCAATCCTCATCATTTAAAATTTGTGTTTCAATATCCAATCTTCCAAAATCTATATCCTTGTATTCTTCCTTTAAACTCTCAACAAATTTTTCTATTTCTTTAAACAGCTGTTTTCCTTGATCGTTGTCTGCCAAATAAACCTTGATACAGCTTTCGCAGCTTTTCATATTTGCCAGCTCTTCATCATAGTAATCCCAGTTTAGCGTATCATTATGTAAAAAATCTTCAAAGACGCTGGCATCTTCGATTACAGCGTCTTTAATACCTAAATTTATTAATGCACCATTTATTATTTCTATTCCATTTGTTGTTGTATAAATAGATACCTCAGTCCAGTTCATTTTTACTCCTTTATCTCTTTTTTTATCAGATCTACAGGCATATCCTTTCCGGTCCATATTTTGAATGCAACAGCTCCCTGCCACATCACCATCATAAGTCCGTTCATGTATCTACAGCCGGCTTCTTCCGCCATTTTCAGAAGCATGGTCTTCGTAGGGTCATAAATTATATCTGCCACAAACAAATTTTTGTGTAGAACGTCAGATGATGAAATTATAGCTTGATCTATGGTTTCTTTCATACCGAGTGATGTACAGTTTACCAATATAGAAGCATCCTTCAGCTCTTTTCTCAGTTCTTGTTCTTTCAGTTCAAAAGCCCTTCCTTTGCAGCAGGGGATATTTTTGTTTATATTCTCAGTTATTTCTTCGGCGGCACTAAAGGTTCTGTTAAAAATAACAATCTCTCTCGCACCTTCAAATGCAAGCTGCGTTGCAACTGCCCTTGCTGCTCCTCCCGCTCCGGTAATTATTATTTTTTTGTCTGTATATTCAACGCTATTTTCTTCAAGTGCTTTAATGAAGCCTATGCCGTCAGTATTATATCCTATAAGCTTTCCGTTATTATTTTTCACCGTGTTTACGGAACCGATTATTTTGGCATCCTCTGAAATTTCATCAAGATACTCCATAACACTTTTTTTGTGGGGCATCGTCACATTGCACCCTTCAGCATTCAGAATCCTGATAGCATCCAAGCTATCTTTTATTTGACCTTCTCTAACTTCAAAAGCCATGTATACATAATCGAGCCCAAGCGCATCGAATGCCGTATTGTGCATATGGGGAGACATGCTGTGTTTCACCGGATATCCGAGCAGTCCCACCAATTTGGTTGTTGCCTGTATTCTATTGGCCATTTTTCAGCTCCTTTTTAACAGAATTACTCTTCTATTATCTGTATTTCGTAATTGATGGGCACGGCCTTATTAAGCATCGCTGCAACACCGCAGTATTTATCCATAGAAAGCTTCACTGCTCTTTCAAGTTTATCATATGGCAGATTCTTGCCTTTAAATTTATATATCAATTTTATATAATTGTAAATTTTAGGATCCTCATCTCTCGTTTCAGCTTCTACATCTACCTTGACATCTTCAATATCCAATCTCATTTTTCCCGTTATAAGCATTATATCTATTCCGGAGCATCCAATAAGACCTGCCAGCAGCAAAGCTTTAGGACTTGGTCCATATCCATTGCCTCCGTTTTCTGCGGTCGCATCGGTTACAACTTTATGTCCGTTAATTTCCATCTCAAATGCCATATTACCTTTTAATTTAGCTTCTATATTCGTTTTGTTCATAATTGGTCTCCTAACAATATCATTTACATCATTATATATTACATGGACACTATTTTCAAACCGAAATTTCTTATATGAGACTTTATGCACAATAATTGTTTCACAATTTATTTGTCACGATAATATGAAGCTATATCACGGAATTTATTCTGTAAGTTTAGAAAAAGTTCAACCGCCAGCGGATCGAAATGAGTTCCGGAGCCCATAAGAACCGTTTTTATCGTTTCTTCATGACTATATGCTTCTTTGTATATACGTTTACTTGTCATAGCATCATATACGTCAGCAATTGCCATAAGGCGTGCGGATACAGGGATCTCTTCCCCTCTAAGCCCCTGAGGATAGCCTGAGCCGTCCCAATGCTCGTGATGAGAATAAATAATTTCTGAAAAAAACTTAACCTGCTTCTCGTTGCACGTAATGATATTTTTACAGGAAAGCATCATATCTCTTCCTTTTGTGGTATGTGTTTTGATTATTTCATATTCCTCCGGTGTTAATTTGCCGGATTTAGTGAGAATGGAGGGGGAAATGTCCAATTTCCCCAAATCATGAAACAAGGCTGCATTCGAGATTATGATATTGTTTTCAGGAGAAAGAACGTCTGTGTATAAATTCCTTTTTATTGCCTCATCCGCTAATAATTTCAACATAAGTTTTGTACGCATAGGGTGTCTTGAGCTTCGCTCTGTCATATAATGCATCAGCATTGAGTTTATAATAATGCTGGCTTCATGCTTAACCGACATGTCCCGAGATAAATTATACTTTTCATAAATGTTTTTTGTTTTGGATATATGCAGTCTCGAAAATCGCCTTATCAAATTCCTCGCTTTCCTATTCTCAATAGCGTTATCGAATGAAAAAAGCTTTACATCAAAAAGATTTTGCAACTCATCAATAAATTTTAATTTTTTAGCAGATTCATACTTTATGATATATAAGACAAAACTCTTTTTTCCCATGTATAGTCTCCAAAACTTTAAATAATTGCATTTTCACTGTCGGCTATGTGCTCTGTAAATTCGTCCCTGAGTTTAAACTGCTCAATAAGCTTGCGCAAAGATTCGGCAAGTCCGGAAAGTTCCTCACTGGATGCCGCACTTTCCTCGGCAGTAGCAGAATTATCCTGTACCACAGATGATATTTGCTCTATTCCCGAGTTAGTCTGACTCAGCTCTTCCGCCTGCAATCTGGAGGCATCAGCAATATCAGTGACAAATTTAGCTACAAGCGCCGCTTTTTTTTCAATTGCCTCTAATGACTGTTCTGTCTGAGTTACCATTGACGTACCGCTTTCGATTGCCGTGAGCGCATTTTCAATCAGCTGCGTCGTATCCTTGGCTGCGGTCGCACTTTTTGCCGCAAGGTTTCGCACCTCGTCTGCAACAACCGCAAAACCCTTGCCTGCATTTCCTGCTCTTGCTGCTTCAACCGCGGCATTCAGGGAAAGTATATTGGTTTGAAATGCTATGTCATCAATAGTTTTGATTATATTTCGTATCTGGTTGGATGCTCTGGTTATATTGTTCATAGCTTCTACAAGCTGCATCATCTGTTGATTTCCGTTTTCAATTTCAGCAGCGGTTTCAACAACCATTTCATTTGCCTTCTGTGCGCTTATCGCATTATTGTTAACTTGTCCGGTAATTTCCGTAATTGACGCAACCAGTTCCTCTATGGAACCAGCCTGTTCGGTAGCTCCCTGCGAAAGAACCTGCGATGCTGCGGCTACCTGATGAGACCCCGCCGCTACCTGCTGGGATGATTGATTTATCTGAAGGAGCGTAATATTCATGGACTCAAGAATATTCTCCAGAGAATCCTTAATCGGAGCAAAGTCCTTTTTATACTCCATATCAACGGTAGTCGTCAGGTCTCCGTCCGCCATCATTTTTAGAATCCCTGAAATATTTGAAATATATCCTCTGAGGTTAATAATGAGTTTACGAACGCTATCAGCCAGAGAGCCAAGCTCATCTTTGGACTCATATGTAACAACAGCGCTTAAGTCTCCTTCCGCAAGCTGCTTTGTAGCCAGTTCTATCTCATAAACAGGTTTTGTAATGCTTCTGACAATATAAATAATAAGCACAACAATAACCGCAAGAGCGACTGCAAAGAAAATAATCAATGTAGTGTAGGCGGCGTTCTCTGCTTTCTTCCCGTTATTATAAAAATTTATTGCTAATTCATCGGCATGCCTGCCAATCTCGTCAGCCTTTATACCAAGCTCTTCGGCAATAGGATAATAATTATTTATATAAATACTATGTGCCTTATCTAATTCTCCACTCTTCACCGATTCCATGATCTCCTGTCTGTAGCTCGCTGCATCTTTCAAAGTCAGCTTTATTTGGTCTAATATCTTTTTGCTTTCTTCGGTAATAAGCTTCTTTTCCAGAATTGTTATTTCGTTATTCAATTCTTCCAGCAGATTATTTATTTCTTTAATATAAATATCACTATCCGAAGAATTCTCGGTTATTGTAAATAATATTTCCTTCTCAAGTCCTTGAAGAATACGCCTCATACTCATGGTTGCATTTGATGTTGAATATGGACCTTCATAAAATGTTTTAAAGTTAGAAGACAATGTCCTCATTCCTATATTTGCACTTGCCATTGCCCCCACAAATAAAAGCAGTACAATTCCGAATGTTACAAACAGCTTTTTACGAATCTTAAAATTTTTCATTTTTTCCTCCTGTAATTTTATTGTGTGATTGTTTTAACGTTTATGAATATTCCGATTATATTATTTATAACTTCACAACGTCCTTATAAAAAAACTACCCTTTAATTTTATATTGTTGTCTCAATATGATAGTAAACAACATTTCTACAATTTTGTTGCATTCGGTATCTTATGTACATCTTGATTTTTCTTACTTTTTTTGAATTTGCACATTCATATATTTTGCATATTTACGATATATAAGTTATTGTAATATTATATTAAGAATATATAAGGGAGCCATGCTATGACAGTTCAACCGATTCGAGACATGAAAAAAATTAAACAAATGTATAATTATTTGGCAGAACACAATCCTAAATATGCTGTTATTTTTAAGATGGGAATTAATACCGGTTTGCGTATAAGTGATATAATTCCTATTAAAATCAGTGATATTTACCGTAACGATTTCAATTTTAAGGAGCATTTAATTATAATTGAACAAAAAACAAAAAAAGAAAAGTTTATTAAAATAAATGATACCTTAAGAAAATGCTTAAATGAATATGTGAGGAAATTCAACCTAAAGTATAATGACTACTTATTTTTTAGTAGAAAGGGAGGTCATGTAGGACGCGTACAAGTTTATAAGGTTATGACAGAAGCTGCAAAAGCCCTCGGAATAGAAAATTTCGGCACGCACAGTCTTCGTAAGACATGGGGATACTGGACATACAAATTATCTAAATTCAATATCGGCTTGATTATGGATACATTTAATCATAGCTCTCAAGCCGTCACTCTTCGATATATAGGAATTAATCAGGAACAAAAAGATGAGCTTTATTCGATGGTACAATTGTGATATCATGCCATTTACTTCAAATCTGATAAAATATGACAATATTTTACACAAACAATTGACAACCTTTATTTTGACATATATAATTTTAAACAGTTGAATAATAAAATTAGTTATTCAGAAATTCTTTTCTTTTTATTATACAACCGAATGCAACAAAATTGTAGAAATGTTGTTTACTATCAAAAGCAATATATAAAAGCAATATTTTATGATATTTATGTAAAAAAATGCAATTTTTCTTGATAACTTTTATAATTATTCTATATATTATACAGTATTTTATATTGCAAATCAATGGTATTCATTGTAACTTCAACACTTTAATTAAACAAAACACAGTAAAACAACATACTGATATGTATGATGCTCCACTGTGTTTTTTTCAATCTTGTTAAGAGTTCACAGACACTTTTTTATAAATAATACTTCGCTAAATAAAAAAATAAGCACTTATAAATGCATGTGCTTTTTTTATGATGCACCGTGAGGGATTCGAACCCACGACCTTCCGGTTCGTAGCCGAACACTCTATCCAACTGAGCTAACGGTGCAAGGTTTAAGGAAAGGCGCCATCCAGATTTGAACTGGAGATCAAGGTGTTGCAGACCTATGCCTTACCACTTGGCTATAGCGCCTCTATATTTAATTATTGGGGTGAATAGAGGGATTCGAACCCTCGACCTCCAGAGCCACAATCTGGCGCCATAACCAACTAGGCCATATCCACCATAACATATTTGGAGCGGGTGAAGGGAATCGGACCCTCGCGACCAGCTTGGAAGGCTGGGGCTCTACCATTGAGCTACACCCGCATATCGTAATACTTTTGGAACATTCTTCCTATCCATCAGAGATTTTTCCTGATAAAAAGGAAACGTGTCACCTTTCCTATTAAGCGGAAAACGAGATTCGAACTCGCGACCCCCGCCTTGGCAAGGCGATGCTCTACCACTGAGCCATTTCCGCATACTGATGGAAGAGATTGGATTCGAACCAATGAAGGCGTTGCCAACGGATTTACAGTCCGTCCCCTTTAGCCACTCGGGAACTCTTCCTTAATTAAATTGGGGACATTCCTCTGACTACAGAGGCTTTCCCATTAAGCTGGTGGGAGGACTTGAACCCCTAACCTACTGATTACAAGTCAGTTGCTCTACCAATTGAGCTACACCAGCATGGCGACCTGGAAGGGGCTCGAACCCTCGACCTCCAGCGTGACAGGCTGGCATTCTAACCAACTGAACTACCAGGCCGTAGTTTTCAATTTGGGGACATTCCTTTTACTTTCAAATACTATCCCATTACTAAAGGTGTGTCCCCACACCTTTTAAGTGGAAACTATAGGGCTCGAACCTATGACCCCCTGCTTGTAAGGCAGATGCTCTCCCAACTGAGCTAAGCTTCCATATGTATTAATTGATGACCCTACCGGGACTCGAACCCGGGTTATCGCCGTGAAAGGGCGGTGTCTTAACCGCTTGACCATAGGGCCTTTATATCGGGGACATTCCTCATCAGAGGGTGTCCCCCTACCTTTTTGGTAGCGGGAGCTGGATTCGAACCAACGGCCTCCGGGTTATGAGCCCGACGAGCTTCCAACTGCTCTATCCCGCGACGATAATTTGCCAAAATGGCCCTATTATCAGTATTCAACATTATAATGTTGTTAGCTGGCTCCGAGGGTGGGGCTCGAACCCACGGCCTACCGGTTAACAGCCGGTTGCTCCACCATTGAGCTACCTCGGAACAGACGGGGACATTCCTCGACAGAGGTGTGTCCCCCTTCCTTTAAACTCGGCGACGTCCTACTTT
>DCYG01000033.1:39763-124276 GCA_002331025.1 Firmicutes bacterium UBA2116 | reverse complement strand
CAGGCGATTAACAATTGCCTATGAATTAATATAATAAGGAGAACAAGTAATGCCACACATTTATTATGCTGCATATAATGAAGATCTCATACCACTTACAATTCAAATATTTAAGGACTTAGGCAAAGATGTAGGGGCAATGGTATACGACCATCAAAATCCTCAAAAGATGCTTGAAACCGGGGCGAAAGTACTTTTATCACGCGGAGATACTGCAAACAGAATCAGAAGCAAATTAGATGTTCCGGTGGTTGAAATACCTATACCGTTTGATGATATGATAAAATGTCTGTTAGAAGCAAGTAAAATGGGTAAAAACATAGGAGTAGTCGGTTATAATAATTTGTTAAGCGGGTTAGAACTGCTAAACCCATTACTTAACATTAATATTAAACAAGTATTTGCAAACAATCCTGAAGAAATGCTGAACAAAATATTGCAGCTTAAAAGCGAAGGAATAGATGTAATAGTTGGTGGTATCTATCAAACAAATGTAGCAAAAAAATTAAACATAAAAAATGTCAGAATTGATTTTAGTCATAAGGCATTAGAATATGCTTATAATGAAGCTGAATTTATACTTGAAACCATCCTGTTAAACAACAGAAAAAACGAAGAATTAAAAGCAATATTAGATACAACCAAGGAAGGATATATAGCAATTGACAAAAAAGGTATTATCACTTTAATTAACCAAACTTCATTAAAACTAATTTCAAATGATGTATCACCTCTTATAGGTACTCCCTTAATCGATGTTTTTCCCGAGTTAAAACATCTTATGGACATTGTGAATACAGGCGAAGAATCTTTGCAAGACATTGTCCGGATAAACGAAACCGACGTATTATGTAATATGATTCCGCTAAAACATAATAAAAATGAAGTTATTGGTGCAATTGCTACATTTAATGACATATATACCATAACCAAGGGCGAAAGAAAAATAAGAAATAAAATTTTAAACAAAGGATTTTATGCAACTTATAAATTTACAGATATAAAATACACAAGCAGATCAATAAAAGAATGCATTTCTAATGCTAAAAAATTTGCTGCAAGTGATTCTACAGTATTAATACTTGGAGAAACAGGTGTCGGAAAAGAGTTGTTTGCACAAAGTATTCATAATGAAAGCTATAGAAAACATGGACCTTTCGTAGCAATTAACTGCGCCTCACTTCCTGAAAATATATTAGAAAGCGAATTGTTTGGTTATGAAGAAGGTGCTTTTACCGGTGCTAAGAAAAATGGCAAGGAGGGCTTATTCGAATTAGCTCATAACGGCACTATTTTTTTAGATGAAATTAGTGAAATGCCATTGAGCTTACAAGCGAGGTTTTTGAGAGTTTTACAAGAAAGAAAAGTTATGAGATTAGGCAGTGATCAGATTATTCCAATTAATGTCAGAGTTATCTCAGCAACAAATAAAGATATTAAGAACCTTGTTTATAGCAAAAAGTTTAGAGATGACTTGTTTTATAGATTAAATGTTCTAACCTTAAATATTCCACCTTTAAGAGATAGAAAAGATGACATAAATGTACTCATTAATAATTTTTGCAAAACATATATAAAAAATAGAAATATTAGCATTCAAAATGATGCAATTGATATATTAAAGGATTACAAATGGCCCGGAAATATAAGACAACTAAAAAATTTCATTGAAAAATTAAGCATTATAAGTAATTCCGATATAATAAACGCTCAAATCGTAAAAAATATGATAAGCAGCGAACCAGAGTTCGAGACAACTGATTATACTAATAAAATTATTAAAATACCAATAACGAAAGAGGAAGTTTATGAAGCATTAAGTATCTCCAACGGAAATAAAACGCAAGCTGCTAATATGCTTGGAGTTCACAGAAGTACACTTTGGCGGCTAATGAAAAAATATGATTTATGTTAAATATGTCGCATCAACGTCGCATATGTTTCGAATGAAACATATGCGACGTTGATTTTTAGCAAACAATACTATATTTTCATTTATAGAAATACGTTTTTGTGGGTTAATTCTAATATATACTTAAGACGTTATGTTTTATGGCATCATTATTGCATTGTTATACATTACAAGAAAGGAGAAAATGATATGATTGACTTAAGAAGCGATACTCTAACTATACCAGATGATGAAATGTTAAAAACTATTTTATCTGCTAAGCTTGGTGACGACGGAAGAGTTGACGAAAATGGAAGAGGCGAGGATTTATCTGTTAATAAATTAGAAGATATTGCCGCAAGATTAACAGGAAAAGATGAAGGAGTACTTTTTTCTTCGGGGACTTTAGCGAACACTGCAGCTATATTAACTTATTGCAGTCCGGGAGATAAAGTACTGGTTGATGAAATTTTGCACATTTATAAAAGCGAAAAGGTTGTTTTCGAAAAAAGTGTCGGTCAACTGATACCGGTTCTTTATAAGCTAAACGAAAAAAGCAAACCGGATACACAACATTTAAGACAACTGATGGAAGAAAATGATATTAAATTATTATGTATTGAAAATACTCATAATTTTTCCGGTGGTGTATGCTTAGATGCAAATGATTTAAAGGAAATATATGACTTGGCTAAAGAATTTAATATTCATGTTCATATGGACGGAGCCAGGTTATTTAATGCAACAGCCAGCCTAAACGTTGATCCGAAGGATTTATGCAAATATGTTGACTCATTAATGTTTTGCATATCAAAAGGCTTGGGTGCTCCAATTGGGTCTCTTTTATGCGGAAACAACAATTTTATAAAAAAACTTAGGCAGAAGAGGAAGCTACTGGGCGGAAACATGAGGCAGGCAGGTGTGATTGCTGCTCCAGGTATTCATGCCTTAAAACACAATATCGAAAAATTAAAAGAAGACAATGAAAATGCAAACTACGTCAGCGAAGGAATTAAAGATTTGAAGAAAATAAAGGTCCAAGATAAAGTACAAAGCAATATCGTTATGTTGGATGTAAGCAACACAGGAATGTCTCCTGAAGAATATTGCGAAGCAGCTAGAAAAAAAGGGTTGAAGATAAGACCTGTATTGGAAAATAAAGTCCGTTTAGTATTTTATAACGGAATTAATCGCAAGGATGCAGATGAGGTTATTAAAATTATCAGAGATATAGATAATTCTATGTAATTCATAAAAAATATCGTCTCTGCGCTAATTACGGATATCTTTAATAGTTACTCATGATGTAAATTTAAAATTATAAAAATTATATGGAAAGGTAGTGATTTTATGAAGATTTTCGGCAAAAAGATAGGCCTAACTACTCAAGTTTTTTTAGCAATGATATTAGGAGCAATATTTGGACTAGTCATAGGTGAACCAATGACTAAGGTTGGATTCATAGGTGACATATGGTTAAATATGATTAAAATGATAGTGGTTCCTATGGTTATTGTAACTATAGTTACAGGTATCGTATCACAAAAAGACATTAAATCCTTAGGACGAATCAGTTTCAGAATAATGGCTTATTATGTTGTAACTACATTGATTGCAGCTGCTATAGGTATAATTGTTGCATCAATAATCAAACCCGGCAATATTGCCAACTTTACAGGCTTAGCTTCAAAGGAGGTTGTAGCTGGTAGCGACATAACCATGGAGGATTTCTTCTTAAGCATGTTTTCATCTAATATGTTTAAGTCATTCTCAGACGGTAACATATTACAAACACTTATAATTTCTGTATTGATAGGTATAGCTATATTAAGAATGAAAACAGAAAATATGAAGACCACGATAGTAAATGGATTTAATTCATTGAGTGAAATGGTGTTTTCTCTGATAGGCATGATAATGATAGCATCTCCTATAGGGGTATTTTTCCTTATGGCCGATTCCTTTGCTACATATGGAGCCGGTATTTTTACAAGTATGGCAACACTGGCAGGAACATATTACTTTGCTTGTATAGTACACATCGTATTTATTTACGGTGGGTTTTTATGGATTAAAGCAGGCGTAAACCCAATCCGATTTATTAAAGACAGTGCTGAATTATGGATTTATACTATATCTACTTGTAGCAGTGTTGCATCTATTCCTGTAAATATAAAGGTTGCAAAAGAAAAGTTTGGTGTTTCCGAAAGCATTTCAGGATTTACAGTTCCTTTAGGTTCTCAGATGAACTACGACGGAAGTGTATTGCTTTACGGAGTCGTAATAGTATTCATAAGTCAAGTAGTTGGTGTTCCTTTAAGCATAGGTACAATGCTTAAAGTTATTTTACTATCTGCTATCTTTTCAACCGGCGGAGGAGGAATACCCGGAAGCGGCATTGTCAAACTGTTAGTTATGGTTGAAGCCTTTGGTCTGCCAACAGAGATAGTAGGAATCATCGCAGCTTTCTATAGATTGTTTGATATGGGTACTACAACAAATAACTGTTTAGGAGACTTGGCAGGCACGATCTTTGTTTCAAAGCTAGAAGAAAAATCAGCTGCCAAAGCTGCAAACTAATAAGTTTTAGCATTTATATAATAATTACACCACCATAATTATCTTTAAAACAGCTGATAAGAACAACTCTTATCAGCTGTTTTTGCATTAAGAAGTCAAATAATTGAATTTCTACAACAGCTATAAACATTGATAGGTAGCAGTAATAATATTATATTTTAGATAAAGTCCAGAATTATAGTGTTCATTTTTCTCTAATATGCTGTATAATGCTGTTAAGAGTATTCTTACAATGGCGATGATTGCTTTATTGAAGAAGGTAAGGACTATTTGCAACGGTAACACATGAAGGACACAAGATTGTCATATCCGCAGAAATTATAAAACTACCGGCAATAAAATCATGTTCGAATAAAATTATGTAGCAGGAGAAAAGCAGTATGGAGCTTATGAAAAATTTATTTAACAATAAAGGTTATATTGATGGAATTACTATTATAGACTTGGAGGGTGAAATTTTATTTACTGCAAAGTTTAACAACAAGCTGAATTCTAAGGCTGACGAAAATTACGAAGTCGTTGGCAAAAATTTCCTCGAAGTCTATGAAAATCTGGATGAAAATACAAGCAGTACATATCAGTCAATGATTCACGGAGTACCTTTTTATGTTGAAAATCAAACTCTCAAATCGACCGACAGAGTTCCTATAAAAATTACATCTCTATCTATACCTATCAAATCAAGCAGCAAAATTGTAGGTGCTATTGATTTATCTGTGAGTGAGTATGAAAAAGATGTTAAGAATGAAATTGAAATAGATACCGATTTATACGAAAGAAATTTCAGATCAAAGATAGCAGAAGCATCGTCCGGGGGCAAAACTGTAAACAAATTGGATTTAAGAGAAAGTCGTGCAAGCTTTGTTACTGAGAATATAATTACTGATGACACACGTATGAAGGAATTGAAAAAGTATATTAAGGTTGCGGCTGACTGCAATCTACCAACCTTAATAAGCGGAGAAACGGGTACCGGCAAAGAAATGTTTGCTCATGCTATACATAACGAGAGCCTGCGCAGAGACAAGCCGTTTATAGCTCAAAACTGCGCAGCTATACCTGAAAACCTATTGGAGAGCATATTGTTCGGAACATCAAAGGGTGCATTTACCGGAGCGGTGGATAACATAGGATTATTAGAGCTGGCCGAGGGCGGAACTATATTTTTAGACGAAGTCAATTCAATGCCTTCACACTTGCAGTCAAAGCTATTAAGAGTTTTGCAGGACGGCACCTTCAGGAGTATTGGCTCAAAAGAAGAAAAAGTAGTTGATGTCAAGGTGATTGCAGCCATTAACGAGGATCCGGTGATGGCGATAGAAAAAGGCACTATGCGCAAGGATATTTATTACAGACTGAGCGCAATAAGCTTCAATATTCCTCCCTTGAGGGAGCGTAAGGATGACATCCCCCTATTGACCAGCTATATTGTATCGAAATATAATAAGACATTTAACAAGAATATAAAGTATGTTTCCACCAATCTTTATAAAAAGCTATATGAATATGACTGGCCGGGTAATGTCAGAGAATTGGAGAATGTGCTGATTTATGGTCTCAGCATGGTAAATAGCACAAGTGAGAGTTTGGATTTTTCAGATATTGAAGGAAAATTCAACTATATGCTGAACATAAACAATAAATCAAATATTAAATTAGAGCCTCTTGTAACAATGGTTGATAAGTATGAAAGCGCAATAATAGAAAAGGTATTAATAAATACAGGCTACAATATGACAAAGGCTGCTAATATATTGAAAATACCAAGACAAACATTACAGAGAAAATCAAAAAAATTTAATCTTATTTAATAAATTGCCCGCAAACGAGCAGACCGTTGCTCATTTACGGGCAATATTAATGTTTTACAAATGCATTTTTGTTTTAATTCTACCATAACTAATGAAATTTCAACCTTTTTACAAATATCCTTCTTGGCATGAATAATGCATGTGCTAAATCAAGACAAAATAATTAAGGAGGCAGTAATTTGATTTTTGGTGTATTGAAAGATATTAAGAATGGTGAGTTCAGGGTTATAGCTACACCATCTGAGGTTGCAAGCATATGTGGTGACGGTCATAAGGTATTAGTGCAAAAGAATGCCGGAGCAAAAGCCGGATTTTCAGATGAAGAATACGTGAGTGTTGGTGCTGAAATGGTTGAAACAATGAAAGAAATGTATGATAGGTGCGATTTTGTTGCTAAAGTAAAAGAAATAGAGCATTCTGAGTACAATTTACTCAGAGAAAACCAAATTATATTTACCTGCATCCATCCTGCTGCTCACAGTGAAGAAGTTCAAGCACTATTGGATAAAAAGGTAATTGCATTTACAGCAGAAGATTCGCATCGATACGGTTCGCCTAACTGCGAAGCAGCAGGAAAACAGGGTGCCTTAATGGGTCTTGAATCTCTTTTATCCATAAATGGCGGAAACGGGAAGTTTGTAAGCGGACTTGCAGGCGCTCCGGGCATAAAGGCTCTTGTACTTGGTGGCGGAATAGTCGGCAGAAATGCTCTTCAGGTTCTTCAATCTTTAGGAGCATGGGTTACTGTAATGGATATTAATATTGCAACTTTAAGAGATATAGGAAAAATGTATGATGAAAAGGTAAATACAGTCATATCAACAAAATACAATCTCAAGAAACTTCTTCCTGAGATGGATTTAGTAATCAACTGTGTAAAGTGGCCAAAGGGAAGCAATGAGTTTCTGATTGACAGGGAAATGGTAAAGTCAATGCAAAGAGGTTCTGTAATTGTAGATATCAGCAACGATTACGGTGTAATAGAAACATTCCGTGAAACAACACATGAAAAGCCAAGATATACAGAGGAAGGAGTTGTTCATTACTGTGTTGGAAATATTCCCGGAGCAATTGCAAATTCAACATCTGTAGCTTACGCAGCATCCGTCTTGCCTCACCTTAGAAATATTATGAATTTGGGAGTCGAAGAAGCATGTATCAGAGATGGATACTTAAGAAGGAGCCTGACTACATACAAGGGATATTTGACGCACGAAGAAACAAGTGCTCTTCAGAACAGACCATGGATAAGACCGGAGGACATACTTAATATAGCGGATAAAGATTTGAATCCGGCACCGTCGGCAACCGTAACGAAATCTAATAATATAATTAAAATCTAGGAGGAAGAAATGGAAGAAGTAGTAAACATGGGGTTTATATCAATTATACCGTCACTTTTGGCAATTGCGCTTGCTTTTACTACCAGAAATACTGTTGTATCACTTGCTTTTGCTTGTTTAGTTGGTACACTTATCGCAGGACAAGGCTTATTGGGATTTCCAACATTATTAAAAACAAGCTTGGGAACAACAAGCTTTTCATGGGTAATGCTTTTAAATACGTTTATTGCAATATTAGTTGCCTTTTTCCAAAAAACGGGGGCAATACAAGGTTTTTCTCAATATATCCAAAGTAAAAATTTAAGCAGGAAAGCTGTACAGCTTGTTGCTTGGTTGTTAGGCGGCTTTGTATATTTCTCTGACTCCTTCAGCCCATTATTTGTCGGAACAACAATGAGAAGTATATCTGACAAGGCAAAGATTTCAAGGGAAAAATTATCGTATATAGCGGATTCAGGTGCTGCACCGGTTAGCGTCATGGTTCCTATAACAGGGTGGGCAGCATATCTTAGCGGGCTTGCTATAGGTGTAGGTGCTATAGCAACTCAGGAAGATGCAATGAGATTATTTATCAAAGCAATACCATTTAACTTTTACGCACTGATTACAGTTGTTTTTGTCGGCTTGATAGCCGCAGGTATAATAAAGGATTTCGGGCCTATGAAAAAGGCTGAAGAAAGAGCTATGAACGAAGGAAAGGTACTTCGAGACGGAGCCGAGCCATTGATCGGTAAAGAACTAACTGAAATGGAAGCTTATCAGGGTATACAGCAAAGAGTATTTTTAAACTTTGTTCTTCCGGTTATAATGATTATGTCCATAGCAATTGGAACGTATATTCATTTAAAATCTGCAAAAACAATGGAAGCATTTTTATTTGTAGTAATATTTATGAGTGTAAGCATGTTCATTCAGGGTATACCATTTAAGGAAATTATGAATGCCATAACAGATGGAGTTAAGGGCGCAGTTCCAGCTATAATGATATTAGCTCTTGCATATTCAATCAATTCATTAAGCAAGACTATGGGAACCGCAAATTACATTATTTCTGTTACTGAAGGATTTTTAAGTCCTCAGCTATTACCGGCAATAATATTTTTAATTGCGGCAGTAACGGCATTCGCTACCGGAACATCATGGGGTACTTTTGCTATATGCATGCCTATAGCACTTCCGCTGGCATTTAATTTTTCAGGAGGCGAGGTTACGCCATTGGTAGTTGCTTGCTTTGCTGCAGTAGCGGGTGGAGGGGTTTTCGGAGACCATTGTTCGCCTCTGTCAGATACAACTATACTTGCATCAACCGGCGCCGCAGCCGACCATATAGATCATGTTAATACGCAATTACCTTACGCATTGATCTGTGGATTATTGTCCATTATAGCATATCTGACAATAGGGTTTTTGAGTGTTTAGTTTTATCAGCCTTTTTTATAACCAAAACATAAAAATATTTTTAAATCCCACAGCAAGATGAGCTGTGGGATTTTTAAGGAAAGCACTTTTTCCGCTTCTTTTCTTGTTATTAGTCCGGTTAATTTAATGAATTTCATTATCTTTTATATTTAACACGTGACTTGAATCAAACCTAACACATTATACTAATTTATTCAATAATTTTATTTTCATTAGCGTTTATTGTTTTATTATTACCGGCTCATTACTGCTGATTTCCCATTTATGACTATTATATCGAAGCATAAAGAAAATTGTTCTGATAAACCAGTCTATAACCATTGCTACCCATACTCCGAACACTCCCATGCCAACGTACTTAGCTAATATAAAACCGAAGCCTATCCTGAAAATCCACATGGAACCTACTCCCACGAGCATGGTGTAACGCACATCATTAGATGCCCTTAAGGTGTTGGGGAGGGTAAATGACAATGGCCATATAAAGCATGCGCTAATGTTATGAAATATTATAATCTGGCTTGTTATAGCAGTCGTTTCCTTTGACAAGTGAAATATATCCAATATATATGGACATGCAAATATTATTGTCACATTCAAAACAATCATTGAAATGTATGCATACATCAACAATAATATAAATCTTAGTATGTGTAATCATGACTCTTAATCTTTTTATTTATTCTTATTTGCATATCTTATCATTCCGCCTGATACAAGTATTTTTCTTTCTCTGTCAGTAGCATTGCATATAAGGTTAAACTCAAAATTCTTAGTTTTGTTTATCGCTTTAATCTTATTGTTTGACATCAAGCTTTCTTTTATATCTGCTAAAATTATATCATCCAAAAAATCAATACGATTATAATCATTTGGATTACTGAACTCAAGAGGTAAAATTCCTGTGTTGATTAAATTTGATTTATGAATTCTGGCAAAGCTTTTAGCTATTACTGCTCTAATTCCAAGATAAACAGGAACTAAAGCTGCATGCTCTCTGGATGATCCTTGTCCATAGTTTTCTCCGCCAACTATAAATCCTCCGCCATATTTCTTGGCATTATCGGGGAAATGTTCATCACATCTTACAAGACAATAATCTGACAAAAACGGAATATTGGATCTGTTAGACAATGCCTTTGCTCCACCCGGCACAATATGATCTGTGGTTATATTATCTTCCACTTTTATTAACGCCTTACCTTCAAAAGAATCTTTAAGTTCATCAAAAATAGCAAAAGGCTTAATATTTTTACCCTTTATAAGTTCTATCTCTTTATTTTCGTTATATTTAGGTTTTAATATTAAATTATCATTTATAATAAACTTATCAGGCAATGTTGATTTATAACTTGAAACATCCATGTCAAGTGTTGTGATATACCCGCTCAATGCTGATGCCACAGCTGTTTCAGGGCTGACGAGATAAACCTTAGCATCATCCGTTCCGCTTCGTTTTTCAAAATTTCTGTTAAAAGTCCTTAAGGATACTCCTCCGCTTTTTGGTGCTTGACCCATTCCAATACAAGGCCCGCATGCAGATTCTAAAATCCTTGCTCCTGAAGATATAATACTTGAAAGAGCTCCGTTCATTGCAAGCATATTTAAAACCTGCTTTGAGCCGGGAGATATTACCAAGGAAACATCTTTATGTATTGTTCTCCCCTCCAACGTCTTGGCTACTATCATTAAGTCTGCATACGAAGAATTGGTGCATGAACCGATACATACTTGATCCACTTTAACTTTACCCAACTCAGATACCTTCTTAATATTATCGGGACTATGAGGCAATGCTATAAGCGGTTCTAAATCATCTAAATCGATTACAATTTTACCATCATATTCTGCATCAGCATCCGCTTTCAGCTCTTTAAAGCATTCCCCTCTGCCCTGGGCCTCCAAGAATAGTTTTGTATGATAGTCTGAAGGAAAAATCGATGTAGTAGCTCCCAGTTCCGCACCCATATTTGTTATGGTTGCACGGTCATATACAGTTAGTCCGGAAATTCCATCTCCTGTATACTCGATTATTTTCCCTACACCGCCTTTTACACTTAAGATGCTTAACAGCTTAAGTATTATATCTTTAGCCGCACATCTGTTTGACAGCTTTCCTTTCAGCTCAACTTCTATTACTTCCGGAACCTTAAGATTATAGATTCCCGTTGCCATAGCAACAGATACATCAAGTCCTCCTGCTCCCATTGACATCATACCTAATCCTCCACAAGTAGGAGTATGTGAATCAGAGCCAATAAGTGTCCCACCCGGGTATCCGAATCTTTCCAAATGCACTTGATGGCATATTCCATTACCGGGTTTTGAATAGTAAAGACCGTATTTTTCTGCAAACGACTGTAAATATACATGATCATCAGCATTTTCATAACCCGTTTGAAGTGTGTTATGATCTACATATATTATTGATAAATCAGTATTTATTTTTTCAAGTTCCATTGCTTCAAATTGCAGACAAGCCATAGTACCTAATGCATCCTGCAATAATGTCTGATTTATTTTTATTCCTATAACATTTCCTTTTTTGATTTCTCCAGATACCAAGTGATCTGTTAATATTTTTTCTGTTAAATTTAATCCCAAATTATATCACCGTCCAAAATTGTTAATATTATAGAAACTCGCAGCCCTTCTTAATTAGTGTTTCATCTACCCAGCTCTTATTTAGAGTTCCTTCTTCAATTTTTTTAAGCTTATCTACTTCCATAGAATTATGAGCCGATGCTTTTTCATATAGTTCCTGAGCATCCGAAGGTCTTATTACCACAACCCCATCTTTATCTCCAACCAATATATCACCCGGTAAGACAACCTGCCCCCCTATGGCAATAGGAACATTGATTTCCCCCGGGCCATTTTTATACGGACCCTTTGGCTGTACTCCTTTTGCATAAACACTGAATTCCAAATCTTTAAGCGCTTCAACATCACGAATACAGCCATTTATCAGAAATCCTGCTATACCCTTTTTCTTAGCCGTTCTATACATTATTTCACCACAAAGCGAATGATCCATACAACCTTCTCCATCGACTGCAATTATATCTCCGGGTCTTGCTATCTCTATTGCTTTATGAAACATAAGATTGTCTCCAAGAGGTGCCTTTACCGTCAACGCTACACCTAATAATTTAATATCATTAAAAGGCTTAATTGTATAATTCATACAATATATACGACCCATGTTGTCGCCGATATTTGCAACAGGTATATCTCTGAATTTTTCTACAAGTCCCTTAGATGGTCTTTCAATATTTGTAAATATTCTAAACCCTACATTGTGCATATTATTATCACCTTTATTAACCTTTCTGGAATACTGCCCTGACTTAAATGAACAGGGCAGTATTAATTTTATATACTATTCTACTAATCCAATTTCCTTAAGTAATTCTTCAATCATTTCGCATTGTTCTCTGTACATCTTATCAAATTCTTCAGAGTTAGCATATACGGGTGGTTCGCCTAAAGTAGCTCCTCTTTGTGCATAGTCTTCACTTGTAATTATTTTTTCAAATGATTCATCAAGTATTTTGATCACTTCTTTCGGTGTACCGCTATGCGCAAATACACCTCTCGTTGAAGTAAGTGTGGCTTCATAACCTTGTTCTAAGAATGTTGGTACATCCGGTAAATCTGATATTCTTTCAGGACTGGATACACCTATGATTTTCATTTCACCGGCCTTAACTTGTTCAAGGAATGATGCCGGAAAACCTACAACACTACTTACATGACCGCCTAACACTGCACTTAATCCTTCGTTTGTACCCGCAAAAGGTACTTCTTTTATTTCATTTATAACACCCATTCTGTAAAGAATATTTGCGCCAAGAACATGAAGTGTTGAGCCTACACCGGGATGTGACCAGGAAAATTCACCAGGATTTTTTCTAATCCACTCAATCAGTTCATCTGCATTGTTATACGGAGCATCAGTCTTTACAGCCAATACGGGAGCAACATCACTTGCCAATGCTATTCCTACAAAATCATCTTTACTGAAGTCTACGGTATCCATGTATAATGAAATAGGAAGTGACATTGTAGCATATAGCAAGGTATAACCATCCGCCTTTGACGAAGACACAGAAGTTGCACCTATAGCACCACCGGCACCGGGTTTACATGTAATCTGAATTGGTTGTCCCAAAAATTTGGATGCTTCCGGCGTAAGTAATTCTGCAGCTAAATGAGTTCCGCCGCCTGCTGAAAATCCAACTATCATCTCAACCGGTTTATTTGGAAAATCTACTTCCTTAGGTGCCGATTCATCAGTTGAAGGAGCGCTTGGCGAACAACCTGTGATTAAAAACAGTGTTACTAAAACAATTGATAATAGCTTCTTTAATTTCATAATAACCTCCACTAAATTGTATAATAATTTTATTTTTCAGACATTTCTGCTTTTGTTTGAAACCTTTTATTTCTAATAAACATAAACACTGCAGAAATAACCGCAATAATAATCAAAACTGCCGAAATCGGCCTCGTGAAAAATATTCCGAAGCTTCCATCAGATAAAACTAAGCTCTGTCTTAAACTTGATTCAAGCTGACTTCCGATAACAAATGCTATCACAAGAGGCGGAATCGGAAATTTATTAATTTTCATTATAAATCCCAAAGCTCCAAATACAATCATTATAGTCGGATCAAATAAATTTGTTCTGGTCGAATACGTACCAACTATACAGATAATTAATATCATAGGCAGCAAAGTTGCCTTTCTTATATTAACTATCTTCGAAAATATCGGAACTCCAAGTTTACCTACTATCAATAGGCCTATTACAGATAATAACAAAGCTATATAGATTGTATAAACGCTTTCAATATTCTCGACAAACAATAAGGGTCCCGGCTTTATTCCGTGGGCTATTAAGGCTCCGACTAATATTGCTGTTACAACATCACCCGGTATCCCAAGTGTCAGCATCGGAACAAGAGCTCCTCCTGAAACCGCATTGTTTGCTGCTTCGGGAGCAGCAATTCCTTCAAGTATGCCGGTACCGAACTTTTCAGGATGTTTTGATACTCTCTGAGCCTCAGCGTAGGAAATAAAGCACGCTGTACTTCCTCCAATGCCCGGTAAAACACCAATCAGAGCTCCCATAACACCTGATTTAATCATGGTTTTAAAATTGCTGAAATATTCTTTAACTGACAGTGTATTGTCTTTAAGGGTTAGTGTCTCTGCTTTTGCATAAAGTTCACTTTTTCCCTTGGAGAGCTGTGTTAAAAGCTCAGCTAATGCAAATACTCCTATAAAAACCGATAAAGTCTGAACCCCATCGCCTAAATTTATATTGCCAAATGTAAATCTCTTAGTACCATATATAGGGTCCATACCAACAGTTGCTATCAATAATCCTAATCCTGCTGATATAATCCCTCTTATAAGTGACTTTCCTGAAATGCCTGCGATTAAAGACAGCGAAAGCACCATCAAGCCAAAATACTCGGGAGGTCCAAACTTTAACGTTACAGCTGACAATGGCTTCGCCATAGCAAGTAAAATTATAACTCCGACTAATCCACCTGTACATGAAGCAAATAGCGCCATATGCAATGCCTTGCCTGATTGACCATTAGCAGCCATCTGATATCCGTCAAGGGTAGTAGCAGCAGCACTGGCAGTTCCGGGAGTATTAATTAATATAGCAGAAATTGATCCTCCGAACATAGCTCCCTGATATGAACCTATCATAAGAGCTATTGCTACTGTCGCCGGAAGATAGAGACTAACCGGAAGCAACAGCGCAATTGTCATACTGGGACTTATACCCGGCATACCTCCTCCGATTATTCCCACTGCTACACCTATAAGTAAAGCAAATATTACTTTAATCGATATAAAATCAATAGCCACATCTAAAATTAAATCCATTTACTCACCCCATCTTAAAATCCGAATGGTCCTGCAGGAAATCTTATCCTGAACACATTGGAAAATAATAAATAAATTGCTAATACAAATATTACAGATATTACTGAACACCATGCAATTTTTGAATGTCCAAAAAATAACAGAAGAAATATAAGAAACGGAATGCTTGCAATGATGAATCCTGAATATTGCATAACTACAAGGTAAATCACTGCTGACAGCAGAAATATGACATGAGGCAAATATTTCTTTAATTGTGTCACATTACTGACTCCTGAAACACTTGATAAACTCAGTTCACCTTTTTTATACAGATATGTTAAACCTTGAATAACAAGTACCATTCCACATATTCCAACAATCATTACAATAAGCTTGGGAAAATAGTCTGCACCTATACTTACACCTTTTCTTACAGATATTTGATTGGGTATCAACCAAAGATAAGAAATCAACGAAAGAAAAACTATAGCAATCCCAGACCTTAAATCTCTGATTTTGTCTTCCATTTTGTCACCTCATTTAATTTGTATTAAATATTTTCCGGAATATATGCTATTCCTTCCATCAGAACTCTTGCTGTTCTGTCAACACATACCTTAGTTATTTTATTTTCATGAAGAGCAACATCAACTTTCATAGACCCATATGGATGGCCGATTCTAAGCGTTTTTCCTTCTCTTGCTTCTTCTTTTAAAGCATCCCATATAATAGTTCCCGGAATCCTTGATGCTGCACCTGTGCTTACAGCTCCGCCAATCATATATGCTCTGTGCATTTTTTGCATCGATCCAAGCCTTGCAACTATATCAACATCATTTTCATCTATATACGCGCCTTCAGGATTTACATAGCCCTTCGCTTTTGTGATAAAGCCAACCTTCGGAAATGCGGGGCTTTTCTCTGTCGCAGCTTCCCTGTTATCTACTAATCCTATCATTTCAGCGGCGATACATCTTATCTCTTCCATCTTATTAAGTATGTCTGTTCTATTCTCTATCTCAATCGGTAACTCCGTCCCATCAAGGCCTAACTCTTCAGCTTTTATGTATACTACAGGTGTTACCGCATCAACGACAGAGATATTAAATCTCTTTCCATCTTTTGTTTCTACAAGATCTGCAGGATTTCCGGTAGGAAGAATCTTACCTGTAACACCGCCTTCCGGATCTAAAAATTCCATTATTATTTTTGCACCTGTTCCGGGTACTCCGGGTATAGTATGCTCACCTTCCGATATAGCATATCCATCCGACACGGGAACTATCACATTTATAATCTTTGATGTATTTGTATTATAAACTCTGACAGCAGCAGCTGGTTCACTTACCTTTACATAATTATTATTTATAGCAAACAACCCAACGGCAGAAGATAGATTTCCACAATTGCCTTGCCAGTCAATTATTGGCTTGTCTACAGAAACTTGTCCGAATGTATAATCTACGTCTGCATCCTTCCTCTTCGAAGGACCTATAATGCAAATTTTACTTGTAAGGGAATTTGCACCGCCAAGACCGTCAATCTGCCTCAAATCCGGACTTCCAAGAAGTCTCAAGATTATTTTATCTCTTTCATCTCCAACAGGCGGCAATTCATTTTCACTAAGAAAGAGACCCTTGCTTGTACCACCTCTAATAATAGAGCATTTAAAAGCTTTACATCTATTATCCATACTCACACTTCCTTTCTAATCTGCCGGATAGGAGCAATCCTTGTAATTTACATAATCCCTTTTATTTAGCCCCTTATTCTCATAAACTCTCATAATATTATCCACTACCTTTTCAGCCATAGGCTTAACTAAATCTGCTACAGTACCTCCAACATGAGGTGTCATAATAATATTATCAATGCCGTTAAATCTTCCATCCCTTGGATATGGCTCTTTTTCAAAACTATCAAGCCCCGCTCCCAGAATATTTCCTGTTAATAAAGCATCCTCAAGATCATTTTCCTTGATTATTCCTCCTCTTGAAGTATTAACTATAACAGCATCTTTTTTCATCATATCTAATTCACGCCTTGCAATTAAATCAACCGTGTCATCAGTAAGCGGTAAATGAATGCTTACAATATCACTAATTTTAAGCAATTCATCCAATTCTAAAAACTTAACATTTAAACTATTCTCCTGCTCCTTATCTAATCTGTATAAATCGTAATATGCAACTTCCGCACCAAGTGCCTGAGTTTTCAATGCAACCATCTTACCAATAGCACCCAATCCTATCAGACCTATTTTCTTGCCGTTGATAGTATATGAATTTGAAGCATAGGTAGTTCTGTCCCAAACTCCTGCCTTTACTTTATTGTTCAGCTGTACTAAATGTCTATACAACGCCAAAATCAAAAGTATTGTATGTTCTGCCACTGCACAACTGTTGATACCGTTTGCTACTGTAACAGGAATATTTCTCTTGGCAGCTTCCCGTATATCTACCGTATCATATCCGGCACCCCATCTTTGAATTAGTTTAAGAGTTTCATTATTCATGATTATATCTTTATCTATTTTCAAAGTCCTTAAAATTACATATTCTAAATCAGAGGTCCTGTTCAATTCTTCTTGATCCGTTATATATTCTAATTCAAATTTATCAGATAAAGCATTCTTTAACAGCGAATATGCCTCCTCAGGATATTTACCCGCAATCGTAACCTTGCTCATTCTAAACTCCTTTCTTTTTAATGTCTGCATACTATATAGCAATTGCTGTGCCAATATGTGTTCTTAACAACGAAAGCCAGTAATATCTGATTTTAAAAAGATTACGCATTTTGCAAAAACTAAAACAGAGTATGTCTTTTTGACACACCCTGTCATATTGACAATGTCATCATGAAACTGTTCCTTCTATTTCGCCGACCTTTCTCCACATAGTCGAAAGACTTATACCCAATTTGCGAGCAGCTGCTGTTTTGTTGCCGCCGCATTCTCTAAGTGCTCTCTTAATCATCATACGCTCCATCTCTGCTATTGTTATAGATTCCTTTGTCTCAAACAATTCCGCAGCGTTATTGTTTTCATTAACCGTTCCTACTGCTTCAAGTATACACTTTTCATCTATTCTTTCAAAATTAGATATAACAAAAGCTCTTTCTAAAATATTTGACAGGTGCCTTACATTACCTTCGTATTTTAATTCCTTCAACAGTTTTATAGCATCCTCTGTTATATCTACCTTTCCTACTCCCATCTTTCCACATATATCATATATAAGATGTTCAGCTAATTCGGGAATATCTGTCTTTCTCTTTTCCAATGAAGGCAACTGCAGCTCTAAGACACTTAGTCTATAATACAAATCTTCCCTGAAACTTTTATTAAAAACTTCTTTTAACAAGTCTTTATTTGTTGCGGACAAAATCCTTACATCTACCGGAATAACCTTATCATCACCTATTCTGATTATTTCCTTTTCCTGAATGACTCTCAAAAGTCTTGCCTGTACATCTAATGATGCCTCGCTGATTTCATCCAAAAAAATAGTTCCTGTATGTGCAAGTTCAAATATTCCCGCTTTGCCTTCATAGTTAGCACCACTGAATGCACCCTTTACATATCCGAACAACTCACTTTCCAAAAGATTTGGAGGAAGAGCCGCACAATTAATAGCAACAAACGGCTTAGATGCCCTTTTACTTGCATTGTGAATGCTCTGTGCAAATATTTCTTTTCCTGTTCCTGTGTCCCCTCTGATTAATACAGTACTGTCAACCTGCGAGTATCTGAAAGCCTTGCTCTTGCATGATTTCATAATTTCACTTATACCTATAATATCATCAAAGGTTTTTCTTGCAACATGCCCCTTGTGCATTTGTTTTTTTCTAATTTTAGTATCCAACTCCTTGATACTGCTAATTTCCTGAATTGTTACAACTGCTCCTCTTATTTCTCCTTCAACATTAATCGGAGAAGAGCTTACAACTAAATCGTTCTCGCCAATTGTAATCAAATCACCGTTTACAAGCTCTCCATTGTCTATTGTTTTCATTATTTTAGAACCTGATATAATATTATCCAATTCATGACTTGATTTATTTATGCTGCTGATTCCAAGATATTTCATGGCAATCGGATTTGCAGTTATTAATTCTCCGTTTTTATTAATTGCAAATATACCGTTTGTCATGTTTGAAATTATTGATTTTATTAATTCATATTTCTCTTCCTGCTCTATATGTATTCTAAGCTCGTAGAGTGCATTAGTAATTGCTTCATCTATAACTCTTTCATCAGCTTCGATTAAAACATGATTAAATCCCAGTCTACGAGCCGTAGATACAACCAGATTTCCTCCGACAAAGGTATTTATTCCCATTTCATGCAAGCCGTTAATATTAGCTTCAATTTGAGTACCGTCCGGAAGAATTACTACATGTATCTTCTGTCCTTCTTTTTCTATATACTCCACTGCTCGTTTTGCCAGTCTGAATGCATCAATAAAACCGATAAGGGCAACCTCATTATTGATCTCTAAAGCATTTTTAAGAGCATTAGCAAAATGAAAGAAATCATATTTTATATCAATTACCGGAATATCAAGACTATTTTTTAAGTAATTGGCAGTCATTCCTCTACTTAAAATAACTTTAGCACCTTCATTGATCTTTTCCCTGGCAAGCTTAACAGCATCCTCAGTCTGCATATGATAAACCGGAAAATTAATCCCGCATTTTTTTTGTACACTAATAACCTTTTCAACTAAACTTTTATTTGGTAAAATCCCAATTATACGATTCTCCATTAAAGTACCTCTTTTCAAATACTCCTAAAATTTAAATCTAAATATCATTATCTGCTACACATTCCATTTATTCAGTTATCTTCCAATATCCATCTTTATTTGTACCCACTCGTTCTACTATCTTTTCTATCTGTAATTTTTTAATATTTCGTTGTATTGTTCTAATATTTTTATTTAATTTTTCACTCATATCTTCTTGAGTAGTATATTTATTTTGATTAATAAGCTCAATAATCTTTTCTTGTGTACTATTTAACTTTATTTTCTTATAATCGATATTTATCCCGGCATTTATCCCGGCATTTATCCCGGCATTTATCCCGGCATTTATCCCGGCATTATTTATAGGAAAGCTAACCTTTAAAAAATTCGGACTAAACTTAAATATACTTCTGTCGTATACTTTTAATATTCTCTGTACTCCGGAACCAAGTTGCTCAACTAACTTTACATCCTTAAATACTCTCATCAACTCCTTGTTTCTTGGAGCAGAAATTCCTTCGAAAAATTCTTCTTGGTTTAATTCTTGTGGTAATCCACCCGAAGATGTTATAACAATCTTATCTGAAAATATCTCAAAAACCGGAGGTATTCCATTAGAATAATCATTATGAACAATTGCATTTATAACAGCTTCTCTTAATGCAGCAGAATCAACAATACGTTTTTCTTTTCTAATCGTTGATGTAATCTCCGCTTTTGTAATATTTTCAATATCCAATTTACTAAGAATATTATTAGTTGATTTTATCAATGAGCAATATCCATATTCAGCATTCTCAATTAAATCTACTTTATCAACTCCCGAATACTTTGCTACCTTCATTGATATACCATTTTCATCAGCCAATAAATACGCAGCATAATTCAGCTTATTATCTTCAGTATATAACTCCAAATTATTCAAAAATTTATCATTTAAATCGTATCCGCTTTCTTCATAATAAATCTTAAGCTGTTTAAATGTTAAATCTTGTCTTGGTGAAATAAGCCTACCTAAAGAATTTCTTATACGTTTAGAGTATAAAGTGTCTATCATTTCCTTAGTCATCTGCTGAACTGTTGTACCTACTCTTATAAGACATCCTTTCGGAGACATTCCATATTTTCTGATATAATATGGTTTTTCAGGTCCACTTGATATTACAACTTTTATAATATCTTTTCCTTCCTTCTTAAGTGTTGTTACATCAAACAATCCCATTGTAGAAGGGTAAATATTCTCTTTTACTCTATCCACAACTCTTTTTTGTATATCATCCGAATTCTCAACACCAACAACGTTACTATTATCGTCAATTCCAATATATAATTCTCCGCCTTCATTATAATTCAAAAATCCCACAATTTCTTTTTCTAAACTATCATTCAACTCTTTTTTTAATTCAATACGATTACTTTCATTCATATTTTATTCACCTGCCCCAAACATATAAAAAAACAATTCTTTATATATTATACCACCTTATATACATATTACCATTTATTATTATAAAATATAATATATCTATTAATATATCATAATAACCGAGTTTAAAATCCTTTCTCTGTTCAACTCAATTTTTATTAAATAAAAAAATCCCAAGGTAATCTATTTTGGAATTTTTTTAACAATCACTATATGCCTTTACCACATCGGGCTCATTAAGCTTTTATGCTTTTTCTTTTTTAGTATAATATCATCATACGAATTACATAAATTTATTATCTGTATCAACTCATTTTCTGCATATTCAACAGCATGTTTTGTTCTGCCGCTGCTTCCGTCATAATAACACACCAGCCTGCTGCTATTATCAACCATGTACCTGCTTCTTTCATTATAACTTTCACTATGATAATGTCTATTTAAAGTTATTACATCATCACATCTGGATAAAACATTAAAATATTTTTCCCTATCTTTTTCCTTCCACTTTGCTGATTGTTCTTCGAATGGTACAACCGCAATAAGATTTATACTAATAGGATCTGTAAGCCTGACTATTTGTTTTCGTATTAAAACCTGCTCTGCACAAATTATGTCAAATCCATAACAGGCACCAAACATAAATGTATCATAGCCTTCTGATATAGCTTTATTTATTTCATAAATCAAGCTTTGTATTATTAAATTAAATTCATTTCTGCTTTTAGGCAATTTTTCGGTTCTATGCCCAATAAAGCAAAGAGTTTTATTTCTATCCATCATTGTCTCTCTCTCGCATAAATAAAAAAAATATTCATAAAATAATTATTAACGCCATATCGTTAATCATTATAATATCCACCGTAATTTTTATCAACGATGTATCGGTAATTATTTTGTTAATATTCTGCTATACTCTTAGTAAAAATTAAGGGATGTGAACTATGACTATTAAAAAAGCGATTTCTCAAAGAATACTTCAACTATGCAAAGATAATAATATCACGATAAATAAGCTTTCAACGATATCTGGCATCACGCAATCAACCTTAAATGATATTGTATATGGCAAGAGTAAAAATCCAACAATTAAAACTATATACTACATTTGTTTTGGCTTAAAAATAGACATGAAAGACTTTTTTGATTCTGAATTTTTTCAAGATATTACTGATAATGATTAATCCGTTACATACAAAAACAGCTGCATAAAAGTGCAACTGTGTACTTTTCGTATACTCAACTTAATTATATCCCTTTTCCTTTATCACAAACTTATATTATTTTTCCCCGGACACTGAACAGTATTAATACCTCCCCATGAACACATTAGTATAAATTTATCGTCCAAGGAAGGGTATCCTCCTTATATGGATATATGCATATATTCTAAACAATAGGTAATTTTCAGCCTGATATAAGCAGCTTTTCATGCTTATAGATTAATTCGTAATACAGCCCCTCAATATTGAGGGGCTGTATTGGTATATTCTTTTTTTTGTCTGCGTCGCGCAACGATTAATCCGCATTCTATTTGAATCCGAACAAGATCACGTATTGGTACAACCTTATAATTCAATTTATTTTCAAGATATTCACATTCATTCTTCAGGTTGTCTGACAATACCTCATATACTTCTTCCAACAGACAGAGTGCTTCATCGTCTTTACATCCCTCTTTTTTCAGCTTATCCAGCTCCTGTTGGCAAGCCCTCGCACAAAGGCTTGTTGAAAGACTGTTATAAAATTTGCTCACCAGATCATTGTCAAATACTTCCGACGACTTCGCAGGTCTTTCAAATTTAGGGTCATCAGACCATTTCTTCTGGGCTTCAACAGAGGAATCTATTTCTGATATAATCTGTTCTACAAGCAAAGTGAAAGGATTATCCGGAGCAATATACTTCCTTACCTTGCTTAATTCTCTATCAAGTCCTCTGTAATGCTCGACAGTATTTTTTAGTTTATCTTCTATGGACTGCCTTCTGGTTATATTTGTAATCGAGGAGTCTGCTATTCTGTCATCTGAAAAATACGGCAGTTCGGTCATCAGAGACACACAATCATTAAATCTTAAAGCATAATCAGAACTGCTTGTACCGCCGTAACATGACTTTTCAGGATTCTTGCCCGAGTATTTTTCCAAATAATCATAATCTTCGGATATTCCCGACATTTTATATATTGCATCGGAAAACTCTATACACGCAGGACTTTCAGGCTCTCCGAGCTGCAGTGCAACTCCGTTTTTTAATGCAGTCTCTCTCAGTTCATCATATATGTCTTTATATTCGTGAGTTATGTACCAATATGCTCCGCACAGACCGCCATTATGCAACGAATACATGAACTCCGGTCTCGTTTTTTCTATGACACCCATTATCGCTTTTGTTTCGGGCATGGGCTCATTAAAATGCAGATTTTTATAGTCTATTGGGAATGTCCATTCAACCTGTTGTTCGCTTCCTGGTCTGAAATAATCTTTCATATAATTATAAATAGTGAATGGACCCTTAAACCATTTTTCGTTTAATTTTGTTCCGTCAGGATCAACACATTTTATTATGTACCATGTATATCCTGTCGATTGTCTGAATTCATCATCCTCAGCCAATGCCCATGATAAATATTCCAACGTCATGGCCCCTATGGGCTCATTTGGGTGAGGGCATGCGAAGCAAAAGGCATTTTTGCCTCCGCTGCCTATCTTAAGGCATAGTATGCTGTGATTTTCTCTTGACTTCCCCGCTTCGAAAACCTCCACAACATCCGGATATTTGCTTTGAAGACGCATGGTGCTTTCGTCCAGCTCGCCCACCGTTAAAAACACCTTATAATCCGGAACATTATCAATTATTTTACTTATATTCACGCTTTACCTCCGATGTATTCTGTTGATTACTGCCCGCAGTTAGTACGGGCAGTAATGTATCTGGCTATTTGTTTATCCAGACATATGTGTATTCATGGAATCCTGTTTTGTCTATAGCTTCTTCTGAAGTCGGATGTCCCACAATGTATGATTGATATGGTGCTATAGAAATATATTCTGATATAGGCACAACAGGAACGTCCTCAACTATATATTTCTGTGCTTCTATATAATATGGTGCCCTGTCTTCTTCGCTTACATATGATGCTCCTTTCTCTAAAGCCTCATCAAGCTTCGGATTGGAATAACCCATCAGGTTAATGAGAGCTCCCGTAGAAAATCTTGTAGTCAGTGCTCCGGGGTCAGGTCCTTGATATCCAGCGAGCAACGATACATCATAATTTCTTCCGTACCATATCTTTTCGTCCCAGGCAGCTTCTTCCATCATATTGATTTTGACATCAATCCCTATATCTTTTAAATTATCCCTTATTATTACTGCAATGTCAGTGAACGGCTCAATGTTGAATACATCTATTGTAGTTTCAAAATACATCCCGTTTGAATTTTTCGCATAGCCGGCATCTTCAATTAATTTTTCTGCCTTTTCAACATCCCTTTCCGGGAATACATCCGTTGTATTTAAAGCCCAATCATACATTGGTGTCATCGCCGTATTGGATTTTTCTCCGATACCCTTCATAGCTTTTCTTATTATGTCGTCTTTGTCAATTCCAAGTGAAACTGCTTGTCTCAGCTTAGCATCCTTAAATATGCTGTCTTTTACATTAAAGAACATGTAATATCGTGATGGCCAGTATTGTTTACCTACCTTAATGTCAGAATCAGCTTCAAAGCTTTGTGCTTCTGACAGCGGCGGTTCTACCCCAAGTATATCAAGCTCCTTGTTGTATAAGGCCTGTACTGCCGTATTGGCATCAGGTATTATTGAAAATACAACCTTGTCAAGATATGCTGTATCACCCCAGTATTCATCATTCCTCTCAAGTGTAACACTGACTCCCTTTTCGTGTTTGACAAATTTGAACGGTCCTGTTCCTATAGGATTTTGGTTTGCGGGATTTTCACTCCAGTCAGTACCTTCGTAAATGTGCTTGGGCATGATGTAGCATGCATCCCATGCCAGATATCCTATAAGTGATGAGTCATTATTTTTCAGCTTAAACACTACAGTATTATCATCAGGTGTCGTTATTTCTTCCACAGATGTCAGCGAACCTGCAAGCTGTCCGCCCTCCTTAATAATTGTATCAAATGTAAACTTTACATCTGCAGATGAAAATGGTGCTCCGTCATGCCACTTTACATTTTCATTCAGGTAAAATGTTATTTCTTTTCCATCCTCAGATACCTTATAACTCTTAGCCAGATCAGGCACAACCTCTTGCTTATTGGTTACTTTAATCAATCTGTTAAAAATATTTTCCGAAATCGGCTGTAAGTAACCGTCTGCCTGATAGTCTGGATTGTAGGTCGAAGGGTCTCCCGTCATTCCCACTATCAATGTTCCGCCTTTTTTAGGTGTACCTGACGAGTTACCTTCAGATACCTGACCGCCATCAGGCACTTCTTTTCCCGCATCTGCACTGTTGCACCCAACAATCATTCCCAAGATAAGACAGACTGCCAATAATAAAGATAATTTTTTCATTTTCTCCTCCTAATTTAATATATTGGAATAAGTATATTGGAAAACTTAATAGTTTTCTGTTCGGTATTAATAAATCAATTACTATTAATAAAATGACATGAAGCAAAATGATTCTCTTCTATAAGTTTCTGTTCAGGATATTCCTTAAAGCATATATCCTTTTTCATATAGCATCTCGGTGCAAAGTAACATCCCGGCCCATTATCAATGGGAGTCGGAGGTTCTCCTTCTATTTTTATTACGTCTGTCTTTTCATCCATGTTGATGGATGCACAATTTGATATCAATGTCTTTGTATATGGATGCACAGGGTTGTGCAATACATAATCAGTTGTTCCCGACTCAACTATTCTCCCAAGATACATTACAACTATTTTATCCGATATGTACCTTGTGGTGTTTATGTCATGGCTTATGAATATCAAAGCTGTATCGGAATTCCTGACAAGATCCTGAAGCATTTTAATTATGTCTGCTCTTACAGAAACATCAAGCATTGAAACAGGTTCATCCGCAATGAGGAATTTCGGTTTTAAAAGCATTGTTCTCAATATTGAAATACGCTGAAGCTGTCCTCCCGATAATTCATGGGGAAATCTGTGCAAATAATCCCCTGCGGGTGAAAGGCCTATTTTCTCCATTGCATTGATTGCTGTCGATACTCTATCACTGTGTGTTTTGCCTATATTATGCATCTTTAATGTTTCAACAATTATTTTCTCTATTGAATTTCTGGGGTCAAAGGTATCAAAGGGATTTTGAAAAACCATCTGAATAGTTCTCTTATACCTGAGCCTGTCCTTTTTTATCATTTCATCGGAAGATTCTCCGTTAAATAAAATTTCACCCTGAGTAGGATATTCAAGCTTTGTCAGCAGCTTTGCCAGCGTTGACTTGCCGCATCCAGATTCACCGATGACACCCATTACTTCTCCGGCCTCCAATTTGAAGCTTATGCCGTCAACCGCCTTGACCGTTTTCTTAACCGTACTGAATCTGTTGTTTCCTTTTATTCTTTGTGTATAATGCTTGAACAGGTTGTTGACCTCTAAAGTATAATTATCTCCCATTAATTATCTCCTCCCCGCAGAATGGCACATTACCATGCGACCATTTTCCAATATGACTGTCCCGGGTTTTTCCTTATTACAGACCCCTGACCTTTCGGGGCATCTGCTCTCGAATATGCATCCCTCATGCTGAACGCTCAGGTCCGGAAGCGAACCTGATATACCTCTCAACACTCCTCTTTCGCCTTTCAATGTGGGGAATGACTTCAGAAGTCCCCGAGTATACGGATGCTTCGGATCGGAAATTACATCCTTTACATATCCAAACTCAACAAGATATCCCGCATACATTACCGCAATTTTTTTGCATGTGTTTGCCACTACAGACATATCATGAGTTATCATTATGCGTGCTATGCTAAGCCTTTTCTCAAGCTCCTTTATCTCATTGAGTATCTGACCCTGAGTTATAACGTCCAAAGCGGTTGTTGCTTCGTCCATTATAATGAGCTTGGGATTATGCATAAGACTCAGTGCAATGGATACTCTCTGCATCATACCGCCCGACAGTTCATGCTGATACATCGTATATACTCTTGGAGGAAGATTTACCAACTCCAGAAGCTCTGTCATCTTGTTTTTTACTTCTGCCTTGGATGCAGTCTTATTATGCAGCATATATATATCTGACATCTGGCTGCCTATTTTATGTATAGGGCTCAGTGAATTCATTGATTTCTGGAACACAACGGAAATTTCCTTCCACCTTATATCTCTTAGCTCATCTTCACTTATAGTGAGTAAATTCTTATCTTCAAAAATTACCTCGCCGCTTACCTCAGCTATCTTTTTAGGGAGCAATCTTAGCATGGACAATGCAAGGGTTGATTTTCCCGAACCCGATTCTCCTACTATGCCAAGAGAATCCTGCGGCTCAATATCAAATGACACATTATTGACAGCATGAATATTTTTATTTTTAACCTTATAGATAACATTTTCATTTTTAATTGATAGTAACGCCATAAGAGCCTCCTATTTATTGTCGTTCAGCTTTGGACTAAGTATGTTGTTCATCCCGTCGCCGATTAAGTAAAATGCCAAAACCGTCAGTACAATAGCAGCACCTGAAAATGTCGATATCCACCATCCGTTTGTCAGATATGATTTTCCGTTATACACCATTTGCCCCCAGCTCATAACATTGGGATCACCAAGCCCTAAAAAACTAAGTCCCGATTCTGTAAGTATGGCCTCTGATATATTCATTGTTGTATTGGCAATGATGGGAAATATACCGTTAGGGATAATATGTTTAACCAGCGTTTTGAATTTACTTTCACCTATTGTTTCCAGTGACTTCACAAAAGTTCTCTGCTTGAGAGAAAGAGCTTGAGCCCTCATAAGTCGTGCATTTCCGGTCCAGGTCGTTATACCTATAACTACCATCACGTTGAACATGCTTGAACCAAACAGTGCAACTATGATGAGTATAAGGAAAAATGTAGGCATCATCAGAAACACATTTATTATCTCTGACACAACCGAATCTATTTTTCCGCCATAAAATCCTGAAATACCGCCTATGAGCGTTCCGACAATTCCGGATATGGATGCAGCCACAACTCCTATGACTATGGAAGTACGCGCTCCATATAATATTCCGCTGAATATGTCTCTGCCCAAGCCGTCTGTTCCCAGCAGATAGTTTTTACTTGGAGGGTTTACCATATCATCATTTAATGAAAAAGGATCATGAGTAGCAATCAATGGTGCGAAGAGAGCCAGCAAAATAATTATCGTCAATAAGATTATGCCTATTTTCAGCTGTCTGACCTGGTTTATCAAGGAAAGCATTCTTTTCATTTTTGTAAAAAAATCTCCTGATTTATTCATTTTCCACAATCCTTTCTGACTAATCGTATCTTATTCTTGGATCAATAACAGCATAAATCAAGTCCACAACTATCATACAGACAGCTATTGAAACTGATAATATGAGATATATTCCCATGAGAAGCGGATAATCCCGTTTAGATATTGCCGTCATCATCAGTCTTCCCATACCGGGCCATGCAAACACTATTTCAATAATTGCAACCCCTGATATAACATATGCCAGATTAATACCAAACACAGTTATCGTGGGAAGTATAGCGTTTTTGAATATGTATTTACTGAATATTTTGTTTTCCTTCATACCCGCTGCTCTGAATGTTGTTATAAAATCTTCTGACATAGTTTGAATAACCGAAGCTCTCGCTATACGGAAATAATATGGTATTTGAATCAATGTTACCGTTATGAGAGGCAGCGTCAAATGCCACAGTATATCAATCACTTTAGCAAATCCCTCATGTTGCGCCCTTAAATCCACCATGCCGGCAGTAGGGAAAATTTTAAGTTTTGATGCAAATATAAGAATAAGCATAAGTCCCAGCCAGAAGCTTGGTGTGGAATCAAATACATAGGATAACCCGTTCATCGTAACATCAAACAGTGAGCCTCTTTTCCTTGCCGCAAATATTCCCGATGCAGTTCCGATTATTACTGCCAATAATATACTTGTCAGTGCCAAAAGAAGTGTTGGTCCTACTTTTTCGAATATAAGCTTACTTACAGGCTCGCTGCTCATTATGGAATATCCGAGATCCCCTTTCAGCAGTGTTTTTATATAGCTTATAAACTGAATATGTATCGGATCGTTTAATCCGTATTTTTCTGTTAATGCATCAATCATTTCCTGAGAAGGATTATCTTTTCCCGCCAAAAGACTGATAGGATTACCCGGAGCCAGATGTATCAACATAAAGTTTATGACCAATGAAACCAAAATTATAAGAATTCCGGTTAGTATTCTTTTTCTAAGATATCTTGCCATTATTCTGCTCCTTATAAGTATTCAGCCGGTCAACTTACATCAGCCTCTTCTTGCCTTTCCCGTTATATGTTCGATTACTATTTTTACAACGCACGCCTTGTCAAAATCTTCCTCGATGTGCTCCAATCCCTGCTTTTTAAAGTTTGGAGAATACTTCTCCACAATTAATACCAGCGCATGTCTTTTTTCTTCGTCATCAACTATTTCCGCTTTGCCAAAAACCATTACACTTTCATAGTTTGTTACAAATTCATCTTCAAGCACTTTTGTTTTTCCAACATAGGTAAATGCAACCTTATCATTGACAGTGATACTTTCGCGTATGTTTCCTCCTTTTATAAAAAAGTGAACATAAATATTATCATCTTCAAGCACATAATTCAGAGGCGTCGAACACGGGTATCCGTTTGTTCCGATTGTTCCTATCACACCATATTCGCCCTGCTCTAAAATTCTGCGGCTTTCATCATCCGAAAGCTGCCTGTCTTTCCTTCTCATAGCTTTAAACATAGTTGACCTCCATTTGAATATTATTTGTTTTTAAATATATAATTTACTATTTCATCAATCAATTTTGGCACAATAACAGTCAGACTTTCTCTATTTACTCTCTCTGTTGCCTGATGATAATCCTTGCTCCACGGACCGAATATAATCGAAGGTATATTAAGTTTTTCTATGCCTTCAAAATCTATAGAATATAATTTGCCCCACATGGGTGTGTTGAGAGAAAAGCTGTCATAGTCAAACGCTCTGTCAACAGCACAGTAGCTGCAGTCAGAGAGCCCTACGGTATAATTTTCATAGCTTAAATCATAATTGAAATTATCATGGGAGTAATCTCTTATCAAATTATAGCACTCGTCGATTATATGCCCCTTACCACTGATTTTTCTGCTGTTGAGCGCCGGATAATACGGAGGAGCAAATCCCAACACTATGACAGGATAGCTTATACCGGTGAAATTCAGCACTTCATCCATTATCCTAATTGTTGCCTGAGGATAATTTATTTCATTTTTAACTATTTTTTCTGAAATTTCATCATACAGTTTTCCGTAAAATCTGCCGAATCCCTCTTTATCCTTTTCAGAAGCAATATTCATAAGCTCTTCAAAGGGCAGCACTTCAGGCTTGAACTCAATTTCCCGTTCCGAACAATGCATGTTCCTGCACTTATATTCGCTGTATATCATTTTCATTTTATTTACGTAAGCTTTGAAAGAGTCATTCGAAATTCTTTTAAGCTTTTCAAGTATTTCATCAGGTGATGTGTAAAAGCTTATTACGCTGAAATATCCACATGCTCTGATAGGTATTGAAACATCGTACTCAACCTTCATATCCTTAAAATAATTCCATGTGGGAGGAACAGTAATTTCCCCGTCAAGCTCATCACTGAATTCCAGAGAAAGCTCAGTCCTTGAAAAAATCTCTCCCAGAACCCCGATTGGATTCAGGCCGTCAAAGCATCTGCATATGTGAGATTTCTGTCCCTGTGCTAATATTACAGGCATACATTTTCCGGCTGTACCTAAAGAAACAACGTGCTTGCCGTTAACTTTGAAATTAGGTTCACAGTCTATTAAAAAAGAATATTCCAGCTCAAATTCCTCTTTCAGCCTGCCCAACAGCTTAACTGCACCGCGCATACCGGCAGAATAGGATTCCTCATCCGGAACCGAAATAAAAAGAATATTACCTTCTTTTTCTTCTGTCTCAGAGTATCTTTCCAAATATGCAAGCTGTATTGCCAGTCCGCCTTTCATATCTGCCGCACCTCTGCCAAAAATCCATTCACCTGAATTCAAATCCTCCAGTGCTTCAGTATTGATATTAATTTCCTTAATTTTTTCAGGAAGCTTTTCAATATCAAACGCATAATCCTTTATGCTGCCATAATCATCAATGCCCACTACATCATGATGATTCATGAGAACAACTGTCTTATTGGATTTACCCCTTACCATTCCATATGAAATCCTTCTGCCAAGATAATCATCCTCAATTTTGAAGTTGCCGAACAGATTTGGATTATCCTCAAAGTATTTCATGCTTTTCATATAATCATATAAATACTCGGATACTCTATTTTCGTTTTCTGTTGCAGAAAAGCTGTCAATAGAAACGGTTTCCTTTAAAATACTTAAAATTTTCTCTTTAATCTCAATCAACTCCTTTTGTCAATCTATATATTCTTCATATGGCTTTTTACTTATTTTAAAATCATCAATTTTATCCTTATAATTATCATATAAATAGTTCATCATGAAAAAGATAAAGCTGGTAACAGGTGAGGTGTCTATTACTCCCATCTGTTCATTTCTCCTTAAATTAAATATCATAGAATAATCCGACAAATCCTTAAAGGGATTGATAAAGCTGTCTGTTATGGTAATAATTGTGCTTCCGTTTCTCTTGACCGTTTCAGCCTGCTCTTTCGTATATTTATAGTGTGGTGCGAAGGATACCACAATGGTTGCAGAATCTTCATCTATATCCTCAAATGTATATGAGTTCTCATACATGAGCTTTGAAAAATATACTCGGCTTCGTATACTGTCAAAAAGATGCAGTAATTCAGATGCAGTACCAAAGGAATCCATAAAGCCTATTATCAGGATTCTTTTCTTACTCATCAAAATTTCACAAATCTTTTTGAATTCCTCAAAATCAATATTTTGATATGATTTAGCAAGCTGTAATGTCTGCTTGCGTATGTGCTCATCAATTTCCATATCAGATAGCCCGTTCGTTAAAAAACCTTTTCCGATACTCGTATCTAAAATCTCAGAATTATCAATCACACTTTTCTCCATCGCCTTGCGCATATGTGAAAAACTTTCGAAGCCTAGTGCATATGCAAATCTTATTACTGTTACCTCGCTGACTGAAACCTTTTTGCTAAGCTCAGAAGCCGTATCAAATATGACCTGTTCAAAATTATCTATTATGTATTTCGCTATCTTCTTATGTGACTTTGACAATGATTCAAACTTGTCTTTTACCAGATTAATAAAATTCATCAAACACCTCTTCTTCACAATATGAATTAAATAATTCATATTGTTTTGTATTGTATTAAATATTTCATATTTAATGATATCACTTTTTATAACTTTGTCAACATTTTATTTTTCTATCTAAAAAATTTGGTTCCGTCATATTATTAAGAAAAAAACAAACATCACAGGATTATTAAATTAAATCCTGTGATGTTCAAATAATTCTATTGATTATGCGTTTTTCCTATTCTATTATTTCTTTATCTGTAATTTTAGTATTTTCACTCAACGACATCAACATCAATCTCTCTATTATAGGGATTTCAAAACATTTTTTACAAACTCAACATCTGTCTTTGTTTCTTCTGCCAAAAACTCTATGTCGGCATCGTTTGGTGTCACATTGTATGTTGTTATTGCATTTTTTATAAGTGATTTTCTCATATGCTCCAGGTCTGCATCCTGTGCTTTTATCATGGATGGATGTGACGGAAGTATGATGTTCTTTCCGGGTACTTCTTCTTTTGGATCTCCGAATTTTATTTCTATCCCGTTTTCTCTCGCAAATGACAGCTGTGGTTGTATGTGTTTTCCTGCTCCTGTGTATTCTGTTTCTTGTACTACTATCATTTCATCCTGATTCATTTCTTGTGCTAATGAGAACGCTGCTGTTAATGCTGTGTTGCCTGCCGGTCCTTTTTCTAATCCTTCTAAGCTTGCTAATGCTTCTGTTATATAGAATACTTCTCCTTGGCGGATCGTCAGGTATCTGTCCATATATCGCAATGGTCTTGCTGCTGACCTCGGTACGTCTGATCTGTCAGGCCATGTTGTAAACGGCATTCCGAATCCGGTATGTCCTGTCGTAAAGGATTTTCTGTTAAATTGTGTGTCTGCAGCCATATGCAGTCCTGATAAATCTACGCTTGCTGCCACTATCTTTGATTCTGCTCCTGCTTTTTTCAGCCCTCTTGCTGTTCCTGTAAGGTTTCCTCCGCCTGCGTTTGTCGCCAATACTACTTCGGGATCTTTTCCGTATTTTTCTCTGAACTGCATTGCTATTTCGTATCCTAATGTTTCTACTCCTGCTATTGCAAATGGTGTGTATAGTGATGCATTGAAATATCCTGTCTGCTCTAATATTGTCAGGAATAAATAGAATAACTCGGGTCCTACTGACAGCTGTACTACTTCTGCTCCTAATGCTTCGCATTTTCTTGCTTTTTCTATTATTTCGGGCTGTCCTTTTCCTTTTGAATCATAGCATTCTTGGACTACTATGCACTTTAAGCCGTACATTGCTGCTTGTGATGCTACTGCTGCTCCGTAGTTTCCGCTTGTGGCCGTAACTACTCCCTTGTAGCCAAGTTTTTTTGCCTGATATACTGCTGTTGACGCTCTTCTTGCTTTAAAGCTTCCTGATGCATTTGCTGCTTCGTCTTTTATGAATATTCTTGCGCCTTTTCCTTTTGGTGCACATTTTCTTGCTAATTCTGTCAGGTTTCTCAGTTCCAGTATCGGTGTGTTGCCTACTCCGTGTGATAACTGAATTTTTTGTATTTCTTCGATACTGAAGCCTGCTTCTCTCATCATTCTTTCGTAATCGAATGATATTGAACCGCTTTCGAACAGGGAGAAATCTACTCCGGCTGCCTGCTTCATTATTTCGGGTCTTCTGCTCATTACTCCTGAATAGCTCATATCTTTACTCATTATCAGCACCTCCGAATAATATTTCTTTTACCTGGTCACTGATTTGTATTAATTCAGGAACAAATTTTCCAAAGTCATGCTTGTAATATGGATTGTCTTCTAATAGTGTGCCTTTTTCTATTCTTTTGGTTCTGGTTAATACTGTTACTTCGTCTCCTATATTTGCATCTTCCTGCAAATATCCTTTTATCCACATTTCAAGCGGTACTTGTTTTGTATCCTCCGGTACTTGTGGTGCTCTTTGCGATGGCTCTAAAACATTTCTGTGTATTAGTACCCATTCACCTTTTTTTATCATTTCTACACTTCCTTTATATATTTTAATCAAACAAGCATATGTGTTTGCATATGCTTGTTATTATCAATAATTGTTATACATTTTTTACTTTCTTTATTTTATCCATATTGTCATTTTGTCCAATACCAAGGAATATAGTTGCGAACATAACAACCAACATAGCATAAGCATAGAATACAAACGGTGCTATATCTAAAGCACCTAGCGGAGCAGAACTATCTGCTGCAAACCCTAATGTATATATAATAGCAGGAGTCCAAGGCAGACTATAAACGAATGTATTTGATTGTGCATCCATTAAGTTTGCAACTCTGTATGGACTTATGCCATGTTTTTGTCCTAATGGTTTAGCGAACGAAGCACCAACTGCCAATATCGCAGGAGCATTTAATCCCATCAATGCTGAAAGTGTAATTATCATTACAGAAATTGTTATTTCAGCGCCGACTCTGGTGTCTGTAACTTTGTTCAGCGCATTTAATAGTTTAACATCTCCTTGACCGTTTCTCATTATTGCTATTGAACCGAAAAGCAATAAAGCTAAGAGAATAACCTGAATCATACTACTTAAACCTGTTTGTATAACTCCGCCGATTGTACGGTCAAGACCTTCACCATAAACGCTGAATATTGCAGGTTTAGCAGCATTAATAACATCAATTTGTACAAAATCAAACAAACCTACAGTTACACCTGTAATAACTCCAACTACCGATCCGATGATAGTAGCTATAATTATGTCTCCTGTTTTTACTGCTACAATTATAGTAACTATAACAGGTATAAACATGAATAATGTATTTGGATTGTACTCTATTGCACCTACAGAAGAGCCGGAAGTTGCATTGGCAGGTCCAAATATCAAAATACAAACTATTGTTATAATTCCAGCCGTAATTGCATATTTTAGTCTTGAACGAACAACACCCGGTACATCTACCCCTTGTGAAGTGGCTGAGCATATAGTTGTATCCGAAACCGGTGCTAAGTTATCTCCAAAGGCTCCGCCTGAAATAATTGCTCCCGCAACCAATGGCGGATATGCTCCTAGAGCAACTGCCGCAGGATATAAAACTCCCATTCCTGTTGCGATGGTACCAAAGCCTGTACCAGTTGCAGATGCAAATATTGCACATGCAATAAATGATATAATGGTAAATGCCGTGCTTCCCACTCCCATATTAGCCGCAATACCAGCTATACCTAAAGCTAAACCTGAATCTCTCAATATTCTTGAGAAAACACCGGCAAATAACCAGCATACAACCGGAATTAAAGCTTCCTTACTTGCCATACCTTCAATTATAGTATTTGAGTAATCTTTTTTATTCTTTGCAAAGAAAAACCCTACTATAATTGCCATAAATGCAGGTATCCACAAAGCTCCATCCGAAATTGATCCAAACTTGAATGTAGTTGTGATTATTAATACCAAGAATACAAGGAATGGAATAAATGATATCCATTCACCACCGTAAAATTCCAATTTCTTTTGATTAATTTCCATATAATCCTCCATATAATAATTTTTAAAAGATACTACAATATATGCAAAAGCCATGCCAATATAATTGTTTGCTATAATGTTGATATGAAGCCAATAAAATAAAAAAAGCGCTTGGAAAATACTTTCGCATGGAAATATTTTTCATAGCACTTTTTTTCCTATCTATTAATTTGTATCATTAGAATACTCTTTAAGGTCATATTCAACTATTTTATTGAAAAGTTGTCTTCTGCTGATATCCATTTGCCTAGCGGCATGTGTAATATTATTGTTGCAGCTTTTTAACACCTCTTTGATATATTCAATTTCAAAATTCTTTTTAGCTTCTTTATAGCTGCTTAATTTATTATTGGTTTCTTTCTCCTCTGTGTCATTGTTTAATAATTTTGAGCTTTTAAACAATTCATCCTTTAATATGTTCCCTCTTGATAATACGACCAGCCTTTCAATAATATTTTTCAACTCTCTGATATTACCGGGATAATTATAGTTTAATAACTGTTGTTTTGTGTTTTCATCTATATCAACAATACCCTTACCCATTTCTTTACTGTATCTTTTTAATAGAAAATATATTAAATCTTCAATATCTTCTTTCCTTTGCCTTAATGGAGGAATATTAATTTCTATAGTATTAATTCTAAAAAATAAATCTTCACGGAATTTACCGTCTGCAACAGCTTTCACTAAATCTTTATTTGTGGCAGATACTAATCTGAAGTCAACATCTATAAGCTTATTAGAACCAATACGCTCTATCTGTCTTGTTTCCAGAACCCTAAGCAGTTTTACCTGAGTTCCTTCTTCCATATCACCTATCTCATCTAAAAAAACCGTACCCTCGTTAGCTTCCTCAAGATGCCCGATTCTTCTTATAGTAGCTCCTGTAAATGCACCCTTTTCGTGTCCGAAAAGCTCCGACTCTATTAAACCGGTAGAAAAGTATCCGCAATTTATCGGAATAAACGGCTTATTTGATCTGCTGCTTTTATCGTGAATCATGTTAGCGATTATTTCCTTTCCTACTCCTGATTCTCCCGTTATCAACACATTTGAATTACTTTGTGCAACCTGTTCCACCATTTCATAAACTCTTTGCATCTGTTTATTCTTGCTGGTATAAAGATATCGGCTTTTCTTGCTGTTTTTATTAATTTCATTAACATTCTGGAGTGAAAATATTTTATGCACCTTTTCTATTTCCAGTATCAACTCTTCCGGATTATGACTTTTAATGAAATATCCAAATGCACCTAATTTCATAGTTTGCACAGCGGTTTCTACACTTCCGTATCCTGTAACCATTATTACTTCTACACTTTTATTATACTTATCCTTTACTTCCTTTAAAAATTCAACACCACTAACTCCGGGCATCATAATGTCACTGATAATTAACGGATAAAATTCCTTGTCCATTAACTTATATGCTTCTTCAGCAGAAGCTGCAACAGCAATTATATACCCTTTCTTGACTAATAGCATCCTGTATGTTTCTCTGTAATCAGCATCATCATCCACAATCAGAATTTTAAATAAGCCTGTCATCAATTTTTCTTCCTTTCTAAAGGTATCGTAATTATAAATGTCGTACCTTCGCCTATTTTGCTTTTAACATCAATTTTTCCGCCTAATTTTTCAACCTCCGAATATACGATAAACAGTCCGAGACCCGTGCCTTTACCTAACTCTTTTGTTGTAAAAAAAGGATCAAATATATTGTTAATGTTATGTTCATCTATTCCAGATCCGTTATCTTCACATATGATTGTAAAAATATTATCTTCAACCTTTGTTTTTAATCCTAATATTCCTCCATCATTCATGGCGTCAATCGAATTAGATATTAAATTCAATATAATATGTTCGATACTTTCAACATTTAATTGTATTTGTTCCTTAATATTGCTTTCTACATTGACAATAATCCTGTATTTATTTATGGCTTCATTGTGTATTTCTATTAATCCTTCGATCAATTGATTCACATCGATTAATTTCTCTGCCTTGCTTGAAAATCTTGAAAAGCTTAAAATATTATCGATTATTTTACTTGCTCTTTTTACAGCCACATCTATATAATCCAAAGATTTGTATGCTGCATCATCAATCTTTTCATTGAGCCTTATCAGGTAGCTTTGTGTCCTTATTATTCCCAGCGGATTTCTGATTTCGTGAGCTAAACCGGCGGCCAGTTGACCTACTGCTATCATCTTATTTGTTTGTAGCATTTTATTTCGATTAATTTTATCAAGTGTAATATTTTTAATCGTAATGAGAATAGTATTGTTACCATCCTTTAAAGGCTGGAAATTCATTTCAAAGGCATCATGTCCAACCGTGACTTCCTTATTAACCTTCTTTTTATGCTGATATACATCATCAAGCAGGCAATTGGTGCAGTCGCCGCAAAATTTACTTATATATTCAGTACACTTAACATTTCTGAACCTCGATTCATTATTTGCAATATAATCATCAAAACTTTTGTTAATCTTCAATACTTTTTTATCCTTAGCAACAACAAGCATAAATTCAGATATACCGTCAAATATTATTTGCAGTTCATTTCTGCTGTTTTCTAATTCTGTCGTTCTTTTTTCCACCAATCTTTGTAATGAGAAATTATTGAATATAATTAAAGTAAATATGCCTCCCACTACTATTGAAGCAATTACAAGAGATATTATCATAGTTTTAATTAATTCAGATGAATTACCAGTATCAGTCAGAGGAGTAGATATCCCAAACCATTTCTGCTGAATTTTTTCTAACTGCCCCTTACTTTTAAGCTGGGGGATTGCCTTGTTTAAAATCTGTACCAGTTCAGGCTTATCTTTAGCTACCGCAAATACAACCTCCTGTTGATACAGAATTATATTACTGTATTTAGGATTAAGATTTTCATTCCTTTCTACCAATAGAAAAGTTATGATAGGTTCATCTCCTATAACTGCATCGACTGTTCCATTTAAAAACAGTTCAAGCCCTTCTTCAACATTATGTGTATATATTAATTCGGCATCAGGATAATTCTCGATTAAATAGCTGTTAGCATAATCACCTAATTCCGTTGCAATTCTCATACTATTAATATTTCCTGTATCAAAATTATCATCCGCCCTCGTCAATAAGACAGTTCTTAAATTATATATTGGGTCTGTAAATAAGTAATGCTGGCTTCTTTCTCTATTTATAAACATGTCGCACATTTGTGTGCGACCTTCTTTTAACGATAATAATGCATCATCCCATTTCATCGGTACAGTCTGTATATCTATTCCCAGCTCCAATGACAGCTGATTTACAACATCAACGACGACTCCCTTATACTGGTTATCTATTTCATCAACAAAGCGCAGCGGCGGAGCATTTTCATTTGCAGCATAAATTATGGCTTCCTGCTCCTTAAGCCACTTGATTTCGTCTTCGGTTAAATATTTTTCATTATTAGTTATAAAAAATTGAATTATCAAGATAAGCATAAAAAAGGTGATAACAACTATAACATTCTTTTTTTTCATATGTGTTCTTCTCCAATAAGGTCATCCGTTTTATCTAAATTAAACCAATATCAGTATAATTAAAATAAGAGGGAAAAGCAAATACAAAACACTAAATACAAGAAATTTACAGAATTATCGTAAGCACATAATAACAAGTTGTATAGAAAAATCTGATAATGTGATGTAAAATCAATTATCAGATTTTTTACATAAAGATTAAACTCAGTATCCAGCGGAAAGAATTCTTCTGAAAGTTCAGGGATTGACCAAATTGTACTTCAAACAACTTGTACTATTAGTAACCTTCCTTAAATTATACTATAATTTTATGCAAATATTTTATATTTTAGTGAAATTTAGGTAATTTTAAACAACTACTTGTAAGATTTTATAGAATTATTTCTCTAATTTTTTCGTTTTTAATATTGTTTACGATCAAAATATCAATTATGTCTTGCTCGATAAAATTAGGGGTAGGATATGGTTATATACTTACCCACGTATGACACCCTTTGTCATGCAAATATTTTAAAGATTCCTTCTTTTTTAATTTATATTGATTTTTCAGAATAGTTATTTAATGTATACTATACCCATGAGCCCTCCATAAACATATATAAACGAATAGCACAATCCTGTTTATGCTACATATCCGCATTTCTTCAGAATTTCCAATTGCTGTTTTAAATAATCTGAGAATCCGAATGTACTTCACCTAACATAAATGTTGCAACATAATCCAAGGTAGTTATAGCTTCTAATTCATATGCGCTTTTTTCAATAAAATTTTTTAAAACAAAATTCACTTTCTCTTCATCATCAGAATACACTATTATATACAGAAAATTTAACAGTAAAATTCATCTTTATAAAACTAACTAATTTCACAATCTAAACTATTCATGAATTCATGAATAAAAATACCTATTTTTTTATTGGGCATTTGGCTTGTCATGTCTACCCAAAAACTATACAGAAATGAGTCAATTGCATGTCTTTCACTTTTACATTTACAATATTGCCTCAATACCACTTCTTTTTCTTTAGCCAATTTACCGTGAATGTTAAACTCAAACAATGATACAATCCATAATGGAAGTATTTTTATCCAATTTGAATCTATATCATTCGTATAGTTATCAAATAGGTCATAAAACTCATTTGAAATAGCTTTTATCACTTCTGTATTATTGCATTTATCACAATATACAGCTGCCCTACATAAAGCTGCTATATCTAAAACCGAATGAATATATTTGTGGTATTTGGAAGTTTCATTTAGTTGTATATCTCCAACAAATTTACACTTACCTTTATAATATAAACAATATCCCCATTCTCTATAGAAATATATAATAGCAATTCTACACAATACATCCTTATCAATATTTTTCAAAAAAATCACATTGATATAAAAAGTTAACATTATAACAATATTTAACATAATTTTCATCTCAAATCCAAATAGCAATCTTACAAATAATATAAAGCAACTAATTATATACATTTTCTTTACAATGCTTTCAACCCGTTGATACCACAAATTCTTATATTTACCTAATAAATTCGAAAATTCAATTTTCTCCATATATACTATTTTATTGTAATGTTTTAAATATTTATCAAAGTATCTTTCGCATGTCTTTGACAATTCTATACTACCTGTATTCTGTATATCAATATTTGTTGTTCTATAATATAAATCTTTTCTAATGCTATTTAACGATTTGCTGAAGTACTCTCCTTTTTTATTGAATTTCTTTAATATCAATAAAAATAAAATTGAAATAAATATTGATAATGGTATCAATAAATATAATTTATAATGTTCAATGCTTTCAACAGATTCAATATCAATTAAAAAGGTTAATATAGTAGTTATAATTCCAATTATAAAAAGAGCTCCTTGCAAATTCTTTCTTGTACTTTCTTTTTTTTCTTGAATCCATGTTACTATTATAGATGAAAAAGTTGCTATAAAAGTTAATTTCCAAAATCTCATAACAGCTTGAAATATAGTACTTGGAATAATACTAATAAAAAAGCAAGAACTAACAAAAACAATTATAAACTGAAAAATTTCTTTTAGTTTTGAGAATAAAATTTTTGTTCTAGTTTTGTTTTTTACAATAGACTTTTTCCATATATCATTTGATTGTTTTTTTATTGAGTTCCTTAACATGGGCAATGAAAGTAAAAATAATACACCTTCCATAATACCCCAAATCATTAGCAAAATATCTATTTATATCCTCTCCCTCTATGTAAAACATAAAATCACACCAGAATATCTGAAGAACCGCTATAACTACATAATTAGTTATAATTAATAGTTTTGTATTTTTTTACCAAACACGTATGCTTCTTAAACATCTCGAAAATCTTCTTTTCGTGCCTCAATAGTATTTCTGCTATTACCCTTTCATATAAGATATCATCAAATTTTATATCATTATATCGAGTATTCACTTCCTCCGACTGCACTGCTCAATCAATTTGCTGCCATATTTAGCAAATCATCATCAACCTTGTTAAAACCTATATTGTCATACTCGATATTTCATATTTGACCGGATACGCTTATCCTTATTATTGATTAACCAATGTTTATATATAAAACAAGGGCAAACCATATTTTCAGGCTCTACCCTTGTAAAAATTATCATTCATTTTTCTAAAGTACAATTCATCTTATCGGTTTTCAACTATAAGCCTCTCTGTATATTCAGAAATAGCAAAATTAGCATTATATTCTTCCTTTTTCCAATCAGGCCAATTTTCAATTATACAATGTATTGTTTCATACGTTTTTTCATCCTCTATTTTATTGTTATATTTTATATCCTTTGAATTATCTGATTTGTTCATACTCTTCCTCCTTATTTCTAGCTTATAATATTATATCATTACTTATCATTAATATCTCTGTATCTTTTTACCAGTTCTGTATACGCATTATAAGCAGCCATTTCCGAATCTATATAGTTAAGAACATTCATGGGGTTCCTCAAATTCGCACTTTTCTTGTCCCATGGTATTTTTTCACCTTTCTTGTCTTTCCTTGTTTTCTTATACCAGTATATTGAGTTTGTTGAAAACAGGTCTATAAACCGTTGAGGTCCCACACCCGTAAAAGGAACAAAACACACTTTTTTGCCATCATCGTTTGGATCTTCACTTATTTCTGATTTGTAAAATTCAAACGCCTTACTCTTAGGATATGGCTCAATGTAAGTAACCTTCTCAATCCCCGATGCAATAATGTGCTTAGCACAATTATGACAAGGGAAAGTAGTAACATACATTTCTGCATTTCTACATGATATATTATTTCTAGCACACATTAACAATGCTTCCATTTCACTATGCACTACCCTTCCATATTCAGTTAAATCACCAATTCCAGAATTTTTTATAATTTTAACGTTTTCATCACTATTTTCAATATTAAGTGAATTTAGGATCTTGGAAATAATTTTGCTTTGCTCTCTCTTATTTGAATCATATCCAATCATATAATCTCTTCCGTCTTCAGCATCTTTATATTCATCATCTATACATTCTACCTGATAAAGTCCTCCCCCAAATTTTGGACAATCATTTACTCCTGATGCTATTATCTCTTGATTTTTAGCTATTACAGAGCCTATTTGCCTTGATAAGTCTGCTGATCGCAACGATGAAGCATATGCCATAAACATTGCGTATTCACTAAAAGTCGGAGTAATAAACGGGGCTCCAAATAATAAATCCACTAAACGATATACATTGCTCCTGATTTCATCCTTGTTGTTTGTTACATTTATAAAATAATCAGAATGTTGGAATGCATCCTTCGTATGTTGTCCATATTCTACAGATTCATCAGAATCTCTTTCTAATATATTTTCTGCCTGTTTACGTGTCATGCCCTTCTCTTTAGTCAAGTATTCAATTCTTCTGTTTTTTATGCTAGTCACACCAATTAAGTGAAGTCCAACTCCATATGTTTTTCGCATAAATTTGATTTCTTCCGGATGTTTTATAGAGTCTATAATATATGCTATTCTTTTTCTTGGAGCTGGATTTTCAAGATTTTCCCTGCTCAACAGCATTTTTGAAACTACACCTTTCATTAGGATAGAATAATCACCAGTCTTGCTTCTGATTTCATTCCCTAAATCCATATAATGAGATATTCTACGGTATTCCTTGTTTTCATCATCCTTCACCAAAAAATTGTTTTTGGAAAATTCCGATAATATTTCATCTGAAACTTTAATAATTTCTGTAGTATATCCAAAATATTTTAATCTGTCTGTTATGTTTTGGATAACTTGAATAATATCAGTTCCCGCAGTTTTTATAATACCTATAACCAACTCACTATCATTTTTACTAATATTCATCTGCACCTCCATAACTTTTATCATATCTATAATATGTAAAACTATTGTTAATGCATATTATATCGAATTTTTGTTCGATTGTCAATGTTTTTATTATAATTTTCATCTATAATACTAATACTCTCTCATGCATCCCCTAAACATTCATCACCTAAGCAACTCATTCCAGTTGATTACTTTTTATTTTTTTACTTATGCAGCTGGCAATCCGGGCAATAGAAGCATTTGCGAGAATTAAGCTCTATTTTGACAATGGTTCCTCCGCATCGTTTGCATTTCTCTCCTTCTCTGTCATATACCAGTATGTGATTGTTATATCCTCCAGTGTGCTGATCACCCAGAAATAAAGGGTTCTCCATATATCCGCCAAGATGAACAGCATTCTGCAAAACAGTATGTATTGAATTATATACAGAAAACATACTATCCCCATCAAGAGAATTTACTGTCACAGTTGGCCTAATTTTCGCCTCAAAGCATATCTCATCCGAATATAAATTACCTATACCGGCTATTGTCTTTTGATCTGTGAGAGTCGTTTTTAATTTTCCACGTTTAGACTGTAACATATCTTGAAAAGTATCTAATGTAAAGTCCGGCTCCAGAGGCTCAGGACCTAAATCAGAAAACTTCTGCTGCAGATCCTGCTCATCCAATAGGTGAAGATATCCCAATCGCAGACCAATGAAATAGAGATTCGTATCACCAAAAGATAAAACGACTTGCTTCGTACGGTCAGGGTTGTCATGTTCATTTCCAAGATACATCCACCCTCCAAGCATTAAATGCAATAAAAGGTGTTTTCCGGAGTTTAAACTAAAAATTAAGTGTTTAGCCCGACGATCTATTTTTATAATCTGTTTTCCTTTAATTTCTTGAATAAATTCTAAGCTTGACACATTAATTGACTTCTCTCTGTTAACTTCAATATCTGTGATAGTCTTTCCGAGAATTTTTTCAGTAAGTAATTTTTTGTATGTTTCCATTTCAGGAAGCTCCGGCATAGTGTTATCCTCCTTCGAGATAAGCTGATATTAAGCGTATATAATCTCATTATGGCAATCCACACACAAATTATACGTATTGTCTCATCATCACTTTTCTTAAATTATTCTCATTTTATTTTATCGCCATATTATAAGCATTTGTAGGCAACAATAGTAACCGTTCCCTTACCTCTATACCTTTTTATTTCATATTTATCCGGATATGCTTCTATTAAATCCGGTAATTTCAAATGCCCATAAGAACGTAAATCAAAATCAGGTTTTGTTCTCTTAATAAATGTTCCTGCGGAGCTAACGTTAACATAGCCGTCATCATCTTGATACTTCTCAAATGCAATTTTTAATAAACTATGAATTTCATTGATATTTGTATCAGAATTATTATCATGTTCAACATCTATATCATCAACTTTAGACAACTCTTTTTCTGACAAATTTTCTAAGTAAATAAATTCATCACAAGAATTCCTAAAGGCTTCAGGAGTTTTCTTTTCACCTACCCCTATAACGTATACACCAGACTCATGTAGTTTTATTGCAATGGGAGTATAGTCACTGTCACTTGCAACAATAACAAAAGCATCATATATACCTGTATGTAACAAATCTACGGCATCTATAACCATAGCCATATCTGTTACATTTTTCCCTGATACATAATCAAACTGCTGCACTGCCTTAATTGCCAAGCGTTTCACCTCTTCTTCCCAATTCTTGAGGTTTTCTTTTTTCCAATTTCCATAAGCCCTTTTTACGATAATACGACCATACGTAGAAATTTCACGCATCACATTATCCATTTTGGCAAGCTGCGTATTATCCGCATCAATCAGTACTACTATTTTTTGTAGGTTTTCCATCTTCTTCTCCTGGTTTTATTTTTGTTAACTCAGATATACTTAATTACGTCCCTTGAGCCATCCGAACTATTAGTATCAAGCACCGATATTCTGTTGAGATCACAAAAATTGCTTTAGCACAATAGTTGTAATAAACGCAATTGATACGCTGGTCAAGGTCCCCACCAAATATTTCTCAGCAAAATTTTTATCTTCAAGTTGCTTGTAACGAGCAATGCTTTTTGCAGTCAACACAAAGCCAATTGCCCCAAATTGATTACATAAGATTAAAACTGAAACAATGATTCGTTCAAGCTTTCCAATTACACGTCCTATTTGAGGATCATTTTCCTCCTGAGCACAACTATTTCCATCAATAATATACGAGAATAGCTTCTTTATAAAAACCGCTGCAGGATCCCATATTATTACAAATATCAAAGAGTAAATAACCAAACTATTAAAATGCGGCAATTGTTGTATATCTCCATATAGTGAAGTTGTTTCTGAACCTATATCAAAAGCATAATATAAAATGACAAGAATCAAAATGTGTAAAATTTGATCCATAATAAAAGAGGCAAATATAATCGCTTTATTACTAAATTTCTTATCCACAGATGTTCTTGTCCAATCAATAAAAAAGTGTGAGCTTATAATAATTATGTAGAGTAAAATTGCCTTTCCAAATTTCACCCAAGGAAAAATTGCAATTAAAAATATGACAGCATAAATTATTAAATGGAAAAGAAGATATTTAAAGCTATTACGTTTTCTCTGTGCCAATTTTGTAGGTTGAAAGGTAAAATCGGCAAGAAAATGGGCTATAAGCAAGATATATATAATCATATTTACCTCTTATAAATACTCATCCATAAATTTTAATGCAACAATAGTTGAATTTCTAGCTTCGTATATATTGGCCACCTTAAAGGTTTTTTCAATACTTTGTCTGCTTATATTTAAAATTTCGGACAACTGTGTAATCATTCCTCTTTTCTTTCCACCGGAAACATAAAAGGTGCTATCATCATTAGCCGCATCTATTGGAAAAGATTCAAAGCTTATATACTCAATCTTGTCGAAGGGATATTTTTTTACTGATTTACTTTTCTTATAATACGTATAATAATTAAGTTTGTTTTTTGAAGTTATAAGCTTTGAAATCAAACTAATTTTATTATGACCAATCACTTGGTGGTAATCAATGGGATAAAGCAGTTCTGAAAGCAGCATAAGTTCATTTTGGTATTCACTGTGGTTATTAGTTAATGCAAAAGATGTATTAATTACAGCGTTTAAAAATAAATCAACCTTGCTCCCTGAATAAAGAAGTACAGAATACCCTATCGCATCCTTTAAATTATCAATAGCGTAGCGTGCATTGTGATATGCCGGACCATCCTGAGCTGTGGTGCTTGCATTTTCAACTTTTACATTCCACTCTCCTACGCCAATTCCTGCCCTGATTTCAACAGGAGAAATTAGCATACTAAACATTCTAAAGTAGAGATATGCCGATTCCGGAGAAACGAATAGACCTTGGACCTCATCTCCTGCACTAAACTCGACATCTCTGGACAAAGAACTCGAAAACACTTTGTTTAAATTTTGGATTACAGTAATAATGTAGTTCTGTATAGAATTTCTATCTTCGACTGAATATGATCGAGAATTTTTCAAATCTATTATTAATGCAGTGTAATTCTTCATAACATCACCCCTAACAATTATTATAACACAACGAAGAGAAAAGGCAACCAATATCGGTTGCTTTATTAAAAAGAAACTCAAATAAGTTACACGAAAGCAGCGTTATTTTCAAAGCGTTATAATTTGTAACAGTTTCATTTCCTTTATCCCATACAGTATGAATTTTTTTGTTTTCAAATACCTTAGTTTTCTAAATTATTGACTTTATAGTGTTCTTCTTCATTATGCTTACGGTATTCCCACTTTAGATATGAAAATGTAATTGCACAGAATAACCTCCTTGTGGTCATATTTTTACAAATCAGATTATTTGTAGTACCAAACTCTATCCTTCCAACAACGTCCTATTCCCTGTATATTACATCAGCAAAATCAAAGAATAACTGGTTAAGTTTAATCTGTCCTCCTCCTTGAATTTATTTTACATTGTTATCCAATGTATAAATTCAATTATACAGATTTTTTACTTATTTATATCAACTGTTCATTTTTTCCTCCGTCTCTGTCCGATTACAACGCCCGTACTGTCCATTTGCTGCGGATCAAATGCTCAATTTGTGCCAAACATTCCTTAAAACAACCTCATTTGATCTACTTCTTCTGTTTTTACCCGTGAAGTAACCATGACTTCTATATCTTCACCTTTTGCATGGTGACCTTTCAGGTATTGTGTTCCCTTTCTGAGGCTTGAAGGAACTAAATTTAAAACATATATGTTTTCAAAAGAATTATATATTGACTCTCCGCTAAGCCCCGTAAAAGAAATTAATTGAGTATTACTCTTCCTTGCAACATCCATTAAAGGTCTCAATAAATGGGCAGAATATGTTTGTGCAAAAGGATTATCCATTATGAGGACTTTCCCCTCTTCTAATTCAGCAAATATATCTGTCTCGTCCCTTCTCATAAAGGACAGTAAGCTTGATAATATTACGAATGCAGATAAGAAACCTTCCCCTCCTGAATTCATTGATACTTCAGCCCAATCAATTGGATACTGCCTTTCAGCCTCTATCTTATATAGCTTAATTATAATATTGTTAATTCCAACAACTGAATTGTATAAATTCCTGGTAGTTATTACAGGGCTGATTACTTCTTCTATGTTTTCATTGTTTTCCAACCGGCTGATTCCGCTTTGTGTCAGGTCTTCGACTATATCTTGCAGTCTGTTTCTATATTGGTTTTCTTCTGTATCCCAATCCGGTAGATCCATACGCAGCATCTTTACGGATTTCTCCCTGATTTTTATGGTAGAGTTTTTATCTATTTTACTTAAGTTCTTGTGAATATCACTGATATATTCCAATAATATCTGCAATATCCTTTCCTTTTCCTTATCTACCAGGGCAATATCTACCTCTAATTTGGCCATCAAATCATCGTAGGCTTTAATTGTTGTCATTAATTGTTCAATAAATTCTATTGGCGTCTCTATCAACGAATGCAGAGTATTCAATGGCTTGCCGAAAAAATCTTCCTGAAAAGCGTCATTTCTCAACAATTTATCAATCGATGCCGATAGTTTACTTTTCAGCTCATTAATGTGCCCGCTTATTTGTCTGTAATCTCTTACCATTATTCCTCTGAATCGGTCTAAAGAATCCTTATCCATTAACGCAATATCCTGAGAAAATTCTATTTCCTCTATTAAAGGTAATTCATAGTATTCTGCTAATGTGGAAAGATTGTTGTCACAATAACCTACCCAACTGATAATGTTGTTTAAATCAATATTTAACTTGTTAAGTTCATGCTTTTTCTCTGAAATCCGTGTTTTAAAATCAGTTAATACTACCTCAGCCTTTGGCATTAGCTGCTCTTTGTTATGAGTTTCCTTTAGTTTCTTGTACTCTGTGTTGATTTGATTTTCCTTAACTGCAATTTTACTTTTTAAATCCGAATAACCTTCTGACAAGTTTTTTATTTCGTCCTCAATATTTAGCAAATCATTTTCTATTGAGTTTAGAGTAAAGCTGTCGTATGTTACCTCATTAAACTCTTCTTCCTTAATTTTTAAACGACTGTATGTTTCTATCAAATATTCCTCCAGGTCGTTATATTTTTTAAAGGCTCTGGCTAAGGATTCTTCAACATCTTTTAACTCACCGGTTATTTCCTTTGTTAATGCCTCATATCTTGCCTCAATGTCTTCAATATCTTTTTGAACTAATTCCTTTTTATCGTACCTTAAATATTCTTGCAGCTTTTCTTCTGAAGCCTTCTTTCTGCCTGAATATACCCGTCTGGAATCTAATTTATCATTTTGTGTTTGTTTTAGATTTCTGATTTCTTCTCTGATACGCTCACTGTCTGATTTAATTTTTGAGATGTTTTCTCTGACTTCAATTCTCTCCTTCATAAGAATTAAATATTCTTTATATTCTTCCATTAGGTCTATTAAATCTTTATCCTTCCGATTTAATTCATCTAATTCCTTTTCACCTTGTTTTATAGTTTCTTTCAATTTTTCCTGTTCTTCTCTTAAATTATTTTCATTTTCTCTGAGAGAATTCAGATCACGCTCAATGGAGCTCTTGATTTTAAGATTATATTCAAGACTGTTTTTTACATCTCTATAGTTTTTTTCTGTCAGCTCTTGATAGAATATTTTATTATATTTTTGTTCGTATTCTTTTAAATCATCTTTTCGTCTTTCTAGGGATTCTTCAATATTTTTTATTTCTTCCTCTTTCGCAAATAGAATCTTAGCCAGCTCCTGCTCATCCAGCAAATTGTTATTGAACAAAACATAGAAGTTAACTTTTCCCCCGGCATATATAGAGGATGCATTACCTTCAATATTTTTCTCTATATTCTCTCTTATAACTATAGGAATAGGAAATGATGTATATATACTTAAATTACTTGCCTTTAACCGTTCAATATCTCGTTGCGTTAATATCAGTCCATAGGGTATAAAGGGATTGTTTTTTACTATTTTATTGTTTTCATCAAGACTTTTATTGTTTCTCTTCAGCCATTCCATTCCGTATACATAATTTATCCCCTCTGTATCCAGTGCTTCTTTAATATTGCCCGGAAGCTCTAATACCTTGCCTGACTTTATGTTATTATACTCTTTTTCCATGTCCCCAAGATTAATTTCAATATGCTTTACAGATTCATGAACCTGGGTTATTCTCCTTTGGAATTCCTTTAATATCTCTTCTGTATCAAAAATTCTTTCTTCACTGAAACCTATATGTTTTATTATGGATTTCCTGACTTCAATCTTAGAGTCCAAAACTTCCAACTTTTCTTCTATTCCTGTAATTTTCTGAGATATTGTAGCACGCTCATCAATCTTGTCCTGCAATTGTCTTCCGTATACTTTCAGACTTTCATCATTCTCAGAACTTGTTTTCTTTAATCTGACAATCTCTGTACTTAACTGTCCTATTGATTCCTTCAATCTTTTAATTCTTATTTCTAAGCTGCCTTCTTCATATTCATTAAGAATATTTCTTCTTAGGTCCTCCTTATATAATTCATTAAAGCTCTTCTCTACCTTGTCAAAGCTTAATATATTTGCATTAATTTCAGCTAAGTATGCATTCTCTTGTACTTCCTTCTTCCGGAGCTTCTCTGCTTCCTTATTAAGCTGCTCGTCTTTTTCTTCAAGTTCTTTAAGCTCATTTTTTATATTAAGCAATATGCCTTCTATCGTTTTTACTTCATTTTCGTAATGATACCTCAAAGTATATCCCAAGGACTCTCTTTCAGGAGCTCGGTCCTTTTCCTTATGCTTTATTAATTCAAGTTTATTCTCTAATAATTGAACATCCTTAGATGCGTCTCTGTATTGTTCATTTATCTTTGCACAAAGCTGGATGTTTTTAAGTTTTTCACGAGTTTTTTTATCTTCTTCTTTTTTCTTAATTAAGGTACATGCTTCTGAAAACTTATCTGTTAATACTTCTTTCTCGTCTTCCAAACCATATATGTCAAAAGATATTTCCTCGTATTTAATACGATTGATCTCTTCATTTAAAATAACCTCTTTCTCTTCCAAGCTTATTTTATCTGAATCAAGACTAAACTTAAGATCTCTTAACTTCTTAATTAAATTTGCTATTTTATTTTCTAAACTGCTTTTTCCTTCCATAGAATCTTTAAGATTTTCAACTATATTTAAAACTTCAGAGGTCTCCTCTTTGAACAGCAAAATAGTATTCTTTTTATCTATTTTTTCTTTATTGTCCTTATACTGCTTTATATATTTACTTAAAATATCTCTGAATTCTTCAATTCTATTTTTATCCTTGTTTAATTTATCCTCAACTGCAGGTAAAAACCATGTTTCTATTAATCCCGCTTCGTCTTTCGCTTTTGTAAAAAGCTCCGACAGACCCGACTCTTTAAGATTTATTTTCTTAACGATGGATTCCCATTCTTTGTAATAGATTTGGTATTCTTCCAACTTATTAAAATAGTTCTTCGATTGACTGCTGTTATTCATGTCATATAAAGAAAAACTGTAGTCATTAGATACCTTTAGTGCTTCCAAAAGATTCTTACAATCACTATACTTCATAAGAGTTTTACCTTCATCATCAGTCTTTATGAAGGGGATATCGTGAATACTATATTGATTTTGCACTTTATACTCATGGATAAATTGCAGTATGTCCAAATCCCTTTGGTCTTGCTCCTCGCTTACTTCCTGACTCTTCCTGACCATCATTCCAGTCAGCACATATCCTGCGTTACCGTCTAATTTCCACTCTACTAATATGAAGCTTGGCTTATTTGTAGTAAAGTAGCCGGAAAATTTTCTTTCATTAGTATCTCTGTATCTTTTATGTACAAATGGAGCTATGAGCATCTGTACAAGCACAGATTTTCCGCCGCCATTTCTAAGAGAAAGAAGAGTACTTTCACTATTCAGATGAAATGTTTCATCATCTACACGAATTCCATTGTAATTATAATTAATATTTATCAGCCTGATAGCATTTATTTTACTCATTTTCCACCACTCCTAAAACTCTCAGAACTCTTCTGTAGTTCTTTTTGTTTAAAAGATTATAGTCCATAAATTGGTCTAACTTCTTTGTAGTCTTTACCATTTCATCTTCTTCTATGAAATCAACTAAATCTTGATTTTGCAAAAACTTTAATATATTGTAAACAAAGCCTTCCTTTGTAGTCTTAGCTCTGGAGCCTTTCTCTTCGCTTCTTAGTGCTTCAAAGGCTTCTAACATATTAGAAAAAGCCAATCCATCAATATCCTGGGATTCTTCGTCCGAACTTTCTATCCCCTCTTTTAACCTTTCTGACACACTGTTTAAAAGATCTCCTACCCTCAGATAATCCCTCGCTTTACTGCTGCTTCCCTGTCCATCATAGAATTCTACTAATAATGTTAATATAACAAACTGAGACAAGTAATAGTCTTTATCCGTTGCTGTTGATTTACATAGTATTGATTTCAGATTCTGCTTTGAAAATCCTAAGTACGTATTATCCTCGTTGGGAATTAAATATATTATATTTCCATATCGTTCGATTAAGCTTTCGGCTATAATCCCCTGTCTTTTTACTAAATCCATTATATTTTCATTTTCCGTATACGCTTTATATAATGATATATTATCTTCTTCTCTTAACTCCCGATGTTCAATTAAGTAATAAAAAATACTCTGGCTCAGAGTTATTTCTTCTAATTCGTAACTCATAACTACCTCCTGTTCATCTATTGGTTTAAATCGAAATAGATATTAGAACAATAAATGCGCTTAATCTTACCGGTGTTGCTATTGAGATTTTCAAATACAACCGGAGCCTCATCATCAAGCCTGAATGTACTTATCTTTTTTATACCTTCTAAACTATGATTACTCTCTACTAAATCCAAAATACTTTCATTTAATTGAAATTCTAAAGTTGTATTTTCTGCTATATGCTCCGAACGCTCCTTTTTTAATTCTTGTATATCAATATTGGAATTCCTGAGAAGCTCAATTACGATTTCTTTAAATATTTCAACGTTAGGAATCAATTCTGAATAATCCTCATTTAAACTTTCCTTTAAATCCTTAAGACTTATTCCATTATGTTCATAAGCGTAAGTAAGTATCGATAAAAGAGAACGATTGTATAGCTTTAGTTTTTCTTTTTGCTTAGCTGCTTGCTCCTCCTGCCATTTCTCATCATCAAATTCCAGCACCTCTTCTTCGTCATCCCTAAGCTTAGTCCGGATTGTTTTTTGTATTTCCACTGACTTGTTTATATTGTAGACCTTGTCTACCTCTTGATTTAACAAAGGTCGGATAAAATATTCAATATTTCTTAGGTTGTCAGGATTCTTCAATATTTTATCGTACAACTCACTTCTTAAATTAAACCTTTTTATCAGGGTCATCTGAGATAGATCCTCTAATTCTTTGCTATATAACGATTTAAGCTCAAAATGACTTTTTAATATTTGTTGATGCTCATCTATTGCCCTGCCCAAATAATTTTCAATTATTTTTAAATTCATAAGATTCTTGGTATCTTCTTTGTCCAGTTTTTGAATATTTATGTCTTTTTCTTCTAACTCTCTTACTCTTTCCCTTATATTCTCCCTGTATCCTGAAAATTTCCTGCTTGTATCCCCTATTGTCTCAAGATTCTCCTCCAACAATACCTTGTAATCCAACACTGAGTAATTCAGTGCATTTTGCTTTATCTTTCTCATAGCTTCCCTAATACGCTGATATTGTATACGCAGCTGATTAAATATATTCTTAATATCATCTACAGCCTTATCATAGGATGCTTTTTCTATATGAAGCTTAAAAATCATTTCATGAATAGTTAGCAGCATATTGCTTTCCATTTCTAACGTGGATAACATTAAATTATATCCATCATCGGTCAGGTAATATGATGTCCTTCTGACTTCATCATCAATATATACAGGCTTGTTGTTGATAAAACTTATATGTATGTTTTTGTACTCTTCATCCTGGAAATCATACCCCTTAAAATACATAGCCTTTCCTTGATTTCCTAAGATTACATTTATAATAAAATCACCTAACTCCTTGCATTCTTCATAGGAAATAGGTTTCTTAAAACTTTCCATATTTACCATATCTATAAACCCGCCAATATCGTCCATGGTACACGGTTCATCTTTTAACGATTGCTCCATAATAAAAAGCATTACTATGAACACCATGTTGGTCTGTTCATAAAAGTCTTCAAAACCGTATTGCTTCCATGTGGTCTTAGACATACTATTTTTAAATAAAAAAGCATAGAAGCCCACATTTTTCATTCGTTTTGGAAAATTGTTCAAAAAAGAAACCATACGTCCTCCTAAAAGTCCCTGATACTTAATATTTCCTGAGGTATATACTTGTTATTCCTTAATATTTCTAAAATTTCAACTCTAACATTATCATTGAATGAATTCAAAAAAAGGCTGCCTATATTTTTGTTTTGTCCTTCCTTCATTTCAGGCAAAATAACACTCTTTGCCTTTTCTAACATATACACATACGCTTCACTGAATGGTCTGATAGGTATTCTATCCATGAAGACAGCAGATAACTGTTCATATATTAATATACCTTCATAATCTAAATCCCCTAAATAAAGTATTTGATTAGACTGGTCGCTCAAATACGGTTCAACACAGAATGTAAAATCCTTAAAGGACTTGAATATTCCTTTTCCTTTACCATATACTAAACTTCCTATAGGTAATCCGAGTATGGTTCTGCCGGTATTTATTAAATATCTTCTCATACTATAGAATGTATCCTTATTTTCTAAAATTAATATATTTTGTGGGATGTCTTTATGATGTGAGTAATACGACAGCGGCTCTGTAGTTTCATAGATATTTAAATCATGTAATGAAAACCCGACGTTTTTTAAAATTCTTAAGCCGCCTTCTTTATACAGAAATTTCTCTCTGTTCCAAATTTCAAAGCTTCTTTCATTTATTGATACAGAATCATGTAAAAGCTCTTTATGCTTAGATATGTAATTACTAAGCTGCAAAATATATTTTCTGTCTTCTTTATATTGAATAATATTTTTCAGGTAATAATCTATCTTCAAAGAAGGATGAATATTAAACATAAGCTCATTCTCATACTCTGTATTATCAACCTTTAAATCTTTAATTCTATATTTATTATACAATGCAGGAGTCTTACCATTAGTCCCTGAGCTTTTTACAGGCTCAATAAGTTCAGATTTTATTTTATCCATTATAAAACCCACTAAGGAATGGTACTCCCTTAATTTATACACTTTTGATATTTCATCAAGGGTTATTGTCTTCTTACCGCTGTTTCTTATGGATTTCATCCTAAGCCTCCACGTTATTGTATAATTAATATTTATTTAATAATTGATGTAAAATTATAAAAAACATGATAGAGTAAAATATCAATATCATGATTAGCCACATATTCAGATTTATATGTATAGTCGTAACTTGATGATATTTCTATATGGGAAATAGGGCTTTTTACATTTATTTCTTCATAATCACATGATATTAATCCATTAATTTCATCAGTATTTTTTTCTATATCTATATCTTCCACAACAAAAGAAAACAAACAGTTCATACCAAAAAAAGATGAATACAATGGCTGCTCTCCAAGAAATCTTTTTATTCCATTTTCGATATAATATCTATTTAAAGTTTTTTTACCATTAATTCGTTTACATTCTATGGTAAAATACTGCTTTCTATGTTTAAACATATCTATGCTGAAAACATGTAAGTCTGTTCTGCCTTTAGGTTTGTTATTTTGATAATTTTCAGGTACTTCCGAATAAAATCTGAATTCATCCAAGCCAACTTTCTCCATAATATCATCATCATTTAAGTAGTTTACATATAGATAATCCCTTATATCTTCTTCTAAGTTATTAATTTTCAAGCTGTTTTTTATACAGTCATCACGCATTAAATCACAGCAAATCAATAATTTTGATATAATATTCTTTAATATTCCTTGTGATATACTTCTATTTAAAGAAATATTATTCCTAAATCCACTCATCTCAATTCCTCCTTTTGAGATAAAATTGAATTAAGTATATCACTGAGATCAAGTTCAGCAATTGCTTCATGCCAATTTTTCACATCATTCGTTTTCAATATATAAAATGAATTTTCCTCAAAATTAATAATATCTTTAATCTGAAAAAACATGTCATTTGTTTTTCCAATCATAAACTTACTAAACAGTTCTAAGTTATCTCTTTTTTCATTTTCTACAAAATTCACTTTTTTCATAGGCTCATCATTAACTATTGTAAATTCCACTGCTGAATAATGAGACATAATTTTTTTATAAACTCTTGCTTCTATAAATTGATTATTTTCTTTCAAAACATCATCAAAATAATCTGTTATAACTTCAGAATATACTTTTAATTGTTCATCCGACACTTCCTTATATGTATTGCCACCTGACAGAAGTGGAATTTGAATATTCAAAACATAATCAATAGAACTATTGTTTTCTAAGTTAAAACATTTTAATACATATTCATCAAGAGCTCTTATTTTTTCCTCTTTGTCTTCATTAAAGCCAACTTGCATAATATGATCATTGCTGAGCAAATCAACAATTGATTCCGTAAGATTAGCAATTTCACTGTCAACAAGAGCCGGAAATTTTAATATATCTGTAGAAAACCCCTGTTCACGCTCTATCCCTGCTGAAGTTCCTAACATTAAATTAAAGTAAGCATACAAAGAAGAGTTTATAAGTCCCATTAACGAAAGAAGAAGATTTTTATCTTTACCCACAATTCCGGTTATTGCATCACTATACAAGAACTCCTCTTCTGAATATGCAGCCTTCAATTTGTATGTTTTAATATTAAATCCCTTTTTTATTAATACGTAAGGAGGCTCAAATAATTTTTCATTCCTTATCCTGTGTATTGACCTTTTATTAAAAACTGTATACTTGCTTGTATCCACGTAAAAAGATGCTATTCCTTTTTTGGGGTCAATGATCTTTTTTCCCAATAAATGTGATGCATCCTTTTTTCCATCTTGTGTTTGAATACCTGTCCCATATAATAAATTATTATTTTCAATATGCATTTTAAGATTTTTGTATTTGCTTTTCATCTTTTTCAATAATAAAAAGTCTTTTGAAGTACCAAATACTATTGTTTTCCATGCCCAATCATTATCGAATAATATAATCTGCTTAATATATTTATAATTTATCTTTTCAACTACAATAATATTAAAAAGGCTGAAAAACACGTTTGGCATAAGAACAATGTGAGTAATATCATTTGAAAGATTCTTGTTTTTTTCTTCTGAGAATGTATAAAAGACTACCGCAGCCGGTCCTTTAGCATGTTTGAAAACCAACTCTCTTACCGCAGACAGTTCTATAAATTTCATAATTTTTGAATTTGTCAAAAGCCATTCTCTGAATTTAACAGCCGGATTTTGAGAATTATAAAATATTTTAGAAGTAACTATTAAACAACATTTTGTTTTTTCACAACAAAAATCCTTTGTTCTATATATAAAGCTTCTTGATATTTCATTGTTTTGTACTTCATATTTATTTTTTCTGCAGTAATCAATATGCAATCCACCATCTATTCTACCCCAAGGAGGATTCCCTATTATAAAGTCAAACTTTACACCTTTAAAGACTTCCTCAATACCATCATCAAAAAAATCATTTTCAAAAAAATTAGTTTCTTTTAAGTAAGGTAACTTGAAATTTTTTAGAGATTTAGGATCCTTGTAATCAAGTATTGTTACATACATTGAAAAAATCGCAACATCAATAGCCTCTCCATTCTTATCAATGCCAAAGATATTATTTTTAATAAGTTCTATTAATTTTTCATCATCATTTATATATGAATCCTCAGATATATTAGCTTCAATTATAGAACGCAATGTTTCCACTAAAAAAATTCCTGATCCACAAGCAGGATCCAAAACCTTACAAGATTTGTGATCATTCAGGTAAGGTTTTATTGTTTGATTCAAAATATAATCTACTAAATAAGGAGGTGTATAAAATGCACTATCCTCTTTTTGTCTTTTTTCTCCTAAAAATCTCTCATATATATTACTTATAAGTTCAATCGGAATAATATTAAAATCATACAGAGGAAACAAAGACCATTGATTAGTCCTGATTTCCAATTGTCCGGACATTAAATCATAGAGCAATCCCATAACAGAATCCTCCATAATTTCCTCTTCACTTTGTCCTGCTCCGTTCACATACAGTTCAAATAAATTGCCGTTAAATTTATCCTTTAAATAGATAAATAAATTATATAAACAATTTTTTGACTGAAGGATCTTTAATAATGATTCCTTAGAACTCTCAATAGATTCATTAAAGCCCGGATAATCTAAATCAACGCCTCTATCAATTAAAAACCTTATAAAAATCAATCTTAATACCAATTTAACAGCAAAATCTTTACATGTTGATTTTTTGAGAAGATCAGTTATATACTTAATATTATCAAGCATTACACTATCAATTTTAGGTGCATCAAATGATTTTTTGTATTTCAGCCAAAAGCTTTCATTTGCTACATTCCAAAATGAAAAATCACTAAATTCATTAATCGCATCGTTTGGTAAACTATCAATATTCATTAACTCATGTGTATCCAATTTTAATGAACAACCATTATATATTTCAATTCGATCTTCATAATTAAAAAAGACTACCGGAATTTGAGCATTCCAGATTTTCTTAAATAAAGATTTTTTATGCTCATTATTATTTATATCAAAAAAAACAATAAAGGGCTTATTATCAGCACAATAAACTGCATCAGGATTTATCTCTGTTATTATCCTATACATTTGTGAAGTAAGGTGCTTTTTTACACCAGAATCTCTAAAAATATTATCTCTATAGAATAAAGATTCAGAATATTTATATCCTAAAATATCTATAATATTTTCTATTGTTTTCATGGTAAACCCCTTTTCTACGTGGGAGAATTATTTTTATTTTAGTATATCAGAGAATTATATTTTTTGCAACTATTTTCGAACTTTTGTTCGCTTGATGGCGGGTTATAATTTTTATGACTAAAACTTAAAGCTTTGTTTTATAGGGTTGCTGTCACAAAAATTGCTTTAGCACAATAGTTGTATATATCAGTATAGTTAGGTTGTTTCTGAGCCTATATCAAAAGCATAATATAAAATGCATAATTATATTATTTCCCGCAGCATTTTTTGTATTTTTTACCACTGCCGCAGGGGCACGGATCGTTGCGACCAATCTTATTTTGCGTTGGCATTTCAATTACATTATTTGGGGGTGAAGAAACTTTGAACAATTCTCCGGGTGTATGTCCCTTTAGTGCCCATTGACGCGTATTGTTATACAGCTCCGTTACTTTAGTGGTTAAAATTTGTAAATACTCAAAAGAAGGTATCTCAATCCATGTTTCTAAATATTCGATAATTACCGATGGATTCAATCCCATATTTATAATATTGATTAATTGATCCGATATTTCATATATTCCATCCTTTGGTATGTCATAATTCAACAGGAGAAAGTCTGTAAAGCTTTTCATTTCCGGTGACAAGCTTCTATTATTTCGATCACCTGTCTTCAAAAGATATTTTTTTGTAAATGGATAATAATCAACATCATGTCGTTTGTTATGCTCTGCAATTATTGCTCTGCTGTCATGCACTCTGCTATCTCTGTAACCGTAATCAGTCATATCCATATACTCATAAAAATAGCAAGAAAAAGATAACACATCTATAAATTCATCAATATTAACTTTTTGATCAACATATTTTTCAACATTTTTAATTAAACGCCATGCATCCATTACACCATAGTAATAAAGCATACCCTGCGCAAAAAGTATCCATTCTGTATTTCGTTGAATTACCCTTTCAATTTCAATAATATTTAATAAATTATATTGATTTATTAATTCTTCAGGCATAAAAAGAACCTTTTGGTTGTCAAGTTTTACAGGAAAGGCAATACCATACCTCATTAACTTTTCAACATCTGAAAGTTTCATATCTGCACATGGTATTGCACCGGAATTATGAACTATTGATGTTATTAAGTCAAATAAGCTACGGTCAAATTTACGTATTGTATATTCAAAAAATATCGGTAGTAATTTAGTCAGCTCCGAGGCTAAATCATCTTTATTTAGGGAGCTTAAATATTTCATCCCTAAATTTTGGCGGATGTCAGTCATTTCACTTTTTTTCAATCCATGAATTATATCCCCCAAATTACACGGCATTTTAATTTCTTTCCAGAGACTTTTATCTCTTTTTTCCTGCAACTCACGACTAAGTGCTTTCACACTATCCATAACTTCATACAATATTTTTGCAGTTTTTTCATCTTTTTTTCTGTTCATTTTATACCCTCGTCACAATACAATTTTTCCGTTAAGTTTCTTGACTCTTGGGCTGATCTATGCTTAGCCCTTCCATCAGCCATCTTAGCTGCTGTTTTGATAATTCACATACTTCGTTTTGGTTCCTTGGTCATTGAAATTTTGCTTCTTATAATCTTTTGTATAGCATCACAAATCCATTGCTGTCCCAATATAGCGCTTTTATTCTGTTTGGTTTCCTTCCGCAAAACAAAAATATGCTGTCTGTGAAACATTTGAATAATCCTTTATCATATGCTTCCCAATTACCTTAGTGTTTTTGCTGTCACTCTTTCTTCTGCTCCATTGTGTATTTGAAGTGATATATTATTTATATTCATTGTGATTGCTACATCTAAGGACCTTCCTGCCGGAATCTTCACTTCTGCAAATACCGGTACTGCTTTGTTTCCATTTGCTATTGCTAACTCATTACATACCGCATTGCATACTCTTCTTTGCCAGTAGTAATATGTTTTTATATTATTTGAAAAATAAAAAAGTGTTGTCGGGCCAACTCCGAAAATCACTCTTTCACGACTTAAACTAAAATTTATGTTATCTGCTCTGTAATTCAAACGTCTTTATTTTTTCAATCCAGTCAGAAAAATGTTTACATTCCTCCATTAGTCTATCAATTCCTATTTCTTTGGATATGATTGTACCATTTCTTATTTTAGAATAGTTAGGTATTAGTTTTTCTAATCGCTTTGATGGTGCGGTCTCTACGGAATTGTTTATATGCTCAGGAGAATCAAACGAATCCCTGATATCTTGTATAATATTGGTAGTATTAATATCAGTTATTAACTCAAATGACTGTGGCGAAGAAAAAAGCAGTCCTTCAAACTCGTGAAGCATTAACCCGAAAAAACAATTAGAGTGATTAATATCTTCGGTAATTTTATTTTCTATATACTCAATCTGTTTATATATATCTGAATCTTTATGATGAATTTCCGGAGTATTATCCGGCATCGCATAATAATCAAACATCGTTGTTACAATTTCGTTTTTGTGCTGCTTACATAAAATTTTCAGTTCAGTTTTAATTTTATTATAATCAGATACTCCACCTTTGTGCTTTTTAGCTATAGTTCTTTTTGTTGTGCATATTATTGGTCTTATATAAATACCAATATTTAAAAAATACGGATATATAACTTCATTGATAAAGGACTCCTCCGTTTGCCCCTCACATAAAATATACACATTTTTCATTTTGAGAGTCTACCTCCCAGCACATTCTTTTTCCACAAATCACCTAGCGCATAGTCATACTCCAACCACTCTTTTAACTCTTCTTCGCTCAGACGTTTAAATATTGAACCTGACTCATCCCTGTCAACAACAATGATATCCTCAATATCAAATTCATTAAGAAGCTCTACAGACTGTGTTGAAATAATTATTTGTTTTTCATCGGATAATTGTCTGACCATTTCAGAAAATATAGTAATGGCATACGGATGAAGTCCAAGCTCCGGTTCATCAACTATTATAGTTTCCGGTTGTAGTTCATGAGGCTGCAGCAATAAAGTTGCAAGACAAATAAATCTCAATGTACCATCAGATAGCTGAGAAGCATTAAATATATCTTCGCATCCTTTCTGCCTCCATCTGAGAATTATTAATTCATTATTACCCTCATTCGGCTCCAATTCAAAGTTATCAAAATATGGAGCTATCAGCCTTATAGTTTTAACGATTTCATCGTAAGAATCTTTGTAATGGTTTCGTAATCTATACAAGAATGCACCGAGATTCGAGGCATCATAAAGTAATACTTTATTATTTGAAATATTATGCTCTTGTTTTACCTTTGCGCTCTTTCCTGTATCATGAAAATGATACACTCTCCAATTTTGTTTGTCTAATATTGGAGCAACATAATCCTGAATTTTATTGCCTGTTCCTGTTTCCCACCTTGCCTCGCTATGGCCGCTGGATACAAAACTCTGTGTATTAAACGTTCCGTAATATCCGAAATACTCTTTTTTAAAAATCAGTCTGTTATCTTCAGTTGGTACAAGTGTAAATCCGTAAGAATTATTCCCGAAAAAAACTTCAAATTCTATTTCCTCGGTTATCTTTCTGCCGTTAAAAAACAAGGAGTTAATACCGCTTTGTGCAACCGTTAATTGTAAGTTTTTTATTAAAATATTTTGAAGCAAAGAAAATGCAGAAATAAAGTTAGATTTACCTGCACCGTTACTGCCTATTAATACATTAATTTTATTAAATTTAATTTCACATTCCTTAATTGATTTAAATCCTCTAATGCGAATTTTGCTTAACTGACCTCGACTTAACCTTGGCATTTTCCACACATCCTTAAACAAAATATATTTAATAACCTTACAAATATTGTTATTTCACTATACCACAATATAGCCTTTCGTTCAATATTTTTCTATTGTTTTACCACATCATTTTAGCTTAAAAACAGATATGAAAGATATGGAATTGCCGTCTAAAATAATCTGCGCAATTCTTCAGTTTCAAACTGCTGAACTTCAAATTTATATCCTTCAGGTCCTGTAAACAAAAAGGAATTTAGATTAATATCTTCAAAAAACTTTATTTCCGTCATATCCTTCAAATCACATTTCTTTAGTTTCTCATAAACCTCTTCTATATTTTCAACTGTAAAACTGATCAATACTCCGCCTCTGTTTGTTACTTCTATAGACCCTTCCTTGACATCAACTCCACCGAGAAAAGAATCATTTCCTATTCTCCATACACATGCCCATTTTGGATCAAACACCTTCTTGAGCTCAAGTACATCTTCAAAGAATGTTCTTGCCTCATCTAATTTTTCAAAATATAAAAAAGTTATTTGTGATGATAATTTCATAATACCCATCTAAAAATCTCCTTTTTTGTATAATTATATTGTTTAAAGTATAATATCATGTTTTTTACAAAATTTCTCTATCAATGGACGCGTAACGCTTTCTCTGTAAGGTTCATCCTTAACTTCATAAAATACTAAGAACGCTATAATATCCTCCTTAACAACACGATCAAGCTTGTTAAAGCTGTCATTTTTAATATAATTGTTCATTCTGTTAACTGCTTCCTCAATATCAGAATATTTACTCATATGTTTCAAATCAACATTCCATAATTCATAAACAATATTACCGGCACCTTTTCCGTGACTGGTTAACGAAGAAATTAACCTAGCCAAATCATCGTCCGTTTGAATTATATGATTCATATAATTATGGAATTTACTCTTCAATGTCTCATTTTCAGAATTTTCAACAAACCACTCAACACTTGAAAAACCTTTTATATTTATTAAATTATCATTATTGATAAGCTCTTCTATATAATGAAAGCATCTTTCTTCTAACATTAAAACGTGTTCCAAGCTTAAAATATATTCATCCGGTGTCCGGTCCTTTTTATCGTCTCCCGAGTAACGATTGTATTCTTGTTCAAAACTTGATAAGATTGTTAGCTTCACATATAAGCTAATATTTGTATTATTGAACATATTCAATATGACTGAAAACCTATCCGCTTCTTCAGAAAAAGTCTTTAAAGAATGGTCCACGGCATTCATTAATCGCCAGACCCACGGAAATGAAAAAAGTTGTCTTTCATCAACATCATGTAAATTATCCCAATTTTCTAAAATCGAACCTAATACTAACCCAATTCTATTTCTATACTCATCTGTTTTTTTCAATTTTCTCATAGCTGAGTTAAAATAATTCAAGAAAATATTAGTTTGATTTCTTTCATCTATATTTAGTAATAATTTATTTAACTCTTTCCTGTTCTCCTCTTTAAAGATAATGTGCTCTGCTTCCTGTAAAGATAAGCTTTCACTGAAAGACAGCGAAAAGTATCTGTCAAAATAATCCTTGTTACATATACTTCCTAATAACATTGAGTTGTTACTGTCATAGTTATAATTTGAAAAATTATTCTTTACAATACTATTTACTTTAGGAAATAGCAATGAAAGAATTTCTGAAATATTTTTTCTTTCAATCTCATCCTGATTATTAATAATAGATTCATACAACTCTCCGAATTCATTTTTTTCATTGTCATTATTTGAATAATAAGAAAATTCCCCACAAAAATTATCCTTATAGTGTTGTAACCGTTCGTAAATACTCGGTGCAAAAACTTGAATTGTAGTTATTCCTATTAAATCAATTATATTTACTTCATCCTTTAAAAAACTATACTTTAATGAAATTGTATTATTTAATCGCAGAACATCCCTGATAGTCTTTATGTAATTCTTGATACCATATAAAAACAATAGAGACCATCTTTCTTTATCAAACTTCTCATCCGGTATTTCAGCTATAATATTGTTTAATCCATTAAAAAATAAATCTATGAGCTGTTGGTCATTTATTTTAGGCAATTGGAATGGAACCTGAATAATTTTCTCCAAGTATTTCTTTCCATCAGTGTTTTGCACCTCTCCAAGTGCTCTTGTAACAATCTCATAATCAAAAGCAAGTAAATATATTGTATTTGGAAAATCGGCAATCGATTTAACAAGCTGAAAGACAGACCGTATTTCTTCATTTGACAATCTGTCTATATCGTCTATAATAATTATTGTTTTAACTTCTTTTTCCTTTAAATTATATGCTATTTCATTTTTCAGATTCTGTATATCAGGAGATAATGTTTTACCCGACAGTCCCTTTCCTATTCCCTGAACTATCTTTGCCACCACTCCTCCGGATGTACCGACTAAAGGAACGAAGCTTGTAAGTTCAAACGCCGCTCCCAATGCCTCCATTGCCGTTCCAACAGCTTGTACTGCAGATGATCTTTTAAAAGCAGATGAAAGCTGTTTAAAAAATTGAATTGTAAGCTGCGTCTGGTCAGAAAAAAGCCATGGATTGAACCTTATAATTACAGGTTTTTCTTGTTGCTCACTTGTCAATGATATTATACTTTCCTCAACCATGTTAATTACAGATGTTTTTCCGGAACCCCACTCTCCATATAATCCAATATTAAAGCTGTTAGATTGATTATAAGATAGTATAGCCTGCGCCAACTGCTTTGCAAATTTATCCCTATTCAGCAAGTCATCCTTTATAGTAGTTATAGGTGAGTCTGTGTTAAACATATTTATTCTCCAATAATTATACTTTTGTAATTACATTATTAAATCTTTTGAATTCCATAAGCATCTCTAATCGCAGTAAATCAGATTTATATATATAATTATATATACTCTCTGCATATAAATCAACATTGAATGGCAAATTATGTAACAAGGCATTTGTTTGCGTATTAAAGCTACGATCATGCTAATAATAAGGGTAAAAAGGAGAGCAAAATGGAAAGTAATAATACTGTAGATTTTTTATCTGAAATTTATCGCGGAGCTAAAATGGGTGTTGAAACAATAAATACACTATTAAAAAAGGTTAAAGATAATAAAATATATGATGAACTTAAATATCAGCTTAGAAGCTATGACGAAATTGCTAATGAAGCATACGAAGAGCTGTTAAAAAGAAATCATGAACCTAAAGACATTTCGGCAATGACTAAGTTTAGCTCAAGAATGGGCTTAGAAATTAATACTCTAATCAGTAACAGTCCATCTCATGTTGCCGATATGCTTATTAAGGGAAATACCATGGGAGTTACAGGTATAACAAAAACATTAAATTCCCATCAAAACTCCGACCCGCAAATTCAGGCATTGGCAAGTAGATTTATTGAATTGGAACAGGATAATATTGAAAGATTAATGAAATTCCTATAACAACATATTGTGCCTGGCTCAATGCCAGGTACAAGTTCTAATAATCTATTCTAATACATCAATTTAAATGCTTATCAATAGTCAGTCTTTACAACAATTCTATATTTGGATCTAATTTATATATTACATTTTTACGTTCAACGATTATAGTAGCTTTTTTACTCAATTCTTCATCCTCTCTTATAGATAGCAACAAGTCTATGTTTGGATTAATTGCAACCGGATTACCAATCATTTTAAGCATCGAAAAATCTCCTGTTGTGTCACCATAAGCGTAGCTGTTTTCTAAATCAACATCATATACTTTAATCAGATTGTTAAGCTCTCTCTGTTTGCTTTCAGAATCCCACATTTTCACTATTTCACCAGTAAACCTATTTTGTGAATCAACCTTATAAATACTTCCTCTGAAATCTGTTGCCTTATACTTTTCTGCCATTCTTGATACAAGAAAATCAGGACTGCCGGATATGAAAAAAACTTTATGATTTTGCTTTTTATGATATTCAATTTGATTTCTAGAATACTTATAGATCATGTCGCCATTGGATTTAATAACATGATCAGCAATATATTCGATATAAGATTTATCGAAACCCTTTAGCTCATCTAAGTAAACACCAGCTAAAATTTCTAAATATTCCTCAAAATCACCATATCTTTTCTCCCATTCTAAGTATACCCTTTTTACCTTAGTATACCAAACTTCGGGATCTATCACTTCAAAGGTTATAAGCTTTTGAAAATGTTCAATCATCAAAGAATTTCTAAATATTGTACCATCTATATCGAAAAAAGCAGCTTTAGTCTTCATGTTATCACCCCATATTATTGTAAATTTCATCTTTGTAAATTTAATGTAAATAATATTATCTACATTATTTATTAAAACATTATAACATATTCGCGATCAATGGTATAGAAATTCCCTTACCTAAAGTTAGCTAAAACAAATAAGGTAAGTGCATAATAACAAGGTGTATAGAAAAAACTGATAAAAAGATGTAAAATCAATTATCAGATTTTTTACAAAAAGATTGAACTTCAGGATCCCAAGGAAGAAAGTCTTCTAAAAATTCAGGATGTTGACCAAACTGAACTCCCGGAAGATTTTTAAATATAAATTTAAGATATTCATATGGATTTAAACCATTTGCTTTTGCTGTTTCAATAATACTGTAAACAGCAGCACTTGCATCAGCACCTTTAGGACTGGCACTAAAAAGCCAGTTGCGACGTCCAACAGTAAATGGGCGTATGCTGTTTTCTGCTAAGTTGTTTGATATGGAGCAGTTACCGTCTTTAAGGAAGTTCATTAATCCTTCCTTTTGATTAATAGCATAATTAAAAGCCGTATAGAGTTTAGATTTTGGCAAGCATAAATGTGCATTTTTATCAACCCATGACCAAAAAGCATCAAGTACAGGTTTTTCCTGTTCAAGACGCTTCATTCTTCTTTTTTCAGGTTCAAGAGATGCCAATTCTTTTTCAATCTCAAACAGCTTATTGCAGTAAGCAATAGCTATACTTGGTAGTGTCGCTTCCGAACTTTTTATGTCCTTAGGCAGAGCATCCACAAAATATCTTCTAAGATGCGACCAGCAAAAGCACCTTGTAATTTCAGAGACCTTATTGTAACCAGCATAGGCATCCGTATGAAGATATCCTTCAAATCCCTTAAGGAAGTTTTGTGGGTTATTACCGCTTCTGGTAGGCTGATATTCAAAGATTCTGATAGGCGTCTTTGAACCGTCATATGTACCGTGTACCCACATGAAAGAATCTGTTGTATTCTTACGACCTTCTTCATTCATTACCTGAACTCTGGTTTCATCAGCATGAATGTATTTTTCCTTAAGTAGTTTTTTGTGCAAGAGATCCACTATTGGCATTAACCAGTCTCTTGAAGCCACAATAACCCAATTAGCCATTGTAGCTCTACTTAATTTAATTCCTAAGTTCTCCCAATCTTTTTCTTGTCTTTTTAATGGCAGGGCATTTACATATTTCTGATACATTACATGTGCGACTGATGATGGTGAAGCCATGGAATGCATAATTACCGGATATGGTGTTGGTGATTTTTCGAAGTAAGGTTTGTCTGTCTTTTTACAGCTTCTGCATTCATATGATTCTCTGTAGTAATCAATAACTCTTACTTTAGCCGGTATATATTCAATTTCAGTTCTGATAAATTCCTGACCAACAGGAACTAAAGGTCCATCGCATTGTGGGCACGATAAATCTTCATCATCTAACTTGCATATCACTTTATCATGAGGCAGCTTTTTAAGCAGTTCTTCACGTTGACCTTTAAATTTTTTTCTTCTGTATTTTTCTACTTCTTCAAGTGTTGGTTCTGGCACATCATCCGGATCGGCTTCATTTTCAGCTTCATCAAAAAAGGAAAATTGACCTAACAATGCCGATGTTTTCTCAGTACTTCTGCCAAAGAGTTTACGGGTTAGATATTCTACTGTCTCATGAAGAGTTTTATTTTCTTTTTCTAATAATTCTATTTTTTCTTCTGTAAGTGCTGAAAAAAAGACTTATTGGCAAACAAATAACCGTATTGCTCCTGCTTCCATTATATCAGGTTACGGCAGATTAGTTAATACGGTCTTTTTTTCAGCGCTTACGATTTTTCAAGGTTTTTGCTTCATAAAATTATTTTTTTATCCACAGTCTTAACTGCTTTTGGTTGATTAATTGACAGTCCTTCGAGAAGCCATCTGAACTCCTGCACAGAAATCAACTTTACTTCTTCAGCATCTCTTGGCCACTGAAAGCTTCCGCTTTCTAAGCGCTTATACAATAGTACAAATCCATCTCCTTCCCAGTAAAGAGCCTTTAATCTATCTTTCCTTCGTCCACAGAACAGAAAAAGGCTGTTTTGAAATGGATTTAGCTTAAAGTTTTGTTGAACTATACCTGCTAACCCATCAATAGATTTTCTCATGTCTGTAAATCCACAGGCAATGTAGATTTGTTCTGCTTTTGAAATATCTCCTAACATAAATTCTTTAAAGCCTGAAGCGTATTTTCTATTACGCTGTTTGTTGCTCCGTTTTGTATTTCTACCACCGCTGAGTTAAGACGTATTATTATTGCTGCAGTTTGTGACGATACTATTGCTTCTGGCTCTTGTTTAAGTTCTTCAATTTTTAAAGGAACAATTTGATTAGATCCTTCTGCGTTGATAGGTAATGTGCTGCAGGCAGCTGTTCTAATCCTTCTAAGCCAATAGTAGTATATGGATTTACTAGACACTATGTATTAATAGGGGGATTTGTGTAGTGTTGGATTTTCAATGTGTCTGTAGTTGGAACATGTGATTTTTTTTTTAATTCACATGTTTTTAGAAAGTATTTTACCTTTTTGATTTACATAATTATTTAATCTATCTATCGTTCCTTGATATAATCTTTCGGGTGAATCAACTGGCAACATCATTGATTTTTTTATTTCCAATGCTTTTTTCTGTTCATTTTTAGGGTATAATTGATATTTAAAAATCCAAGAAAATCCTCCTTCATTATAAAGATCATTAATCCAGTTCGCAGGAAGCATCCTACATGCAAATATAGGAACAATACTTAAATATTTACACATCTCAATTTTTAAATAAAATTCATCTTGTTCTATGTAACTCAATTTATTCTTAACTTCAATGCCAAACGCTATATCGTTTTTTTCAACAATAAAATCCAAATCATGATCGCTTCTATCCCAAATAATACCCCTGTAATTATTTGAATTGTTATCAATAAAAGTAAATCCACCCCTAAATAGAGCATCTGATACCAATAGTTCAGCATAACTACCTAATCCTCTCGTAAATTCAGCATCTGAAAAATAATTTACATTATCAACTAACTTTTTCATATCATTTTTATAATATCTATATGATTTATGCCAATAACAATTTATTTTACCTGTTACTATATTGCATTGTTCAAAGTTAATTTTATTGTCGATAGCCAATTGCCTAAGTGCAGTATTTGTAATCCAATGATAATATGATTGTTCCAATATTACTTCTATTTGTCTTGAATAAAATACTTGCCTTTTATGCTCTTCAAGTAATTTTAATATATCTTCTTTAGCTTTTTCTATTTTGCTATCTTCTCTACTCCACATGCAATATACCTTCCGTACAAACTATACTTTTTATTTGTTATTAAAATACAATTTCTTTGCTTCAGCTAAGCATAATTCATTCATACCTTCTTCGCTATATATATGAGTATTTTGAAATTCATCATCAATCCAACCACATATATAACATTTTTCATATTTTGAGCTTAATGGAATAGTAAACTTGCCACAACAAGAACATTTTTTATATAAATCAGGTATCCTTTCATCTTCCTTATCTTTAATTGCCGCCATATTTCTAACGCTTTCTGCATTTTTTACAATTTCATCAACTTCCAATCTATCTTCAATCTGTTCTATGGTCACTTGATTTATGTTAGCTCCCGATGATATTCCTCTTCCTCCCATTTCAACACCTCCCTGCCTTTGATAAATACTCAATCCATATAATATTCCCTTCCATTTCCGGAAAAGGTCTAACCCCATAACAATAAACTAACTGCGGCTTTATTACTTCCATCATTCTGTTATATCCTTTCATAAACAACTCCTTTTCTTTGCATACACTTAGTGTTGAAATCGCAACAATCGAGCCTTCCTCAACTCCCAAAAAACAAAATTCGTAGCTTTCCTCATCTCCCCATGTTATTGTGGGGATTACTGTTTTTAATCCTTTATCTTGCCAATATGCACCGCACCATCTGTTTTTAAAAGTACTATACATCTGTATTATTAAAGGCATATCTGTATATATACTAAAATCAGGCGTTAACACAGCTTCGAACTTTGCTAATTTTCTATAATATTTCTCAGGGTAATTATAAAATTTATTTAAATCATAATCATCTACAAAAAAATGAATTGATTTATCTTCAGTTGCTCTTTTTTTATTAGTAAGCTGATCACATCCTATGAATTTTAGATTTATATTTTTTAATTCACTCTTTTTAATAGTTGGAATATCTAAATAATTAAAAGCCAAAAATTGATTTCTGAGAAGCTTTTGGTCTTGTCTTGCATCTTTACTTTTCATATATTCCGCCTTTCACTTTGTTGTGTTGATACTCAACTCAATGTTTGAGATAAAAAAATTTAAAATAACCTCATTTGTCCCGTCATTTCATCAACAGAAAGATATATTTTCTTATTATTTATGTATAATAGACCTAATCCGATAATTCTGTTAGTCAATGCCGAAATAGATACTTCAAATTTATCTGCCATCTTGTAAAGTTCTGGGAAAGTAACAAATCCTTTTTGTTTCAATTCATTTACAGCTTCAGATATAATTTCTTTGGGCATTAATAGAGATGCTGCAAACATATCTGCTTGTACTTCTGTGACATGAAGCACCCAATGACCTAATTCATGAGCTTTCGAAAAATTCATTGTACCCATTTTTTCTTTAAACAAGTCTTTCTTTGACTCATTCATTATTATTAGTTTTTCAGATGGTTTTATTGCTGCTAATATCATTCCACCTACATCCAACTTGTCAATATCCTCCCATATTATATCCAACCCATAAATAAATTCGATAATATGGTCAATATCAACTTTTTCAATCTATCCATTCCAAAAAGCAGGCATATCTGATTTTTGCAAAACCTGAGCTGTAATAGATTCCATTTCTTCCGGCGAAATATATCTATATCCAATCATTATATTATTCCTCTATGATATGCTTTATCCTTTCTTTCTGTTCTTCAGTTAAATATTGATATTTTCTAAAAAACATATTTGCAGTAGTGTCTTCTTCAATTATCGAATTTTTAAATTCCGTCGGCACCTTTTTAGCCAGTATAAACAACTCATTAGGATCTAACTCAAGTATTTTAGCAATCTTACCTATTACTGATTCCGATGGTGGTTCTAATGCACCGGTTTCAATTTTACTAATATATGTAAAATCCACCGAAATCATTTTAGCTAAATCTCTCTGAGTTATACGTTTTTCTTTTCTTGCGTCTTTAATAATCTCACCAAAAGTTTTCAATTATATATCACCCTTTATATTATATCGTATGTTGAGTAAAATATCAATAATGATTTTTTATTATCAATTTTATAAATTTTTACTATAGATGTTCTTTCCTTAATCCCTGCTAAACAAATCTCTAGTGTACACCTTGTCCACTACATCTTTAATCTCGTCAGATAATCTGTTTGCAACAATAACATCAGAGATTTTCTTAAATTCATCAAAATTCTTAATGACTCTTGAATTATAGAATTCATCCTCTTTAAGAGCTGGTTCATAAACCACAACCTCTATGCCCTTTGCTTTAATACGCTTCATAACACCTTGTATTGCAGACTGTCTGAAGTTATCCGAATCCATCTTCATAGTCAACCTATAGATACCAACAATCTTTGGATTTCTTTTAAGAATCATATCCGATATATGATCTTTTCTAGTTCTATTCGCATCAACAATAGCTGACATAATGTTTTGTGGTACATCCGCATAGTTTGCTAACAACTGTTTTGTGTCCTTTGGCAAACAGTATCCACCATATCCAAAGGAGGGGTTATTGTAATGTGTTCCTATACGTGGATCCAATCCAACACCTTCGATAATCTGCTTCGTATTAAGACACCTTATCTCTGCATAAGAATCAAGTTCATTAAAATATGCTACACGAAGCGCAAGGTATGTATTAGCAAATAGTTTAATTGCTTCTGCTTCAGTTGAACCTGTATATAGAATTGGAATATCTTTTTTAATTGCTCCTTTAGCTAAAAGCTCAGCAAAAACCCTTGCTCTCTCAGACTGTTCACCAACTACAATTCTTGAAGGATAGAGATTGTCATATAACGCTTTTTTACTTCTTTAATTTATTTAAAACTTCTGCAAACTTTAATCCAAGTCTTGTTAAGTCATAATCTGTCAGCATATTACCATTATAAATAGGACTTCTCTTAGCTTGCACTAATCCAACAGCTATCAACCTATCACAATTTAATTCACTTATCTTTTTTGTTATTACTCCACCATCAGCACCCTTTTTAATAAGATCTTTAACTTTTTTATCCTGTAATATTGCATCATAAATATCTAATAATTGTATAAAATCTTGAAAAAAAACACGTTCAATAATGGCTAAATACTCTCGATATTGAAGCCACGTAATTTTTAGATTTATATATTCAATATAAAATGCCGCTGTTAATCGAGCTTTTTCTAATTCATCTAATCTATCTATATGGATAGTTATAAGTTCAATCTCTTTTCTTAACCACTTTTCATTACTTTCAGCAGCCTTCTTTCTTTTTTCTATTTCTTCAGATTTTGCCTTGCCATGATTTATGGTCTCAATAAAAATAAGCATTTTTTTAAGAAGATACTTTTCCCTAATAGCTAACGACACCTTTGCTATAGCCCGGATAGTCTTTACTATAGGAATGTCACTAAGCACGTCAGCATCCAATAATGAATCTATACTTTCTTCAGCTATATCCATTCCAATAGATACGAATTCCTCTATAAATACAGACTTCATAACTGAATCTATTGGATAAAGATTATTCGATTGTTCCGTATAGTTATTTTTCATTTTTTGACCTCCAGACCTTCACTATAGTTTATGTATTACTCAGCCTTATTAACCATGCCACTTCAAATTACACTTGAATATGATATTTTGATTTTGTGTCAATGTTATCAATTTCTTTTACACTGTCAGATTATATCTTTCTTACGATTAATATATTCAATCTTAAAGATTTCATCTATCTTTACATGTTAATTCTTAATTATCCAATTGATTTTCATTTTATTATCTTATAATATATTAATTTCCACCTAAAATGGTAATTCTTCTTCAGTTTCTGAGTCATCATAGGTATTACTCATCGCTTGCCAGTCTTTCTGCTCGTGGCAAATATAATCACCATAATCCGAATAATATTTCCCTTGTTGTTCTATAACTTCTTCATCAAGTCCTTGTTCTTCGTCAACATCCGGTACTTTTTCCTGCCAAATATCTGCAATATTCCCCCAATCGACAGTACAAGCATCGTCTTCGATATCAGTCCATGTTTTCCAATATTCCGGATCATCTGACTTAGGTCTATGAGCCTCTTCAAGGTAGTTCATTTGTACCAACACAGGTAATTCGGAAGCCCACCCTAACAGTATAGCTTTTTGTGATGGCAAAGAGGGTAATTCACGTAGCAGACCTCGCAAATTGTCTGGTACAAGCTTGTTAACTAAGTCTTGATCACGGTCATTGCTAATTCGGTGAAGCAGAAAAGTATTGCACTGCGATAGGACGGTTTGTGATAGCTCACTAGGACGTTGAGAAGACAGGACAAGCCCAAGTCCAAATTTACGTCCCTCACGAGCAATTTTCTCAAACACCTGTGTACACATCGAATACGCGGCTGTTTCTTCTGCATCGTTAATGTATTTACGGATAAAAGTATGTGCTTCTTCCATAACAAGTGTAGTGGGCAACGTTTTTCCACCATTCAAATGCCGATATCTTTGCAGTGCTTCCAATGTCATACGAGCAATAACTGCCGTCACTATATGAATTACTTCTGCCGGAACCAACGACAAATCAATAACTGTTATTGAACCATCCGATGAATTAGTAGGGCATATATACATTTCAAGCCACTTTTGAAGCGTTAGATCCGGTGAACAGTTCGTAATAACCTTCATACGCGAATCTGATAATAAAGTGCGTATCCTTGTAAGCATTGTTTCAACGTATTCCGTTGATTTCAGTAACTCAGCATTAGATTGTATGCTTCTGAGAAACAAATCGCCTGTAAAAGGACGTGGAATATCCGCATCAATTGGAAGTATATCTCTGTCAGAACCACCAAAAGCTGAATGTGCCTTTGAAATAACTTCCATTAGTTCAGTGATAGTAGTTCGGTCAAATAAATAAGAAGAGAATTTATTTGTATGTAAGGCAATCATCGAATCAAGTTTAATATTGAGATCATTTAATGCGTCTTTTTCTATCTGAGAAAAAGAATCTTCCTCAGTTGTGCCTGTTCTCCATGCAACAAGCCCTTCATAGAACCCTTTCCGTTTTCCGAAATTCTTCTGACCTGCTGCCCAAGGTTCACCATTAGCAAGTTCAATTCTAATTATATCAACTAAAGTCCGTAAATATCTCCGCATATCTGTACTTGGAGTTAAGGCAATATCTAACGTTCCGTCACGCACGGTTCTGAGTGCTTGAATTAAAACAGGTCGTTGTGTCCGGCTGCTTGCTTGCGTAAACGTACACCATTCCGAGCTATTCCATAGCCAAAGGGGCACTTGCAATTGCTCTACATTATTTTGCAAATCAGACTCGACAGCAAAAACACGCACATTGTCCATATCTTTAAATGCACGTGAATATTCTCCGTTTGGGTCTAAGATGATAAAGCGGGAATTAACCTTTCTTGGTTGCCCGCATTCGTGGCAAGACACTTCTCGTTTTGCTGCTTCAATAGACCACCGGATAACTCCGGCAACTGTGCATGATTTGCCACTTCCGGTGTTTCCCAATATTGCCAAATGACGTCCAAATAATCTGTCTGGATCAACCATAACTTCTGCGTTACCTGCAAGTGGGCTAACACCGATTTTCACCCTGCGATTATCACCAGACTCAACAATAGACTTTAATTCAATCTGAGATGGTAATAGAACCGGATCCCCAACAGTAGGAAATACTTCGACACCACGCGAAAATGTATATCTAGGCTTCTCTGATCTTTCAACATTTTCATGCAATACACCAAGAGGATTAACACTCATCTTTCTTAGCGGAAAAGGTAGGTCAATCAAACCAAAATCTTGCAATCCTTTTCTTTTAGGATATTGTGAACGCTCAATAGTTATCCATTCAATCTGTGCAACCATAAAACCACTTTCACTCGGAATGAGCACGTAGCTATTTATGCGTGGGAAAGGTCGCGGTACTCCTGCATTTAGTGCGACATTATTAGGAGCTTCAATATCTATAAGTACCTTAATTTCATCTGGAGAAACAAAGTCTACATTTCCGATTCTTAAAGAATCAGCAATCGCTAAAGGAGTCATCATAAATCATCACCTCCATTTAGGTCGAGGGAATTAATTTGAACAGATTCAATCTTTGCCTCTGTATATCGCTGCTTTAATAATTCATCCATCCTAATTGACGCCTTGTCTATGGACGGTTTTGGCATAAAATAATCAACTAACGTTGGCAGTTCAGCCAAATCTTTGCCAATTATCAAGCTGATTTGAGATGAACGTCCAAACTCCTCGTATTTTTTCTTAATACGACCGCTATCATCATCATAGGATATGACAACTAAATGTGTCGATGGAATTGTCAACATATCTCTTATTATTCGGTTAATATGGTCATCTCCAAAACCATACCCATAGGTAACAAGAGTGCTATTAGGTCGGCACAAGGCAGCTGCAAAATCACGAAATAATTCAACATAAGGATACTCGGATGTTTCACGGTCTTTTGATGAATTTGGATATATCATCACTTTCTTGCTATCAATATCAACTAAGCCAGGGGCATTTAGAAAGCTCTTTATATCAGTTGAGCCCAGTGGTAGTCCTATTCTTCGAATTTCGGTTCCGACGTCAACCCAATCAATAGATCCATGTAACTTTGTAAATCTAGTAACACCTTCGAGATAACGAGGCTCTCCACGTATTCCGGGCGGATTATAGTGCATATCAATATCTAATCTTGATGATCGGAAAATAGGGGCAAGTGTACCAACAAATCTATCAAGTAAATGTAATCCCGCAAGCTCTGCACCAGCTTCTATCAGTCTATCATAATTGGTAGTAAAAATATTTAGGCGTTCACGAGTTCCTGTTCGGCTTGCAAAACTCATAAGAAAATCAACAAGATATCCAAATGATCTTCCTCTTTCTACCGATGCAGCAGTAGCAACACTTGCTTCAATTTTAGCAATTCCTTCTGTGAAATCTTTAATCAGTAATTCCAATCCTTGACACAGCTTTTCATAATCAGCTTTTTTAGCGTCATCTGTATCATAGCCGAGTATTTCAAGACCACGGATCAACTCATTTGTTACCCTAATTTCGTCTTCTATATTCTTCTCACCACGTCCACATACAAGAGAAGATTTTTGGGCTGCTTCTATAATTTTATCTTTGAAAGCAGAATTAATATCTTGTCCTGACATGACTGTATTTACAGTACCAGTGGCGAGAAATTGGACAGCAGTTGACAAACCACTTCCAATCAAAACGGAAAGATGCTCTGACTGAAACAATGATGTAAGCCACGGCTCAATTCCAGTGCGGAGTTCAGATATTCCAAGAACGGTCGGATGTTGAGTAGCATTTAACCATGATGGTACTTTCCCATCCACAATGGTGTAGTTATCATCCTGCTTGGATAACTTTATGATTGAATCGTTTCTAATTTTCAAAATGTTGTTTTCTTCATCCATTATTGATCCCTCCATTATTTCTTTATAAATATTTCTTACTCTTTCCCTAATCCCTGCTAAACAAATCTCTAGTGTACACCTTATCCACTACATCTTTAATCTCGTCAGATAATCTGTTTGCTACAATAACATCAGAGATTTTCTTAAATTCATCAAAATTCTTAATGATTCTTGAATTATAGAATTCATCCTCTTTAAGTGCAGGCTCATAAACCACAACCTCTATACCCTTTGCTTTAATACGTTTCATAACACCTTGGATTGCTGACTGTCTGAAGTTATCCGAATCCATCTTCATCGTTAACCTATATATACCAACAACCTTCGGATTTCTCTTAATAATCATATCAGCTATGTGATCTTTTCTAGTTCTATTTGCATCGACAATAGCTGACATTATATTTTGCGGTACATCCGCATAGTTTGCTAACAGCTGCTTTGTATCTTTTGGTAAGCAGTATCCTCCATATCCAAAGGATGGATTATTGTAATGTGTTCCTATACGTGGATCCAATCCTACACCTTCAATAATCTGCTTTGTATTAAGACCCCTTATCTCTGCATAAGAATCACGTTCATTGAAATATGCTACACGAAGCGCAAGATACGTATTAGCAAACAGTTTAATTGCTTCTGCCTCAGTTGAACCTGTATATAAAATCGGAATATCTTTTTTAATAGCACCTTCAGCTAAAAGTTCGGCGAATACCCTTGCTCTTTCAGACTGTTCTCCTACTACAATTCTTGATGGATAGAGATTGTCATATAGTGCTTTTCCTTCTCTTAAGAACTCCGGTGAAAAGATAATATTATCCGTATCAAATTTCTCTTTTATTGATTCAGTATATCCTACCGGTACTGTAGATTTGATAATCATCACAGCATCAGGTTTAATAGAAAGAACATTAGCTATAACAGCTTCCACAGTCCTTGTATTAAAATAGTTTTTCTCCGGATCATAATTAGTTGGTGTAGAAATAATGACGTATTCGGCATCCTTATATGCTTCATAATTATCTGTAGTTGCTCTTAAATTAAGATTCTTCGATGCTAAATACTCCTCTATTTCCTGGTCTATTATCGGAGATTTCTTATTATTTATCATATCAATTTTTTCTTTAATTATATCGAGTGCTATGACTTCGTTGTGCTGTGCTAAAGTACACATTAGACAGGACAACGCAACCTGAGTATGCTACTGTTATTTTCATGATTATTACCTCTTTGATTGAGTTAATTATGTATATTTCGTTAAATCTAAAAATCAAGACTTATTTCATTTACGTGAAAATATCTTACCTTTCACGATTCTTATAACCCAGTTTATTTCATCAACCTTAAATAAATATATAAGCAGAAGATAAGTAAGTACTCCTGCTCCAACAGTACACAACAATGAAATAATATCTGAAATAGTACCACTTACCAGTGTCTTGCTAAGAAAACCATACAACAAATATACTACTATGCCCATTGCGGCAGATGCAACTAATGATTTTAACCCACATTTAACAGATTTCATTAATCCAAAATGACCAATCTTTTTTCTCAATCCTTGAAGCAATAGTAAGGACGTTATAATGGCAGATACGGATGTTGCAAGAGCTAATCCTCTATGTGCCATAAATCTAATTAATATAAGATTTAAAATAATATTAATCAAGACAGCTATAAGTCCGTTTATCATAGGTATCTTTGTATCATGTAAAGAGTAATAAATATTATTTAATAAAGGTTTTAATGCCATACCTACCAGTCCAACTGTATAAAATATTACCGCTCCAACTGTCATATATACAGCTTTGTTATCAAAAGCACCTCTTTGAAATGCCAATCTAACCAAAGGGTCTGCTAACAGAATCATTCCTACTGTTGCAGGTATAGTTATAAGTAGCACAATATTTATGCCGCTTATTGTTACCTTTTTTAGTCCCTTATAATCATCCTTATTTGCTTCAGTTGACAACATAGGAAAAATAACAGTAGTAATGGCAGAAATAAATATCCCTGTTACTAATAAATTAAGCCTATTACCATAGTTTAAAGCTGAGATACTGCCTTCAGCTAAGGTAGATGCTAATGACTTATCAATAACTTTGTTTAAATCATCTATGCCTGCACTAATTAGGACAGGCGGTATAAGATAGACTATACTTTTTACATATTTATCCTTTATATCTAATTTAAATTTATATTTAAAACCTAACTTTTTAACACCAGGGATTTGAATTAATATTTGAGCACCAATCGCTAGTACACTTGCAACCATCAGCCCTTTTATGCCAAATATACCTGATAAAAATACTAAGAAAAATATATACACAAAATTAAATGGAAAATTTGCAGCGGCAGATTCCGTAAACAATAATTCACTCTGAAGATAACCTCTAAATACACCTACTAACCCTGAAAAAAAGATGGCAGGTAGTCCTATTCGCATCATTAATACAGCTAATTTAAACTGTTCATCGGAAAAACCATAAGCTAAAACCTTTAAAATAAATGGTGATAAAAACCATGCCAATATTATAATGATAAAAGACAATAAGGAAGTTATGTTTAATAAATTATTTGTGTGTTCTTTTTTACCTTTTTTCCCTTCTTCTGATTCAATCTTTGATAGTACAGGAATGGTAGTAGTATTTATAGCTTTTGTAATCATTGATGTAAACAATGTAATAGCTGTTAAGGCTATAAAAAATGTATCTGTTTCAGCACCTGAACCGAACTTTGCTGCTATTAATGCTTCTCTTATAAATCCTAAAATTTTACTGCCAAATGTAAATATAATTATGATAAAAACTGATTTAGCTGCTTTTTTTGATTGTGACAATTGTTTCCTCCAAACATGCTTTTTGCAATGAAAATGATTTTATGTTTTATATATAGTATAGCGAAACATAATTAATGAATAAATTTAAATTTCATGTTAGAAAAGTCTTTAACAACTTTAAATTATAGAATTCATCCTCTTTCAGAACAGACTTATAAACCACAGACTCTATGACCTTTGTTTAACACACTTCATAACACTTGGATAATGACTGTCAAAATTATCTAAGTCCATATTCATCGTTAATCCATAGATAAGCAACAATCTTCGGATTTCTTTTAATAATCATGTCCCCCATAAAATCTTTTATTATCTTGTTTGCATTAATAATAGCTAATATTATATTTTGCGGTACATCCACATAGTTGCTAATAGTTGCTAATAGTTGCTTTGTATCTTTCGGTAAACAGTAGTAACCTCCAAACTAAATGAAGGTTTGTTATGACATGTCCTTACGTGGATCTAAGCCATACTATCATGACTAGCTTCGTATTAAACACTATAAGTGCTACATAAGAGTCAAGTTCATTAAAATATGTTGCACAAAGTGCAAGATGCGTATTAGCAAATAGTTTAATTGCATCTGCTTCAGTTGAACCTATAATATTTCTATTTTAATTGCACCTTCAATCAAAAGTTCAGAAATATTCTTGTTTATCAGACTGTTATCAGACTATTGTTCTTGATGTATAAAGATTGTCATATAAAGCTTTTTCCTATCTTAAAACTCCTGTAAGAAGATAATGTTATACACATCAAATTTTCTAATTAGCTTTCTGTATATTATTTTGAATTATTACTATTCATATATAGATAATTTCGCTCTATATATATTATAGTTTTATACTTGCTTCATATACCTTAACAATTAAATACTAAATAAAAGCCAAGCAGAACACTAACATATAATTTTTCATCCTCAAAAGAAATGCTTTTCTCACCTAAAATGGTGTGATAAAGAATCATTTTATACTTGACTAATAATTTGATTTTCTTCGAGTAAATTTTTAATTTCGTATAGATCCCACATAGGAACCCCTATTATTTCCGAAATTTCTAACAAATCAAGATCCCCATCACAATAAGCTAGAAAATCAATCAGTTTTCGAACTTTATTAACACTATTTTTGCTACTTAGCGTTGGATAAAGACCCCTTTTTCCTAATTGCGGCTCACAAATCATATTACTAATATATCTTTTATTATTTTCAATACATTCAATTACTTTTTGGTAAACTTCATACGAGCCTTGTAATCCTTCAGGACTAATTAAATTAATATCATCTAATGATGTATGATATTCATCATATTCACCATATTTTGTCCTCATTATTGATGCAACCGGCAAATCAACACCTGGACTACAATACTGCCTTTCGTCACTTCCTCTGTCTAGATATGAATATTTATTAAAATTTGGGTGAGTATGATGCAAAACATGTAAAGCAATTTTATCTGCCAGAGAATTTTCTTGCCTTGAAGGCAAGTAAGAATATGATCTATTATCGCCTACGCATGTAACATTGAAACCTGCAATGATATTTGTTTTCATTTCCATAATGTTATGAGCTATATAAGTTATTGAACCAATAGTTTCAGGAATAAATACTATACGATATGTATATTTTCTATTAATAATCTCCTTAATCCATTTTGCTAAAAAGGTTACTACGACTGGACCTGATGTCTCATTATTTCCCATAGATGGGTGGCAAATATACGTTGATAAAAATATCTCTTTATTAGTCTCGCCGGGAATAATAATCTCCCCATATGTTAGATGGCCTTTTTTTAAACTGCTATCAATATATACCTTATAATCACCTTCAATCATTTTTCTTCTTTCCAATTCACTAATACAAAACCCCCATCTTTTGCTATAGTAAGATGTCAAGTATGGAATAGCATTAGGCTGATTAGGTAAAGAGTATAAATGCTTGTCTAGTTCATCTTTAGAAATTATATCATTTACTGGTATAGAATAACCTACTACATGAAGATTGGATTTTTTAAAATCTACTATCTTTTCTCCATTAGGATTTAAAATATAGGCATCATTAATATTCCATTCGTCAGGAACTTCCCAATCAAATACTTTGGTTCCCGTCGGAACTTCAATAATATTCATATCAGGAACATATCTTTTTATAATGTTTAATGTTTGTCTTACACCATTTCCAGTAATGCTTCTACAAATTGGAAATAATAATTTTGCTAATTTATACATTGCTGTTCCTTCCATCATTTCACCTTAATTACAATAACATTTTCCTTCCTTTTATAATTTTTATTCTTAATCTATTAAAAAATATTTATCTTTAGATAATGCACTATTCATTACTTCGGTTATATCTTTAACTGAACCGCATAAAATTTTATGTCCTTCTTTTTCATATTTAATAATAGCTTTTTGTAAAACTAAATATTCTTCTATTTTTTTTCTATTCCAATTAGTATTAACATTCAAATCACGAACGTAATAATTATAATTTATTTCAAAATAATCTTTTTGATCTGAATATATAATTCCTTTAAAACTCTTATTATACCTATATTGAACCTTATTCATATATTCAATATAATGTAACTGTGACATAACTATTTCATCCAAGTCAAAATTCATTACTATCGCATCCTCTTTCTCTAGTAAATTAAACAAACTCTTGGAACTAAATGCATCATAATAATTAATTTTATCTTCATATAAAGGAAGAATATTATTTAAATCAACTACACTAAAAACCGGATCTATAGTTCTGTTAGATGATAGTAATCTAGTTTCTTCAGAAAACCTTCCGACTTCAGATTTTGAAAACATTCTATGATAAATTCCTGATTTTGTAAAACTTGATGTAAACGTAGGTACAAGAATAGTTTTTGGTTTATAATTATGCATTATTGCTGAAATAAATGATTTTACAATTTCATCGTATTCAATCCCTAATTCATTTTTTAATTTTTTGATTTTTGCATGGATATATATAATCTTATTTTGAGGAATCTTCAGATTACTGATAAGTTCATTAATTTTATCATGTTGATAATTCATAATGTCAGTTATTAAGCATTGTTTATTTTTCTGCATAATTTCGACCCTTTCAATATAATACTCTTGATTTAATTTATTGAGACTTCACAGTTTTAAAATATTATAAGAATGTTCAAGATTAACTTAATGGCTTATTGCGAGTTCCTTTGAAGTAAGACCTTTGCCAATTCGAAATCGATAAGTGTATCAATATCAACTGAATTTTTTTGGTCCATTATATATGGGTATGTTTTAGAATTATAATATGAGTAATTTTCTTTCAGGGCTGCATATCTAAAAACATATATGGCTCCATTAGGTAAATATGTTTCTTCATTTTCTTGTCTGTTTAGACTATTATCTACAGAAGTAAAATAATCCACTAATATGCCTTCGTTTGAAATCTTTTTATA
>DCYG01000033.1:0-39657 GCA_002331025.1 Firmicutes bacterium UBA2116 | reverse complement strand
CGTTTGAAATCTTTTTATACCAAGTAGGAGGATGTTCTGATTTCACTACAGATATCACCGTATCAGCTTTTTCCTGATAAAAAAGCTTAATAGCTGCATCTATATCTTTTGCTGTTCTTAATGGAGAAGTTGGCTGTAACACGACAAAATCTTCTATACATATATTAGAAATCTTATTTAATTCATTTATTGTAAATAAAAAATTATCAATCGCTTTAGCGTTATCTGTCGCTAATTCTTTTGGTCTTAAAAAAGGCACCTCTGCGCCATATCTAAGTGCAATTTCAGCTATTTCATCATCATCTGTAGAAACAATAATTCTATCTACACATTTAGAATTTTGGGCTGCCATTATTGTATGTGCAATTAAAGGGTGTCCACAAAAGAGCCTAATATTTTTTCTAGGAATACCTTTAGACCCCCCTCTTGCTGGTATTATTGATATCATATACTATCCTCCTAAAAGTCTTCCATTTTTATCATTTCATCAAAAGCAATATTCCTTTTTGCTTTTTTACCTAAAATAAAATCAACATATTTAGGGCTAATACCAGTTCCCGGTCTTTTAAAATCTATATCCAATTGTTGTATAATCTCTCCTGCTTTAATATTTCTAGTTGCTACAATGCTTCTTCTAAATGCTTCCATTCTCTCTTGGGATTCATTAACTATTCTATTATAACTTCCCAACATTTTGTATGCCTTTTTACATTCACTAACAATAATACCCAATTCATCTGAATCTGCAGATACTTTATGATCCCACCCTTCCATATTCTTATCAAGTGTAAAGTGTTTTTCTATCATACATACCCCCTTGGCAATTGATAAGATAGGAGCTGCTATTCCTATTGTATGATCCGAATATCCTGTTGGAAAATTATACAAACTTCTCAGCATATCAATATTATTTAGATTAACATCTTCGTCAATTGGCGGATATATTGAAACGCAATGTAAAATTATAATTTTTTTATTACCATTATTTAATATTGCGCTTATGGCTTCATCTATTTCTGCCAGCGTACTTAATCCTGTAGACAGAACAATTGGTTTGCCTTTTTTTGCTATATACTCTAAAAAAGGTAAATTATTTAAATCCATAGAAGCAACTTTAATAAAATCCACATCTAATTCATCTACTAAAAAATCCACTTCTTTTTGGTTAAACGGAGTTGATGAAAATATTATTCCAATTTCATCACAATATTTTTTCAATTCTCTATGTTCTTGTTTGCCAAAGCTATATTTATCTACTATTTCTTCCAATGTATAGTCCGTCCTATTTCTATAGTCGTCTGTTAAAAAATAATTATCTCTATATACTTCTTTGGAAAAAATTGAATCTTTCGACCATGATTGAAACTTAACGGCATCCGCTCCCTTCATTTTAGCAATATTAATCATTTTTTTTGCCAACTCAATATCACCATTATGATTTGCCCCAATTTCAGCAATTATAAATGGCTCCGAGTAATTTTTTATTAACTTATTTCCAATTAAAACTTCTTCCATAATTACTTCTCAAACCTCCCTTTATATGATGTATTCCCACCACATATATTCTTTATTTGTATTGTTTATATTATCAATGTATTGTTCAAGGCACTTATTATTTTTCAATTTTTTATCTAATACTCTGATTTTTTCATTTTCTTCACCGATAACTTCACTATATTCACTTGGACAGTAACGTAAAAGTAACCCGTAATGTTCCTTTTTAACATTTATTCCTTTTATAATTTGTTTTTCACTTACATGATTTAAACCGCCAATAGTGTTTAAACTATGCTGTCTATAATATGTAAATACATCTTCTAAAAAACATCCTGTATAGCCTTTAATAAGTATTAGAGAATAAATCCACCAATCTACTGCAGTTATCTCAGAAGGTATCTTTAAAAAATCTATTTTTATTTTCTTCAAATTAATAGCTGTATTTGATAATCCGCAGAAATTTTTATTTAGCAATAAACTGTAGTTATTAACTAATAAGGGATTATTTTTATTCTCAAAATATGTACTATCTCTTATTTTCTTACCCTCATTGTTAATTACTATCATATTATTATAACAAAAATCATATATTTCTAATGCTTGTATGCTTTTTTCAATTCGATTGTTGCTATAATAATCATCAGTATCAGAAAATATTAAATACTGATAATCTTTTTTAACTTTTAAAATAGCTATCTCCCTAATTTTAGCTGGAGTATATTTATCATTTAATATTTCTATATTAATATTGAGAGCTTCATATTTAGTTTTATAAAAATCAAGAATATCTTTACTTAAGCCATCACTAAATATCCAAACATCAAATTCTCTATAAGATTGATTTTGCAATGACAGGAAATAATCATCAAGATATATTTCTATTTCTGGATAAACTATCCCTAAAACCACTACCATATTTTTTAAAATTCTCATAATAATTTAGCATGACATTACATAATAGTAATATTATCGCACAAACTCCTTTCAAATTCTTTCCTAAAAATCTATTAGTCAACAAATTACAAATTATCATTTTTTGTCTTCATTTCATTAACCTTTTGGCGGGAACCCCAACTACTATTATATTGTCTTCGACATCCTTAGTCACAACTGAACCTGCACCTATTGTCACATTATCTCCTAAAGATATTTGCTGCAATATGTTAGCACCAGTACCTATCAGGCAATTATCTTTTATTATCACATTTCCTGATATAGTTGCACTTGGGTTTATAACATTATTATTACCAATAATACAATCATGACCTATTGAAGCATTATTATTTATTAGGTTAAAGTTTCCTATTATTATATCATGCGTTAAAATAGCTCCAGATGCAATGACATTTCCAATGCCAAACGATATGGTTTCTTTGTCAAATGTAACATTAGGATGTATAATATTAGGAAAAACAATATTATCTAAAAACCTAATGTTTTCATAAATTCTCATTTTAATCTTGGGTATGCCCATTGGCAAAATGATGCCCAACACCTTAAATTTATTTGAAAATTTATCAAATTCGCCATCACAAGTTATAACTTCATAACCTTTTGTAACTACTTCACCTATTCTTTTTTTTGATTGTTCCACAAAACCAATGAAATTTAGAATCTTCTCTTGGTTTATCTTGTTAATTTCTTCTATAATATGTAACGCATCTTTAGAAGTACCGCCACTTCCAAAGATTACTATAGGCAAACCATTCCACATCATATTATTGTTCCTTACCTTATTCCTAATTTATCAATCATATTTTCCATCTCTTTAAATTCACCCATATCAAGCCATTCTTTGTCTCCAACGGGATATATTCCTATCTTTAATCCTTTATTTATATAAATATCTATTAAATCTGTAATATGAAAAAATGTGTCCTTTGGAATATCCTTAAGCACTTCTGGTTCCAAAATATACATCCCCGTATTTACCAGAAAATCAAATTCAGGTTTTTCTTTGATATTTGATATTGTACCTTCAGAATTCAATTCAATTACACCATAAGGAATTTTAAAATGTTTTAATGAGGTTATTAATGTTATTTTATTATTATTTTCTTTATGATATTTTATCATATCATAATAATTTCCATCAATTAAAACATCACAATTGCTTATAAAAAATGTATCTTCTAATTTATCTTTTAACAAATAAAGACTTCCTGCTGTTCCCAATGGCTTTTCTTCTTCTATAAAACTAACATTATAAGTTTTCTCTATCTCATTAAAATATGCTTTTATCATATTTTTCTTATAGTTAACAGTAAGAATAAAATCTTTACATCCAAAATCAGTAAAATTATTAATTATCCTCTCAATAATAGGTATATCACCTATAGGTATCAATGGTTTAGGTAATATTTTTGTATATGGTTCAAGCCTAGCTCCCTTTCCTCCAGCCATAATTATTATTTTATTGCTTATTTTTAGTCTGTGATAGTATTTACTTTCAAAATTGTCTTTCCAAAAAACAATATCTATAACTTCAAGTTCTTTATTAACAATGGGTAATGCTTCCACCCTCATCTTTTTTAATGTTTCTTTAACGTTAACTATATCTTTCTCTAAAATGTATTTTGGTGATCTATTCATAATTTTCGTAACCTTTTCGTCCAAATCACCATTTTTTATTATCCATCTTCTTATATCGCCATCCGTTATCACACCTTGCAATTTATTATATTCTACAACTAAAAGTATCCTTCGCCCAGTATCATCAAGTTTTTTTAGCGCTTCTCTTATAATGAATTTTTTTGATATGAATAGTTCTTTTACTTCCATAAAATTGCCTCAATTCTTTAGTTTTCACACTCATATTTATTATAGAAAATTATTAGCCCATATATTTCTAGCTTGATTTAAATATTTTACAACGTATTTCACATCTTCCGAAGTTAAATTAGTACTACATGGAATATTTACTACATGATGAATAAAAAACTTTGCATTATCAATTTTATAAGCTTGATTATCTATATATGGTTTTTGTTCATTAATTAACCCCCAAATAGGTCTTGACTGTATACCATTTATATATAAATATTTGATAATTTCATCCCTGCTCATGGCATATATAGAATCTAATTTCAGAGAATAAAACCAATAATTGCTCCTAATACTATCTTTAAAATTAAGCATACTTAACCCTGGTATTTCAAAAATTAACTTTTGATATAATTTATAATTGTCCTCTTTAATCTTGATAAAATTTTCAAGTTGCTCTAATTGAGCCAAACCAATTGCGGCTTGCAGATTTGTCATACGATAGTTATACCCAACTTCATCATGTATATAATAAAGTTCATCACTTTTTGCTTGCGTTGTTAGGTGCCTTGCTCTTCTTAATAGCTCCTCACGATTTGAGACAATCATTCCGCCGCCACCAGTAGTCATTATTTTATTTCCATTAAAAGAATATACACCTATATCGCCTATTGTTCCAGCAAATCTTCCTTTGTATTTACCTGAATTATAATACGTTCCAATAGCCTCTGTAGCATCTTCAATGACTTTTAAATTATAGTGCGATGCTATCTCCACTATTTTCTCCATGTCAGCCATATTCCCAAATACATGAACAACTATAACTGCCTTTATATGTTTCTTTGTTAATTTGTTAATAAGTTTCCCATCATTATATGTACACTCTTTTTGGCAAAACTCCAATAATTTGTTTGAATCCATAGTAAGTGATTCATCACAATCCATGAATATTGGATTTGCTCCTACATATTTTACTGGGTTAACTGCTGCAATAAATGTTAATGCTGGTACGATTACTTCATCTCCATATGACACTCCACAAAGCATAAGAGCTATATGTAACCCCGAAGTTCCGTTTTGACAAGATATAGCTCCTTTAGATTTTACATACTCTGCTATTTTATTTTCAAAATCATTTACATATGGACCATTAGTAGATACCCATTCTGTTTCAATTGCATGGGTAACATATTCCAGTTCTTTTCCTCTAATGCTCGGCACAGAAAGAGGAATAAATTTATGATTCATATTTTTCCCTCCAAACTAAATATTATAAATATCTGTCTTATACTTATCTAAATTTTGTTTAAAAAAATCAATCGTTTCAGAAATTCCCTGTTTTAGTGAATATTGAGGTTTCCAATTTGTTAGTTTTTTTATTTTTTCATTAGATCCTAAAAGCCTATTCACTTCACTTTTATCTGGTCTTAATCTTTGTTCATCGCAAATAATTTTTGCATTAATATTAATCTGTTTTATTAATTCTTCAGCAAGTTGTCCTATTGATATTTCTTGCTGTGTTGCTATATTAATTTCTTCTCCAATAGTTTTATTCGATTTAGCTATTTCGATAAAACCATTTACAGTATCTTTTACATAATTAAAATCTCTTGTTGGCGTTAAAGAACCCAGCTTTATTTCTAATTTCCCTGCTAAAAGTTGTGTTATTATAGTTGGAATAACCGCTCTAGCAGACTGTCTTGGACCATATGTATTAAACGGTCTAACTATTGTAATAGGTAAATTAAAACTTCTATAAAATGATTCTGCAAGCCTATCCGAACCTATTTTCGTGGCAGAATATGGAGATTGACCTTGAAAAGGATGATGTTCATCTATAGGAATATATTGAGCAGTACCATAAACTTCCGATGTAGATGTAACGAGTATTCTAGAAGTTCCTAACTCTCTAGCAGCTTGCAAAATATTAAGTGTTCCTTTAATATTAGTGTCAACATATGTATCAGGCGAGTGATAACTGAAAGGTATAGCTATAAGAGCCGCTAAATGAAACACTTCATCGACAGATTTCATAGCATTTCTTACACCATTAGGATCCCTCACATCTCCTGCAAAAACTTCAACTTCTTCCATAATTCCCTTAGGAAGTGTATCTAACCATCCCCATGAGTTAAATGAATTATAATATGTAAATGCTTTTACTTTTTCTCCATTTTTAACTAATTCTTCTACCAAATGACTTCCTATAAAACCATCTGCTCCTGTTACAAGAATATTATTCATAATTACCCTCAATTCACTTTCTATATTATTTATTCAAATGATCATGCAATTAATTCAAATTTTTACTGATTCTCTTATTACATGAGCTATATTATTAGCAGCATTTCTTTCATTCTTTAATTCTTCTCTTGCATGTTTTAACTTTTGGCTTTCAATTGAGTTTATATCAATTAATTTACTAATCTTATCTTCCAAATCAATAAAATTGCTAACTTCATATGCTATACCATACTCAGAATAATCAATACTATATTTTTCATTTAAAATATTTAGTTTTATTAATGGTTTTCCCATCAAGGCAGCTAAAAGTCCTACGGTTGAATATTTAGTTAATATTACATCTGATATTGCCACTATATATTGTGCTTCATATTTTACTATTTTTAAATTGTAACTTATTTTCTCTTTTAAGATTTTAAAATAATCTTCAACATTTTCATTTGGATGTATCTTTATAATATATAGATAATCATGATTTTTATTTGAAATTTCAAATAATCCTTCAACTATTTTTTCAATATCTAATTGACTTGGTTGACTCATAAATGATATTATCTTTTTATATTTATTTACCTGTAATTCCTTCATTATTATATCTAATTTATCACTATGAAGCTTCAAACTATCCTCAAAATCTGGTTGCCCAGTAACTATAATATCTTTTTTTTCAATATTGTTATTTTTTAGCAAATTACTTTTTGCTTTCTCATTCATAACACACGCCTTACATTTGTATGGAATTATATTTTTGTCACAAAGTTTATCAAGAATTCTAACAACAGGAATGCCTAAACTATTTGCTACTATTCCAGCTGCCTTTTCCATTCTCATACTACTTGTTAATACAACAACATCCGGATTCTCAAGCTTTATTATTTTTTCCATAGTATTTATAGGATTAAAAATTTTACGTCCATATTTGCTAAAAATATCATATGCCTTCTCATAGCTTCCCTCATATGAAATTAAATCATAAAAACTAAATCCAAGATAAGCTACTATATCATTGTAATCAAGTCCGGAATTTTTATCATAATTTAATTTAGCTAATTCTTCACCATGCCGGATAATTTCCTCGCTATTATCAAAAATAGATATATAATCTGAAATTTTTTTGTGTGGTATACCATCTCTATCTAAAATTTTAACACTACTTGTTAAACCAATAACTTGAATTTCTAAATCTTTATTATAAAGTGCCTTATAGATATGTCGTATTATATTAACATGTCCTCCCCCATAAGTAACAAATAATATTTTATTCATTATAAATCATCCTTGTTTTCAAAAATTCGTATAGCTGTATCAATCATTTTTTTTGCAATATCAATTCCTTGGATTTTAAAAAAAGGGTATGCACTTCCATTATAACCTGTAACAATAACAGAATTTAGTTCTAATACAAAAACATCCTCATCTATAATAAAGTCTATTCTCAATAGTCCAATAAACCCTAAAGTATCTACAATTTTTTTTGCAATAGCACAAATTTCTTGTTCTTTTCTTTCTGAAAGTTGTGTAGAATGTGCATTGTCAAATCCCTTTAGTTTATACTCTTTTGCTTTGCTATAATATGTAACACCTAGACTTTCACAATACTTTCCATCATTTATTATTGCAACCGTACAATCATTTCCATTAATATATCGTTCAATTAATACCTCTGTATCTGTATTTTTTATATTACAAATAGCGTATTGCAAATCCTCTTTTGCATTTACTTTCTGGGGTTGAACTGCATCTGTTGCAGACTTCACCACACATGGCAATCCTATTCTATTAATAATTTCGTCAATCGAATATGCATCTCTAAAACTAATGAATTCTGGGGTTTTAATGCCAATTTTAATTAATAAGTTTTTAAATTTAACCTTATCCTTTGCTAATATACTTTTATTATAATCAATATTAGTTTTAAATCCTTCCGTTTCAAGTACCTTTGCTAATTCTATAGCTTTTGAATGACCTGTTCCTATAACTACATTTTTTACGTTACATTCTACAAAGTATTTTATTATTAACTTATGATTACTTAAGTCTTCAGTTAAAACATACTCTGCACTGTCCATTCCAGGCTCATTATCCTTACCTGCAACTAAAGCTACAATATATCCGCGCTTGTGAAGTTCATCAGTTAGCGAATCTCCGCTGTGTCCGCCTATAAGACCTATACATTCCTTTATTATACTCACTATTAATTTACCCCCTCTCTTTTAATAACCATACAAACAGTTTTAAATATTATTTTTAAATCTGCTTTTAAAGATATACAATCACAATATTTATATTCTAACCTTCTTTTATCTACCCTTGAAAGACTACTCCTGCCATTTACCTGTGCAAGCCCTGTAATTCCAGGCTTATAATAAAATAATTTACTGTTCAATTCTTCTTGCGTATAATTTTCCTTTAAACCTGGTCTATATCCAACTAAGCTCATGTCTCCTTTTATTACATTAAGCAATTGTGGTAATTCATCCAAACTTAATTTCCTAATATATTTACCAACTCGTGTAATCCTTTTATCTCCCTCAATTGTCCTTGTAGGACCTTGCTTATCAGCATCTACTATCATAGTTCTAAACTTATAAACAAAAAAATCTCTTTTACCTTTGCCTATTCTTTTTTGTTTGTATATTACAGGTCCTCTCGAATCCAACTTTATTATAATAGACATAATTAAAAATAGTGGTATCAGTATAATTATTGCTAATAATGATACTAAAAAGTCAATGCATCTCTTTCCAAATAATATATACATACTTGTTTCACATATTAATTTAATATTCTCATTTTTTAATTCTTCTTTTTGCAATTTCTCTCACCTTTTCCTTAACTAACTGACAATTAGAAATAACTTTGTCATTGGACCAAGTCTTTATATTATTTTCAACGTCTCTAACCTTTTTCACCTCACTGTTTATATCTATTGGTACATTGATTTCACTACTTTTGTTGCTACGGAATGATCTAGATAAAATAGCCATTTGAGAACCTAGCCTATAGTGCTCACCTAAAATAAGCTCTGCCGGCACATCCCCTTCACCAATCCTTGCAATGCCTCCAAACCCGAATTTAATATTTTTCTTTTGAATTAAATTACCTAAATATTCAACTATACCTTCAGATAATAATTCAAACATAAAATCTAATCCTAAACTGAGATGCAGATCATTTAATCCTAAATGTATCTCATCAATACCATTTATACTTAATATTTGATTAATTCTTACAAACGCTTGAGAAGTTTCAAGCAATAGACACACCGTTGCTCTCCCGTCTACATATTTTATAAACTGTTCGACTTCAAAATTAGTCGTGAACATAGGTAGCATTAAAATATCAGCACCATATCTTATACATTCATCCACTTCATTTTTGGTTCCTTCATAAAAAGGATTAATACGAACCAGAATCTGACTTTTTTTTATTATCGTTTTTATTTTGCTAATATCTTCAATTCTATGATTAGCTATATGTGTATCCAAATGACCTTGACGTTCATATTTCCCTTTTATCTCTAAATCAATAAATATTCTATCTACTCCAGCACTTTCAGCTTCTAATGCCATTTCTTCTTCATTCGTTATAAACATTAAATCTAACATATTTCCTGCCTCTCTAAAAATAATAGCATTAAAATAATAAGCGGCGGTATCATCATTAGTCCAGTTGAATAACCAAATAACATTCCATATAATGATATATTTATTCCAGCTATTATTGTTATTTTTCTATTTCGCTTTTTTATTAATTTGTTCAAGTAAACTATGTTTAAAAAAATTATTACAAAGGCTAATATTATAATGAAAACTATTGCTCCATTATTTTTAGGTAAATATCTTCCTATCCCATGATTTAGCATATCTATAGTTCCATTTATTCCGCCGCCGTAATAATTAACATTTCTCATGAACATTAACCAATAATATGATAATAACTTATAAAATATTGGTGATAATACCAATAAAAATATTAATGCTTTTTTTATAAATCTCTTACTTTTAATATGCTTTTGATTAAATACATATGATAAAAATATTATATATAAAGCAGATACCACCATGGTTCCACTGCTAACCATTGTTAAAATAAGACCAATAGAGCCTATGACAAATATTTTTATTTTACCCAAATCTTCATTGTTAAACAGCCTTACAAACAAGTTAATTAATATTGTAAACCCTAAATAGGCAGCTATTAATCTTCCATTCATTAGTAACGGTAAAATTAGCAACGGAATGACTGCTAATATCATTTTCATTAAAAAAAAATTTTTAATAACAGAAAGTTTTAGTAATGTATTTGCTATTAGCATATACATTATAACAAACATGGATATACCGTAATAAGAAAAACCTGTATTAAGCTCTATATTATAAAATTCAGATATTATATATCCTGGATATGCTATTAACAACCTTATTGCATGAGGATGTCCTACAAAAAACCAATATAACACATTTGGATTACTGTTAAGTATAACTCTAGCTTGAGGTATAAAATCGAATTCCAATAATTTCTTTGATACTAAGACAGTCATCAAAAATAAATACAAGATGCTTATTAATTTAATAGATATCCTTTTTTCAGATAGATATAAAATTATAATGATATTAAAATAAATAATTAATATAAACGGTGATTTTGCAAAAAATGATAATAATAAAAAAACAACTGTCATAAATATTATAACTAAAATCAAAAAAATGTCAAAAATAAGTTTATTTACATGTATTTTCTTATTATTAATCACATTGTATATCCTCTCTAAGTGAAGTTGTCTCCATATTTACTAGAAAAATCTTAAAATTAACTTAGCTTCATACAATACTATATAAAGCTCTATTGCCTAATCATTAATGTCGAAAATTTAAATATTTTTAAATACATTTAACATTTGTAGTCCTTTTATATGTTGGTACTAATTTTTCAATTATTTGCAATTCCTTCTCTTCGTCCATATTATAAGCGGCTTCTTCTAGTTTTGCTATTGCTCCAAATAATTCTTTTTCATTAAACTCTATCGGTCTTTCTACAAATATCTTATTAATGTTTGTTTCTATTTGATTTTGTCCATGACTAACCAATAATTCTTCATATAATTTTTCTCCTGGTCTAAGTCCTGTATAATTAATATTAATGTCTACATTTGGTTCAAATCCAGATAGTTTTATTAAGTTATACGCTAGATCTTTAATCTTTACAGGTTCTCCCATATCTAGCACAAATATTTCTCCGCCCTCCGCCATCGAAGAAGATTGAAGGACTAACTGAACCGCTTCAGGTATAGTCATGAAATATCTGGTTATTTCTTCGTGAGTGACTGTCACTGGTCCACCCTGCTTGATTTGCTCTTTAAATAGTGGAATAACAGAACCGTTGCTACCTAATACATTTCCAAAACGAACTGCTACAAAATCCGTTTCACTGTGCTTATCATATGACTGAATTATCATCTCAGCAATTCTTTTGGTAGCTCCCATAATATTTGTAGGATTTACAGCCTTATCTGTAGAAATAAGCACAAATTTTTCCGCATCATTTTCATGTGCTGCCTGAACCACATTATATGTTCCTATAACATTATTCTTTATAGCTTCTTCAGGATTTTTTTCCATTAAAGGTACATGTTTATGTGCAGCTGCATGAAATACTATCTCTATATTATGAGTTGTAAATATTTGGTCTAATTTATTTTTATCCCTGATGGAAGCAATTTCTACTTCTATATCAAGCATATCACCATATTGTCGTATTAACTCTTGCTGTATATTGTAAGCATTATTTTCATATATATCCAGTACTATTAGTTTCTTTGGAGCATATGATGATATTTGTCTACATAGCTCTGACCCGATTGATCCACCTCCACCAGTAACAAGCACTGTCTTTCCTTGTATATATTCTTTGGTTAAAGTACAATCTAAGCTGATTGGTTCTCTGCCAAGTAAATCCTCTACCTGAACTTCTCTTATTTTGTCCAATATATTATTGTCGGTCAATAAGCTGTATACCTCTGGCAATATCTTTAGCTTGCATTTTGTAGCAGAACATATGTCTAATATACGCTTTTTATTTTCTTTATCTAACGAAGGAATTGAAAGTATAATTTCATCAATGTCAAATTTATTTATCATTGCTGGTATTTTATCTGTCGACGATACTACAGAAACAGAGTTTATAGACCTGCCTATTTTGGTTTTATCATCATCTACTATGCATTTTACCATATAGTTATTTGGGTTGTTTCTGCTAATTTCTTGGAGCATTGCAACAGTTGCCTCACCTGCTCCAACTATCATAATATTGGTATAACGGCTAAACTTTTTTGTATTCTTATCTCCAAGTATTAAAATAGCTCTATATACAATTCGTATTGCCAATGTACAAAAACTTGTTACAAAAAATGCTACAATATATACATAATATCTGACAAATATATTCAGCGTCTTAGTTAATATCAAAAATAATAAATTTGCTAAAATATTTGCTTGAAGGCATTTATAGATATCCTGTATTCCAGCATATCTCCAAATATTCTTATATACCCCCATCATAATAAAAACACTAATATATATAGTTGTATATATATACCATGTATTCTCAAACCATACAATTTTATCTGGGTGTACACCACTTATTATATGGGGTGATAAAAAAGAGACTATAATAATAAAAGTATCAATTAATATAAGAATATACTTACGATATTTATTTAAGATTTTAAAAATACTACTATATAAATTTGACATAAGTTCCCCCTGTCAGCAACTATATCATTTTGCTTTTTAATCTAAAATTAATACTAATACCTAATCCAAATATTATCCAAAACAATGGTGCTACACTCGTTACACTATCATTGAACATTCCGGCGGACAAATAGCCAATAACACCAATTAAAGCGGATGCCCCTATATATTTTACCAATGAATCAAATTCTATTTTACTATATAATTTTAAGCTGCTAATAATATATATGCCCCACAAAGCTATTAATGATAAAAGCGATATAACACCTGTATTTGTAGCAATTTGTAAAAACAAGTTGTGTGGTTTATCTACTATTATGTTTGAATTTCCAAATACATTTGATTTAGCTATAAAATCGTTTTGTGGAAAAGCAATAGGGTAATTATCTGGTCCTGAACCTTCTAAAATATAGCTTTTTAATAATGGTAATGTACGACTCCAAATATACCCCCTATTTGTAGCAATTTTTTCTAACCCGTCCAAATATTTGAAGCTATCAGCCGCTTTGGAATCTGTTATTCTCCCTCCAAGCCCTATTATTTTAACACCATTTACTGTAAAGTAAAAATTAAAAATTTTATTTGATCTATTTACAGTAACACCAGGATAATCTTTAGCTATATTAATTTTATATCCTGAATATTTTTTATTATTAATCGTAATTTCATTACCTTTTGTTGTTATTTCCAATTCTTTATTATTTTCATCAAGGAAATACAATTTATCTTCATCTATTTTAAAGTTTAATGTTTCTTTATTTGTTATTATTGCAAACGAATCTTGTCCTAAAAATATATTTTCGACTTTTAATGCTTTTTCGTCTCTTTCTTTAATTACTTCTATTTGCTGTTTTATATTAAATACTTTCAATCTGCTAAATATTCTACCATCTGAAGCTTTATTTAATCCAAAAAAAATTAATACAAAAACTAAAATCAACCCTGCAAACCCAATCCAATATTTCATAATTACCTTCCTAAACAACCACAAAGAAAAAACACTCGATACCGCTACTCCAAAATATCCAGCCCTTGAATTACAACCAATCCAAACAAAAAGCATCAGCAACACTGCTATTCCTGATACAATCCTTTGTTTTTTACTATTTGCTCCTAACAGGAAAGCAACCGATAACGGCAACATCAATGTAGCAAAGCTGCCGACGAAATTTGTATTGAACAATGTACCGTATATTGTTTTAGGTCCAAAGGAAAATGATAAGTCTTCCACTACTAAGTTACCCGGTAAGATTAAGGATTTACCAATGCTTGTTTGAAAGAAGTCAAAACCAAAATATTGTCCTACGCCGATAATGCCTTCTACTATCATTAAGAATAAGAAGGCATTGACAAATAAATTTACATCTCTTTTGTTATTAACAAAGTTTATTGTTAAGAATGTTAAAAACGCATAACTCAACAGCACAAACATACCTTGATACATGTCAACAAAACCCCATAGGGCTGTTGGTTTGTCTATTGCAAACATGGTTGATATTATCACGAATAATGAGTAGATACCAAGAGGTATATAGTATTGCTTCAGGTTTTTTAGGGGCAGCTTTTTTTGTACATATAGTATAATGTAAAATAATAGTGCAACTGCTGTTAAGGCAACCACCCACCATGATTTCCAATAACTGAAAAAATCTAGATACTGGCGCTGACCTGTCCAATATAATGATTGAGTTGTGCCTGTAAGGTCAACGTATTTTGCATATACTATTAAAGGTACAAAGCCTGCTATTAGTAATAGTGGTAGAAAATAAAAAACCGACAATTTTTTATTTTCATAATCTATGGTTACTATGTTTTTTGTTTTATTCTTGTTTTCATTTTTGATTTTCACAGTGATACCCCGCATATGGTCTTTATTTGTCGTATAATATTGTAACACTATATGGATTGTGGTGCAATGGTTATTTATAGTATATGCGAAAGTATATATAAGTTCTGAGATCCTTCGATATCGCTCAGGATGACAAAACCTGAGATCCTTCGATAGCGCTCAGGATGACAGGCGGTTCTGAATGACAGGATCAAGAGATGAGATTCTTCACCTTCGGTTCAGAATGACATAATAGGGCTGTTATATATGAGTTACCCTCCAAATATGCTTACTGCTCCAAAGCTTAAAGTCATTATGAATATGGAGGCAACGAGATTTCCTATTACAATTGTGGGAAAGGCATACTTAAATCTCAAATCAAGGAGTGAGGCAATGAGACTTCCGGTCCATACTCCGGTGCCCGGCAGTGGAATTGCAACAAAAATAAACAGTCCCCAGTATCCGTACTTCTTCACATTGCCGCTTTTGTTCAAGGATCTGTGGATGAGCTTATGGATGATTTTTTTGAAGGTAACTGTTTCCTTTAAATAGTTAAAAATGGGTCTTATTGTAAATAAAATTATAGGTACCGGAAGGATGCTTCCCAAAAAAGCAAGTATGGTAGCATGGATGGGTGACATACCCAAGGCTATCCCTACCGGAATTGCACCCTTTACCTCCACTATGGGAAGTGCTGCGGTAAATAACACTTTGAATTCGTTTAGTATAAGCATTTATGTCTCCGTTCTTCATTGCGAATCTTTAAATGTATTTTACCATAATTTCATTTTGTGTACAAGGTCTCTATTTAATAACCTATATATTCCTTCAGCAATTCCCTGTTTTTGAGTAAATCGGGAACAAGTACCGACATGTCACGGATTGTGTCAGGTGTGAATGCACCGTCTGCCGGTATGCGGTATGTTTCTATATCTGAAACACCCATGAGTATAATATTTGTTGTGAGTCCTAATATTTGCGTGCTTGACAAATTCGTTGTTACAAGAGGTAAGATATCGTCTGTAATATCCAATAAGGTTTTTATATTTGAATTCTTCAGCTTGTTAAATACTGCTACAAGCACTTTTCTTTGACGCTCTGTGCGTTCATAATCATCATGTCCCACATATCTGATTCTGACATATTTTAAAGCGGTTTCTCCCGTCAGATTATTTGTTCCTGTCTTGAAATTTAGTCCGCTTATGCTGCTCAGATAATATGCTTCATCTCTGTTTAAGTCTATATCTACTCCGCCTATCTTATCAATTATTTGCTCAAAGCCGGAAAAGTCTACTTCTACACACCCGTCAATTCCTACATGGAAGTTTTGTGCTACGGTTGCAGTCAGGAGGTCCATTCCGCCGAAGGCATAGGCGGCATTGATTCTGTTGTCAATGTAGCCGGGAATTTCAACATACATGTCTCTCATAAGTGATGTCAGTTTTATGGAATTGCTTTTCTTATTAACTGTGGCAATAATCATTGAATCAGACCGAGAGTTTTCTTCCTCTGAGCTGATGTCTTTACCTATTAAAAGAATATTGATTATTTCTTTGTCGTCCTCGGTAAATATATCATCGTTATCAACTCGCGGTTCACCGTGTCTGCTCGCTATTATACCATTGTCTTCTGAATTTATAGCAGGTGGTTTTTCATAGCGGTTGATTTTGTTTAACAATGAATTTACATATGCACTGCCTATTATCAGTGCTATCATCACGGCTGATAAGGTGACGAGAAGTACTTTTTCATTTAATATTATTTTCTTTAATTTGTTCATCTTTCTATCCATTCTTTATTAATAACCTATATTCTCTTGATATTTAAAAGATGATATTCCCCAGTATCATTCACTAAAATATTACTTCCTACGGTCATATATTTTGGGGATTCGTTGTGAATGACCTGCCGCCAATTTTTTCATTCCTTGATTTCCCAGTATCCAAATCTTTTGCCGCCTTTTCTATCAACTTTTCCTCGTTCTACCAATCGTTTCATTATTCTCTGAACTGTTGCAACTGAAATTCCAAGTTCCTCTGCTATTATCTTTTGTTTTTTATTATTATCTGATCTTAAAATATCAATTATATTATTTTCCAAAACATCATCCAAAACATCATGCTGAGGTTTTGGGTGATGTTTTGGAATGCTAAGAGCAACAAATTTTACAGTAATATCACTGCCAAGTACTTCATACTCCGGTGTCGGTATACCATGTCTTTCACATGCTTCACAAATTTTTTGAATACCACGTCCCCATGTCTCAACATATCCTGCACGGAAAAAGACATTTGCAATATCGGGATTATAGGGTCTTGATTTATGTCTTCGCATCAGAGTTTCTGCTGTCCAATCACTTGGCAAAATGCAGCTATTACTTATATACATGGCATCGTCTTGTATACGAATCTGAATCGGGATGCTTTCAGACCAATTACAATGAATTAAAGCATTAAAAACAGCCTCACGAACTCCATCTCGAGGAAATGGATATGTCTCTATTCTAGTTTCCTTATCATAAGTAATAACTGCTTTTAAATATTTCAGATAAATTAAATCAATAATCCTGTCTGCAATAATAAACAGAGATCCATGTATCTCATCTTGATATTGCAGATCAGCTCCCTCCCCAAACTTTCCGATTTTCACAAAGCATCCGGAAAAAAGTCTTTCCGGTTTTCTGTAAAACAACATTATAGCTGCACGTTTTAGTTTTCCTTTCACTATTAATCCAAGGCTATCTAAAAGTTCCTCATTATCCATATCCAAATCTTCTTTAGAAACTCGACCACTTCGAATAGCTTCTCTGCGGAAAATATCAAAGCTTTCCTTATCAAGATCGTTTACTTCTATTTCGTCCACAGGTACTGCATCCCACTTGAATCCTGTTTTTAAAATTAAAAATTCAGTTAAGGCTGCTCCCTTTAACTGTTGCTTTGTACTCCCACTACGATAATGATATTCTCCTTTATAGCTGACTGGATAAGAACTTGAACTAACAGAAATCTCAATATAATCTTTACCACTATCAGAAAGTAAATTTACATCTGCAATAATGCCCATAGTTGTCAATATTTTATTAGGAATATCTTCTAACAGCTTTTTACTGTCTTTTACACCAATAATACTTCCTTTATCATTTGTTCCTATATATATTTTACCACCTTGAGCATTAGCAAATCCACATATCCATTTCAGATATTCATCACGCCATGACTCTTTCCATTCAATATTTTGGCTCTCTCCCATATAATAGCCTCCGTTTTGCACATTATACCTACATATCATACACTTTACTTATATTTCATTCGCTAATTTTATTTTACTATAAAAAATATGACATGTCACTAACGATTTATGAATTAGTGCATGTCTGTTTATAATCACAAAATCAAAAGTGGATGCGATGAGGTTTCCTGCTACAATTGTCGGAAAGGCATATTTAAATCTCAGGTCAAGCAGTGAAGCAGAAGCTTTTGCTTTGTTTTTAAGTTTGGCAAGAACAGATGCTGCAATATCAACCATTACAACCACACTCCAATCAAATCTTTCACTTTTCTTTGAACCCGAAGTTCCTTCGCATACTGCATCAGGTTAGGAATATTCTTTTTTGTGTCTTTAACATAGCCCTGAATTGCTTTATTGAACACTTCTTTATCCATACGATTCATATTTTTCAGGCAGTCACAGATGGTACGGTCCTTGTCATAAATACGCACAGGTGTTTCGTCTATGGTCCCTGTACTTTCACCTATATGCAGCAGGTAAGGCTCTGTACGATATGCCTTTATAAACGGATAGTCGATTTTTACACGCTGCTTAGAAACATTTTTATCTATGGCAAAATGCCATTCAACAGGATTTCTGTCACTATACCCATAATAGAAAAGTGCTGTGTCCATGCAAAGAATTGCATCAGGAAACAGGCTGTTAATAATAACAACCTCGCTGCTGTTAGATTCATCAATCCAATGATAATATCCACGTTTTACTTTCTCAATAAATCCTTCACTCAATAGCCTTTGGATATCCGCATAATATATTTTATAAGAAGTCAATTCAGCAGTAGTAAGTACATTTCCGTGTTCTTTAAACGTTTCTTTAATTTTATCTATCTTTGCCATATGTTATCCTCTACTAAATCACGTGGTTTTAAGCCAATCGATGGGTGCTTTAATATAGTATATTCGATTTATCGACCAAAGTCAATTTATTAAATCAAGCTTATTGTTCTTATCTATTTTTTGACGCTTAAGATAACAGATGTTTTAATGACATAAATCGCAGAGAGATTCCTCGCTTGCACTCGGAATGATACAACAGGATGAGATCCTTCGCTTTGCTCAGGATGACATGTTTTCAGGATGACTTTTCGCTCTGACTGACATACTCCTCCAGCTCCTCCGGCGGGAGGGGTTTGGAGTAGTAGAATCCTTGTATCATGTCACAGTCAACAATTTTGAGGATTTCTATTTGTTCTGTCATTTCGACGCCTTCCGCGACTACTTTTATGCCGAGGCGGTGGGCGGCGCTGATGATATAATCGACTATGATTAGTTTTTCGTCTTTTATGATTTTATCTATAAAAATTTTATCTATTTTAAGATAATCGAATTTATCTGCAAAATCAACCAGGTTCTTTAATGAATTGTATCCGGTTCCGTAGTCATCAAGGGATATCTTTATACCCATATGTTTTAAGCTTTTAAGTGTTTTAGCAGCGGTTTCTCCGTCATTTATGATGGAGCGTTCTGTTAATTCAAATTGTATGTTTTTAGGTTTTATGTTGTTTGATGATATACAATCCTTTACATAATCTATAAAGGTTTCATCTGATAAATCTCTGGCCGAAACATTTATTGAAACGGGTATTTCTATACCCTTATCATTCCATATTTTTATTTGATCTATTACATTTTTTATTACCCATTTGGTTATTTCATTGATGAAACCGGCATCCTCTGCTATTTTAATCAGCTCTGCTATTGACATGTTGTTGTGATTAGTGTCATTCCATTTAAGCAATGCTTCTACGCTTACAACCTGATTTGTTCTAACGTTTACTATGGGCTGGTAATGCATTTTGAACATATTGCCTTTCAATGCATGATACAATGAGACAAGATCCTGATAATATCTGTCTTTTTCTTTTTCTGCCATATCGTCATAAATCATTACATCATTGTGAGTCATATCAGACAGCTTCAATGACTTGTCAAGCATAACGATTATATTGTCTACGTCTGTTTCATGTAACGGATAGTTAACTATGCCCGCCTTAACAACAGGTGAAATAGGTAAATCATCTATGTATATGGGATTCTTTGTTTCCTGTATAAACTTCTTGGCTAAATTATATGCCTCATTTATATTATATCCCGGCAGCATTATAACTATTTTGTTCCCATATGCAGAATAAACGCATTTATTGCAAAAGAATTCTCCTGCAATTTCATGCAGTCTTATGTATGACTTGTCACCTACTTCAAAATCTACGTACTGCCTGATCATATCCATATTTTCAAATTTAAACGATATTATGGATATATTTAAGTATTTTTTGCTGCTGATTTCTCTGTTTAAATCAACCTTCAGCTTATTTAAATTGTGATATCCTGTTGCAATATCCTCATATGCCTTCTTCTTTTCTAACTCATTAAATTTGTTTAATTTCTCCGACAGCTTGCCCACAATGAAGACAATCACTATTGATATAATAATTCTTAATACCCACAATGAAGTTGGTTGCATGGTATTTGTCGCCGCATAAGGCATAAAAGGTCCCACAGCCAAACCGGCAATAACTGCAATTGCAATTCCATACCTTATACCGAATTTGATAACTATAATTAGTATGGGAATATACAGCATCTGAACAACGGATGATGCGCCGCCTGTAATATACACAAGATAAGTTATTACAGCAATTTGTAATGCTACAAAGCTCATCCATACAACTATATTGTCTTTTTTTATAATATTCTCCACGAATTCTGCTAACTTCTTATACATATACATTCCCCCTATACACCGCTCATATATATTTCGTCAAATATAACAAAAAGTTCGGGGCTTATGCCAAATTTATTATAAATTTAGCTTAAACCCCAATTGTTTAATGAAAAGATGAGATCCTTCACTTCGTTCAGGATGACAAAAGTATCAAAATGGCAAAGTCAATATATTTTACAATTTGCTTGCCGCTTCTTTGTCTATAATGATTGTTACATCATCATGCATTTGCAATATGGATGCAGGTACCTTGGTCGTTATTTTTCCGTTAACTGTTTTAGCTATTGCTGTTGCTTTTGCAGAGCCTGCTGCGATTAAAACAATTTTCCTGGCTGAGGAAATTGTTTTTACACCCATTGTGATTGCTTTTGTCGGAACATCTTCAATTTTCTCGAAAAACCTTGCGTTTGCCTCAATTGTATCTTGAGTTAATTTGACCTCGTGTGTAAATGGTTCGAAATATTCATCAGGCTCATTAAATCCGATATGTCCGTTGTTGCCGATACCTAAAAACATGATATCCATAGGTCCTTCGGTCTTTAATTTATTTTCATATCTGATTGCCTCCTGATTTATATCTTTTGCCATACCGTCTGGTATGTTAATATTTTCGGGTTTTAAATTTACATGAGAATAAAGATTTTCATTCATAAAGTAATAATAGCTATGGTCATTATTTCTGTCTAATCCCATGTACTCATCTAAGTTAAATGTTTTTACATTTTCAAATGAAACATTGTTATTTTTGTATTCGGAAATTAAAATTTTGTACATTCCTATTGGCGAACTGCCTGTTGGCAGTCCTAATACTGCATTCGGCTTACTTTTTACTGCATTTAGCAAATATTCTGCTGCTGCTTCACTTACTTCCTGATAATTATTTTTGATAATTACTTCCATTTATGCTCCTTTAATATATTAAATTTAAGCGGTATGGGGACACACCCTGAGATCCTTCGCTGACGCTCAGGATGACCCAACCGAAGAATTACTTAATTATTTATTTAAAATCTGAGGTTGTTTTTCTTGAATTTCCATAGGCCACACTAATTCATATTTCCCGTCCTGTATCTGAACCATAAATGATATGGTCTGAGAATTCTGGCCGTTTTCATTAAACTCAATACTTCTTGATATGAAATATGGTGTTTGAAAGCTCTTGGTCTTTAAAACTTCAACAATTTCATCACTGTTTGTTGAACCGGCAGTATTGATTGCATCGGCAATTATCATGGCTGAGCTGAATTCCTCCAATGCGGGACCGTCAATGTCTTCTCCCGATTTTTTCTTGTAGAGCTCATTGATTAGATTTTCTGATTCGCTGTTTTTAAATATTGCAGGCATGCTTGCGCTTGAACCGGAAAAATAATTGCCGTCATCTCCTAAATTGTCTATAAATACAGGATCCTGGAAACCTCCGCAATAGTTTAAAACGGCTTTTGGAACTATGTTGTTTTCCTTATACTTTTTCACAAACTGCGTTACATCCTCGATATATGATGCTTGAAATATAACGTCAGGATTTGCTTCCTTTATTTTCTTGATACCGTCGTCTATGTCTAATAAATCTTCTGAATATATTACCTTAACAGCTATTTCAAAACCTTGTTCCCCATACTTTTCATCAAGCCACTTATCTACCATTTCAGCAGCATGAATTCCATATTCATTGTCTATATATACTATACCTATGGTTTTTATTCCTGCGTCGAAGCTCTCGTTAAGATATGTTATGTACTCAAAGAAAAATTCCGTTTCCATATCGTCATTGGGAGCAATTCTATAAAAATAGTCATAACCCCTGTTTGTTAAGGATGCGGAGCTTGATGAACCGGCAAGAAAGGGTACCTTATATTCTTCCGCCACCTGACTTGCCGTCTTGGTTGCGGAACTATGGTACGCACCTATCAGTGCGGCAACATTCTCTTCTTTTATTAATCTTTCAGCTTCAATCCTTGCTGCTTCAGGATTTGCTTTATGATCTGTATATATGAATTCTATTTTTTTATTATTAAGATTAGGAAGACCTTCTGCAGCACCTAAGTCAAAGTCTACATCATGTTCACCGTTTATTATTTCCTCTGCCACTTCGATAGCATATTTAAGCTTTGTACCTGTCGGTTCTGCAGGTCCGGTCAAAGGAAGCAAGACACCGATTTTAACAGTTTCATCCTTTACATCGGCAATGATATCAAACCCTTTGATACTTTTAAATACTATTAAAAAAATGATTGCTATAATTATTATTACGCTTATTTTAATATTTTTCATTATGATGTCTCTCCTTGCAACTTGCTAACGACATAAACCGACTTACCAAGACTTTGTTTCATTAACGGTATTCATTATAACATAACGTATTGAAATTGGAAAGAAAAATGTTTTCCATGCATTTGCTTTGTGGTATAATTGAATCGTAATAATATGTCTGTATTTGTCATCCTGAGCGATAGCTAATGATGACAGAACCGAAGGACGAAATACCAAAGAGGTTTTGTTATGAAAAAATATAATATAATGCCTGCTAAACACGGCTTAAAATATAATATTTGGTTTTACTTTGTTTTTTTAATAATTTTTATTGCCATACTTATGTGGTTGTTTCAGATCGTATTCTTTAATCAATTCTACTTAAAATTTAAAGAACGTGAAATAAGAAATATAGGTAATGCTTTGGTTTCTGAATACAAGACCGAAAATTTCCACGGCAATATTTACAGGAAAACCAATTATGACAGCATGCCTGTTCGTATATTTAACAGGGACGGCATTGCTAATCTGGCTTCGTCTTTATTGCAGCTTTCCAATCCGGACCCCATTGATATTTTATTGTTTTCCGAGCCTTACGGCGAAACCTACACCAATGAAATTTTCAAGGTGTTGGACAATCCAAGCACTTCCGGCTCCCAATACATGGTTTACGGCATGTTTTTGAAGGAAGGGGAAACTGAAAGTAAGGATATTTACATATATATCTTTTCTCAGCTTGCTTCCATGGATAACACCGCTTCGGTTTTAAAGGAGCAATTAGTGCTAATAACAATAATATCCTTAGTATTTGCGGTTATATTATCGCTGGTTATTTCATTCAGATTAGCTAAGCCGATATCTCAGCTTACAGATACAGCCGGCCGGTTAGCTACAGGAAATTATGATATAACCTTTGAAGGCGGTGTTTACGCTGAAATTGATAAATTAGCCGATTCTTTGAACTATGCAACAAATGAACTGTCTAAAACAGACCGCCTAAGGAGAGAATTAATATCCAATGTTTCTCATGAACTTCGTACACCTCTTACATTGATAAAGTCATATGCTGAAATGATAAGAGATCTGTCCGGCTCCAATCCGGCAAAGCGGGAACAGCATCTTGATGTTATAATTAATGAATCAAATCGCCTCACTGATTTGGTTAATGATATATTGGATTTATCTAAATACGAATCGGGTACAAGCCAATTGGAATTTTCCCCTGTAAATATAACTAAGGTGACTAAAAATATAATTAAAACATTCAGCGAAATGTATTCCAAGGATGGCTATGATTTTATTCTGCACTGTGAAGAAAATTTAGAAGCTTCGGTTGATGATAAAAAGTTCCATCAAATACTTTACAACCTTATTTCCAATGCCGTTAATTATACGGGAGATGATAAAAAAGTATTTATTTCAGTTAAAAAAACAGATGGGAAAATCAGGTTCGAAATTACCGACTCAGGTGACGGAATACCATCAGATCAAGAAGATAAAGTTTGGGATAGATTTTACAGGGCAAATGAATACAAGTCCCGCCCTGTTGCAGGCACGGGACTTGGTCTGTCAATAGTTAAAAGTATTTTAAAACTTCACAATGCTGAATACGGCATAATAAACAGTCCAGGTAACGGTTGTACGTTCTGGTTTGAGATATGACAAAAGATGAGATCCTTCGCTACCGCTCAGGATGACATAATGGCTGCCGCTCGGAATAACATTAAAGGCCTAAATATGCTTTTTTAACTATGTCTGTTTCCATCAGCTCTTCGCCCGTACCTTCAATTACCATTCTGCCGTTTTGGATTACGTATCCTCTGTCGGCTATTTCCAGTGCTTCCTGAACCTTCTGTTCAACCAGCAGAACTGTAAGACCCGTGGAGCTTACATATTTTAATGCCTGCATAACTGTTTCCACCATCAAAGGAGCAAGCCCGAGAGACATTTCATCCACCATCAGCAGCTTTGGATTTGACATAAGTCCTCTGGCTATGGCAAGCATCTGCTGTTCTCCTCCGCTCAATGTTTCTGCCTTTTGATTTTCCCTTTCTTTAAGCTTCGGAAATATTTCATATACCTCAGACAGTTTTTTATTTTTTTCTGCTTCTGATTTTATGATGTATGCACCCATCATTAAATTATCTTTTATGCTCAGCTTACCGAAAACGTGTCTGCCCTCCGGCACATGAGATATTCCTCTTTCAACTATTTTATTCGGTCTGATACTATCTATCCTTTCACCGAAAAATTCTATTTCTCCGTTCATAGGCTTCAGCAATCCTGAAACCGTCCTTAAAATAGTTGATTTGCCGGCTCCGTTTGAGCCAACAATCGAAACTACTTCTTTTTCTCTTACTTCAAAGGATACATCAAAGATAACAGGAACATTATCATATCCAACTTTAAGATTTTTGACTTTTAGCATGATATTTATCCCCCAAATAAGCTTTTATTACGTCGTCGTTATTAACGATATCCGAAGGTACACCTTCGGCAATTTTTTTGCCGGCATTTAAAACCACAATATTGTCTGATATGGGCATTATTGCTTCCATTATGTGCTCAACTATCAACAGTGAAAGTCCGCTTTCTTTAAGCTTTAGGCAAAGGTTCATTACATCCTTGATTTCTGTTTGATTAAGTCCTGCCATACATTCATCCAGCATGAGTATTTGCGGTTTAGTTGCTAAAGATCTGGCTATTTCAACTCGTTTTTTATCAACTATGGTAAGACTCCCTCCAAGAATGCTTTTCTTTTTGGTAAGATCGGTCAATTCCATAATTTCTGATGTAATTGCTTCAGCCTCTTTTCTGCTCTTCGTATTAAGAAATGCACCTGTCATTATATTTTCTTCAACAGTCATTTCCTTTAACGTCTGAACTATCTGAAATGTTCTTGTTATTCCTAATCTGCATATTTTATATGCCGTAAAACCGGTGATATCCTTGTCCTTGTATGTTACCTTTCCGCTGAAAGGCTGATAATATCCCGTTATACAATTAAAAAGCGTGGTTTTTCCGGCTCCGTTGGGTCCTATTAAGCTTACTATTTCATTTTCATTAATGGTAAAGGACACATTTTCATTAGCAACCAGGCTGCCGAATTTCATAGTTATATTATCTATGTTAAGAATTTGCTTCAACATTTCCTTCACCTTCCTTTTTAAATTTCTTCGCTACCTTATTTACCAGTCCGATAATTCCTTTCGGCTGATAGCATGCTACAAGAATTACAAGCAGACCAAATATCATCAAATCTATTCCTCTGCCTGTACCTCCTAATTGCACTCTGGTGATTTCTGATAAAGGTATGAGTATGGAGGCTCCGATTAACGGTCCGTAAATATTGCCTATACCTCCCAGAACAGTCAACAAAACAATCTTAATCGATATGTCCAATGTGAAAATCATGAACGGATCTATATACAATACGTACTGAGCGTACAGTGAGCCGGCAAATGCAGAAATGAATGCACTTATAACCATTGCAAGCGTCTTATAATTTGTCGTATTAATTCCTATGGATTCGGCTACCTCATGACTTTCTCTTATAGCTTTCAGATAAAATCCCGTCTTTGAATTTTCGATGTAGTTGCATACAAATATCACCATTGCAAACAATCCCAATGCAATATAGATGTATGGCAGCTTTGTGGTGTGAAATTCCATACAAAGCCAGCTGTCAGCAACTATGGGAAGCGAAATACCGGTTGCACCCTCTACAAACTTCCAGCTTACAAATAATTGTTTAATGATTTCGGCAACAGCCAAGGTTGCTATTGCAAAATAGCTTCCTTTTAATCTGAATGTCGGGTAGCTTATAATTAATGCGACCACAGCTGCAAATATTCCTCCCAAAACCATACCAACCCACGGACTTATATCAAATCTGTAAAAAAGAACCGACGAGGTGTATGCACCTATACCAAAAAATGCCGCATGTCCAAACGATATCTGACCTGCGAAACCGGTGATAATGTTCCAGGCCTCCCCAAGTGTGGCATATATGAGCAGCAGCACCATAATATTATGGAAGCTGTCCGATTTGAAAATTAAAGGCAGTACTGCTAATACAGCTATAATTATGATTAATGTCTTCTTATTCTTTACCATCCGAACAACCCCTTTGGTCTCACTTGTATAACTATTAAATAAATCAAAAATACAAGTGCATATTTAAATTGTGTTCCTAAGAAATATCCACCCACGGCTTCAGTCAATCCGATTATCAAGCCGGCAAACAATGCACCTTTGATATTTCCGAACCCTCCGAGCGCAACTATAACGAAGGCAAGTATGCTGTAAAGTGCTCCCGATTGAGGGTATATGGGAAAAAACGATGACATTAAAGCTCCTGCCACTCCAACGCATGCACCCGAAAGCCCAAAGGTTATTGCATAAATTTTACCGGTATCGATTCCCATAAGTGAAGCAGTATCTCTGTTCAGAGCAGTTGCCTGAATTGCTTTTCCTGTCTTCGTTTTATTCATAAAATATATTACAATCAATGTCATTGCGATGCTTCCGATCGCTGCTACAACCTGAGGCATACCCAATATTATATTTCCAATAACTATTTTATTGTCAGTTACTATTGCACCGTTAATGTATCTGTAATTTGGAGTCCACAAATATTGTACTAAATTCTTTAAAAACATACTTAATCCGAATGTAGCAAGAAGAGCCGTAAGACCGGTTCCTCCCAATACCTTTTTAATTATCAGCTTATATATTAATATTCCTAAGACAAATATAACCGCTGCACTTATAGGTATTGATAACAGCGGATCTATTGAATATAACTGAAACATCCAGAATGCAGAATACATGCCAAGCATTAACATTTCACCGTGAGCGAAGTTTGTAATGTCCATAACGCCCCAGGTCAAGGTTAAGCCAACGGCAACTAAGCTATATATGAATCCCATTAATAATCCGTTGCTTATAATTTGCCCTAACATAATTCCTCCTTTATTTTTGTCATCCTTCACGCATTGTCATTCCGAGACGTAGGTGAGGAATCTCATACTTTCAAATGCTGAGATCCTTCGCTACGCTCAGGATGACAAAATATCAAATTAGGATGACAACTTACTTACTTTATTACTTTCGTTCTGTCCAGCTCGGGAATGGAGCAATCGGTTTAGCAGTCTGAATTTCTACCGGGAATACTGCTTCATATTCTGCGCCTTGAGTTTGTACTATGAATGATGCGGAATAAAAATTCTGACCTTTTTCATCAAATTGTATTGCACCTGTAGAGAAATATGGAGCATCGAATTTTGAAGTTCTTATAACTTCCATTATCGCATCACCGTTTGTGGATTTAGCTTGATTGATAGCGTCAGCTACAACCATTAAGGAAGCAAACTCTTCTAATGCAGGGCCGTCAATATTTTCTCCGCCTGATTTAACCTTGAATAATTCGTTGATTTTATCTACAACTTCCATTGTACTGAACAATGTAGGAGCACACGCCGCTCCGCCCGAGAAGAAATCTCCGTCCTTATCAAGATTTACTACAAATTGCGTATCCTGGAATCCGCCGCAATAGTTTACGACTGCTTTCGGCGAAAATTCAAATTCTTTATATTTTTTAACGAATTGAGTTATATCACCTATGTATGAAGCGTGGAACAATACGTCCGGATTAGCTGCCTTAATTTGCTGAACTTCGGTATCAACGCTTGTTACGTCTGTAGGATATTTAACCGCAACAACTTTTTCAAAACCGTCGGCAGCATATTTTTCCTCTAACCATTTGTCAACCATTTCAGCTGCGTGCACTCCATACTCATTGTCTATAAATACTACTCCTATTGTTTTAATATCAGCATTCGTTTCTTCATTCAAATATTTTAAATATTCGAAAAATACTTCTGTTTCCATATCATCGTTAGGAGCTATACGTGTGAAATAATTAAGTCCTCTTTCAGTTAAGGCTGCTGAGCTTGATGATCCGGCAACGAAAGGTATTTTGAATCTTTCTGCTGATTGACTTGCAGGTTTTGTTGCAGAACTTTGATATGCTCCAACCAACGAAACAACTTTTTCATTTTGAATCAGTCTTTCTGCCTCAGTCTTTGCTATTTCCGGATTTCCCTGATGGTCAGAAAATACCACCTGAATAGGTGCATTTCCTAAGTTGGGAAGTCCCATAGTTTCAGCTAACGGTAAAGCAATATCAGGATGTTCGCCATTTATGATTTCTTGCGCTACTTCAATTGCATATTTCAGTTTAACACCTGTTGCCGCAGCTGAACCGGATAATGGCAATATTGCACCAACCTTGACAGGCTCACCTGCTGCCGGTCCTTCAGGCTCATTTGCCGGATCCTCTGTCTTCGGCGGTTCTGCCGGCGCCTGAGTCTGGCTGCTTGTACAGCCTGTTGCCATAGTTGAAATTAACATAATTAACACTAAAAACAAAGCTAATTTTGATTTCATTATACTCCTCCTATTCAAAATGTAATCGTTTTCATTTTATACCCTGATTGTGTTGAACAAATGAATGAATTATGATAGTTTTGTGAAAATTGAAAGATTGATCATTAATATTGCATTTTTTGTTTTGTTATTTATTTTTTTATGCTATACTTTTAGAAAGATACCTTTAGGGAGTGAATGCCTTGTATAAAATTCTTATAGTTGATGATGAAAGCAAGATTCGTGAGGTTATAAGAGAATATGCTGAATTTGAGGGTTACTGTGTCAGCGAGGCAAACGATGGCATGACTGCTGTAAACCTTTGCAAAGAAAATGATTATGATATTATAATCATGGATATTATGATGCCGAAAATCGACGGATATCATGCAGCAAGGGAAATACGCAAGCTGAAAGAAGTACCTATTGTAATGCTGTCAGCACGCGGAGAAGAATATGACAAACTGTTCGGATTTGAAATAGGAATCGATGACTATGTTGTCAAGCCATTTTCTCCAAAGGAACTAATGGCAAGGATTAATGCTATTTTAAAGAGAAACCACAAAAAAGATACCGAAACTATAATGAAAAGCTTCAAGTTTAAAGGTCTGGAAATTAATATGTCCGGCAGGTGTGTATATGTTGAAGGGGCAAAGGTCGACCTTACTCCAAAGGAATATGAACTGTTGTTTTATTTAATAAAAAATAAAAACGTGGCCCTTTCCAGAGAAAAAATTTTATCGGATGTCTGGGGATATGATTTCTTCGGATTTGACAGAACAGTCGATACCCATATAAAAATGCTTAGAAATAATCTTGGGAAATACAGATATATAATTTCTACCATACGAGGTATAGGATACAAATTAGAAGCGTAAAAAAAAATATTTTTTTATGTTTAAAGCTGCACTTAGGGGGTATATTATTAATACAACTTAAGTTAAACTAAAATCTTACAGAAACACAAAATCTATCAGTAATTTGAGAACACACTGCAAAAGTATTGCACAGGAGCATTCTATAGGAAAAGCTCAAAGTTGCAGTAATGGATAAGATGAATCAAATGAATATAGACTTGTAAGAGTATAGATTAGCCGGTTGATAATATAGATGGATATTGATGAAGGAGGTGGTTCCGACAGGCATGATAAAAGAAAACCCAAATAAATAGCACCCAATTCTCGAATTGAAAAGAAATTGGGTGCTATTTATATTTATGATATTTTTGCTTCACTAGGATAAAGAAGCTAAATTTTTATTCTGATAGTTCTTTTAATTTATTAGCATTTTCAGGATCTGTTTTCAAAGCGCTTTCCCAACCTTTTTCATAAGCTAATTTATAATAAGCATCCGCTACTTCCGGTGTTAAAGTAAGCTCTTCCATGCCTTCTGCTTTTAAAACATCATTCTCATCAGCAATTGCTTTTACATAGTATTCATTCGAGGCTGCTTCAACTTCTTTTCCCGCTTCCATTATTGCCTGCTGCTGGCTTTCGCTTAATTTGCTCCAGGCTTTATCACTCATCATAATACATACGTCTACATTGTAGAAAGCCGGTTGTATTATATATTTAGACACTTCCTGCCATCCGAAATCTTTTACACCAACGCTTGGCCAACCATAACCTTGTATTACATTACGTTCTAACGCTTGATACGCCTCGCCCGGGGCAGTATTAACAACACCCGCGCCTAATGCTTCAACAAACGCCTGATAAGCAGGAGTAGCCCTGATAGTCAACCCATCAAAATCTTCAAGCTCATTAACCTCATTCTTTGTATATAAATTATATGTCAAGCCATTTGTAGTTGCCGCAATATAATGGGCATTCAGTTTGTCTTTATATAACTCTCTGACAAAGTCAAATCCGCCTGTTTCTCTCAGCTTTTCCGCATCAGTCAGCTTCATTGCTTCCATAACGGGAACATGTGAAACATTATAAGTATGTGATGTCCAGGCTATATCGATTATGCCGTTTCTTAAAGCTTCCACAAGTTGGTATGTCGGTATTGCTTCAGGACCTCCTCCCCATACAACTTCAACCGTACCATTTGTTTTTTCAGATACTTTTTGTGCAAAATCATCCATACCATACAGCATACTATTGCCTTCAGCCCATGCAGCTGTAACCGAAAGTGTTACCTTTTTGTCTGAATCTTGGTCACCTGAAGATTGTGCCGGTGTATCATTTTTTCCGCATCCAACAACACCAAAAATTAATGTGACAATTAATAAAAATAGTAAACCTTTTTTAAAAGACATTTTATTACCTCCTATTTTTTGTTTTTATTTTTTATTAATGAACAAATTAATAACGTTTGTTTAATATAAGCTTGGCAACCAAGTGATGATTGATGGGATTGCCGCCATTACAACTAATGCTAATATATCCATTGTAACAAATGGTATTGCTCCATCATATACATCACGCATAGTCACTTCCGGTGGGGATACACCCTTCATAGTAAACAGTGCTAGTCCAACCGGTGGAGTAAGCTGACCTATCTGTAAGCATATCAGATAAAGAACTGCAAACCAAATTTGATTAGTACCTAAATTTATTATTACCGGCATCATAATAGGTAAAGTAATCATCATTATAGCTGTTTGTTCCATAAAGAAGCCAAGAGCTATTATGATAATGAGCATTGTAGAAATAATTATAAAAGGAGATGCTGACATTCCCATTATAGCTACAACTGCTTCCCTGCTTGCGCCCGTCATTGCCAATATTTGACTGAATCCTGCTGACCCTGCTATAATAATTAAAACCATAGATGTTACTTTTAACGAATCCACCAATGTTTTATATACTAGCTTCCAAGAAAATTTTTTATAAAAAATTGTTAAAATGTAAGAACTTAAGGCTCCAATTGCCGCCGCCTCTGTTGGTGTTCCGATCCCGGTAAAGATAATTCCCATTACTACAAGGAATATAAAGAATAAAGGTACAATATCCTTCAATGCTCCTAATATCATTTCCTTCAAGGTAGATTCTTCAACGTCGTATGATGGTGCCAAATCAGGATTAATAATACAAGCCACCATAATATAACCAATATATATAACCATTAATAATACTCCCGGAAGTATTGCACCTATTAATATCTTACCTACTGAAATCCCTGCTATACTTCCTAATAAAACAGCTAGCGCACTTGGTGGTATTACCATTGCAAGAGCACCCGAAGCCATTATTGAACCGGTTATTAAACTCTTTGAATAACCTCTTTTCATCATTTCAGGAAGCATAAGAGAACCAAACATTGCTGTGTTTGCAACAACTGAACCGGATAGCGCTGCAAATATACCCCCTCCAAGCAAAGTAATAATACTTAATCTTCCCGGAACCTTTTTAACGAATTTTGCCAGTGAATCCAGCGTCCGTGACACCAATCCGGATTGATAAAACACTTCACCCATTATCATAAAAAACGGTATGGGAGTCAGTGAAAACTGTGCTACCTGATCATACATACCCAGTACGAGTTGGCGAATCCCAAATGCTCCTTGCATATTAAATATGATAACTGAAGATACAAGGATAAAACTAAAGGCAATAGGTAATCCGGTCAACATTATAAACAACAGAACAGAGAAAACAGATAATAATACTATATACCACTCCACTTTTATCACCTCTCCTTAGACTACTTTTTTGTATTTCTTAAATTCATCATAATCATTAAAGAAATTTCTTATAAATTGTATAACGAGAAAGAACATACCCACAGGGATAACAATTGTAAGCAGCCACATCGGCGTTCCCATTGAATCCATTACCTTAATACTAAAATTATAATTATCAGTTACCACTAATAATCCAAAATAGAAAATACATGCGCATATAATCGCTCCAACAACATCAATACATAAAGATAAAATATTATTAACCTTTGAAGGCAATGCATTTGTTACTATATCTAAATTTATGTGGCCCTTATTTTTCAATATCTGCGGTGCGCCTAAGAATGTAACGTACAGCAAACTGTATGTTGAATACTCAACTAAGTTTGAAAGCGGCTTATTAAATGCAACTCTTGAAAAAGTTGAATAGCATATCCCAATAAGCAAGAAAGCCAATGATAATGCAGCTATTGCAGATAACGCCTCTATGCAAATATCAATTACTCTATTAATTGTTTTCATATTTTCACCCACTCTATTTTATTATTCTGAACAAAGCTTCTTAAGGTTATCCCATTTCTCATTAATAAATTCCTGAAGTTCTTCTATTTGTTCTTCGCTTACATGCTTGTATTTCTTCATTGAGGACAGGTAATCCTTTAACGGAATAGGGTTCTTAACATCAATATTCAACTTATATTTGCCGTTTTCAAATTCGTAAATCGGCATAAATCTTGATTGAACACCTTTTCTGACAATCTCTATACTCTTTTCGGAGTCATATCCCCAGCCTGTTGAACAGCTGTTATATATATGGATATAAGCTAATCCGTTTTTTACATTTTTAGCTTTTTCAATCTTTTTTATAAAATCAGGCATATAGGCCGGTGACGCTGTCGCCATATATGGTATGCCATGAGCAGCCATTATTAAAGGCATATCTTTTTTATGGGATGATTTACCTTTGCTTTTTTCTCCTACCGGAGTAGTTGATGTCCAAGATCCTAAAGATGTTGAGCTGCTTCTTTGAAATCCGGTATTCATATATCCTTCGTTGTCATAGCAAATATATATTATATTATCTCCTCTTTCCGCTGCTCCCGATAATGCCTGGAAGCCTGCATCCAAGGTTGCTCCGTCTCCGGCAAAAGCAACTGCATTCACATCTCTTCCGATACGCTCATAATATTTCTTTATTCCTGTCAGCATTGATGCCGTATTGTCAAGGAGCGGAAAAAAAACGGGAATTTTCATGCCGGTTTTATCTGCCCAGCCCACGCTTTGTACTCCTCCCATACATCCCGGCGGAATAGCTACTATTGTATTAGGTCCTAAAACTTGCAATGCCGTTCTCATTGAAAGCTCCACATTACATCCTAAGCAGGCAGTTATGCCGGGACCTACCATATCCTCATATGACGCTTTTTTTTCTGCTATAGACATATTTATCTCCCCTTTCTGTTAATCAGCCAATAGGCTTCATTATCAATTTGTTTATTTTCTCCGGCTTTGATAACACAATCTAACGCTTCAACCATTAAATCAGTAGTTAAGTCCTCTCCGCCCAATCCGCCTATGAATGGCACAGTGGGAACAGTATCTAAATTACTTATGGCTGACTTTATTTCCTGATAAATAATACCTGTATGCCAGCCGAAGCTTACATTACGGTCTATTACTCCGATTGCTTTGGCTTTTTTCAGTAATTGCCTCACTTCATCTTTTGGGAAAGGTCTGAGGGATCTTATTTTTATAAGTCCGCATTTGATGCCTTTTTCTCTCGCCAAATCAACAGCTATTCTGGCAGATCCGGTTAAAGAGCCCAATGTTACAAGTACGTATTCGGCATCTTCCATCCTGTACGGCTCAACAAGCCCAAAGTAATCCCTTCCAAATTTTTCTGCAAATTCGTCATTTACTTCCTTGATCACTCTTTTTGCATTATCCATTGCTTGCATATGAAGCTCCCTGTAATATTGCAGATAGTTTCCGGGCGTTAACGGATCAACGGCCATTGGAGTTTCCGGATCCAGCTTCACATGAGTTGGTTTATAAGGTGGTAAAAATCCATTGACTTCTTCTTGTAACGGAACTTCTACACCTTCGGTCATATGTGACAGATAGAATCCGTCATAGCATATATTAATAGGCAATAAAACGTCCTTATTTTCTGCTATCTTAAATGCTTGGATTGTCATATCCAGGATCTCCTGGTTATCCTCAACATAAATCTGTATCCATCCTGCATCTCTGACCGTCAGAGAATCCTGAGGTCCTCCCCAGACTGATTGAGGCGATATCATTTCTCTGTTTACAATATTCATTACTATGGGTAACCTCATCGTGGATGCCCTGAAATACGGTTCATACATTAATGCCAGTCCCTGTGAAGATGTAGCTGTAAAAGTTCTCGCTCCCGCAAGAGAAGCTCCTGTTAAAACACTCATAGCCGAATGTTCTGATTCCGGCTCAACGATTGTAGAATTCATTACACCATCCGCAACGTATTGACTGAAATGCTGCACCAACGGAGTTTGAGGTGTTATGGGGTAAGCAGCTACAACATCAGGCTTTGAAAGAATTGCGCCTATAGCTGCTGCATGGTTTCCGTCTAGAACTTTAATATTTTTCATTTCTGCTCATCCTCCTTAATAAATTCAATAGCTTTTGCAGGACATTCATTAATACATACTCCGCATCCCTTACAAAAATCTAATTTTATATAATAACTCCCGTCAATTAACTTAACAGAATTAGTCGGACAATACAATAAACACATTCCGCATTTTTTACACTTATCTTGCTGTATAACAGGAGGATAAACCTTCCAGCTGCCTGTATCGATTATGTTCAATTCTTTTCCTACGGCACATATAAAATCAGTCTTAGTCATGAATCATCCCTCCCTTAACTTCTTTTATGACAACATTGTTATATCCAAACTCCAATGCTTCAAGATTTTTAGGTCCCCATATTTCCTGAGTTTTCTCACTGACCTTATCAAAGCTCACCCAATTCGTAGCTTTAACAAATGCACCCAATACAATAGTGTTTGGCAGCAGTCTGCCGAATATATCCATCGAAGCAGCATTTGCATCCACATAAGCTACTTTAGTAATATTCCCGGGAATTTCAATTCCTTCAATTGTTTTAGTGTTAATAACAAGTATAGCGTTTTCCCTGGCACCAACAAACACGTCCACGCTGTTAAGCAGTGTCGGATCAATCACCATTATACAATCAGGATTGTATACTTGATTTTTTTCTCTGATTTTCTTTTCATCAATTCTTACAAATGCACTGACGGGACCACCCTTTTTTTCAAATCCGAAATAAGGAAAACATGCTCCGAACTTGCCATCCTGAACTGCAGCATATACAATTATCTCTGATGTAGTTACGGCACCTTGTCCTCCTCTTCCATGAATTCGAATTTCCTTCATTATAATTCACTCTCCTTTTTTTTCAATGTAAATATATACAAAATTTTATATAAAATAGTTTGTATCTCAATTTTAGGTGTAGATTTCGTACATGCTTTATCTTTTAAGCAACATCTCAAGGTATCTAAGGTATATTATATTTGAATTATATAGCTTTATATCTTATAATTAGTTTAACCATATTTAAGCAAGGAGGTTTATCAATGCTTAATAACTCGCTTTGGATTATTGAAGATCAGAGTATCAAGGATAAGGTTATGGAATATTCTAAAAATATCCGCATTTACCGCAAGGGCAGCTTAATTTATCAGCAAGAGGATAAGAGAGATTTCTTATACTTCCTTACTGAAGGTAGCGTTCGGGTCAGCATTTCAAACTCTAACGGTTCTGAAAAAACGCTGGCAATCAATGAGCCCGCTTCATTCTTTGGTGAAACAGCTTTTTTCGATGAATTTCCAAGCTTTTCCCGTGCTGAAGCCCTTAAGGATTCTACTGTGGTACTTTTAAGTAAGGAACAAATAACAAATATGATAAAAGATTATCCTGAACTTGCATTCCATATATTTAATTCCATGAGCCGAAAAATCCGTCTGCTGTCATTTCAGGTAGAATATCTTTCCTTTATGAAAATCGAAGAAAGATTAGTATACCTGTTAACTACACTTTTTTTTAACTTTGGTGTAAAATGTTCAAATGATAGTATAAGTAAAGAAAGACCTTGTAAGCTTAAGGATGCATGTCCTGATGGCCAATTCTTAAATTTAACAATTACCGACCAGGAAATCGGCGACATGATCAGTGCCCGCAGAGAGGCTATAACTAAAGCCATCAATAATTTAAAAAGTCATAAATTAATATGTAAAAACAAACGAACTATCTGTTGTCCTAATCTCTCACTTTTAGAAGATTTCCTTTCCAATTTAGATTGATCCATGTTGTATCTATATAATGACATGTTTTTTTTCATAAAACTGTGCTAATTAACACAGTTTTGTTTTTTTATTTATAATAAATTATTTTTAGATAAATTAATTTAATTTCTGAAGGGAGATCATATCTATGAATCATTTGTTATTAATTATGAATCTTGGTAGCACATCGACAAAAGTTGCAATTTATAAAAATAAAGAATGTCTTCATCAAGATACTATCCGTCATGATAAGGATACTGCATTTCGTGCATTAAATGATATTTGGGAACAGTACGATTTTAGAAAAAACGTTATTACTGATTTCGTGCATCAATGCAAATACAAGCTGTCAGACTTTAACTATATAATATCCAGAGGTGCACCGGTTAAAGCCATGAACAGCGGAACATACAGAATCAATGAAGCTATGGTAAATGATGCAAAAAGCAGACTTTATGGAAATCATCCGTGTGGTGTAGGATGCGCTGTTGCTTTAGATTTAGCTGACGAATTAAATATAATTGCCTTAACTGTGGATGCACCTTGCATTGATGAATTTATACCTCAATCACGATATACCGGATGGAAGGATGTTTATCGTAAAAGCTTCTACCAGGCTTTAAATCAAAAAGCTGTAGGCAGAAAGCTGGCAAATGAACTTAACAAGGACTATAATGACTTAAATGCAGTAATAGTGCACATGGGAGGCGGTATGTCCATAGCTGCCCATCACAAAGGTAAGGTTGAGGATGTTAATAACGGATTGGATGGTGACGGACCTATGGCACCCGAAAGAGCTGGAACTTTACCCGCAGGTGAAGTGCTAAAATATGCATACTCCGGTAAATATACTTATGAACAGTTATATAAAATGATTAACGGAAAAGGCGGACTGTTTGCATTGTTAGGAACTACTGATTGTAAAGAAATAGAACAAATGATAGCTAATGGAGATAAAAATGCAAAAGAAATATACGATGCTATGATTTACCAGATAGCAAAAAGCATCGGCTCAGCTGCAATTACTCTCAAGGGCGAAGTAGATGCAATTGCCTTTACGGGAGGTTTAGCTTACTCAGAATATATCGTTAATGAAATTTCCGAATGGTGCAGCTTTATTGCTCCGATTCATTTATTTCCTGGGGAAAACGAAATAGAATCCCTTGCAGAAGGCGCCTTGTCATCAATAAGCGGCGAGCTGCCAATTCAAAATTATAAATAAAAATATCAAAGGAGCTTTTTTATGATTAAATCACTGGATGAAGCACTATACATAGTTTCCAATCGCCCGAAAAAAACCATAGCAGTTGCACAGGCAGCGGATAAAGATATTCTTCAGGTTGCTGATATTGCAATAAAGAAGAATTTAGCCGACTTTATTTTTGTCGGGAATAAAAAAACTATCACGAATATGATTGAAGAAGGTAATTATGAACTTTCAAATGTAGAAATAATTGACGCCGGCAACGAAGCTCAATGTGCTGCAAAGACTGTGGAATTGGTGAAAAAGGGTATGGCTGATATGCCTATGAAAGGATTATTGCCAACAGCAACTTTTATGAAAGCTGTTTTAGATAAAGAAAAGGGATTGCGTTCAGATAAATTAGTATCTCAAATAACTGTAACAGATAATATTTCCGGAAAAGGACTAAACTTTATAACAGACTGCGCAATGAATATTTCACCGGACCTTAATGCTAAAAAAGAAATACTTCAAAATGCGGTTTATCTGGCGAATAAAATGGGATTTGAATGCCCAAAGGTCGCAGTTTTAACAGCGGTTGAAACAGTAAACCAGGCTATGCCGGAAACTATAGATGCGGCAATACTGAGTAAAATGAATGAACGAGGACAAATAAAAAATTGTATTGTTGACGGTCCTTTTGCTCTTGACAAT
>DCYG01000032.1:33686-45385 GCA_002331025.1 Firmicutes bacterium UBA2116 | reverse complement strand
TTTATTCCTCATCGCTGATATATACTATATAAAATTGTGTTATTTTTGACTTTGTGATATATTTATATATAATTTATACTTAAGGATCAATTTTTTTATTTGGGGTATCAAATATATGGATTATTTAAATAGTGATAAATTATACAAAAAAAATTTTAAAAAATATTTTAAAATAATTATTGACAAGCTTAAGGAAGAGGTGCTATACTGCTAAACAATACACAAGTGAATGAGTAACATAAACGCTGTGATAAGGAGCAGTAAGCATTACAAGAGACTACAGAGAGTTGTTGGCAGGTGTGAAACAACGTCAATGAGATGCCGAACTAGCCTTTGAGCGGATTTGCCGAAAGTTTTAAATCAGTAGGCAGGTACGGGTAGGCCGACCGTTAAAAAAGGCAGGATATCGATTGATAATCCGTATCCAGAGGTGCATTTCATTATGAAATGAATAAGAGTGGTACCGCGAAAGATCATATATCTTCCGTCTCTTAGGGGTAATTTCCCTGAGAGAGAGGAAGATTTTTTTTCGCTTACAGCATAAGTGACCGACACCAAATTAGAAATTTTGGTCGTATGCTTATTCCCTCTCTCATGAGGAAATATGGTGTATTAAAAAATAAATCATGAGAGGTATTAAAATGGAGAAACAACAAAAGCAATCAACAAAAACAATGAGCTTTACAGGTATATTTGCTGTAGCGTCTGTACTGTTCAGTTCACATGCAGGCGGAGGATTTGCAACGGGAAATCAGGCAACTCAATACTATGTGCAGTATGGATGGATTGCACCTTTTACAGCAATTATTGCTATGGCGCTTTTAACATTGACTGTTCGCGAATGTATGATTATGTACAATTCCAGAGGTCTTTCAAGCTATAAGGAGCTTTTTCAAAATTTGTATCACCCATTTGACAAATTTTCGGTATTGTTCGATATTTATTTTTATACTATGGTTGTGTGCGCGGTGGGTGCAGTAATAGCAGGAGCCGCTTCGCTTTTAAATAAAACATATAGTGTACATTATGTTTACGCTGTTTTATCTGTAGGTGCAATACTTTTGGCAATGACAATCTTTGGTGCATCGTTGGTTTCAAAAGCCTCAACAGTTATGTCTATAGGAATATTGACAACATGCGGAGTGATATTCATATTGGGAATTAATGCTAAGCTCCCCGAAATATCAACGATATTTGCTGTGAAGCCAAGTGGCGGAAATATAGGAACAGGAATTTTTAAAGCATTTACTTATGCAGGATTTCAATCTGTGGTAATTCCAACCATGATTTCATGCGGTAAGTCGTTAAAAAATTCAAAGGAAATTTCTCGTTCGATGTTTATTTCTTTTGTGATAAATTCTTTTGCGTTGGTTTTGTCTGTAGTAATGCTGTTAGTGTGGTATGCTGATTTTACCCAGGCAGGAGAAACAACCTTGCCAACACTGTTTATAGCAGGACAGTTAGGAAAGTCATACGTATTTTGGGCTTACAATATATGCTTGTTCCTTTGCTTTATTTCAACCGGAGTTACAACAATTTACGGTTTTGTCACAAAATTTGAAAAAGCGAAAGCATTGTCTAAAATAAACAATGTTGTAATCAGAAGAATAATAGTATCTTTCTTCATAATGTTTATATCCATGGGAATTTCAATGGTAGGTTTGGATAGAATTATAAAATACGGTTATGGCTACATGGGCTATTTCGGAATTGCTATAATTATAGTTCCGTTCCTGACTGTGGGTGCATATAAAAACCGTAAGTTTTTAAAGGAACAAAATAACAATATAAATAATGACAACATAAATTCAAAATCTTCATTAGCGGAAAGTGTAGATTATTAATTATAGAAATTATTAAATAAAGGAGTTTACTATGAAAACACAATTTTATCCCGGTTATACGATAGGTAATGATGCGTATGAGAATATAGTTAAAATATGCAGTATATATGGAAAAAAGGCTGCAGTAATAGGTGGTGAACGTGCCATAAAAGCAGCAGAAAATAAGATTAAAAATGCAGTTGAAGGGAGCGAACTGCAAATTACAGGATTTTTTTCCTTTGGAAAAGAGGCATCCGTAGAAAATATAGAACGCTTAAAATCAATCCCTGAAGTCCAGGAAGCAGATATGATATTTGTGGTTGGCGGAGGAAAAGCAATTGATACAGGAAAAGTATTGGCACAAACTACAAACAGAGTGTTTTTTACATTCCCTACAATTGCATCCACATGTGCATCCTGTACGAGTCTGGGTATATTATACCATCCGGACGGTTCTTTAAGAGAATATACATTTTCAACCATAACTCCCGTCCATATCTTCATAGACAGTGAAATTATTGCAAATGCACCGGATAAATATTTTTGGGCCGGTATAGGTGATTCTATGGCTAAATATTTTGAAAGCTCTGTTTCAAGCCGCGGAAATGAGCTCAATCATTCTCAGGGCATGGGAGTTAATATTGCTTCCATGTGCAACGGTCCATTTGTGAAATATGGTGTGAAGGCACTTGCAGATTGCAGGAAAAACAAAGTATCAAATGAATTAGAAGAAATAATTTTAGGAATTATAGTTTCAACAGGGTACGTTTCAAACTTAGTTAACATAGATTTGAACACAGGGCTTGCGCATGCCGTATATAACGGATTCACGGTTATTCCTCAAATAGAAGAGCACGGGCATCTTCACGGAGAAATAGTGTCCTACGGAATTCTGGTGCTTCTTGCAGCAGATAAGCAAAAAGAAGAATTTGAAAGAATTTTTAAATTTAATAAGGAAATGGGATTTCCTACAAAGCTTTCCGAACTTCATTGTTCTATAGAAGATGTGGATAAGGTAATCGAAAAGGCTTTGAAAGGGATAGATGTAAGGCATTATCCATACAAGGTAACTCCCGAAATGATAAAGGAAGCCATTATATTTATAGAAGATTTTCAGTATAAGCGCTAAATTAACAAAATTTTATTTTTATTTATATTCATTTGTGTTATAATATCAAAGTTAAGGTTGTATTAATTTACATAGGATAAAATTGTACAATGAAACATATAAATAAATATAAGCGTTTAATTTTGGCTTAACTTTAATATTAGGAGTGAGTATATGGTATCTAAGAGGAAATATATTCTTACGATTATCGTGGTTGTATTTGTAACTGCTTTTTTAACCCTTACCTTGGGTAATGTATTCATGGTAGAGATAGGCAATAAGGTAGTTATATCCGAAGAAGCATACACAAAGATGAAAAATACGTATGAAAAATATGCTAAGCAGGAAAGTATAATGGAACTGGCTAAAAGGGAGTTCCTGTATGAAGCGGATGAGGAAAAAATGCTTGAGGGAGCTTTAGAAGGAACGTTAAAAGCTTTAGGTGACCCTTATACCCAGTTTATGAATAAAGAAGAATTTAGCGCACTTATGCAGGATACGGAAGGATCATATGAAGGAATAGGTGTTTATATAACTGAAAGTGATGATAACAGAATCATGGTTGTATCTCCAATAGAAGATACTCCTGCAGAGAAGGCAGGGTTAAAAACCGGCGATAAAATTATAAAAATTAACGGTACCGAATATACCGCAAGTCAGATAAAGCAGGCAGTAAATGTCATGAAGGGTATGCCGGGCACAAGTGTGACCTTGACTGTACAAAGAGAAAATGCGGATGGAAGCAAGGATATTTCAGATTTAGTTATCAACAGAGAAACAATCAGGATTAAGACTATAAAATCTTCAATGCTTGATGAAGATATCGGATATATAAGAATTACAACATTTGATTTGCAAACTGCAAAGGATTTTGAAGCTGCATATGCAGATTTGAAAAGTAAAGGCATGAAGGGCTTAGTAATTGATTTAAGATATAATCCGGGCGGCATTATAGATGCGACGGTTGATATTTCCGATATGTTTATGGGGGAAGGAATAATTACTTATACCAAGACAAAAGCAGGAGACATTAAGCATTTCAAATCTGATGCAAAATCAGAAGACATACCGATAGTTTTATTAATAAATGATGGAAGCGCAAGCGCTTCTGAAATTATGGCAGGCGCAATGAAGGATACCGGCAGAGCAACCTTGATCGGAACGAAGACCTTCGGCAAAGGTATAGTTCAGAGCGTTCAACAATTTGGAAATCAAGGCGAAGGTGTTAAGATGACGGTGTCTGAGTATTTTACTCCGAATGGAGTTAATATTCACGGTATCGGAATAGAGCCGGATATTGAAATAGAATTGCCTGAAGATGTGCCCGGTTACGGATTTGAATTCTATGATACCGATAACCAGCTTAAAAAAGCGGTGGAAGTTTTAAAAGAAAAAGCTAATCAATAAAAAGATAGGCGAGAGCATACGCTCTCGTCTATTTTTATCTTATGAAGCTGATAAATCTTGTTCCTTGAAATTCCAGTGTTCCCTCATCTCCCTCAACCATCATTCCAAATTCATTTGAAGGGACCTTAAGCTCCATACGCTCTCCGTTAGCCATTTCAAATGTTACAAAATAGCTGGTACTGCTGCTTGAGTGATGATGGTGCATATTATCCCCATGATGATGGCGACGATGTGATACATCATATCGTTTTGTTACTATTTTAGCTACTACAGGTATTATTGGCTGCTTGTTATTGTGCATACTTACCGATAAGCTTTTTATTGCGGAAAATATTATTATCCCGAATACTAAAAAGAACATTATTGGAAATAAGCTGAACATAATGTCAAATCCTCCGAAAGGATCGTGAAAAGGACTCATTTATTCCTCCGTATTTAATAAATTAAAACTGTTTTGTCTTTATCATCCCATAAAACTATTTTGTCTATTGCTTCGCTTATGAATCTTAACGGTACCATAATTCGATTATTTACTAATTTTGCAGGAGCGTCCAATGCACTTTCCGTACCATTGATATATGCAACATTGCTATCAGCAGGAATTATTATTTTAGTACCCTCATATTCGACTATGGCTGAGTTTGTTTCGGTATCCCAGTTTACATTACAGTTTAATACTTCAAAAACTGCTCTTAACGGTACCATTGTCCTGCCGTTTTCGATAAAAGGCCATTGGTTAATTGAACTGAAGTTGATATATTGATCATAAACCTTTACGTTTATAGGATTGTCAGGTTTTTTATTTGTTATAAATTCAAATGCATTTGAATTTAAAGCAGTTATGGATACTTTTTGTTGAAGTCCCTGAAATTCAAAGGTTAAGCTGTAGCTTCCCGGCTTTTTAAAGGTCATTGTACCTTCATAGATACTTATACCTTCATGCTTATATGGATAAAGCAGTACATCCTTTGTAATGTTAACTTTTTTATTGCCATATATAGCATATACGCTGAAATTAGCCTTTGTTGCAGTGTTGTAAACTTTGTTTACTGATTCAAACTCAATACTGTCCGGTGTTTCTTTATAATTAACATATAAATTTAATATTTTATATTCCCCGGAATTATCGGTTTTAAGCGGAGAATCATAGCTGATAATTGAAACAGAGTCATTTCGAAGCAAACTAGACATCGCAGAATTTACAATGTCCTGAGATATTGAATTGTGAATTCTCACTGAAATCTTCAATGGGCGATGCTTTATTTTATACGTAAGAATATTTTTTAATTCGTTTTCGCTTTTTGCAGTGTTTACATCATCATAAATGTCGAGACCTGTTTCCATCAGCAATTTATCATATGATAATTCTTTTAAAAGAGTATAGTAGCTTTTATTTGCTGTCGGAAGGTCAAGATTCTCATCAATTATATGGTCTGCTGAAATTTCATTGTCTGTCAGCATGTAATAATTGTATGAAATTGTGTTTTCGTCCGGCAACGGATCGTTCCATGTAGTATCAAGATGGAACCAATGACCGTTAAGCTTAACCATATTCCATATATGTAATTCGGAATTTCCTGTACCTGTAACTAATTTGACAGGTATATTAAGCTTGTTCAGCATGTTGTAGGTTAACAGAGCGTAACCGTTACAAACGGATTTACCTTGAGTAAGCAAATCATAATCGGAATAAAGTAATTTTTCTTCATCATACTTACCGTTTAAAATTATGTAATCGTGTACTGCTTTAACTTTTTCGTGGTCATTCATGTATGGGTTTATAATTTCAGATAATATGTTATCAATTTGTTTATCAGCTTGAATTCTTTCTGTCTTAGTAATTATATAATCAACATTAACATTAATATTACTTACTTTTTTTGTGCCCTCAATTTTCCATCCCACAGATTTTATATTGGAATCTAAATATGGATCCCTATCAACCACATTTTTTAATATATCTTCGATATTATCCAATGAACCGGTATATTTTATATCAAATACTTCGTTATAATCCCTCATTTGTTCGAATAATACATTTTCCAGTTCAAGAAAATTGCTTGCGCTGTAATCAGCTGCATATGTATTTAGTGAAAAAACGGTAGCGGTTGCTATAAATGTGCTTAAGCAAATAGTTAAAAATCTTTTCATACAATCACCTTCCTTACATCGTATCTAATTATATACTTTTTTTGGCAAAAGTTAAAGCTATATTATTTCTTATTGTAAGATAAACAAAATTAATGTATTATTATGTATAATTGTTTTAAATTAAAGCATTACTTTAATTAGACGTTAATTTAATACAAATAGTTCCCAAAAGGAGAAAAAATGTTTAAAAAAATTTTAAATGAAATACTTTTAAGTCATAAACCTTCAGAAGGTATATATAAATTGCTGGAAACAGGACAAATAAATGAGATAATTCCTGAATTATTAAAGCTAAAAGGATTTGAACAAAAAACACCCTACCATGATAAGGATGTGTTGGAGCATACGATGGCTGTGGTAGATTCAATCGAACCAAGACTGACATTAAGAATGGCAGCGCTTTTACATGACATATCTAAACCGGATTGCTTTACGGTAGACAAAAAAGGCAGGGGTCATTTTTACGGTCATCACATAAGGTCCGCAGAGGAAAGTGAAAAAATATTAAAGAGATTGGGTTATGACGATGATTTTATTTTAGATGTCTATATATTGATTAAATACCATTATATAAAGGATATTTCATCAAGCATTAAGGAGAAAGGCATCAATAAATTCATAGAATCTGTGGGGGAGCATAGAATTGATGATATGCTTAAGCTGGTAGTGGCAGATATGATGGGTAAGCCGGATAATGCAGGAAATATGGAAGTGGTAAATAAATTAAGAGAATTAATAGGACAGTACAAGCATAAAAAATAAGGGTAAAACCCTTATTTTTATTTAAACAGACTCAAATAATACTTCCATTTCAATATTCTCAGAACCGACTCATCAATCCTGTCCATATGAATTTCCCCCGAGTTTATCGCATTTAATAATGCTTGAAAGCTGTTTTCAAAATCAGTTACTATGAGCATATCATTACCTGCGGATACGGCAGCTGCCTCGGGAGATAATTCTGTCCGAAGCTCCGATATAGCCCCCATTGATAAATCATCGGTCATTATTATACCTGTAAATTCCATGTCATATCTTAAAATATCAATAACCTTTTTTGACAATGAGGCTGGAAGCTCCGGGTCAATGGATTCAATGATGTTATGAGAAATCAATATACTCTCCGCTCCCGATTCTATACCTGCCTTAAAAGGAATGAAATCATTGTTTATAAACTGCTGATACGGTCGGGTATCTGTTGCAGAACCTGTATGGGTGTCAGCATTGTTTCCATAACCGGGAAAGTGCTTCAGAGATGAAGAAATTCCTTGCTTCTTCATTGCTTCAACAACAGTTTTTATATATTTTGCAGTTTCTTCCGCATTTTTTCCAAAGCTTCTTTGATATATAAAATCTGTTTCGTCAACTGAAATATCTGCGACAGGTGCTAAATTTAAATTAATGCCCAGCTCGGATAAAAGCTTGGATTTTTCTACAGTATCCCTTTCAATTTCGTTAAAACCGCCAATTTCATACAGCTCTTGCGGTGACCTAAATCTTTCGTCAGATAAAAGTGGATTTGAGCTTACTCTTACCACCGTTCCGCCTTCTTCATCAACAGCAATTATCATAGGCACAGTGGTGCTGATCTGACAATAATCAATATTATCTATAACTTCATTTTTGCTTTTACCGGTAAAATCCTTTCCAAACATAATAAATCCGCCGGGATTCATGGATAGGTAAAGATCTAACTGTTTTTCTTCGGGGTATCTGACTAAGAATATTTGCCCGATTTTTTCTTCTGTGGTCATTCCCAGCAGCAATTTTTCAGCCTGCTCATCATATTCATGAAATAAGCTGTTGTCTTCCGGCTCTTCCGGTATTTCCGGCTCTGCAGGGGCACCCGGTTCCTCAACGGGCGGCGGACTTCCGTTATTTTTGTCCGGATTTTTTGGCTGTTCTATAGATGTGCAGCCTGTTAATAAAAAAATCAGCAGATAAATAAATAAATTTTTCATTTTATGCTCCTATTTAGTGATAGTATTAATATTAACATATAGAACCAATTTATTAAATAAAAAATATAGGTTGATGAAAAGACCTACCTGTTTGTTGCCGTTAAAAAAATGAGAGGTTGCCCTCTCATGGTTTGATGGTTTTATTAATTTGTTTAGCTTATTCTTCAGTTTCGGTTTCTTCAGTAGTTTCTTCTTCTGCAGTTTCTTCAGCAGCAGCTTCTTGTGCTAATTGCTCTAAATATTCGCTCATTTCAGGAGCATTCAGTGCTTCTTCAGGTATTTCAAAATCTTCAGCCTGGTTAACATTTAAAACTTCCATAACCATGGTAGCTCTCATGCTCTTTAACATATCTGATACTTCTTGCGGCATTTCGCCTAACAAGTCAGTCATGCTTCCCATCATAAGCTGAATCATATCACCTAAATCCATTTCATATTTAACAATTTCTTTGGTTTCTTCATCAATGCAAACTACATACTTAGTGTCGCCGAAATTTCCGTCTACCAATGCTTTCAATGCTTCATAAGTAGCTTCTTCCTGTTCATTTGTCGGAGCAGGCATATTTTCTAAGCTTTCACCAAGCATATCTTTATAGATTTCGCCTGACATTGTATATTCTAATCTTAAAAGAGTTCTGTCTTCGTCTTTGTATTTACCGAAATATTTAACATCTTTTGTATACTTTTCAGCTATTTCTTTATTTTTTTCAATTGCCTCTTCATCATATTTCAACAAATCCCCAAACATTTCATTGGCGATAGTTTGCTTAATCCATGTATATGTGCCATTATTATCCATGCTCATATATTGGTTCATACCATTTTCATCAATTGTCATGTACATGTTCATAAAAGGCTGAGACATTTCCTGTCCGGCAATATTCACTAACATATCTGCGTTTATTTTTGCTTTCATAGGATTAACAAATAAAGTCATGTACATATTCATTTTCATATTCATAGTTTGAACACTGCCTGCTGCATCAGGAACATCCAAAGAGATATCTACTTTAACATCGGCATCGTAGTTTTTCCAATCAATTGATTTGTTATTAGCTTCTGTAAATATAGCTTTTGCATCAACAGGAGTTGTAGTAATAACCACTGTTTTTAAGGCTGCATCCCACTCTACGCTTGAACCGAAAGCTTCAATAACGGCTCTTATAGGAAGGTATGTTCTACCGTTAACTATTTTCGCCTGAGTATCTGTAGCTTTTTGTTCTCCGTTTACCAATATGTAGCTTTGGTCAATTGGTACTTCAACCTTAATCTCATCCTTTTCTGCAATTGCAATACGTTCATCATTATTCCAATCCACAGTTGCTCCGTATGACTCAAGAGCTTTTCTGAACGGAACAAGAGTTCTGCTGTTTTCATCAACGAAAGGATGTCCTGATTCTTCAGTAAATTCAACCCTTTCAGAATCGATTGCAACTATTATTTCATTACTTTGCGCAAATACAGTAGTTGATGATAATACTAACATTAGTATTAAGCTGAGTGTAAAAATTGTTTTTTTCATAAATTCCCTCCTAAAGAAATTAGACTGCTTAAGTAAATATTATACTATTGTTAAAGTAAATTCAATGTTTTTTATTTTATATTTTTGGTAATATATGCACAGAGGTACAAAGTATAGCTGTTTAATTTTAGTATATTAAGGTATAATTAAATATATGTGGTATATTAATATTTTGAGGTGAAGTATATGAGCAAAGTTATTGATATTAGCAAAAGTGTATATGAGTTGTGCAGGGAATACCCTGAACTGCAGGAAATATTGGCAAGCATTGGATTTAAGGATATAACGCTGCCGGGAATGATTAATACGGCAGGAAGAATTATGACGCTGACTAAGGGGTCAAAAGCAAAGGGAATACCTATAGAAAAAATTAAAGAAGAATTAATCCAAAGAGGATTTGAAATTAAAGAATAAGGAGAGATTTTATGAGTGAACATATTAATAACAGAGAATACAGGAAGGAAATAATCAAACAAATTATTAAAGAGCTTCATGACGGTAAGAGCGTTGATGAAGTAAAAGGAAGATTTGAAGAAGCCTTCAAAGGGGTTTCGGCTGTGGAAATTACGGAAGCAGAGCAGGCGCTTATAAAGGAAGGACTTCCTATAACGGAGGTTCAAAGATTATGCGATGTGCATTCTGCAGTATTTAAGGGATCTATAGAAGAAATTCACAGAGAATCAGATCCGACTAAAATACCCGGACATCCTGCTAATGTGTTGTTTCTTGAAAACAGAGAAATCGAAAAGATAATAGAAAATAAAATTAAACCATACATAGATAATTTATCGGATAAAGAATCAGTTGAAAAACTAAAAGACGGCTTCGAGCAGCTATTAAAAATTGACATCCATTATTCTAAAAAGGAAAATTTATTGTTTCCATACATGGAGAAATACGGAATAACAGCACCTCCAAAGGTTATGTGGGGCGTTGATGATGAAATAAAAGCCGATTTAAAATCAATATATTCTGATTTATCATCCGGACATTTGAATGATGAAATTAAGAAAAGAATCGAGGAAGCATTAACCCGTGTAAATGAAATGATTTTTAAGGAAGAGAATATAATGATTCCGATGCTTTTAGATGTTATGTCACAGGATGAATGGAAAACAGCAGCTGACAACAGCAGTGAAATAGGTCATATGCTCAGATGGGTTCCTGAATGGAAGCCGGATGGGGAAGCTAAGGAAGAAATCAAAGAAGAAATGAGCGAGCCGGGAACAATTACATTGCCCTCGGGGGTATTTAAAGTAAACGAGTTAACTCATATGCTTAACACTCTGCCTTTTGACATTACATTTGTTGGAAGTGATGATACGGTAAAATATTTTTCTGAAAGCAGTGAAAGAATTTTCCCGAGACCAAGAACCATAATAGGAAGAAATGTATCAAATTGTCATCCCCCTGCAAGCGTACATATTGTCGAAGAGATTGTAGATGATTTTAAATCAGGTAAAAAGGAACACGAGGATTTCTGGATTAAAATGAAGGATAAATATATACATATACGATATTATGCGGTACGTGATGAAAAAGGTGAATATTTAGGAGTGTTGGAAGTATCGCAGGATATCAAGCCAATACAGGAAATAACAGGAGAAAAACGATTGGTATCCGAATAAGGCTGCTGAAAAAGCTCCCTGCGTCGTTACCGTTCAGACGGTCAATCCTCACGTATGTTTAATACGCTGCGGTTGGCCGTCTTCCGGCGCCTTGCAGGA
>DCYG01000032.1:0-33638 GCA_002331025.1 Firmicutes bacterium UBA2116 | reverse complement strand
CTTGCAGGATGAACTTTTTCAACAGCCTGTTTTTATTGATGGTGAGTTTTCATTTGCATTGATTATTTTATGCATCAAGTGTATAATTAAATTAATAAAATTGTGGGGTGGACCGTAATGAAAAAATATGTTCTTGCATTAGATCAAGGAACAACAAGTTCACGAGCTATACTTTTTGACAGAAACGGTGCAATTGTTAATTTGGCAAAAAAAGAGTTTAAGCAAATTTATCCAAAACCGGGATGGGTGGAGCATGATCCCGCGGAAATATGGGAAACGCAGTTGAACTCGGCTATAGAGGCAATAAAAGGTATTGACCCGGATGAAATTGCATGTATCGGTATTACTAATCAAAGAGAAACAACAGTATTATGGGATAGAAATACGGGAAAGCCGGTTTATAACGCAATCGTGTGGCAGAGCAGGCAGACATCGGAAATATGTGATGAACTTAAAAAGACGGGCATAGAAACATACATAAATGAAAACACCGGGCTGGTAATCGATGCTTATTTTTCCGGCACAAAAATCAAATGGATACTTGACAATGTACCCGGTGTCAGAGAAAAGGCGGAAAAGGGAGACATTTTATTCGGAACTATTGACACGTGGCTTATATGGAATTTAAGTGCTAATAAAGTCCATGTAACTGATTATTCAAATGCATCAAGAACAATGATTTATAATATAAAAGAGTTAAAATGGGATGAAAGGCTTCTTGATGCCCTTAACATACCTTCAAATATACTTCCGGAAGTTAAGGCATCCTCCGAATTTTATGACAATACAAGAAAAGGTTTATTAGGATCTGAAATACCCATATCAGGAATTGCAGGGGATCAGCAATCAGCGCTGTTTGGTCAGCTTTGCTTTCAGGAGGGAATGGTTAAAAATACATATGGAACCGGTTGCTTCATGCTTATGAATACTGGAGAGAAAATCGTTAAATCGCATAATGGGCTTATCACTACCATTGCCTGGGGAATAGGAGGTAAGGTTGAATATGCACTTGAAGGCTCAATATTTGTGGCGGGCGCAGCAATACAGTGGCTGAGGGATGAACTGAAGCTTATCCATGATGCAGGAGATTCCGAATACTTTGCCCAAAAAGTTCCTGACAGCAACGGAGTATATGTGGTTCCCGCTTTTACGGGGCTTGGAGCACCATATTGGGATATGTATGCAAGAGGAGCGATTATAGGTTTGACGCGAGGAGTGAATCGCAATCACATCATAAGGGCGACTCTTGAATCAATTGCGTACCAGACAAAAGACATTATTGAAGCAATGGTTGACGATTCAGGAATCAATTTAACTGCATTAAGGGTTGACGGCGGAGCTACGGAAAATAACTTTTTAATGCAATTTCAGTCAGACATACTCAATGTAAACATAGAGAGACCTGATGTGACGGAAACGACGGCTCTTGGAGCCGCATATTTAGCCGGTCTGGCTGTGGGTTTGTGGAAATCAAAGGGTGAAATTGTCCAAAACTGGAGCATCGAAAGAAAATTCAGACCTGAGATGGGCGAAGAGACGAGAGGAAAGCTATATATGGGTTGGAAAAAGGCAGTAAACAGAACGATGTGAAAACATAATATATGGAGGAAACAAATATAATGAATAAAAACTTTTTTATTGACAACAGAAAGAAATTTGCTGAAAAAATGGATGATTACTCAACAGCGGTATTCTTTTCCGGCAAGGCGCCGAGAGAAAGTGCAGATCAGGAGTATGGATTTTCTGTAGACAGGAATTTCTTTTATTTAACCGGAATTGACATGGAAAATATGGTTTTATTGATAAATAAAATCTCCGGTAAAACTACCGAAATGCTGTACATACCACCTGTGGATGAGCATTATGAAAAATGGTACGGAATTTTAATGAGAAACGAAGAAGCTAAAGAGATTTCAGGCATTGGATCAATTCAAAACAGAGACAGCTTTATGGATGAGTTTGCAAAGAGATTGTCTTCCGCAGACAGACCGGACAACGTATATATATTTTCCTATATTGCAGACAAGGATGAACCCTACGACAATTACAGAAGTTTGGCTCATTGGATCAGAAACCAGTATCCTGCAGTAAACATTAAAAGCTCTTTGGATATTATGTCAGAATTAAGAGGTTCTAAGACAGAGGAAGAAATAAATGAAATAAAGACAGCCATCGGCTATACTAAGGAAGCATTAGAATTTGTAATGAAAAATTTAAAGCCGGGTAAATTCGAATATCAGGTAAGAGCTGATTTTGAATACCAGCTTGCATTAAGAGGTTCTAAACCAAGCTTTAAAACCATAGGTGCCTCAGGTGAAAAAGCTGTGATTCTGCATTACATAGATTTAAAACAGAAAATACAGGATAACAGTATGATACTTCTTGACTTAGGCGCGCTTTCCAACAATTATGCATCCGACATCACGAGGACGTATCCCGCAAACGGAAAGTTTACAACGAGGCAGAAGGATATATACAGCATAGTTTTAGAGGCGCAAAATGTAGCAATGGATAAGATGCATGTAGGTGCGTCGGAAGAGGATGTAAATAATGCGGTTAAAAAGCATTTCGCAGACAGTTTAAAAGCTATAAATCTCATTAAGGATGATTCTGAAGTCAGTAAATATTATTATCACGGCATAGGTCATCCGTTAGGTCTCGACGTACATGATTTCAGGAGAAGAGATAAGACAATTCAGGAAAACAATGTTTATACTGTCGAACCGGGACTTTACATTAAAGAAGAAGGAATCGGAATCAGAATTGAAGACAATGTATGGGTTACTAAAAACGGCTTGGTTAACCTTTCCAAAGAAATAATCAAGTCGGTGAATGACATAGAAAACTTTATGAAATAAAGACAGACAAAAAGCTTTTTTGGTTAAAAGGTTAGAGACGATTCTTTTCATCAGTCGAAAAGGATCGTCTCTTTTAATCCGTAATCTCCGATTTCAACGTTCCAGGTTGTTAAATCCTTACCGTGCCAGTCTGTGCCGCCTGTCTTGATTAAATCGTGCTTTAAAGCAAATTCTTCGTATTTTTTAACTAAAATTTCATCATGGTACGGATAATACACTTCCAAAGCCCTCAGACCGTGCGGTAGAAGAAGCTCCATTTCTTTTATGTCGGCATTGCCGATTCTTGCAGGATGTGCAAAGCTTGCAGTTCCTTTAGCTTGATTTATAACCTCAACAGCTTCCGAAGAGTGTACAGGAAAATTTTCTATAAAATGACCGTTGTAGTGTCTTAATTTAGTATTGAAAAATTCCGGCCAATCCTTTAATGAGTAAGGCTTTCCATCAGCTATCATTGCTTTCATAATATCTGACAGGGCTATACATTGCTTATATCCGGCAAATTTAATTATTTTATTTATATCAAAATCTATATAGTTGTTTTTTAACAACCAATTATAATGTTCTAAAAATGATTTGTTGAAATAATCACAAATCAAGCTTAACATATCTTGAAGCTGACTGTTAGAAACATCTATGTTATATCCAAGAATATGTATGAGGTGTCCGTTGGAAACGGATGATATTTCTACCGCAGGAATAACCGTTATATTTTCTATGATTGCCTTTTCTGTTATTTCAGCTATACCATAGGTAGTATCATGGTCGGTTAAAGCAATCGTGGGTATATTTTTTTCCTGAACAATTTTAAGTATATCATCGATGGAATCAGTTCCGTCGGAAAATTTAGAGTGTATGTGTAAATCAATCATGTGCTGCTCCTGTTTTTAATAAAATATTATATCATCTATTACAATATTTTGCTATAATTTAATCGAATTTTAATAATACGCTAATCAACTGTGAATATAGTATGTGTATCATATGAATAAATTGAATAAAATATATAATAAATAAAAGAGGGAGATGTGAAATGGAAATATTAATCGGAATAGTTGTATTTTTCGTATTTATAGTTGCTGCAATAAATATAGGTGTTGTTTTATTAAAGGTTATATTTACGATTATAGGAGCCGTAATAGGACTTTTTGTTATAATATTATTGATACCTTTAGGCATTGGATTTTTATTGATCCCTGCAATAATAATTGGTATAATAATAGCCATTGTTAAGCTGATTCAGTTTATATTCTGATAATTAAAACAAACAGTTGACAAATGTTAAGTATTTATGTATAGTTTTACATAAATAAAATAATACTATATGAATATCAATAAAAAGCTGTGAAAAGAAGAGTAGCTTGTAAGTTATGACCAAGAGAACCGGAGTAAGGTGCGAGCCGGAGATTGACTTTATAGTGAAGATGGCCTTGGAGTTTCATGCCTGAGCATTTGTTAAGGTTTGACGTGAGTATACGTTATAATACAAGGGTTATAGGACCTGTTGAGGCACATATTGCGAAATATGTGCGAATAAGAGTGGTAACGCGGATTTTCGCCTCTTTGCATATGCAAAGAGGCGTTCGATTTTTTTGGTGATTTTTGAAAAATATAGGAGGGAAAATATGAATAAAGGAAAATATTATTTAACGACGGCAATCGCCTATACATCCGGCAAGCCCCATATAGGAAACACGTATGAAATAGTTCTTGCCGACAGTATAGTCAGATTCAAAAAATTAAACGGATATGATGTTTATTTTCAGACAGGAACAGATGAGCATGGAGAAAAAATTCAGATTAAAGCAGAGGAAGCCGGTAAAACTCCACAGATTTATGTTGATGAAGTAGCAGGAGAAATTAAACGAATATGGGATTTGATGAACACAAGCTACGACAAATTTGTCAGAACCACAGACCCGGAACACATAAAAACAGTACAAAAAATATTTAAAAAGCTCTATGACCAGGGTGATATTTATAAAGGATATTACGAAGGCTGGTATTGCACACCGGATGAAGCCTTTTTTACAGAATCTCAGTTAGCTGACGGAAAATGTCCTGATTGCGGCAGAGATGTGCATATGGCAAGAGAAGAAGCTTATTTCTTTAAAATGAGCAATTACGCCGACAGGTTGATGAAGCATATTGAAGAAAATCCTAAATTTATTCAACCTGAATCACGTAAAAATGAAATGGTTAATAATTTTATCAAACCTGGTTTACAGGATTTATGTGTTTCAAGAACTTCATTTAATTGGGGTGTACCCGTTACTTTTGACGAAGGGCATGTTGTTTATGTTTGGATAGATGCTCTGAGTAACTACATTACATTTTTAGGCTATGACACTGAGGGAAATCATGGAGATTTGTTTAATAAATACTGGCCTGCAGACGTTCATTTAATTGGCAAGGATATCTTAAGATTCCATACTATCTATTGGCCGATATTATTGATGGCATTGGGTGTTGAGCTTCCAAAACAGGTTTTCGGTCATCCTTGGCTGTTGGTTGGAGAAGGTAAAATGAGCAAGTCAAAAGGCAATGTAATTTATGCCGATGATTTGGTTGATCTGTTTGGTGTAGATGCCATAAGATATTTTGTACTGCATGAAATGCCTTTTGCCAGCGACGGTACATTGACATACGATCTTGTAATTGAAAGAATAAATTCTGATCTGGCTAATATTTTAGGAAATTTAGTAAACAGAACCATCACCATGACCAACAAATATTTTGACGGTGTTATTCTTTCTCCGGAAGAGTATGAAGCAATAGATGATGAGCTTATTAAGCTTGCGCTTGATACACCTGCAAGAGTTGAAAAGAAAATGGACGATTTAAAGGTTTCTGATGCTATAGATGAAATTTTTAACCTTCTCAGAAGAAGTAATAAATATATTGATGAAACACAACCTTGGGTATTAGGTAAAGATGAAAGCAAGAAGAAAAGATTGGGAACAGTATTATATAATTTACTTGAATCGATCAGGATTGCAGCAGTTTTATTGGAGCCATACCTTCCTGAAACAGCACAGAAAATTTTTAAGCAGCTTAATACCGACAAGATAGATTGGGACTCATTATTGAGCTTTAACGGAATGGTACCGGGACAAAAGGTTGGTACTCCTGAGATATTGTTTGCAAGAATAGACACAGCTAAAAAATTAGAGGAAATCAATAAAATAAATGAAGCTAAATCCGAGGCAAAGGAAGTTGTTGAAGTTAAAGAAGAAAAAGAAGGTAATTTCATAACTATTGATGATTTTGCCAAATTAGATTTGAGAATTGCTGAAATAGTTAAGGCAGAGAGACATCCTGACGCAGATAAGCTTTTAGTGTTCCAATTAAAGGTTGGAGAAGAAATGAGACAGGTGGTATCAGGTATATCAAAATATTACAGCCCTGAAGATTTAGCAGGTAAGAAGGTTGTAATGGTATACAACTTAAAGCCTGTAGTGCTGAGAGGCATAGAATCCAACGGCATGCTTTTAACTGCTGAAAAGGGTAAAAAATTAACTTTGCTTTCCACATTGGAAGATATATCAGACGGCGCAACGATATCTTAGCAATTGATTAGTGATAGATTGGCAATAGGGAAGAAGAGGAATTGTGTGCACACAATTCCTCTTCTTAAATACGTTCATAGCGAGGAAGAATTTGTAGATATTTAACGACAATTGTTGATTTTATTTAAAAAATGATATAATATTATTGATATACAAAAATATTGTGATGCAATTAACAAATTGACAATACATTGTAAATAATCAGCAGGGAGGGTATGTCGTGGAGTACAACGTTGATGTTGTGGAAATAAGCAGGACTATAACCGATATTATTGATGACCATATTTTAGTTTGTAATCCGGATTGGCAAATTATCTTTTCCAATAAAGCTATGCAGCATAGCTTAGGTTACGCTGATATGGAGTTAAAGCAAAAAAGCCTTTTAGAAATTATTACTGACATTCATATAAATAAAGCTGAGTCTTTTATTAAAAATGTATCCGAAAAGCCTTCCGCTCTGGAGGAGTTTTTATTTAATGGCAAACATGGTTTGACGAAATTACATGTGAAGATACTTAAAAAGAATAACCTTTTATATATTTATGGTAATGAAAAGCATGCGGAGTATGAGAGAATAAAAAAAAGGATGGATATAGAAGTCAAAAATGCAATAAAGATTCATAGACGGTCTCTTCCTGAGAGCCTTCCTGATACAGAAAATATTTCTTTTGCTTCACTATATATTCCGGCACAGGATTTAGGCGGTGATTTATTTGATGTATTTAAAGTAGATAATGGCTTATTAAATGATTATTTTGATCAATATGTATGCTTTGTAGCCGATGTGTCGGGACATGGGTTGGATAGCGCAATGCTGGCTATTTTTGTTAAAGATACTATAAGCAGTTATTTCAAGCTTAAGCATATACCGGGACAAGTTCTGTCACCTAAAGAAATCATGAATTTTTTTCTTGAGCAATATATAAAAGAAGGGTATCCGATGGAATATCTGGTCTGTATTTTCTTTGCAGTATTTGATTTAAAGACCTATGAATTAACATATTGCAATGCAGGCTTTCATATTTGTCCCATATTGGTGGCAGATAAAGGTAATATAATTGAACTGAACAAGGGAAGTTTTCCGGTTACAACGGCAATAGATTTTGATTTTTATAATTATGAGGATCATTCCTTGCATCTGTTTCCGGAAATGACATTGTTTATTATGTCTGATGGATTGCCGGAGCAAAGATTCGATAATGAATTTTATGAAGAAAGACTGAAAAATCTTATTACCGATATATACAATCTTAAACCGGTTCATATTGTCAAAAAGATCCATGATGATTTTAATGATTTTGTAAAACATGAGAGAATTAATGATGACATAACCTTAGTAGTAGCAAAATTATCGTAACATTGAATACTATGAATATTCATGAGAAGAACAAAAAGGAGGAAGTTGGCATGCAGCAAATATTGGATGGAATTTTAGAAGCCATTGAAGATGAGATCAGAGCTCAGAAGCATTATCAAATGTTATTTGAAAAAGCAGATGACCCAAAAGTAAAAAGGTTCTTTGAGCAATTGAGAATAGACGAGGAAAATCATGAAAAGGCATTGAGAACCAGATATGATGCCTTTGAAAAGCTATTGAATTCCGGCAAAAAAGAATAAAACACCACTTCCTCAAGGGGAGTAGTGTTTTTATTTGTGTGCTCAACATGAGCAATTGTTTCTACGCTTCCTTTTTCCATAATCCGTGAAGGTTGCAGTGCTCGTAAGCAGAAACAACTTCATCACCTTCAGCTAACATGAATACAGCTTTTGGTTCACAGCCCGGCTCTAAGCATTTTCTTTGAGTTCCTTCCTTTGTTTCAAGGTATATCCACTCAATCCAATGATCATCAGCCATAGGATGAATTACGCTTCCAACTGTTACGGTTACTTTATTTCCTTCAACTTCTATTACAGGGATATGTTTTTCATAAGAAGCATCTACCGTACCGGGAATAAGTTCTTTCATATCATTGTCACAGCAAACTAAAGTTCCGCCGCCTTCGTTATATAAGCTTACTAAATTACCGCAAGTTTCACATAAATAAAATTTTGTTTTACACATAGTACCCTCCAAATATTTTAATAGTTCAACAACATTTCTATACCCAATTCTATACACTTTAAAACACATAATAAAAAAAACATTAAACAGTTTTTTTATTACGTATTTTTAGCGCTATCAAGCTTATAAGTGCCATTGCTATTGCCATGCTTCCAATGCTTAAAATTGTGTTTACTCCTGTTTCAAGAGCTTTTTGTATATCATTCTGAACAAATGCAAGAATTGTTTCATAAAGACCTAATCCTGGAACAATGGGGATAACACTTGGAAATATAAATATGGTTGCAGGCATTTTTAACCTTCGTGCCAAAATTTCTCCTATGATTGCAATTAAGCAGGTACCAAGAAAGAAACCAAGCAATGAATGCTCTGAAATTATACAAAATTTATATACGGCATATCCCATTGATGCAGTTAAGGAAGAATAAATCAAAGATTTTTTTGGAGCATTCATAATCTGTGCAAAAAAGAAAGTTGCTATAAAACAATATATCATTTCTAAAAACATATTCTACTCCTCCAATTAAGATATACCTAAAGCATACGCTGTATATATAATTGCTCCTGCTCCGGCGGCCAAGGATGATGCAATCAACAATGCCTCTGTGGCTCTTGCAATTCCGGACAACAGATCACCTCTTATTGTATCTCTTATAGCATTAGTCATGGCAAGTCCGGGCAGTAAGGGCATAATTCCTCCCACTATGATGTAGTTGTAATTACCCTTTCCAAGCAGATGCGTAAATGTAATTGCAATAAAAGATAAAAAGGCACCTGCAATAATACTTGAAAAAAACTGATATGATTGAAGTTCTTCAAATTTTTTGGAAATTATAGTGACTATTATTCCCGAAAACAGTGCAACAGTAAATTCAAATAAACCTCCTCCAAACAGAAGGGTAAAAAATGCCGAAGAAATACCTCCGTATAACAATGAGTATTTATATTGAATTTTATCATTGCCATATATATCCTCTAATTGAAGTAATGCTTCATCCAAGGTTATTTGTCCTGATGTCAAATTCCTTGAAGTATTATTTACTTCATTAATCTTTTGCAGGTTAATAGTTCTCTTTCTGATTCGTCTAACTATTGTATTGTTTTCTTCTCCATTGACGGAAATAGTAAAATATAATCCCGTCGGAGTAGCGATAGGCTCTATTTCCTTAACTTTGAAGGATTTACATATGTATTTTATTGTTTCTTCCGCCCTGTAGGTTTCGCCACCGTTTTCGATTATTATCTGAGCAGAAAGCTTAAGCACCTTTAATAACTTATTAACTTCAAGTTCCATAAATCACCTCAGTATATATCTAATTATATCATATACTTTATACTTTTCAAATTTATCCGATTTTAATTCTTTATTAGATTACTATAAAAAAGCTATACCTGTTGTTATGGTATAGCTTTTTTATAGCGGTTTAATTATTAACTCCAAATATTTATCTGCTCTTTCGTGCAGGTCAAAGTTCCCGTCGTGTAGGCACCAATGAAAAATTAATCCCCTCATTGATTGGAAGAGAAATTCAATAATCTCTTCGGTATTCATATCAGCAGTTATTTCACCATTATTTATACCTTCATCTATAATAGGAGCAAGGAGTGTCTGCATTGCTCTGCCTTTTTTGAGAAAAAGCTTATTACTGTTGTTATAAAGAAGTTTTGTAAAATCATATGGCTCGCTTGTAACGAAATCGATATAAAATAACATATAGTTTTTGACTTTCTCTTTAATCGTGTCTCCCTCAACACCATTATTAACAAATTCTATAAAATTTTTATCAGCAACCTTGTAATTCTGATACAAAACATCCAGTTTTGATTTATAGTAATTATAAAAAGAACCGACAGAAATATTTGCTGCCTTTGCAATATCCTGTATGCTTACATTGTCAATTCCCTTGCTCATAAAAAGCTTTAGGCTTGTTTTATGTATTCTATCCTTTGTTTTTTGTGCTTGAATAGTGCGACTGTTCAATTTGCTTACCCCATTATTTATAGTTGTATTTATTATATCATAGCTGACTGATTTATCATAATAAAAATTTTTTCAAATTTCTCGAAATATTGCTTGATAATTAACAAACTATGATTTATAATGAATTTATTCAATGAACACATTCATCAAAAAGAGAAATGATTGGAGGATAGTAATGAAGTTAAAAAAAGTAACAAGTATTATTTTAGTTGTATCAATGCTTTTTAGTATGGCATCGTGTGCTGAAAATACTGAACAAAAACCTGAAAATAACAATAATATTGATACAATTTTCACATCTGGTACATATGAGGGAGAGGCAGAGGGGTTTCACGGTACTATAAAAGCAAAGGTTACAGTATCAGAAACAGAAATAACAGACATAACTGTAGAGCATACCGAAACCGCAGGTCTGGGAGACAAGGCTATTGATAAAATTGTATTGCAGATAAAAGAAAACACATCATTAGATGCTTCGATAGTTTCGGGAGCAACATATTCGAGTAATGGTGTTATTGCAGCAATTACAGCTGCTTTAGAAAAAGCAGGAGCTGATATTGATGCATTAAAGGCTAAGACAATTGCAGATAATAATAAAACCGAGGATGTAGAAAAAACGGCTGACGTTATAGTAATAGGCGGTGGAGGAGCAGGGCTTGCGGCTGCAGTTTCAGCTCATCAAAACGGAGCATCTGTAATAGTAATTGAAAAGATGCCTCAGGTAGGCGGTAATACAATTATTTCAGGTGCAGCTTACAATGCTGCGGACCAAGGCAGACAGTCGTTATTGCCAATGACAGATTTAGAAAAACAAACTGTTGAGGGTTTAATAAATGCAGAACAATCAGATTCTGAAGTTAAGGAATGGCAAGAAACACTTAAAAAAGAATGGGAAGAATACCTTGACTCAGGAAAAACTTATTTATTTGACTCACCAACATTGCATAAGCTGCAAACATATAACGGTGGAGACAAATTCGGTGACACGAAGCTTGTAAGTATACTTGCGGATAATTCATTGCCTGCGGTAGAATGGCTTGAAGATCTTGGAATGAAATTTACTGATCATGTATTTACGGTATTAGGCGGATTGTGGTCACGTGCACATAAACCTGAAAAACCATTGGGAACAGGATATATTGAAACGTATATGAATTATATAGATAAAAACAGCTCGGGAATTGAATTGATGCTCGAAACGAAAGCAAATAGTTTCATAGTTGAAAATGGAGCAGTTACAGGAGTAAATGCAGAATCAAACGGGGCTAAAGTAACACTTCGTGCAAACAAAGGAGTTGTTTTAGCAGCAGGCGGATTTGGTGCAAATGTTGAAATGCGTGAACAATATAACACATTGTGGCCATCACTTAAAGATATAAAAACTACAAATCATACAGGTGCAACAGGTGACGGAATTACTATGTCACAGGAAGTAAATGCTTCAATAGTAGGAATGGAACAAATTCAGCTTCTGCCTATGGGAGATCCTGCAACAGGCAGCTTAAGCGGAAATATTGAACAGGGAGTTCAAAATCGTATATTTGTTAATAAAGAAGGAAATAGATTCGTTGATGAGGGAGCGCGCAGAGATGTTATGACTAAAGCACTGATGGAACAAACAGACTCATATATGTGGGTAATCCTTGACAAGCATTCATATCCGACAGGTGATACTAAGAATAACTTTAATGAAAGTATTGACAGCTTAGTAGCAGCAGGCAGAGCATTCAAAGCAGATACTCTTGAAGAATTAGCAAAGCAAATAGGTGTTGATGCAGACAATTTAGTAAAATCTGTAGAAACATTTAATGAAACAGTAGATGGAAAAACAAAAGATACATTCGGAAGAACTTTGTTTGCAGATAAAATAGATACAGCACCATTTTATGCGGGAGCTCGTGTACCGACAGTTCATCATACAATGGGCGGCGTTGAGATAAATGAAAGTTCTCAGGTTTTAGATGTTAACGGTCAAATAATAAAAGGTCTTTATGCTGCCGGAGAAGTAACAGGCGGAATTCACGGAAGTAATCGACTTGGCGGAAACGCATTGGCTGACATAACCGTATTCGGTAGAATTGCAGGAGAATCAGCAGCATTAGGTAAATAACCTCCAAATATATAAAATACTGTTACTTAATATCGAGTAACAGTATTTTTATTTTTGTAACAAAACAACATTTGTGATATAATGTTAAAAATGACTTGGAGGAGTTTATGAGGGAAAAAGAAGTTAAGGTTCTTAACATCGATAAACAGGATATAGAAAGAAAGCTTATCAGCTTGGGAGCAACTCTTATTAAGGATGAAAATCAGACAAATTACAGATTTGACGCGGAAGACAGTTTTTTAAAGAAAACCTACAATGGGTATTTAAGGATTAGAATAACGGAAAACCTTTTAAATGGTGAAATAAAACATACACTGACATTTAAGAGAAGCATTAACAGGGATAAATTAAGAGTTAATGAGGAAATCGAAACAGAAATTTCAGACTGGAACAGCACTGCAAAAATAATAGAACTTTTAGGCTATAAAATGAAAAAACCCGGTCATAAACACAGAAAGTCATATACATATGAAGGTATAATATTTGAAATAGATACATGGGATAAGCAAACATATTCAAAGCCGTATCTTGAAATAGAAATGAATTCAGAAGATGAGCTGGAAAAAGCAATTAAATTGTTAAATTTAGACAGAAGCCAAATTACTACAAAACCAATTGATGAACTCAGCAAGGAATAAAAACTATTTGCATATTACATAAAGAGTGATATAATATCTTGAATTTATCTTGTATCTGCAATGCAGAACGAGAATAGGAGGATATTATGAATAGAAATACAAACACAAGCAAACTTACCTTTATGGGAGTTATGCTGGCACTCACAATTGTTTTTGTCGCATTGACAGTAATTCCCACAACATCTGCATCCATGGCTCTGCTGATATTTTTGCCGGCAATAATCACAAGTATTATTCAAGGACCAAAATATGGAGCTGTAATGGGGAGCCTGGCAGGATTCGTAACATTACTTAGAGCATTAATATATCCTGCATCCCCATTAGATTATCTTTTTTTAAATCCTTTAGTTGCAATTTTGCCAAGGGTATTTATCGGAATAATTCCTTATTTTGTCTTCAAAGTATTTAAAAATTTAGTTAAGAACAACACAGTATCATTGTTAATTGCAGGTGTGTCAGGTGCATTGACAAATACATCTCTTGTTATTTTGATGCTTTATTTAATTTACAATGAGAGAATTGTGCAAATCAGTACAGAATTTGGAATTGGAACAACTTTTGCAGCATTTGCAATATTTTTAATTTCAACAAGCGCATTAATAGAAAGCTCAGTGGCCGGAATAGGCACTATGGCTGTTGTAAATGTATACAATAAACTTAAAAAGTAGGAGGAACCTATGATTTTAGCTGTTGATATCGGTAATACCAACATAGTTATAGGAGTTTATGATGGGGATGAGCTCCTTGGTAACTGGAGAATGGTTACAAGAAGTGAAAAAACATCTGATGAATATGGAGTTTTTATTTTAAACTTATTGAATCACAACAATATAGAGCATACTAAAATAAAAAGCGCAATTGTATCATCTGTTGTTCCCAATGTTATGCATTCCTTTGAAAATGCTTTAAAAAAATATTTTAATATTGAACCTTTAATTGTCGAACCTGGAATTAAGACAGGAATAACAATAGCAACAGACAATCCGAGAGAAGTGGGTGCCGATAGAATTGTAGGTATTGTAGCTGCTTATGATATGTATGGAGGACCGCTTATTGTAATAGATTTTGGTACCGCTACAACATATGATGTAGTAAGTGAAAAGGGAGAATTTAAGTATGGTATAACATCCCCGGGAATTCAGATTTCTGCAGATGCCCTGTGGCAAAAAACGGCACAGCTTCCAAGTGTTGAAATTAAAAAACCAGCTTCAATACTTGCTAAAAACACAGTTACAAGCATCCAGGCCGGTTTAGTATACGGATATATCGGTCAGGTTGAATATATTATTAAAAAAGTAAAAGAGGAAATGAAAACAGATGATATGAAGGTTATAGCAACAGGCGGTTTAGGAAGAATAATATATGAAGAAACCAAGATGATAGATGTTTACGACCCCCTGTTGTTGTTTAAAGGGTTAAAAGTAATACATGACAAGAACTGCAAAAAATAAGGCAATAGGGATATCTTTACAGGATATCCCTATGTGCTAGATGCTCGGAAACTCTTTTAGCAGTATCTATAACTATGTCTTTAATAATTTCAATGTACTCCATAGTCATACGCGTTGTTGGTCCTGATACGCTTATTCCCGCAACGTACTTTCCTGTATAATCCTTTATCCCTACTGATAAACAACGTGCTCCAAGCTCACACTCTTCATCGTCCAAAGCAAAGCCTTGTGCTTTTATATTTTCAAGTTCCTTTAACAGTTCGTTCTTAGATGTTATTGTATTAGGAGTCAGAGCTTTAAGTCCCTTTATTGCTATCATTTGATCCAGTTGCTTTGTGTCATAATTAAGAAGCATTATCTTTCCTATACCTGTACTGTGAATAGGAGCAAGCTTACCTATTCTCTGAGTTATTTTCAGCATACCATCAGGTCCGTCTATAACATCAATATATACAATTTCCATATCCTGCTCAATAGCTAAGCATACAGATTCATTACATTTTTTTGAAAGCTCAGCTAAATATGGATGTGCAATATCCCTAATACTTATTTGTGAACTTACAAGACTTCCAATATACATAAATTTAAGGGTTAAAGAATATCTCAACGTAATAGGATCCTGATAAGCATATCCGGACTTCATCAAAGTGTTGAGGAATCTCAATGTAGTGCTGGCCGGCATATCTACTTTCAAAGCAATATCCTGAAGCCTTATCGGTTCTCTGTGTAAAGCCATAGTTTCTATAATTTGTAATACTTTCTCAACCGATTGATTATTCTTGACTAACTTTTCATTCACAATAAATCTCCTTGAATACAATTTTACTAGGTGAAATTTTATCATGTATTATAAATAAAATCAATATTAATTAATTTATAAAAATATTTAGAAGTTAATACTTGTGTTTTTTCTTGACACTATAAAAATTATATAATATACTTTAATAAAATTGAATTTCATTAAGTGAAATTAAATAAATATAAAGGAGCGTTATATGAAAAATAATAAGTTAGTTATGATACCCGGTCCTACTCCGACAGTGAGATCAATTACAGATCAGATGGGGAGAGAAACAGTAGCTTTTGGAGATCCTGCTTTTGTAAGAGATTTCAAAGAATTGGTTATTGATTTAAAAAACTTACTGAAGGTTGACGGTGAATGCTTCGTCGTTGCCGGCTCAGGTACACTGGCAATGGAAATGGCTGTTTCTAACGTGACAAAAAGAGGAGACAACATATTAATAGTTTCAAACGGATTTTTTGGAGACAGATTTATAGACATCTGCGAAAGAAAAGGATTAAATGTTGATTTATTGCAGGCAGCCTGGGGAGGAGTTATATCACCGGAAGAAATAGAAAGCAGATTAAAAGAAAAGCATTATGCCGCAATTACCGTAACACATGTTGACACATCCACAGGTGCGGTTGCACCTATTCAGGAAATAGGAAAGATACTGAAAAATTATCCCGATACAATTTATATAGTTGACGGAGTTGCAGCAACAGCGGGAGAAAGAGAATATGTAGATGATTACGGCATAGATATATTATTTACCGGATCACAAAAAGCATTTGGTGTAGCACCCGGTCTTTTGATCCTATGGGCAGGTAAAAATGCTTTAGAAAGAAGAAAATCACTAGGAACAATTCCCGAATACTACGTAGATTTTGAAAAATGGATACCGATAATGAACGACCCTGCAAAATACTTTGCTACGCCTGCAGTTAATATGATCTGGGCTTTAAAAGAGTCCGTCAGATTAATAAACGAAGAAGGTGCAGAAGCAAGATACGACAGACATATAAAAGTGTCGGAAGCAATTAATAAGGTCCTTGAAGCATTAGGCTTTAAATTGCTTGCCAATGAAAAAGACAGATGCTCAACTCTTTCTGTTGTTTTATATCCTGAAGGAATCAATGATTTGGAATTCAGAACAAAGTTGGCTGAAGAAGGAGTTATGGCTGCCGGTGCTTTAGCAGCTTATGCAGGAAAAGCATTCAGAGTAGGCCACATGGGAAATATCGATGACCACACAGTATATTCAACAATTGCAGCAATTGAAAGAACATTAATAAAATTAGGATATGAATATGAAAAAGGTATCGGATTAAAAACATTGCTTGAAAATATGTAAAGGATACAAATATAATTTTTTGATACAGTATTCGACAATCTGAAATGTCGAATACTGTATTTATGCATTGATGTAAAACATCTTTTGCTTATATGTTCAGGTATTGTGAGGAAACCGGTTTTATTTGTATTTTTTCAGCCCATTCCTTATCGAATTTATAACACTTTCATCCAAGTCAAGCCGGTAATTCCTCGATATTGTTTTTTCCGGCTTTGTCATATCGAAATCCTGTCCGTTCCACAGTACAGCCAATTTGATTCTGTCATATTCCGCTATTTTATTAAACATATCATCAAACCAGAGAGGTTTATCTCCGCCTGCTTCCGCACAGCTGAATTCCGTAATCATAAACGGATGTTCAAACTGACTTTCATATTCGTAATAGAAATGATCATATGCCTCGTTAAAGTTTCTCCATGTTTCACCCTCATAATAATTTCCTGTATTATAAGCGGTTAATCCGACTATATCAACGTATTCATCACCGGGATAATAATTCAGGTAATGATTGTATGCATAGTTTGGAAAATCTCTTTCGTTCGGATTCCAGACAAAAATTAAATTATTGACATCATGCTCTTTAAATTTATTATAAATATATTTCCAGCAATCAATGTATAAATCGGTATCCTTGCCAATGTGAAAAGCAGAATACGTCACCCAGCCTCCGTTCATTTCATTATTTAATCTGAACAGCACAGGGAAATTATACTCCTTGAAGCCGATTGCCAGATCATTTAAATAATCATCATACTTACCGGCAAGTATGTCTAATGTAATATCCTTTTCTTTGCCGTCTGTTTTATCCATCGTATAAAGAGTGTACTCAACAACCTTGTTATGCTTCTTAGCATTGTTCATTTGTTCTTGCTTATAGGGCAGTTCAAATCTATTGTACAACAGTACCACGGGGAAATTATAATCAAACATTTCCTCTAAAATTTTCAGGTTTTCATCATGGGCGGGAAACAGCGGTTCAAATATACCAAAGTTTAAGCTTTTATTATTGATGAAATATTTATCATAAAATTGCTGAGTAAGAGTATCAAATTTTTTCTTAACCGGTTTAAATACCTTATTAGATTTCATTTCGTAGTTTTTATCTATAAAACTGAACATAGGCATAATATGATTTATATCTATAGATTGGGATGATTTGATAAATACAGTTACTATTTCAACCTTGCTTCTCTCAAATGCAATTGTGGCATAATAATTTTTGTCGTTTAAACCACTTGATGTTCTTTCATAAAAGGTAACATGGGTATTAATTCCGTGGTAATTCTCATCATATTCATCGGTGATTTCAAACTCAGGATTTTCTTTAATACCCTTATTACCGTAATTATTATAGGTCTCATTTGAATCCAGCGTACCTGCAAAATTATCATATAACACATCAATAACCAAATTATCTGATTCAAATCTGCTTTTTACGCTTATGATATCTTCGTTTAGGCTTAAAGTATTTAGCAGCACTATTTCATACCCGTAAGGGTTGTTAGTATATATGTTGTATTCATCAGAATAAGCAGAAAGCTTTGTAATGTATGTATCAGGCATGGTTATTTCTGCTGTCTGAAATTCAAAGGCAGAAAGATCATTCGGCTCTGCATTTTTTTCCAAATAGCTTTTAGAAAATAAATATATAAAGACACCGGCAACTATTGGAAGGGTTATTATAATAATTGTCTTTAATTTCATTAGCACCTCTTAAATGTTGTATTTATATTTATTATTAATCCACAACTGTTTTTTATTCTTAACCTTAATTTAGTTATAAAACCTCTAAAAACCTCTTTTAAATTTTAAAAATTGTGATATAATAGAACATAGGTTCGAATTGAGTGTGAGGAGGTTTGAATTTTGGCTCAAATAATAATGCATATAGATGTAAATTCAGCATTTTTAAGCTGGACTGCCGCATATGAAAAGCAAATTGGAATTGACAGAGATATAAGAGAAGTAGCTTCTGTAATAGGAGGAAAAGAAGAAAGCCGTCACGGCATTGTGCTGGCAAAATCTGTTATTGCTAAAAAGTTTAAAATTCAGACCGGAATGTCATTGATGGAGGCAAGAAAGCTTTGTCCTGATTTGCTCGTGGTTCCTCCAAATTACAGCATATATGTAAGAGCAAGCAAGGTTCTCAGGGATTATCTCACAACATACACTCCGGATGTCAGGGTTTTCAGTATAGATGAATGCTTTTTAAGATTTACGGATTTGAAACGTGAAGAAGCACTTAAATTAGCTTATAAAATAAAAGACGCAGTGAGGGAAAAGTTCGGATATACGGTCAATGTAGGTGTTTCAGAAAATAAACTGCTTGCGAAGCAAGCAGGAGACCTAGAAAAACCCGATAAATGCCATACCATGTTTTTAGATGAAATTAAAAATAAGTTATGGGCTCTTCCCGTGGAAGAATTGTACATGGTGGGAAGAAAAACAAAACCAAAGCTGAATAAATTAGGTATTTTCACCGTAGGCGACCTTGCAAATTCTGATTACAACTTAATATCCTCCATGTTAAAATCTCACGGCAGGTTAATTTATAATTACGCTTGGGGCAGGGATAATTCAAACTTTGAAGAGAAAGCTCCCATCAAAAGTGTGGGAAATTCCAGCACTATTAAATTTAATGTAACAGATGAGGAAACAGCTCACGTAATTCTGCTCAGTTTAACGGAAATGACTGCATGGAGGTTGAGAGAAGCCAATATGAGCTGCAGAGTTGTAAATGTAAGTATAAAGGATAAGGATTTCAACTGTTCCTCAAAGCAAAGAAAATTAGTGTGTTTTACCGATTGCACCAGAGACATTTATAAAAATATTTGCAGTTTATTTGATGAGCTGTGGGATAAGAGTCCAATCAGACAGCTTGGGGTTTCTGTTTCTGATCTTGAATTTTCAAATGTTAAGCAATTAAACATTTTTCAGGATGAGTTGAGTGTAAAAAATGAATTGCTGGATAAAGCTGTTGATAAAATAAGAGCTAAATTCGGAGATGAAGCTATAATGAGAGGGGTTTTTGCCAACAGTGATTTAAAGCCGATTTTGGGCGGATATCCGGACGATGAACATCCGGGCATAAGCAGTATTCTATAGAGGGTGAAGAATATGAAAATCATAAATGAACCGATAAAGGTTATGGCAGTTTTTGAAACAGATGGAAAAATAGAGCCGGTCAAATTTCGTATTGAAGACAAGGTAGTAAGAATTGAAAAAATACTGAAAATATATGAAGAGAATATTGTAGGAAACAATAGAATTGTTTTCGTGTGCATGCACAACGGCAAGGATATATTTGAGCTTAAGTATGAGATAGACAGTAAAATATGGTTTCTTTTTAAGAAGTAAATTTCACCGGATATTAACGCTTTGACGTAAGAGACACCAAAGTTTGACTATTGTAATCAAAGATATGAGATGTTATAATTGTGGACATAAGTAAAACTAAATTTAAATATATCCGCATACATATGCGGCGGATGGGCTATGCCCTTATTTAAGAGGTGTAATTGTGAGTGAAACAGATATATTGGCAGTGAATGCTAAAAACGATGAAGATGTAATGAACAATTTAATTATTCAATATGAAAACTTCATATTGAGATGCGCATCTGCAGCAGCTCGCAGTTATATTTCAAAGAGTGATGATGAATGGTCAATTGCTATGGCGGCTTTTTCAGAAGCGGTAAAAAAATATTCCTCAGACAAAGGAAGCTTTATAAATTTTGCGGAATTAGTTATAAGAAGAAGGATTATTGACTACATAAGGAGCAAATCTAGATTTGCATCGGAGATAACTGTAAAACCATCTATTTTTGAATCTGAAGCAGAGGATGAGCAGGATTATGCCATGCAATCGGAGGTTGCTAAAAAAGTCATATCCGAAGAGGACAACTCCTTAAAAATGGAGATACATCTTATTAACGAGATTTTTGAAGCATATGGCTTTTCGTTTATGGATTTAACGGAATGCTCTCCAAAGGCAAACAAAACCAAGAAAGCCTGTTCAAAAGCAGTCGTTTATATGATTAAGAATCCTATACTTGTAAGTGAGATGAAAATAAAGAGGCAGCTTCCTTTAAGTTTGATTGAAAGAAACACAAGAATACCCCGAAAATTATTGGAACGCCACCGAAAATATATAGTAGCGGCAGTAGAGATAATGTCGGGAGATTATCCTTATTTATCTGGATATATGGGATATATTCGTGAGGAGTTAGAAAAATGAAAGCAGTAGTTGTAGAAATTAAAGGCAGGTTTGTAGCGGTTTTATCCGATGATGGCTGTATATCAAAAATTAAAAACAAAAATTATATTATCGGGCAGGAAATAATACTTAAAAATAATCTTAAATATATTAAAATCGCAGCTTCGTCAGCAGCCTGTTTAATGTTGTTTATAACTCCGGTATGGGCATATTTAACTCCTTATTCTTATGTAAGCTTAGATATCAATCCGTCTTTCGAATTCTCAATAAACAGATTTGACAGGGTGCTTCAGGTTAATGCAATCAATGATGACGGACGTGATACTGTTGAGCACATCGATATTTCCAAACTTAAGAATAAGGAAATTGGAGAAGCCGTTAAAAATGTGTTGACGGAATTAAAGGGACAAGGTTATTTAAACAATGCTGATGAAGATGGTGTAGTAGTTGCTGCATCAAGCAAAAGTCAGGAAAAAACGGATAAGCTCGCATCAGCCCTGAAGCTTGCCGTAGAAGAAGAAATAAATATTAAATCAGATGATGAAGAATTAATAATTACAAGAGAAGTTAACAAGGAAGGTATAGAAAAAGCAGTTAAAAATGAAAAATCAAATGAAACCGAAAAGTTCAATGACGATAATGAGAAAATAAAAGAAGAAAATAATGAAATAAAAGAACAGAGAAAAGAAGAAAAGGGTACAACTAAGGAAGAAAAGGCATCTATAGAAGATAAGGAAAAGAAGAAAGAAGAAAAAAGTGAAATAAAGAATCAAAATAATGAAACAGAGAATGAAATAAAGAACAAAAATACAGATGCAAAAGACGGAATAAAAGGACAAAATCAAAAAGAAAAAGAAACTGAAGAAAAGAAAAAAGATGAACAAAAGGTTCAAAAAGCGCAGAATGAAGATAATAATAGGGGCAAAAAAGATAATAAAGATAAAATAACTAAAGAGTTCCGGGTCGAAATAATTGAAGTAAGCAAGGAAGCAATCGACAAAGCAAAAAATAATGGAGTGACACCCGGTAAAATGGAATTGATTGAAAAACTTCAATCAAGTGCAAAGTCAGCGGGGAAATCAATAGATACCGAACAGTGGTTTGATAAGTCGGTTAAAGATATTATGGAAAAAACAAAGGAATACGAAAAATCAGCTAAACGTGAAGAAAAGAATAACAAAAAAGATGATAAATCCAATAAAAAGGATGATAGCTATAATAATAAAAAGGATAAAACAAACGAAAGAAATAAAGAAGACAAGTCGAATTCCAAAGAAAAAAGAGATTAGACCTGCTACGACAACGAAACAGGTGGGATTTTTCAGCAATCTAAATTGACAATCGTTTAAACGTATAGTATTATAATTTATGCAGGCGAGAACCTGTGGGACGCAATTGTTCCACAGGTATTTTTGCACTTACAGCATAAGCGACTGACACTATATGAGGTTATGTTATGATAGAGATAGGTATCAGCAGTCTAACTAAATTATATGGTACAAACAAAATATTTGAAAATGTTACATTTGATGTTAAGACAAAGGACAGAATTGGATTAATAGGACGTAATGGCACAGGTAAATCAACACTTCTAAAAATAATAGCGGGATATGAGGATTATCAAAACGGTCAGGTATTTATGAAAAAGAACTTAACCGTAGGCTATTTGAGTCAGATACCAAATTACGAAGATAATAATACAGTGCTTGATGTATTGAATGAAGCATTTGAAAATTTGCATGAAATAAAAAAAGAGATGGATAAAATTGAAAAGACATTTGATTGTTTATCAGGGGATGAGCTTCAAGCTGCAATATATAAGTACAGCTCGTTGCATGATTCTTATGAATTATCCGGTGGTTATAATATCAATGAAAAGATAAACAGAATATTATTTGGTTTGGAAATATCGGAAAGTATGCAGAGAATGGAGTTTAATAAGCTTAGCGGCGGAGAAAAAACGAAAATTGTTTTAGGTAAAATTTTACTTGAAGAACCTGAACTCTTACTGCTGGATGAACCTTCTAATCATCTTGATATTAAATCAGTTGAATGGCTTGAAGGATATTTGAGTACATATAGCGGAACAATCGTAGCAGTTTCCCACGACAGGTATTTTCTTGACAGGGTTGTCAATAAAATTGTTGAGCTTGAATCTGATGGAGCACAAATTTACTTTGGGAATTATTCAAAGTATGTTGCCGAAAAGGAACTTAGATTTTTACAGGCAATGAAGGATTATGAAAATCAGCAGAATAAAATTAAGAAGATGGAAGAGCAAATACAAAGATACCGCATATGGGGAGAAATGCGTGACAGTGATAAAATGTATAAAAGAGCCAAAGAATTAGAAAAGCGGCTTGAGAAAATTGACAAATTGGATAAACCCTTTATAGATAAAAGAACTGCTAACTTCAAAATTATCTCCGTTGAAAGAACGGGTAAGGAAGTTATTAAAGTAAGTGGTATCGAAAAAACATATGATAAAAAATTATTCAGTGATGTAAGCTTTACGCTTTTTTTCAATGACAGCATGTGCATTTTAGGAGAAAACGGAACAGGGAAAACAACCATATTAAAAATAATATTAAATGAAGACGAACCGGATTCAGGAGATGTACAAATCGGTTCAAACGTTAAAATAGGATATTTGTCTCAGGAAGTAAACTTTGAGAATGAAGATGTTTCCATAGTGGATTATTTTTCATATTATTATGGAATTTCTTTAAGAGAAGCAAGGACTGAACTGGCAAAAATATTATTTACCGGTGAGGATGTATTTAAACGTGTAAACACGTTGTCCGGAGGTGAAAAGTCAAGGTTGAAGCTGGGCATGTTAATGTATGAAAATGTTAATACATTGATATTGGATGAGCCCACAAACCATCTGGATATAGAATCAAGAGAGGTATTGGAAGAAAGCTTAATCAATTATGCAGGCACCTTGCTTTTTGTATCTCATGACAGATATTTCGTAGATAAAATAGCAACCTGCATAGGTGAGTTAGAAAATAAGGAATTTAAGTTGTACAATTTTGATTACGAAGGATATAAACAGGAAAAACAAAGAATTTCAGAAAGACAACAAGTTGAACATGTGGAAATAAAAAAAGAAAAAACCGTTTCACAAAACAAAGAGAATATGTTAAGAAAAAAGGAAGAGCAAAAAGCTAAAGAAAAGGCGAAAAGAGATTATATAAAGCTTGAAAACAGTATATTAGAGACGGAAAATAAAATAATTGAATTTGAAAATATTCTGAATTTAAGCTCTGATGAATGTGATTTAGATACATACAATAATATTTATAATGAATATACACTTTTAAAAGAGGAAATAGATAAAATGTATTCTGCTTTAGAAAAGCTGCACACAGAAATAGAAGGGTAATAATAGTAAATATGATTAAATTTTTGGTTAAAAGGTTTGTAAGGGATTACGAAAATGTAAGGGATCCGGGAGTAAGAGAATCATACGGTATTTTTGGAAGCATAGTGGGTATAATTGCTAATGCCGTTTTAAGTATCGGTAAAATTGCCGTAGGAACTATTTTTAACAGTATATCTATAATTGCAGACGGAGTGAACAACTTATCTGATGCAGGGTCTTCCGTAGTTACCTTAATAGGATTTAAAATTTCGGGTAAGCCGGCTGACAAAGAGCATCCATTCGGTCATGCGAGGATAGAATATTTGACAGGACTTGCGGTTGGTGCAATTATAATTCTTTTAGGTGTTGAACTGATTAAATCTTCATTCGACAAGATAAGGAATCCTGAACAGTTAAATTTTTCGTGGGTAATGGTCTTTGTTCTTATTCTATCTATTATAATTAAGCTCTGGTTGAGCTATTTTAATTATAAACTTGGTGAAAGAATATCTTCAACCGCAATGAAGGCATCGGCTTCTGATGCAAGAAATGATGTGATATCTACAGCCGCAGTATTGATATCTGTTTTTATATTTAAATTTACCGGCTATACAATCGATGGATACATTGGAATGCTTGTGGCCTTATTTATATTATATTCAGGCATTTCCATACTAAAAGATATATTGAATCCTTTGCTTGGAGAAATGCCGGAGCCTGATTTTATTGAATCTATAGAAAATAAAATACTATCTTATGAAGGTATCATCAATATTCATGACCTTGTAGTGCATAATTACGGACCTAACCGTTATTTTGCAACCGTTCATGCCGAGGTTGATGCAAATGAAGATATATTGAAGTGTCATGATGTGATAGACAATATTGAAAGAGATTTCGCAAGGGAATTAGATATTAATTTAGTTATTCATTTAGATCCCGTTATAACTGATGATAAGGAAACAAATCACTTAAGGAACTTAACCGAAAAGATAGTTAAAGAAATTGATGAAAGGTTATCCATACATGATTTCCGGGTTGTAAAGGGAGAAACCCATACAAATTTAATTTTTGATGTACTTGTACCTGTGGGGTTTGAAATGAAAATCAGTGAGTTGGTTAATAGCATTGAAAAGAATATACAAAAGGAGGATAGACACTATTATGCAGTGGTAACGATTGATAGGAATTATGTTTCGACATATATCAACGATATGAAGCTGTAACAGTATTGCAAAACAGAAATAAGTCGAAAACAAAAAACGCAATATTAAGTAAGGAGAAATTAAATAAAAACAATACATAAAAAGGCGAAATTACTCTTTTATTATTACAAAAGTATGCTATAATTAATTCTAATGAAAACATTTTTTTAACCATCATTAGCCATATAATCAATTTTAAAGAGGTGACTGTATGTTATTTACGGAAACTATGCCTATTGGAGAAAGATTTTTAAATTCAATAGCCATAACCATTTTAGGAATGCTTGTTGTATTCGCAGTATTAATTATTATTGCGTATTCTTTGGAATTATTAAGGATAATGTTCAAAGATAAAAATACAATAGAAAAATCAGTGCCGGAAAAGACAGAGCCGGTGAAATTAGTTCCTGTGACACAGGAAAATGTTGAAGATATCGATTTGATACTGCTTATTACGGCAGCAATTGCAGCTGACGAAGGTTCTTCAACCGATGATTTTTTTGTAAGATCAATAAAGCCGTTAGCTCAAAAGGACACCATCTGGGCATCCGCGGGAAGACAGCAAAACATGTCTAAAAAAATGTAAAATAAAGGAGAATGTCATTATGAAAAGATATTTAATCACAGTAAAAGGAATTTCTTATGAAGTTGAAGTTGAGGAACTAAAGGGTCAAAGAGATGCTAATATAGCTGAAAGGATTGTACAGCCGGAGCCGGTGATCACAAAGCCGGTTGAAGAGAAAAAGGCACCCGCACCTGCCCCTGCATCAGATAGTTCCAAAAGTATTACATGTCCGATGCCCGGAACAATTTTAAAAATTGCTGTAAAACCGGGGGATACGGTAAAAAGAGGAGATGTTGTAGTTATATTAGAAGCAATGAAAATGGAAAACGAAATATTTGCTACAGCTGACGAAGTCGTTGATTCAGTAAAAGTAACTGAGGGAGCTACAGTTAATACCGGAGATGTGTTAGTAACATTTAAATAACGACAGAAAGCGGGGAAATATAATGTTAAATACTTTATTAGAAGGATTGAAGCAATTTTTAGGAAACATGGGATTTGCGGCTATAACTCCCGGGCAGGTAATAATGCTTATTGTTTCATTTATACTTTTGTACTTAGCAATATCTAAAAAATTTGAACCTCTGCTGTTGCTTCCCATAGGTTTTGGAATGTTTTTAGCAAATCTTCCACTTGCCGGACTAATGGCCGAACCGGTGGGAACTCTGGGACAGGAAGGATTTCAAGCAGGAGGTCTTTTATATTATTTATACTTAGGAGTTAAATTAGGAATTTATCCGCCGTTAATATTTATGGGCGTTGGTGCTATGACAGACTTTGGACCGTTAATAGCAAATCCGAAAAGTATACTTCTTGGAGCAGCCGCTCAATTTGGAATTTTCACTGTATTTATTGGAGCAGTATTACTTGGATTTACAGGTCCTGAGGCAGCTTCAATAGGCATTATCGGAGGTGCTGATGGTCCTACAGCGATATTCTTAACATCTAAGCTGGCACCTGACTTATTGGGTCCGATAGCAGTAGCAGCATATTCATACATGGCTCTTGTTCCGATTATTCAACCGCCGATTATGAGATTGCTTACTACGAAGGAAGAACGAAGCGTTGTTATGGAACAGCTCAGACCTGTATCCAAAAAAGAAAAAGTTATATTCCCGATTTTCGTTACCGCATTGGTATCGTTAATTTTACCATCGGCAGCACCTTTGGTTGGTATGCTTATGTTAGGTAATTTATTAAGAGAATCAGGGGTAACAGAAAGATTATCAAAGACAGCACAAAATGAATTAATGAATATAGTAACAATATTCTTAGGAGTTACAGTTGGCGCAACTGCAAATGCAGAGACATTCCTTAAACCTCAGACATTGATGATTATCGGCTTAGGACTTTTGGCATTCAGCTTTGGAACGACAGCAGGTGTATTGTTAGGAAAGCTTATGTATAAATTAACCGGAGGAAAGGTAAATCCTTTAATCGGCTCCGCAGGAGTATCGGCTGTGCCAATGGCAGCACGCGTTTCACAGACGGTTGGACAGGAAGAGAATCCGAGCAATTTCCTTCTGATGCATGCAATGGGACCAAATGTTGCAGGTGTTATCGGTTCGGCCGTAGCAGCAGGCTTATTATTATCTATATTTGGATAGTAAGTGCTTTGAGATTCGAAATATTTTTGTTGTATAATTGACTTGAATCTGTTAAAATTAATATAATTAATTATGAGGAGGTCGTATGCTTACAGATAATATTTTTGTTGGATTATCAACAACATATGAGAAAGTAATAACCCCTGCAGATTCATATTTGACTAAATCAATAACAATTGACCACATAATGTCAACACCGGCATTGCTTGCAACAATTATTGAAGTTTCATGGAATATGCTTAAGCAGCTGATACCTGACGGATATATAACAGTTGTAAGAAATTTTAACTTTAACCATTTAAATCCTACGTTGGTCGGAGAAAAAATTAAAATTAAAATTACAGTCGAAAAAATTGATAACAACAGAATATATATGACTTTCTTAGGAACAGATTATATCGGAGAATTTTGTAACGGTAATTTTGAAAAAGCAATAGTAAGAAGTGATAAATTATTGGAAGCAGCATATAAAAGAGTAAGAATGTAAGAATAATAGCTAAACTATAGCAGAACAATTGGAAGATTATTGAGAAAGGACGCAAAATGAATTGCGTCCTTAACCGATTGTTCTACTATTGCTTACCGCTGCAGCCTAATACATTTCTCATCTTGTGTGCAACCATATCCTTTATGGCTGTTCTTCCCGGTCCTAAATATTTTCTCGGATCAAATTCAGACGGATTTTCAACAAGTAACTGTCTGATGCATGCAGTCATTGCCAATCTTAAATCTGTATCAATGTTAATTTTGCATACTCCCATCTGGGAAGCACGCCTTAACATTTCTTCAGGCACTCCTGCCGCACCCGGTATTTTACCACCGTATTTGTTACAAAGCTCTACGAATTCCTTTGGAACCGACGAGGAACCATGAAGCACTAATGGAAAGTTCGGCAATAAATCTCCGATAGTCTTTAACCTTTCAAAATCCAAGCTTGGATCACCCTTGAATTTATACGCTCCGTGGCTTGTGCCTATTGCGATGGCCAATGAATCAACGCCTGTTCTCGCAACAAATTCTGCTGCTTGTTCCGGATCTGTGTAGGTAGCGTCCTTTGCACTTACATTGACAGCATCCTCAACACCGGCTAATTTTCCTAATTCTGCTTCAACAACAACTCCCTTGCTGTGAGCATATTCAACAACCTTTTTAGTGAGAGCAATGTTTTCTTCGAACGGATATTTAGAGCCGTCAATCATAACCGAAGAAAATCCGTCATCAATACATTGCTTACAAATTTCAAAATCTTCACCATGGTCTAGGTGCAGGCAAATATCCAAGCCTGAATCTTCTATTGCAGCTTCAACAAGCTTTCTTAAGTAAATAGGGTTTGCATACTTTCTGGCACCTGCGGATACCTGAAGTATCAATGGTGCATTTTCCTGTTTTGCAGCATCAACGATACCCTGGATTATTTCCATATTGTTAACGTTGAAAGCACCTACCGCATAATTGCCTTCATATGCTTTTTTAAACATTTCCTTTGATGTGACAAGAGACATTTTAAATCCTCCTAATATATATTAAATAGAAATGTGTTATACTATATAACTTATTATACTATAACCATATCTAAAACATCAAATAGTTTATTTGTTTTTTAAATATTTTTTCAAGCATGACCATTTTTAAAGAAAAATATAGATATTAAAAGCAAACTAAAGATTTTATGGCAAATATCATGTTAATTGAAGAAAATAGGCTAAAATTGCAAAAAATGATACTTGAAAACAAAACTACAAATGGGTATCATATACATTGTGAGTATTAGCACTCTAAGCTAATGAGTGCTAACAAAAATAGATAAATAATTACATAAAATAAATAGGAGGAATTAAAATGTCAGTAAAACCATTAGGCGAAAGAGTAGTAATTAAAATGGTGGAAGCAGAAGAAAAAACTAAAAGCGGCATAGTGCTGCCGGGAACTGCTAAGGAAAAACCACAAGTTGCTGAAGTTCTTGCAGTGGGAGCAGGAATAACTTCCGATGAAAAAAAGAAAGATGAAATTAAAGTTGGAGATAAAGTAATTTTCTCTAAATTTGCAGGAACAGAAGTTAAGGTAGACGGAGACGAATTAATTATTATCAAATTAGCTGATGTTTTAGCAGTTATAGAATAAAAATAAAGAGAGGTAGCAGAAATGGCAAAAATAATAAAATTTAACGAAGATGCGCGCCGTTCAATGGAAAAAGGCGTTAATGCATTAGCTGATACAGTAAAAGTAACTTTAGGACCTAAGGGAAGAAATGTAGTATTAAATAAAACTTTTGGCTCACCTGTTATTACTAATGACGGTGTTACAATCGCAAGAGAGATCGAATTGTCGGATCCATATGAAAATATGGGAGCACAGTTAGTTAAAGAAGTTGCTACTAAAACAAATGATGTAGCGGGAGACGGTACTACTACGGCTACTTTATTAGCTCAGGCAATTATCAGAGAGGGTTTAAAGAATGTTGCAGCAGGCGCTAACCCTATGATACTTAAGAAAGGTATTCAGAAAGCAGTAGAGGCTGCGGTAGCTGAGCTTAAAAATGCAACTAAGTCAGTTGAAACTTCAGAAGAAATTGCTCAAATAGCTTCAATATCAGCAGGAGATGAAGAAATAGGAAAATTGATTGCTGATGCAATGGAGAAGGTTGGCAAGGACGGTGTTATAACTGTTGAAGAATCCAAGACTATGGGTACAGAGCTTACTGTAGTTGAAGGTATGCAGTTTGACAGAGGTTACTTATCAGCTTATATGGTAACTAATACGGAAAAAATGGAAGCTGTTTTAGAGAACCCATATATTTTAATAACAGATAAAAAAATTACAAACATTCAGGAAATTCTTCCTATTTTGGAGCAAATCGTTCAAACAGGCAGATCGCTTGTTATTATAGCCGAAGACATAGAAGGCGAAGCACTGGCAACATTGGTTGTTAACAAATTAAGAGGTACATTTAACTGTGTTGCGGTTAAAGCTCCGGGATTTGGTGACAGAAGAAAAGAAATGTTAAGAGATATAGCCATATTAACAGGCGGACAGGTAATTTCCGAAGAATTAGGATATGATTTAAAAGAAGCTTCTATAGATATGCTTGGTAATGCCGGAACAGTTAAAATAGACAAAGAAAACACTATAATCGTTAACGGTTCAGGATCACAGGATGAAATCGCAGAAAGAGTAAAACAAATAAAAGCTCAATGGGAAGAATCAACTTCTGACTTTGATAAAGAAAAATTACAGGAAAGATTAGCAAAATTAACAGGCGGAGTAGCGGTTATCAACGTTGGAGCAGCTACCGAAACTGAAATGAAGGATAAAAAATTAAGAATAGAAGACGCTTTAAATGCTACAAGAGCTGCAGTTGAAGAAGGATTGGTGTCAGGCGGCGGCGTTGCATTATTGTCTACTACAAAGGTTGTTGCTGAAATTGCAGAAACATTGACAGGTGATGCAAAGACAGGTGCTAAAATTATCGAAAAAGCTTTGGAAGAACCTGTAAGACAAATTGCTGCAAACGCAGGACTTGAAGGATCTGTAATAGTTGAAAAAGTTAAAAACAGTGAAAAAGGCATCGGCTTTGATGCATTGAATGAAAGGTACATTAATATGATTGAAGCAGGTATTGTAGATCCGACTAAGGTAGTGAGATCGGCTCTTCAAAACGCATCAAGCGTGGCCTCAATGCTGTTGACTACAGAAGCGGCTGTTGCTGATGAACCGAAGGAAGAAGCAGCACCTGCTATGCCACCTATGGGCGGCGGAATGGGCATGATGTAACAGATTGACGAAAAGTCGGAAAAAACCTTTATAAGTTAAATTTGGAAGCTCTCAGAAATTCATTGAATTTTTGAGAGCTTTTTTCTTTTTTAAGAGATGTTAATTTTATTTTCAAATAATTATCATTATGATATAATACATAATTGAAAGGCTGAGATTCTTCGCTGACGCTCAGAATGACAGGAAACGTATGATATATGTTATTCATAGCATTGGCATATACCAACGCTTTTTAAAATTTGACTGAATAGTAACTGATATAATCCAAGAAGGTGAAATGATGTACAATTTGTCCAATATTGCAGATACGGTTCAAAAATATGCAAAGATAACGGCTAAAATAGCCAAAGTAGACGTTGAGGTAGTAAACAGAGAATTAATCAGAGTTGCAGGTACGGGAATTTTCAGTGAAGGCATATATGAAGACGTATCTGAAAATTCGCATGTTTATAAAAATGCCATAAAGACAGGTGAACTTCAAATAGTAAGAGAGCCGGGCAGTGACGAAAGATGTAAAAATTGCAAAATTAAAAATGAATGCCATGAAACTTTTGAAATATCCATACCTATAAAAATGAAGGGCGAAATTATAGGTGTAATCGGCATGGCAAGCAACGATGAAGAATCTAAAAAAATGATTTTAGATAATCTGGACAGTTACTTGGATTTTTTAGCCCAAATTGCCGATTTCATAGCAACAAAGGCATATGAATATGCTGATGCTAAAGAAAAGCAGTCCATAATAGAAATGCTTAAGCTGATTACAAGGTCAATGGATGAAGGTGCTATAATTATTAACAATGATGGAAATGTAGATACAATTAATCTGAGTGCTAAGCAGCAATTAGGCATAACAAGAGTTATAAATAATGAAAAAATCCATATAGAACCAACCGGTGACACCGTTAATAACAGCAAGGAGTACAGGGTAAGAATAGGTAATAATGTTAATACAGTCATAGGAGATATATACGATGTACCGGAAAATCTTTTGTACAAGCAGGTAATGCTTTTTAAAGATATTAAAAACGTCCAATCGAATATATATGCTATGACTTCAACCGTTAATGCACTTAATACAGATAAAATTATAGGAACAAGCAAAAAAACAATCGCGCTTAAGGAAGAAATTAAAAAGGTAGCAAATTCATTTTCTACAGTGCTTATAACAGGAGAAAGCGGGAGTGGTAAAGAAGTTGTGGCCACTGCAATATGGAAGAATTCCGACAGGAGAAACAACAGATTTGTAGCTATAAACTGCGCAGCTATACCTGAGCCGCTGCTTGAAAGTGAATTGTTCGGATACGTTAAAGGTGCTTTTACCGGAGCCGATCCAAACGGTAAAATCGGTAAGTTTGAGCTTGCAAATAACGGCGTAATTTTTTTGGACGAAATTGGTGACATGCCGATTTATCTTCAATCGAAGCTTTTGAGGGTTATACAAGACAAAAAAGTTATAAGAATAGGCTCTAACCAGGTAATTCCTTTAGATGTGAGAATAATTGCCGCAACGAACAAGGATTTAAGAAAGATGATTAATGAAAATAAGTTCCGTGAGGATTTATATTACAGATTAAATGTTATCCCCATTGAGATAGCCCCTTTGAGAGAAAGAAAAGAAGACATAAATGATTTGGTATATTATTTCATACATTATTACAGAAAGCTGTTTGGCAAAAATTTCGTTAGCATAGAAGATGAAACAATGAAAAAGTTATTGTCATATCCCTGGTACGGAAACGTCAGAGAGCTGGAGAATACTGTTGAGTTTATGGTTAACATGATGGAGTCCGGCATTATTAATGATGATGCTCTCCCCATAAATATCAAGAAGAATAATGATATAATTAAAAATGATGAGATCAGATCACTGAAAGAAATAGAATATGAGGAGATAAAAAAAGCAATTGATTATTACGGTGATACAACAGAAGGGAAACTAAAAGCTGCGAATGCATTGGGTATAGGGATTGCAACACTATACAGAAAACTACAATAACTTGGGCATTTTGGGGACGTGGGCATTTTGGGGACGGACCTTTTTGTGGCTGCTCGCAGCCACAAAAAGGTCCGTCCCCAAAATGCTTTTTTATGTAATAGGAAAGT
>DCYG01000039.1 GCA_002331025.1 Firmicutes bacterium UBA2116 | reverse complement strand
ACTTTTTGTTTGTTCTTTTTTTCTTAGAACTCTCAAAGGTTTCTTATGCTGTTTTATTGTCTATGTTCGGGTTTGCTGTTCCCCGTCTCTTGGGACAGCTTGAACAGATTATCACATCTTTTCGATGTTGTCAACTGCCAATTTTTGTTTTTGTTTTTTTTATTTTCTACTCCCTGCTCTTTCGAGCGGAATGTCAGTTTAACATACACATTGTCCTCTGTCAACTGACAATTTTTGCTTGTAATATCCTTCAATCAAGAAAATCACAGCTTTGTTAGTCTATCACAACTATTTTTAATTGTCAATAAATTTATTACTTATTTTTCAACTAAATTTTACATTTTTCAAATAAATGCTTTTTAATTTTAGCTTACTTAATTATCTTTGTCAATCCCCTATTTTCACATTTTCTCGAACTCTTCTTTTATACTTAGTGCAACAGAATCGTTAGGGTTGATTTTTAATGCAGTCTGTATATCTTCTTTTGCCCTATCTAATTGATTGTTGTGCATATATGCTACTGCACGATTGCAGAACACTTCACAATTACCCGGGTCAAATCCTAACAAATCAGAAAACAATTCAGATGCCTCTACGTACTTACCCCTACAGAGCTTGCACAATCCTAATTCATTCAAAGCGTCTTTTTGATTCTTTTCTATTTTTAATACATTTTCAAAATATGTTTCTGCTATGTCGTATTCTCCAAGCATTCTATATGCGAGTCCTATAAAAAACAACAAATTCCACCAATTGCCGAATCCCTTGGTTAACGGCAACAACAAATCTAAGCCTTTTTCAGGCTGATCCCTCAATACAAAATTATAACCATTTTCAAAATCAACATATGGCTGCAATTGGATTAGTTCATTTCTTATTTCATCTGTTCTCAAAGCGTCATCATCATATTTCTGATGTTTTTCCCAGATGAGTTTTGCTTTAACATACTGCTGGCTTCTCTTATAGTAAAATCCTAATTTATAATGTGCAAGCGCGAATTTATCATTATAATCTAAACACTTTTCAAAATATTTGTTAGCTTCCTGTAAATAGTATCCACTTAATTCTTCCTTATCATCAGAATATAATTTAAGCCCCATTTTTTCTAAGGCGCATGCATAAACAAAACATGTCTTCTCATTTTCTTCTATATTAATTAATGCCTTACCGTAAACTATACCGTCTTCATTTTCATTTTTATCAAATTTATTTATACAATATATTATATAAGATGTAATATCAAATTTTAACTCTTTAAGAATCCTATGGTAGTCTTCTAGAAATTTAAAATCTGTATCCGAGCCAAATAAATAGATTATTCCATCTATTATGTTGTTAAGTGAAATACCATCCGTTTCTTTTTGCTTTTCAATATCCTTTAATAAATTAGAAATCCTTATTGGTATATCAAGCTCTTCGTCTGATATGAAAATATTGTCCTTAAAATTGATTGATGCTCCTTTTTTAATAGTAATAAATGAAATGTCGTTTCTTTTATTTTCATAAAATTCTTCAAAAAATTTATCTATTTTGTTCATAATTCATCTCCCCAATCAAATCATTTAAAATATGTGTGCTGCATCTGTTAAAAATATTTTCTTTATCTTTATATATAAATAACGTTGGCTTATCATTTATGTCCACTATCCTAAAATCATTTGCTATTCTTTCACTTTTCTTAGACTCTTTAAAATACTTAGTAATAAATGTTAAATCGTTTGAGAGGTATCTTTTAATGCGTTTATATTTGTCTTCTGCATTTCTGTTCAAATAGTCCGGCAAATCCTCAAATTGATTATTAAAAACATAGTCATAGCGCATGTAATTAATAAATTCATCGGTCAATTTGTCATTATATTTTATATAATCAAACAATATTTTGTAAAGCTTTTTTCTGCTGTGAGACATTCTGTATAAATCTTTTTTCCGCCAATACATACTGAATGATTCGTAAAATTCAAAAGAAGATTCGGTAAATACGTGATTGAATATATAATTTAATGATTTATCAAAGTACTTTTCATTGTAATATTTATCAACTATTTCTTCAATGTTTTTTAAACTTAATAGGTCATCAAGCGTTATATATTTTGTACAAATTACTTCGTAAGGTGCTGTTTTTCTGTACCTGATTTCATGTTTGAATCTATCATTATAAATTTTTGTTCCCTTCAGCACCTTTAAAAATCCAAGCTGTATTTTTTCTGCATTAAGCTTATGAATTCCATCAAAGGACTTTTTAAGTGTATTATAATCTTCATGTGGTAATCCTGCAATTAAATCAAGATGAATATGAATATTATTGTTTTCTCTTATTTGATTTATGACCTTATAAAGTTTTTCTACATCCATATGTCTGTTTATTTCGACCAAGGTTGTTTCATTTAACGACTGTACTCCTATTTCAAACTGAAACATATTTATAGGAAGCTTTTTTAAAAAATTAATAAATTCTTCATTTATTATATCAGCAGTTATTTCAAAATGGATTATCATGCTATTGATGTTGTGTTCAATAATAAAATCTATTATTTCCATGGAACGTTTATAATCAGCATTGAAGGTTCTGTCCACAAATTTGATTTGCCTTGCATTTGTTTTTAAAAGCATGGTTAAATCCTTCTTTACCCTTTCCATTGAAAACACTCTCATTCTTTTATCAATTGAAGACATACAAAAACTGCAAGAGAATGGGCACCCTCTTGATGATTCGTAATATATTATTTTATCTTCAAATTTCTCATCCTCATCATATGGATAGTTTATTGTATCTAAGTTTAGAACAGGTTCTCTTAGCTCATTAATTATAATATTTTCGTTTTCTCTATAGCTTAATCCTTTTACACTTCCATAATCGGGATTATCTTTATAAAACTCCGTAATAAATTCACTGAATGTGATTTCTCCTTCTCCGGATACAACGAAATCTATATATGGTTCGTTTCTCATAAATGATTCTACTTCAAATGAAACCTCCGGACCGCCACATAAAAGCTTTATATACTTTTTTGTTTCTTTAATTATATATGCTATTTCCTTTACATATTCAACATTCCATATATAAGTTGAAAAACAAATTAAATCAGCATCAGCCGATAGTATTTCATTTAATATGTATTCAAATTTCTGGTTAATTGTAAACTCTTTAATTTCAACATTCTCATCCTTACAGTATTTCTTTAGATATCTTACGGCAAGATTTGCGTGAATAAACTTTGAATCAAGAGTTACCAATAATATTTTCATATGTTCACCTTTATTAACCCCGATTTGTTTCTTATTATAACTGCCTTATCATCTCTTTTAACAACCTTGCATTTCCCCAACAGAGGGTGAGTAAATGAAGAGTATTTTAAAAAGTCTTTAAGTTCAGGTATATTTATTTGAGGTAATTTCAATTTATCCGGACTGATGATTCCCTTCCTTAGCTTATATAAATATGCCGA
>DCYG01000045.1:132575-133206 GCA_002331025.1 Firmicutes bacterium UBA2116 | reverse complement strand
TAACAGCGGTTGAAACAGTAAACCAGGCTATGCCGGAAACTATAGATGCGGCAATACTGAGTAAAATGAATGAACGAGGACAAATAAAAAATTGTATTGTTGACGGTCCTTTTGCTCTTGACAATGCAATTTCTGCAGAATCCGCAATGCATAAAGGAATAAAAGGCGTGGTCGCGGGAAATGCCGATATACTCTTAGTGTCGGATATTAGAATGGGCAATGTGCTGCATAAAGCAATAACATATTACGCCGATAAAAGAATTGGTTCAGTAATAATTGGTACAACCGTCCCATTAGTTATGACATCACGTTCAGACTCAGTTGAAGATAAGCTGATATCAATTGCACTTTCCAGTTTCCTTGTGGATTAAAATAAATAGCAGCAATTTTCGAACTGAAAAGAAAATTGCTGCTATATTATTTTGAATAACCTTTTTAATGAACCGATGATTTTAATTTAGCTATCTCATAGCTGTTAATCATTGTGACACTTTTGATTTCTCGTATCTCCGTCATTAAACGTTGTTCTGATTCAGATACGACTCTTTGTACATGCTCAGCTATGAGTAAATTATTGTTGATGAGCATTTCTTCGAACTTTTTGTCCTGATCATCAAATCTTTGGTCAATT
>DCYG01000045.1:68095-132566 GCA_002331025.1 Firmicutes bacterium UBA2116 | reverse complement strand
AATTGCTTCAAACTTTTGATCCATTCTACTTTCTTGTTCATTCAGCTTTACTTCAATCAGGTCAGATATGGCTTTTAAATCTTCTCTCGTCAAGCTCATAGTTCTATACCTCGTTTCTACTTTTTTTATTATTATATCAATTCATACTTTTAAGTACAAGTTATTTTATAGAATTTATTTTTATTATTTTATTGAATTTAATTAAAAACCATGATATATTATTAAAATATTCGTTTTAAAAACACTTGTATATAAATTAAATACATTAACGGAGGACAAAATGGAATCAATAAACTTAGGAATATTGGGGATGGGAACTGTTGCGTCAGGACTTATAAATATTATTGAGCTTAACAATACAAAGGTTGTTGGAAATATAAATAAGCAATTAGTTGTCAGCAAGGTTCTTGTAAAGGACGTGAATAAAAAAAGAAATGTAAATTTATCGGCAGATGTCTATACAACAGACGCTTATGAAATCATAAATAATGCTGATATCCAAATTATTGTTGAATTGATCGGAGGTATAGATCAGGCCTATGAATATATAAAAAACGCGCTGAACGGTAAAAAGCATGTTGTAACGGCTAATAAGGCACTTATAGCAACTCACGGCGAAGAGCTGGAACAATTAGCACGTATAAACGGTGTCAGATTAATGTACGAGGCCAGCGTCGGCGGTGGTATTCCGATAATTAATACTATTACAGAAAATCTTTCCGTAAATGAATTCGAACAAATAACCGGAATAATTAACGGAACTACTAATTATATTCTGACACAAATGACGGAAAATGGCCTTGAATATGAGCAAGCTGTCAGGGAAGCACAAAGACTGGGATTCGCGGAGGCTGACCCTTCTTCGGATGTGGACGGTGACGATGCCGCATATAAAATAGCTATACTATCTTCAATTGCATTTAATCAGAGGATTAATGTTAATGATATCCCTAAGGAAGGTATTACTAAAATTTCTAAAGAGGATATTGTTTATGCAAAGGAATTAGGTTACAATATTAAGCTTTTGGCTTCAGCGTCCAAGACAAACGACGAAATAGAATTAAGGGTTCATCCTGCATTTATACCTTCGGATCATCCCTTATCCACTGTAAAAAATGAATTTAATGCCGTGTTTTTGAAGGGTAACGTCACAGGAGAAATAATGCTTTATGGTAAGGGAGCCGGTTCGCTTCCTACCGGTAGTGCTGTATTAAATGATATAGTATCTATTATTAAAAATGAATGCAGAAAGCATAATGATGAAATTATAAATACCGATAAATACAGAATAGTTAACAGGGCCTATAAAAAATATTACATCAGATTTGAAGTTATAGATAAGCCGGGGGTATTGGCAAGAATAGCAAATGTATTCGGAAAAAATAACATATCCTTGAATTCAGTTGTCCAAAGACAAAAAAACGGCAACAACACAGCGCCATTGGTATTCATTACTCATGATGCTGAAAGAAAAAATATTGATACTGCCTTAAAAGAAATCGGTAATTTTGACTCTGTAATTCAAATCGCCAGCATTATAGTAGTTGAGGATTTTTAGGGAGAATTTCATTGCAGAAAATTTCTGCCATTATTTCATTGCCACGTTCATTAAAGTGCAGGCCGTCTATGTAAATAATTTCGTCGCCTGCCCTTTTTATTTTTTCATAAAAATCGATGTACTTTATATTAAAACTTTTACAAAAATTAAATATCCATTGACGGTATATTTTAATTTCTCCCGATATTTTATTAAAATCGGTAAGTTCAGACCATTCTTTAATTATACTGTTTACTTGTATATCTACAGGAATTCCTATAATAGGTTCAATGTGTTTTGCTGCAGATTGATGTACCATTGACATAATATTTGCTTTAACCACACCCAAATCAGCCCCTGCAATTAAGTCGTTGACCCCGCCCATTATAAATACAGCATCCGGTTTTTGCATGTGTACGCAACTGTGAAGCCTGCTCAGCATGCCTCCTGACGTATCACCGGATATTCCTTCATTGACTATTTCAATGCCTAGCTTATCTTGCGCTAACTTAGTCCAAACTTTTGACCTTCTCACTCCGTATCCGTATGTTAAACTGTCACCTAAACAAATAATTTTCATAGTAATTACCTCCTAGACTCATTTTATCCTGTTTATGGCATTATGTCTATAAGGTAATATTTGCCCTCCTCATTCTGAACGCAGTGAGGAATCTCTCTTTTTTAATTGCTCAACTTCATCATCCGTCAGATGCCTGTATTCTCCTGATTGCAACCCTTCATCCAATCTCAAGGATCCCATTGACAATCTCTTTAAATATATTACCTCATTGTTTACAGCATTAAACATTCTTTTAACCTGATGAAACTTGCCCTCTTTTATGGTTACGTAGCAGAATGACGGATATCCGGATTCAATTATTTGAAGCTTTGCAGGCAGAGTTTTATAATTTTCATTGGTTAGTATAACTCCTTCGGCAAATGCTTTTACATCCTTCTCCGTTATTTCCTCCTCAACCTCAGCATAATAGGTTTTATCAACGTGTTTCCTTGGTGAAAGCAGGTCGTGGGCAAGTTGACCGTCGTTTGTAATCAACAAAAGACCCTCTGTATCCTTATCTAAACGTCCCACGGGGAACGGGTTGTATATTTTATCGTCTCCGCTTAATAAATCTATAACGGTCTTATCAAAGTTGTCTTCTGTTGCCGAAACAACTCCGCTTGGTTTATTCATCATCAAATATATGTACTGAACATATTTTACTATTTCATTTTTGTATTTTACTTGGTCTGTGTCGGTGTCTACAATTTTTGAGCTGTCTTTTACAACCTCGTCATTTATTTTAATATGTCCCTTTTTTGCATCCTGCTTTATTTGCTTTCTTGAGCCAACTCCCATATTAGAAAGAATTTTATCTATTCTCAGTTTCATAATTACCCCTGTTATGACAGCCTGTTTTAATTCATTATAACATTTGTATATGATGTGTCAACGGATGTTTTGGAAATACATCACTATCGCTCAGCATGACCGAAATTTGACATTCATTGACATTATTGCGATAAAGTAATATTATTTATGCAGGCGAAAAATTTAATCAAGAGAGGTATTTCATGATTCAGACAATTATAAAAGGATTTACCGTTGGTATCGCATACGTTGCTCCGATAGGCATGCAAAATATGTATGTAATCAATACGGCAATGACCCAGCCAAAATCAAGACTGTACATGGTTGCACTCATAACCATATTCTTTGATATTTCATTGGCCCTTGCCTGCTTTTTCGGAATGGGTGCATTGATCGAAGCAGTTCCCATTGTAAAAACATTGCTTTTAGGTCTAGGCTCCGTTGCAATAATTTGGATTGGTATAGGGCTGATACGTTCTGACCCAAAGCTGGACAATACGATAGAAACCAAGAAGACCTTCGCTCAAGTTGCTTTAGCCTGCTTTTTTGTAACATGGGCAAATCCGCAGGCACTCATAGACGGAACAATGCTTTTCGGCGGATTCAGGGCTTCACTTTCGGCAGATATGGCAAAATACTTTATAATTGGTGCTTCATTGGCATCATTAACATGGTTTTTATCACTTGGAACAATTGTAAGTGTATTTAAGAAGGCATTTAATGAAAGGGCGTTAAAAATAATTAACGTAATATGCGGAGCGGTTATAATTTATTATGGTATAAAATTAGGAATAAGCTTTTTTGAGATAAGCAGATGATGACCCAAATTTTAATTTGGTGTCAGTCGCTTATCCTGAGCGAGCGAAGGATCTCGTATGTCAAAAGATGAGATTCTTCACTGCGTTCAGAATGACGGTATCTGTCATCCTAAGCGATAGCGAAATCTCATCCTTTTAATTACAACCTATCATTACCCATAGGTATGAACTCATTGCTTTCTCTGAACTTTTTCAATCGTTCAACCAGCATATCTTTATCTCTGTTCAATACACCCGCTTGATTCAAATAATTTGAAACATGGTTTGCTCTGAATATACAGTCAGTTAACTCCATATTTTCAAGCATGATTATATTTTCGTCCAATATCCGGATCGGATTCAGTAATTTAAACTTACCTCGTCTTACGTCATCTGCAAGCTCTGATTCTTCTTCAACAACTAACCTCAACAATGAAAAGTAACGTGGGTTTATTGCCGAAATAACTTTTGCGGATTCTACGGCATGCTCTTCCATAAACTCTTCTCCGCCAAGTCCCGAGATAATCATGCATGAAAGTTTAAATCCTGCTTTTACCGCCTTTTGACCTGCTTCAATCATCTCACGCTGATTAACACCCTTTTCCATCATTGAAAGAACTTTATCCGAGCCGCTTTCAACTCCGAGATACAAAAGCTCTAAGCCGTGTTCTTTTATGAGTTTTAATTCTTCATCTGTTTTTCTAATTAAATCCAATGGTCCCGAATAAGAGCTGATTCTTTGAGCCGATGGAAATTCAGCCTTTATATAATTTAACAGACTGATTAATTTATCTGTTTTTAAGCATAACACATTTCCGTCTGCTAAAAAAATCCTGTCCGGGTTTTTATAATACGCTTTCAATTCGTTTATGTGTTCTTTTATTTCATCATCCGATTTTAATCTGAACTGCTTACATTTATACATGTAGCAAAACCTGCATTTGTTGTGTGAACAGCCCTCAGTTATCTGGATTATTAAACTTCTTGCCTCACTGGGCGGTCTGTATAGTGGCATTGAATACATCGTCATTCCTCGTAATGTATGTTAGCTCCGATATTTTGAAGCTTTTCTATAATATTTGCATATCCTCTTTTTATATGATACACTTCCGTGATTTCTGTTTCACCATCTGCTATAAGCCCTTCAATTATTAAAGCTGCTCCGGCTCTTAAATCTGTTGCTTTAACCTTTGCGCCGCTTAATTTGCTGCTTCCTTTTAAAATTGCGCTGCTTCCTTCAATTTTCACATTTGCTCCCATTCTGGACAGCTCGCTCGCATGCATGAATCTGTTTTCAAAAATAGTTTCATGTATGATACTTGTACCCTCCGCTATGGCAAGCATAGCCATAAATTGCGCCTGCATATCCGTCGGGAATCCCGGGTATGGAAGTGTTTTAATATCCACGGGCTTGATATTGCCGTCAGATACAACCTTTATTTTATCATCATATTCTTCTACGATTGCTCCTGCTTCTCTTAGTTTTGCAATAACCGGCTGAAGGTGACTGGAAACAACATTTTCTATTGTTACATTTCCTCCCGTTGCAGCTGCTAAAACCATATATGTACCTGCTTCTATTCTGTCAGGTATTATCGTATGTTCTGTCTTATGAAGCTTCTTTACTCCCTTTATACGTATTGTCTTTGTTCCGGCTCCGATAATATTGGCCCCCATACTGTTCAGGAAGTTTGCCAAATCTACAATTTCCGGCTCCTCTGCGGCATTTTCCAGAATTGTTTCTCCGGCCGCGAGCGAAGCAGCCATTATAATATTTTCCGTAGCCCCTACGCTGGGAAAATCTAAGTAAATATCATTACCTGTCAACTTCTCGGTCACAGCATTAACATAGCCGCTTTCTGACTTTACATCAGCACCTAAATATTTAAAACCTTTTAAATGTAAGTCAATAGGTCTTGTCCCAATAGCGCACCCACCGGGCATATAAACCTTTGCACTGTTGCATCTTGCCAATAAAGGACCCATTACTAAAAATGATGCTCTCATTTTACTGATTAATTCATACGGTGCTTCACATGTTTTTATATTTTTAACTGAAATTTTCAAAGTGTTTTCTGTTTTTTCCACATTTGCTCCCAAGCTTTCAAGCAGTTTACACATAACCTGAACATCTTGCAAATATGGTACATCATGAATTATACATTCTTCGTCGGTCAACAGTGTCGCAGCCAATATAGGCAGTATTGCATTTTTGGAACCGTCAACTCTTATATTTCCATTAAGCCCTAAGCTTTTTCTTACTATTATTTTTTCCATGTTTCTCCCTTAATAGCTTGCTGTTTTTATATTCATATATAATAACATTTTTCGCAAAAAATTTCAATAAAAAAAGAAAAAAGCGTATGATTAAAATAAAGGGGGACGTTATATTTAAAAGTTACACGCTGTTTTCTTTTTTAGTATTATGAGCGATTAATTATTTTTTATTCATGGTTTTCGAAAAATTATTACAAAAATAGATTTGCTAATTATTATCTACTTATTAACAACGTCTTTAATATCTTTTACATCTCTTTCTATAACCGTTAATTTCTGCTCATAGCCTTCTAGTACATCTGCAAATTTATCAATGCTTGTTTGGAATCTGCCAAGCATTTCATAATTTCGTTCTTCTCTTTTTTTATTTTCCTCCGTACTGTTAAAATACATTTTGTATATAAACCAGCCACATCCTATTACGCAAGAAACTGGAAAACCAAAATTCTGAATTAAATTATTTATATCCATGTTAATTGCTCCTTTTAAAAAAAGAAAGCATATGCTTTCTATAATATTATATGCACTAAGTTAGTGTTTGTCTCAGCGTTTTAAACAGTTTAAGCCGGTTCCCATTTTTTCAGTATTACTTCTGCTGTAAACAAGTCTGCATCAATGCTGATTTCCAAAATACCTTCCTGAATTTCCATCAGTGACTTTGCTATTGCAAGACCCAGACCGCTTCCTTCAGAGCTCCTTGACTCGTCTCCTCTTTTGAATCTTTCCATCAATTCCTCCGCAGGAATATTTAATTCGTAGGCCGAAACATTTTTAAAACTTACTTTTGCTTCTTTTTCTGTTCCCGTAATATTTATATAAACCCTTGAGCCTTTTATAGCATACTTAAATATATTAGACAACAAATTTTCCATAACTCTGCTTAACAATCTGCCGTCTGCCCATGCATATACTTTTTCCTCAGTTGCGGTTACCTTAAATGTCAATTCTGATTCATTAATCTTTTCGTCTAATTCTCCTAAAATTTGTGAAACCAATGCATTTACATTAACCTTCACAAATTTCGGCTCAATGCTTCCGCTTGTTGCTTTTGCCGCTTCAAACAAATCTTCGGTCAGTGTTTTTAACCTTTTCGATTTTCTGTCTAAAACCTCTAAATACTTTGGAGCACCCTCCGAGCAAAGACCTTCTCTTTTTAATAAATCAATATACGACATTATCGAGGTGAGCGGTGTTTTTATGTCGTGGGAAACGTTGGTTATCAATTCGGTCTTTAATTTTTCACTTTTTACCTCGTTTTGAACCGCCGTTTTCAGACCGCTTGTCATCTCATTTATATTTTCTGCAAGCTGTGAAAACTCCCCTGTTCCTTCCACGGTTATCTTTTTGTCATAATCACCATTTTTTGCAACCTGTAATCCTGCCTGGATAATTTCAAATTTTTTGACCTTTATATATACAAGATAAACGGAAGTTAAAGCAATAATTACCAGTAAAGGAGGATTATTTAAGCTGTACGCCGATATTCCTATTAAGAGTAGTATTGCTCCTATTGATTTTAACATCAAAGGCCCGCTTGCAGCTATTTTTAATATGCCGCTAATTAAAGCTTTGAATAACAAATAAAGCAATGAATGCTTTATAAATGTTTTTTTCTTTATTTGTCTTACTATAGAAAAAAACAATGATAATACTATCAGTACAAATATCACTGCCGAAGATATCATTGCAAATCTCAGTAAATTTATGTTTACAAACCGAAGATCCAGCAAGCTGTTAAAATTTAAATATCCAAATGCAGTAATACCGGCTATCAATATTAAATTTAAGTCGGTTGGTAATTCGTCTATCTTATATAAATTAACTTCTTCGTTATTTACCGTCCTGCCTGCAACTGAAGAAAGATAAACAAAGCATGTTAATATGATACACAAGCATAATGCTATAACCGCTGTATTTTTAATTAATATTTGCCTGTCAGAATTCCATCTGTTTACCCGCAGCAAAAGACCGTCATCAGTTAAGCTTGCATAGATGGATGTTTTATCTCTTTGCTTCTCTAATTTCTCAAATGTATCAGTCAAGGATGGGGAAAAATCCCCATATCCGTTATTGGGAACTATTTCAATGGATTTATTATCTATTACAATGTATACGTTAAATTGCTTATAGTAGTTTTTATCCGGTCTTTCTGTATTGGTTATTACATTTTTACCATCAGTCGCATAATAAATCATACCCTTTGGATTGTTCAGATTGTCTAATATCTGATGGTAGGTTTTCAAATCAGAATTCAATATTATTTCTTTTAATTGATCTATTTCCTTACTTCTTTCCTTCCAAAAAAGCTCTCTGGATTGCTGATTATTTTCATAACCCATTTCTGTAATATAATTGTTGTATAAGTTAGTAAGCTGCCAGCTGTCCTCTATTTCTAAATCTTCGACCGTTCCTCCCTCGAGTATATAATCTTCACTTTTATAAACGCTCAGGACATGTTCTAATCGATTCGCCGCATAACGAAGCTCGTTGCTTAATGTATTGCTGTTTAAATAACTCTTTTCAGATATACTTTCATAATTCTCTACATTAAGATAAATATTTAACCCGGAGGACACGCCTATCGTAACGCATATCAACAGCAAAATAAAAGCAGCTATTTTAGTAATTCTTTTTCTTTTATAAATCTTCCACTTTGTAACCAACACCCCACACCACCTTCAGGTATCTTGGATTTTTCGGGTCTATTTCTATTTTTTCTCTTATCCTTCTGATATGGACTGCTACAGTATTTTCGGGATTAAAAGAAGGTTCGTTCCATACCTCCTGATAAATGTCGTCGATGGAAAACACCTTTCCTTTATTTTTTGTAAGCAATAACAATATTTTATATTCAACCGGAGTCAGCTTCACAGATTCCCCGTCAACAGTAACTATTTTTCTTTCATCATCCATGAACAAACTGCCTGTTTTATAACAATTGCTTCTTTCTACCTCGCCGGCTCCGCCTAACGTAGTATATCTTCGAAGCTGTGACTTAACTCTTGCCAACAACTCCAACGGATTAAACGGCTTCGTAATATAATCGTCGGCTCCCATATTAAGACCGAATACAATATCTGTTTCTTCTGATTTGGCAGACAGCATAATTACAGGAATATTTTTTATTTCCCTGATTTTTGATGTGGCTCTTATTCCGTCCATTTCAGGCATCATTATATCCATAATAATTAAATGCACTTCATTGTATTTAATCATTTCTATAGCCTCTAAACCGGAGAAGCTCTTTAAAATATTATAACCCTCATTTTTTAAATATATTTCTATTGCATCAACTATTTCTTTGTCGTCGTCACAAACTAAAATGTTCATAATTTACTCCTATTTTAATCTTTCAAGACCGGTACGAACCGCATCTATAACATCCTGCTCCTGATCTATACGATAATTTCTTGAAACCGGCTTTTCCGGCTTTGTCATGTCGTAATCCTGACCGTTCCATAAAACTGCAAGCTTAATTCTGTCATATTGAGTAATTCTGTTAAACATATCCTCAAACCACGCGCTTTTATTGCCTCCCAATGAAGCACCGGAAAATTCCGTTATCATCATTGGATGTTCAAAACGCTTAACATAGTCATAATAGAAATGATCATAGCTTTCCGCAAAGCTTCTCCACGTTTCTCCAATGTAATAGTTACCTGTATTGTATGACGTAAGACCTACTATATCTACGTATTCATCACCCGGGTAATAATTTAAATAATGGTTATATGCATAGCCCGGAAATGATTTTTCATTAGGATTCCACACGAAAAGCAGATTGTCTACTCCATGCTCCTTAAATTTATTATAGATATATCTCCAGCATTCGATAAACAAATCTGTGTCCTTGCCAACCAAGTGTGCCGAATACCAAACCCATTCTCCGTTCATCTCATTGTTTAATCTGAACAAAACAGGATAATCATATTCATTGAAGCTTTGTGCCAGGCGGTCTAAATAATCATCATATTTCCCTTCGATTATGTCAAGGGTTATATCTACCTCTCTGCCGTCAATAACATCTGTCGTATATAGTCCATATTCAACAACCTTCCCTTGTTCCTTTGCCAAATTCATATAATCTGTTTTGAAGGGAAGCACAAATGAATTATATAGCAAAACAACAGGAAATTCGTAATCAAACATTTGCTCAAGCTGCTTTAACCTGTAATCATATGTAGGATACGTCGGTTCAAATATACCAAAATCTATTTTTTCATTATTGATAAAATAATTATCAAAAAACGCTTGCGTTTTTTCATCAAAATTTTTCTGTACCGGTTTAAAAAAGACATCATCCTTCATTGTTCCTGTTTTGTTTATTAGTTTAAAGCTTGGCATAATATAATCTATATATATAGGGTGCGCAGATTTAATAAACACTGTTATTATTTCTTTGTTGTGCCTTGGAAATGCAATCATAGCATAATAGTTACGATCCGGCTCATCACTTTTTACCTTTCTTCTTTCAAACAGCGTAATGTGACCGTTGGTTCCATTAAAATTATGATTGTATTCCCTCGTTATTACAAAATCAGGGTTTCTTAATATTCCCTTATTTCCGTAATTTATATATGTAGTAATATTATCTAAAGAGTTCTCAAAATTATCATACAAAATATCAACCACTACATTTTCAGATTCAAATCTGCTTTTTACACTTACAATATCTTCTTTTAATTCAAGAGCATCCAAAAGAATAATTTCATATCCGTAAGGATTGTTGGTATATTTATTGTAGCCTGAGGAATATGGAGTTAAAATTGTCGAATCTTCTTCTGCAAATGCAAAATTGCCTGATAATATCAACAGTGAAAATGTAATAGCAAATATTTTTTTAAGGTTCATAAATTTCTCCTTTTTTCTCTTAAATTTTATGTCATTTACAATTTTACCAAGACATAATAAGGTTGTCAAATGAATAGGAACAAAAATATACATTGTTAATAAAAAGCAATTGTGTTATAACTATATTAGGGTTACTATTTACGGTCACCTGATAATTGTCATCCTGAGAGCTTTAGCTTGAAGGATCTCAGAATTTGAAAGTCTTAGATTCTTCGCTGACGCTAGAATGACAGGAAACGTACGATAACAGGAGGATAAAAATGATTACTATAGATACATTTAAAAGGGGGTTAACCAATGGTATTGCCACCCTTTTAGATTTAATGAAAATACTGGTTCCTGTCTACATAATTGTGCAGGTTTTATCATCATCCGGATTATTAAATATAATTGCTGAATTCTTTGCACCGATTATGTCAGTATTCGGACTGCCTGGTGAGGCCTCATTAATAATGATATTAAGTTATTTTTCCGGAACGTATGCAGCATTGGGTGCTTTAGCAGCAATAGAACTGACAGGTTTTCAAATAAGCACAATAGCAATAATGAGCTCCATAGCACATAATTTAATAACCGAAGGTGCTGTTGTTAAAAAATTAGGAGTCAGCACATTTGCCAGCACTTCAGTTCGTTTGTTTTTTTCATTGCTGATGGGATTTTTATTTTATAGGATATTTGGGTGATGTCATGAATGCAATAATTGATATATTAATTAATTTGATTTCATTTATATGGAGTATAACAAAGGTTTTAATACCCATAATGATTATAATTGAAATATTCAAGGATACTCACTTAATAGACAGGTTATCAAGAGCAATTAAACCGATTTCCAACTTTTTTACTATAAGTGAAAAATCCGGTGTATCATTGCTGTTCGGGATGACTTTCGGTTTGACTATCGGCGCGGGAGCAATTATACAAAGTGTTAAAGATTACGATGTTGATAAAAGAAGTATCTTCCTGATTACAATGTTTTTATCCGTTTGCCACGCTTTGATTGAGGATTCGATGATTTTTGCAGGTGTAGGAGCAAATATAGCGGCATTGTTAGGTGCACGTTTTATTTCAGCTATACTGATAACATTTATATTATCAAAATTTATTAAAAAGGATGCATTTGAAACAGAGAAGTAAGCAGGCAGCCCAAATTTCAATTTGGTACTGATCGCTTATCCAGAGTGATAACGAGGGATCTCGTTCAACAAAATAGAGATTCTTCGCTATCGCTCAGAATGACACAATTGTATTGTCATCTTGAATGCAGAGAAGAATCTCTCTCTTTATATTTACGATAATTCTTTAATTTCCATTTCCTCTTTGTTGTATACAGCAAATTTATTAAATCCATACTCTGTAAATTGATTCAATTGTTTGCCAAGCTTTTTAGCCTTTTCGTAAGTTGACACCGAATATCCTTTATTTCTTAATTCATCGGCTTTTCTCATAACATCTACATAATTATCCGATGATTCAAACAGCAAAACTAATTTTTCCTGATTAGGAACCCTGAACTTTTCTTCCATCAATTGATTTACCAATCTTTCAAATCCGATTGAAAAGCCCGTTGCGGGTATTCTCTCCCCTATGAAATTACCAACCATTTCATCGTATCTTCCGCCGCCTGCTATGGAATAGCCCAAATCCTTATATGTAATTTCAAATATTGAGCCGGTATAATATCCCATGCCTCTTATTAAAGTGAAGTCATATTCTATATCATACTTATTTTGTGCGTATTCTCTTGATAACTCAAGAATTTCTTCCACTTCTTTCACAACTTCTTCAGACACTCCATATTTTTTCAGGCAAATGGTTTTTTCTTTATTGATATTTTCAAGTGCTTCAATTAATTTGGTTATGGAGCCTTCCGAATATTCCTTAGCTTTTAACTCCTTTTCCACTCCCGGCAATCCGATTTTATCTAACTTATCAACAATTATGCACACATTGTCAAATTCTTCTTCAGTAAATCCACAGTTTAATATTACGGATTTTAATACTCTTCTGTCATTGAATCTTACCATAAAATCGGTTACACCCAATGAGGTCAGCGCTTTTGCAGTAGTTGCAATAAGCTCAAGCTCAGCTTTATTCGTACTGTCGCCGATTATATCTATGTCGCATTGCTTGAAGCTTCTGTATCTTCCTTTTTGTGCTCTTTCGGCTCTGAATACGTTGCCTACCTGCAAGGCTTTAAAAACCGAAGGTAAATTTGCTTTGTTGTTGCAGTAGAAACGGCTGAGAGGAACAGTAAGATCATATCTGAGTCCTAAATCAGCCAAATCCTCCTCTGTAAGTGTTTCTTTTGAAAAGTCAAGCTTATCTCCTCTTTTTAATATTTTATATATTAATTTAAGGTTTTCTCCGCCTTTACTGCCTATCAGATTTTCAATATTTTCTACCATCGGAGTTTCTATAAGTTCAAATCCGTTTTGCTTGTATGTATTAATTATAACACCCTCAACATAATCTCTTATTTCTTTTTCCTGCGGTGTTATGTCTCTCATCCCTTTTGCAGGGTTTAAGTTTGCTTTCATCGTTCCTCCTTTTTGGACAGAGGAGACGGTTCTTTCTGTCCAATAACACTTTTATTTGTTTTATGTTAACAAAATATCGTTTAATTATCAATACATTTTTGTAAATTATTAGGAGATTCCCGGTCAGCGAGAACCGTCCCCTCTGTCTTTATTTCAAATAAGTGGCTAAGAATTCTTTGTTTATCTCTTCCGGTACTAAGCTTCCTCCCGTTGCCCAGCCTATATGAGTTGCATTTTTCATTTTATCTTTCAATTGATGTTTGTTTATATAATCTTTTCCTGCTTCAGATTTTTCTATTTTTATTACCCCTTCAAATCCGGCGCATGCCGACGGCTCAATATCTATATTTTCGGAAGTTTTCAGCATTCTCATATTATCATATAATTTATAATCCTCTATGGTGAAAACTCCTCCTAATAAATAATCCATCATCTTGCCCACAAGCTTAGAAGGTCTTCCCACCGCTAATCCGTCTGCATGAGTTTTTCCGTCTATACCAAGATCCTGAACGCTTATATCGTTATGAAGTCCGGTTGCCATACCTGTCAGCATTGCAGGTGCGTGCGTGGGCTCCACAAAGAAGCAGTGAACATCATCCTTATAAATTGACTTCAGCCCGTAAGTTATTCCTCCCGGTGCTCCTCCTACTCCGCAAGGCAGATAAACAAACAACGGATTATCCTTATTTACCGTAATATTCATATCATCCAATTGTCTTTTCAATCTTTTTGCAGCAACTGCGTAGCCTAAGAATAAATTCATTGAATTCTCATCATCCACAAAGTAGCTCATATGATCCTGATCGGACATCTTCCTTCCTTCTTCCACAGCTTTGGAAAAGTCGCCGTCATATTCTACGACCTGTGCACCCTTGGATCTCAGTAAATCTTTTTTCCACTGCTTTGCATCAGATGACATATGTACTGTTACATTAAACCCTAATGTTGCCGAGGTAATTCCTATACTGAGTCCTAAGTTACCGGTTGATCCAACCTGAATTTTATGTTGACCGAAAAAATCCTTAAATCTTTTTTCTGCCATAATCGAATAATCGTCGTCTTCCTTTAAAATATTATTTTTTAAAGCAAGAGTTTCAGCGTATTTAAGAACTTCGTATATTCCTCCTCTTGCCTTAACGGAGCCGGCTATAGCCAAATGACTGTCCATTTTGAGCAGCAGTTTTCCGTAAATTTGAGTATCGCATGATGATATTAATCTTTGCTTCATATTATTTATTTCTCTTAATGGTGACTCTATAATTCCATGGGATTTTTGCGTTTCGGGAAAGAGAATTTCTATAAGAGGCGCAAATTTGTTTAAACGTCTTTCTGCATCATCTATCAATGATGTATCAAGGTTTATTATTTTTGCGGCTTCTTCGTACTGCGTATTTTTAGGATTGATCCATAAAACTTCTTTTAGCTGAGATACATCTTTCAGAGTTTTGTTACTGTTTATAATTTCTTCTATATTAATCATTGAATCCTCCTGTCCTTCATTGTTCATTTTTTACCGTTCACTGTTCATTATTATATGCAGGGCGGTTTTCCGCCCTGCATATGATTATATCACAGTATTACCAAAATCTATATTAAAATTTCTTCGGTTGTAGATATTATTTCAGCAGACTTTATTTCAAACAGATCGCCTTTTTTAGTTTCGAATATATTTTTTGCAATTATATTGTCCATAACCGCTCTTACCTCAGCTTCTGTCAGTCCGTCTCTCGGTTCATCAACCGTTAATGAAGTTGTTGCCCCGTCCAAGGTTTTAAATGCCATCAATAACCTTTTTGCCATATTATCACCCCTTTATAATATAGTCTTTGTCATTCTGAGGATCTTAGCCCGAAGAATCTCACCATGAGTAACACAGGAGATCTTTCACTGCGTTCAGATGACATATATTAATCTTCAACATCGTTCAACAGCTGATACTCTTCCAGGCGAACTAGGTTTACTAACGGGAATTCCTGAAGCTGTGACAGCTCAACACCTAAGTTATATACATCATCGTTAGCCACTGCTGCCTTAATGTTTGAATAGGTCTTATTCTTAATGATGTCTTTACCATTTTCGTCTGTACCTGCATTGTAGAATAATTTCAATTTAGAGTTGTATTTATTAGCTATAATTGCCATATTATCACCTCCACATATACTATATAGCATTTTGAAGCCGATTATATTGATTTTATTTTAAAAAAATGATAAGATATGCAAAACAAAGCAACTCAAGAGGTACTGATGAACAAGTCATTGGCGAAAGGAATAGTTTCGATCATAAAGGAAATGGAATACGCAGATTATATATGCTGCGTTAAATATGTGATTTTTTTTGTATCCAAAATCCTTTATGATATAAAGACTTCCGGAAGTGGTATTTTGGTCCAAGGTTACACAAGTTACAGAAGTACCCCGAATTTTTACGGTGATGAACCGAATGTATTTAAAGAACATATAAAGTTTAACTTAAATGACAAAAATACCGAAGAAAAAATATTCAATTTAATTGCATTAAGCGTCGATAAAAACCCCATGTACAGCCCTGCTGAGCTATATGAGGACTTGCTGACTTCCAGGGAAAAGAAAGTGCTGGGACAAGTGTATACACCATATGAATTGATTGATAAGATGCTTTCTCAGGTATTTCGTATCAAAGGAATAAACAAAAAATTAAAAATTCTTGATCCGTCCTGTGGAGGAGGCTACTTTCTTGCAGAAAGTTTTAGAAGAATTAAAAGTAAATTAAATGATGCAGACGACAAATATATAATCGAAAATATGATTTATGGTATTGATATAGATGATTTTTCCATATTTTTAACTAAAATGAGTATTCTTTTCATCAGTGACCGCAATGATGTACACTTTAACATATATAATCTGGATTTTCTTATTGATGATATTAACATAGGTGATTTTGATATTATCATAGGAAATCCTCCATATGTGGGTCATAAAAACACTTCAGCCGAATATAAAAAAAGTTTATATGAAAAATATGCCGAAGTTTTTTATGATAAAGCGGATATTTCCTACTGCTTTTTCCAAAAAGGCAAGGGATTGTTAAAATATAACGGCATACTGTCCTTTATTACCTCAAGGTATTTTTTGGAAGCGCTTTATGCCGATAGATTGAGAGAATATTTAAAGGAAAATTTCAGCATCGTATCTCTGTCTGATTTCAGCGGAAAAACAACTTTTAAAAATGCTATGGTAAGCCCGGCTGTCATAACATTATTTAATTTAGTCGGGAACAATAATCAATTTCCATACGTCAAATATATTAATGATAAAATTGAAAGCTTCCGCTACGATCAGGATAAGCTTAAAAGCACAGGCTGGATTATTTTAAAGGATGCGGATGAACAGCTGTTCAATAGAATTAATGCAATTTCCAATACTTGCGTAAAGGATATATGCAGTATAAAGCAGGGAATAATAACCGGTTTAGACAAAGCTTTCATTGTGAATGAGGAAATTATCAAAAATTATAATATCGAAGAAAATTTGCTCAGGAAATGGATTAAAAACAGTAACATATCAAAATCAGATATTAAATATAATAACTTATACTTAATATACACAAATTTAATAGATGACGAAAAAAAATATCCAAATACAATCAATTATTTGTCCCGGTTTAAGGATAAGCTGTCAAACAGACGAGAATGCAAAAATGGATATCGTAAATGGTATGAGCTCCAATGGAGCCGTATTCAATCTGATTTTGAGAATCCGAAAATAATTTTCCCATACAAGTCAAAAGGAAATAATTTCTGTTATGACGAAAAAGGTTATTTCTGCAGCGCAGATATTTACTTTATAAATAATTTAAGAGATAATATCAATTATGAGTATTTGCTGAACTATTTAAATTCTAATATATTTGAATTCTATTTCAAATGTGTTGCAAAAAAAGTAGGAAACGGATTATATGAATATTATCCCAACAAATTGAATAATGCAAAAATATATTTACCCACTGAAAAGCAAGCTCAAAATATATCTGATTTAGGAAAAATTAGTATTGAATTATTCCTTAAAAAGATGTTTAATATAAGTGATGAGGAGGTAAATATAATTTATAAGTATAATGAAAAAGGGTGATGATGCATATTGAACAAATTTATTAAGCTATTATTATTAATTACTATTTTTAATGTGTTATCCATTCAACCCGCATTGGCAAAAACAGTGTATTATGATACATATAATCACTGGGCGGCAAGCAATATTGATTTTGCTTCTAACACCTTAAAAGTTTTTAAAGGATATGGTGATTTTACTTTCAGACCTGAAAACAATATCACCAGAGCCGAATTTATAACCATTTTAGCAAAGACTGCTTATGGACAAAAACAAATGAATGAGATTTATACAAGCGACATGTCTTATAATGATATGTCAGATAAGCATTGGGCTTATACATTCGTAATATCGATGTATGAACGTTTGAAATCAAATAAAGATTATTCATTCTACGACATTTTTAGAGGTTCTGATTTTTATCCGGACAGACCGATCACAAGAGAAGAATCAACAGCTCTTTTGGCGGTTTTCAGTAATGATGCAATATATGACAACAATCTTAATTTTAAGGATGTAAACGCTAATAACAAATATTATAATGAAATAAAGCGACTTTACAATTCGGGAATTATTTCGGGATATGAAGATGGAACCTTTAAGGGAAGCAACAATATTACAAGAGCGGAGGCAGCAGCACTGATAAACAGAGTTTATCAGGATATTAAAACAAGTGACAGCAGCAGATATTTAAATAAAATTGAATTCATGCCTATCAAGGGTGAAGACATGTACTCATATTTTCAAACATATGATTGGAGCAATGCCACTGCTGACGACAGGAAATTTATTAAAGCGAAGGATACTTTAGAATTTGTATTGTTTGGCGGATATATTTTCCCCGAGGACGCTCATCTTTATGATTTAAATGCAGTTGAAACAATGGCTGCATTACGTTCAAACGGTTATTATAATATAGTAGGTACAAACTTTTACATGATTACTTTCGGTAAGTATTCAGATGAGGAAAAATCTATATTTGCTGATGAATTATTGGCAAATATAATTGAAAGAGATGATTTGAAGGATTCTGAATTGATGCAGATTTTTACCGTGGTAAGCAAGTATGACGTTAAAGAAGATCTATATATGGGAGCATTGGAAAAATGGTATAATTTAACCACAAACATCAATGCCAAAGCAAATATTTTATTTTACAGATATACTTATTATATTAAAAACAACAATAAAGAAATGCTCAGGACCTTAGTATTTGATGATTTGAAAAAATCAAACGATATACCTTCTCTTTTAAATATAAAATGGGATCTGGCGGCAGGTTCTGAATTGGTTGATTTCAGAGATTACAGCTTCGGAAAGTACAGTTATTCACTTTACAAGGACACAAACTTCCTGAGATATACATCCGGGGTTAATGCATTGAATAAAAACTTAAGAGTTGTTGAACTTGTAAATCTGTTAATGATTGAAAAAGCAGAAAAGCCGTCAACACTTGGTTTAATTGAGCACGAAGGAATTTTCAGCAAATATTCTTTGAATCGTCTCTATGTATTAAATTTTATAGGGGAATTTGAAAGAGCATTTGTAGAAGGTATCAATGATTATGATATCATCAAAACATTCAATGTTTATAGAACAAGTAAAAGTTCGATTGATGATACGTATATCGGTATATTGAAAAAGGTTAAAAAATAAGCAGATGACCCAAATTTTAATTTGGTGTCAGTCGCTTATCATGAGCGTAAGCGAAATTTGCCCTAACCCCATTTCTCAGAGTCTTTTTCCTGAGAAATGGAGGTAGGTCATTCGCAACGAATTCCCAATGTTTGCGACCATAGGGAGCTGAAACATTGGTGAATGAGACTGGGGATCTCGTTGTACTAAAGATGAGATCCTTCACTGCGTTCAGGATGACAATTCTGTCATCCCGAACGAAATGAGGGATTTCTTTTATTTTACATTCAATTTTACTATTTCAATTAAAAGCTCAACCACCTTTTCCATTGACTGTACAGGTATATACTCATACCTGCCGTGAAAATTATGTCCGCCTGTACAGAGATTAGGACACGGCAGACCCATATAGGACAATCTCGCTCCGTCTGTTCCTCCCCTTATCGGTACTATAATAGGTTTAATATTTAAATTTTCCATAGCCTTTTTTGCCGTTTCAATTATATGCATATGAGGCAATATCTTTTCTTTCATATTATAATATGAATCTGTCATTTCAACCTTGACAGTGCCCACACCGTACTTTTCATTTAAATAAGACGCAATTATTTCAATTCTTTCTTTTTTCTTATTAAACTTTTCAAGGTTATGGTCCCTTATAATATAATCCAGTTTAGTTTTTTCCACTTCACCATGTATATCGGTTAAATGATAAAAGCCCTCGTATTCATCAGTGTTTTCCGGAGTTTCTCTCACGGGAAGCATGTTTTGAAACTCTATGGCTATTAATATGGAGTTTACCATTTTATCTTTGGCAGAACCGGGATGAATATTAACTCCGCTTATTTCTATTTTAGCACTTGCTGCATTAAAATTTTCGTATTCTAATTCTCCTAATTTGCCTCCGTCAACCGTATAGGCAAAATCCGCTCCGAATTCTTTTACATTAAATAATTCTGCTCCGTTTCCCACTTCTTCATCAGGAGTAAAACCAATTTTTATATCTCCATGCTCTATATCCGGATTGTTTATAAAAAATTCAGCCATGGACATTATTTCGGCAATGCCTGCCTTATCGTCCGCTCCTAATAAAGTAGTACCGTCGGTAACTATCAAATCATTACCTGCATAATCTGCCAAATGCTCAAACGTTTCTGTTTTCATAACAATATTTTTCTCTTCGTTTAATACGATATTTTTACCATCATAATTATATACTATTTTAGCTTTTATATCATTTCCCGGCATATCGGGAGCCGTATCCATGTGGGCAATAAATCCGATAACCGGTATATTTTTATCCGTATTTTTCGGTACAGTTCCGTAAACATATCCGTTTTCATCCATGCAGGCATCTTTGATACCTATCGCCTTCATCTCTTCAACCAAGCAGCGGGCTAAATCCTTTTGCTTTTCACTGCTTGGTATTTTATCAACGTCAGGAACTGATTGTGTATCATATTTTACATAATTTAAAAATCTTTCGTGTACTTTCATTGTATGCATATTCCTTTCTTTTTAGGGATCGTACTTACGTTTCATCCCTCAACTCTTGAATTTATACTAACTATATTATATAATTAATGGGATAATAAAACAATTAAAACATTAGGGAGGATAATATGGATTTCACAAGAGAAGGATACAAGGTTAAAGCTTCAACTATAATTAAGAATCTTCAGAAAAGATTTATGGAAGGTTACTATGTTGATACTAAAGAGGAAGCAATAGAAAAAGTAATGTCATTGATTAAACAGGAGGACGTTGTCGGCTGGGGCGGTACTTATACCATAGATGAATTAGGTATAAAGAAGCTTCTTGAGGAAAAGAAAATTTCAGTTATTGACAGAGATAAGGCAAAATCTCCCGAAGAAAGAGTTAAGCTTATGAAACAGGCATTAACTTCAGATGTTTTCTTAATGAGTGCCAATGCTGTTACGATGGACGGAGAGCTAGTAAATATAGATGGTAACGGCAACAGAGTAGCTGCTCTATGTTACGGTCCTGACAGTGTAATCGTTGTTGCGGGCATGAACAAGGTTGTAACAGAATCAGATATGGCTGTAAGAAAAATACGTCTTGATGCAACAGTTCCTAATGCTTTCAGAACAAATACGCAGCCGCCATGCCGCATAACAGGCAAATGTTCAGAATGCACTATGCAGGACACATTGTGCGGTCAGATAGTAATCACAAGAATGTGTAAACCGAAAAACAGAATTAAAGTAATATTGGTTGGAGAACACTTAGGGTTTTAGGCAATGGATGAGCAGTTGATGGGCAGTTGATTAGCGATTGACTAACGATAGATTTAAGAGCACTTTTCAGTGCTCTTTTTCTATTGCCTGTCCATCGCTAATCCATTGCCTATCCATCGCTAGTCTATTGTTTCTGAGGGTCTGCGTAGGTTTCGCCGAAAGTGTCTACTGTTACTTTTTTTAATTTAACCTCATTAACGGGTTTGTCTCTGTAATCTGTTTCTGTATTGGCAATTTTATCTACTATATCAAGTCCTTCAATAACTTTACCGAAGGAAGCATATTGACCGTCTAAGTGCGGAGATTTTTTATGCATTATGAAAAATTGTGATCCTGCCGAGTTGGGATTCATGGCTCTCGCCATTGAAAGAACACCTGCATCATGCTTCAAGTCATTTTTAAATCCATTGGATGTAAACTCTCCCTTTATGGAATAACCGGGTCCGCCTGTTCCTGTTCCGTCAGGGTCTCCTCCCTGAATCATAAACCCATTGATAACTCTGTGAAATATTAACCCGTCATAATAATTTTTATTAATTAACGAAATAAAATTTCTCACCGTATTAGGAGCAATTTCAGGATAAAGCTCTGCCTTTATTATATCTCCGTTTTCAAATTCAAATGTTGCTATTGGTAATTTCATATATCCTCCTTCTGACGGGGACTTTCTCCTATCCCACAGGGATTCACCCTGTGAAAGATATGTCGCCCTTCCTTATGTAATGTTTTTATCTACTATACTTTACACTAATATATAAATAAATTCAAGGATATTAAAGAGTTATAAAAACAAAATGTTTTTTTAATATATGCAGTTGTAACAAGTATTGCATATACGAATATATTAAAGTAAGTTATAGAAATAGGGAGGTTATATAAGCATGAGATGCTCAAATAAAAATGATGTGCTAGGAACAGGCGGCATAGCAGAAAGATGCTGTGTCGGTCAATCCGGATGCGATTGGGATGGTACTTTAAGAAACGTAGTAACTGAACCAATTTACGTACAAAAAGTTTATGATGCTGTATTGTTTAACCTGCAAGGATTAAAAACAGCTCCTAACACTTGTTTTGAACCTAATTTAGGATGCGGAGTCAACATTATAAGAATAGCTGATATCAGATGCAGAAAATTCTTCAATCCTGATAACATTAATGATGACTGCAACTTAAGAATTAACCCGGATACAACAATATCCGGCGGACAATTTGTTAAAAAAGAAGACGGCTGCGACTACAAGGTAGTTGGACCGGACGGTACATTAAGCGAAAAATTAATTTGGGTTGATACAGAATTATGTGATGATGAAGATCGCGGAACTCCTGTATTCGGCACACAAAATGTAGAAGTTTCAGGATGTATAGAAATAGAAATGGATTTGGTTGTAACACCGTGCAATTCTGATAATGAAAGTATAATTACATTATCGGCAATGGTTGAAATAGCAGACAGATGCAATCCATTAATATTAACTAACTTCTTTGAAATTTGTGTTCCATCAGTATTTGATACGGCATTCTTACCGAGATTTACCGAATTCTGCAACCTAGATTGCGTGGTTAGACTTGCTACTAACAGTATTCAAAGAGACTTTACTCTCGATCCAAGAACAGGTGAATTATCAGTTAACCTAATAATTTCATTATGTATTTCCTGCGAGAAGAAAATAGTTGTTCCGGTTCAATTGTGTGTTCTAAGCACCGGCTTTACAGAGATATCTCCTGAACAAACTAGTCTCTGCCAGACATTCCCAAGATTGTTCCCAAGACAGATTGATGAAAACTCTGTTGGCGGAACAGGTGGAGGCGGCGGATGCAGGCCAAGAGCTCAATCTATGGAAGAATAAGCAGATGACCCAAATTTTTAATTTGGTGTCAGTCACTTATACCGGAAGTGCAACAACAAAAAACCTGCCGATGCAGGTTTTTTTATTTAATAAAATTAATAGGCAATTCAAATGTAAAAGTTGTTCCCTTGTTTTGTTCACTTATGACTTTTATATCTATATTATGTCTTAACGCAATTTGTTTTGCTATAGTCAGACCAAGACCTGTACCTTTTTTATTCTCTACTGTTTTAACTCTATAATATCTATCAAATATATAAGGCAAATCTTCCTTATGAATTCCTATACCTTCATCACTTATGTCTATTTTTTCTCCATCAAAATTAACTTGAATTTTACCGTTATCCAATGAAAATTTAATCGCATTTTCAATCACTATAAGAAACATCTGCCTCAGGCGGCCATAATCCCCGTTCAATACACACAAATCACAATCCATGCTGTATTTTATTTCTATATTCTTGTCTTTTGCAATACTATAAGCACTTTTTACAGTGTCTTTCAAAACATCACATATGTTGATTTCCTGCATTTCTATTTTGAAATCCGTGTTTTGTAATCTTGAAAGCTCTAACAGATCATTTACCAGTCTTTCTAAGCTTTTACTTTCGCTAAGCATCTGTTTGTGATATTCCTTTACCGCTTCCGGTTCCTTAATTATTCCATCATTCAATGCCTCTAAGGAACCTCTTATTACCGTTACGGGAGTTCTGAGCTCGTGAGAAATGTTGGTTATAAAGTCCTGTCTCTGACTTTGAAGCTTTTCACTTTCCCGGCCGGCAGTATCTAATCTTTGGCTTAATTCATCAATTGTACCGGCTAATTCTCCTATTTCATCCTTTTGATTTACATCTGTTTTCACTGTATAATTTCCTTCAGACAGCAGCAAAGCTGTATCATTAATTTTTTTCAATGGTTTTGTAAAGGTCAATGCCATTACAACAGATAATATTAAAGATAATAATAGGGCTGTCAAAATACTTATTGACAATATTTTATAGCCTTCTTCTGCCGCTTCTTCAATCCCTTTAACAGGAGAATGCAAAAGTAAAACTCCTATAGTTATATTGCCTGTTTTAATAGGAGTACCCACAGTTATGGTAGAAGTATTCAGCAGTTGACTGAAACCCTCGCTAAATGTTGTACTTCCACTGAATGCGCTTTTAACCACCACATCCGCATCTTCAGGCAGATCTTGATATCTATACTGCATATGAGACATTGTACCGGTTGTCAGTAAATTTAAATTTTCATCTACAATCCATGCATCTGCCATAGCTATATCATCTAAATTTCTAAGGTATACTCCAAGACCTCCCTGCATCATCATGCCCATTCCTCTGCCATGCATCATATTGCCAAAATTTAAACCCGTGCCTTCTGTCAGTTCAAAAATTGTTTGAGCAATAGTAAGTGCACGGTTTTCTAAAGTCTTTTTATGAATTTCAACTGCATTATTTTTAAAAAGATTGACAAAGACTATGCCTATAATTATAGATAAAGTCAGAAGTGTTACAGAAAAATATGCTGTTAGCTTTACCGCAATTTTATTTTTCATCTTCCTTCACCTCAAACTTGTAGCCGACACCCCATATAGTTTTAATATCCCAATTTTCGTGTTTGAATTCATCAAGCTTAGACCGCAGCCTTTTAATATGGGAATCGACCGTTCTGCTGTCCCCGAAATAATCATATCCCCACAAATTGTTAAGGAGATTGTCTCTTGTGAAAACCTTATTTTTACTGTTGGCTAATGTCCATAAAATTTCAATTTCCTTTTTGGTAAGCGAAACATTCTTACTATTAATTGTAACAACATAATCATCCATATTTATTTTTAAATTATCAAAGGACAGTATCTGAGCATTCCTTTTTTCATCAGGGTCAATTCTCCTCATAATGGCCCTTACCCTTGCCATTACCTCTCCCGGAGAAAAGGGTTTTACAATATAATCATCTGCTCCTATATCAAGTCCCATTATTTTCTCAAAGTCTTCTCCCCTGGCTGTGATCATAATAATGGGAATGTTTGATTTTTTGCGAATTTCTCTGCACACTTCAAAACCATCTATTTGCGGCATCATTACGTCAAGCAGAATAATATCGGGATTGTACATATTGTATAAATCTAAAGCTTCAACTCCGTTATAAGCAACTTTTACGGTGTAACCATCAGCTTTGGCATATTCCCTTAATATGGATGTTATTTGTCTGTTATCATCAGCTATTAACATTAATGCCATATGATCACCTCTTTTGTTTTCGTAATTATATCATATGGTAATACAAAATTGTGGCAAATTTATGTTATTTCAAATTTAAAAGCCATAATTTTTTTATATAAATAACAAAGTTTTGTCACAAATATATTATATAGTTTACATACAGAAGAAAATTAAACGGAGGTTTTTAAAATAATGAAAAGATTAAATAAAATTTTATTTTTAGCATTGGTATTATTTGCCTTTGCAGCTGTCTCATCAGCATATGCTTTCACTTTTAGCAGTCCGGCGGAAATAGTTTCAAATCTTACAGGAAAATCTGCCGGAGATATAGCAGAGCAAAGATTTGATTCGGGCAAGACATATGGTGAAATTGCTTATGATGAAAATAAATGGGCGGAATTCAGAGAGGAAATGCTTGAAAACAAAAAAGCTTATTTAGATGAACGGGTTAAAGAAGGTGTTCTCAGTCAGGAGGAAGCTGATAAATATTACAATTACATGCTCGAAATGCAAGAATATTGTGACGGTAACGGCGTATATGGCAAAGGGACAGGATGCGGACTCAGAGGAAGAGGTATGATGGGCTTCGGTCAGGAAAAAGGTATGGGAAGAAACTGGCAGCAATAATCTGATAAGCAATAAAAAGGGAGATACTTAGAAGAGTGCATATCACTATGTTCTGAGTATCTCCTTTATTGCTCTTAAACTTTATTTTTCATATTTTCTTTTTCTATATCGGAAATTCCCTTTTCTATTAACCTGAGATTCACCGATTCCTCTATTATAGTTTTAATCAGTACAACCGCGGGTACACCCAGCACCATGCCCGGAATACCGAATAAATTACCGGCCACCGTTACTGATGTGATAATCCAAAACGGACTGACCCCTACGTTTCCGCCTACAATTCTCGGGTCAAGAATATTGGCATCCAATTGCTGAATAACTATGATTATAATCAAAGCAGTAATCGCCTTTGTAGGGTCTAAAAAGAATGATACGATTATTACAGGTACGGAGCCTATTATAGGTCCGAAAAAAGGTATTATATTGAAAAAACCTATAATCGTACCCATTAACGGCGCATACGGAACCTTGAATAAGTAGAATGCAATAACACATATAACTCCGACTATTGCAGAGTCTAACAACTTACCGTTTAAAAATGATTTAAAAATTTTATTTGACTTGCCGAACACGGTAAGTATTTTTCTTGAATTTTTTTCATTAAAATAAGCATAAATAAATCTTCTGCCTCTTGCGAGAATATCTTCTTTTTCTACAAGCATATAGATATTAATAATGAAGCTTGTGATTACCGTAAATGTGCTTGTGCCTATATTTCTTAAAAATCTCATCAAAATATTTGACATGTCAATAAGCAGGCGATTAATTGTATTTTTCACGGACTCACTTGCCTGTAAAATATAATCTGTCAAAAAATCTATATATCTGCTGTCAATTTTACCTTTAAGATTGTTAATTATCTCAACAACGTCGACATTACCATGCATTATAAAATTTACTATGTTATTTATATTGTCAACAATTTGCGGCACTACCTTGTATACTATGAAGCTTAAAAGACCGATTAAAATTATGCAGGCAAGAAGTATCCCCTGTGAACGCCTTACCTTGAGCTTTCTTACAAAAAAATTAACCGCAGAATCCAGCAGGTAAGCCATTATAAGCGCATATATTACAGGCTTAAAAGAATTCGTTATCCACACGAAGGTTTTCGGACTGAATACAATCAACAATATAATAAAAACTATAAATAAAATTGGTAATGATATTTTTAATATACTTTTGTTCTTTTCTATAATTTTATCCCCCCTGTTACATTATGTGAGCTTGACCCCTGTACACTACACCTAATTTGCCGTTCACAGTGAGAAGCTCTCCGTCTTTTATTTTTGATGTGCAGCCTTCAGCACCTACAACTACTTCTTTGCCTAAATTAAGCCCGGCAATAAATGCATGCGAGGTTAAACCGCCTTCTTCAACTATAATGGCTGATGCTGAAGACATAAAATCAACCACATCCTTATCTGTTGCATTCATTACTATGATATCTCCGGGCTCAAACTTTTCCTTTAATTCCGAAGCATTTTTTGCCACTCTTGCTCTGCCTATTATTGTTTCCTTTCCGACTCCAACCTTTTTATATAGAAGCTCACTCACAATATGAACCTTCAATAAATTTGTACTTCCGGAAATTCCTACAGGTACACCTGCTGTAATAACTATCAGATCACCATTCTTGATGTATTCTAACTCCAATGCTCTGCTTACAGACTTATCTATAATTTCGTCAGTTGAATTCATTCTGCTTATTTTTATCGGATATACACCCCAATACAGCGACATCTTGCGCATTACTCTTTCGTGCTCCGTGGCTGCAATAATCGGTGCAACAGGTCTGTATTTTGAAACTGCTGCAGCAGTATAGCCCGACGAGGTTGCGGAAATAATTGCCGAAGCATTTAAATCCAAACATGTCCTGCATGTAGCATAGCTTATTGAATCCGTTATGCCGTTTTCAAATTTAACATTTTTATTTTGTAAAATTTCCTTATAATCCAAAGAGTTTTCTATCATTACCGCTATTCTTGACATAGTCATTACCGCCTCTAAAGGATAGCATCCGGAAGCAGTCTCTCCTGACAGCATTATGGCATCCGAGCCTTCAAATATGGCAGTTGCAACGTCTGAAACCTCAGCTCTCGTAGGTCTCGGATTTCTCATCATTGAGTCAAGCATTTGCGTTGCTGTAATAACCGGTTTTCCCGCATCATTGCACTTACTAATCAATGTCTTTTGCACAAGAGGCACTTCCTCGGCAGGTATTTCAACTCCCAAGTCTCCCCTTGCAACCATTATTCCATCTGACACTTCGATTATTTCATCTATATTTTCAACACCTTGCCTGTTCTCTATTTTTGAAATAATCATTATATGATCCGCATTTTCTTCTTCTAAAATTCTTCTTATTGATATAACATCATCGGCTTTTCTGATAAATGAAGCGGCAATATAATCCACATCGTTTTTTATGCCAAACTTAATGTCATCAATATCTCTTTCTGTCATAGCAGGTAAATTTATTTGAACGTTAGGTACATTTACACCTTTTTTGTTTTTAATTATACCTCCGTTTTTTACAATACATTTCAGATCGGTTTCATTTATTATTTCTATAACCTCTAATGATATTAGTCCGTCATCTATTAATACAGTATCTCCCGGTTTTACATCCTTTGCAAAATTTCCGTATGTTACGCTGACTATATCCCTATTGCCAAGAAGTTCTCTTGAAGTAAGTACAAGTTCCTGTCCTTCTGTCAGCTCTGCCTGACCAAATTCAAAATCTCTTGTTCGTATTTCAGGTCCTTTTGTATCAAGCATTATAGCAGTTGAAGTTCCTAAATCCCGTCTTACTTTCTTGATAACATCTATTTTTTGTTGATGCTCTTCATGACTCCCGTGTGAAAAATTTAATCTTGCCACATTCAGACCGTTCATTACTAATTGTCTGAACATTTTTTCATCCTGTGATGAAGGACCTATGGTGCATACTATTTTTGTTTTTCTCATGTATTCCTCCTTATTACCAATGGATAGTCAATAGATTTGCCATTGACTATCTATTGACTTGCTATTGATTTTTGTTTATATTCCTTGTAATTATATAACCTGATTGCTAAGTCGTGTATTCTTTTATTTATTTCATCATATTGTTGTTCTGATATATAATTTAATTCTAATGCAATTTCCAATTGACATGATAATTCCATAAGTGACCCATATGCTACTTCAATAAAATATATTTGCTCTTTTAAACTCTTCCTGCCGCTTCCTTCAGCAATATTTGACGGTATAGAAATTGCAGATCGCGTAATTTGTGATATAATTCCATACCTTTCATACTTTGGCATGTATTGAGTGAGTTTATATACATCTACAGTAAGGCTTTTTGCCAGCTTATATACTAAAAGTTTACGATAAATCATATGTATCCCTATCTATCAATTGCTTATCTACTGCCTATCTATTGCTAATCAATTGCCCGTCCATCGTTATATTGACAGTATTTTTGTTAATTCGTATGTTTTTCTGTCGAATGCTCTTTTCATTGAAAGTGCTTCTTCTATATCCATGTGGAATATTTCATTGCCTTTAACGCCAAGAACCTTATTGAATTTTTCACAGCATAATAATTCCACAGCTTTTGCCCCCATCTGGCTGCCTATTAACCTGTCATATGCGGAAGGGGTTCCTCCTCTTTGCGTATAACCAAGTACTGAATATCTGGTGGTAATGCCTGTTATTTTTTCTATTTGTTCACTTATATCCTTGGCATTTCCCGCACCCTCTGCGAGTAAAACAATACTGTGCTTTTTACCTCTTGCTCTCCCCTGCATTATTTTATCACATACTTCATCTATATTATTCTCAACTTCCGGAATAATAACCATTTCAGCACCGCCCGCAAGACCTGCATAAAGAGCTATGTCGCCACAGTTTCTTCCCATAACCTCAATTACGTTGGTTCTGCCGTGAGATGACGAGGTATCCCTTATTTTTTCCACTGCTTCCAATACTGTTGTAAGTGAGGTAAAAAAGCCTAATGTATATTGTGTGTACGGAAGGTCGTTATCAATTGTTCCCGGAATACCAATTACAGGTATTCCTGACCTTCCAAGCGCCAAAGCCCCTTTCAGAGTTCCGTCACCGCCTATTGTAACAAGCCCGTCTATACCTAAATATTTTATATTTTTAAGTGCTTTTTGAAATCCATCTTCTCCGATAAACTCTTTGCTTCTTGCGCTGCCTAATACAGTACCGCCTCTGTGAATTATATCCGCAACAGAAGAAAGGTTCATTTCCACGCTGTCTCCTTCTACCAATCCTCTGAATCCATTTTTTATACCGACTATATTAATATTATTATAAATTCCAAATCTTACAACTGCTCTGATTGCAGCATTCATGCCAGGCGCATCTCCACCGGCTGTAAGTACACCTATCTTTCTCATACAAACCCTCCATACGATTGAGTAGCAATAGATTGGCGATTGACTTGCAGTTGGTTGGCAATTGATAATTCATTGGTTTTATTTTCTTTCCCATTGACTATCCATCGCTTATCTATTGCATATCCATTGCCCATCTATTGTTATCTTATTGCTACATTATTTTCTCCTAGCAAAACTTTTAAATCATTAATTAATTTTTCATTGTCTATATTTACCCAATTCCTGACAGGTAAAACCATATTGGCTTTTTCCCGGCTGTTATAAATTATAACACAATCGCTGCCCGGACACTTACAAATATTTTTAAACAGCTCATTTTTTATTTTCTTGTATGCTTCGGTATTGTCAACCTTAAGATACAATTTTCTTTGCTTTTTAACTTCTGTATTAATGTCTTCTTTTTTTAACTCGGTTATTTTATTGCAGATAATTTTAGGTTCTTCTTCTTCGGATGCATCGATTATTCCTTCAACAACAACTATATTGTCTTCATATAAAGCATCTTTGCAATTTTCGTAAATTTTGGGAAAAACTATTCCTTCAACAGCTCCGTACAAATCCTCCAAGGTTATGAAAGCCATCATGTTATTATTTTTAGTTATTTTATTTTGTTTTTTTACAATTATTCCACCAATAACAATTCTGCTTCCATCCTGAATCTTTGTGTTATTTTCATGAGAATCCTTCAATTCCATAATTTCACTTGTATTTGTGGTTGTTATTTTTTCAAGCTCCCTTTCATATTCGGACAAGGGATGACCGCTTAAGTACACCCCTACCATTTCCTTTTCCATAGTAAGCAATACTTTTTCGTTGTATTCGGCAATATTGGGTATTTCTTCTTTTGAAGTCATATTTAAATCCTGTGAAATCACATCATCGAATAATGAAAACTGACCTTCTATATTTCTTTTTTTCTGGCTTATAATTGAATCTATTGTTCTTTCGTATATTGACATAAGCTGTGACCGGTAAATTTTTAAAGAGTCAAATGCTCCGCATTTTATCAATGATTCTATTTGTCTCTTATTTAAAACACTTTGGTCTACCTTGGTACAAAAATCCGTAAATGAAGTAAATTTACCTTTTTTCTCTCTTGCCTCAACAATTTCGGCTATAACATTTGACCCGACATTTTTAACTGCTGCAAGACCAAAACGAATTTTTCCATTTTCTACAGTAAATTTATCGCGGCTTTCGTTGACGTCAGGAGGCAGAATTTCAATTCCTAAGCGCTTGCACTCTCTGATATATAATGAAACAGTGCCGGTACTGCCCATGATACTTGATATCAGAGCAGCCATAAACTCTACAGGATAATAATGCTTAAGCCATGCCGTTTCATAAGCCAGAGCCGCATATGCAACGGAGTGTGCCTTAGGGAAGGCATATTTTGCGAATTCAACCATTAAATCATATATTTCATTTGCGGTTTTCTCATCAACACCGTTATTTACGGCTCCGAGTATTTCCTGTTCTCCATTTTCCGACGGCTTACCGTAAATGAAATTTTTTCTTTCTTCAAGCATAACGCTCATTTTTTTCTTACCCATGGCACGTCTCAATAAATCCGAGCGTCCCATGGTGAATCCGCCTATATCTCTTACTATCTGCATAACCTGTTCCTGATAAACCATGCAGCCATAAGTAACATTCAGTACATCTTCTAATTTAGGGTGCAGATATTCAATTTTCTCAGGATTTTGTCTGTTTTTTACAAATACCGGAATTTGCCCCATAGGTCCCGGTCTGTACATAGCATTTGCTGCCACTATATTTTCAAATTCTGTCGGCTTTAACTCGGTTAAAAAAGCTCTCATGCCTGTACTTTCAAACTGGAATATCCCCAAGGTTTCCGCAGCTGCAAACAATTTGTATACTTCCTTATCATCATATTGACAATTATCAAAATCTACCTTGATATCATGATTTCTTTCAATAAGGTCAATTGCATCTCTTATAACCGTCAGAGTCCTGAGTCCTAAAAAATCCATTTTTAACAACCCGAGCTCCTCTAACTCTATCATATTAAACTGAGTTGTTATTATATCTTTGTTTCTTGAAAGGGGGACGTATTCTGTTACATCTTCTTTTGAAATCAGCACCCCTGCGGCATGGGTTGACGCATGACGTGCGAGACCCTCTACTTTAAGTGCTATATCAATAAGTTTTTTAACCTTTAAGTCCCCTTCATACGATCCTTTCAATTCATTGTTTATCTCCAAGGCGCTTTGTATAGTCATTCCTAAACTCATAGGAATTTTCTTAGCTATTACGTCAATATCTTTGTAGGGTAAATCTAAGGCTCTGCCCACATCCCGGATAGCTCCTCTTGCGGCCATGGTACCAAATGTTATGATTTGTGCTACCTTTTCATTGCCATATTTTTGCTTAACATAGTCGATAACTTCCTCTCTTCGTTCATAGCAAAAATCCACATCTATATCGGGCATACTTATTCTTTCAGGATTTAAAAATCTCTCAAAAATCAAATTATATTTTAACGGATCTATATTGGTTATTTTCATAGAATAGGCAACCAGGCTTCCTGCTGCCGAGCCCCTGCCCGGTCCGACCATTATATTGTTATCCCTGGAGTACTTAATAAAATCCCATACAATCAAAAAATAATCCACATATCCCATCTGCTCAATGATGCTTATTTCATAATCTAATCTTTTTTGAATTTCATCATCTATATTTTTATATCTTTCCCTTAATCCATTCTGACATATTTCTCTGAAATACTCTGTCTTTGTATAACCCTGCGGAACTTTAAACTCAGGCAAATGGACTGTATCGAAATCAAGCTCAACATTACATCGTTCAGCTATTGCGGCTGTATTTGAAATTGCTTCTTCCGGAAAAAGCTCTGACATTTCTTCATAGGATTTTAAATAAAATTCATCTGAAGGAAACTTCATTCTGTCTTCTTCGTTAACGGTTCTTTGCATTTGAATGCATAAAAGCACATCATGAAAATATGCATCTTCTTTATTTATATAATGAACGTCATTAGTAGCAACCAATTTCACTCCTGTTTCCCTGCTCATTTTAAGGAGGCCCTGGTTCACTTTCTTCTGTTCTTCCATGCCGTGATCCTGCATTTCAAGAAAGAAGTTATCTTCTCCGAATATATCTTTATACATAAGACATGTCTTAAATGCCTGCTCGTAATTATTGTCTAATAAATATGACTGTACCTCTCCCGCTAAACACGCGCTTAATGCAATAACACCCTTGCTGTATGCTCTCAGAGTTTCATGATCTACCCTCGGCTTATAGTAATATCCATCCACAAAACCGGCAGAGCATAGCTTTATAATGTTTTTAAAGCCATCATAATTTTCAGCAAGCAGGACTAAATGGTATTGATTTTTGTCAAGCTGCGAATCCTTGTCTGTCATTTTTCTCGGCGATACATATGCTTCAAAGCCAAGTATCGGTTTTATGCCTGCTTTTTTTGCAGCTTTAAAAAACTCAACAACTCCATACATAGAACCGTGATCCGTAATGGCCAATGAAGTCATATTAAGTTCTTTTGCTTTATTGATTAGTTCTCCTATCCTGCATGCCCCGTCAAGCAAAGAAAATTCAGTATGAACATGCAAATGTATAAATTTATTTTCCATAGGTCTTCCTTCTTATATAAATATAACTGTTTTAACAGGTATCTGCAGTCTTGCATCTACATTAGCGGTGCAAATATTTTTAAAACTGTTCTTGCTATTTTTCTTACTTTAGAAACATTTCTTACCTGCTCCAACGATACCTTCTGACTCACGCTCAGAGCATTTAAAGTGTTTTCTTTTACCTGAAGTACACTGTCAGAATTATAAAGCCATACTCCGCATTCAAAATGCAAATATAAGCTTCTGTAGTCAAGATTTATGGTTCCGACCACCGCATAGGTGTCATCCACCACAAATGTTTTACCATGATTAAAACCCGGGGTATATTCATAAATTGACACCCCTGATTCCAGCAGTTCTTCATAATTAGAACGAGTTACTGCAAATGCATACTTTTTATCCGGTATATGAGGAGTTAATATCCGTACATCTACCCCCCTTTTTGCTGCCAGAGATAATGCAATCATCATTTTATTATCAGCTATCAAATAAGGCGTTTCTATGTATATATATTTTTGTGCCTGATTAATTAAGTTCATATAGACCGCTTCACTTACATGCTCGTCATCTAAAGGGCTGTCATCAAAGGGCTGAACAAATCCGCAGCACCCTATTTCACCTTTGTTTTCCTGCGGCATAAATAAAGAATAATCTTCCTCTTCTTTTCTTAAATAGCTCCATACGGAAAGGAACATTGCCGTTAAGCTCCATACCGCATCGCCTTCTATTTTAATTGCACAATCTCTCCAGTGTCCGAATTTTTCAATTTTATTGATATATTCATCTGCTATGTTTACTCCCCCGGTAAATGCAACCTTTCCATCTATAACCACAATTTTTCGATGATCCCTGTTGTTTAGTCGAATTGACATAATCGGTATGATGGGATTAAACACACAGCACTTAATTCCCATTTCTTCAAGCTTTTTATTATATCTGAGCGGCAATTTAAACATACCGCCAAAATCGTCATATATGACACGTACTTCGACTCCTTGTCTTACCTTGTCTATCAGTACGTCCAAAATTGTATTCCACATTAAACCTTCTTCTATAATAAAAAATTCTAAAAATATGTACTTTTCAGCCCGTTCCAATTCGTTTACCAAGCTTTCAAAAAAGCTTTCCCCCGAAGGCAGCAATTCCGTATAAGAATTATTATAAACAGGACACATCGTATACTTTTCAATATATTTTGCCTGATTATATGCAATATTGTTGTCCTCAAGAAGCATTTGAACAGTTCTCTCGTTTTGACTTAAGCTTTCCTTCATTTTGTCAGAAATAAGCGTCATGCTTTTTTTCATCCTGCTTGAAAGACCTGCCCCTCCGGACATCAGGAAAAATAAGCCTCCAAAAATGGGAACCAGCATAATGGGTATAATCCATGCAATTTTATAAGCAGGGTCACTTTTACTGTTTAAAATATAAATAACCACCAAAATACTTATAAGCATAAATAAAAAGTTGAAAATAAAAAGATAATTGCTGAAGCTGTCAATTATAATCACAAATGTTAGTATTTGTGCCAAAATTGAAAGTACTACAAATGTTACCCTGTTAAATATTATCCTGAGTATCCTCTGCATAAAAACTCCTGTTAAAGACGGACCTTTATATTTTTATATGCTATTGTATCAAAATTTCATATAAATGTAAACAAAGTACAATAAAAAAAAGACCGCCGTCAGGCGGTCACAGATTGATAACTTTATTAGTTCAATACGTTTTGAAGTATCTGTTCTTTTTGACTTTCCCCTCTTTTTCTAATGAACCACATATATCCTAATGCCATAACAGCTGCAAGAATCATAGAAGCCATGTAGCTTGATGGGTCCAGTCCCAATCTTTCGTCTAACTTCAATCCAATCGGTGCATGGAAGATGAAGCTTAATGTTACGAAGAAGTAGAACATTCCTGGTATTAATGATATGAAATAATTCTTTCCTGTAATATACAAGTAAACCGCAATTGTTCCTAAAGCAAATGTAGCAACAAATTGGTTTGTAAATGCAAAGTATCTCCAAAGGATGTTGAATCCATCCGGGCTTTGTTTTGCATAGTAAAGAACAAATATCGCCGGAACAAAAAGACAAGCCGAAGTTATGATTCTCTTAATAGGAAGTTTCTGGTCAATATTAAATTGTTCAGAAACCATTAATCTTAATGATCTGAATGCTGTATCCCCTGATGTAATAGGAAGAACTATAACACCTAAGATAGCGATCATACCGCCTATACTTCCTAAAAATTCTCTGGAAACCAATCCAACCACTAAAGTAGGAGCTGTCGCTAAGTCTGTTCCTCTTCCGAACAGAACCATTGCACCTGCTGCCCAGCACATAGCTATAAAGCCTTCAACCAACATCATGTTGAAGAAAGTCATTTTTCCTTCTTTTTCACTCTTTACCGTTCTTGAAATCAAAGTAGCTTGTGTTGCATGGAAGCCGGACATAATGCCGCAGGCAACGGTAATGAAGAATACAGGTATAAACGGAAGTCCGCCCGGATGTTGCTTAAATGGGTTAGATGCAAATGATAAAGATGTTAAGCTTGCTCCGCCATCCATCATAACTCCAATAAATATTCCGACAGCAGATAATATCAGGAATCCGCCGAATATAGGATAAACTCTGCCTATAATTGCATCTATCGGGAATAATGTAGCTACCAGGTAGTATAAAAATATTGCACCGTATACTATCCAAACAGTAGGATTGGTTACTAAAGCTTCCTGACTGAGAACCTGAGTAACGATTAAGTCTCCAGGTGTATAAACGAATACAACACCAACTAAGAACATCAATATCCATAAGAAGAAGTTGTAAACTTTTATTACATTGTTTCCTAAATATTTTTTGATTAATCTCGGCATCTGAGCTCCGCCGTTTCTCATAGAAATCATTCCTGAGAAATAGTCGTGCATTGAACCTGCAAGTATACATCCTACAGGGATAGTGATAAATGCGATAGGTCCAAACAAGATACCCTGAATTGCTCCAAATATAGGTCCTGTACCTGCTATGTTAAGCAATTCAATTAGTGAGTTTTTCCATTTTTTCATTACGACGAAGTCTACTCCGTCTGCCTTAGTAATTGCCGGTGTGTCTCTGTCGTCAGGGCCAAAAGTTTTTTCACAGAAGTTTCCGTAAAAATATCCACCAACGACAAGAATAATAAGTCCGATTAAAAATGTTGACATGGTTTGTTACCTCCCTATAAATTTTTATAAATATAAATATATAAATATATAATAAAAATTTAATTATTGAATTTATTAAAAAATATAGAAAAATTCAGCTAAGATGCATTTAATTCAATATCTTAAATTTTTATTTACATGAATTGTATCACTTTGGACAACCTTAGTCAATTTATTTTTATGAGTAAAAAGATAAATAAAAATTTAACCAGTCAATCTTGATATATTGTACGACAATAAGAAACACGCAATCAAAAGTACAGAGTTGAAGATATATCCGGAAGTAAATGAAAAACCCGGAAATATACTGATGATAGAACCCAGAACCAATCCTAAAATAGCATAAAACGTGACACCGTAGCATCTTTTAAACAACATCGAAATTAGTTTGGAAAATAACAATATACTGATAACAAAACCAATTCCTAAGTAAAAAATATACACGACAGAAAGGTTGGATATTGCAGAAATTACAAATTCATACGCTCCGATGTACATCAGTATAATTGACGCACTTATTCCCGGGATTATTGTTCCAAAACCTATAATTAACCCGTATATAATAATGTTGATGCTTGACGGGTTACTTAAACTGTTTAAGCCGGACGCACTTTCTTCAAGAAAAGTAAGAACCAACGTTGAAATAAATGTTATAGCTAAAGGTATAAGATATTCTGGCTTGAAGCCCTTTTTATTAGCTTCTTTTATAACCGAAGGAATTGTACCTAACATAAGTCCGATAAATGCATATCTTACTTCTACTTCATGATATGTGAATAATAATTCAATAATTCTGCTGAATAATAAGACTCCTAAAGCTCCTCCGATTCCAACAGGAATAAAAAACTTAACATTTTCCTTGAATTTATATGTGAAGTTGGCTATAAAAAAAGTCATTTTGTCATAAAGCCCAAAAATTACCGCTAAGGCCCCGCCGCTGACACCAGGAGCAATCGCACCCGCACCTATTATTAAGCCCTTTAAAAATCTTGAAAAAAAGTTCATTATTGCTTACCCCTATTCTAGTTAAAATTTTCCTGTTATTAAATTATATAGAATAATCTCTAAATTATCAATAAAAAATATATGGCAGGGCGCAGACTATAAAAACTTGTCCACAAATTTTCGACTTAAAAAGCGAGTCATTTAGCTCGCTCAGATTGATGACAAAGTCATCAAGATGGTAGGCTGTTGAAAAAGTTCATCCTGCAAGNNCGGGCAACCGCAGCGTATTAGACATACGTGAGGATTGACCGGCGCAGCGGCAACGACGCAGGGGGACTTTTTCAGCAGCCTGAGCGAGTCATTTGACTCGCTCTTCTTGATGACAGGCGGCTGACTCACTTTAATAATTTTCACAGTTCAATTCATAAAAGCCTTGTGGATAAAGGCATATAGGGCAAACCTCTGGAGCACATTCACTCCATACCAAATTACCGCATTTTAAACAAACCCATACAGTGCTTACCGGCTTGCAAAACACCTGATTATTTATAATATTATCAGCCAATGCATTAAATCTGTAATAATGATGCCTCTCTATTGCGGCAACTCCCTCAAACATATTTGCTATATCGGTATATCCTTCCTCTCTTGCTACCCGTCCGTATTCTAAATACAAGTCGGTTCCTTCAAAATTTTCTTCCTCTGCCGCTCTCTGCAAATTTGTAAGAGTATCAGGTATGTCTCCCATCAAAAATCTTGACCAAATTACAGCGTGCTCCATCTCGTTTCCGGCAGTAATTCCAAAAATATTGCCTATCTGCTGATATCCTTCATTTCTGGCATTTTCTTCATAAATTCTATAGCTTGTGCTAAAGGTCAATTCTCGTTGAAGCGCATTCTGTAAATTTAGATATGTCTGACTATTTATAAATTCATTAACCATATGTTCACACCCTCTACATAATAAGTATTGTATATTATATTATGTAATACTTAAAATTAGGTGTGAAAATCAAAAATTAATGCATTTAAAAAATACTATCCAAAATTTCTGTTGAAATATGAATTAACACTGTCCTTGGTATTTAATTTATTATAGTATTCATGAATTATTTCTGTTGCCTTAACTGCAGCTTTCTCATATAAATCATATAGATTTTTATTTAATTTAATACATTCTTTATTTGACTCATAGTTCATTATAAGCCCTTTCATTTTTCCATAATTGCCTGATAACTTTAATCCGGTAAAAATTATATATCGTTTTAATATGGAAGGTGCAACAAGCAAATTTAAATTAAATTTCATTGACTTTAACGACCGTAATATGCTTTCACTTGAAACACCCTTAAAAAAGCTTGAAATTATCCCGGCATTGTACTCACCTGGGATTATATGAGAGGTTGGTTTGTACGAAACAGGTTTTTTATTATGCTTAAGCATAATAAATCTGTCAAATTCCGTTTCAATTTCACCGTGTGTCAACTCATCATTTTCAAATAACCTGATATAAGGATGACAATGACTGTCTAACATGAAATGACATATAAATCCCAGAATATACGAGCATGAAGCATTAAAATCATCGCTACTTATTATTACATTTCTCGCATTTTCAAAAAATATATTTGCTGTTTGTTCATGAAGGTCGTGCCCTATCTTACTTATTGGATTAGGCTTTAACGGTTGATGATAAAATAAAATATCCGGACCGTGGAGTCCGATATTATATATCTCCATATCTTCATTAATTATATTTTTAATTTCGTCATTTAAGTTTTTCAGAACCTCTTGTCCGAAAGTGTAATGAGCATAAGTTGTAGGCATACAAACCCCCGTTTTTATGTGTTAAGCACCCTTCTTTTCTTTTCTTGCTATTGCCAGCAATAAACCCAGAGCAATCGATAAGAATGCTGAAACCAATACTCTCAATTCCTTAGGAAGCATAAAAACAAAGGTATGCGCAGGAATCCAGAATAATGTACACATTTTAACCCAGCTGAATTCAACCAGTGCGTGCCAATCAACCTTGTCTACCAAAAAGCTTAACTTAATATTTTTCTTTTTCTCATAAATTGCATCAATATATAAATCCGTAAATCTATGAAACGCCATCATCATCGGTCCGAAAGTCAAATTCATGAACGTACTTCCGAAAAATGCCTGTGCTAATTTTGTGCCCTCAAGAGGAAGCATATTAATCTTTTGAGCTGTGCCCACACCTTCCATAACAACAGTAAACACTAAGGAAACCATCATACCGATAAATCCCCAAACGGCTGCCCTCGCTATAACTCCCTTTGGAATAATGTACTTACCTTTTGCTAATCTTGTTCCTAACAAATCACCCATCGATGCAAGTATTCCAAATTTTATAAAACCGCTGATATACGGATGCGAACCCGAAAATTCCATAAACATTTCTCTGCTGAACGGTATCACTAAAATGAACACCCATACAGACAATGCCGCTAACCATAAAAAGTCATCTTTTTTCATATGTTCTCCTTCTGACGCAAACGACCCAAATTGCAATTTGGTGTCGACCGCTTATACTGTAAGTGAAAATTAAATATGTTCAGCGATTCACTGAACATATTTATTATACTTAATTATTAATTAAAAATCAATTATTGTCTTGCTTTTATTATCTTTCTATTGATAGGAGCACTTCCTTAATATGTAAACCGCTTGCGTAACCTACCAAGTTGCCGTTTGATCCGACCACTCTATGACAAGGTACTACAATCATAATAGGATTTTTGTTGTTTGCTCCTCCGACAGCCCGAGATCCGCCGGGGTTTCCTACTCTCTCGGCAATCTGCTTGTAGCTTCTTGTTTCCCCGTAGGGAATTTCACATAATGCCTTCCATACTTTATTCTGGAAGTCTGTTCCGATTAGTTTGAGAGGAAGATTGAATTCTTTTCTTTTACCTTCAAAATATTCACATAACTGTTCCGAAGCATTTTTAATCAATTTTGTTTCGCAAACATTATAGTCACCGTCATACTCCTCTTCGGCTGTTTCAATATTGGTTATTTCAGTTCCATTGTCTATTATCGCAAGCTTACCAATCTTTGTATCATAAAAAAATATATTTTTCATGATTGTCTCCTGTGTTAAAATTATTTTTATTACACTATTTTATTACAAAACACACTAAGAATCAATATGTCAACTGATATTAAAAATATCAGAAAATTCTATATGTACCAACTGGTTAATCGTGTCATAATCAATAACCTTTACATCATCATTTTTGTACAGGCTATGAATTGTATCCTTATTTCCAAGAGGAATTTTAACAGAAAAGATACTTCCTTCATTTAATTTGCTTTCTGCGCTGACCTTGCCTCCATGAAGTTCTATTATCGCCTTAGCCAATTTAAGACCTATGCCGCTTCCTTCGGAACCTCTTGATAATGACTTGTCAACTTGTCCAAATCTACGAAATATTTTTTCCAAATATTTCGTATCAATTCCAATACCATTGTCTTCAATTTTTATTTCTATATTAGTTTTATAATCCGTAAATTCAACTAATATAGTTCCTTCCTGTTTTGAAAATTTCACAGCATTGGATATAATATTCAGTATTGATTTTCCAATCAATTCAGAATCAATTACAACATATTTTTCTTCTACATTTGTATCAAATAAAATATTAAGCCCCATTTCCTTTATTCCGGGGGCTATTTTTTGAACCACATATTCTACAACCTCTACAATGTTAACACGCTCAAGATTTAATTTATATTCGCCGGCTTCTATTGCTGTTAAATCCAAAATGTGATTGATATACTTTGTTAACCTGAAACAGTTATTTTTAATGGAATTCACATAATTCGTCAAATTATCATCGCGCATATTCCGGGTAGAAAGTTCAACCATCTGTGCTGCACCGTATATTATGTTTAAAGGTGTTTTTAATTCATGAGAACAATTAATCAATAGCTCATCATTTATGTTAATGCTTTTTTCAACGATAACTTCTTCACTTATCTCTTTAAATAAATCTTCTACAATTTCGTTTCCTTTTAATTGCATCGGGATAATAATACCATTTCTTTTCTTTGTTGCCATACAGTTAACCCCCTCTACTTTTTACTTGGTATAATTCATTATATACCCAAAGTTTCAAGGCTTAATTAAAGAAAAATTTAAAAATCGAGGCTAGACACACAAATCAATCATTTAATGATTGTGTCCTGCCTCAATTTTAGGTTAAACAATACATTTAATTTTCATATTTTCTTCATCAGTTGATTCGAGCAAATGAGGGTCTTCAAAATATTTCTCTAAAAGCTTGAAAGATCTGGCAAAATATACGCCGTCGCAAATTCTTTCGTCTAAAGTATAACCGATTTGGCAGCATTTTTTTACAACCACCTGATCATTAATAACCATAGGAAGCTTTACTGTTTTTCCCAAGGCAACAAAAATTCCCGTTGTTCCAAAATCGTAAAGGTGATGATATATATAATTAGTATCTATTGATTTTAAATATGTGAAAAACATACTTGTATGAAACGGACTTGCCTTAATTACACTTTCAGGCAGTAAATTTAATTGATCCATACTCTTTATAACTTTAACTAATAACTTTTTTACTATTCCGGGCATTGACATAACCATTGCCGCAAGCCTGTCTGCATCAGTATTGCTTTTATAAGATTTTGCTTCAGTTATAATTCTATCTATAACTTCAGCTACTTCAAATAGATTTTCTTTACCGGTAAATTCAAACTTTACGGTTGTTTCTTCGCCTTCATCGCGCAAAGACCGCTTGATGGCCATTGAAACACAAATGTTGTTACGCTCGTATATTTGACTGTTCATAATAAATCGATTTAATTGAGGTCTCTTTGCTATTAGTCTTACATATGCCGCTATAAAAATATGCAAATAACTTAACTTATATCCTTGTTCCTTTTTCTCTAAGATATAACGATCAATGGAATCGGCACAAACAACCTGCTTAGAAAAATTCTGTGCATCGCTGCGCTTTTCCATGATATAAGGGATAATTCTTACAAATGGGTCCAATGATTTTACTAATTTTCCGTCATATCGTTTCATAACGCCTCCTATGGAAAACACATCTTAAAGCATTATAGCATAATTATTAATTAAAATCCTTATTTTTATATAATTTTCGAAATTCGGAAGGAGTGCTGACGAAATTTCGTTTAAAGTGTTTAATAAGGTAAATTTTTATTGTGTAATAATTTTAATTTTTTTGTAGAAAAATGTCACATCTTCGTTGCTTGTACATAGAATACTAAAGGGAATAAATTCAATATGTCCCGTTAGCATAAAAATTAATATAAGGTAGTGATTAATAATGTATTACAATAATATGCCAAGACAGTACAATTCATGCACAGGAACAAAACGTTACAGAGATCAGGAATATCCATTTTCAAACAATATAAGTATAAATTGCGAACAGGAAAGATGTGGATGCTCACAGCCTGAGAGATATCCGTGCCCACCTACGCCGCCGTATCCTCCTACGCCGCCGTATCCTCCTACACCATGCTGTTGTCCGGGACCTCGCGGTCCGCAGGGACCTCAAGGACCTCAAGGACCGGCTGGACTTCAGGGACCGATAGGGCCTCAAGGACCCGAAGGAGCAACCGGACCTCAGGGACCTCCGGGAGCAACCGGACCTCAGGGACCGATAGGACCTCAAGGACCTATCGGACCGGCAGGACCTCAGGGACCTCAAGGACCTCCGGGCGCAACCGGCGCAACCGGACCTCAGGGACCGGCGGGACCCGAAGGACCTGAAGGACCTCCGGGAGCAACTGGTGCAACCGGACCTCAAGGACCGGCTGGACCGGCTGGAGCTACAGGAGCTACAGGGCCGGCGGGACCGGCGGGACCTCAAGGACCTGCGGGACCGGCTGGACCACAAGGACCTCAGGGACCTCCGGGACCGGCGGGAGCTACAGGTGCCACAGGAGCTACAGGTGCTACAGGTGCGACAGGACCTGAAGGACCGGCTGGACCTGAAGGACCGGCTGGACCTCCGGGTGAAGGAGCAATTATTCCGTTTGCATCCGGCACACCTGTTGCTTTGACTACCGTACTCGGTGGATTGCTTAATACCTCAAGCGCGGTTGGATTTGGAAGTAATCTTCCGGGCATCTCCGCTGCAACCGGAACAATCAGCTTGTTGGGACTGACTAACTTTGCGTTCTCGATGCCAAGGGATGGCGTTATTACCTCCTTAGCAGCATATTTGAGTGTCAGCGCCGCACTGAGCTTGGTTGGCTCAACTGCAACGGTAACCGCACAGTTATTCCAATCAACTACTCCTGACGACACATTCGTTGCTGTGCCGGGCGCAGTTGTCACATTGGCACCGCCTCTGACAGGATTAATTTCCGTCGGCGATATCAGCAGCGGTGTAACAACCGGTCTGAACATTCCTGTTACTGCAGGAACCAGATTACTGTTAGTGTTCTCCGCAGATATCACAGATGGTATCGATGTAGCAGCAGCTATCGCAGGCTATGCAAGCGCTGGTCTGGGAATTTCTTAAGAGGCTTATTAAGATACCCTTACAATTATAACAAAAAAAATAGGACGTCTGTTCACACAGACGTCCCGTCTTTTTTTGCTATGAAGAACTATTGTTATTCTACTACATATCCAACAACTGTATCAATTGCAATTTGATTTAACTCTCCATCCCAGAGAACTCCAATATCAAACACTTCACCTACATCTCTAAGTTTGAAGTAATTATTTCCTCCAATTGTATATGCCTGAAGTGCGATCTCTTCTCCATCTATGTAGATTGTTGACTGATTAACTATTGCTTGTACAGATTCTGTTCCTTCTGATACCGCGAATTCTCCTCCAACAGGTGTATATGCTTCACCAGAAACAAGGTTAATAGCATTTTTCTCTGCGTCCCAGGTAACTTCAAATTGTTTTTCTGAACCGGTTACAGCCATAGCCAAATCTCTCAGTTTAAAATAATTGTATCCGTCGATGTTGTATGCTTCAAAAGAAACATTCTTTCCGTCTACAACAACCTCAGATGCTGTAGGTACGGCAGTTGCTTCCTGAACCGGTGTTTCAACAGCAGCTTCGGGAGTTTCGGCAGTTTCTTCAGCAGTTTCTTCAACGGGAGTTTCAGCTGGAGTTTCAGCAGACTCTTCTGCTTCTACAAATACAAAATAAATACTGTTAAAAACATTTATTACTTCTCCGTCCGCATCCGTAACAGAAAAATCAAAAACAAATACGTTGTCTTCAAAAATTTCTTCGAAATCTACATACAATGACGGTCTGTATGCAACCTTGCCATCTTCTAATTCATAAAAAAGATCACCTATTTGCTCATAGAATGTTCCGGGAGCTGAAGCTATCATTGATGCATCTTCATTAGTTGTTTGTATTTCAAAGAAAGTATATGTGCCTAAGCTGTCCTTAACAGGTTTTTCTGCAACGACTGCTTTAACAATTTCTCCGTCTACCTCAACTTCTCTTACATCAACAAAGTTAGGTACAACAATTTTATAGCCGCTGTCAGCATCCACTAAACTGATTACCTCTGTTTGGGCCGCATAGACCGGAACCATCATAAGTCCCATAATTAACATAATTGATAATAAAAATTTGTTGCATGATTTAATGTACATATTATTTCCTCCAATTCAAGTATGACCAATATCATAGCATAATGATACATTTTTTGCAATATATTGTAAAAATATTTTAAGATGTTTCCCGGCCTGTTCAGATTTAAAATTGAATATACTAAATTGAGAAGAAAAACTTTGTACACATATGCTATAATATACTAAATTCCTAAGAAACAGAGAAAGGAGATAAGAAAATGACACAGGAAGAAATGTGGAAAGCAGTATCAGAAAACGATGCGTCCTACGACGGTATTTTTTTCTATGCAGTCAAATCTACCGGAATCTATTGCCGCCCATCATGCAAATCCAAAAATCCTAAACGGGAAAATGTAAGCTTTTTTAATACAGCAGAACAGGCTATAGCCGCAGGATTCAGTCCATGCAAGAGGTGCAGAAGCGATCTTTCAGAATATCAGCCGATTAAAGAAATTGCAGAAAAAGTAAAGAAATTGCTTGACGAATCTTTCCGTGGAGACGATGAAATAAATAATGAACTACAGCATATGGGCCTGTCTCATCGACGAATGGTTCAAATCTTTAAGGATGAATACGGAATTACAGTATCTGAATATATAAAAAAATTGAGACTGAAAGAAGCAAAGCGACTGCTTTCTGAAACTAATGATAAAATAATTGATATAGCATATGCCATAGGTTTTGGAGGATTATCATCCTTTTATCGTTTTTTCAAAATTAACACAGGACTATCTCCTGCCGCGTACAGAAATGAATATGGAAATAACTACAATAGAGAAGCGAGGAAAATGAATGGGTGGAATACGGATTCCAAGTATTGAAATTTATAACATTGATAAGAAAAAGTGCTATTTTAATCCGGGATGTGCGCTCAGTATTTACAAGCCTGAATCGGTGCACAAGATAATGGACATACTGAACAAACATTTTGGCTCAGTAGAGCTTCACAATATATGCTGCCGTAATAATCCGAGGCTGGCTCATGGTTCTGTCATCATCAATAACTGTGCAGGCTGCGACAGAAGATTCCGTTCCTTATATGACGGAATACAAACTATCTCACTGTGGGAAGTATTGGATAGCATTGAAAATCTGTCCTTGCCGAATCATAACGGATTAACCGTTTCGGTACACGACCCCTGTTCATTTCGACCAAAGCCACAGGTTCATTCTGCAGTCAGAAATATTCTTATGAAGATGGGCATAGAAATTATTGATTCCAAATTCAGCGGAACGAAATCTATCTGCTGCGGTGATAATTTCTATCCTCAGCTTAAAATTGAAACTATTACTGAACTGCAAAAAAAACGTGCTGCGCAAATGCCTTGTCAAAACGTTGCTGTCTACTGTGTCTCCTGTATTAAATCCATGTTTATCGGCGGTAAAACTCCGTACTATTTGATTGATCTGATTATAAATCAAGAAACAGAACCGCGGGAAACAAGAATCGATGTATATCACGAGGCATTGAATCAGTATATTGACGAGCATTAATCCTCTATTGCAGTTCGAACACACCAACATCTTCGCTTGTATCGGAAGATGTTATTTTTAGTTTAGTAAGTTCTGCCGTAAATGGCGAAAAGTTTTTCCAAAGAATTGAAAGCAGCCTTTCCTCCTGTCCCGGCTCAACCGAGGCAATTGTCATATGAGGAGTCCATTTTTGTTGCTTAAGCGAATATAAACATCCTTTGTCCGCACAAAAGTTATCGTATTTCTCACGTATGCCTGAATGCAGCTCCAATAAGTTATAGCTGGAGCTAGGCGCTAAAAAGCAAAATGGGGCATCGGGAAAAAAACCGAAATGATTAAAATAAATCTTGAATTTTTTATGCTGTTCTGCCACCTTACTAACCCACTTAATCAAACTCGCTTCGTCAAGTTCCGTATAGATGCCAAATGTTATATGAGGTTCATATATATCAGTAGAAATACCTTCTGCTTTCAATCTTTCTTTGATTAATAACACCTCTTGGTTGGCTTGACTGTCGAATGTGCCCATCACACATAGCGTCCGTAATTGATTCAAAATTTTTATCCTCCGTAAGGTTTGTATTATATATTTTATGGAATATTGTATCACAATTATGTAAATAACTCAATGCGCAACTGATTGTATGCTCAAATTATTATACAGCTTCTATTCAGTTAACGCTTCCAATAAATCAGGAAACAGCCATTTACGTGTATATCGGTTATAAAGCGGGAAGGGCTTACCTTCCTCTTCACCCGGACCTGCATCCCACCAAACACAAGCAATTCCAAGAGATTCTGCCTTTTTTCCGACATAGCGTGCCCAAGCTGCGCGCTGTTGCTCATTTTTCTTATCCACCGCACTGAATTCGGTTATAATTACAGATACACCATTGCTTATAAAAAACCGATTAAGATCCTCAAATATTTTATCAATCTCTTCGGTATCTGCAGGTTCTTCGCGGTCAAATTCTGATGTACCTTGCATATTTAATGTAAAACTATATGGTGAATACAGATGTATTGAAGCAATTAATCTGTTTCCTTCAGGCAAACGGAAATCCTTCAATGCTTCTTCATAAGGCTTTGCACAATAAGTGGGAAGGATAAGGTATCTATCTGCGTTTTTCCCGCCGCTTTCACGAATTGTCCGCACAAAAATCTCGTTTAATGCATTGATGATTTCCCGGGATCGCGGGGTTCCCTCTCTCCATTCCTCTGTTTCTCCGATTAATCGCGGTTCATTCATGCTTTCAAACAAAAGTTTTTGGTCATATTCTTTAAATCGTTCGGAAATTTGCCTCCACAGAGCCTCCATTCTTTCGCGGGCTTTTGGCAAATATTCATCATCAGGGATATACCAATCGTCATGGTGTGCATTTATAATCACATACATACCCGCTTCTAATCCGTAGTCCGCAATCTGCCGGACACGCTCAAGCCAAATCGGGTCTATAATATCATTCTCATCCATATGCTCATACCATGTTACAGGAACTCGCAGTACATCAAAGCCGGCCGATTTTATATCCTCCAGCATTTCTTTTGTGGTAACGGGATTTCCCCAGTAGGTCTCAAAATCAGATGGGTCATTTGTTTCAAAGTGAAGGTCGTGCGTATCTAAGGTATTGCCTAAATTAAAGCCCGGTCCCAGTTGTTTTACAAAGTTTCTTGTTTCTCTTTCTTCTTTCATAAAGTTCAATATCTCTATCCCTTGTAAATTTTTAAGCGCAAATATTCCTGTTATAAATATAAAGCAAAGAGCTATGATAAAATTATAAAAATGAAATCGGTGTTTATGTCTTTTCACTGCTACTTTTCCTCGCTCTCTTCAAAAATAAGTTCAATCTGTCCGTCCGTACTTTCAATCCTGTAAATGCCTTCCTTCCCTGAAACACCGTAATGTTTACGAAGCAGGTAACGCTCATTGGCATCGCCTTCCGCCACTACCAAGTAATCATAACTGCTTAGCAAGTTATCCATATTATCTTCGTAAAAAAGGCAGATACCGTCAACATTAGGACAATATAGGTAGTATCTTCCTACATATTGCATATAAAAATTTGTAACCTGTGAATCTCTGTCAGGTGCATAAAAAAGATATCTTTTACTGTCCTCTTCACCATTTTTGTACCACCTGTCTCCTGTAATTGTACGGATTTTATAAGGCAGGGAGTTATCGTATGTACGTACAACAGATAAAATTCCATTGTATTCCGACAGCAGCAATGTAACAGCAATTGCCATACAAGCCAATACACCCTTTTGATAACGATTCTTGCTTGCTACACTGCGAAACGCCTGTTCATCCGGTACCTGCCCGATTCTGTAGTAAAATGAATTTTCAATATCCACTGCAGCGGTCATCACTAACCCTCCTGCAAACAGCACAACTATACTTGAAGCATAACGTTCAAATCCGGCTAACCACAGTGCCTCATCCAAAGGCATCGAAAAAACATACAAACCTAAAATACCCGCATAATAAAGGATCAGTACAACATCAAGAGCAATCAGTGCTTTCCACAGCTTCCATTTCTTCTTCAGCACAAGGAAATCAAAAATTATTGCTCCGGCAGCTGCAAGGTTGAAGACAAGTATTCCCATTGCAGGTCTTGTTGATATATCAGTACTTGAACTGATAAACAAATATGAAATTTCCTGTATTTGCTCAACTGTTTTTTCTTCCGGCATATTTTGAAAATCAAATTTGTTCTCAACATCGCTGAATGCAGTTTCCATATGCCATGACCAACTCAAATACGGCAAAATTACCACAAGAAATGTAATGAGAACAAGGAGTAATTTTCGGCCTTTTGATGTATAACTGTCGTGAATGAATATCATGTAAAACAGAAAAACAAGACCAATCACCGTAAAAATTATTCCTGTACTCTTTGTAATCGACAACAGAGCCGCCATAGGTAAAGCTCCGGTAAAAGCGCGCTTATGGTCTCTGCGGTACCGATATGCCACTGCGAAAATTGCTAATGTGTAAATTGGCAGCAAAAAATCCACTAATAAATTATTAATGCGAATTGTAATATTGAAAAAGGAAAGTGAAGAACAACCCAATCCTAAAAATGCATACAGCAAGAATCTTTTTTTCTCGGTTATAATACCAAATATGGCATAAAAACAAGAAAAAATCAATATCCCTTGGGCTAAAATCATTACCTGCTGATAATTACCGGCAAAACGGCAGACATAATATATGAAGGACGAAATACCTAGGGGGTAATTTTTAAAGTCGATAAGATCGGAGCTTGAGGTAGGAAAAGCATCAGTACTAAGCATCTGTTTCACCACAATTGCCCAATGAGAAAAATTATCGTAATGAGTCAATTCACTTCTAAGCAGTAGCGAAAAGAAAAATAAATTTCCTGCTAACCAAAAAAACCCGAACAAAGAAAGCCGAATCTTAAAATGTGACTCATTATGCAATCTCTTTGCCAAAATAATACCAAATGCGATCAGTCCTCCCACCATAATCACAACGGAACCTGCAAAGAGTATTCCTGCTAAACCACAGAAATATATAATACACGCAACAGATGAAAAGACAAACACAGGCACAAATTCCCGTCTTATCCCAATTACTTTTTGAGTCAGCAGCATATAGCCAAGGAAAGAGCATATTAACAGAATTGTTGAAAAAAATGTAAGCATAGCCGTCATTTCAATTCCCTCCTATCACCTTTTTCGTATGTTTTACAGATTTATTCCGTACTAAATGCACGCGCTTTTCTATATTGCGAAATATATCGTCATAGACAGTTACCCAAGGGTCAATTTGCTTCGGCAGAGAATGGAGACGATCATATACAATCTGCATGTATTGACGTTTATCCGTTTCCTCTACAGGTTTAACAACGGCAGAATAACGCCATCCATCACCTTCTTTTCTTATATAGACTATAGAACCTTCAAGCCTCGCTTCATACCGGCAGGTTTGAAGCGTCAGATCAATACCTGATTGCTCCGGCAAATCTATTGGAGACGGAACATAGAACGACAGTCCATGATCAGACACATCCATTGTCACTGCTTTATATTCTTTGTCCTTATACTTAATATATACTGTCTCCGAAGCCTGAATGCGTTCAGATGCCCGGTAAGAACGGCGTCCAAGCATAAAAAACAGGGCATAAAACAGCGCTACAATATTATATGCCAGCCAAAAAATAATAATGCTGCTATAAAAAAGTGCCCAGCCGTATTTACCATACGCAAAGCGGATAATAGCCACAATAGAAAGTACTAATAAAAAAATATGCGGAACAGCATACCATAGATTATAAAACTTGTCCTTGGATGATGGCTTGCTTTTATTCGTGACCTTAAACTTCCTCTCATGTATATGCAGTGTTTCAAGCAGCACCGGAATAATCAGATAAGGCATAAAAATTGTATCCACGACCTGACTCCATCGCTGTGTCCTGATGTTGCCGGAAAGATAACGCATGGCCGTGCTGTAAAAGAAATAGGATGGCAGCCAAAAAATAACTATATCCCAAAATCCTGTATTTACAATTTGAAAATCAAATAGCGCAAATAAAATAGGCGACAAAATAAAAATCATCCGGTTAAAAAAAGACCACCAATACAGAAAACTGTTTAAATATGTAATTCTTGCAGGAAGGGAAAGCTTTTTGGAAAAGATGGCACGGGTATTCTGCAAGCTTTGCAAAACGCCTCTTGCCCATCTGACTCTCTGCTTAATCATGCCTGAAACAGTTGTGGTTGTAAGACCGGCTGCCTGAACTTCATCTGTTGCATACGTAATATATCCCGCCTGTTGCAGGCGTATACTCGTCTCGAAATCCTCAGTGATGGTTCTCAAAGGAAAGCCGTTAATATCCTCCATTGCTTTTCGAGAAATCACTGTGTTGCTGCCGGTGTAAGCCACTGCGTTGGATGTGTTACGGAGAATGTTAATTTCTCTTGAAAAGAAGTCCTGCTCGTTAGGTATACTTCGCTCCGCAAAAAGATTAAACTGAAACAGATCCGGATTATAAAAACTCTGGGGAGTCTGCACCAGACCCAGCTTCCAACCGTCATCTTTCTCATTCTTTCTGCGAAGCCGCCATATATCATCCTCCTTTATGAATTCTGAAAACAGGAAGTAAGGAACGGTCTTCATCAAGAATGTATGCTGAGGAATCATATCTGCATCAAAGGTAGCAATCAGAGGAGATGACGTTTTAGACAAAGCATTGTTTAAATTGCCGGATTTGGCATGTTTGTTATCAGCAAGACCCATGTATCCTGCTCCAAACTGTTTTGCAAGCTCCTCCACTTCGGGGCGATTGCTGTCGTCACAGAGATAAATATGTACCTTTTTCTTATCCGGATAATCTATGAAGGTACAAGCATTAACCGTCTTGTATAATAGGTCAACCGATTCATTGTGAGTGGCAATAAGAACATCAACCTCCGGATAATATTCCGGTGGAATAACAGGGCATTCCAAATATCCTCTTTTCTTTTTTATTTTTTGAACGAAAAGCTCAAATGTTGTCAATACAGTCACCGTTTCAGCCACAATCAACAGGATTCCAAAAATCATGTTCAAAACACCCTGACCGAAAGGCAATGTAAAAAATATTCTCCACAAAAGATATACAGTCATAAGAATCATGGTAAGTATTAAGAAAACATTTCTTTGCTTTTCGTTCATTGCGGCTCATCTCCCATATATTTAAAAACCCATCTTTTATTTAAAAACCCATCTTTGCTGTACCTGATAGCTTAAGAAGTACAATAAAGTATCACAGATAACTTTTCCGATTTTTTCATTGATTCCAAATCCCTTGTAAAGTACATAGACACCTGTCGTTGAAAATATAATAATCACAGCGCACAACATCAAATAACGAATTAAACTTCGTCCGCCTGCACTTTTCTCTCTAAACACAAAGTTTCGATTCAACAGGTAATTTAACACTGTCGAAATAACTCTCGCAACAGATGTTGCAATTAAAATTTTCAGATATTCCAATTTAAAATATGCATGAAGAAAATCCAAAAGAAGCCACGCAATTCCAAGATCAACTGCTGCACTAACAATGGATGAAACAGAAAACCGGAAAAAATCAGAGAGAATTGTTCCGACGACTCTAACACTGTCAAGAATAGGTTTAAAGTGGGTCCCTTCATTAGAATCTATATAAATTACCTGAATCGGAATCATCTCAATAGAAATTCCGGCTTGCACACATGCAATAAGCATTTTCATCTCATATTCAAACCTTTCCCCTTTTACATCAAGCATAAATTCAAGCAGCGGTATGCCGAATGCCCTAAGTCCTGTTTGAGTATCGGAAAGATATCTTCCGTATAATAAGGCAAACACAAAGGAAACAAACCTGTTTCCCAGCAAGGACTTGACAGGTATTCCGGACATGCTAAAATCACGGACACCCAAGCTTAATGTGTCAGGATTCTTTTTTGATATTTCCAAAATTCTCAAAACATCCTTAACCGCATGTTGTCCGTCCGAGTCTACAGTTACAACACAGCTAAACCAATCATAATTTTCTTGTATATACTTAAATCCGGTCTTTAGTGCACAACCCTTTCCATAATTCTCAGGATGATGCAGTACTACACAGCCAATAGTAGTAAGCTCGCAAAAAATAGGTTGATAATATTCTCCGGAACCATCATCAATAATAATAACATCCGTAAGACCATGTTCCTTTAACTCATTCACATATGCTAAAAGTTTTCTGTCGGGCTCAAGGGATGGAATAAGAATAATGGCTTTTTCATTATTATGATTCTTCATATTATTCTCGCTTTATCTTCAGTTATTATTTTTATTTTTAAAATAACATATTCATTAAAAAATATGATAACCATTTTGTATGTTATTATTTAAGGAAGGTTTTATCTCCAGTAAAAAAAGCATATTTCCACAGACTAACCATAGTCATGAATCTACGCTTTTTTATTACTTTAACTACAACAAAAAGGTTGTTTTATGTATGATTTTAGCTTTATTTGTCAAATATCGGAGTTAATTGGCTCAACTTAAATCAAATAAATAATTTATAATGGCTTCGTCCGTTATTCTCCACAGGGTCCATTAGTTGCTTTTATTCTGCAACAGTACGGTTACGTCCGCTGTTTTTAGCTTCGTACATTGCAGCATCTGCCCTGTCCAGCATATTCTCAAACGAATGACTCTCTCCGACCGGAGAGTGAGCGGCACCGATGCTGATGGTAATGTTAATTGTGTGATTTTGATAGGAAATAGGTGTGTTCTCAATAATTTTTCTCAATTCTTCAGCAATACGAAAAGTCTGTTCAACTGAAATGTTTTCCAATAAAACAACAATTTCTTCACCTCCATAACGACCGATAATATCATCCTTGCGAAAAGTTTTCTTTATAATAGAAACGACAGTTTTTAGTACAAGGTCTCCGGCGAAATGTCCGTAAGTATCGTTGACGATCTTAAAAAAATCAAGGTCTATCATCAGCAGTGCATAAGAAAGCTGTTTAGCTTTTTCTGAATTCAGCATCAGCTTCGCTGCTTCAAATAAAGTCCCCCTGTTGTAGATGTTCATCAAAGGATCAAAAGAGGCCTGTATACGCAGCTTTTTAAGCAGTTTTTCATTTTCAGTAACATCGTGAAGCACAATACAAATACCTTTAACTATTCTATCCTGCAAGATACAAGTTTGAGTCGACTTATAAAATCGTGTTTCATTTCCTCTTTGAATGCTCAGTTCAGTTGTGTTCTTGAAACGTTCCACCCCTTCTACGGCATCCCCCGGTATTAAATTTTTCAGTTCAGGAAACAACTTTTTAGCGGCTTTATTTGCATCCAAAAAATTAAATCCTTATCACAGACAATAAAAGCGTCATCCATTGATTCAATTACCTGGGCTCTTGCCAAGGGTACCACACTGATCAAATTATGGTAGCGTATTGCGTAAAGCAGCAGTATCATTGAGATGGCATTTGCAATAGGAGTCGGATCGTACCGCAGCTTGGCTGTAGACAGAACATATGGAATGCTGCAAAGCGTAGGAATCAGACATGCTGCCAAAAGAATCAGGCTTTGCTGTTTTTTCTGTTTGCTGCTTCTCTTTAGTTTGACAATAATCAAACGAATAATCAATAAAAAAATGAGATAGCTGAAGCCGGTATACAGATGGTAAAACGGTCCGGGATATACTCGGCAGTTGGCTATGTACCCGTTGGAGATATATTCAATATTTGAGTAGAAAATTTTCATAAGCGGATATAACTGCATAGTTATTACGGTAAGAACAGGAACTGAAAACAAAAAAAACAGCTTTAGTTTGCCGAGGTGCTTTTCACCGTAAATATCCCTCACAAACAGATAGCTGATGGGCAGAATGAAAGGCAGACCCATGTACTGCATGCGAACTGTACAGAAAGCCGTTTCTAATGTAGATGAAGTTATTTCTAAAAGATAGCCAAAAGTATATAAATAAGTAGCAGCAGAAAGAAAAATTAAAAAATATGATTTATCGACATTGCGATGCTTAATAGTATACAGTATAAGAATAACCGAGCAAATAGTTGCCATAAATACAAGTATTACAAATATATTAAAATACTGCACGATTTTACCTCCTTTGCAGCACCCCTTATTAATAGTATATTATACCATTTTTTATAAGAAATCAATAATTATCGGAAAAGAATAAAGCTGCCTTCCATAGCATTATCCGGAAAATTTCATTGGATTCTTATAAAAACCCGACCTGATTTCTACCGGCATTTTTTGCCTGATATAAAGCCTTGTCAGCCATATTGAACAAATCCTGATAGGAAGAATCCCGATCCGGAACCGTAGAGGTACATCCTATGCTTACAGTGACATAATTACTCACCGGCGACTTTTCATGGAGAATCGCAAGGTCCTCTATTTTCTGCCGCAGCATGTTGGCAACCTTTATTGCCTCTTCTTTACCTGCGCCGGCTAACAACACGATAAATTCTTCCCCACCGTAACGCGCTAAGATGTCGGTTGAGCGCGATAAAGATCTCCTGAGGGCATGTCCAACTTTAATAAGACACTTATCTCCTTCCATATGTCCGTAAAAATCATTAAATCTTTTAAAATGATCAATATCCAGAAGCAATAAAGCTATGGGCTTTTGCTCTCTTAAGCATCGGCGCCATTCACTTTTTATCATTTGAGCATACTTTCGCCTGTTCCACACCCCTGTCAAAGGATCTTTAAAAGAAAATCTCTGCAAAACTTGATTTTTTCTTTCTAATTCAATATTTTGATATTCTATTTTTCGATTGGACTCTTCCAGATCTCTGGTTCGTTGAAGTACCAATTCATCTAAATGAGCATTCATTTCCGTCAGCTTTGCAGTCATCCATTCTTCTTGTTCCAAGGCATCAGAAAACCTCTTTGCTATCAGCAAAGAATTTGTACAGGCAAAAATGAATAGTCCCAGAGGAGTAAGATTTCCGGTTCTGACGAAAGTCCTTAGAAATACGAGATCATTGTCATGCATCCATGGAGTGAAAAAAATGATATCATTTATACTACTCATCAATAGGGCCGCCGCACCTAACCCGATCAGCCAGCTATCCTTTTCCTTGTGACTGAATATTTTGATAAACACACTTACGATATAGAAAATTACACCAAAACTCCATACCTGGTATACAATGTTAATAACGGTAAAAATCCGCGCAGGAGTAAAAAGAACGATTAATGCAAAAATGCCCCCCATTATTTGAGCTGCTTTGATCACTCGTATATTGAAATATTCCGGAAAAATTGATATAAAAAACATCAATGCAATGGGCACCCCTAAATAGTATGTCAACGTCAGTATTTTATGAGCGATTTCCCAGCTGAATTGAGGAAATAAATAGAAAAGAAAGCATTCTCCGCCCAGCATAATCCTTATTCCGATTAGAATACAAAACAATCCGAAATACATTGGAGAGCTATCTTTTTTTCTTCTGAAAAAAAACAAAGTAAGGTGATAGGTTCCGATACATATCAGGCTGCCAAACAGAATAAATTCCATAGCTATACTTTTTAGTTTCAGCTCAAGAATCTGATCTTCACTGCCAAGCTTTAAACTCTCCAATATGCCGCCACTGCGATGATAAAAATTAGAAACCTGAATTAAAATCTCATTTTCTCCTTGTTGTGCCTCAAAAAAAGAAATTTGAGGCAGATACTGAGGTTTCATGGTATCTTCATCTTTACCCACTGTTCCGGCAGAGGCAATCAATTCCCCGTTGACCCAAAGCTTGTATGCCGTACGCAGTCTTGGAATCTTTAAAGCTAATCTCTGCTCCTCCTCAGTTATAAAGATCAACCGGTAGGTTGCATAACCGTCTCCGGAATAAGTACTTTTATTGGACGCATATTTGTTCCATGAACTCGGAATATCAACATGCTCAATTACTATGTCATTTTTTAATTCACCGGGATTCAGGAGCCGGTTCCAATAAAATTCCCACTGACCATCTAAAGAGACCACATCATTTTCAAATTCCAGTTGTGTTAAGTCTATGATTCCTGTCTCCGCCTTCGGATAGGGCTCGAGGCTTCGTCCTGTTCCCCCCCAAAAAATAGTGAGCATACCCACGATCAGAACGGCGATTAGCCGTTTTAAATGCCGCTGCAGCTGCCCTGTATTTGCTCCTTCTTCTTTTCTTAGAATTTCATTGTTTTCTTTTGCCTTCCTGAGAATCATTTCACGTCTCCTTTCAAAACACACTGCTGCTCATGTCACTCATTCTAATAAGCTTCAGGCATCTGATGTGTCAGTATGCGTAAAATCGAAGTATACAGACACAAAATGGTATAATTTACAAAAATTAAAAATACACTTTATTATATTATTTTCGTGTTTTTAACACGGTTGGAGGGATTATAAATGTACAATAATCACAATCAATCTCAATCGCCTTTACCAAATGCATCTCATTCCCAAACGGTGGGTGTTCGCGGTCCCGTCCTTGTGCAGGATACCGTTCTGCATGAAACCTTGGAAGACTTTGTATTCTCCACCACACTGCCAAGACGTATCCATACAAAAGGATATGGTGCTTTTGGATATTTTTACACCACTCACTCAATGAAGCAGTATACAAAAGCCGGATTTTTGCAAACCCCCAATAAACAGGTGCCGGTAGCAGTGCGCTTCTCCCTGGCTTCAAGCAATCATGGAACACCGGACACTTTAAGAAATGTACGGGGCTTCAGCACCAGATTTTATACCGAGGAAGGAATTTTTGATTTGCTCTGTAATCATCTACCCGTCTTTTTTGTGCGGGATGCCATTCGTGTACCGGATATAATCAGCCATCTTTCGCCTTCACCGGTGAACAATCTTCCTGACCCCGAGAGGCTTTGGAGCCTGTTTGCCGAGTATCCCGAGTCAACGAATATGCTGATATGGTTTTTCTCGGATTTGGGAACGGTAAAGAGTCTTCGCCATATAAAGGGATATAGTGTAAGTACCTATGTCTGGCGAAATGCACAGGGTGTTCGCCACTATGTAAAATATCACTGGTTCCCTATGGCCGGGGTGCAATACATCGACCAGCAGGAGGCTCAACGACTGGCATGCCAGGACCCTGATATTGCCGGTCGTGACCTGTATGACAGTATAGCAAAAGGAAATGCTGTGGAATACGAGATGCGTGTGCAGCTGATGAATCCTGAAGATGCAAAACTGCTTCCCTTTGATCCTCTGGATGATACCAAGGTATGGGATGAAGCCGTGTATCCCCTTTTGCCTGTCGGACGGATGGTTTTGAACTGCAATCCTGAAAATTATGCCGAGCAGGTAGACAAATTAGCCTTTAATCCGGCGAATTTACTTCCCGGTCTGGAATTTTCAGATGACAAGGTCCTGCAGGGACGTACATTTATTTATTCGGATGCACAGCGTCACAGGCTTGGTCCTGATTTTCGTAATATCCCCGTTAACAAACAGCTAAACTGGTCTCCAGCATCTATGGTATCCAGCGGAAACGGCAGATACGTCGCAGGTGAAATCATGCGTTCCGAAATCCCGAATCCTGACGATTTTACACAAGCCAGCCAGAAATATGAATCCTTTTCTGCAGCAGAGAAAAAGAACCTTGCGAATAATATTGCGTCGGGACTTGTGGATGCCCAGCCTAATACACAGCGCACTGTCTTACGTCATCTGGAGAAAGTTTCCCCTGTACTTGCAGATATGGTCAGAAATCAAATGCTTTTGTATTCAGGTACAGTGAGAAAATAAATCCTATTGCTTTAATAGCAGATTTTATTTTCCATAATAATGGCACAAGAAACGAAGCATAATCCGGACGAAAACATAAAAAGAATCATGCTGACAAGCACGAATCCTTTTATGTTTTCGTACTCGCTATTTGATTATTCCGTTTTCAAACAACTGAACTCTCTTCCAATTCTGAATCCGCAAAAATCTTTAAGCTCTTTTTTATTTTCTATTCTTATTGACCTCCTATAACTCTCTTATATATGCACAGGAGTGATTATTTATCCTTAAGTTCATATCAATATTATATCTGATATTGGCATATGGGACAAGTGTTTATAAATCAGCCGCAGGTTCATAACAGTTAAATTGCATCAACATCGTTTATAGGTTTGATATTATATTGTTAGAAACAGTGGCTTTCTTGAAATTGACATTACTATCTAGAGTAAAAGTATTATAATTGTCCTTTTTAGATGTCATATGGGATCATCACTTTTTCGTACCGGTAGTGCCCCGCATCCACAGTCATACGGCACATTGTAAGTTCCAGATCAAATCGACGTTTACCGCAGCTGCCGGGATTGAGAAACAGTACTCCATTAATAATTTCTGCGGAATATTTGTGGGAGTGACCATAGATTACCACATCCACATTTGTTAAGTATTTCGGGACATCTTTCTTGTTATGAACGATGAAGAATCTAACGCCTTCAATTGTGACGGTAATACTTTCAGGCAGATCTTCTGCCCATTCTTTATCATTGTTACCACGAACCACATAGGTCTCTCCGAGCTTTCGCATGGTCTCTGCAATGTATAATGTGTTGATATCACCGGCATGAATAGAGCAATCAGCTTCAGCAAGTTCAGCCATAACATGCTCTCGCAGCATACCATGAGTATCGGATAAAATTGCAATCTGTTTCATGAGTTTCTCTCCAAATTCCTATTTATCGTTATTCCCTCATCACACGAGTGAAACATCACAGTTTCAAATATCTGCCCATCTATGCTAATTATTTCATCAATGGAGATTACTGTTCCATCCGTCATAACTACAATCCGTTCATGTTCATCTATCTTTTTTACCGTGCAGGCAGCAGTAACATAAGCACCGCCATTTTTCTTATCGTCTGGCTGAAAGTAGGTGATTGCAATTTTGGGATGCTCTTTAAGACGGCCTGCAATTATCTGTAGTTTATCGCTCAAAGCGTCTTTCGTGTATTCGTCCAACTCTACTCTCTCATCGGTCAGTCTTGCGGTTTCTCTGATGGCAGCATCATATCCGGTCAGTGCGGCGAAGGGAGAAAACTGAGCCGCCCGGTCAATAGCCGCCATATGAGGATGTGTCGCAGAGACATGGTGCGGCAGATGGATGATATCGTCATATGTATTTGTCATGCCTTATGCCCTCCAATCTGCTTGTTCCGATCTGATGTAGTAGCACCTTCCTCCAGATTCATACCCTTTAGAACAGCGTTCTTTCCGTATTTCTTTTTTATCTCCAGCATTGCTTTCTGCATCTTTTTTTCTTTTTCAAGCTCGGCTTCTTCTTCCTCTTTTTTCGACCGTTCGGCCGCGTAATCTGTGAAAAGGTCAAGCTGGTCAAAACTGTCCGTCTTTTGAACAGTTCCCTCATCAACAACATGATTCGCTGTGATGTTGACTCTCCTGATCAGGAGATTTTCGTCAACAATGCGCTCAAACAGCTCTGTGACAGCATCCATAATCAGTTTTGCGGAGGAGGTTTGTCTGCCAAGGTTTGTCGTACCATGGGCTGATTTCGGAACGGAGCGTCCGTAGTGATCAATGGTAACCGCTCCGTGATATAATTTCTTTATCTTTGGGTTTATCAGATTTTCAATATCATATCCGACCGTCAAAACAAGCCGGTCGGTCACAAGCCTTTTATCCACCAGATCAAGTACCAGCAAATCGGTCATTTCACGAACAATCAGCTTCGCTTTATCAAAGGTATAGGCGCATTGCAGTACCTGACCCGATCCAATACTGTTTGTGCTTGGCTTATATGCTTTGATATCGGCAATCGTACATGGCTCCCAGCCCCATGCATGGTCTATCAACAACTCCGCATTGATGCCAAACAACCTGTACAGCAAATCCTCGTTGTAGTATTCGTTGGGCTTACCGAGAGAGCACCTTGCAATATCTCCCATGGTAAAGATACCTTGTTCCTCCAGCTTCCTGGCATATCCTTTGCCAACGCGCCAGAAGTCTGTCAGAGGACGGTGTGCCCACAGCAAGCGCCGGTAGCTCATTTCATCCAATTCAGCAATCTGCACGCCGTTTTGATCCATCGGAACATGCTTTGCCTGAATATCCATAGCTACTTTGCAAAGATACAAGTTTGTGCCGATTCCGGCTGATGCTGTAATGCCGGTCGTTTTAAGGACATCAAGAATCATTTTCGTAGCAAGTTCACGGGCCGAAAGATTGTAGGTGTACAGATAATCGGTAGCATCAACGAATACCTCATCGATGGAATAGACATGGATATCTTCGGGTGCGATATATTTCAAGTAAATATTGTAAATCCGTGTGCTGTACTCTATATAATGTGACATTCTCGGCGGAGCAATAATATAGTCCAGTGAAATACTCGGTGAGGCTTTCAATTTAGTATCGCTGAAGGAAACACCCGAAAAAGTACGCTCCGGTAATTTGCACAGACGTTCCGCATTTAATTCCCTGACCTTTTGCACGACCTCAAACAGCCTCGCTCTGCCGGAAATACCGTATGCTTTGAGGGAAGGGGAGACGGCGAGACAAATGGTTTTTTCAGTACGGCTTGCATCAGCGACAACAAGATTAGTAGTCATCGGGTCGAGACCTCGTTCCATACACTCAACCGAAGCGTAAAATGATTTTAAATCGATTGCGAAATAGGTTCTTTTCTTCATGTTTATTCTCCGGTTACCTCCTTAAATTTTATCTGTTTAAGATTATTTCTTTATTTAATAGCTCTGTTTTTTTCGAATGTACGTTCTGATTTCATTGTACTATAATTTATAAACTTATGCAAGTAAAGTTAAAAAAGCAAGATAAGAAATATAATCTTATCTTGCCCTATTTTCAACAACTGCATTACTTATTCCTGCAAATTTTCAGTACAGTTAAATTCGTGCTTTTTCCCAATTTTTATCATTTTTCCATCCGGTATGAATAAGATGAAGACTCTTTAATACCTCACAATTTGAATACTTAATCCTGAAAAAAGTACATAAGAGGATATTTCAGAGCCTTTACCAAAATTATACAATATTAAAGGTAAATTTACAACACCTTTTTTATGACTTTTAGTCTACTCTGTTAATCGGCTGTCCTTTAGAAAAAGCTCTGATATTATCTTGGATTAATGAAACTAAGCGTTGTCTTGTTTCTAATCCCCGCCATCCCATGTGCGGAGTAATGATAACATTATCCATTGTATACAATGGACTTGCATCATCTAACGGCTCTACTTCTTGCACATCTAATCCCGCACCTGCAATTACATTATTTTGCAATGCTTCAATCAATGCTTTTTCATCAACCAGTCCTCCTCGCGCGGTATTGATTAAATATGCCGTCGGTTTCATCATTGCTAAAGTATCTTTATTGATCATATGCCTTGTTGATTCATTTAAAGGACAATTAAGAGAAATAAAATCACTTTGCATTAAAACTTCTTCCTTTGTTGTAAAGCGAATTTGCTCCACATTTTCTCTGGGAGTTCTGACTGATACCAAAATTTTCATTCCCAGCGCTTGTGCTACTTTGATTATTTCTTTTGCAATATTTCCATAACCGATAACCCCCAATGTTTTGCCATTTAATTCAACATGGTCTACCATTAAGTGCTTATGGAAATTATCATGATTACCTTCCGAAAGCATACGAATCTGTTTTTGCATTGAGCTTGCCAGATTTAAAATCAAAAGAACTGCTGTGTGCGCAACTCGTTCACTGCTATACGCAGGGATATTGCATAATATGATTCCCTTTTCGCGTACCGCATCCAAATCTATATTGTTATATCCGGTTCCGGCTTCACAAATCATCTTTACACTATCAGGAAATTTTCTGATAATGTCGCCTCTGACTTTCATTTCTTTCGTTACAACGATTGTAAAACCGTCAACTCGCTCCAAAATTTTATCTTCGGGCGTTTCATCATAGATTACCACTTCGGATGCAATTTGCGAGTAATCAACATTCCCATCATAATTTACCACGCCGGTATTTAGTACCACAGTTTTATCATTCATAATTTTGTCTCCTTTATAATTATTCAAGTGTATTCAGAAAGGCAATACTCTTTTCCTTTCCCAATCCACACAAAACTCTCTTTCATCTTCTCATATCTTGTATACCCGAAAGTCTATTATATATATTTTAATGTTCTTTGAAATTCACTTTAAAACCAACAGAAATATCCCTCTGTAATTTTTACTGTCAGCAGTCCCATTGACATTTCTTTAAATCAACATGGGTTTCGTCTCTCAGTGTAATGCCCTCATTGCGAAGCAAGTCACCTTGTTCAATCCATCCCGGTACCAGTCTGCCGGCGTGATTAACTACTCTATGGCAAGGATATTCTCCATAATACTCTGCCCTGCTGAGGACTTTTCCAACAAGTCTTGCGTTTTTATCTCTGCCTATCAGCCTTGCAATTTGCCCGTATGTAGCGACACTACCCTCCGGAATTTCCTCTACAACAGAAAGAATTTCATAAATTAAATCTTCTTCTAAAACTCGGTTCATAGAACCTTTATATCTTCCTCTCTTTTTATAAATTAGCTGTACTAATTATAACATGATAACTTTTATTTTTCGACATCTAATTTATAAAGATAAAAGCTGCTAAAACTAAAGC
>DCYG01000045.1:0-67975 GCA_002331025.1 Firmicutes bacterium UBA2116 | reverse complement strand
GCTTTAGTTTTAGCAGCTTTTCACATGGCAAAAAAAGTACGTCATTAAACATTTGCGTCTTTTGCAAAAGCCTCTGTACCCATTGGTGAAATTGTGACGAAAAGACGCAATACATCTTCGCCGATGTTTATAACCTGCATACTTTCCTGTCCATCAATCTGCATTAACTCACCCACCTGCAACGGAGTTTCATTGCCATCCGTGATAACCTTGGCGCTACCCTCCATAACCTGCAGTAAAAGAGTTGTTTCTAAATGCGTGTGTCCCGGCAGCATTTCCCCTTTAGCAATATTCAGAATAAAGGCAATTACATTATCACTTTTAAAAATCATGCGCTTGGCGATTTTTCCCTTAGGCTCATGAAAATAATCATTGAAAACAAACTTGTTCATAGATAAATCCTCCTTTAACTTAAGTTAAGCTTTAATATACCCCAATTTGGCCATATAATAACTAATTTATTTTCTGCAAAATATTCAAAAAATACCGTCTGAAGCCGGTGAGTGCTTGGTTTGATGTTCTTTCTTGAGCCTTTGTTTTTCTTCATACATCATTTTATCTGCTTTTTCAATTATGTGCCCTAAATCTATATCCATGCCGGTGCAGAAATAAAATAATCCGTGGCTTGCCATAATATTATAAGGAAACTCTTCTTGTATATTACTTTCGTCAAACTGTTTTTTAATTTTGTTCCAGATATTTTCTGCCTGGCAGTTGTTCTTCCTGCTGAATACTATAATAAACTCGTCACCGCCTACGCGGAAAAATATATCTTCCTCATCCAATTTATTTTTAATCATGCTGCATAGGGTTTGAATATAACGGTCCCCTTCGCTGTGACCATAGGTATCATTTACGAACTTTAAATTATTAATATCCAGAAAACAGAGCACAAATTCCAGAAATTCTTCTTTGGATTCCTCTAGCAGCTCTTCCAGTTTTTTTAAACCCATTCTCCGGTTCATAATTCCGGTTAAAGAATCAATAGAAGCATAATGGGACAGTTCTTCCTCCGCTTTTCTAATTTCCGTTATATCCATAATACCTGTTAAAATGCACTTCTCATCATGATAATCAATTATTTCATAATTTGCGGTAACCCACTTCCGTTTGCCATTAAAATCATATTCTATAATCCTGTTGAAGGTACTGCTATGTTCCTTCAGTTCTTGCTCAAGAGCCACTCTGCTGTCATTTTTAATATAATCGTTGATTCCGTTAAAACTATCAAGGTTCCCAGCTTCGACTCCCATCAATTTGTAGGCCCTTTTATTAGCTTCAATGATCTTACCGTCCTTCTGTCTTGTAATAAACACAGGATAAGGATTTGCATAAAAAAGCTTTTTAAAATTCTCTTCATTTTCCCTTAATTTCTTTCTATAAAAAAACTCCGTCATCCTGTGACGATAAAAGATAAATCCAATTAAAAATGCTGCACCTGCCAGAACTGTGGAATTCACTAATTTTGCGAGCAACAGATTTAAGTCATTGCAAAGGATACCGATACCTATAAGGAAAATTATATGGTTTACAACAAAATCAAAAAGCATAACGGACGGTTTCAGGGTGAAGACAATCGCCGCAATTAGTACAAGAATAATATATGAATAAATATTGCCGGTGTATCTTTGACTGTTGATAGAACATGCTGCCCCAAAAAGAATATACAAAAACACATATACTTTTGAAGTAATAGATATGATGCGGGAATTCTTGTTATCTTCCTTGCGGATTACCCACCTGTAGAAAATTAAAAATATCGCTGAAATGACTACACTAATCGCATGCATACTGATAAGTGTTACACTGTATATATGATCGGCACCATTATTTATAATTGTCCAATCCATATACGCCCAAAAAATTGATAAAAAAATATTGGCCAAAGAAATTAAACGAATTCTGCCTAGAACAAGCATATTGTTATACTTCTCAAACTCATTCTGTTCTTTGTCTGAGCGACTTATTAATAATTTTAATCCTTCCTTCATGCATTCCATAGGTTTGTTCCTTTTATTGTTAACATAACTTCTTCTCAAGATGTAATAAACAGCATTACAAACCTACAGAAATGCTGTTAAAGCAAAATATATTATAGCAAATAATAAGCTGAGAAACAAGATATTTTGCTTAGCATGTTAGTTCAACGTTATACTTCAATCATTTTGTATTGTTTTCTACTGCTGCTACTGCTTCAATTTCCACCAATTGATTTGTATATCCTAATACTGTAACTCCTGACAAGGTGCTTGGAACATCATGATTACCAAATTCTTTTCTTATTGCTTCCCATGCAGTTACCAAATCTGACCGATCATGAGATGCTACAAGAACTCTTGTATATACTACATCTTCCAAAGCAGCATCACATTCCTTCAGTGCTTCCTTCAAATTCTCTACACAAAGTTTTGCCTGAAGCTCATAATCATCCAAATTGGGTACTTCTCCGTTTTTATTAATGGGACATGCTCCAGCCAAAAATAATAAGTCCATTCCGGAAGGTATACGTCCGGCATAAGCATAATCTACCGAAGCTAAATTTTTAGAATGAATTAATGATATTTTTTTATTCACTTTGATTCTCTCCTCGCACTATTAAATTTATATACATTTTATGTATTATTGCACTTTGTTCCTGTACATTCTCAGCCATTAGTTCTGGATATAACTATATCCCTGTATGCACCCGGTGAAATACCAATAAAGGCAGTAAAGAAATTAGTGAAATGGCTCTGGTCGGAGAAACCAGTTTTAAATGCAGCATATCACGTAGTGTTTGGGCGTTTATAATTAAAAAACGATCCTTATTAAGAACCGTCACATTAATTTGTTGTTAGTTACTTGCTTTTATCCAGATTTATACTTAAACAAACATTTCCTACAGATGTAACTATACAAACATCCTTATCTATGTGGTATTTTTTGTCATCCTCAGCAGTTGCCACATATGGAGGAAGTATATCACAAATAATATTAGTTTCTGCCAGCATACTAAAAACATTTCCGCTTATTATATTTGCAATTTCTGAAACAGCTGATGTAACAAAGTCATCTATACTGTCTATTTCCATTCCGCTGATGATATTTACCACGTTAAGAGATGTTTGATCAGCAAATTTATATACTATCTTACCTGTTAAGTCGCCGGTTACTCCTATACAAATATTTAAACACTCATTATAGTTGAAATTTTCTGCCGATGTCTCTGAAACATCCTGCAGATCCAGCATAAGATTAAATACATTTTTGGTTGCTTCAAAAAAGGGATTTTGAATATTTTCTATCATTATATTCCCCCCTTTTTAACAGCATAGTCTGCAATCTTTTGATCTTCTGCAGCTACATGGTTAATAAGCCATGTTAACAGTCTTCCCGCAAATTTTTGTATTAAAGCATCGTTATAACCGTCTTTTTCGTATTCCTCCGAAACCTCCAATACAAAGCTTACCATACTGTCATGAATCTGTTTGTGCTTTTCGTAATCAGGATATCCTATCTTTATCTGATATTCTTCTTCATCCCGGAAATGTTCTACCACATATTCTTTCATAAATTCCAATGTTTCATTAACCTTTTGAGCCTTTTCCTCTCCTAATGTAGTAGAACGAATAGTTTTTATACAATCTTCTACACGCCTGAATAACTCTTTGTGCTGATTATCTATTAATTCCACACCTACTTCATACTTGTCCTTCCAAAACATAAAAATCCCGCCTTTCTTTCCCGTATCGTAAAGTTACAATATCATTAATTATATATCGTCACTTATATCAAAAAATAAACCTTTAATTTGCATATAAAAATATCTACTTCTTGAAAGGCAAATTATTTTATCATCATTTGTGCAACAAGTTGAAAAAAAGGATATAAAGGTCTTTCATTCATATCCTTAATTTTAATATATTTTTCTAATAATTTTTTATAAAATAGCCGTATTGATTATGGCATGACAAATTCTCATTTTTCGAAGTCTGATTTAGTATAGATAAAAGCTGTCAACTATAGAATTTTCAACACACTGGGGATCTTAGTCCTAACAGTTTTTAAACAGAAATTTCCCGTTTCTACCTATCATTTCTCTTTGTAAATGGAAGTTTAGTAACTTCTTTCAACTGAAAAATAATGTGTTTTGCAGCTATTTAAGTTAATGAAAGAATAGAATATTTCAGCAAATTCGTTTGGTTCGCTTGATTCAGCAAATCTAATTCATATTGGAATGACATCCTTCTACCTCCTCTAAATTGGAGCTTGTCAGTCACTAAATATTTTGATGTCCGCAAACATTTTGTGCAGTTTATGCTCATCAAACGGAAGATATTCTGCTATTGTGAATCCGACAACATCTGAATTCTCTGTTATACACTTCAGTACGCCGGAAAGTTTCTCCATCGTCATCCTTCCGCCGCCACTGCCATCTCCAACCAACTCTTTGTTTGCGAAATAGGTAGAGTGAAATAGGCTTGCATCCAACACATCAATATCAAGATGAACCAATATATGGTCAAAATGACACAAGAAATCCTTGATTTCATCATCGGATATAAACGCCTCTGTCTGCACTCTGTAATCTACATCCATATCTTTTAGAAACTTCTCCTGATAACTGTGCAGTTCCTGTAATCCAACATACAAAATCTCATCCGCTCTGAATTTTTTGTTCTTCATCAGACCGGAAAGTGTGTTGTCCCCATGACCCATGAGTGAGCCAAGTACCATAGCATGGGCGTTTGGGTATCCGTCATTCACAGTCGATACATCCGGATGAGCATCAATCCAGATAATACCAACGTTATCGTAGAGTCCATGCAGATAATCAAAAGGAGCCTGTGAAACGATGCAATTTCCGCCAATTGTGATAATTCTTTCCGGCTTGGCAGCCTCAATAACTTCAGTCGCCTTCCTTATGCCGGCAACGACCTCATCCTTAGCATAAACTCCACCTGTCACACTCCGCTCCTTCCCGCCGGGCGGAGCAATTTTTACTTCTATCAAGGGTTGGTTTTCATTTTCAGGAAGAATATGTGCAAGCAGATTTGCACCGAAATAATATGTTTCTAATCCACCGCTTAAATAATCCGGGTACAATAACCTAATTGTTTTCATATGTTCTCTCCTCGATAATTCAAATTTCTTTTTTCTATATCAGTCTTAAAAATAATATTTATATTAGGAAGGTCTGCAAAAACTATTTTCCTGCCATCTTAACTACTATGCTATTCTTAAAAAGCTTCTCTTTTTTTAGTCAATTTTTTACCTCAAAACTATCCTCAACACACAACATATTGTGTAACCCCTACATTTTCCCATCCAAACCACAATTCTGCATCAGAATTACGCATTAAACGCGCCTTGTGTGTAATAATGATAACCATCGCACCTAATACCCCCTTGGTGTCTTGGCAAACCTCTACTCACTATACATTGTGAAAATCACAACTTCAGGTCTTGTAAAAATCCTTGGTATATCAGAAAAAGTGCCTATTCCGCTGGTTGTAAACACGGGTACGTCGTCTGCCGAACGGGCGAACCCATAAGCAAAACGTGTCCCATAATCGGTTATAGGCAAACTTCCGTATAGCAAGTAAAACGGATAACCAAAAAAAGTAATTTGTCCGGCATGGGTATGACCGGAAAGTATTAAATCAATTCCTTCTGTAGATTGTTGCATAGACAAGTCCGGACTGTGTGAGAGGAGCAGAACAAAATCATTTGGATTTGCACTTGCAACAGCCTCTTTTATGTCAGGATTTCTGTTATACATATCATGGACACCTGCCAGATAAAAGCCTTCTTTTATACGCCTTCCGCTATTATCAAGTGATTTTATTCCATATTCATTTTGCACCTGAAAAAGTTTCTTGTAGTCATCATGATTTCCTTCCACACCGTAAATTCCGTCTGTTGTATTTATTTGAGACATTTTTCTCACAGTTCCTATATAATGGTCATCCTCCATTAAAAAGTCTCCGCCCGATAACAGCAAATCCAAATCTCTGTTATTTAGCTCTGCTGCAACTTTGCGCATATCTTCATCTGTTATGGCATGCATGTCTGACATAAAAGCGATGCGATAACCATCCAACTCAGGCGGCCAATTTTCCGAACGAAACTCAATTTCCACATAGCGGATTATCTTACTCAGCGTAAGCCCATGTACAATATGTATCAGGGGAATAAGTGTAATAATAAGACCAATTACTGCTACGAATTTGAATTTCCTGTTTCTCGTTTTATGATTTGCGAAATACATACCCAACAGTGCCCCTATTCCCCCACATAATATGGTGAAAATTAATAACGTTTTTTCACTTATGCGCCTCTTGCCTTTTACTGCCTTTCGTTTGTCTGTCACGTATAGGAAAAATGTAAAAGTATTTGTCAGTAAAAGAAACATGAGAAAAAACTCTATTATGCCAATATAAAAAATCAGGTTTATTATTGATTGCAATTTCTCTTCTCTCCCTAATTTAAACTTCATTTGTTAAAAAAATATGTCTGTACAATTATTTTACTATAAATATAATATATTTGAGTATTCCTATTTTAAGTCTTCGTCACTGTGTGTAATAGGAGTGAATGTACGCGCCTTAAATTTCCATAAATCGTGTGCTTTATGATCAGATTTACTCATCAGTACTCTCTAAAAACAGATCAAAATCACTCTTGAATAATTGGTCTTGTACAATGCGGTATTTTTCAAATTGTGTTTCAGCATGGAGTTTTGCCTGTTCTGCTGATATTTTCCCTGCATCCATCAACAAATCTCTTCCGTTGAACTCTATAAAACCATCCAAGCGATTTGCCCAATCTTCCATTGTCATAGGAATGCTGTTCTCTGCTTGTACTTCTGCATAATCCAGATACATTGAAACTAAGCGATTCAAAAAGTCAATTTCTTTTTCAGTTAAATAATTTTTTGCAATGAAAACATCGAATTTTTGAATTTTTCCTTCCGGTGCGGCTTTCCAAGTTGTCAATCCCATATTCTTTCGATCTGCATCTGCTCTCTCCACAATTATTTCTGCAGCGGTATGTCGATGAACAGCATAATGTAGTTTATTCTGCACTTTTTTAAAAAATTCCTTTGTTGTCTTGGATGATTTGTCATAATCGATGGCTGTTGAATAAATATCTGTAACTTTTTGATAGAACATACGATCAGATTCACGAATTTCACGTATTCTGACAAGTTGCTCTTCAAAATATTGATTCGTCAATTTGTGACCGAGTTTAAACCGTTCATCATCCATGACAAAGCCTTTTATTGTGTAATCTTTTGCGATTGTGATGATCCATTTGCGGAATTGTACGGCTCTTTGATTATCAATCTTGAATCCAACAGCAATGACCGCCTGTAATGCATAGAATTTCACTTTATATGTTTTTTCGTCACTAGCAGTATGTGCAAAAATTGCACATACTGAATCTTCCTCTAATTCATCATCCAAAAATATCTTTTTTAAATGTTTTGTAATCACAGAACGATCAACACCGTACAGTTCTGCCATCATTTTTTGTGTTAGCCATATATTTTCATCTTGGTAACGAACTTCAACGGAGCTTTCACCAATTCCAGCAACAAATGTCAAATATTCTGCCGCTGCGGAAACAGGCAGATTATTTTCCTTATAGTCTGTCAAACTTTTAATCGCTTTATTTCTTTGCTCTTTTAGTTTTTTGATTTTTGTTTCTCTATCATCAGATTTCATAATCAATTGCCTCCAATCCTTGACATTTACGCTTTTATTATAAATTTACCAATCATAAATGTCAATTTTCTTATATCGTATTAGCATGGCTCTACTTTCCGAAGAATCTAATCATCCTGTTTCTCATCGTTTATACCTTTGAAACCACCACCGAAAAACCAGCCGTGCTTTTAAGCAATGGTAGATGAGTTTTCATCCATATTAAATTTAACATTTGTCGAATATATGTTCTCATTGTATTGTACTATAATTTGTAAATTTTTTCAAGAAAATAAAAAAATAAAAGACTTTTTACTCTGCTTATGGAGTGACCAAAAATATCAGCATCATTAGAAGCTTGAATAATGGCATTATACTTGTTTTGAGCATAAGTAAGACCGAAACGAGCAGTAGACCGAATATGGTTAATAACTTCATCCTTAGAAGCATTTAAAAAACCCTTAGGAGAAGAATATTTTTCCAATAAGGATAAAGATGTATTTGTAGTAACTTTAGAGAAAATCTTTAAATACTGTGGAAAAACTATACGTAATTCACCCTGAAGTTTATTCACATTAGCAGAGCGGTTGTCCATAAGGTCATAGTATTCTCTTGATAGGTTTCTTAAATCAAGAACAAGGTCTGATGGAATAACAGAAACTTTTAAATCAGGTTTCAAACCAACTAATGCGGCTTTTTTTGAATCGAATTTATCATTATGTACTTTTCTAATATTAATATTTGTGCTATTCTTAGTGATGATAGGATTAATGATGGAGACCAAAAATCCCTTATCACGAAGATAGCAGAAGAGTGGATAATGATAAATTCCCGTGGATTCAAGGAAAATGCGACTTTCCAAAGAATACAAATCTTCTGCTTCTTTAATTTTAGAAACAGCTATAGATAGGGAATTTAAATCAGAATGTAGGATTTTAAAAGGCTTTCCTACAAAAGTTTGGTTAGGTAGCGCAATAGACATAAAGCTAAAATCAGCACCGACATCAATACAAACAGAGATAAATGAATCATATTTAATAATGTTTGACATGAGCTATAGCTCCTTTCTGATAGGAGTCCATTTCCATTTAATGAGTATACATCCTAGCATGTTATACGGGTATAGCCTGAGGCTCCCAGCCAGCCTAATCATAAAACCTCATTGAATGGACTAATTGTCTTAACGGTAGGTATTAGTTGGTAGAAACCAACTTCCCAGGGGGGCGAACATTTTTTATCCTATCACTGAAAATTATATAATATGATAAGTGTATAGTCTACCGGAACCATCAAACATGTTAAAGTTAAAAATAATGAGATGAACTTTATCCCGTAATCTTTTATGGGAATAAAAAAATGTTATAATCATTATGACTATAACATCATTATACTAGGGGGTGATGCAATGTCCACAAAACTGACTATGTCCTTCAAATGTGCGGAAGGCAGTACCTTCTCCTGCAACCTGGATGATCCCTTGGAGGATTTGACAGCAGAACAGGTAAGCACGGTTATGGATGATATGATTGCCGCAGACGCATTTGATATAAAAGGCGGCCTGAAAGAAAAGGCATCTGCGGAAATTATAACAATTATGACAAACAAATTATTCTAAATAAAATATAGGGGGCGGACAAGCCCCCTGTAATATGGAATCACCATATAAAATGGATATTAAAAAATAAGAGAATTTACTTAATAATGTTTTATGTTCGAATACACTTTACTTTCTTCTAGTTTATTGTCATCCTCGTCGTAAACTTTTGCAATCACCTCAGTCCTGTAATCATATCCAGAAATAACGGCATAAGACCCACTAACACTACATCCTCCTGAGTCAGATCCGTTCCAAGTTTTTATAGTTGTCCAACCACTAGATTTTAACTGTTGTAAATTTACCTGCAATGAGACAATACACCCCAAATTTTTACTGGATGCCGTTCCTGATACTTGTGCAATACCTGAATCACTTATATTTAACTCTGATATTATTTTAACTAAATAATCCCATTGAACTCCAACAGTTGACGCAAATACATTTGTAGATAGTGCAAAAATTAATATAAAACTAAGATGACTTTTAACATATTTTTCATAATTAACTCCTTATTGTTTTCAAATTTTATATATTACCTAAAAATACTAAAGAATTACTAATTTTCAAATACATATGTTGTAAAAAGGAAAAAAATATTGTAAACTTTATTGCAAGAGCATTCTTAATGTAAAATAAAATAAAGCATAATTTAAACGATATTTTTTGTAGAGATTTACCATAATCAAGGAGGTAAGAAAGAAGTGAGAAATTTATCTATTTACATCATGCATATGATAAAGAAAAAAACTAAACTTTTAATTTTATGTACAACTCTTGTACTTGTACTTGGAAGTTATATTGCATTTGCATTAGACCTAGATAGCACAATGGATTTAACTATGCTGACAGAAGAAACCGGTGCAATTGCTATATACTATCATCCTCTTCACACGCTTGAAGAGAATGTTCGTAAAACCTTAGGTGAGGACGTGCCGGATTACACAGAAAATATTAAAGGTGTTATGCCACACTTAACTAATAGAGGACCTGCCTTTGCTATTGATATCAATGGACGAAGGACACCTTCGACAAAAAACAGGTCAGAACCTTACTATGCGGTTAGTTGGGATTGGATGTCAAAAAACAACACAGACAGAAACTATGTACAGAAAATATTATCTATAAATGACACAGAAGTTACCCTTGCATTTACTGATGAAACCCAGTCTTATATAGAAGATGATGTAATAGAAAAAATGATAACCAACCTAATTTCTTTTGCATCAATTTATAAAGATGATATGTTTGATTATAATTATAAAGCATTTATTGATGAACTTGTGGATAGAGGAATTATTGTAATACACAAAGTTACAACACCACAAAATTTCGGTTGGTCTACTACCCATAAAGATAATACAGGGTTTTGGGCAAATAAAATATTAACTATTTTTGATATTAAAGAAAAAGTATCATCTATTTATGACGGTGACATCTTTGTGCCAGCAGTAAATTTAACATCTCATACCGATGGCAATATTGGAACACAGGTCGGTAACAGCTTTACTATGAAAGAAGGTGAGACTCTTTCAATAGATATAGTAGATGCAAGTGATAATATGCCAAAAATTAATTGGTCAATTATAGATCAGGATACAGGAAATGTAGTAAAATGGATGCCTAATACCCTCGGTGGATATAGATTTGTTTGGACTCCAGGTGACGAATATTTAAATAATACTTTTTGTGTTAAAGTTAGCACTTGCGAGCCACATAACATAAGTGATAATGCATACTTAGAAATTTTTAAATACAAAACCGGTATGCAAGAAATCTTTACAATATCAAATTGAAGTTATGCATATGAAACATAAAAAGCTTCTAATCTGAATAATATATCCGTTTAGAAGCTTTTTATGTTTCTAGTCGACCTTACTTCTTACAAGGTACTTTATTTTGTCTAATAAGAAGAAACTTTCTTATCGAATTTATCAAAGTATGTCATTCTATTCAAATCACCCTCGGAATAAAAAATTTTGACATAATAGAAACAATTTTATTTCATTTCTACTAAGAAAACTTTTTTGTCAAATTCATCAAAATATGCTATTCTTTTTGAATCAGCAGATAATACACTCATTTTTCTTGGAAGAATAAAAACTATATTTCCGTTTTTATCATATACTATACTCCTATAACTGTAATTCAATGTTGTATTGAAAGTTATGGCAATATAATCTCCTGTCAATTGTATCTCTTCACCTGTTTCACCTGAATTAAGAGGATTCTTATCCCCTTCCTTATATACTTTTTGGTCCTTGTCATTAAAATAATAGATATTATTTCCAATTATTTCATACCTTTCTTGGTATACAGGACCGCTGCTTTCCAATCTTATTGTATCATCACTTAATGATAGAGAATATAGCATCCTATCATCGCTGACAAAATACAATCTTCCATTTCGGTATTTAAATTCATTCGCAGACTTTTCATTAACTAATGTTATTTTTTCTGTTGATTTATTCAACTTGTAAATTCTCTGTGGATCATTAGCTTCATTTATGTTCGATGTTATCATATACCGATAATTACCTGTTTCATAAATACGATTCGGTGTATTGTACAACAGCAATCCCTCGTCAGATACTTCAGGTGCAATAAAAGGTCCTATGGCCATAGGCTCCATTGTTGTCCCATCCTCTTTTATTGCAATTTCATAATCCATTCCTCTTGTTCCGCCTGTACTGTATGAAAAGATTACTCCTCCGTCATGATGCCTAAAATATGGATTTACATATATATTCTCACCAGAATAGGAATCCTTAGGCAACTGATATATTTTTTTATTATTCTTCAAATTATTCAGAGGTGCTTGATATATAAATCCATTATTTCCGGCATAATATATATTATCATCATGCACAATAAATTGACCGTATTTATCTTCTTCGTGTAAATAGTCTACAAGTTCCAACGACTTTGGAGATGCATTCTGAGACTTTATCACAAGTCCATCCTTATTGTCAAAATAGTAATCCCATCCAAATTCGTTCACACCATACTCCCATGTAAGAGGAAAATACGTTATATTCCTGAAGGTCAATAAAGGATACTCGGCATTGTTTTTATCAACCGTTTTTCCGTTAATCTTAATATTAAACTCGGGGATTAAAGCAGTATATTTAGTTGAATTTTTCTGATTTGTTTTGTATTCATCTAAAGGATAACTTATATTTGTTTTATTAATTTCAAGTCCTTCCTTCTGATCCCACTTTGTTTCTAAGCCAAGGTATCTGCATCCGCCAAATGTCATCGGAAAATAAGTAATATCATTATAAACAATCAAAGGATACTTGCTATATGAATTGTTTATTTCACTTCCATTCAATGTAACTTTGAAGGACGGCAGGCTAACGTTTGCGGTTTTAGTTGCGGCAAATACATTTGTAATTGAAAGAATTAAAGCAACTGCCATTACGACCATAAAATTATAGATAAATCTTTTTTTCATTTTTCCTCCTTGTATTCAATACCATTTGCTCATATGACGATGCATTTATATAAAAAGTTCCACATAATTTCAGCCCCCTTTTTGCCCTCTATACCACAATTCTGCATCACTTAATTTATTTATCCTACTATAAAAATCTATGGCAATTTTTAGATAAATTAATTCATCATTATTAATTTTTTCAAATAAGATATTTTCTGCGTCACTAATCTTCTGTTGACTAAACATTAAATGCTTAGGGTTTTAGTCTTAGCAGTTTTTAGCAGAAGATTGTTTTCATCTGTTCTCTCCTTTACTTAACCGCTAAGTTTAATACCTTACATTAATTCTTCTAACTTCAACTCTATTATTTCTTTCTCACCGCTTCCGTTAGTACTAAATCTCAAAATCGGAATATTGTATAAATTTAATATCCGGTCTTTTAATTGGTCTCTTTCAGCCTGAACCGTTCCTTCCTTATGAAAATCATATCCATCTACTTCTACAGCCAGGACAGACCGCTTGCTCAATCTGTTATAAATAAGAAAATCTAAATGAGTTGCCGGATTCATAGTATATTCACATTCTCTGTCATTTAATAAATCGGGATTGCGTATTAGCATATTCAAAGGGAAATGACACACTACATCCAAGCTTGTATAAATATTTGCACTTAAAATATCAGAAATAAGTGCATACATCAGATTTTCAGAATCATATTCTGAAATCTGCTTATGTGTACTTAAATACTTTTGTCTCGCTACCGTATATTGCTTATATAAATAATCAAATATAGAATATATTTTACTGTCGCGCACCTCAAAATTATTATATTTGATATAGGCAACTAAATCACTAATGTTTTTTTCCGGAGATTGCTCATTCCCAGACACAACCACAACCAATTTTTTCTTAGCTCTTGAAACGGCTACATTCAATAGATACGGATCATCAGCAAAATCTGAAATTTTATCATCAACTGTTGAAATAATAATAACATCCTTTTCTCTGCCTTGAAATTTATGGACAGTTGCAACATCTATTTCTTCCAACTGCTTGTCTATAGCTTCCACCTGATTTCTATATGGTGTAATTATACTAATTTTACTCAGTTCTGTTTGTAAGCTTGGTAAAACTTCTTCCATTATTACATCAATCTGCCTCTGGCTATAGTGTTCTCTCTCATGATTACCTTTTACGGTCTTCATTGCAACAAGCACATTTTCCTCACTATTATCATCTGTCATAATAATAAGCTCTCCCCTGTAAAACTTTTGATTACAAAAATTAATTATTTTAGGATGACACCGATAATGTTCTCGTAACAAAACTTGTCTTACATCAGGAATAACATCTAAAACAGACTGCAGAAAACTATTGGTAAATTGATACCCTTTACTAATATTAAAATCCTTAAATATCGCTTCTGACTGCTTCTTTATTTCTTCTTCAACCACATTAGGTAATTGCTTGACATCTCCAACTATAACTGAGTTTTTTGCAGACGAAAGAGATAATGCACCGGTTGCAACATCAACCTGTGATGCCTCATCCATAATTAAATAGTCATACACCACATCACTATTCAGGCTCGTTCTCGACGAGAATGTAGTGCTTAATATTACCGGATACTCCGCTAATACTCTTTGAGGATCTTTCCATAAATCATCCTCTGAAAATATTACTCTCTCCTCTTTCTCACTATATCTTCTTGCTAATGCATCTTTTAAAATTATCATTGACTGATTGCACATATCCTCTAACAAGCCTGCATTGAACTTATCAAGAGATTCTGCAATATCATTTATATCTCTTATTATTTCTTTCTTTTTATATTTCAAAAACAATCCTTGAAACGAAGTGATTATTTTAGAAATATCCTGCCTATAGAATTCCCAATCTCGAATACCATACATAACTATACTCTTTAATTTGAAAAGAAGTCCAAGTTTTTTATGCTTTGTTGAAAAATCCTGACTTTTTTGCCACAGCCACATTAATTTCTCAGAAGATATCTTTTTTGAAATTTTTAATGAATCAATATTAACATTTGTCTCATTTAAGTATTCATCAAAGTATTTTTGTTCCAGTTCCAACTGTGCCAGTTCCTGTTTAAGACATGCTAATCTTTCCTGTCTATCAAAAACAACGCTTAATTGTTCCGATTTACTTTTCACCTCATCCAAAGAATTTAACATTGTATCCTGAATCATCCAATCTGAAAATTGTGGATATGTTCTTTCCTGATTTCTTATAAATTCTTTTTTATTCTCCACATTGCCCAACGATGCTACTATAAAGCCTAAATTGTATTTTGATGACGAGAGCTTTTCATATACATTTTCAATTGCAGCATTATTATTTGAAACTACTTGTACAGTTTTTCCCTGAAGCAAAATATTGGAAATAATATTTAAAATCGTTTGTGTTTTTCCGGTTCCCGGAGGTCCCTGAATAACACTTACTTGATTCTCCAATGCATTTTTTACAGCTTTGTACTGGCTCTTATTACATCCAAAGGGAAATATAGGGATTGTCTCTTTTTCCATTATACTATCTTCATTTGCAGGATTTAAGTATTTAGCCAAAGACGTTTTTTCATCAACATGCAGTATTTTTTCATATCGCTTTTCTAATATTTTTTCATCTGTTTCCTTATTCCTTAAATTATTTAACTTGGAAATCTGTTTTAAGTATTCAAATACATTTTTTGACTTATCATCTATGAGACATGACTTGCTAATGTTTAGTTCATCTCTCCTATAATCTCTTTCACTGCCGTTACCAAAACAAATATGCCAGTATTCCATTCCATTTCCACGAAAAACGCAAATTGCCTGTACATCAAAAAATTCTTTTCCCTCTCTGCCTATGCGATATGAATTAGGATTTAATATTTCAGGGTCTTTTAACCATTCTATACTTGAGTAGGCATAGCTGAACACTTTCCCGGAGCCGATGAAAATTACATCCCATTTTTTAGAGTTTGAATTATACCTGCAAGAGGATATGTTTTTAGTTTTTATTTCGCCTTTAATAATAATCATATGTTTTTTTGTATTCATTTGCTATATCTCACTAGCAGTATGTGCAAAAATTGCACATACTGAATCTTCCTCTAATTCATCATCCAAAAATAATTTCTGCATAAGTAGCCTTTGCCTCAGCACCGGTCGCATCCAACTAGTCCAAGTTCAAATCAACCACCTCAATCCCGTCATTCGGTTTTTGTTGGGACAAAAGAACAACTGTCTCCACGTGCCTTGAGTAGACAAAAATGATGTCGTGTAGACCCACTGGTTCCTTGGCGGATGAATATACTTCTAAAATGTCAATAATCTCAATCACTATTTCAAGTAACTATATATTGCGTTTTCAAGAAATAATTGAGTTGTTAATCCAAGTTCTATCCTTGTTTACAATAAGAACACTACAATGTTGCAATGAATTTATAATACACGGAAGAACATTAATTTAAATGCGTATGCTTAAAATTATCTATATACTTAAGGCCAAAGCTAAAGACTCTGTCAAGACTTGAATGAGCAAATAATATAACTCCAATCAACATAATAATTCTTATACCCAGAAATGCACCAAGAAAGTAAATAATTAATTGCAGCCCTCTATGATGCACAACATTGTAGACTATTGCTCCAAAATTTGTGTTTAATGCATACCCTAACATCCCAAGATCGGGTGTTAAAAGCAACCCCCAAAATAGCCACCAGCTATAATTAAGCAAACTGAATAAATAGATAGACAATCCAAAAATCATTATTTCTTCTAAACGAATTAGATTTTTCATACTAAACTCCTTTTATCAATAGCTCAATCCATTCGATAAATCTCCATTGGCAAACATTTTTTGGTCTCAATGAACAACTTGAAGTTTTCATTGAACTCTTTGAATTGTATATTAGTCGGCTCAATAACCGATTTCATTAATAACCTTATTAGCAATCCACTAAAATCTTCTGCTTGAATAAACTCCGTTTGATTATAACCAATATCTTTAAATCTAAATTGGTGATGTCCATCAAATATACCTTTAATTCCTAAATTTCCAATCCACTCAAATGCTTCATTTTCTTGTATGTCAACAACTGTAGGTTTCATGGTCATTTTCACTTTCCCATTACTTAGGAAATCTACTTTAATTTTATCTCCGATCTTTTTTTCACCACTTTGTATCCTAATAAAATCATTCCATTGGTCGTGCTCTTGAAAATTCATAAAAATATTCCATACGTTTTCAAGTGATGCATTAATTATTATTTTAGTTTCAATTCTATATTTCATTTTCGCAAAATTCCTTTCATAACTAACTGGATTAATTCTTCGGTAAATTCATTAGATAAATCAATACTTTGATCCTCCGCACTTAGTACATTATAATGGTACGGATAACTCATTGATGCTTGTATATAGCTAAATGCAACTTCTAATGAATCAAACTCAAAGTATCTCTTACTTTTACCAGCAACGAGTAATTCTCTAATATCGTTCCAAAATGGTTCAATATAAGGTTTTATAATCACCATATTATTTTTCGAAACTATTTCACGGTGTAAAAAATCAACTAACTCAGGATCATTCTTTCTTATTTCTATGATTCTTCTAATAATTTGTTCTAATTGCTTGATTGGATCAATAATTTCAGAGCAAATATCTTCTTTTGGAAAAAAAGCCTCAAAAATAGCTTCTATCATCCCTTCCTTGCCACCAAAATAATATGAGATCATCGAGCTATTAACTTGAGCATGATTCGCAATGTCACGAATTGATGTCTTATCAAAACCCATCGTTGAAAATAAGTATTTAGCAGAAACTAATAGCTTTAATCTTTTGTCCATAAAATTATCCTTTCTCAAAATAATTCAATCAATCGATTGATTTATTGATTATATCATTCTTTTTATTTACTTGCAAGATATTTATATAAATTCTGGACATAAGAAAACCGTGAAGTATTTAAACCCACGGTTTTACAAATTATTTCCGTTTTTATATGTCAACACTTTGTAGCAGACAGACGCACTCCACGTGCCTTGTGGCGGTGATAATGATGTAAGGAAGACCCACTGGTTTCTTGGCGGAACCTATTTTTCAACATTTTGTTTTACTATTAAGTGATTCAAAAGATTTGAAATTATGGTTTGTCTCAACTTATTTTAGCAGCTCATTTATATTCAAAAATTTTGCCAACTCAATATCGTTATCTTTACATGTTTCTTCTATTTTATCTTTACTGCTTTTTATGATTTTTTCATAAGTTGCAATCCGGCTATTTCCATTCCACCTTGAATCACTATTTGTTCTGCTTTCAACATTTTCTTTTAGATACTCAAAGCTATTTTCCATCTTTTCGATTAAATCCATATCCCATTCAATATAATCAAAGCATTTAATAATATAAGCATCATCTTTTTCACTCCCCCAAGCATAGTAATCCCAATGTGCTGTACTATCATTGTTAAACAAATCTTTTCCAGCATTCCAGAGAAATGCTTTAAATACACCATACTGTTTAAGAATGCTCATTTTTATTGAAGATAAATCAATTAATTCTATACTTTTAAATTTATAATAATCTGATGTTATTTTATTTAAATTTATTAATTTGTGATCATGCTGTAAAATATCACAAAGTATGTTCCAGAATGCATTTTGATCAATGGAATATCCCTTTTCTATCATTGGAGCTAATTCTTCTTGTATAAAGGTCTTGTGCTTACTTATCATCATATAAAATAATTTAGGATATTTTGTATACCAATCTAAAAAATAATCAGAATGCTCATATATAAAGTCAATAAATCCATCTGAGATATTTACATCATCATAGATGAAAACTGCATTCCAAAACTCAACGTTGCTTCCGCTTATAAATAAACATGATTTTTCTTTTTTATATAGCGCATTAAAACAATGCTTTACATTTTTCTTATAAACAGCAGAGATGTCTCTTAATAGTTTATTTAAGTGGAGACTTTTGAGGGAATAGAAATACTTATATGTACGGTATAATTCATCCAATAGATATTCTTCTCCCCCTAGCACATAGTATTCTGGCAAATCATTTTGCATGTAATTCCAAAACTGCTCCACAGTAGCAGATGAAATCTGCTCTTCTTTTCCATGCGCACAACTGTGTCGAGTGTATTTCCATGTTTCATATCTGCTTTTTATCTTTTCTCTATTAGAAAACTTAAATATTTTGCCTAAACATGTTTTGTTGTTATCGGGAGCAGTAGTTACCATTCTGTTAATGCACTCTTCCCATTTATCATCATTTCTTAAGACTGATATAACTTCATCATTCCAATCTAACTCACTTATACTATCTGGCTTTGAACTTGATGAAAGCAACCGTTCTCTTATCGTCAACTTAAAGGCTAAATATGACATCAGATATGCGGATCTATATGCTCCTATTTTATAACACATAACTGCTTCTTTCATCATTTCAAACGCATTGTCAGTTAGATTATTTTCAGCCCATTCTTCAATTAGCAATTTCATTACCATTTCTCCCTTAGGGTTATATATTATTTGCATTTTTATCACAACATAATTCGACAATTACCTCCGTATGCCTGTGGCGGCGATAATGATGTCTTAGGTAGCTAGTAACCCCTTGCAGCAAACAATATTTTCCCATTTTAAGTGATCATATTCTCTTCTGTTAACTTAATTTGTTTTCTACTTCCAAATTCGGCAATATCACTTTTATTTATTAGTTTAGATATGGGATAGAAATATAACTTGTCCAGTTTAGAGTAATAATAAAGTATGCCAAATTGATATCTCAGTTTTTCGAACCATATAGTTAGCTTTTCTGTATCTAAGAACTTTAGTTTAACTTCGTTATCAGTGTCAGAATTATCTACCACAAGTTCACAGTAATAACTAATTTCTTCAATTTTAATTTTAATGTCCATATTATATTCTTCGAATACGATGCTGTTTTTAGTATCCCGAAGCATAAGATACTCTTCCACTGACTCAAACTTTTCATCTTTAGATAGATTAGATAATTCTTCTTTTTTGCTTAGTCTCAAATGATCTAACTGCTTAATCAATTGATCCAGATTTGCGAGATTCTTTTTACTGTCGAACTTATGTAAAATTTCATCCATTAGAGCATCAATTTGATGAATATTGTTTTGCCTATTAATTCTTCGTTTTCTAATCCTTATATGATGTCTAGAATTCAATTTGAATGTATCAATATAATAGCTTGCTCTGTCGTCTTGCGCAATATACTTATACAACGTATCCGCGTTGTATCCCCCGATGATTGGGGGACATACACCAGAAAAAACATCCTCCTTACACGGATCAAGTAATGCTTCGCTCCAAGTATCGCTTTTTTCACCATTGCATTTTTCACATGCATAATAGAGATTGCTATACAAATGAGGATTAAACGCTAGATCATCGTCTGATTGAGGTCTAAAATGGTCTATTTCAAAATAATTTGCATCGATAAGACCAACTTCTTTTTCCTGCAATTTACAGTATGCACATTCATGAGAAAAGTCATTTCTAAGGTACTCTTTGCATTTCGGTGTTTCATAATTAGCCCATCTAAATTTTCGTTGGTATTCCATTCTAAAGCACCTCCAATCATTCCTTAGAATCTAATTTAGAACTGATTTCTTTTAGTAACTTTATAGTATCTGATTCTTCCTCTGCCTGTTGCTCAATTCCTTTATATATCATATTTTCTTTTCGCAGCTCACAAGCTCTTTTAATCTTTTCAGCTACATCTACATAACGCTCAACAATTGCATCCTTTTTTAATTCGTAATCATAATCACCAAATTGATCCGCAAAATCTTCAAGTTGATAATTAGTCAGCAGTACAGCGTATATTGTACTATCATGTTTTCTTATTTCTCTTAATACATCAATCCCTTTATAAGTAACCTGCTTATCCAAATGATAATCAATAATTAAGAAATCAACATCTCTTTCTAAGACAATGTCATAAAATCCATCTAAAGTTGCCGGTAATTTATCGATGCATTCAAGATGTAGGCCTTCTAGTGCAAATAACTTTGTGTAAATGTCTATATTAGCCACTTCATCTTCTATAAATAGACCTCTTAATTCACTCATTCTTCGTTACCTCCTTTAGGTAATAGCACAACAAATTTTGCGCCATGTAGAGTCTCTGAGCGTTCCACTTTTATTTCTCCACCATAGTTTTCTACAATATCCTTAACAATATTCAAGCCTAAACCAATACCTTCTTCTTTAGTTGTTTCAAACGGTCTAAATATATCATTTTCTTTTCCTTTTGGAACACCATCTCCGGAATCTTCAAAGTTTAATATAATATGAGATAAGCTCTGCTCAATGCTAATTCTAATTTGGCGAATTTGCTTGCCCTTTACTTGTTCAAAAGCATTGGTAACCATATTGATAATAATTGATTCTAAGTCAATTTGCTTCATAGCATAAATAATTTGCTGCTCACATTTTGTATCTAATGTAACATTGAACGAATTCACAATTCCTCTGTAAAAGCCCGTTACCTCTGCTAAAACACTCCCAAAATCTATGTCAGCCGTTACTTCTCGCTTACGCTTCCTTAGAAAATTCACAATCAAGTTGCTATATGCATATATTCTACCAAAGTCACCACTAACAATACTCACTACATCCTTGATTTGATTCTTGTCTACATCCTTGTCTAAATATACATTTATTAAATGCAAACTGGTTTGTATTCGGCTTACAATGTCGCTTGTTTCGTGCCCAAATGATCCAGTCAGCATTCCGAGCGAAGCAAGGTTTTTATATAGATTCAGCTCACTCTCTTGAAAGTTAATTTTATCCTGATAAATTCTTTTTGTTTCACTATAATGGTGATCATAATCATTTTGTAATTTTTGTATATCTGCCTTTTTCTTTTCTGAATCTTCAATATATGCCTTGGCAAGTTGCTCCAATTTTTCCGGGATAGCTTTATGATCAGTAGTTTGTGTTACTTCTTCAATTTGTTTCATCAATGGATTGTCTTGATATTGCTTTTTAACATTATCAAATTGAGCATCTATTTTTTCTTTTTCAGCTGCTAGCTTTTTCTCATTTTCCTGATCTGCCAAATATGCCTTTCTTCTAACGTCACTAATTAAATTAGTGCATTTAGTTAAAAAGTTTATGAGTTGTTCATATGCTTCGTTTTCAATAATTCCTTCTCTATTGGTTGCATCAACAAGTAGGGAATTGGCGACGTCTCCAATCTTTACAACACCTATAACCTGATTATTACCAACTAGATATCCATGAGTATCTTTAACTTTCTTTTGATCCAGAAACAGCCAATCATTCCCAATATCTCCATAAGGTTTAACTCGAAAATTATCACGATATATTTTGATTCCACAATAAGTATCTAGCATCTTTAAAGCGAATCTAAAGTTATATCCTGCCCCTGCATTTGTAAGATTATTGGCATCTCTAAGGAAGAAATATACTTCCGCATATACATCACCACACAAGAGAGGCTGTTCCAGTTCTTCTTCTATTAAATCTGTTTTACCATCCTTATCTTTATATGATATGTATATCTTTTTAGCATTATCATATATTTTTGCATCAACTTTTGCATACCTTGAATCAAGAATTTCATTTATTAGAACGATATCCTCTATCCTAAATTCAGGAGCATTAAGTTCTATTATAAAAGGGTCTTGTTCAATTAAGTCTGGAGCCACGAGAAGCCTCAATTCTTTTTGCAATTTATCAATATCTTTTTGTTTCCACTCATCTCGAAGTCCCTGCATTACTAAAATCATACCTGTTTGTGGATCGGGCAATTCGTATCTTTGATATAGTTCATCTAACATTGAAAATGCTACGGTCTCATTTTGAATATCTATTATTTCTAATGAACTTTCGATATCCTCAACCAATTGTTCAATGTCTTCGTACTTCTTCAAAATGGGTACTATCTTTTTTTGAAGCTTAATGAGTGTATTAATATCATAAAAAATCGGATAATCAAATGCACTCCCACCCATAAGAGTAACAACTAAATTTTTATCTACCTCATCTACTTTATCAGTTATAAAAAAATACTCTAACTGACTACTAATATATTTTGCGGCAGACGGATCTTCGTGATCCATTAAGATATTAATTCTTTGATTAAGTGCAGCGATATTTATATCCTCGAAACTATTCCAATTAATTTTCACCTTATAAGGCTGCTCTGTATCAGTAAAAGAATAAACGCTTACTTTTTCAGCAATTCTCTCTACAGAAAAACGTCCAATACCTTTTTTTCCAGCTTTCTTTCTTCCTTTAGCTGAAAAAGGTTCTGTCACCTTGTTATTAGTCCCTATTACCATCCATTTATTCTCGAAATCTTCTTGAGTCATCCCCGAACCGGTGTCGATAAGAATTATTTTGCTTTCAGGTGTATTCGGTTTATCTAAAATAATTTTCACCCCATATGCATCTGCATCATATGAATTTTTAATTAATTCAACTAATGCAGTAACAAAATCGGTGACTAGCTCTCTACCTAATTGGCTAATATGTCGTGAATTTGTTCTGAACCTTAATTTTTTCATCCATCTCACCTCAATAATTTATAATAAAGTTTGTTTCATCCTCAGATAATCTGTATGCGCTACAAACAAGCATATCTAGTTCCTGCTGATGTTCATGCAATTCATTCACATGGTTAGATACAAATCGTGAAATCATTTCGAATCCATCATTTGGAAAAGGAAGAGAATTAAGTTCATTGGCGGATACTTGAGTATTACCACTTTTACTCGTAAAAATATAATTAACTAACTTTGAATTAAGCATCCCTAAATAATAATACATGGTTTCTAAACTAAGAAGCTCATCTTTTCCTTCGCTACTACATAAGAAATTCACATGATTTTCTAAAAAATATCTTTCATATGTTTCTAAAAAGTCATCCGATATTATACATGATTTTAAGCGAATATCTCTTTCAAAATTTGTAGTTCGTTGAATTAGCAATCTTTTTCCGCTTAGCACATATGATTTCGTTTTTTCTGTTATTAAAGCATATTGTTTTCTTTCTTCATTTGTAGAGCATAATGAAAAATCGAACTCTAATGGCTGTATATTACCCCCATAAATAATAGGTATCGCTGCTATTTCTTCATCCACAATATCCTTTTTATGTTGGTTCCAAACGAAAAGACCATTACAAAACTTTAACTTCGTTTCTTCGCTATCCAATTGTAAGCTATTTGTAAATATTTTATCTAAAATGCTATACATCTCGATTTTTTTACTAATTACGAATATATGATTATTTCGCTCATCCATCATTAGTTTAGATCGAGATACTTTAAACTCAGAATTAATCGTTCCATTTCCATCGTAAAATTGAATTTTTGTTTTACTGTTTGCAACTGGTTTATTTTCTAAACAAATAATTAATACCGCTTGCTCGGCTCGATCAAACACATTTTGTCTAGAATCTATATGTATTAACGCTCTTATTCTTAAATCTTTCATTTTAGATCTAAGATTTTTAAAATAAAGACCTGATCTTATAGATTGTGGAACAATAAAGCTCATTGCACCATCTTTCTTTAAATGCTTCATTCCCCAATACATGAAAAAAGAATAAATGTTCGGTTGTCCATATAAAATTTCATCATATCCACTAATATTTTTAATTAATGCTTTATTAAGTTTAAAATATGGAGGATTTCCTAAAATAATTGTATAGATATTATTGTCTGGTTCCACCACAGTGTTTTTCCATCGAATATTACAGAATGCATTATTATCATTGACAATATAATCTAGGATTTTCTCTTTCTCTTCAGGAAATTCTTTTAATAAAATGTATGCTATATTTATTTTTGTTGCAATAACCGCAAAGGGATTTACATCATAAGCAAACATGTTGTTTTTAACATACTCAATTACTTCAGATTGCTGGAATATTTTTTTTAGTTCTTCAATTATTTCTATTAAAAAAACACCTGTCCCACATGCTGGGTCTATGAGCAAATCAGTATTCGTTAGTGATCTTAAGTTGGTTTTAATTTCAAAAATCATTCTTTGTACAATATTGGTTGGAGTATAAAATTGTCCTAACTTTTTTTTGATATTTTTATCAATAAATGTATCGTGTTGATTAACTAATTCGTAGATATCTGAAAACTCCTGCACATTAATACTTTCAAAATTATCTGTAGCAAAGTTTTCTGCCATACTGTACCAAGAGAATAACCCATCTACATCCAATCGCTCTAACAGAATACTGTAATTTGTATTTTCTGTATTAAAACATCTATTAAAAATAAACATTATTACATGAACAAATGCAACTTCAAAACTAATAGTTTCATGTAATAGTTCCTTATCAAGTTCTATTATTTTATTTTCACTTGAATAAGACATTTTCCTATAATACTGTTTTTCAAATGCCTCTGGTATCTTGGCGTTTATGTCTTTTGCCAAGACGGAAATTATATCATAAATTTCTGACTGCATAATTTAGTTAGCCCCTTTATAAATTTTTCATCGCATAAAAATCTCATTGTAAAAACTCAAGATAGCTATTCAGGATTTTTGCAACTTTTAGCTTTTCTGCATAGGCAATGAGTTTGGAAAAATCTTTTTCAGGACTATCATTATATTTTTTTAAAGTACTCACAATAATATCACTATCAATCCTACTTCTAGTACGAATAATATCACAAATACTACGCTCAATATCGTATGTTCGCACACTTCTGCCATAACGAGTTTTTCTCTCTATTTCACCAAGAGTATATAGATTGGGTCGAATAGAATGCACTCTTGCTCCAGTGTTCACAAGATTTTTAGTATTTGTTCCTGTTTTTACTGTCACAACAGGTTGTTCAGGCATTTTTTTGATATACTGCTGTAAAAATAATGCTGATTCATGTGAGAAAGTCGCCTGTGAAAATCTCATCTGAAAACAATACATTTGATCATCATTGCCTTGAGTTGTTATATAAATGCCTCTCTCATATCGTTCTAACATTCCTTTTTTAACGAATTCAGAAAGATATATTCTGGGAATACCAGTTTCAGTTACCATTTTTGTGGATATAACACCATCATTATCATCAATTAATTGTTTAAGCATTTTCGAATAATCCATATTTTCGCCCCTTTTACAAACTCGCTAATATTATACATCTCTTTAGTAAGTTTGTAAATAAGCAGTCTGCCAAACTCTTATTATCTTAATTGACAATATTTCATGTCCTGTTAAGCAGGAGTAAGAAATGCATCCAACTCCCGCTTATTCTTTACTCATCATATGTCACCCTTTGATGCATCACAATTCCCGACTTAAATTGCATCTCTATCTTATCCTCGCTGATAACTTTTACACTCTGCAGCAGTCGCCTGACCAATTCATCGTCATAACCTCCTACCGTACAAGAAGTTTCCTTTAGGCAATTATCCATATCTTCAACTCTCTGATTAAAGGTTTCTGCCAGCCTATTTTCCTGTGTCAGTTTAAGCTTTTTTAGTTTCAAGTCTCTTATCTTCTCAGCGATATTATGGTACTGCTCGTCAAAATTTTCATTCACAGAAGGTCTATTTCTTTGCCATCTTGTTTAATCGTCCATATCAAGGAATTATTATCCCATTTCATGTGTATGGTTCCAATGTCATCTACCCCTATCACTGTTCCCTTTGTACCTTTTTCAACGCCTTGCACATCATCCATTGCCTGAATTAATTCAATTCGTGTACCGTACCTACAGGATAACTGTTCTTAATTCTTTCTACTTGATTTCTATTATTCAAATTTCATACCTCCCATTTTTTGATTTTCTTCTATACCCATTTCCTCAGCTGTCTTAATAAACCAGTTATCACTGTTCCAAAAGCTAACATAAATATCTCCCATATCAGTACTAATTTCTCTCTGCTCAAAATTCTCTGCCCAGCCATCAGACGCCTGACCAATTATATTATCTTCAATCTTTTCAAGCTCCTTTGGAGTCAATTCCTCATTTAAAGTAAGAATAGCCACCCCTATTAGTTCTCCTTCTACGACTTCAACGGAAAACACGTATGGATATGATTTAGAAATAGTTCGCCTGTAAATTTGCTGCTAAGTAATTTCAATCTGTTTTTAAGAACATAATTTTTTATTCTTCCAAAGCAATCTTTTATCAGATCTGAATATTTAATTTCATCTGCCTCTATTTTTTCTTTGAAACAATAACAATCATTAGGATTACTTCTGCTTTCAACCTTTGCTATACACCTATTACAAATATTCATACCTCCTTCACAATTAAAATGATTATTAATGACTATTCCACTTCTTCTTTGAGGAAAATTAGGTGCCAGCATCATCAGCTGCTCTATCCCTCCCAGTGATGTACCATACATGAAATATCTTGACATTGTTCTCAGTCCTTTCTTAGTATTTTTGAATATAAAAAAAGAGGCTAAGTCTGTAGGTTATTTAAGTTAACCTAAAACTTAGCCTCTTTATTTTAATTATATCTTTTCTAATAAGTTACTTTATCTATTAACAAATTAGAAAAATCACATAAATTGTCATAGTGTAGAAGAGTTATATCATCTGTTTTCTTCTTTTCTCTAGTAATTGTATATGTCAGTTTAGTAAAATCTTTTCTTCTTCCTGCTATCACAACATAATGGAATCTAGATAAATCTAATGTATAAAATTCATCTGGTAAATCAAATTCTTTATTTTTATATTTTTTAAATGTTTCAGAAAAGGAAGTATAATTATTTTGAAGCCACCGCTTCCACTCATCTATTTGAGAAATACCATCTCGGAACTCTGCACCAAGATTTCCATCCTTTAACATTATATTTCCATAAGGGTTTTCCAACTCAACTAATACAAACTCATATCCACCTGAACTTTTCCCCAATAATAAATAATCAACTTGATATTTATTACTTAGCTGAAACTCTGGAAATAAGAAAGCTCCATGATGGCCAATTCGTAATGACATACCGTGCAAAAGTGATCCTATTATATGATAATTCTCTGTTTCTTTTATATAATTTAAAATTTCCCTTTCATTTTTACAAGTATTTAGGTGATTTAAGAATTGTCTATTCCTATTTGCTATATCATCACTATTTCTTAAATCTATAAAGTCCAAGAAATTATTTGGAAATAGTGTTCGGCATAATCTAGCTGCTTTAGGATATTTGGCTGGATTATTAACACGTCCAAATCCACTTGTCCTTTTTTCCATAAATTCTCTACCAGTAACTATTTTATATTGTTCTTTTTCTTGTTCCGTAAGCCCTAAATTATAGTCTCTTGAATAAAGCACTCTAGTCCCTCCCAAATAAACTTGCATCATTTTTTAGTAACTTCAATGTTGAAAAGATAATAAACCCCTATGTCATCTATAAATCACACCAAAAATAGGGGTCAAAAAACGGTGTTTTTCGCTCTTTATTTGCTCTAAAATCGTCCTCAAACCACTATATGTTGTGGTCAGTTTCTACTTTTTGCCCTCTGAACCACAATACGTCATCAGAATTATACTCTCAACGTGCCTTGAGAGTACAATAATGATGTCGTAAGTAGATATTACCCCCTTGGTGGAAGCCTATATTTCTGAAGTTCTAGCAACTTTCCCACATATTTTTTCGATTTTACATTTCTACCGCTATATTACTTGCTATATTTAGGCAAGTTTTATCTTGGTAATTTGAGCCTTAATATTTGCTAATACATTCTAATACTCTTGTATCAAAATTGTAAGCAACAAAACCCTCAAATACATTTATTTGAAGGCTTTGTTCATTACAATTTACATTTTTCTTAAAACTTTTCCATAAGGGTGTGATGGATCTCTATTTTCAACAACAACTAGTTTATTATCCTCTATCATCTTATCAATACGCAAAGCATACCAACTATCACTAATTCCCAGACTATATTCACCTAAGAGTTTACCGATAAATCGTGCCATAATAAAGTCATTCTCTGGAAGATTCCTTGTGATAATGAAATCATAAAAATCTTCTGGTACAGAAATTATCTTTCCATTAATAATTGCTCTTAAGGGTGCATTTTCTTCCATTAATTCATGCCAATAGTCACTAACAATTTTCTTTTCTATCTGAGATAATTGTTTTTCCAGGGGTAAGAATTGATAGAATCTACCTGCATCAACTTCTCCCCAGTGACTATATGTAACTATTTCATTATCAGATACTTTCTTATACTCGGGTAAAGAGACACTACTTATATTGCAGTCAATATTTCTTAACATATCGCAAACAAAGTAAAATCCGCAGGTTGAATAAGGAGCGTTGCTTTTCCATATTCGTATAGGTGTGCCATTTTGAGCAGCAGTCAGCAATTTCTCCATATCTTTGCGTTGATTTTGGAAAAATTGTTCCTGCTCTTTATTATCAAAATCAAATCGACCCCACATTTTGCAAAAAATATTTTGCCGTTCATTTCCATCAATCTCACCTGAAACATCACCAATATCTAGTGAAAAACCTATATTAACTACATCTTTAGAACTTCCACCAACTGCTTGACCTTCAAAATGTTTCTCTTTAAAATGTTTCTTTAATTCAGCTTTAGTTGGTTTTTCTCCTATATAACCGTAACTGACTGCCCCACACATCATGTTTTTTTCATTATAGTTTTTTGCTAATTTCATAGAACCTTTTTCACTATCATTAAATACTACTTCAATCATAATTTCACCTCTACCAGAAAATATTAGTGTATAATCTCATTTTCTTTTCAAAATTCTTATCTAAAAATTTTCTGCGAATTTTCTTCTATGGTTTTAAATAAATCTTCTTCTCTTAATTTAGAAATGATATTAATTGTCTGGTACAATTCTTCATAAATATCACGTCCAAATGTTATCTCTTGAATAAATGGTGCATCTGTTTCAACAAGTAATTTGTTTTTTGGAATCATTCTTATAACACCCCTACCTCTTTCAGTATCAAGCATTTTTTTATTTACTGAAAAATAGCATCCTAATTCAATTGCTTTTATAAGTTGTTTTTCGGTACCTGTGAACCAATGCAAAATACAACGATTATTTCTTGTAGTATTAAATGTTTCTAAAATATTTAGTACATATTCTGCTGACTTGACACTATGAATCGATATTATTCTTTCTCCTAATTCACTGCACATTCTTATGATTTCAGAAAATACTTCAATTTGCTTTTCTTTAGATGCATAATATTGCTTATTAAAATCCAAACCAATTTCTCCAATATATTTTGCATTGCAAATATTATTAATTATTATTGAAAGTTCATCATACCTATCTTTTACCAATTGTGGATGTAATCCTAGTGCAACTTTGATATTCCGATTATCCTTACAATACTCAATTTCTTTCTTATATGCTTTAGGCGTTGTTGTTACAGCTAGAATCCCTAATTCTTCTTTTAAAGATTCCTGAATAATATTTTTCATTCTTGGCATTAAATCCAAGTGGCAGTGCATATCATATAAAATCATTCCTGCACCTCATCTACTAATGAGCCATTAATAAAATCATCCACTTCTAATAAGCCTCTCGTATACACTCCAGCTAATCTATCTAAATACCCAGCATCATTTTTTAATGGACCAGGTTTATGAATTAAAACTTTCGATATATTTGGTTGTTTCTTTATTCTATTAATAGCTAGTTGAAACGAGCGTAATTGAGAGCCTACTGCATTTGCATGATCTTTAAGGATTGCATTAGTGCTTTCTTGTGTATAATCTGTACAATCTTTTCCTAATCCAAAGGCCTTTTGCATTGCTGCCCTTCTAATTAAACATGGTACACAATATCCGCAGTGTTGCGGAGGAAGTTTTTTCCACTTTGCTTTTACAGGAGAAGAGCACGATATAGATTTTTTTATTACCTTAGAAAGAAACTCTTTGTTTTTGCATTTATCAGCCATTTCACCTTTTGTTTTATCCCAATAGGGATTTTCCACTGTTGTGTTAAATCCGAGTCTACCTAATACTTTATTCCACATTTCCAAATAAAATGGGTGGGTTGTCCTTGTACTATGTGAGCCTACTCTTAAGTTATCCAAAGGAACATTGAGAGCAATCAATCCATTCTCAGGAACTTCCAATCTATTAACACCTTTTACTCCTGAAATAGCAAATACTCCAAAAGAAATAAATAAAAAAGAACGGCTTCTTGTTGTATTTTCTGTTCCTCCATGTGGTATAAACTCTTTTTCAAAACTCATCCATAAATCTAGGTATAATGGCATAATCTCAGGATACATTTCTTTAAATTCCTTAAGAATATTAGTTTGTGCATTTTTTGTGAAACCATCACCTGCATGACTAATTAACACAACATTTTTTTTATCTTCTAAGTAATTTACAGTACTTATCAAGCTATCCATTCCACCTGAAAATAAGGAGACGACTTCAAATGCTTCCTGTTCTTCATTACAAGTTAATAAATCGTCAAAGTCTTTATCTCTTTGCTCAAATATTATACTCCACTTATCTCCCGTTAGAAAATCTAGCATTCTAGTCAAATCTTCACTAGATGCGTTCCATGTTTCAAGGTTTATTACAGGTAATTGAATTTCTATTTCCCTAGTCCAAGAATCCTGTGAATGAATACTCCTTGATATTCGAGTATCAGCAAGATATACTAACGTAGCAAAAACCATTATATCTATCCCATCTTCAGTTGGACAAATTTTGTTATCTAACATCTTTTCTATAACATTGCCAATACCATAACAAAGCATTCCTTTTTCAGTTATCAGCGGAACATTTACTATTTCCAAATCTCCATCAAAAAAACTAGTTAAATCTGTTGAATCGTATTTCCCAATTAACTTAAATCTATTCATTAACTATACCTCCCCCATAGCTGCCAATATAGAATATGCTTTTTCATATACACTATCAACAATAGTTCTAGTCTGGGCACTATCAATATTTTTAATTTCAACATTGAGTTGTACCATGGCATCTGAAACAGCCCCAAAAATGAAATCATTTAATTGTTCCTGTATCATTTCAACCACATTTACATCATCCGGAAGAGAAACAGTTTTATTTCCGATATCATTAAGTAACCTTTCCTGAATTACATTTGACATGTATTTTTCTGTAAAAATTAAAAATTGATTCTCTGTCATATTCTCTATAAGAGTAGCATTTAATTCTGGCATCGACTCTATTGTTTCAATATAAGAACTTCTTGCAATGCCCTCATCAGTTCTCCCACCATCAGGACATACAAAATCCATAATTTCTAAGAAAACATCATTTGCATTTTTCCCAATCAAATCTCCAAGTCCAAACTCTTTACTCGCCTCTCTTATTCCTTGCCCAGAAATGCTTCCTAAAACAGAAACTAATCGTGCAGTACTACTTCTTGCAGCTCCCAATCTTATAACTGCATTTTTTGTACCTCCTAATGACTCTTTCACATATTGAGAAGTAGCCCTATGTAAATTGTCTCTATTTCTTCCACCAGAATTTACGTATCTTGTAAAATTATTTCTTGGATTACTAAATCTGTCTGGATCTGCTTGTGCTGGTATAATATTATTATCTTCATCATCATTTTCATCTAACCATGATGGAACCATTGGTGTTTTACCGTTTTGTCCACTATTACCTGTTGATGTTCCCATAATACACACCTCACCTTTTCATTGTTTTTAAAGCGATTTTTACAAATTGATTCCCACTCTCCGAAAGCAAGTTATAATAATTGCTTAACTGTTCTTTTGGTTCTTTGTCTACAATGCACTTATCCCAGCCGGAGCAAATCCACGCTCCTACTTCATCCATTTTAAATGATCTTATAAGACCTATTAAGTTGTTTTGTAACTCTTTGTGAAGTTTAACTAATTCGATAATGCCTTCAATACCTTTTGGTCTTCTAGAAATGTTACCTTGTCCTAAAATCTTTTGTGATAAAACATCAAACACATACTTGGATTCTTCAGCTGTTAGCACTTCAATCTTGTCTTTTATTCCTGCAATATACATAGATGTGCCCATTAATCCATCAATAATAAAACGAAGTTTTTCAGATTTAACTTGTTTAAAGAAATAATCTTCCTTTTCTTTACTTGCAAAGTAATAAGGTCTCAAATCAATATTTCCGACATATGGCTCTGCTTTTATCCAATTGCATATTTCAAGGTTTTCACTCCACTTTTTGCATTTTTCACTCATTTTATTTTCCAAAATAGTTTTTGAGGTTATTTCTTCATCATTATTTTTATTCGCTTCATCTTTCTCATTAGCTATTTCTGTTTCCCTTTTTACAACCATCAAATGGTTTTCTAGTTCTTCTAATACTTTACATTTGCCGTTCTCCTCTGTTTCCATAGCAATTTCTTTATAAAATTCACCAAGGTAGTTTTCAGCAAGCATTAATTTAGCCAATACAGGCAACTCAATTTCATCACCAAATCCTCTTGCTTCTGCAATCTTATATCTAAGCAAAAACATATTAATAAAACGCTTGATTTTTCTCGGATTACCATTTGTGTTACTTGCCAAAATAGGGGAAATTTGATTGGCAACTGTAATCTCATTGCTAACTTCTTTATATCTATCTTTAAATACTTCATGTAAATTACTAATAGTTAAACCTTGATTTTTCCAAGGTTTTTTCATTTTGTCAATTGAAATACTTAATAATTTTTCAAAATCCTTATCATTTTCGTCCAGTCTAGATCCAATCAACAATAATGTTATATACATCTCTGCTTCTACTTCCCCCAAAGTCGGAATTCTAAAAGGAACCTGTATTAATTTTTCTAAATACCTTTTTGAAAACTCCTTGCCAATATTTATATCTGATAAGTCTATAACATCAGGAAAGTGTTTTTTTACAGCATATTCTATCATTGATTCATCCGCAGCTATTACAAAAGCTGTAGAATTCGAGAACATAAATAATCTAACCGCCTCTAATGTTTCTATTGTAACTTCTGGCAAGCACCTGTCTAAATCATCAATTAATACTACTAATTTTTTAATTTTTGACGCCTTTAATAAATCTGAAAATGATGCCTGAAATTCAGCAAATTCTTTTGTAGTAGATGTATCTTCAAATACCTTTGCATCTTTTAAATATTGTCCAACACTTTCAATTGTTGCTTTAACTTTTTCTTCATCTGAAACCCCACCCTGTAGACGCTCTAGAACGTTAGATAATAATCCTATAGGAGGTATCCCCGTCGCCATAGTCAATGCAAAACTTCCAGCACCTTTAGCTACATTCATCCAGTTAATATTTTTCCAAATCTTTTTTACTGCATCCTCGCATACTTTACCTAAATTTCTTTTTTCTATAAGCTCTGATACAATCGCACTCATCAACGCTATTTTTGCATCTTCAAATCCTTGGTGTTTCCATCCATTAAATTTGATACATTCTATATCAGGATTATCATTAAATTCATCTTCTACCATTTCCAAAACACTGGATTTTCCAGCTCCCCAATCACCATGTATTCCTATCGAAATTGGTTTGTCTTGGCTCTCCTTGATAAGCTCAACTACCGTCTTCGCAATTGCTCTATTATTAAGCATATCAACTTTTGTTTCATTATCAGATAAAATCATCTTGTTCCCCCCTATTATGATTTTTCTTATATCTCTGCTGTCCTGATGATGTCTTTTCAATCGGAACGATTCCTATATCATTTGATTTAATATGATTGATGAATAAGGTGCCAAGCAACAATCGGTTACCCCTAGAAATTCTATTCCACTCATAACCTTTGAATAAGTCACGTACTAAAAATATTTCTTCAGAATTTAAGTTTTTTAGTTCTTCTTTTGCAATTTCCAACAATTCATTTGCATTTAACACTTTTATTCCTCCCGATGAGAACAATCATATAAACAACATTGTTATAACAATTGTATCTCTAAGAGAGCTTTTTTACAAGATAATTGTGTATAATATTCTAAATTTTGACACCAGCCAATTAACGTAATATAAATCTCAATTTCCATCACTATCTGCCAACAATAAAACCCTCAGCTAATCTGAGGATTTTAGTCTTAACAGATTCTCCTTATACTAAGAGCAGTAACCCCTTTATCTTTCCCAGTTACTGCTCCTACCATTTCTAATCATAGTAATCTACCATCTGATCCATCACTATTCCTGATTCAAACTGTATCTCCAGTCTCTCTCCCTTATTCACTTTGATGGTGTTTATTAATCTCCTTACTAAGTCTTCATCAAACTCTCTTACCTGTGGTCTTACAGTCTTTAAGGTAGTGTCCATTTCCGTTAGTTTCTGTTTATAGTTCTCTGCCTGTTTCTTCTCCCTTACAAGCTTAAGTTTTGCCTGTTTAAGCTCATTTGTCTGTTCAGATATCCTTTTGTACTCATTATCAAAATCTTCTGCTACAGCTCCTTGTTTTGCGTTTTCTTCGATTAAGGCTAGCATCTCCTTTTGCAAGGATTCGATCTGCTCATCATATTCTGTTGGGATATCTTTAGTAGAGTATCCACCGATAACCCTGATGACATTTTCTCTGAAAGCACCTATAAAATCTCCATTGTTTTCTACGACATTATTAATAGCAGTTATAATGGCATTATGTAGCGGTTCTTCTTTTAAGGTAGGTGAGTGCTTGCAAGATGCCTTTGTTCCATTCTTTAGCCTATTCTCACATCTCCATACTGCACTTTTCTGCCCGTATTTTGACCATGTCTGCCTACGATATGGATGTCCACATTCGGCACATACTAAGATTTCTGTTAGTGCATACTTGGAGCTGAATTTGCTCTTTTCCTTTTTTAACTTATTTGCTTTTCTTGTAACTGCCGCTTTATTCAGGCTGGCTCTTCTAGCCTTTTCTTCCTGTACTTTATAAAATAATTCCTTTGGTATAATGGCCTCATGATTATCTTCGATATAGTACTGAGGTACTATTCCGTTATTCTTAACTCGTTTCTTTGTTAAGAAGTCTACGGTGTAGGTTTTCTGCATTAGAGCATCTCCCATATATTTTTCATTGACTAACATTTTTTCTATTACACCAGGATGCCATGTTTCCTTTCCTGTAACTGTTTTGATTTTATCTGCCTCTAGAGCTTTTATAACCTCTCCTATACTACTTCCTTCTAAATACATTCTAAAAATTCGTCTCACTATCTCTGCTTGTTCAGGTACTATGACCAGTTCCCCAGTTTTTTTATCTTTGGTGTATCCCATAAATTTCTTATGATTGACTGATATAATTCCATTTTCATATCTTCTTACGATTCCCCATTTTGTATTTTCACTTAGGTTCCTGCTTTCTTCCTGTGCTTGGCTGCTTAAGATGGTAATCAGTAATTCCCCTGTGCTTTCTAGGGTGTTTACACCCTCTTTTTCAAAAAATATAGCGATATTCTTTTCTTTGAGTTTTCTTATGGTCTGGAGCGAGTCTACTGTATTTCTTGCAAATCTACTGACTGATTTTGTTATGACCATGTCTATTTTCCCAGCCATACAGTCATCAATCATAGCATTAAAATCATCTCTCTTTTTTGTATTAGTGGCTGATTTTCCATCATCTGCATAAATCCCTGCGCTCTTCCAATTAGGGTTGCTTTTTATCTTGTCTGTATAGTAGGATATTTGAGCCTCATAACTGCCTTCCTGTTGTTCTAATGTAGTACTAACTCTACAGTAAGCTGCTACTCTTAGGGTTTTTAGCTCCACCCTTACATTCCTGTCATATATGGTTTGGGCTGGTATAAATGCTACATTCTTTTTTGCTACTGTTACTGCCATTTCATTCACCCTCTCTTATTTTCTCATGATCTTCCTCCATAGTTATGCCATTGATAAATTCTACTAGGATTCTTCCATCTTTATAAATAACTATCTGCTTTATTATGTTTATAAATATATCTTCATCAAATTTTGTTAGCTGCTCTTTATCAGCAAGTGCTTGTTTTATTTTCTCAGTGTTGTAATCATAATCATCAATTTTAGCGATGCTATAATAAGCCTTTGCCCTTTTAAAGATTAGCTCTGAGAGCTCCTTAGACGAGAAATGTTCTTCTTCCTCTAGCTCTTTGATTCGTTCTTCCAACTTTCTAATTTCTAAGGTGCTCCTTGGAGGTTCTTTTTTCTTACCTTTATCTAGCATCCACTTTCTTGATAAGATTTTATTGGTTGCTGATAAAAAGACAGTTTCAATATCTTTTTCAGTTAAAAATAAGTTTCTGCAGCATACTCTATTTTGGTAGATGTACCTCTTACACTTCCAGTTGCTCTTCTCAGATGGTCTGCCAGCGTGTTCAATATATTTGCGATAAACATCACCACATTCTCCACATATTAATTTACTGCTATATAAACTTTGATTTTTCATACTATTTGGTTGTAGGGTTCTGCCTAGTGCTTGTTCCTTTTTCTTTCTTCTTTTCTGTACAGATTCAAAGGTTTCCTTATCTATTATCTGTGAATAAAAGTCATCTCCTAAGTATTTAACATTTTCCAGTATCTTGCCTACGGAGCCATGATTCCAATTAGGCTTGTTATTGGCATTAAGAAATCCTTTTGCTGTCAGCTCTTTTGCTATGGCATTCATGGATAATCCATCTTGGTAATCCTGAAATATCTTTTTTATCACCACTACTTTTTCTTCATCAAATATAACTTTTCCATCTACTAACTTATAGCCGATTGGCATATGTCTTTGAATCATCTTCCTCACCTCACTTTCCATAATGCTCTGTCAGTTCTAAGTTGTTGATTAGCTTAAAGGTAATCTCTTGATTTTCTCCGATACTGATATTTTTCACCGTATGGAGAAATAGGTTTTCGTCATACTCTTCTATAATCTCTGGGTTATACCTTATGATTTCTAGTAGACTTACTGTTCCTGTGATTTCTTTTTCATAACCGTTATCATCAAGGCATTGATTCCTCATTTTCTTAATAGCTTCAAGTTCTACCGTCAGAGCATTTTGTCTTTCTATAAAAATAGCAGAGTCAATATACCCTTTTGATACGACTCTACTTAGGATATGACTCTGCTCTGTTAATTCCATGATTCTATTATTTAGTTTTATAATTTCTTCTTCCTGCTCATGATCTATTCTTAGATTTTTTAAAGATTCAAGTAGGGGGTAAAAGATATCTGTATGATTGCTTAGAAGCTTATTCCACATGATTAGGAAGGTTTCTTTTATAATATCCTCCCTTACAGCTTTCATACTGCATTTACTTATATCTCTTATATGCTGGACACAGCACCACTGGATTTTCTCATATGGTTTACCAATATAAATCTTTTGTCTCCTAAAGATGTTACCACATTCTTTGCAGATGATTTTGCTGCTAAATTCATATCTGTTTTGGTATTTTCCACTATCATCTACTCCCATTTGATTTCTTCGATATTCATAAATATCCCGGACCATCTGCCCTTCTTTTCTTGTAATAATGGGTTCGTGATTGTTTTCAACAAAATACTGAGGTAGTTCCCCTTTATTTAATTTTCTCTCAAAGGGAAGTACCTCAGTTGTATAAGTCTTTTGCAGTAACAAGTCTCCCTCGTAGATGGGATTTTGTAAGATTTCTTTTACTACACTGTCCTGCCATTCTTCTGCTGAGCGTATGGTTGGGACATTATCGTCATTTAAATACCTTGCTATTACATAGGAGCCTTTTCCATTTAGATATTCATGAAAAATCCTACGGACAATTTCTGCTTCATATTCTTTGATAATAAGATTTCCATCTTCGTCCTTGCTATATCCATAAGCAGGATCACTAAGCTTAAATGTTCCGTCTTGAAACCTCTTTTTAACTGCCCATTTGTTATTGGTGGAGATGCTTTCTGCCTCTCCTTGTGCAAGGGAGCTTAGTATGGTAAGCATCTGCTCGCTTTTTTCTGATAGGGTATTAATATGCTCTTTTTCAAAATATACTCCAATGCCAAGTGCTTTTAGCTTTCTGATAGCCTCAATACTGTCTACTGTATTTCTAGCAAACCTTGTGACGGATTTTGTAATGATCATATCAATTTTTCCGTCTTCACAGTCTTTCATCATTCGTAAAAATTCATCACGTTTTTTTACTTGTGTACCACTTTTAGCTTCATCAGCATAAATTCCTGAATACTCCCAGTCATCTCTTTTTCCGATGAAAGTCTTATAATATTCTACTTGTGCAGAAAAGGAATTTTGTTGTTCCCTTGAAGCAGTACTGACTCTGCAATAAGCACAAACTCGTTTTTTAGGTTGTAATTCTAAGATAACCTTTTGCCTTACAGGTTCTATTTTTCTTACTTTCTTTGCCATGGTCTTCCTCCTTTCCTTTAGAACTTTAGTTCCTGTTAGCAACACACATTACCACAAGAATTTAGATATAGCTAGTGTTATTACACATATACTTTTGAAAGTTCTGGAGAAAAGGTCTGACGGTTTAATTCATCAATTTTTACATATTCTTCATCCGTTATAATTCCTCTAGAAAGTAAGATTTTCAGTAGTTTTAAAGCCATTTTATATTCTACTTCTTTTACTGATTGCTCCTTTGTCATCGCCATCCCTCCAATTTTTATAAATTTTATTATTATTTGCGTATGTATTTTTCATCTTCTTAATATCACAAAAATAGGGACCGCCATTTTATATAAAAACTTATTTAAGCTCTCATCATTTTAGCGATCCCCATTGCTTCTAATATTAAGATTTTGTGTTGTACTTAGACACTACCATCCCCAACACACAAAGTCTTGTAAGCAAGACTTAAAGGGAGATTACATAAACTGCAACTGGTTGTAACTGCTTTAACAGTTATTGCATCATAGGACTCTCACCTCCACCGGGATCTCCGCTGGCTGCCCCCATTGCGATGTCTGTGGCTGGGCAGAAGTATCATTATAGGCTGATGAGGTTATTGCGAACAATCTACCATAGATTGTTTCTTGGAACGGATGGGTATCGCTTTGCACCTTATTTTGCCGACTTTGATAAAAACAGAAAATATAATATCTGCTCTTACAGGTGGTCTTGGCGCATCCTCCATTGTCGCTTCTCCATTTCTGGCTCATCAACTAACGTATTTATGTAACCGGATATTTAGTTTTCAAAGTACAAGACAGGGAATAAAAAAGATCCCCTCAATGTGTAGGCAACGAGAAGACCTTTTTGACAACCATTTTTGAAAAATATTTTATTTTTCTTTTAAAATTCTTTTTAATTTGATTAATCTTTTGGATATGGCATTCTGTGAACAGTGCATTTTCCTTGCAATTTCACGCTGCGTATATCCTTCTATAGCTAATAAAGTTAAAAGTTCTAATTCATCATCACTTAGGTCTTTTAGTTTTTCAGAAAGTGCATCATCAGAAATAGTATCTATCCAAGCGTACCTTCCTGAAAACCCCATTTCATCAAAACTTGTGGATAGTGATGTAAACCTTTGAAACAGATTGGAGCGTGTTTCTGCATTTTGCTCATCTATATTTTCTTCCGGTATAGCTTGTACACGATTTTCGTAGTTTCTTCTCATACGAAACCAGCTCCAATCAAAGTCATATAGCTCCAGTACTGCTTCATCACTCATTCCTGCCTTTTTGTATTGCTCACGTAATTTTTCCCATTCTCTATCAAATATCAATTTTTCTCTACTATAATTAAAACCCATCTTATTTCCTCCGTTTTCTGATTTTTAAAAGTTAAAAAAATCAAAAATAGGGAGGTGAGCGGCAACCTAATGAGTATTTTAAAAATTGAAGAAGACAAAGCTTGTCTAATTTAAAAAAATGTAGAAATATGTAAGATGTTTTTAGGATTATTAGTCGAAAATACAGGTATTTTGACAATAAAAAAACCGCAACTTGCTTATTGCAAATTGCGGTTTTCAGGGTTATTTGATAAATATCAAGTTGCGGGATAACTTGAAACAATAACTTATCTATATGTATAGAATAAATATACACTTTAAGAACCTACTATTTCAAGACCTTTAACATATTTTTACTTTTCATCTGTAATCCCCCACCAACTTAAAATGAAAACAATGCTAATACTTGTTTATACAATTATTGTTTACAGAAATAAGCTAGTTCTCTTTTTGAACCAGCGTTATGACAAAATCCAGGTGCATAACATTAGTAAGGCATATCAGTAGTAAGTATTGCATCCTCTTCTGGTAGCCCTACGAAACTATAATGCTGGATTCAATTACATCTCTCTATTATGAAAGTAAACCCGACTGTCATCACCAATGGTGGGGGGGGGAGAAAACACATGCACTTCATATCACAGCTGGATGTCACTCCATGTTTCTCAGATATCGTAAAACACGGCTTACATTTACACGTCTTTGTCCATCGAAGATTATATTTGCTCCTAATTGTTGTAATTACTGACTTTGTATAACAGTATAAAAAAAGCAATGGCTTATTGAGCTAGCCATCGCATTTAATTTTTCCAAGTTAGCATAATTGCTCCCTTTGAATATTAATTAAATATAATAAGAAAAAGTCTACAGTAATGGTTTTTATTTAAAATACGAAGACTGAAGCGGCATTCTCAAACTCAGATAATCCATATGAGTTTTTTATATCTGCTATATTATTTGGACTTATTAGCATTAGATTGTTAAATATATTTGATATAATGCCTTGAAAATTTGACATGAAATTTACAGTAAAATTAGTCTAGATAACATGCTGAATTTTTTTGTTGTAATATTTAGGATTTCGAGCAATATACTCTATTCTATAGATTATCTTCATTTACCCCCAAAACAGTTATAGCTTTGTGTAAGCAAACAATTTTTAGAGGGAAATCCGGTCCCTTTTCTCCATCGGTATCGCTTGTAAGGGTCTTTAATGGAGAATCTACATAAAGTTCATCAGTCTGAAAATGCAGTAGCCCCACAGGTTCTTCCAAGTGCTCACCTTTCATAAATTTAATCAGTAATGCAGCTGAATCAATTCCTAATTCTCCCTTCAAAATAATAACATCCAATTTACCGTCATTTCCTTTTGCACTATATGCTAATTTAAAATTTCCAGCAGTTCTTCCATTAAAAACTAGTATGGTATAGATATCTCCCTGATAATCCATATCATTAGAAATAATCTTTATAGGTATCGTTTTTAATTTTGGTATCTGCTCAATTCCTTTAAGAAAATAAGCAATTTTGCCCATAGAATTTTTGATGTTATCATTTGCATCTTGTGATACATTAGTAATAAATCCACTGCTTGCTACATTTACGAAGTATCTGTCATTAATTTTTCCCAAATCCATCCTAACAGGGTCATTTAAAAGTATCTGTTTGCATGAATCCACAATATCTTTAGGCATTCCAATATAATTGCTATAATCGTTAACTGTTCCAGTTGGAAGGATACCAATTGGCAAGTCAATTTTACGTTTCATCATCTGATTTACCATTACATTTACAGTTCCATCTCCACCGGCAATTAGTATATGGGAATAATCATCACCAATATCTTCAAATGTTCTTTCAAAGTTTGCTGTTTCATCTATCCTTGAAGGGTTAATTATATAGCCATTCTTCTGATAAACCTTTATTATGTCGTCTAACCTTTTTTGCACTACACCCCTTCCAGCACCAGGATTATATATGAATTTTACTTTTTTCATCTTTATCTTGTAAGTCTCCTTTTATTCCCTTTTCTTTCTTAATTGTCTCGAATAAGAAATATTATATAGCTTAATAATGTTTCTTCTATTATGGAATTTAGTTATTTCCATTATGGAGCAATATTTATCTGCTAATAATACGACATAGGTTTCCTTATATTTGGGTAATTTTATAGTTAAAGGCCACATATGTTTTTCTATAATATCCATTTCTATTTCATTTAAAGTAAATCTCTCCATAGCATTATTTAAGGCAATCCGTGGATGAACTAATCCATGTAGCCCATTTTCCGGTTTTGTATTATGCCAATCATATAAGAAAAAATCATGAAGCAGTCCTCCTCTAGCTGCCGATTTATAATCAAATCCTAAATATCTACATATCAAATAACTTATATATGATACATTAAGGCTGTGTTCAAAACAGTTTATATCACTATGCTGTATATATTTATTCATAGATTGAACAGCTTCATCTCGGATTAAATCGCAGATGCATTTTTTATATTCATCATAAACCCTGAAATCTTGTTTTAATTTCAATTTTGATTTTGTCAATCCTATCATTCAATATCTTCCTTACATCCCGATTTATTATCCCTGCGTTTAACATTAGTAATCGAGGGAATGCTAGAAAATACCTCTCATATTTTAATATTTTTATATAATATTTATGAATTGATAAACTCGGGTGATTAATAATCGTTTTTCTTAAATCTAAAATATTGGATACTGATTTCATAGTATCAAGAAAAAAATATAATAAAATAATTGGTACATATACCTTGATCTTTTCAGGCATAAAAAAAACTAAATTAGCTACTATAGGATGAACTATCTGCATCAAGACAAATGCCAAGATTCCCCATAAAAGTGAAAATTTCAAGCAGACATATCCCTTAATATTCATAGCAACACCGCTATAATCCCACCATTTAAGGTTGAAAATTTTTTCTAAAATATAGCCTGTAATAAATTCAACTATGGTAGTTATAATTATTGAAAATAATATTATAATTATAGATTCTGTAAAGTAATTTAGATTTGCTGTACTTATTAATTTTGATCCTTGTATAACTAAGATAGCACCAAATCCATAAATTGGACAAAATGGTCCGTTTAAAAAACCTCTGTTAACAAACTCTTTATTGATCTTGCTTGCATATATTGTCTCCATTGTCCACCCTACAAAGGAATATATAGTAAAAAATACTACTAAATTTGACAAGTCATTCATAAATTCATACTCCTTGTTATTTTATATATAATACAAAAACTATAGATTTAACATTCAACTATAAACTAGATAATATACCTGATATTCTCTTCATCCACTTTGAATCCAAACTTGAATTTTTCTTAATAATGAATTTATTCATTAAAAATTGCTGAAATATTTGGAAGGCATTACTAATAATCCAATAAAGACCCAGTCCTGCTGGTACAGTAAAGGTGATGATTCCTGTCATAATTGGTGATATTAAAGCCATGGTACTCATCATAGAACTTTGCATCTGATCTGCATTGTTTCCAGATGTCTGTTTCATTGAATATTTGGTTGCAATATAACTTGTAATTACTGCAGCTACTGGAACTATAAGCAAGATTAAATTTTCATTGCTTATATTAGCTCCAAATAATTTGTCATAACTCCAGGTAGGTGTTGCTGCCAGATTAATTCCAAAAAAGTTCATATTTAATAATTCATTTTTACCTAACATCATATATTTCATCGGATTTGAAACAACATGATACATTGAAAACAAAATTGGCATCTGTATAAAAATAGACATCATTGAAGCAAATGGATTTACTCCTTGTGATTTATATAACTTCATAGTTTCTTGGCTTAACTTTTCAGCATTATCTTTATATTTCTCTTGTATTTTCTTCAATTCAGGTTGTATATTGTTGAGTTTAGAACTAGAATTTTGCTGACCTATTACTAGTGGCATCAAAATTATCTTTATTATTAAGGTCAATATAATTATCGCTGCTCCATAATTTTGAAATGCCACGCTATTATAAACAAGATTTAACATGTATCCAATTGGATATGCAACAAAATCAAACACTTTAATCCCTTCCTTTCAACTAGTCTGCAGTCCCTAAAAATGCGATACTTAATATTCCTGCCCCAGTATGTGTTCCGATTACCGGTCCTGTATAATTTATAATTACATCCTTCACTTCAATCTTATCAGTAATTAACCTTTTCAAATATTCCGCATCTTCTATGCAATCTCCATGATTTATAAATATAATTTGCTCTTTTGAATTTACTATATTTGCTTTAAGCAGCTCAAACAATTCTATTAAAGCTCTTTTTCGTCCTCTTACTCTTTGGGCTGGAACTAACTTTCCGAATTTATCAATCTTTAGAACAGGCTTAACATTCAATAGAGTGCCTAAGTTAGCAGTAGTCGGTGAAATTCTCCCTCCCCTCTTTAACTGTTCTAGGTCATCAACAGTAAACCATACATTCAAATTTAGTAAGTTCTCTTCAACCCAATTAATAACTTCATTCTTTGTGCTTCCACTCTTTAGCATTTCCGCAGCATAATATACCAGCAGCCCTTGCCCTGAAGTAGCACTTTTAGTGTCAATTATTGTTATATCAGCCTCTTTATTTTCATCCATAATTTCTTGGCGTGCAAGAATTGCATTATCTAATGTATTGCTCAAACCTGATGAAAATCCAATATAAATTATTGGGTATCCCTTTGAAGTATAGATATTAAAGTATCTTTTAAAATCATAGGGTGAAATCTGAGAAGTAGTTGCAATCTCACCATCTCGAATCTCATCATAAAATTGACTATAAGTCATATATTCTGTTAAATCATCCGGGGCTTTTTCAATTAAGTAATTATATGATGGAATCAAGGGCATCTTATTTCCTTTTAAATAAAAGCTAATTGGTATGACTGCAATTTTATTGTCAGTTAAATAATCTCCACTAAGGTCACAATTAGAATCAGTAATAATTATCGGTTTCATTTTATCTCCCCACTAATTTAATATTTTTAGTAATAAATCGTACGTCTGTATTATCACTTTTAAAAAAATAATTAGTTCTTCTTATCCAAGTTATTCTAATATGCATTATCTTAATCAAATGCTAATTCAATTAAGCTTAAAGTATTTAATAGCTCCTTTTCATCAGGATCTATCAAAGCTTGCATTGAAATACCAAAGATTGCCCCAAAAATAATTCTTGCTAAAGATCTTGAGTTATAGTTTCTTAATTTGCTTTTTAATGCCAATGAATTCAATATATGTTTATCTATTATATCTGCCATATCCTTAAACATTTCAGAAAGCATATTGCTGAATCTAGTTGACCAAAGTGCCATACTGGTTAAGTCATACAGCAATTTAAACAACTTTGGTTCTTCTTCTAATACTTCAATGAAATACATAATAAAATCTGACATCTTTTCTTTTGGATTAACATCTATTTTTAAACGCTCTTCTACCTCCGTCAGGTATTTTTGCACCATCATTTTTACGACTTCTACAAATAGACCTTCTTTATTATTAAAGTAATAGTTAATTTGACTTAGAGCTACACCTGCTTCACTTGCTATATCACGTAAAGACACATTTGCATATCCATTTGTTGAAATACATTCAAACGCAGAAATTAATATTTTTTGGGATTGATTTGTTTTTTCCATCTCATCTTGCATTGTATTTCTCCTTAGTTCTATTAATACGTACGTCCGATTTATAGTTATTGTATAATTTTTTTAAAGATAAGTCAATACTTATATTTTAATTCTATTTATTCTCTTTAATTTTTTATTATTTCTTGTGTTAAAGATATCTCAAGATTAGAATATTTCTAGTTACTTTTAATACCTTTTAAGAACTTCCTGCAAAAAAAATAAATACATAAAACAGCCGCAAATCAGTACTCATCATTATATAATTATATAACTTTATGGGGTCTGATTATTTTGGGGAAATACGTAGATTTTTCACATACAAGGCAAAAAGTGACCTTAATGTCTCAAAAACAAAGCGCTTTGTTTCTGTGTCTATTCCCTTAACGGCAGCCAAGGCTAAATTTGAATTCTTATACCAGTCCTCAGTCAGATCACTGAAGTTCACTACGCCAACTGACTCAATTACACTATAAAGTGTAGTTACAAATAACTCTCGCTTTTCATCATCCAACGTTGAAAGCCATTGATTTATAGTTATATTAATATGCTCTGCACCGCCAGTTATATTTTCTGCATATTTGAAGTCATCTTTATTTACTAACCAAGAGAAGGGATCATGCTGCATAATCCAAAATTGTTTGCTTTCTACTACAGTATAATCCTCTTGATGATGGAGAAGCATCCCGACCAAGGAGGACTGTGGCAAGGTTTTGTGTATTTTTGCTTTTATCCGCCCATATTTTTCACTTGTAAATATTTCGTCTTTAAAACCTGGACCATCATGACTATACACCTTTAATATCCGTGATTGAATTGAGGGATGACACTCCATAGCAGAATAGACTGCAATATTTCCTCCCTTAGAATGTCCGCCTATCATCAGCATATGTGGAAATTTCTCTGCAACAGAATTCAAATATAAAACTCCTTCCTGCTGTGCAGGTATGGGAGAAATAAAAGCCATATTAAAGTCTTCCTTCCATCCTACGAAACTTGAATCTGTACCTCGATAGGCAATATAGGCATTTTTATCATCAATAAGATAAGTGACGGCAGCAAATTGTTTCTGTTCAGTTATATTCAGGCTGTCAGAATAGCAACACATGCGAATATTCCTAAAACGTGGACTCATACCAAGTGCAAGCAAAAGTCTGTAATTGTTTTTTGGATCACGCACATTATGCAGCATCTTGGGGATATTTTCAGCTTTCAATAATTCTGCAATTGGCACGGGCTCTCCTTGGTCTTGGATACTTGGTATCACATTGCTAAAATAGACATAGGCAAACTGTGATAGAATTAAGCTATCCACCTGATTAAACTGAGCATCTTTAAAACTATCCATCTTTGATTCTGTATAATCTACTATATTCATATACTACCTCACGCATATATTTGGTTTAATCTTACTGAAAATTATCATACTATTTTATGTCTGAAGACTTTCAATATTTCTATATTGTTATTTCCATTCTTAAAATTAATATCGCTAAATCTAATAATAAATTATGGAATGATCTATATTGACCCCACATCAGTGTCTTGATTCAGTTTTACATTTGCTTGAAATACTGGAACTTATTAGTATCATATTGATGCTTAAGGAATGCTATGATTACAGGCAGAATAATAAGACCTGCAAACCCAAAACTTTTCAGCCCTATATACATGCAAACTATCATAACAATAGGGTGTAAACCAATTTGATCTCCTATCAATTTTGGTTCTAATATATTACGCACAACCGTTATAATAAGATATAATATAGTAAGACCAAATGCAAACGATAAGTTACCTTTTATAACTTCAAAAATAATCCATGGTATAATAATCCCTCCAGTCCCCAGTATCGGAAGAAAATCAATGACTGCAATTAGTGCAGCAATATTGACAGCTCTGTCTACTTTCAATATAGAAAGACCTAATGATAGCTCTACAAATGTTATCCCCATTAAAATTAAATATGCTTTTAGATATTTAAGACCAATTTCAGTAGCAAACCCTTTAACTTCATTGATAAAACTCTGAGTTTTGGGTTTGAATTTTTCTGAAATATAATCAATAATCTTATTGTAATCTATAGCAATAAAAAACGAAAAAATTATTGCGAATACGATTCCTAAAAATAAGCTCGGCAAGAAAGATACAAATGATGATATAAACTGAATTACTGTTGAGGATATCTTAGAAACCAGTGAATCTACCGATTTAAATAGGAAAGCTGATATGTCTTGGATTACACTAACAATACTTGGATCAATATCCGTGGATACTTCTTCTATAATCGTAAAAAGATCATTAATTACAGGTTCAATATATAGCACATACGCTTCTGGAATCCTAGTAATACCGTCCTTTATTTCAGCAAGGCAATATACACCAATCCATGATAAAAGCAGACCTGATATACTATAAAACAATAAAATCAAGACAACTGCAGCAGCTTTATGCGGAATATGAAACTTTTCAGCTGTAAAATTTATAGCCGGACGTAATAGCAATGCTACTATAAATCCAATTAGAAAAGGCATAATCAAAACAAAAATATGCTTTATGAAGATGTATATAATACCAATAACCATGGCTAAATAAATAAAATTTATAATAAAATTCTTTTTTTGTTCTATTGTCATTTAGAGAATCTCCTCCTATTGTATAAGGGTACTCTTTCTTAAATAAAATTCCCCTTGATTCACGATACCCTTATACTGTAGATTCTTTTATCGCTAGATCTGCTATTTTTTAGACATACCCCAAACCACAGTTAAAGGCAATTGATAGCATACCTGGACCAGTATGGGCTCCTATGACTGGTCCAACGGGTGTAATTATAATGCTTGTATTAGGGAATTTCTCATGAATGTAGCCACTAAGCATTATTGCATCGTCTATACAGTCTCCATGTCCAACTCTAACTGTATCTCCCTGGTGTTTTCCTTTCTTTTCTTGATAGTAGTAAAATAATGCCCTTATTGAATTTTTCCGACCTCTGTACTTTCTAATAAGTTTTAAATTTCCTTCTTCGTTGATTTCCAAGATTGGTTTAATTTGAAGCGCCATCCCAGTTAAAGCGGTAACCTTAGAAATACGCCCTCCTCTTTTCAATGTTTCAAGGTCGTCTACTATAAATCTATTGTGTATTTTCACTCTTTTTCCCATCACCCAGTTTGCTAAATCATCTATTTTCATTCCTTCTTTCTTTCTCTTCACAGCTTCATAGACTAGATATCCTTCTTTTACTGATGCTGAGAGTGTATCAACACATATGATACGCCGCTGTGGGTATTCCTTCATTAACTCAATTGCACTAAGAAGAGCATTTTGATAGGTTCCTGACATACCTGAAGAGAATGCTAAATATAAAACATCCTTTCCCCCTGCCATATATTTTTCAAAAACATAGTTAAATTCAAAAGGAGTAATTTGGGATGTAGTGGCTATGGTTCCTTCTCGCAATGCTTCATAAAATGTTTTGACACTAATATTACCATCTGGACCATATAGAAACTCCTTTTGATTCATATACACCTTCATTGGAATTACATGAGCATCCAACAAACTATAATCCATATCAGCTGTAGCATCAGTAACAATTTGATAAGACATTGTTATACCCTCTCTTCTACCTTTAAAAACTGAGAGCAGTCTTTAGAACAAGCGCGCTCATACATGATTTGTTCAGCTACAGGAGCCCATTTTTCAGAATAATCAATTGTACGGGCACACAATTCTTCTGCACTTTCCGGAGCTTCAGGATCCGTTGAATAAGCGCCTGTTCTTCTGACCATTTCAGGTAAGATTTCAGGGTTTTCAAGCATAGGGCATGGTCTAAGCATATTCTCATTGAAGGGCTGTCCATCGTGATAAGCCATGAAAATAGGAGACTGAAGTGCTTCTAGGAGAGTGCAATCATGAATATTGGCATTTGAATAATGTATGAATACACAAGGATCAACATCACCAGCGGCATTAATATGAAGGTAACGTCGTCCACCTGCAATACAGCCTCCTACGTGTTGTGCATCATTTTGGAAATCCATGGTAAATATTGGCTTTGTCCTACGAAACCTTCTTATTCTCTCCATCAATTCAACTCTTTGCTCAGGTGTTACCATTAATTCCGCTATAGCACTTTTTCCTACTGGCATATAATGAAAGAACCATGCAAAAAGAGCTCCCATATCTATGATTTTGTCATAGAACTCTTCACTGGTAACATCATTATAGTTGACGCTGGTATAACAAACCGAAATACCGAAGGGTAACTTATTTTCTTTCAAAAGCTGCATGGACTTCATTACTTTAGAATAAACACCTTCTCCACGTCGGCTGTCATTGGCTTCTTCAAACCCCTCCAAACTAATCGCAGGAATAAAATTCTTTACCCGCAGTAATTCTTGGCAAAACTCCTCATCAATCAATGTTGCATTTGTAAAGCATAAGAATACACAATCAGAATGTTTTTCACACAAACGCATTAAATCTTGTTTACGAACCAATGGTTCACCACCAGTATAAATATAAAAATATATACCTAAAGCTTTGCCCTGCTCAATAATTGAATCTATATCCTCATAGGACAGATTTAGTTTATGACCATATTCTGCAGCCCAACATCCTTTACATTTCAGATTGCATGCAGAAGTGGGATCCAGCAAAATAGTCCATGGAATATTGCATTTGAATTTTTCACGATTCTTTTCCTGTTGTGGCCATCCAAATACATTTTCATTCAATATAAAATTGTTAAAAAAAGTAGATCTTGCCCCATTATCCAGCTCATATATTCTCATAAGTAATTGATACCAATTATCTTTTTTTTCGATTGATGCCCTAATCGCATCACGCTGTTGGGTAAACTCATCTTTAGACATAAAACGGTCTGCCATTTCCATCAACTTTGGGATATTCCTTTCAGGATCTTTTTCCAAATAGTTGATAGCTTGTGTGATACCAAAAGCTTTTACTTTATCATTGATATTCATGTATAATTCTCCTCTCAAAATATAATTAATAATTATAATTTATTTAATACCCTCTCATTGGTCTTTCATGTAAATCATTAGATAAATAGGATTGGAGATCTTTCCAGCATGATTTCGCAATTTCTATACCATGATTATAATATGATTCTAATTTGTCGGGGTCTGTTTCAAAGCGTTTTATCTCTGGAAGCTCAGGTCGGATTATAAACACTTTTCCGTCTTCTTTCAGGCATTCCAACAACATAATCTGTCGTTTATACATTTCTGGTCTGTTAAAAATTGCATCCAGTAGTTTCGGAAAATCTTTGTAAAATGTTTGATACAATACCCTCTGATAATAATTCATCGTTGGCATGGCTCCAAGCCGGCGAGTTAAAACAACTATGTTTTTCGAATAACCCTGTTTAACTGCACGTTCTATAGGAATAGAATCTGATAATCCGCCATCAAGATATTTTTTACCATCCAGCTCCACCATTTTAGAGAACAGCGGCACACTGGCAGATGCTTTCCCCAAAGTACTAAGCCGATAATTATTACTACTTTCACTTAAATATTCAGCTTTTCCTGTATCACAATTAGTCACGACAAACTCAGTACGAATATCAGAATCAAAAAAAGCTTTAAAATCAAATGGAAGTTGATTATAAGGATATTCATAAAAAATTCGATCTAAGTTAATTATCGTTTTTGCATGAATTAGTTGATTAACACCAAAATAGTGATTTTTAACCTCTCTCTGAATCATGCAGTTTTTCGTATACCCAATTTGATGTGAGGCATATCCAATTAAATTACATGCTCCTGCAGAAACTCCCACTGCATAAGGAAGTTTTAGTCCTTTTTTCATGAAATAATCCAGTACACCAGCCGTGAAAACTCCACGAAGAGCTCCGCCCTCTAAGACCAATCCTACCCCGTTGGGTTGATAAAGTTGTTTATCAATACCAATCACTCCCTTCTAGTTGAATATTCCTCTTAAATTTCAGGTATCTCGTCATACGGGTAATTTATTGCAACAAAAAACAATCCACAATCCATAAGTTATCCTAACTTTTACATATTTATGGTCTATTATAATGGACACCTGTTGATTATTCTTCATATGTGTATTATAATAGGCTATAATAAACTATTCAATTGCCAGTTTATCTTCATATGTGGTTTAATCAACAAAAATATTGAAAGTGGGGTGTCTTATGATTGAGGATCGCAGAATTACCAAAACAAAAACAGCAATTAGGGAGGCATTTATCTCAATAATCAAGAAAAAAAATGCACCCAAAATTACTGTTACAGAAATTGCAAAACAGGCCAATATTGACAGGAAGACCTTTTACCTGCACTATGACTCTATAGAAGGTCTTATAAATGAATTTTATCAGGAGCTAACTAGCAAATTACTCCTGATATTAGAAAAGAATGATTTTTTTGATCGATCCTTTGACATTACTTCCTTGTTTGAATCGCTAAACCTCCTCATAGATGAGGATATTGAACTTTATCGCCATATGGTAAAAATGCCCTCCTTTTCCCCGTTTTGGGAAGAGATTAAAAATATCGTAAAAAGTGTCGCAGTAGAAGCGATGGCAACTGAACTAAATATGTCTCATAATGAACTCGAACTATATGCTGAATTCTATTCTGCAGGTGTGACTTCTGCCTACCTTCTATGGCTGAAGAATGAAGTAAATCTTACTGAAAAAGAGGTCGCTAATATCGTGGGAACAGCAACATTCTACGGTTTTCAAAAACTGCTGCCACAAAAAGATATGTAAATATTAATCCCTTAGCAAAATACTGAGAAGCTTTTGATATGTACACAAATAGGCTCCGATAGAAATAATCAACTTTAACGATATTATATTGAAGAATTGGGTTCAATACTATATCTTTTTCAGCGACGTGATCGAACCATGGAGATGACAAGTCCCAAGAGTATAATGATTGACAACAGCAATCCTGATTTTAATACTTTAGCATTAAATAAATACATTTCAGTGCTTGTGTCAGCTATAAAGCTTGAGCTGATTAACACTCCAGCAATAATAATGCTTATAGCAAGCAATATAAGGCTGAAAGACATTCTGTTGAGGCTGCGTTCCAACCTTTTAGGAAACATATTTGTTTCTTTCATTTCGAATTGAATGGTAAAGTTATCATTTTCTGTTTTGTTCAGAATATTACGGATTGCAGCCGGAAATTCATTAAAAAGATTGTGATACTCTAATAAACTCCTTTTTATATGTGTGCTTACATTTTTATACGATAATGATTGATAGAATAGTTTCTTGGCAATAGGCTCGGCAATCATTATGGGATTTATTTCAGGAGCTAATATTTCAATAAGACCTTGGAGAGTTCCCAATGTCTTGCCCAATATTGCAAATTCATTTGGAGTTTTTATATGATTTAAAAATGCTATATGAAAAATATCGTTTAGTAATTCATCAATTTTTATTTTATCCATTGGCTTGTCAAGATATTTTCCAATCAATATATCAATACTTTTTCTGAAATTCGTTATATCACTTTCTTCGGTAAAAGCATCCATACGGGTGATGGCATTAACCACAGCTTGACTGTCCCTATAAACTATACCTATAAAAAAATCCACAATAGCAGCTTTACTTAATTCGTTTAGATACCCCACCATACCCAAATCAAGCAGGACAATAGTTCCATCTGTCAGAATCTGAATATTACCTGGATGTGGATCAGCATGAAAAAAACCATCCCAAAGTATTTGATTGCATATTGATGTGGAAATAGTTTCAGCAATATTTTTTGGGTCTATGCCTGCCTGTGCTAAAGCATCCAGATCACTAGCTTTTATGCCTTCAACGTATTCCATGGTAAGGATTCGTTTAGTCGTATAAATCCATTTTACTTTTGGCACTGTCACACCTTTGTCACGGCTAAGATTGTGCATTAAGGTGTCGGAATTCTCCCCCTCTTTTGTAAAGTCAAGCTCCGATTTTATTATATCTCCAAAATCCTCGACCATATTACTAAAATCGTATATTTTACCATACTTTGTGTGACCATCAATAAAATGTGCCATATCTTTTAAAATATCCAGATCCAAATCAATAATTTCTTCTATTCCAGGTCTCTGAACCTTTACCGCAACCTGCTTTCCAGAAAAAAGCATTGCACGATGAACTTGAGATATGGAGGCTGCAGCCAATGGCTCAATATCAAATTCTTTATAAATATTTTCAAGTTCATCATTAAATTCCGCTTCAATAAGCTCCTTAACTTCAGAAAATGGAAAAGGATGCACAAGATCTTGAAGTTTTTTTAGTTCTTCAATTATATCGGCTGGCAAAATATCCTGCCTTACACTTAAAAGCTGCCCCAACTTTATAAATGTCGGACCCAGCGATTCCAATGCCAGCCTTAGGCGTTTCCCTGCAGAAGCATTACAGTTGTCATCATTATCTCTAAAATTCGACTTACTATTTCTTGATATTGAAAAAGGGTGGAAACTAAATCGCTTAAAGAACATTCCAAATCCATATCTCGTGAAAACAGTGATAATTTCCCTGTATCTTCCGATTTTTATCTTACCGTAACCCATTATAATAATCCAACATTACAAACCAACTGTTGTAGGATTTCTTCCTCCCTTCTAAATCCGTCAATATTCCTTCATGTTTATTCGTTTTCTTGTTCCTCACTCTGAAAAACTCCTTGTTCATAAAGTACCTGCTGTATTTGTTCTCTTACTATTTGCCTAATTTCATCACTTGTTAATATATCTTCTTTTTTTGCAATATCTGCATTTTCGAGACCTTTTCTTAACTCTTCTTGAATTAGATTTTTAAATTCTTCTCGTTGCTCTTCTCCTTTTTTGACAAGTTCACTTGCAAACTGACGTGCATCTTTTTTTGCCACTTCACCTTTACTAACTAACTCTTCTACCATATCTTCAATTTTCTCACTGGAATACAATATGAGCCCTAACCCCAAATTTAGTACATTTTCAAATGAATTCAACATTTAACTCACTCCTTTAAATTCAATAGATTCATTAATAATATTAACTCTTCAATTTTTAGGAACGTATTTTATGAATTTGCTCCTTACAAGTAGTTGTAACTCATACGTCCGTATTAATTTAATTGTTAAATTACTAGGTAATATTAAAAAGTATTTTAATTAGAGTTTAATTTTTTTCTTTTCTATTCCTTAACTTTTCTTTTAACTAATCTTATCTTTGATGTTCAAGCAAATTATAATTTTTTTGTATCAGGAACATACTTTAATATATCTCCAGGCTGGCAATTCAACGTTTTACAAATTGAATTAAGTGTTGAAAATCGTATCAATTTCGCTTTGTTGTTTTTTATAACAGATAAGTTTGATTTTGTAATATTTATATTTGTTGCTAACTCAGATGAACTTAATTTTTGTTGCAATAAATGGTTGTCTAAATTAATAATAATCGTCATAATAAATCATCCTTTAATTAGCTTGCCCCTTTTTAGTAAATTATATTTGTCCTTCTATACATATACAATCTTATTTTATTCAAATAATGCTTTTAATGATGATAGCGAATCAATCATATCCTCTTCTCCATTAGCCAGCATTACTTGTATAGACATTCCAAACAAAGTGCCTAACATCATCCTAGATAGTGTAATAGGAGATTTATATTTTAATTTTCTTTCATCAGAAAAATCAGTAATAATATATGTTTCTATTAAGTTGACTACATTATTGAAAAGATCATTTAAAAGCTCTTTAAAAGATTCTGACCAAAGTGCCATACTGGTTAAATCAAAAAGTAGTTTGAATAATTCAGGCTTTTCTTTTAACATTTCCTGAAAATATTCAATTAAATGCATCATTTTCTCTTTTTCTGTCTCTCCCTTTTTTAAGTTATCCTCAATTTCATTCAAATATTGTTGGGCAAGAGTTTTTATTATCTCAGTAAACAATCCTTCTTTGTTTTTATAATAATAATTTAGCTGACTCAATACGACCCCTGCTTCATCAGCAATATCCCGTAAGGAAACGCTTGCATATCCTCTTTCAGATATACATTTAAATGCTGCATTTAATATTTTTTGAGATTGATTTAAGTTTTCTAGTTTATTATCCATCTAATCTTCCTCCAACATAGTTCGGACAGCCGTCCAGTTTCATTATAGAGCAAATTAGTATAAACTGTCAAGCTTAAGAATCTAACACCAACTCCTTACTTTTTCTATCAACAATATATTTACTAAAAGTATATGTTAAAAAATAAATAAGTTATTATATCTTTATATCTGACTTTACTTAGTTACATTATTCCTTATATACTTGTTCTTTTTCTGATATTATATATATTCTTAAAGTGAGTCCTTCTTGTAGGCTCACTATGAACCACACCTCAGTCCACAAAAAGCACGTACTTTCCCCTTGGTGGAAAATATGTGCTTTTTATGACCCATAATCTATTATTTAAAACTTACTCTATAGTTAAAAAATATCTATTAGAGGAATTACTTCCATTCTCCCTATAACGTGATTCCTTTATAAGCAAACCACAACGGATTAAATCAGCTATGGCTCTCTTTACTGTACTCCTTGACAATGATGTATCTCTTGCAATGGTATTAATCGCTGGCCAGCATTCACCTTTTGTATCACATCTATCTTTCAAGTACATATATACACACTTAGCACGAGATGGAAGTTCCTCTTTATAGACTCTTCCAAAAAAGCTCAAAGAAAATCCCCCCTATGTCCTTAGTATTGGTTTGCGTTTTGTCTCTACTTTACCTTCATCTATTTGTTCATGCACTGGGGTATGAAGGATGCCTCCTTGTCTCTTTACCGTAAATTCAGCAGCTCCTTCTTCATTTATTGCGTCAGTCATATGCTGACTAATAACATTTTCTTCTAAGGTCTGCTTGTCGGCATAGCGTACCTTACGATGGGACTTTTCTTCCATCTCATATGGTTTGTCGAAAGTGATGCCCCAATCTAAAAATAAACGAAGTTTCGTCTGCATTGGATGTACTCCTGTTTTCATAATGACAAAGTTGCCTTTTGGTAATGATTTGAGCTCATCTGCCGTAAGTAGTGGCCGCTCAATCATTTGTAAACTTTGTGAAGGATCATTTTTACCTCTACTGATGCTTCCACTCATAACAGTTCTGCTCCCAAGTGCCTTTGATAGAACTTGTGCTGTTTCTGAGTTTGGTGCAAATCCTCCAAAGATGGTTAGCTGGCAGTTATCTGTTATAATCTGACTACCTTCTTTTCCATAATTCTTATCAAGTTGTGCAAAGGATTGAATGATAGGTACAATGGAAATTCTTCTTGATCGTCCTGCACTAAGCATCATTTCAAAGGATTCTATCTTTGGAATTGTACCTATTTCATCTGCATAAATCATCACGCGATTAGGTAGCTTACCTCCATTCTCATCTGCTACTGTCAGCATTTCACGATAAAACTGTTGTAAAAATAAACTGACCATAAAATATTTTGTGTTATCTTCTTCCGGGAGTATAAGAAAGATTGCAGACTTTTCATAACAGAAGGTTTCTGCATCAATTGTTGTATCAAAACACAATATCTGTTCCATTTCAGAATCAAGAAAGGCATTGAGCCTTGATAATACTGTAGAAAGAACAGAAGCCATTGCCTGCTCCGCTGAATTAAGTGCTGCACCTGCAAACCATCTTGCTTTATGGTCAGGTGGCAGTTTATCCATCAACAATTGAAACTGACTCTTTCCTTTTACCTTACTTGGTGCCATTAAATCCTGAACCAATTTAAATACACTAATAATATGTCTCGTATCTATTACATGACCATCTTCCTCAGTAGGAGGGAGATATTCTGCTATTAGCAAAATTACTGCTGTCAAAAGTCCTTCAGCAGCGTCATAGAAGAATGCATTTTGTCCATAAGCTGAACTGTCGCCACCTGAATTTATAATTGTCTTTGAGATTATCTTTGCATATTTTTCTGCCTTAGCCCTTGCAGATAAATTCTGGTTGTTCTCACGATATTCATCCATATATTTATTTACTAAATGCAGAAGGTTGTTTCCATCACTGCGTGTAGGATTTCTTAAATCAATAACCGCAACTTTATATCCATAATTATCCTTAGCTATCGCCCCATAGTTCCTGGCTAAATCTCCTTTTGTGTCAGTAGTTATAAAACTCATCCCGCTTGCACATGCATATTCTAAATTTGGATATAAAAAAAAGGCTGTTTTACCAACCCCTGCTGCTCCTATCATAAGGCAATGAACATCTCCTGTATCTACAAGGCCTACAATATCTCCCTTCTTTCCTTTACACCCAACCACTAACCCTTGTATCAAGTTTCCATTTTCATCACGAGGAAGATTTTTACCCTTTCTCCACTGTGAAACTGTAAAAGGAATATGCTCATATGTTTTAGTAATCTCTTTTTGCGTAGCAAAACGAGCGACTCCATGCTGACCATCTCCTACTGTTTTTGATTTGATTCCATTTAAGGTGTAGTAATGAGCAAGTAGAGATAGCCCACTAATAACTAAAAACATTAGCATACCGACTGCTATCAATAAAAATATTTGTGATTGCATTAAAATAACCTCCATTTTCAAAATGCCTTACACATATCAATCACCTCAAGCAACTGTCCCCTAGCTTTTTATGACATACTCATTAACTGTTTTTGCTCTTGTTTTTGTTGCTGTAGCTCAACAGTAATAATTGCTTTTAGACAATGGATAGAAATAGATTCAAATCTTTTGGCAATATCATTCTTTTCATTTTCACAAATAATACCGTGCTGACCTTTAATCTGTTCAAGCTCTTTTTGAATATCTAGTAAACTGTTATTTAGTTTACTGCGATTTTCATATGCCTTAAATCCGTGGTACAGTTGATTAATCAATTTGTCTATTTCACAAGGATATCCCATCTGCCTATATTCCTTATAAGCAAGATATAAAGAAAGAGCAGACAGTTGTTTTAATTTTTCAACCATCTGCTCTTTATCGCAGGTCTTGCATTTTTCAAATAAGATATTTAGTTTTGAAAGTGAATTGCCTTTCTTATTAAAGTCTGTAATATAATTTTCAATTTCAGAGAAAACCTCATCACGAATAAGATATTGTGGATGTTCCTCTGATGGAATTGCAGGAAGATTAAGACTTTCTTTAATATCTTCATTCCAGTCCTTACATTTTGAAAGTAACCTGCTGCATTCAATTTCTTTCTTAGAAAGTATATCCTGAAATTTCTCACTTGCTTCAATCCCGGCTGCATCATGATCTAAACATAATAAAACATGATTTATATTAGGATTGACTTCGAGCATTTTAAGCATTGCCTGTTCCGATACTCCACACAATGCAACATGGCTGTCTTCCTGCCAATGAACATTTTTATAGATTGTAATGAAAGACAACATATCTATGGGTGCCTCAAATACATAAAGCTTGTTGCTTGTTCCAGCATAATGAAAACTGAAACAGGGATTACTGCTCTGAACATTACCTTTAAAACTTTTTCCATTAGAATAAATCCCACATTTATGAGCATGACAGGGAACTCCATTTTCATCATAGCCTACAAATACTGCGTTATGATATTCTTTTGTCTTATCTGCTGATTGCTCACAGCTTTCATAGAGTAATTTCTGTTTGGCAAAGAAGCTAACCACATCACGATCAATATGACGATTTTTAATGAGATATGCAAAAACCCTTCGCATATCTGAATTCTTCGGTGGAAGTACAAAGGGTTTTTGTTCCGTTTGTTTTCTTCCTTTTGCCTTACTATATATTTCACCTTGTTCATCACCTAGAAGTTTTGTTACTGCCTCTGGAAAAGATAAACCATAAAAGCTCTGTACAAAATCAATAGCAAGACCTCCCTGCTCTAATGCATGATCGTACCATTCGTTACATCTAACTGTAATACTATGGTCACTTGCAAGTCTTTTTTCTCTGCCCGATGGCAAAAGTTTCTCACCTTGTCTTTGTAAAAATTCTACAAGGTCAACTGCATTAGCTCTTTGCTTTTGTTCTTCTGTAAAATGAATGTAAGTACTCATAAACCCTCCTTGTTCTTTCTGGTTTCTAATTATTCTGTCTTCTAAGCTTTTTACATTTTGGGGGTATAAAAAAACAGTCTTTCTCTTTGAAAGACCGTGATTTTTATATACTATCTATTTATTTTAATAGATGCGTGCCTGTTTTAAATCCATATCTATCTTTTTAATAAATTTGATTTATTAACTTGGCATTATTATAGGTGTTAAATATTATTAAAAATATCTTCAATTTCTTTTTGCTTTTCTATTTCATTTTTTTCAATATGTTTTTCAATTTCTCTATTGCTTGATTTTTTAACGTAAAATTTAGCCACATGTTCCAAATCACAATATACATTTGCTTCATTAATGTTTATACGAGACAATTCTGCTAATATCCTATCTTTACATTCTTTAGGAATAATAAAGTGTTTAATATCACATGGTGGATCCAAATATTCTATTTTAGGCATTTCACTTTTTACTTTATTTATACCAAATAAAGCAAATAATCCAGATTGATTTGATATCCTTTCAAAATCCTGCTTTGGTTTTACAAATAAAATAGTATCTTCCAAATGCTTAGAATTAATCTCATTTTTAAAGAATGGCTTCTCATTTCTAATTAGATGAACAAGTTTTTTTACTGAAATATTAGCATTAAATTCCTCAATGCTATTGTTGTATTCTACTAACAAATCATCTTCAGCAAGAGCTATATTAGATAAAATACTAACTGTATCGCTATCGTAATATTTAAAGTATTCTTTTGGGACGCTTATCCTAATAACATCGGCTGCGCAATCATTATTATTATCACAAGCCATATATAATGAGATTAATGGATTTTCGCTAAAATCAAGCAATCTTGTTGGGAATCCATTATGTTGTAACACTGACAAATAATCAAGGGCAGTCTTACAATCTTTAAAATATTTTGGATATGATGATATTATTTCCTTTATATAACTACTTTCATTCTTTAATATCTCTAAATTTTCTTTTCTATAAATACCTGGTGTTAATTTATATTGCCATTTCCCATGACCTCTATAGAAAACCTTATTGTCTTCTTTTTCTTTAATATATAGAACTTTTTCTATATATTCAGATAAACTCTTAATCACTTCCACAGTAACTGTAGACATATATTTGTTATTGTGTTCTAAATAAAATATTTTGAATCCATTAAGGTTATCAATTTGATATTCTATACACTGTAATTGAAACCTTGCATTTCGAAAATCGTCGCCTTTTATAAAATCTTCTAATAAATGATTAAATTTATTAGAAGCAACCTCTTTTCCAATTACCTTAGTATTATTAAATTCATTGTTTGTCACTAAATATATTTCATTATTAAAAGTAGCATCATAGCAACTATCTGCAAGATTGGATACATAATCAATATCTTCTTCTGCATCATTTGCCATATTCTCATAATAATCTTCTTCCTGATTTTTTATTATTTCTCTACACTCATCATTTGTTAACATATGTCTACTCCTTACATATATGCTTATAATCTCTTGCACAAAGTTCTATTTATGTTTTTCATTGTGTGTAAATTATTATTATAAATTTGTATGATCAATACTTTTCTATTATATCGCATTGTCAAATAACCTACGCACATTCATTATACAATAGCTGGATATCTTTTTAAACTATAACTTTATAAATAAGCACATTCCATCTTTTTAAATCTTACAATATAATTCCCTGCTCATGGTCATCTCTTTTATATCCCTGAGCAACTTTCTTTTCTCTTAGCTTCCTAATAAGCTTACTATCAATTTTAAGTCCTGCCCCTGATGATCTAAACGGAATATTATCCTCAAATATTTTACTCATATGATGGAGCATCCTTGATGCTACAAGACAAACAGATGGATTATGAAACCTATCCATATTTTCAAGAAAAAGCTTTGCATATTCATTTCCTTGCTGAGCAGATAGGGTAAAATATTTTTTAGCCATTTCTTTATCTTCTGACACATACTTTCCCAGCATATATAATTTCCCTAGCATATATTGTGCAAACTGATTTCCATTGTCAGATGCTGTCTCTAGAAATTCAATAGCCCTTTTTATATCTTCTTCTTCAGGATTTTCTTCTCTAAGAATTAACTTTGCCTTAACATAATAAAGAAATGGATTTGCCAAGTTTACATTTATACTATCTACGTCTTTATTAATAAATGCTGTATCATATTTAAATAAATCATCTGCATCTATTTCTTCTACAATCATAGCATCTGCCTCAGTAAAATCTTCAAACGTAATAGTACCTTTATTTAAACTATCTGCTTCCTTAATTATCATGTTCTTGATTGATTTGAATTCCTTTTGCTGTGACAAAGTTAGAGGCTCTGGCAGATTATCCATATAGCTATTCAGTACCTCATTACGCATTTCATACCATAACCTGTACGCTTTCTCAATTCTTTCATCCTTTGCAAGCTCATCTACAATCTCATCTACCATTGCCTTTAGTTGTGGCTGTAAATATCCATATTGTCTTTTACCTTTAGTATACTTCAAACGTTCTGCGAGATTTATTAATCTTTCTTCAATATTGTTATTCTGTACCATATCATTTTTCATTTCAGAAATTAATTGCACCAATACTTCTCTTGACTCTTGTTTCAGTTCATCACGTCTTTTACTTTGCTCTATATAAATTCCCTCTAGTTCCTGACCAAAGATATTTTTCACGAACCCTGATTTCATCTTTTCTATACCTTTTTTAGTCAGGTATCCTTCTTTAGGATCTGCTGAATAACAAATCATATGAACATGAGGATGATGCCCCTCATTATGAAAGGCTGCATACCACTGAAAGTTTTCAGGCCTTATCTTTAAACATTCAGCTATATCTATAGCATAGTAAGAAAGCATGTTGTGCCAGCGTTCAGCATTATCAAAACCAAGCCTAGTAGCATCTTCTCGTCTTAGTGAAATAATCGGAGTCCATATGTTCCCTGTATGATTTGCAATCTCATCTGCAATTCTACTAAGTACTAAAGCATCATCTCCACCTGTAAACAAACCATGTTTCCCCATTTTTTCTACTCTTGGTCTATTTGCAATATAATCCACATAATTTTTTCTTTTCCCTATCTTATCAACATTTTGTTCTATTGCTATCCCAATAAATTCAGATGCATTTTCTATGTTAGAATTCTTAATATAATCCTCATACTCAAACAAATTCTTTGTACTTGGAAACTCCTTAATTATTTGAGCAATTAATTCTTCTTGTTTTATTGTGGAAGAAATATTTTTATTTTCTATATTTGTTTTTTCTACTCCATCACGAGTAGCAATATAATTTACTAGATTTCCAAGATGAGCTGACGTACTTTCACTTCCACCTTTTAAATAAGGACATTTTAAAATAAGTCTTGGCATAAGTTATCACTCTCCAATTCCCTGTTGGAACTTTATTGCCTCCTCCATAGATACTTTACCTTTTGTTTTTTTCACCTGCTGTACACACCTTCCACGAAGATTACGAAGTTCTTCATCACTGATTTCTAAACCTGCTGCAAGTATATTCATCATCATACTCATTTCAACTGATAGACGAAATAGGTTACTAGCATTTCTATTTTCTGTTTCCTTTAATGTTCCCTGCATGGCTGATATAAGTATCTTTGATAGATATCCTGTTGTATCCTCACTTACAAGGTATCCCATATAAAAGTTTAATGCCTTATCTATGAACTCACTTCGGCTTTTACAATTATCTCTTTCCAGCAGGCTATCCATCTTCTTTATTGTTTCAGGATAGAGCCATACTGCTGTCCGTTTCTTCACTGTATTCTTTATTTCTTCCAATTTCACTTCACCTCAAATATCTCATATTTTGACTTGACCACCTCTATATGACACTGATAAATGCTTATTCTGTGGGAACTATTCTAAATACTGACCACCTAGATAGACACAAAACCTATTTTCCGACCACCTATTTTAAATCGTTCAAACGCACGGCACTGCCGGGCGATGTGACTGAGAGGAGTTCGCCTGCGACCACCTCTCTTTATCCTGCACCAAAATCAATAGGGGGTTCACTTACCTTTTAGGCTCATATTCTCCTAAAATCCAAGTATCTTAATGCTTAATCTGCTCTATTCATAAATCTCGGCAAATTCGCCCACAAATCGTTTTGTTCTTCGTTAAGGATAACTTGTGCCACTTTCGCCCATACAATCTCACACAGGGGCAAATATCGCCCCCAAAATGGTTTTATTCCTGTGGAGTATATGTGGAAGTAGCAGTGCCAATATTTTTAGCTGGTTTTCTTGGTGTCTTAGCTCTATTTTCTTCCTCATTCTTTTCATCAATATATTCCCTGACATTAACTGGCACATGCTTCTCATAAAGCTTTTGCAGCTGTTCTGCTAGTTCAGCCTGAACATCAATTTCTTTTTTCTCCATATACTTCTTAATTGCTCTTAGCTTTTCTGCCTCAAGACTTACGCTGATAGTATCTTTTTTCATCCTAATATGCCTCCTTCATTTTATTAACTTTTTGATGATTCCATTGCAAAAACAGAAAAGGAATAGCCACTACATACTCATGACCATTCCTTGATTTTCACCCTCTGTCTGCTCTTGAGACTCTTCAATTTCTTCTGCATTTGTAGTTTCTGTAGGAACTTCTGCCTGTTCACTTTGCACCCTTTCAGTCCTTCTTCTACCACGGTTAGAGGTAGCTCTTGGTGTAACATCTGGGGAACTTTCACTAATAGGAACCGTTGTTTCCGTCTGTATCTCCTGTTCATTATCATTTCTCTCTAGATATCTTCTAGTAGCTGATGGAACATATTTCTCGTAGATACTACTAATATGTTTTTGCAATTCCCCCTCTACAGTCAGATTCTTTTCGTTGATATAAAACCTTAATGCTTCTAACTTTTCTTTTTGAAAAGTTACCTGTAAAGTTGTTTTTTCGGTTGATATACTCATACCATTCCCTCCTTAAAAATCAAATCCAATAAACTCCATCCTCGGCTGTGCCTCTGGTTCTTCTCCTGTGAATTCTTGAACCTTTCCAAATTCTTGTGTGTATTTTTCTATTTGCTCATCGCTTAAGGATACAAATTCTCCATCTTCACTATCCCCTACAATAAAAAAAGGACCCGCAATGATGTCATTACCAACCCTTCGATTTAATTCCATCCCATTTAATTTCCCTTCTTCATTACATACTAAAATACAATTATTATCTAAATAAATACATTCAAATAATCCCTCAACCTCTCCTTGGATACCTTCTAAATCATTAACTATTTCCTTTTCATAAGGTAGTTTTTGTGGTTCAATCTTTAAAATACGAATTGCCTTTTCTATATTATCCATCCTCTCATCCTCCTACATATTCATGTTTTGACTTGGTTCAATTTCTTCATCTAGATTGCTACAATAGTCAAGATAGATTGTCATATCAAAGCAATCATCTAATACTTCAATTTCTGCAATTTCATCTCTGCTTGTAAGTTCATCTAAGAGCATAGTGCCAATACCATTGTTCTCTTTTACTACTAGTCCATGGGATTCTTCTATCTCATCAAAATAAATAGCCCAACTTCCATTTGAAGTATTTTCTGCAGCCTCCTTTATTATTTGTTCTGCAACTATTGAAATCTGACTGTCAATGTAAGGCTTAATGTTTGGCATAAATGCTGTATACCTTGGATAGTCATATCCCTGACTATCAATTAAAATCCCATCTCCACTGTCTTTATTCAGTGCAAGAAGTCCATGTTTTTGCCCTGCGGAGTCGATATACATTTCATCTTTTCTATCTGCAATAAAGGTTCTGTCATTTAATAGATTGCTGCTGAATTCCTCAAATTCATTTTCATCCATTATTTCAATACCATTAATCACACATGCTTGTGTATCAAATGCTGAAATCTTTCTTTCAAATATTGCTTTTGTAGTTAGCATAAGCTCCTCCTTTTATTTTAAAATATGTGGTCTGCCGTACAGAACCTGTTTGTTTGAATCAAATAAATCTCGATACACCACCTGTCCTTTCGAGTATGCGGCATCTATTACTTTCCCATTTCCAGCATAGACTCCTACATGTGTAATGTTCATAAATCTACCGTTTGGCTTGTGACTCCAAAATACTAAATCTCCAGGAACTAAATCTTCTTTTGAAACAGTGAGATTATTATTAACACAAAATTTTCCTTGCTCCGCAGCAGTTCCGGGTATAATTATTCCAATCTGTCTGTAGCTCCACATGGTCAAATAACTACAATCCGTATAATTTCCTTGTCCTCTTCTTTCTTGTGAATAGGGGTCTCCTAACCTTGTCATGGCAAGCTTTACTATCTCTGATCCATTCTCTCCCTCTGGTAAATCATGATATAACTGCTCTAGTTCTTCAGGGCTTATACTATGTGTCCAATCTCCCCATTCACCAAACTCATCTCCTTCATTAGGAGCTGGAACTCCATATTGTATTCGGTAATAGATTTCATTAGCATTTGCCATATCTTCATAAGAAGCTGTCTTTCCCATATCCGTTTCAATGTTTTTATAGATTTCTGGCAAAGTATTAATTGGTATTACTACTATATATGGTTCTTCCACTTCATTTTCGTCTGAATCAATTGTAGTTCTTGTCCGTTCCTCATAGATGACAAAGCAGTCAATATATTTATCTTGATCTACACCAGATGGCTGGTCAGAGGCGAAATACAGAGAATAAAAAATAGCCTTAACCCTTATTGAGTCCAGACTATCTCCATCTTCCATTTGACCATTAACTTCCTCTATTCTTTCATCAAGCATTGTAAAGCTATTACGCATATATTCTATTTGACCTCGATATTCTTCGGGGATATTTTCTGATATAGTACCTCTATGAAAGGATAACTCAATTGCAGTATTGTTATGATTTGCTGTTCCCGAAAGCAATCCACATATAATAACAATGATTAGAATAAATGGGGATAGAATAGCTGCAATAGTCCACCCTATTCCTTTTCTCAGCCTTTCATCTGATAATGCTGATATAGCTGCCTTTGCAATAAGTCCTATGGTTGTAGGGTCTGCCATTTATTATCACCACCATTTCATCCCAAATAAGCTTTCTTGCTCACCTATATCTTTCATCTCATCTTCCATTTTACCTATAGTTTTATCTACTGCATTTTGTAAAATATCCATATCAAATCCTGCATCCATATATCCTTCTTCAATTGATGTTCTATAACGTTCTGATGGTATTCCAAGTTCATGACCATGTGTCATCACATAGACCATTGCTGGAACAGTACAGTCATTTAAATCAATCTCCATATTTTCCTTTTCATAAAAGTTAGGGTATCCTTCATATCTATCTAGTGATTTCTCATCTTCTTGCTGGATACCCCACAGCAGAACAGGAACACAACTGCCCTCACATGGTTCAATGGTTGCAACTGCACTATATCTTGAACCACGAAATACAAGCTCATAATCTTTTATTTCTGATGCTCCAATGACTCTTGCTGTAGGACATCGATGTTTCATCTGTAATAGATTTAAATTACTTCCATAGGCAATATATAATATTTCTGGTACTGACTCATTTAATTTATTACTTTTCATCCTAGCCTCCTTACCGATTCATAGACATAGTAAAAGCAGGAGATTCTTCCTCCTGCTCATCTATTTCCATATCATTATTTTGTGTTTCTATTGTTTCTTCTTGTAAATCTAAAAGCTCAACTTCTCTCTTTTTTCTTAACCTTTCCTTCTGTGCTTCTGCTTGTCCAGGTGACTTCCATGCAATATTTCCTTCTAAATGGTCAAGGAGATGTTTCCTTGCTGTTTTAAATTCATCTCCTATTAAACCAAGTCTTAATAGCCATACTCTGAAGGTATATTTTTCATTTTCTGATACAGTTTTTATTG
>DCYG01000046.1 GCA_002331025.1 Firmicutes bacterium UBA2116 | reverse complement strand
ATAATTACTTATTATCCTTTATTGGTAAAAGTGATTAATAAAGTTTTTTATAAAAGAAATAAAACGCAAAGTATAATTAATACAACTATCACTACCAGCTAAGCTTATTCCTCGGGTGTTTTGTTTCAAGGATGGTTTTTTGTTTTGAAATAGCTACGTGGGTATATATTTCTGTAACGTTGATTGAGCTATGTCCGAGCATTTCCTGGATATATCGTATATCAACGTCTTCTTCAAGAAGCAGGGTTGCAAATGAATGACGAAACATATGTGGTGTAATATGCAGGTCAATGCCGGCAATAGTGGTATACTTATTTATCATGTTACGAACAGATTGTTCTGAAAGTCTATGCCCTAACCGATTTATGAAATAATAACCGGCCTTTTTTATTTTGTCTTTAAATATTGAATAATAAGAGTTTATTGCGGTTAGAACATCAGGGTTACTTATTTGAAGCTGTCGTTCCTTTCTTCCTTTTCCAAGGATTAATATTTTTTGGTCAATTAAATCCACACTTCCAGGCTTTAGGGTACATAATTCGGAAATCCGCATACCGGTGGCAAAAAGCAGTTCTATTACTGCGATGTCTCGTACAATGCAGTTATACTCGTGGAAAGTTTTTGTTTGAGTTTTTTGCTTGTAAAGAGCAGATAATAGTGCCTCAATCAAATGTAAGGGTATTGTTTTTGGCAGAATGACGGGCTCCCTGAACCTGATCTGTATTTTGTTAAAAGGATTAATTTCCGTTATATCCTTATATTCCATGTAACGAAAGAATGCTTTTAAACTGGCTATTTTTCTTTTTACAGTTTTTGGCTTATATTGCTTATGAAGACCGGAAATATAATCTTCTATTATTTTAGTAATGGATAACTCAGTACAGTTTGAAATATACACATTGAACTGCTTTAAATCAATTCTATACGCTTTTAAAGTTTTCTCATCCAACCTTTTGTAATTTTGCACATATTCTAAATATGTAGGTATAATTGCATGTAAATTTTCCATTGTATTTGGCTCCTTATTATTAATTGAATGTATTTATTTTAAGATGAAGTCACATCATGTTTCAACTATCTTTTTATCAGGAGCTGTTACAATAAGTCTCAAGAAACAGAGGTTGCTCGTAATCTTTAACGTCACTCGTTAATAAAATAACTATACTTCCTTTTCTGAGAAATTGTGGTATAATTTTATGGTACAAGTATGTATAAGGAGGTAGAAATGAAAAAATTATCTTTATTATTAGTTTTAGTGTTGGTGTTATTCAGCTTTGCAGCATGCTCTAAGGGTGAACCGGCTGCAGGCGGAGAAGCTAAAACATTGACTGGTACTGCTGAAGGATTTGGCGGAGAAGTTAAAGTTACAGTGACTGTTAACGGTGACGATATAACAGCTGTTGAAGCAGTAGGCGAAGGCGAAACTCCTGGTATCGGTTCTGAAGCAATCGATAAAATACCTGGTCTGATAGTTGAAGCTGATTCAACAAAGGTTGATGTAGTAGCAGGAGCCACTGTTACAAGCAATGCTATAATAGAAGCAGTTAATAATGCTTTAGCGGGAAAATAATCTACATAAAATGAATTCCGAGGATTAAATTATCCTCGGAGTTTTATATCACATAAATTCTTCATCGCTTATTACTTCTATGTTATTTAATCGCAACAATCTTGTAGTTATACCTTCGCCGGGGATGAGCTTCTTGGTGAATGAACCATCGTAAATGCAGCTGCTTCCGCAGGAAGGGCTTTTTTCTTTTAATATGGCCTTTTTTATACCGTATTTGTTGACTGTTTTTAGTGTTTCTATCGCTCCGTCAACAAAATAATTGGTTTTGTTATCTGAAGCAATATTGATAACTTTACCGTTTTGTATTTCGCATGGAAGGCGTGGTACCGACATGCCTCCCATAATCTCAGGACAGACCATGATTGCCTTGTTATCATCAACTAATTTTTTTATTTTTTCATCGATAAATACTTTTCCGTCATATCTTGTTTTTTCGCCGCAAAGGCAGGAGCTTACGACGTACTCGTATGTATGCCCCGTATCTATAATTTCAATATCTTTGTTTTCTTCGTATATTAAATTTATTTCATCACTTAATGTTCCATCCGCGTTAATTATTTTGACTATAGGCCGGAGCGGAATTCCTGCATTGTTTTCACATACCATAGCTGTTTTATTGATGTTTAGCTTTACATATTCGCTGACAGGATATAGTATAATGTTTTGTAAAAATACTTTTGATGTTTCAGAGTCAAATTTTGTGTCAATGTTGTCTGCTATGTATTTATATGCCTGTGCCTTACTTTTTGCCTTCCTGTAATGAAAATCAGTGGTTAATGCCTGATAAGAGTCACAAACAGCAATTATTTTTCCGAATAGATGTATTCTGTTTCCTGTTAACCCATAAGGATATCCTGTGCCGTCTACATGCTCATGATGGTTTAATATTCCTCTTAAAATATCATTTGAAACAAAAGACTTAAATTCTTTTACCGCCTTGATGGGGTGATGCTTTATGGTTTGAATTTCTTTTTTACTTAGCTTATCCTTTTTACAAATGATTTCTTCCGGAAAAGTTAACATGACAATATCATGGAGCAGGGCGGCAATGGCCAATTCCTGCAGCGTACGACCTTTTATGTCCAAGGAATCTCCCAATGAAATGCTTAAAATGCATGTGTTAAGACAATGCTGAAAATAATAGTCGTCGTAGCTGTTAAAATTAAGGGTGTTGTAATACAACGTCTTGTTAACTATGGATTCTTTAATCAGGTTATCTGCTAAATCTTCTATATCCCAGATTAATTTTTTATCTATAATATTATTCAGCTTATATTTATAAAATATATCTTTTATTCTTGTTAAAAGCTCCCCTTCTAATTCATCGTCAATCTTATTATATAAATTCTTGCTCAGCTCTTCATTTTTAATATATACACCTGAAATATTATTAGACCTGATTTTATTTATTATTGAAATACTAAGGGGTTGACCTCCTTTTAGAAGGAGTGTCTTAAAATTATATTTATTATATAAGGTTAAATCCATAGCTAATACCATGTTGGGCTTTAGATTTTCTGATGTTATAAATAACATAGTCGACTCCTAATAAGGTTTATTAATAATTTTAGCATAAATAAGAATGTTTTGCCATATATTGTTTAAAAAATTAGAGAGAGATTCTTTGTTGTCACTCGTAGTTACATGGAAATTTTCACCCTGAATGACAGAGGATGCTAAAAATTTTCGACAAGAAATCGTATTTATTGACTTTTTCGTAATAAGATGGTATCATAAATTGATATAATGTAATTTTTATTAAACAGGGGAGTGGCTGCTGTAATGGAGAGAAAAAATATACTGGAAAAGTTAGGACTTATTGAAAAAGTCGAAAATGAGAGTCAAGTAAACAATTCGAATGAAGACATAGCAGAAGAACAAATTACCAAGACAGAAATTGAAAAACCACAATTTACAGAAGTAATAAAGAATAAAATACAAGATGATGTTAAAAAGGCTGAAACAGAAGCTGAAACGATTGTTATCGGCGGTGACGACAGTGATCCGATAGCCGTTGTTAAGAGAAAGAAGCTGCTTAAAATTGATGAAATTTACAGGAATTTTGACATTTTAACAGAAGGAATAAATTCCTTAGCAATAGTTGAAAGCTTCCAAAAGGCACTGCCTGATTATTTGCCGACGGACGTAAAAAGACAATCGATATTAAATATCATTGCTTCATCCAATGTAAAGGTCGAGAGCTTACTGAGGGATGGAAACGATAAATTAAGATGCCTTAATGATTTTTCGGAGGCATTTACTAAAGAGTCAAATGAGGTTGTTTCTGATTTTGAAAAGGAAATAAAAAAACTCACTGAGAAAATTAATAATTATAAAACTGCTATAGATAACATGAAGAAATTACATACCGAGCAGGATTTCACCGTTAAATATGAGATAGAAAAGATAAATAATATATTACAGTTTATTGAACCTGAAAAATAATATTGTGAAGGTGGTACAGTGCATAGTTATAAGCTTACGAGACGCGGAAAAACTGTTTTAACTATGTTTGTTATGATGTTATCTTTAGTTGTCGGCTCATTATTTATCAAAGATATTGCCATAGCAAGCGACGGTTCTGAAATTATACTTCAAAAACCTGTTTATTTAAGCAATACAAATAGTAATAACCAATCAATTTCTTTTAGCAATGAATTAAAAAGGCTAAGAGATAATGGTGTTGCGTATGAAATCTTGGTAGCTGATAATTTAAAAGTTGAAGATATAGACGAAAAAGAAATATTAAGTATTAATGTTGAAGATATAAGCTCTCATGAGGGAAAAGTAGCATTTCTGACATTTGATGATGGTCCATCCAATAATGTAACTCCACTCGTCTTAGAAACCTTAGAAAGATACAATATTTATGCAACCTTCTTTGTTTTAGGCAAAATGTGTGAAAAAAACGGATATATGTTAAAGGAAATAAAGGATAGAGGTCATGCCATCGGGGTTCATTCATACACTCACGAAACAGATAAATTTCTAAAAGATAAAGATAGTTTTATCGGTGAAATAAAGATGTCTGAAGATGCCATAAAAAAATGGCTCGGAGATGATTTTTCTACAAGATTATTCAGATTTCCGGGCGGAGGGTTTGAACCGCATAAGAAAAAGTATATGAATGATTTGCATGATTTAGGTTATGTAAGTGTTGATTGGAATGCACTCACCGGAGATTCGGAATATGTAAATCCGAAAGCCGAAATACTTATGGAAAGATTAAAGGCTACGATAATAAATAAGGACAGAATAATAGTTCTTATGCACGATACTAAACAGGTTTCGGCGGAAATCCTACCTGATATTATAGAGCATTTAAAAACAGAAGGGTATGAATTTGCGGTTTTAAAATAGAGATTCTTCACTGCGTTCAGAATGACGATATAAAAATAACAGACGGTGTAAACCGCCTGTTTTGTTTTTGCACTTACAGTATAAGCGACTGACACCAAATTAAAAATTTGGGTCATCTGCTTATACAAAGATTGCTAATTGCCTACGCTTACCTCATATATCGATTTTAACACTCCCGATAAGCCGCAATTTTCATAATCATAGCCCATATCTGTTATGGTTATGTTCATATAATCATTGTCGAAAAGGAGATCAATGTCATCACCGACAGTGCCATCCGGATTAATGATTCTTATAATCGGTCTCATTATATTTTCTGTATAATTCTTAACAACGACAGCCAACCTATCATTACTTAATTTAACGAATGTTCCCACAGGATAAGCTACAATAATTTTAATAAAATGTGATAATATTTCATGGTCAAAGTGAGTATCTCCACAACCCATTATATACTCGATGACTTCGCTGGGAAAAGCTGCTGTTCTGTATGACCTGTCAGAGGTTAAAGCGTCATATACATCGCATATGGCCAATATTTTGCTGTAGTAATGTATATTATCAGCTTTTCTTCCGTATGGATATCCGGTACCGTCTAATTTCTCGTGATGGCCTTCTATCGCCCTTATAATATCGTTAGAGACATAGTTTTTTAACAATTCGGCAGCACTTATCGGATGAGTTTTCATTATTTCATACTCTTCATCTGTAAGCTTTCCGGGTTTATTTAATATTTCAACAGGAATAGTCATTTTACCTATATCGTGCAATAAACCTGCCATACCTAAATCGTGAAGCTGTCTTTCTGATAACTTAAGTGAAATGCCTGTTGATATACTTAATATGGCCACATTCAAACAATGTTGAAATGTATACGTGTCGTAGTTTTTAAAATCTACAACATTGTATGACAAATCATCCTTGTCAAGCAATTCGGTTATTAAGCCATCAACAATAGATGAAAGCTTCTTTATGTTATTTGTGGTTATTTTACCTGAACTCATTCTGAATTCAAAATAAATATCATTTATTTGTGATAATGAATCTGAAGTTAACTTATCGTCTATATATGGTTCTACGTCTATATCTGCAAAAGCTTCACTTTCTACGTATGCACCTTCGATATTGTGATATGCAATTCTTTTTATATATGTATTATTAAGAATTTGACCTTTAGTCAGGAGCAAGGTATTAAAATTACTTAAGTTATATAATGTAATATCCCTTGCTAATATCATGCCAGGTCTAAGATGTTTTCTCGTTATATATAACATGCTGTACTCCGTTGATTATTTTTATGTATAGAAAGAGTATAGCATAAGCAATTACATATTTCTACATTTTTTTTACTTTAACATAATTATGCAGCCATGATTAAATATATATTTTTGTTTTTCCTATACTTTGATAGAAAATGTTCAACTATTTAAATTAAAATAAAAGATTTTTAAGTTTATTTAATAAAACTTAAAAAACAGAATCTTTGTTCATAACTTATGCAAGTTATCCACATCTGTGGATAGAATTGTTAACAACTTTATAATTTGATGATTTTAATGACCTTTTATGTCAAGTGTTTTTTTAATAAAATAGAAAAAAATTTGCAGTTGAAATTTCAATGTAAAATCTAAGTAACAACTTAACAGCTTATCCACCATTGTGGACAACACCGGATTTATAACATGCAGTATAAATATTAATAAAAATTTAATAAAAACTACATGTTTCGACAAATATGCTTCAATAGGTAGTATATAATATAAGCATTCCGGAAATTCATTTGCTGCAAATGAAAAAATAATAAGTGCATGAGTGAACGACAAACTAATGATGCATGCACGCTTAGGTATGGGAATATTCGGGGGAATATGAACGTAAAATTACTTAAAGTAAAAATGCGCAATTTATAATTGCGCATTTTTGCCGATTTTCACTTACAATGTAAGCGGCTGACACCAAATCGGAGATTTGGGTCATCAACTTAATTAAGAGGAAAAATTATATGTTAAATAAGAGATTATCCAGTCATTATAATTCCGGTTCTATCAAACCGTAATTACCATCTTTTCTTTTATAAACAACATTTACTTCTTCTGAATCGCCGTTTAAGAATACAAAGAAATTATGTTTTAAAAGATCCATTTGCAATATTGCTTCCTCAATACCCATTGGTTTTATCGCAAATCTTTTTGTTTTTACTACCTTGAACTCTTGGTCGTCTTCTATATCAAGCGGTTCTATATTTTCAAATTTTATTGATTCGTTGGAATGCTTCTTATTTTGCAGCTTAGTCTTATGTTTTCTTATTTGTCTTTCTAATGACTCCACTGCTTCGTCTACGGCATTGTACATGTCATCGGAGGATTCCTCCACGCGTACTATTCTGCCATTGAAAGGAATAGTTACCTCAACTTTGTGTAGTTTCTTTTCGATGCTTAATACTATTTTAGCTTCAATATCTTGTTGGAAAAATTTATCCAACCTCTTGATTTTTTTAATTGCAGCCTCCTTTAACGCATCTGTAAGTTGCATGTTCTTCGCATAGATTGATAGTTTCATGCAGTCAGCTCCTTTCAAGTTATTTATTATTAATATACTTAAATGTTACCCAAATATGAAGCAAATAAACAGTTAAAAAAAATATTTTCGCTTGTACATTACAAAGAACAATAAAAAAAGATGTTTTTCACATCTTTTGATTATTGATATTCGTATGGAGATTCTTCGCGCGCTCAGAATGACATAAATAACTCATAATGGTATAACTCCCCTATTCAGCGTTATAATTATATGCTGCTTGTTTTCTTCTCTGAGTCATTTTTTTAAAGTTTGAGGCGTATTCAAATACTGCAATATATTTGTCCACAAAGCTTACAATCCATGCTTCCTTTGATTTTGGGACGCCAAAAGGGAACATGTGACCTTTTATAATATTTTCTTCTTTATCGTTCAAATCAAAATATTTGACTGCATTATCAAAAGCTATAATCGGATGGGATATTGCATGCTTTATAGAATCCGTTATTAACCTCGGGCTTAAGCATTTTTTAAATTTATATAGAAAGAAGTCATGAAGCAAAGCCCCTCTGATTGTTGATTCCCAGTCTAAATTTCGTTTATAAGCCATTTGGTATGCCTGGAATGCTACTTTTACAGAGTGATCAAAAACACTTTCATCATGATGCTTGATGTATCTCATCTGTTGATATTGTTCATGTTCTATGATTGGTCTTGCAACTTCCATAAATCTGTAATCGAAATATATCATCGTACCATCCTATGATTTTGGATTTGTATTAAAGCTTTTGAAAAAACCATAATACTTTTCTATAATATAATTAATCAACAAAAAAAGCAAGAGTAAATTTATATAAGTATTTGTAAAATTTTGATGATTTGATAAAAAGATATGTTTTAAAATATCAAACAGAGGTATAAAAATATTAATTAAGTGACATTAAAATATAAAAAGCCGCTTATGCAAGCGGCGATTTGACAATGTTAAATTTATCTGTATTGAATACCTATATATGCTGCAGGGTTTACTACCGACCCGTATTTTCTTACTTCAAAATGCAAATGCGGTCCTGATGAAACTCCTGTGGAGCCAACAGCTGCTATTACTTTGCCTTGATATACTTTTTCACCCACTGATACGTAAATTTCGCTGCAGTGTGCATATCTTGTCGTAAAGCCGCCGCCGTGGTCTATATCTACCATATAACCATAGCTTCCGCTCCAACCGGAATACGTTACGGTACCGCCATCAGCTGCTTTTATAGAAGAGCCTGATGCTTTTGCCATGTCCTGACCTAAATGGAAACCACCTGATCTTGAACCGAATCTGGATGATATAACTGAGCCAGGAAGAGGATTAATAAAATAACCTGTTCCTTTTTTCGGTGGTGGATCCTGAGTACCTGTAGTTACAACTTCTGTTGTAGGTAATTCTATAACTTCTTCGGATAATATTTCTTTTGCTATTTGAATACCGTTTTGTTCTGTAACGATTGATTCTATTTTTGACAGTCCGTACTTACCTTTTTTCTCAACAATTTCTTCGTCACTGAACATATAGGATACTTTTTTGTATTCGGTATCATACGGAGTTTTTTCTTCTTGTTCTAATCTTCTCTTAACCTGTACGTTGATGAATGGTTTAGGTACTACTAAATTCAGCTCATCTCCGATTTGAATTCTTTCAGGATCTGATGTAGGGTTTGCCTGTATCAAATCATCTAATGACATATTGAAATATTCTGCGATATTCCAGTAGTTGTCACCTTTTTCTACTATGTATTTTTTCTCTTCTTCTGTTCCCTTAATTATGTAGTTGACTAAGTCTTCTTTATCTTTAATTTCATTGTTTGATGCTTTTATTTGTTTGATTTCTATATTTTCAACAGTATTTACTTCAATTATTGTTTCTTCGTCGTAATATTGTGAAAAATAATCCTTTACTTCTTCTATTATGCCGGCTGCTTCATATTCCGAATTAACCACACCAATTTGTTGACCGTCAACATTTATTGAATATGCTAATATTGAATAACTTATATTATCTTTTAAAATATTGTAAAGACCGTCCTGTGTAATTATTTCTTTATCCTTGGCCGTAGATTCCACTATTTCAAATTTGCTTTCTATCGCTAATTCATGATTATGAATTTTTTCTAAATCCTTTTCTAATTTTGCAAGGGTTGTATCTAATAATTCTTTATCTCTTACCTTGCAAAGCTCTTTGTCATTTTTTAAGATAGTAAAGCTATCTGTTGAAAATACATTATTTTCGTGAGTGTTAAGATAATTCATGGTATACGTACCACTTAAAATCAATGTTGTTGCGGTCAAGAGACAAACGGCGCCTTTCAATTGCTTTGAAAGAGGCTTTGATAATTGATCTTTTTTAATTTTATCAAAGAATTGCTCAACTTTCGGATGCTTTATAAAATTAAATTTTGGAAATTGGATTTTTTTTATCTTCCTGAAAACCTGCTCTGTTTTTGCTTGATCTATATGAGCAAATTTTGGAAGTTGAATTTTTTTAACTTTATCAAAGAATTGACTCATTTTTGTTTGGAGCATAAGACCAAATTTCGAAAATGGAAGTTTCTTAATTTTACTAAAAAATTGTCCGATTTTCGTTTTGATTATAAGCTTGTATTCCGAAAAGGGGATCTCTTTTATTTTATCAAAGACTTGTCTATATTTTTTTTCAGGGAGTTGTTTAAAGATTTCAATGTTTTCTTTTTTTATAATGGTTTTCTTTTTAGGTGGTAACTTTCTTTTTTTCATAGTTTACTTCCTGTTTATTTATCGTTGTAATTATATCACTATAAAAAGTTGTTTTGCTTTTAAACAAAAAATGATATAATTAAATAGTTATTACTGTTATTTTAATTAAATCATCTGACAACATTATAATATTAAATATGATATATTGTCAATTGTTTAAATAGTAAAATGTTTTCACAAATTCATAACAATATTGTTACAATTATATTACAATTCCCTGTAAAATATTGTTACCAAAAAGGAGTTTTTTATGTATTTTATTCTTCAGGAGATGCAGATAGATTTGGGTGATACCCCTATAGAGAATATATTTATTAACGATTATATGCCTGTAGCGGATGGGACATACGTAAAGGTGTACATCATGGGATACAAATATGCCAAGGACAAGCAATATAATTTTAACAATGAAACAATTTCCAAGAATTTAAAGCTTCCACTGTCTGATGTCTTGAGAGCATGGGATTATTGGGAAGAAGAAGGAATTATCATCAAGCATCAAACGGATGATGAATATAATTATTGTATTGAATTTATCAATCTTAAGCAGCTTTACATAGACAAAGTATATAAATTTATAAAAAACAGGGATAATGATAAGGGGCATATGAATGATGCTCTTATTTCTACTGCCAAAGGCTCCGAGAATAAAAAAATGATGGAAGAGATAGAGGATATGTTTGGCAGACCGTTAAAGATTCCGGAAAAACAAAAAATTGTAAAGTGGCTTAACGACTATAAGATGAAACCTGAAATAATGGCTCAGGCATTCAGCTATTCAATAAATAACAAGAAGGTAAAAAGGTTCAGCTATATTGAATCAATAGTATCTGCCTGGCATGACGAAGGGGTCAATGACATTGATACAATGGTTGAATATCTTGAGAAGAGAAACGACAGGTTCTCAATTTATTCTCGCATAAGCAAAGCCCTAGGATTTAACAGAACACTGACTGAAGCTGAAATGAAATTAATTGACAGATGGGTTGATGAGTGGTCGTTTTCAATGGAAATGATTTTAAAATGCCTTGATAATTCAACTAAAATCAATAATCCGAATTTAAATTATTTTGATAAAATATTGAGTGAATGGTATAAAAACGGCTTTAAAACTATAGAGGATTTAAAAAATGACAAAAAACCCGAACCCAAGATAAAGACATCGATAAAAGAAACAGCTAAAACAAAAAATAAATTTCATAATTTTATTCAAAGTGATGACTATACCGGTGACGACCTGGAAAAGATTGCGAGAAAAAGATTTGAAAAGAAGCTGAGTAAGTTAGGATTAAACATGCCTGAGGAGGGAGATGAAGGTAATGAATAAACAAATCCTTGAAAACATAATGACCGAGTACAATAAAAAACGTCTTAGAGCCGCCCATAATGCAGATGTTAAAAAAGAAAAGCTTTATGAAAGCATACCGGAGTTGAAAGATGCAGATGATGCAATTAAGCTTTTAAGTATAAGATTGTCTAAATTATTTTTATCCAGGCCGGATAACTTAAATGAAGAAGTATTAAAATTAAAAGAAGAAATAGACAGGTTAAAAAAATATAAGACTGATATTTACACAAGGTATAACTTAGCCGAAGATTATTTGGACATTGAATACGAATGTAAAAAATGCAATGATACAGGTTATTATGATGACGGTAAAAAATGCAGCTGTTTAAACAAACAGATTATAAGCAGTTTATATTCTATGTCTAACATGGAGTGTATGCTTGGCAAGGAAAATTTTGATACCTTTGATATTAATGTTTTCAGTAACGAGACATATAAAAATGAAAAGCTTACTCCAAGACAAAATATGTATTACATATTGGAGATAAGCGAAGATTTTTGTTCTAACTTCCATGATTCAAATATGAATCTTTTGCTGTACGGCAGCACCGGTTTAGGCAAAACATTTATGTGCAACTGTATAGCCAAGGCGCTTATAAACCGTGAAATTTCGGTTCTTTATCAAACATCCTTCTCTTTGTTTGAAATAGTGGAGAATCATAAGTTTAACAAGCAAAATGAAAGCGAAGAAAATTTAATTAATTACAATATGATTTTTGAATGCGAGCTGCTTATAATTGATGACCTTGGTACCGAAGTGAGCAATTCATTTACAAACGCAGAGTTGTTTAACATAATTAATGAGAGGTTGATTAATAACAAAAGAATTATTATTTCAACAAATTTGTCTCTAGAGCAGCTAAGGGATACTTATTCGGACAGAATTACATCAAGGATTTTTAATAATTTTGTACCGCTTAAATTTTATGGCGATGATTTACGATATAAAAATTAAATGTGAGGAATTATATGAAGCATAATTTAATATTCGGTCACAAAACTCCCGATACAGACAGCGTCTGCTCGGCAATTGTATTGTCATGGCTGAAAAATCAACTTGATGAACCGTCAGTGCCATATATACTTGGCAGTATAAATAAAGAAACAGAGTTTGTGCTTAACTATTTTAACGTAACTACCCCACAAATATTAGATAATGTAAAAATACAACTGAAGGATTTGGATTACGATAGGGTAAAGCCCTTTAATAAAGACAGTTCCGTTCATTTCGCATACTTTCATATGAATGAAAACAAGTTGAGAACTCTTCCCATAGTAAATGATGACGGATTATTGGCAGGAATCATAACAATGAAGGATATTGCAATGAGTCTGATTAATACAGATCAGCAACGCATATGCACTTCCTATGACAATATTATAGAAACATTATTGGGAAAAAGCTTGTTGAGGTTTAATGACATTATTGACGGAGAAATAATCGTTGCTTCATTTGAGGAAAGGACTTTAAGGAAAACATCCTTTATCAACAAAAATTCAATAGTAATCGTAGGTGACCGATACGATATTATTAAGTATGCAATTGAAATGGGAGTTAAGTTGATTATTGTAACCGGAGATATGGAGGTTCCGGCAGAGCTTTTAAGCTCAGCAGCTGAAAATAAAGTAAATATTATAGGAACATCATATCAAACTTACTATACCGCAAAAAATATTTCCTTGTCTAAATATGTTAAGGACATCATGAAGGATAAGGATATTATTATGTTTGTTGAGGATGATTACTTGAATGATTGCAAGGAGGATATCGAGCAGTCAAAGCATTCCAAGTTCCCGATTATATCAAAGGATAATAAGTATCTGGGAATGCTCAGCAGAAATCATTTAATTAATCCTCAGAGAAAAAAGGTCATACTTGTTGACCACAATGAAATGAATCAAAGTGCTGAAGGCTTAGAGGAAGCAGAAATACTTGAAGTGATAGATCATCATAAAATCGGCGATATAAGAACGTCTATTCCGATTATTTTCAGGAATATGCCGGTAGGAAGTTCTAATACAATAATTTACTATATGTACAAAGAGCATAATATCGAAATTTCTAAAGAAGCCGCAGGACTTATGCTGTCGGGAATTATTTCAGATACATTGCTGTTTAAGTCTCCGACAACAACTGAAAGAGACAGGTCAGCAGTTGAAGAGCTGTCAAAGATAGTTGATTTGGATTTATATAAGTATGCAATGGAAATGTTCAAGGCAGGAACCTCTCTCGACGGAAAAACAATGGAGGAAATTTTGTTCCAGGATTTCAAGAAGTTTAATCTGGTTTATAAAAATGTAGGAATATCTCAGGTTTTCACGCTGGATATCAATCAAATAATGAACAGCAAGGATGATTATATAAGATTGATAGACCATATAACGTATGATAAGGATTATTTTCTTATTATTATGGCAGTTACAGATATTGTGAATGAAGGCTCCTATATTTTCTATACCTCTAACAAGGACAGATTGGTCAAGGGAATATTTGAAGAAGAAAATGTATTTCAAGGAATGTATGTGGATAAATGTGTTTCAAGGAAAAAGCAAATAGTGCCGGCTGTTATCAGTGCGCTAAGAATGATAAGATAAGCTAAAAATGGGGACATTCCTCTAAAGATTACTGCAAAGATTGTCTTTACTTTAGAGGTGTGTCCCCATACATTTCGCTGCCGCTCAGGATGACATAAATGTAGCATATCACTTTAAGTATACTCGTGATGACAAATGATACATCCTTCTCATATTGTATGATGCATTTACAAACAGCACAGAAAATGCCGAGAAAGCAAAAATTAATTTTGTTGTTTCGGGTATTGCATATACTACTATTTCTATCAGAGGATGTATTACGTTGGCAAGAATTAATGCTACAATCCCCCAGCCGAGTGAAAAATCCAAGCATATATATGAATGGAGATTATAGGGTAAATCGCTGTAATCCCATAATTTGCAATGAAAAACCTGATCTAAAATCCTGCCTGTGGCATATTCCAAAAATGTTACGGAGAATATGCTTGCAATGGTTGCAAATATTAAACCCGGAAGTCGATCCATAGTGATTTCGCTCAGTGTAAAAATAATAATTATAATTACTCCGCATAATCCATACAGCGGCAAGAAATAATTTGTCAGGAAGCCCCTGCTTATATATAAACTTTTATTAATTATGCTTCTAAAGACGGTTTCCAATAAAAATCCTAAAAAACCATATATAAAAAAGAATACTGTCACATTAATTAAGTCATATTGCATATTATCTCTCCTAACTTTTCTAACTTTTTTATTTAGGTTATATAAAGTATTTTTTGAAAATGTAGGAGAAATATCCTAAGGACATTGTGCCAATTTGTTGTAATACATCAACATTTATACATTCACTATCTGTGCATGTATTTTTTTAGTTCATTAATTGAGGATAAATGAATGCTTTTAGTATAAATTAAGCCCATCAAATACAAAAGACACAATATTATTATGGAAGAAATCAATGAAATTATGTTGTTTGAAGAATTTAACATAAACATATTGTATATTGCTTTAGATAAAAATCCTGCGGCTGCGGCTGAGATAATCGGTTTAAATATCCAATTGCCAACCTCAAAAACAATGCATGATACTTGAAGCAATCTTGTTAAGTATAAAATTGTATTGAGTATGGTGGTTAAAAACAGTGCAAACAAATATGCATTAAAACCATAAATAGGAACGAAAAAATAAATTATTGAAATTTTCAGTATTGACTCAATAATATTAACCTTAAAAGAACTCATTTGCTCTCCTAAAGCATGCAGCATAGAGGAAATAACCATGTTTAAATACATAAAGGGGCAGACGTAGGATATTATTTTAATCATCAATCCGACTTGTGAATCGTTATATACAGCAATGGCAACTTCGTTTGGAAATGCAACGAACACAGCCACAACTAAAATTCCTGAAATAGATGTAAAATGCAAAACCTTTGATAAGGTATTTGATACCTTTTTTTCATTGGATAAAGCATTGTCTCCTGCTACGGAAGGTATGAGTATGGAAGAAAGTGAAGTAAGAAACGATGATGGAAAAAATAATATGGGCAAGACCATTCCTTTAATCATACCATACAAGCTCATGGCTGCTTCAGTCGAAAGACCGTATATCAATAAACGAGCAGGAATCATTGCATTTTCAACAGTTCTAAGAATTGCATTCAAGTACGATGTTGCTGACAGAGGTAATGCAATACCAAGAATTTTAAATATCATAGTATCGGATTTTTGATTTGTTTTAATTGAAAACGGCTTTTTTTCAAATATGTAAAAGATCCATGTCAAAAATAATGAAAACAGCTCTTCTGCCGTCATACCTATGGCAATTGCAATACAGCCATATTCGATGCCCTTTGGCAGGTAGGCATTCATAATTGAAAAAATAACAAAAATCCGTACCAATTGCTCTGTTACCTGTACTATGGCCGGCTTGGTTATTTTCCCAACGGCATAGAAATATCCCTTATAACAGTTTGAAACTGCTATTAAAGGCAGGCTCGGAACCAAGTAAAGCATCGGCATAACCGTCCTGCTGTCTTTCAATATATTGACGGATATATAATCGGCAAAATAATAAAGTAAAAATGCAGACAAAAGTCCTGTAAACAAGGAAAGACATATTGACTGTCTAAGAACTTTTTTTGCATTTGAGTAATGTTTCAAAGTAAGCTCTTCTGAAACTAATCTTGAAACAGCTACTCTTATACCAGATGTTGCTAAGGTAACCATCAGCATATATATGGTAAGTATCAGCTGGTACAAACCAATTCCTTCAGCACCAAGTATATTTGCAAGATAGATGCGAAAACCCATTCCTACTATTCTTACAATGGTTGTGGCAACAGTCAATATTAATGTACCAATAATTATACCGTCTCTTTTCATTCTTCACCTCGAAAAATCTATTCACATATAAATAATATGCCGTGGAATGCATTCTATGTCGATTAAGAGGAAAAGGGACACACCTTTACTAGAAGGGCAGTCTTTGCATGTAAAAGGAATGTCTCTGAATTTATCAAGAGTACAAAAACACTATAACGTACATTTTTGGCGATTTGTATAATTTATTAGATTTGTTGTTGCGGAAAAATAAAATATAAGTTATAATAATGCAAAGAGACTCCTCACTGAAGGATCTTACTGTATTAAATATTAAGCATACAGGGGCTGTTATGGATAACTTATTAATAAATATAGGAAGTACTTTAAAGAAAACAAGGACCGAAAAGGGCTTGACGTTAGAAGCGGCTTCTAATTTGACCGGTGTGAGCAAGGCAATGCTCGGGCAGATTGAAAGAACCGAATCTACCCCTACGGTTTCAACTCTCTGGAAAATAGCAACAGGTCTGAAAATTCCATTTTCAGAATTATTAAATGATAAATCCGATGAAGACAGTGCTTTGTTTATTGATAATGTTGACCCTGTTTATGAATCGGAAGGAAAAATGATATTGTACAATGTATTTCCTTTCAACCCTTTATCCGGATTTGAATATTTTTATATAAAAATGCTGCCGGGCGCAAACCATACATCCTCTCCTCATAAAGCTTCAACCGAGGAATATGTTGTAGTAACCAAAGGGACTCTTGAGATGATAATTAAGAAAAAAAAATATGTATTAAAGGCACCTTCGGCAATATTTTTTAAAGCGGATGAATTTCATTCTTATAGCAACCCTTATGATGAGGAAGCTATATTTCAAAATGTAGTCAGATATTAGATATAGGTTGCAGGATAAACATTTTAAGCAACCTAACAAAGATAAATTTGGTATATTTTTTATAATCTTGGTGCGTTATAACGCACACGTACAATCTATAACATACAGGAGGTAATTATGATAACCGATAGAATCGAAAAAATAAGACAGAATTATATTAATTCAAAACCGGCTATTTCATATGAAAGAGCGAAAATCTGGACTGAGTCACACGAAAAAACCGAAGGAGAAGCTATCCCTATCCGAAGAGCAAAGGCATTTAAGGATACCTGTGAGCAGTTAGAGGTTCAGATATTTGAGGGTGAGTTAATCGTCGGAGCGACAGGCGAGTTCAGAAAGTGCGGTATTTTAACGCCTGAATTTTCATGGACCTGGGTTGACAGAGAAATGGATAACTTTGATAAAAGAGTACAGGACCCCTATATAATGACTGATGAACAGAGAAAATTTGTCAGAGAAAATATATTCCCATATTGGAAGGGCAAATCATTGGAGGAAATGTTTTTGGCGCAGCTTCCCGAAGAAACCGCCAGGGTTGCCGTTGATACAGGGATAGTGGATAATGATTCCAAGTGGAGACAGGCAGTTGGGGAAATAACACCTGATTATCAGGATGTGCTGTTTAAAAAAGGTTTCGGTGGAATTATAAAGGAAGCAAAGGAACATATCCTCAGGTTAAATGATATAACGGCAGAAAATATTAAGAAAAAAGAATTTTACGAATCTGTTATATTAACATCAGAGGGAATTATAATATTGGCTGAAAGGTATGCAGAAAAAGCAAAGGAAATGGCTCGGAATGAGCGGGATGAAATCAGAAAAAATGAATTGCTGAAAATATCTGATATTTGCAGCAGGGTTCCTCAAAATCCACCCACAACCTTCTATGAAGCAATACAATTTGTGTGGTTTACTCAGGTGGGAGGCATTTTGTCAGAAAATCCGCTTGCATTAAACGTAGGAAGATTCGATCAGTTCATGTATCCTTATTATAAAAATGATATTGAAAAGGGAATCATGACAAAGGACGAGGCGCAGGAATTGATAGAAGCACTTTGGCTCAAGCTTTCGGAATGGGTTTGGACTATATCGGCCAATACGGCTGAATTTTTTGCAGGCTATAACCAATTCCAGAACCTTACTGTGGGAGGCAAGACGAGAGACGGCAAAGATGCAACCAATGAATTATCCTACATGGCGTTAAAAGCAACTGAAAAGGTTAAAACACATCAACCGGGATTAAGTGTAAGGATTCATCAGGATTGTCCGAGTGATTTTTTGGATGCGGTTACTGATTTAGTAAGTAAAGGAACCGGTTTTCCGGCAATTCACAGCGATCAGGCAGGTTATCAGATGCTGGTAAATGCCGGATATAAGCCGGAGGATGCAAGGGATTGGAACAATTGCGGCTGTGTTGTGCCCCATTTCAGGAAGACAGGCGAATGGACCTCGGCAGCTAACATTAATTTTACTGCTGCATTGGAATATGCTCTGAATCAGGGTTATTCAAGAATTACTAAGGAAAAAATAGGGCTTAACGAAAAAGACCCGAAATATTTTGAAAACTATGAAGAAGTAGAAGAAGCTTTTTACAGACAATTTGATAATTTAATCAGACATTCTGTTATATCGACTTTGCATGCACAAAGATTGCACAAGGAATTGGTGCCGAGACCGTTTTTATCTTCATGCATAGAAAACTGTCTAAGTGAAGGCGTGGATTTGGTTGATGCCGGAGCTAAATACAATTTGGGACCTGTGTTAACGGGTATCGGTCTGGCTGTAACTTCAAATTCGTTAGCAGTAATCAAAAAATTAGTATTTGAAGAAAAAGCCGTATCAATAGAAACACTGATAGAAGCAATGGATGCAAATTGGGAAGGCTATGAGGAGCTCAGACAAATGGCATTAAAGGTTCCTAAGTATGGAAATGATGATGACTATGTTGACGATATTGCAATTAAAATGGCTAATTACTATTACAATGAGGGTCATAAATATAGGGATATAAACGGAAACAATTTCAACACTGCTTTCATGGGAATATCAAATTACCTTCCAACAGGTAAGGTTGTCGGGGCAACACCGTGCGGCAGGAGGGCAGGAGAACCCTTATCTGAAGGAGTGTCACCGTTTGCTGGCTCAGATACATCAACTCCGTTAGCTGCCTTGCGTTCGGCAGCAAAATTAAATCAGGATGTTCATTCCGGAGGAACATTATTAAACCTGAGATTAAATGAGGAATTGGTTAAGACAAAGAGAGGTCAACGAAATCTTGGAAATATAATTCAAGCATTTTTCAGCTTGGGAGCATTTCACGTACAGTTTAATACCATATCAACCGAAACATTGAGAAAGGCACAGGAAAATCCTGAAAACTACAAGGATTTGTTGGTGAGAGTTGCAGGATACAGCACTCAATTCGTTAATTTGTCAAGAAGTATGCAGGATGCTATCATAGCAAGGACAGCACATGAAAACATGTAATACCGGCTTTTTTATGTCACCTCAGAATTTTTCGGTTAATGATGGTGATGGCATCAGAACTATAATATTTTTTGCGGGATGTCCGTTGAAATGCAAATGGTGTGCTAATCCCGAAAGCCAAAGCTACAATAATTGTTTGGTAAAAGAGTATTCGGTTGAACAGATTTTAAAAATAATAGAACGGCAGGAGATATTTTACAGAAGTTCGGGAGGAGGCGTTACCTTTTCAGGTGGAGAGGCAACGCTTAATCCGGATATTTTAAGAGAATTGACAAATATTCTTTACGACAGAGCAATTAATTTAGCCATAGAAACCTCCGGATATTTTGTTTTTGAAGAGATTAAGGACATTTTAGAAAAAATGGATTTAATTTTTGTTGATATAAAACACATGGATGAAAGTAAGCACATTATTTTCACAGGAAATAGCAATAGAATTATATTAAGCAATATTAAAAAAATGAATGATTTAAATACTTCCATAGTCGTCAGAATACCGGTCATCGAAGGAGTAAATGCGGACGATTGCAATATAATTGAAATGGCTGAATTTGTAAAAGAAAATATCGATAATCCTAAAATTGAGCTGCTTCCCTACCACAGCTTCGGAGACGAAAAATACGAAGCTTTAGGAATTGATAAGCCTTCAAGAGATTTTAAAGCACCTTCTGTCGATAGACTGAAGGAATTAAAAAAATTAATTGAGAAACATGGTGTAGAAATAGTCAGCTACAACTAAAAGGTAGGCTGCTGAATGAACTTTTTCAGCAACCTACATATTTATGAAAAAATAATTTAAAAAATTTTTAAAAAAGGTGTTGACAAGTTTATTAACATGTGCGTATAATACTATTTAAATATAAAAGCTTTGACGGAGACAAAAATATCCGAAAATAACAAAGAGAGCCGGTGGTTGGTGCGAACCGGTGTTATGGGATATAATGATCACTCCTGAGCTTCCAAGCCGAATTTCAGTAGGTAAGGACGTACTTCTGCGTTATAAGAATAGAGTTCAAAAAACAAATAGTTTTTTCGACTTGAAAGAGGCGATATTTTTTTATCGTAAAATAGGGTGGTACCGCGAAAGACCTTTCGTCCCTATATACATATATCTGTATGTATATAGAGATGAGAGGTTTTTTTTATGACCTAATCCTATTATATACTCTCAAGTTGAAATAAATCAAAAAAGGAGGATTTTATGAACAGGACAATCAGCTTTAAAATGAACAAAGGAATTGATTCGGCATTGAGAGTATTGACAACCTTAAGGAGAAAACAGTTTGACGTGCAAGGCTTCAGCATGATCAGAACCGACGGAAAGGATTCGGAATTTAAAATTACCTTAGTGGATAAAAAGCAGGAAAGCTTTGAAAGAGCAATGCTTCAAATGCGTAAGCTCGTAGATGTCTATGATGTATCAGAAGCAGCAGAATAGCAAAATGTAATGAAAGACTAATAAAAAATAAAATTATTTGGAGGAAAATAAAATGGGGAAAATGTATTATGATAATGATGCGGATTTAAAATACTTAGAAGGGAAAACTGTTGCGGTAATAGGCTATGGCAGTCAGGGACACGCACATGCCTTAAACCTTAAAGAAAGCGGAGTTAATGTTGTAGTGGGATTACATGAAGGAAGCAAATCAAGACAAAAAGCAGAAGCTCACGGCTTGACAGTGAATACAGTTGCAGAGGCAGTAAAGAAAGCAGATGTAGTAATGATGCTTACGCCCGATACGGTTCAAAAGCAAATTTATGATGAAGATGTGGCTCCGAACCTTGAGGCAGGAAATGCTCTTGCATTTGCACACGGATTTAATATTCACTACCATCAGATATTACCGCCTAAAAATGTTGATGTATTCATGGTAGCTCCAAAGGGACCGGGTCACCTGGTTAGGAGACAGTTCCTTGAAGGAAAGGGAGTACCGGATGTATTTGCTGTTCATCAGGATTATACAGGAAAGTGCAAGGAGCTTACCTTAGCCTATGCAAAGGGTTTAGGAGGCACAAGAGCCGGGGTTATTGAAACAACCTTCAAGGAGGAAACGGAAACTGATTTATTTGGCGAACAAGCAGTTCTTTGTGGTGGTATCACTGAATTGATAAAAGCTGGATTTGATACGTTAACAGAAGCGGGATATCAGCCGGAAATAGCATATTTTGAGTGCTTGCATGAGATGAAGCTCATAGTTGATTTAATATATGAGGGCGGATTTGAAAACATGAGATATTCAGTAAGCGATACTGCAGAATACGGCGATTATGTAACAGGAAAGAAAATTATAACAAAAGAAACAAGAGATGCTATGAAAAAGGTTTTAGCGGATATACAGGACGGAACATTTGCGTATGATTGGATTTCGGAAAATAAAGCAGGAAAACCAAGATTCCTTGCTATGAAAAACATGGCGCTTGAGCATCCTTTAATAGATACGGGTAAGAAACTGAGAGAAATGATGCCGTGGGTAGGTAAAGCTGCACAAGGGCAGGAATAGGAGGAGTTATGAAATTAACCGGCTCACAGATAATACTCAGAGTGCTTAGAGAAAAAGAAATTGATACTTTGTTTGGATATCCCGGAGGAGCCGTTATACCATTCTTTGATGCTCTGCATGATGAGCTTGATTATTTTAAGGTATACAGGCCGGCGCATGAACAAAATGGTGTTCATGCCGCCGATGGATATGCAAGGAGCACAGGGAAATTAGGGGTGTTTATAGCAACCTCGGGTCCCGGTGCTACAAATACTATAACGGGTATTGCAAATGCTTATATGGATTCAGTGCCGCTATTGGTTATAACCGGGCAGGTTGCAAATGTTCTGATTGGAAAGGACTCATTTCAAGAAGTGGATATAACGGGCATGACACTGTCTGTTACGAAGCACAGCTACATGGTGAGAAAAATTGAAGATTTAGAAAATGCTATGAGAGAGGCAATTGAGGTTTCTCTTGAAGGAAGACCGGGTCCTGTCGTTGTGGATGTGCCGAAGGATGTATTTTTAGATACATGGGAATATGAGGGGGATTTAGAAAATACACATACAGAAAATAAATTGCCCGAAAAGGATGATTTAGATCTTGCAGTAAAGCTGATTAATGAAGCAAAAAGGCCGGTTATCTATGCCGGAGGCGGTGTAAGAATTTCTGAAAATGACGATGTACTGCTGCAATTTGCCGAAAAAACCCAAATTCCCGTTTGTAACAGCTTTATGGGACTCGGAACTATACCGAGAAGCAATAAATTATCCCTCGGATTTGTAGGAATGCATGGATTTGTGGAAACAAACATGGCTGTCACAAATTGTGATTTACTTATAGCTATAGGTGCCCGGTTTAGTGACAGAGTAATAGGAAGACCGGACAGATTTGCTCCCAGGGCAAAAATAATTCACATAGATGTGGATAATACGGAGATTAATAAGAATACGTATGAATGCCTGCCTTTGATTGGGGATATGGAAACTATATTGAAGGGGTTGTTAAAAGAGGCTGATACAAAAGACAGAAGCAATTGGCTTGATGAGATTTATTCGAAAAAGAAGAGAGATAATATTGAGGGTGAGTTTGTGCCTGAAAATATTTTAAAAGAAATTAATAAATACTATAACGATGATGCTGTAGTTGCCACAGATGTGGGGCAGCATCAGATGTGGACGGGACAGTTTTGGAATTTTAATAAGTCAAACGAATTTATAACCTCCGGAGGTCTCGGTACAATGGGTTTTGGCATGGGAGCAGCAATAGGTGCTCAAGTAGGAAATCCGGACAAAAATGTAATTTTAATAACCGGAGACGGAAGCTTCAGGATGAACAGTCAGGAATTAGTTACCATATCCAGATACAAGCTGCCTGTTAAGGTTGTAATGCTTAACAATAATTCTTTGGGAATGGTGAGGCAGTGGCAGAGGATGTTCAGCAATGCAAGGTATTCTGAAACAGATAATTATGATGATGTGGATTATTTAATGCTGGCAAGGGCGTATGGTATAAATTCATACAAGGCTGAATCAATGGATGAGTTAACAGAAATACTTAATAAAGTGAGTAATGTAAATGAACCTATGTTTATTGAGTGTAAAATAGACCATAATTGTAGTGTCTATCCCATAGTCCCACCCGGCAGACCCATAGATGAGCTGTTATTGAACGGTTAAGCATTTTGGGGACGGACCTTTTCGTGCTGCTCGCAGCACGAAAAGGTCCGTCCCCAAAATGCTGTCCCATTACTCTGCTTTAATTTCAGCCATTTTCTCGTGTATTACCTTCAGCTCATCGGGTATATTTATTTGCTGCGGACATTTAGTTACACATTCACCGCATTCCTGACATTTATCGGCTCTTTCCTTATCACTTGTAAAAACGAAATAACTTCTGCATGCTATTTGCTTATTTTCTGATTTCTTATAGTCGTTATAAATATCAAATATACCCGGTATATCGACACCATAGGGACATTCCATACAATAGCGGCAACCGGTACATGGAACAGGCTTAATCTTTCTTAAATCCTCAACAACCTTATCGATTACTTTTTGTTCATTATCTTCAATTTGTTTTAAATCGGTGAAGGTTTTTATATTGTCATTTAATTGCTCCATGTTTGACATTCCGCTTAAAATAATCGCTACATTCGGCAATGAAGCAACCCATCTCAGTGCCCAGGATGCTATACTTGCATCCGGATTATAATTCTTGAAATGTTCCATTACATGAGGGGCAAAGGACGCTAAGAAGCCGCCTCTTACCGGTTCCATAACGAAGCAGGGGATATTTAATTTTTCTAGCGTTTCATATTGAAATTTAGCTTCATCTTCTTCCCAATCCCAATAATTTATTTGAAGCTGGACAAAATCCCACTTGTAAGCAGCAGCAAATTCCTTTAAGACTTCATTGCTGTCATGGAATGAAAAGCCGATATGCTTTATTTTTCCTTCAGCTTTTTTCTTTGCAATAAAATCGTACAAATTAAATCTTTTTACTGTTTCAATGGTTTTCTTGTTTAATGAATGGAGCAAATAAAAATCAAAATATTCAGTATTGCATTTCTGTAATTGCTCGTTAAACAGTTTTTCAGCATCTCCCTCTTCATTTACCTTCCATACAGGAAGCTTGCTTGTCAGATAATAGCTTTCTCTTTTAAATTCAGGTAATACCTTACCCAAAAATATTTCCGATTCACCGCCGTGGTAATTGTAAGCTGTGTCAAAATAGTTAATACCTGAATTATAGGCATGATGTATTAATTCTTTTGCTTTCTCAAAATCGATTTTATCATTCTTTACAGGAAAGCGCATACAGCCGTAACCCAGAAGAGGCATGACCTTTCCTAATTGTTCCGCATGTTTTTTATCCATTAAACTCCCACCTTTATTATAATTTTTACATTAATTAATAATACTAATTATAACATTTATAGAAAAACATGCAACCGGTAGGGTCATTAGAAAAATATTTACTAAAGATATTGACAATATTATAAATGTAGTATAATATGTAAGCATACCCCCACCCCGGGGGTGGGAATGGAGGATTATATGAAGGCTGATAAAGATAAAATAAACAGATTATTAAAGACGGCATCCGGTCAAATTGAAGGAATTTCAAAAATGGTTGAAGAAAACAGATATTGTATGGATATTTCCAACCAAATATTGGCGGTACAATCAATTTTAAAAAAAGCCAACAATGAAATACTAAAGGCTCATATGCATATGTGTGTTAAACAAGCATTCAGAGAAGGTAATGAGGAAGAAAAAATAGATGAAATTATTTCATTAGTCAATAAATTAAATAAGGAGTGATAACTTGAAGACCAAAAAGTTTAATATTACAGGCATGACGTGTTCCGCGTGCTCTGCAAGGATAGAGAAAAACATAAATAAAACTGAAGGTGTCATTGAGGCAAATGTAAATTTGCTGAGCAACAGTATGACGGTTAAATACGATGAAACTGTTTTAAGCGAGAGTGATATCGTTAAGGTAGTATTAAATACAGGATATGGCGCTTCATCATCTGAAAAGAAAAAAGATGCACCCGATAAAAATGATAAAACTGATGCAGAAAAAGAATTTACGGAAATGAAAAAAAGGTTAATTATTTCCTTTATATTTGCGGTGCCTCTCTTTTATATTTCAATGGGACATATGCTGAAGTGGCCGCTGCCCGATATTTTTCACGGGATGGAAAATTCTATTACCTTTGCATTTACACAATTATTGCTTGCCTTGCCGGTTATGATAATCAATAAAAAATATTATACGGTTGGATTCAAGACATTGTTTAAGGGTTCTCCGAACATGGATTCTTTAATTGCAATAGGTACGACTGCGGCGGTTGCATACGGAGTATTTGCAATTTATAAAATCGGTTATGGCTTGGGACATATGGATATGGATATGGTAATGCAATATTCCATGGACTTGTACTTTGAATCGGCAGCTGTGATACTTGCCTTAATAACCTTAGGTAAATTTTTAGAAGCAAGAGCTAAGGGAAGGACATCTGATGCAATTAAAAAATTAATGGATTTATCTCCTAAGACAGCACTTGTGGAAAGAAACGGACAGGAAATTGAACTTCCGGTGGAAGAGGTTGAAAAGGGAGATATTATAATAGTTAAGCCTGGTCAGTCGGTACCTGTTGACGGAACAATAATATTTGGCAATTCATCCATAGATGAGTCTATGCTTACAGGTGAGAGTATTCCGGTAGAAAAGAAAATCGGTGACAAGGTAATAGGCGCAAGCATCAATAAATCTGGTTACTTTAAATTTGAGGCACAAAATGTCGGTGACGATACAACATTATCTCAAATAATAAAATTGGTTGAGGAAGCGAGCTCATCAAAGGCTCCTATATCAAAATTAGCCGATAAAATAAGCAGTGTCTTTGTTCCGGTGGTTATTGCCATAGCGGTCATTTCAACCATAGTATGGCTTATAGCGGGAGCAACCTTTGAATTTGCACTTTCGATAGGAATTGCTGTATTGGTAATTTCCTGCCCGTGTGCATTGGGTCTTGCGACACCAACGGCTATAATGGTAGGTACGGGAAAGGGCGCTGAAAACGGAATATTGATTAAGTCCGCAGAAGCTCTTGAAATAGCACACCAGATTAAAACTGTAGTAATGGATAAAACAGGAACAATTACCGAGGGAAAACCAAGAGTTACCGATATAATAGTCAACGGTATAGATGAAACAGAAATGCTTAAAATTGCGGCGTCAGCAGAGAAAAGCTCCGAGCATCCGCTGGCAGATGCAGTTATTGAAGAAGCCAGTAAACGAAATTTAGATTTATATAATGTAGCAAACTTTGAAGCAATACCGGGTCAGGGTCTTGAAGCAATTGTTAATGATAAAAAATATTATATAGGTAATTTAAGATTAATTGATAATAAAAATATCGACATTAATAATTTTGAAGAAAAGAGTTCAAAATTAGCCGATGAAGGAAAAACACCTTTATATTTTGCAGATGAAAAAAATGTATTGGGGATTATAGCTGTTGCTGACGTTGTAAAGCCGACCAGTCAAAAAGCAATCCAGGAATTTGAAGCTATGGGAATTGAGGTTGTTATGCTTACAGGTGACAATAAGAAGACGGCTGAAGCTATAAGAAAACAACTGGGAATTACGAGAGCAATAGCTGAGGTTCTTCCTCAGGATAAGGAAAGAGAAATCAGAAGCATTCAGGAGCAGGGCAGAAAGGTTGCGATGATCGGTGACGGTATCAACGATGCACCTGCGCTTGCAAGAGCAGATGTAGGCATAGCCATAGGTGCAGGTACGGATGTAGCTATTGAATCGGCAGATATAGTTTTAATAAGAAGTGACTTGCTGGATGCTGTTACCGCAGTTCAATTGAGTCATGCAACTATCAGAAATATTAAACAGAATCTATTCTGGGCATTTATTTACAACACAGTCGGTATACCTTTGGCGGCAGGAGTATTCTATGGATTGCTTGAATGGAAGCTGAATCCAATGTTCGCTGCTGCGGCAATGAGCTTAAGTTCCGTATCCGTAGTATCTAATGCGTTGAGGTTGAAATTCTTTAAGCCTGTAAGAATAAATAATGATGATACAAGTATTAATAAAGGATCAAACAATGATGAAATAAAAGTCAATGTTGAATCTTTATCAGATAAATCAAATAATAATGGAGGAAATAATATGAAGAAGACATTTACAGTTGAAGGAATGAGCTGCGGACATTGTAAAGCAGCTGTTGAAAAAGCATTAAAATCAGTTGACGGAGTTGAAAATGCAGTAGTTGATTTACAAAGCAAGACGGCTGAAGTAACATTATCAAATGAAGTGAATGATGATGTTTTAAAAAAGGCTATCACAGACGCAGGCTACGAAGTAGCTTAAGGCAGCCTAAAATAGCAAATAACGGAGATGATTCTTTTTGTTCAAACGAAACAAAAAGAATCATCTCTGTTTTATTTACGGTATAAATCACTGATACAAAAATTGGTCGTATGCTTATTCAAAAATGTATTCTATTTTTGCAGCCTTTGTACATGCTTTAATATCCTTTTCTGTACGGATAAACCATTCTTTAAAACGTCTGTCTGTATGAATGTCAAGAATGTCCATTTCTGCCCGCATGGAAAGATTGTGTTCCGACTTGTATTTTCGCATTTCAAATATAATATCTTTCAGGTTTTCGCCAAATAAGATAATTTCATTGTCTATGTGAGAAGGCTTCGCCCAATACGTTAAGTGAATAGAAGTTTCTTTTTCGTACTGCCGGAAATATTCCTGATAAATATATTCGGTAATATGAGGTACGTAGATGGCATACAGCTTCATAATGTTCAGCAGAGCATAGTATAATGCATATTGCCCGCTTTTTCGTTCCTCGGCACCGTGAATATCCGGCTTGTAAAGCCGCTCTTTTACAATTTCAATATAATTATCGCAGAAATCTTTCCAAAACAGATTGTCAATTTCATGTTTTGCAGAGCCAATTTCATATTCGTATAGCAGCCTTGCGGCATTTGCGGTAGTTTCATTTACCCTCTCTATGATCCACCTGTCAACAGGCAGAAGATCCGGGGTTTGCTCAGTGTCAATATCTTGCAGGTGTGATATAGCAAATTTAGAGGCGTTCCATAATTTTGTAATAAATCGTTTGGAAACTTCCAGCTCATCCGGAGAAAAAAAGGTGTCTGTTCCAAGCCTTGCACCTGCCGTCCAATATCTCAGGACATCAGCGGAATGAGTGGAAATTAAATATTTTGGATCAAGCTCGTTGTTGCTTTTTGATTTGCTGATTTTTTCTCCCTTTCTGGCAAGGATAAACCCGCATATCATCAGGTCGTTCCACGGTATTTCTCCCGTATGATACAGACTTCGTACTATTGTATAAAAGGTCCATGTTCGTATAATTTCATGGGCATGAGTACGCATACTCATCGGAGTGAGTTTTAATCCGAGTCGTTCATTGATTTGAGGAGTAATACTTGATGTTGCCCATGTATCAAAAACCGCACTCTCCGGGATAAACTCCGGGCATCCGCATTGACAAACACCGTTATACTTTGTTTCAAACGGATTGACAGGCAGTTGATCCTTTTCGGCAAAGGCAGGTTTGCCGCAATTTTTGCAATACCACACCGGGAAGGGAACACCGAAATATCGTTGACGTGAAATGCACCAGTCCCATTTCAGGTTTTCAACCCATGCAATATAACGGCTTTTCATATTTGAGGGATACCAGTTTATTTCATCAGCCGCTTTCAAAAACCGCTCCCGCTCACTTAAGATATCAATATACCATTGACGTGAGGGTATAATTTCAACAGGCTTGCCACAGCGTTCATGTGTACCGACAGTATGTGTTATGTTCTCACATCTTAACAATAATCCATGCTCATCAAGTAAACGGATAATTGTTTTCCGTGCATCGGAAATACCCAGACCTCCGATATACGGAACATAATCATCAATGCTCCCGTTTGGAAGAATAATCCTTCGGTATGGAAGGCTGTATTCATCATACCATTCGGCATCAGTGCTGTCTCCGAAGGTTGCACACATAACCACGCCCGTGCCTTTATCAATGCATACTTTTTCGTCGGTATAAATTGGGATTTCATAATCATAAAGCGGAACTACAGCCGACTTCCCGATATATTGTTGATATCTTTCATCACTGGGGTTTACAAACAGGCATACACAGCCGTAAAGTAATTCGGGGCGGGTGGTGGCAACCTCAAGGGGATATCCATCAACATAAAACGGAACATAGTTAAATGTGCTTTCAATATCTGTCGTATCAAGCTCTGCCTGTGCTATTGAGGTCCTGCATTCGGTACACCATAAAACAGGAGATTCTTTTGTATATGCCTTCCCCATCTTAACAAGCTCCAAAAACAATTCCTGCGAGATCTTTTGTACTTCCGGGCTTATGGTTTGATATTCTGATGCCCAATCTACAGAGAAACCGAGGGAATTCCAAAATGTCTTAAACTCATTTTCATATTTTTCTGTTGTGCGACGGCACTTTTCAATAAACTCGCTGCGAGGCAAAGCATTAGCGCGTATACCTTCCTCACGCTCAACAAGCCGTTCGGTAGGCAAACCGTTGTCATCAAAACCGAAGGGATAAAAAACATTTTGCCCCTGCATGCGCCGGAAACGGGCAGCCATCTCAGCCTGCGTGTATGAAAAAAGATGACCTATGTGTAAGCTGCCGCTTACTGTAGGTGGTGGAGTGTCAATAGAATACACCTGTCCTTTTGCGTCAGGGTTGAACTTGTAGATTTGTTTTTGTTCCCAGAATTCCTGCATTTGCTTTTCAATTTGCGTAAAATTATAACGCTTTTCCATAGAGAATCCTCCGAATTGTAGATTAACTAAATACAATAAAAAAATCCCAAGCAGTATACTGCCTGGGACGAACATTTATTGTCCGTGGTACCACCCAAATTCAGAGAATAATTCTCTGCGCTCTGACGGTGCGGGATAGTCATTTTACCATCCGATACCGCTTTCCTTATGACGGTGGAAACTCCGTTGAAGCCTACTTGAATTTATTCGTTCGGTTCACAGCTCAGAGGCTACCTTCCATGCTTTCTTTATGAGAGCTTACACCGGCCGCTCCCTCTCTTTAAAATCAGAAAGAATGTACTCCTCCTCGTCAATGCCTTTATTGTATTTAATTTTAAATATGATAACATATCACACCGATATGTGCAAGATGCAATTTTAATTCTAAGCAATTCTCTTTAGAATAGATTATTTATATATCTTTTTATTATGTAGCTTCTTACGTTTTAATATAGTTCCCGATATATCTTGTAGATTCGGTTTTTATCAAACGCCACAAAATTATTGGCTAACAGACGTCCCTGATTTATAAGTACCGACTCTGTGAATTCCATAATTTGTGTTTCCGTCATACCATATTCGCGGAGCTTTTTTTTAGGAATAATGTGATTAAGTAATTGCTCCAATGCCTCATACACATTATCAATATTGCAGCCTAATATATCTGAAATAAATTGATTTAGGACAGCAATTTCTCCGTCTGTTCGGATTTCCATGTAATTTTTCATAACCCCGGTAAACATAGCATAGTTGGATTCACCGTGCGGCACGTGATGGGCAGCTCCTAATGGGTAGCTTAAAGCGTGTACAGCAGCACACCCGGCATTTCCAAAGGCAATTCCTGCATAAGTACTCGCTATCAGAAAATCTTCAAGTAGAGAATCTTTAGCTGCTTGTCCTTCGGCAGCTATTATTTTGTAACCTTTTAGAATAATTTCAATAGCTTTATATCCAAACAGCTTAGTCATGGCTGATGCCTTAGGTGATAAACTGGACTCGATAGCATGAATAAGTGCATCAATTGAGCTGGTCGCAAATACCTTAAAAGGGAGATTGTTTAAAAGTTCAGGAATCAATACAGCACTATCAGCATACATTTCATCAGAAGCCAGTCCTTTTTTGGTACCGTAGCTATTTAGCGCCAAAATAGAAATATTAGTAACTTCACTACCTGTACCGCAGGTTGTGGGTACCAAAATCAGTTCTTTGTCTTTTTTTATCTTTAAATTTCCGTTAAACAAATCAACAACAGGAGAAACATCTTTTAAAGCTAATATTTTTGCTATATCAAGTACACCTCCGCCACCAACAGCAACAACCCGCTTAAAATCTGTTTTAATGTCTTTAATAATTGCCTCAACCATTTCATCTGATGGTTCTCCGGTACCGTATCGTCTTTTGAATATAACATTGCAATCCAAGTTCAAAGGTTCAAAGAAGATCTTGTATGTTTCTTCACTGGTAATTACTAAATCGTCCTTACCAAGATTAAAATCCTTAGCAAAGTCCTTTGCACATATATATTTATAAATAGTTGGTCTTAGAGCTAATTCTTTCATTCGTTCCTCCATAAATACAATTATATTTTTACATAAGAATGTAGATGCAATCCTTATGCCAATAGAAAAAATCTAATACAATAATAAGATAACAGGTGTAAGAAAGCAAGTAATTTGGTTAAATTTTTGTAACTACTCCATAAATCTAATAGTTGGACAAAGGTGCATATATCTAAAATTCATATTTTATGATATAATGCATATATCATACCATCGCCTCGGCAATGCAAGCTCGCTTGCGCTGCACTCGGCTCAGATATGATATAATAAATACAATTAAGAATTTTATAATTAATTCAGGTGAATATTATGAGGAAAAAACTATTAATTCTTCTGCCTGCTTCATTGGCTCTGACATTATTTGCGAAATATGTCCCAGGCTTTGCGGAATTTTACGCTTTGAAAATATATCCTGTATTTGCAGGTGCAATATCTTTTTTTACATCCAAAGTCAAATTTTCATTGACGGAATTTATTATATTGATCTCAATTGCAGGATTAACCGTATATTTTTTCTTTGCTGCTATAAAGTCAGTATTGGAAAAGGATATGAATTATATTAGAAGCTTTACTTTGAATATGGCTGCTGTAATAAGTATAATGTACTTTTTATTTGTATTATTCTGCGGAATAAATTATCACAGAAATGAGTTTACATATTACAGCGCATTAGAAATTAAAGAATCCTCCACAAATGAATTAATAAATTTGTGTGAAATACTAATAGCCGATGCAAATGAAATGAGAGCCAATTTAAATACAGGAAGCGAAGGAGCGTCAGAGCTTTCTGATGAGGATTATTATCAAATTGCTGTAAGAGCTAAGAATTCTTTTGCCGAGGTAGCAGAAAGATACAGTGTTTTGAAGGGAAGATACCCCGCTCCCAAGCCGGTGCTATTTTCCGACATCATGTCACACATGGGGATAACCGGCATGTTTTTCCCGTATACGTTTGAAGCAAATGTCAATGTAAGTATACCGTCGTACCAGCTGCCTGCTGTAATGCTGCATGAATTAGTGCACCTCAGAGGGTTTATGCGTGAGGATGAGGCAAATTTCATATCATATCTCGCATGCATTAATTCAGGCTCCGATGATTTTTATTATAGTGGTACAATGCTTGCTTTATCTTACAGCATGAACGCACTTTACAGAGAAAGTTATGGAGAATTTGCAAGATTGTATGCCATGTATTCCGAGGATGTGAAAAATGACCTTAAATATTCATCCGATTACTGGAAGAGGTTTGAAGGCAAGACGGCGGAAATATCCAATAAAGTAAATGACACATATTTAAAAGCAAACAATCAGCAAGACGGAGTTAAAAGCTACGGAAGAATGGTAGACTTATTGATAGCATACTATGATTGAGAATAAGATGTGTGTAAATCAAAAGTATATACCAAGTTGCTTCAAAGGAATTGATTAATTAGTATTATAAAAATTTGTTAACTGGATAAACTAATGAAAAATAACATAAAAAGGAGAATACAATGGCACATATAGTTTGTACAGTATCAAATTGCTACTTTAATAAAAGAGAAGGGTGTACGGCACCGGCATTAGATGTTGACGGTGAGCATGCAGACGAAAGCCGTTTTACATGCTGTGACACATTTATAGAGCAAAAACCCGGTGTAAGAAGCTCGTTAAGCGAGCCGAAAAGCAATACGTCAATAAGCTGCAGGGCTACTCATTGCGTATATAATGAAGATGAAATGTGTGAAGCGGACAGGATAGTAGTAAACGGTAAGAATGCAGATAATCCCGAGGAAACCTGCTGCAGCACTTTTATGCCGCCTGAGTTTAGATAAAAAATTTGAGGGTATTAAAGAATTATCTTTAGTACCTTTTTTTTCGCTTTCAGTATAAGCCACTGACACTAAGGCGGAGATTTGGGTCATCTGTTTATGTATCTTAAATTATTAAGGAACAAAATAATATAAACAAACGTCTAAATATTAATTAAATATATAATTAAGGAAGGAGAAAAGCATGAAAACAAAAGGTTGTTTGAAAATATTTTCGATTTTGATGATCCTGATATTTGCATTTAATTTTAATGTTTTTGCAGATACGAATATTTCAGTATATGTAGATAATGAAAAAATTGATTTTGATATTAATCCTATAATTGAAGACGGGAGAACCTTAATACCTTTAAGAGGAGTTTTTGAAAAGCTTGGCGCAAGGGTTGACTGGAACAAAAACATTTCAGAGGTGGTAATAAAGGATAAAAGCAATGAAATACAAATGCTTTTAGGTAAAAACAAGGTTATGGTTAACGGAGAAATAAAGGACATAGACGTAGCTACGAAAATGATTAATTCGAGAACTTTTGCTCCGTTAAGATTTATAACAGAAAATTTAGGACATATAATAGAGTGGGATGACAGTACAAACTCGATTTACATTACTAAAAACAACAATGTACCGATTTCTCAAAATAGAATATTAACAGTAGGTTCAAAAGAAAACTTAATAGCTTTACTGGAATATAATTCTAAGCTTTACAATTATATATGGCGTGAAGGCAGAGCTGTATTAGACAACGGTGTTTCAATGGATAAGAGTGAAGCCGAAACACCTGCAACTTCACCGGACTATGAAAGTGACAACTCAGATACAAACAATCAGGTTGAAGGAGTTCAGGAAGGAGATATTATAAAAAATGACGGAAAGTATATTTATGTAAATACTTTTTCGGGCCTTAAAATAATTGATTCAAATCCCGCAAATCCTCAAATTGTTTCAACAGTTGCTGTACCTGAAAATACGAGTATAAGTGAAATGTTTATAGTGGATAAAAAGCTCATAATCATAGGACAAAACAATATGCTCCATATTATGAACGATACAATGGATTCGAAAATCATGATTTGGCCTCCAAGGCAGTATGATGACAGAACAAATGTCTTGATTTATGATATTGAAAATATAGAAAAACCAAAATTAGAAAAAGAATACTTGTTTGACGGTAATTATTTGTCGGGAAGAACTGTAGAAGACAAGCTGTATTTAGTAAGTACAAAGCATATAAATTATTACAACTATGACATTTACAGCAAAGACGCAGATATACCGACAGCTTACTATACAGATGTATTAACAAATACAAAATACGAATTTACATATGATGAAATCAAGTATTTCCCAAATTATATAGACAGTAGGTACATGTATACTATCGGAATTGATTTATCAACTGATACGCATCCTGATGTAGATGTATATTTAGGTGGTTCCGATACAATTTATGTTTCAAAGGACAGCATGTATGCAGCAATAGCTGATTATTCTTACGATTATACAGCAGAGCAGACAGAAGCTTTCAATCCTGTTTATACATCCGGCACAGTGGTATACAAATTTAAGTTGCATGACGGGAATATAGACGTTGAAGCACAAGGCAGGGTACCGGGAAATATTATTAATCAGTTTTCCATGGATGAGTATGAGGGATATTTCAGAATTGCAACAACTTCGGGAGAAATGTGGCAGAATACATCTGAAAACAATGTATATATATTAAATTCTCATATGCAAATTGCAGGAAGACTTGAGGGCTTGGCGCAGGGAGAAAGAATTTACAGCACAAGATTTGCCGGGGACAGAATTTATATGGTAACATTCAGACAGGTAGATCCGCTGTATGTAATTGATACGTCTGATCCCATAAAACCGGCTGTTGCGGGAGAACTTAAAATACCGGGATACAGCACATATTTGCACATGGTTGACGAAAATCACATACTTGGTTTCGGTTATGATACCGAAGTAAATCAATGGGGAGGTACGATAAACGGCGGATTAAAACTGACCTTGTTTGATGTAACAAAACCAAATGCACCCAAGGAAGTTTATACGGATGTTATCGGTAAGGCAGGAACATACTCCGAGTTATTATATAACCATAAAGCGCTTATGTTTTCATTACAAAAGGGATTGATGGCATTTCCTGTAAATGTCATGGGAGACAATTACAAAACCGAATTTAACGGTGCATATGTGTACAATGTAAAAAATGACGGACTGAGCTTTAACAATAAAATCAGTCACATGGATGAGGACTATTCTTATGGAGATGAGATTAAAAGAATAATTTACATTAATGATTATCTATATACTTTTTCTGACAATAATATACAGGTTCATAGTATAAAAGACAATAAGAAGGTCAGTGAGTTAAGTATTAGACAATGATTACCCTACGATTATTACTAATGTTACTAAAAATTAACAGCTGTGGATATAATTCCTACAGCTGTTTTCTTATAAGATATTGAAATGGGTTTGCTTGGAATTGTAATACTTACAATGATATTACTTAACAAACAATCGCTTAATTATATATAACATATGTCGAAAACTTAAAAAGTTTTAGCGAAATTTAAGAAACATATTGTCAAAGAAAAAACGATATGGTATAATCAGCTATGTTTCAATACAATATAAACATAATTTTGGAGGATATCATGAAAAAAGCATTATCATTAATATTAGTTGTACTAATGGTAACAGCATTATTTGGATGTGCACAAACAGCAACTACACCTGGGGGAGAGACTGTAACTTTGACAGGAACAGGTGAAGGATTTGGAGGAGAAGTAACTGTAACAGTTACAAAAGAGGGAGACAAAATTATTGAAGTTGTACCAGTTGGTGCTAATGAGACACCGGGAATCGGAGACAAAGCTATCAATGAACTTCCCGCTAAAATAGTAGAAGCAAATTCACCGGACGTTGATGTTATCGCAGGAGCTACTATCACAAGTAAAGCTATAATCTATGCAGTTAAAAATGCATTAGATCCTGCAGCTAACCCTTGGCCGATACCTAAAGAAGAAGTTCCTGTAGTTGAAGTTCCAAAAGGAGAAGCTGGTCCAATCGTTAAAGTGGGCTTAGGACAAAACATATCAATAGGTAAATCAAAGAGCGCTACAGCAGATGCTACAGCAGTTGCTCAGGCAGACGTAACTATTGCGGCAGTTGGATTTGATGCTGACGGTAAGGTGGCAAGCGTAACAGTTGACGTAGCTCAAACTAAGGTTAACTTTGATAAAGATTTAAAGGTAACTTCAGACAGAGAAGCGGAAGCTAAATCTAAAAAAGATTTAGGTCCTGATTATGGAATGGTAGGCGCATCATCCATAGGAAAAGAATGGTTTGAACAAATGGCAGCATTTGAAAACTGGATGGTTGGTAAGACAGCTGATGAAA
>DCYG01000047.1 GCA_002331025.1 Firmicutes bacterium UBA2116 | reverse complement strand
AGGCGATTAACAATTGCCTAATATATATTTTATGAGGGAGAAAAAAATGAGAGAAATTCATGTAGAATTAATATCCAAGACTGTTGAAAGGCTGTGTATTGAGTCGAATTATTACCTTCCGCAGGATGTAAAAAAAGCATTACAAAGTGCTTTAGAAAAAGAAGAGTCTCCTTTGGCGAAAGAAATAATTGAGGATATTATTAAAAATCAAGAAATAGCAAGGACAAACAATGTGCCTATCTGTCAGGATACAGGTCTTGCGGTAATATTTTTAGAATTAGGGCAGGAAGTAAGATTAACAGGCGGAGATTTAAACGAAGCAATAGATGAAGGCGTCAGAAGAGGATATAAAAACGGTTACCTTCGAAAATCGGCAGTTGATGATCCGTTCATGGTCAGAAAAAACACAGGAGACAATACACCCGCAATTATACATACCAAAATAGTACCCGGAGATAAAGTTAAATTAATATTGGCGCCAAAGGGAGGCGGAAGTGAAAATATGAGCGCTTTGGCAATGCTTAAGCCCTCGGATGGCGTAAAAGGAATCAAACAATTCGTATTAGATACCGTTGACAAGGCAGGCTCTAATCCATGTCCCCCCATAATAGTCGGAATAGGTGTAGGCGGCACGATAGAGAAAACAACCTTAATCGCAAAACAAGCATTGTTGAGAACAGTAGGTGAACATAATTCAAATCCTGATATAGCGAAATTAGAAGAAGAATTATTAGAGGAAATCAATAAGCTTGGAATCGGTCCTCAAGGATTTGGCGGAAGAACTACAGCATTGGCCGTACATATTGAAACTTTCCCTGCTCATATAGCAAGTATGCCTGTCGCAATAAATATTCAATGCCATGTTGCAAGGCATCAGGAAGCAATAATTTAGTCTTTTATTGAAAGTGTGGAGGTATATGAAATGGTAAAGAAAGTTGATACTCCGTTAACGGATGAAGTGATTAATGAACTTAGGGCAGGAGACAGAGTTTTATTAAGCGGTATTATATATACCGGCCGCGACGCGGCTCACAAAAGATTGGCAGAGCTTATTAATAAAGGTGAAGAGCTGCCAATGGATATAAAAAATCAAACGATTTATTATGTTGGACCATGTCCCGCTAAGCCGGGTCAGGTTATCGGGTCTGCGGGACCTACCACCAGCGGAAGGATGGATGCCTACGCACCTTTATTGATGGACGAAGGTCTTAAAGGCATGATAGGCAAGGGTCTTAGAAACCAGAAGGTTGTGGATTCCATAATAAAGAATAATGCGGTATATTTTGCGGCTGTAGGCGGTGCCGGTGCTTTGCTTGCCGAAGCGATAAAGGAAGCAGAAGTCATAGCATTTTCGGATTTAGGTGCGGAGGCAATATATAAATTGAGAATTGAAGATTTTCCAGTAACAGTAATAATAGACAATCAAGGAAATGATTTATACAAAATCGGCAAAGAAAAATACAAAATAATATAAGGAAGGTAAACATATGTCATTAAGAGATGATGCATTGAAATTGCACAAGGATAATCAAGGTAAGTTAAATTTAATGAGCAAGGTTCCCGTTACGGATAAAGAAAGCTTAAGTCTGGCATATACGCCGGGTGTAGCTGAGCCATGCAAGGAAATACACAAGGATGTTAATTTAGTTTACGATTATACATCAAAAGGCAATTTAGTGGCGGTTGTGTCGGATGGAACTGCCGTTTTAGGACTTGGTGATATCGGTGCTTATGCTTCAATACCTGTTATGGAAGGAAAAGCTGTATTATTTAAAGAATTCGGCGGAGTTGATTCTTTTCCGATCTGTGTTAAAACCAAAGATCCCGACGAAATAGTTAATATAGTTGAAATGATTGAACCGGTTTTTGGCGGTATAAATTTAGAGGATATATCGGCACCAAGATGCTTTGAAATAGAACGAAAACTTAAAGAAAGACTATCAATTCCCGTTTTCCACGATGATCAGCATGGAACTGCAATCATTGTTTTGGCAGGCTTAATGAATGCTCTTAGAATTACTGAGAAAAAAATGGAGGATTTAGTAATTGTAATAAACGGTTCAGGTGCTGCCGGTGTTGCTATTGCAAAGATAATACTCAATATAGGGGTAAAAGATATGCTGATGGTTGACAGAACCGGAATTATCTGCAAGGGCAGAGAAAAAGGAATGAATTGGGCTAAGGAAGAGCTTGCGAAGGTTACTAACAAGGATAATAAAAAAGGAAGTCTGGCAGATGCGTTGATTGGTGCAGACGTATTTATAGGAGTATCGGAAGCTAACATCGTTACGGAAGAAATGGTTAAAAGTATGAATAATGATGCCATAATTTTTGCAATGGCAAACCCGGTTCCGGAAATTGATCCCGAACTTGCAAAAAAAGCAGGAGCGAGGGTAGTAGGAACAGGCAGGTCAGACTATCCGAATCAGATAAACAATGTATTGGCATTCCCGGGAGTTTTCAGAGGTACCTTTGACGTCAGAGCTACTACTATAAATGAAGAAATGAAATTAGCAGCGGCTAAAGCATTATCCGAGCTTATATCGGATGAAGAATTAACTGAAGATTACATAATACCAATGCCTTTTGATAAAAGAGTAAGACCGGCGGTTGCAGAGGCGGTGGCGAAAGCAGCAAGAAGTACGGGTGTGGCATTACTATAAAAAATATAAGGTGGTGATGGTATGGACAGACCTATTGTGTATGATCTTAATACACTTAATGAATTTTGCATCAGCATGTTTATAAAAGCCGGTATGATCTCAGAGGAAGCAGAAATTATGAGCGATACATTAATGTTTGCTGAAATGAGAAATGTAAAATCACACGGTATAATAAGATTACCCACATATATAGAAAGAATGGAAAAAGGTGTTGTAAATAACAAGCCGGAAATGAAACTTACAAATAATCAATATGCTGCTGTTTCGATGCTGAATGCGGATAACGGAATGGGACAGGTTGCGGGATATAAAGCAATGAAGGAAGCTATGAACATAGCAAAAGTTTATGGAATAGGGATGGTGGCAGTAAAAAATTCCAACCATTTTGGTGTGGCTTCATATTATTCAATGATGGCATCAAAGGACGATATGATTGGATTGGTTATGACAAATGCATCGCCTGCTATAGCTCCGTTCGGCACAAAGGCACCATTGCTTGGCACTAACCCGCTTTCCGTAGCTGTGCCCGCAAAATATAAAAAACCTATTGTTCTTGATATGTCCATGTCTACTGTTGCAAGAGGCAAAATCAGAATGGCAGCACTGCAAAATAAAGAAATACCTTTAGATTGGGGGTTGGACGAGGAAGGCAACCCCACAGCTGACCCATATGAGGCATTGAAGGGTAGTTTAGTGCCTATCGGCGGTGTTAAAGGTTCGGGTTTATCTTTGATAGTTGATTTGCTTACCGGTGTTTTAACAGATACTTCCTTAACTGGTGAAGTAAAGAATATTACCGATATGAGCGGCCCTTCCAAAACAAGTCATGTATTTATAGCCGTAAATATCAGCAGCTTTATTGATACTGATGTTTATAAGAAGAATGTTGACTCAGTTGTAAATAATATAAAATCATTACCTCCTAAAGGTAATAACGAAATTTTTATGGCAGGTGAAATTGAACAAAGACTGATGGATGAAAGAAGATCTTTAGGCATACCTGTAGAAATTGAAGTTATTGAAGAATTAAACAAATTAGCAGAAAAATACGATGGAACAAAATTATAACGTTGAATGACGGGTAATAACCTTATTGAAATCTTTTCAGAATTAAATATCGTAATATCAATTTAATCTATTTAATATTTCATAATGAAATACCGTAAATAATCCCAAGCTTTATTTAACAATTAACATTAAAATTACAAGGTTTATTTATTTTATAAAATAAACCTTGTATGGCACTTAATTTGCATATTGAAATAATAAATAGTATTACAGAATTCGCAAAAACGTTTTCATAGAACAAAAATATTTAAGGAGAGTGCAATATGGAAAATACTAAGGAAGTATTCTTTCAGGTAATTAAGGACCGCAGAAGTATAAGAAAGTATACAGAACAAAGAATTACAGAAGAAGATTTAAGGCTTATATTAGAAAGTGCCAGACAAGCACCTTCAGGAGAAAATGCACAGCCGTGGAGGTTTATTGTGATTAAAGACCAAGACAGTAAGGATTTCTTGTCATACGTCGGTAAACATGGAAGCGGAAGAAGGTTCACAGGAGAATTTTTAAGCAAACAAATGCAGGCAAGATTTACAGGCTTACAGGATGAAGAAAAAAAGATTGCCGCATATAAAAAATTGACTTCCGGTAATGTATCGGCATTTGTCAGCGAAGCCGATGTAAACATAATTGTATTAGGGAAAAAAGAGGTTTGGGATGCTCCCTTTGATACCTCTGCCGCTATTGAAAATATGCTTTTGACGGTAACAAGTTTAGGCTTGGGAGCATGCTGGCTGGTAGCTCCATGTATAGATATAAGAGACGAGCTCAGAATGAAGGAGTATTTCGAAATAACTGATGAGTATAAGCTGTTTGCTATTATTTCAATAGGATATCCTGCTAAAATGGCAAATCCAAGACCTAGAATTCCTTTAAAGGATTTGGTCTTCAATGAAAAGTTCGGAGAAGCATATTACGAAGAATAATATGATGCCCAGATAATTAACGCCAATATCTAAATAAAAGCTATGGAGGATATAAAATGAGTGATATAAATAACTTTAAAGATCAAATGCTGTATGAGGTTCAAAAGGCATTCTATGATGAAAGAGGGAAGGGTGCAAGATATAGGTTAACCTTAACAGGTGTACCTTATATAAAATCTCAGCTTGGAGAAAAAGCGAATGACATTGAAATGATAAAGAATTGGCTGATAGAAAACAAATTCTGCACAGAAATTGAAATAGAACAGGATGAAATTGAATTCAAAGCTAAAATGAAAAATTGCTGTATGTATAATATAAGCAACTCATTCTATGAAAAGGGTATGCAGCCTTTGAGCTGTCCGATTGCCAATATGTTTATGAGTGCCATTGAAAGTGAACTTGGCCTGTCTCCCGAATTGCTTCCGATAGACATCAAGGGAGAGTATTGCGGCATCAGATGTGCTAAAATAGCTGATTCGGCTGTAGTTGAAGGTAATTAGCATGAATAGCAAGGTTATGAATTTAATTGATGTCGTCAGAGAAATACCAGATGGTGCAGAAATTGCATTTGGCGGGTTTGCAATAACAAGAAGCCCCGTAGCTTTTGCCTGCGAAATGATAAGGCAAAATAAGAAAGACCTTAATATATATCAACCTATAGTCTGTATGGCTACGGATATGCTTGTAGGAGCAAAATCTGTAAAGAAGCTGTCTTATGGCGGTGGTTCTCTGGACAGATTCGGAAGAATGGAGAGAATCAATGAAGCGTTTGAAAATAAAACGATAGATGCAAGAGAGTTCAGCGGACTAAGTTTAACCTACAGATTTTTGGCAGGCTCTTTAGGAGTTCCGTATATACCTACAAAGACATTGTTAGGAACTGACATTTTAAAAAATTTGCTTGATAAGAAAGATGAGTCTGTTATGATTTCTGAATCTCCGTATGGTGACGGTGAAAAATATGTTTTTATGAAAGCATTGAATCCTGATTATGCGGTAATACATGCTCCGTATGCCGATGAAAAGGGAAATGTATTGATTGATGGACCTGTGTGGGACCTGGAATTAGCAAAAGCAGCAAAAAAACTGTATGTTACTGTAGACCAGATTATTTCAAATGAGTATATCAAGATGCATCCGGAAAAGGTTGTCATACCTAATGTTTATACCCATGCAGTCATAGAAGTACCTTACGGAGCTTATCCTACGGCTGTTTATAAAATGTATGATTATGATAGTGATATGTTGACAAAGTATGCTAAAACCAATAAAAAACAAGAAGATTTTGATTTATTCATAGATGAATATGTTACGGGAACAAGCAATCACAATGAATTTTTAGAAAAATGCGGCGGTATTTCTGCATTAAATAAATTAAAAGCCGACCCTGTCTACGGTTATAAAAAGGTTTGGGGTGATAAATATGAGTAATTCAAAATTTACAACTAATGAATTAATGGCTGTTACAGCCTCAAGGCTGCTTAAGGATGGTCAAAATATAGTAGTTGGCTTAGGATTACCGCAGGTTGCAACGCTTCTTGCTAAAAGTACACATGCTCCTCATTTAAATATCATATTTGAAATTGGAGTTGTAAACCCTGAAAGCGTTGACACAGGTGTTGGAATAGCCGATCCGAGATTATGGTACAGAAGTGATTACTTTACAAGCTTTATAGGTTCTCTGGGTCACATACTGCAAAGAGGATTGGTTGATGTGGGATTTTTAGGCGGCTTGCAAATAGACAAGTTCGGTAATATAAATTCCACGGGAGTACACGAAAAGGATTATTTCAGACATATTAACGGGAGTGGTGGAGCAGCAGACATAGCATCCTATTCAAAGAATATTTTTGCCATAGCCAAACACCAAAAAAGAAAAATTGTAGATATGGTTGATTTTATAACGACGGTAGGTTACTTAAACGGAGGAGCCACAAGAGAAAATTCTGGACTGCCCAAGTGTAAGAGTATAAGAATCATAACTAACTTGTGTGTAATGAATTTTAATAATGAGCTGAGAGAAATGCAGATTGAATCAATTCATCCTGGTGTCACTAAAGATCAGATTATTGAAAACACAGGATTTGACATTAAATTTGCAGGTGATTTGAAAGAAACCGATTTGCCGGATGATAATGAAATCTATTTGTTAAGAAACGTTATAGACCCAAAAAAATTATATATTTAATATATAATCGTATGAAAAAAATTATTTATTTTGCCAAGGAGGTAGAAATGAAACAGATTAAAACTTTATGTTTAGTTCTCGCTTTGATTTTAACTGCATCCTTTGGGTTTTCAGGATGTACTCAACAAACTCAAACACCTGCACCGCCACCGGCTCCCGCGCCTGCACCGGCAGAACCGGCTGCACCTCAGGAACCAGCAAAACCCGAATTGAAATATCCGGAGAGACCCATTAATGCTGTTGTTGGTTTTTCAGCCGGAGGACCGACTGATGTTATAGCAAGAGGTATCGTACCGATTCTTCAGGATTTGGTTGGTGAAGGTATTGCTATTACAAATACTCCGGGCGCTGCGAGCGCAACTGCCGCTGTAAGTGTAAAGGATGCAAAAGCTGACGGATATACGTTATTTTTCGGTTCGGAAATAATGTCGGTATGGCAGACAATGGGCACTATGGATATGAGCCCTACAAGAGACTTTATTCCAATTAAATTAGTTGCTGAAGCAACACCCGTTTTGGCAGTTCCGCCGGATTCAAAATTTGAAACTGCAGAGCAATTAATTCAATATGCGATTGATAATCCGGGCGAATTAAGAATTGCCACTGCCGGTCCTGCGACAGTTCCACATATAAGCGGGCTGTTGCTTGAACAATATGTTGGTGCTGAATTTACATTTGTTCCGTTTCAGGGCGGAGGTCCGGCTATAACTGCAGTTATGGGCAGTCAGGTAGATGCAACAATTGAAATGGTACAATCGATGGTTGAAGCGCATAAGGGCGGAAATTTAAAGATATTGGCTTCGTTTACAAACGAACCGATTCCCGGTCTTGATGATATAGTTCCAATAAGCTCTGTTTATCCTGTACTTAAGGATTATGTTCCATACGGACCATATTTCGGATTGTTTGCACCGTTAGAAACTCCGGACGACATTATTCAGTTCTTAAAGGAAAAAATGACAGAAGCTATGGCTGACCCAAGATGGAGTGAATATTGCACAAAATTGTACTTAACTCAAATAGATTACGATGAAGAAGCAGCTTATGAATATCTGGAAAAATGGACATCAAAGGCAGCATGGCTGTTATATGAAACAGGGGCAGCTCCTAATTCTCCCGAGGATTTCGGAATTAAGAAACCTGAATAAAATTGCTTTCATGACAGCCCTTGCTTAAAGCTTGGCAAAGGGCTGTCTAAACAGAAATAACAGGAGGGTTGCTATGTTAATAGTAGATATAAACAAATGTAACGGAGACGGTGTTTGTTCAGAGGTTTGCGGTGCAGGTGCAGCAATATTAAATGAAGCAGAAGGTAAAGCTTACATAGACCCTGATATGTGTATTGAATGCTATTCATGCATGAGCACTTGTCCTCAAGAAGCAATTTACGAAGAGGAATAGGAGGAGCTTATGAAGCTGAGATGGATAGATTGGTTAGTAATAGCTATAGTTGGACTTATCGTTGCTTTTATATTGATAAGCATTTACGGTATTGTTAACAGTAAGGGCATTGAGTTATTTTCAGTAACTTCACCGTTGATTTTTCCATTTCTTGTTGGTGTTACGCTTTTAGTATGTTGGATATTAACAATAATAAAAGGCATAAAAAATGCAGTTACAACAAATAAGGATGATTCAAAAGAATTGCTGCATGATATGGTAGTTGCCATAATTTATATAATTGGTGTTTTAACTTATTCCTTAGTAATAGATAAAATCGGATTTATCTTAGGATCTATTCTGTTCTTAATAACAGGAATGGTATTTATGAATTATGATGAAGAAAAATATAGTAAAAAAATTATAAATGCAGCTATTGTTTCTTGTATTACAGTACCTGTTTTATATTATGTGTTTCATGAAGTATTTAAGGTCATGTTACCGTAGGGAGGTGCAATAATGATAGAATTTGAATTGATATACATATTATATATATTTGCAGGATGTGTTATCGGCTTGGTAATGGGTGCACTTCCGGGGCTTACCGTAACAATGACTATAGTATTGGTGGTTTCGCTGACCTTTGGCTGGGCAATGATTCCTGCTTTGGCTTTTATAATAGGTGCATTTGCAGGAGGCGTTATGGGCGGCTCAATTTCAGCTATTGCCTTGAACATTCCGGGAACAGCTGCTGCGGTATCAACTGTTTTTGACGGTTATCCGATGAAGCTAAAGGGCGAAGCAAATAACGCGTTAGGAATTTCATTGTTTGTGAGCTTAATAGGAGGTCTGTTCGGGTTGGTTATCCTTTGGCTGGTGGGTCCCTTATTAGGGAAAATAGCTCTTAAGTTTGGACCACAGGAATACTTTTTAATCACTTTATGGGGAATAACCTTGGTTGCTGTTTTGAGTCAGGGAAAGATGACAAAAGGATTAATTGCGGCCTTTATAGGTATATTTGTAGGAATGATAGGCATGGATCCGATAACAGGTCTTATGAGATTTACACTTGGTTCCAAGGTGTTAAGCGGTGGTATAAATTATATTGCGGCTATGATAGGATTATTCGGTATGAAAGAGGTATTGACTCAATTAAAAAGAAGCAAAACATTTAAAATTGATGAAAGCTATAAAATTAAAGATTTATTTCCTAAAAAAGAAATTATAAAAAGAATAGCTCCAACGATGACATGGTCAGCTGTTATAGGCTGGGTAATAGGTTTGTTGCCGGGTACAGGCGGTGACATTGGATCATTGGTAGCATATGGAGCGACTAAAAGCATAGTTAAAAATCCAAACAGACCATTTGGTGAAGGGTCCTATGAGGGTATTGCAGCTCCTGAAACGGCAAATGATGCTGCGATAGGCGGTGCTTTAACTACGATGCTGACACTTGGTATACCGGGGGATTCAATTACTGCAGTTATAATAGGTGCCTTTTATATGCATGGATTATTACCGGGACCAACATTTATGATAACAGAAAAAAGATACTTTTATTATATAATAATATTCCTTGCAATAGGAATAGTATTTGCTTATCTTAGCGGTTTATTGGGAGCAAATATAATGCTGAAGGTTTTAAAGTTTCCAAAGTGGGCATTAGTTCCGACGATTACAATGTTGTGTATTATCGGTTCATATGCGCTGCAAAACAGTATTAATGATGTAATAATAATGACTTTCTTCGGTTTTATAGGATATTTATTTGAAAAGTGCGAATATCCCGTGTCGCCGATAGTATTGGGTATTATACTCGGACCAATGATTGAAACTAATTTCAGGCAGGCGCTAATAAGTGCAGGCTCGGTACCTTCTCTTCTTATGTCATTCATAACAAGACCGCTTGCATTAGCAATATTGATTTTAGTGGTAGCATCATTTGTACTTCAATCATTCACAGTTAAATCAAATAAGAAGTCAGAAGCAGAAAATTAGTCGGGGTGATATATATGTCAAGCATCATAAGAGTTAATATGACAACTCATGAAATTAAAAGTGAAATAAATAAAGATTATGAGTTTTTAGGCGGAAGATCATTAAGCTCAAGAATTGTATATGATGAGGTGGAGCCAACCTGTGAGCCCTTAGGCAGAAAAAACAAATTAGTAATAGCTATGGGCTTGTTGTCAGGGACTATTGCTTCAAGTGCAAGCAGAATATCAATCGGAGCAAAAAGCCCCCTTACAAACGGCATTAAGGAGACAAATTGCGGCGGTGTTGCCGGAGGCAAACTGTCAAAATGCGGAGTACAAGCAATCATTATTGAAGGAAAATCAGAAGATGATAAATGCTATGTGCTTGTTATAAATAAAGATGGCTACAAGCTTGAAGTAATGAATGAATTAAAGTATCTGGGTAATTACGATACAGTTGAAAATCTTTATAATAAATACGGCAGGAAAACAGGCATTCTTTGTGTCGGACCTACGGGAGAAAGAGGTTTAAGAGGTGCGTGCATTGCATCAAGCGATTCCATAGGAGAGCTTAAATTTGCTGCCCGTGGCGGGTTGGGTGCAGTAATGGGCTCAAAAGGGCTCAAAGCAATTGTAGTCGATGATAAGGGCTGTAATTTAATAACATATAAAGATAAAGAAAAATTTATAGAATTAGCTAAGGATTACAATAAAAAATTAGCAAGCGATCCCAAGGTTACGGGAACTTATCATAATTATGGAACAACTGCTATTGTAAAGGCAGTTAACGGTATGGGAGCACTTCCTACATGTAATTTCAGATATGGTTCAACCGAACATGTATCTGATTTGTCCGGCGAAAAAATGAATGAACTTATTTTGTCCCGAGGCGGTGAAGGAAAATTAGCTCTTTCATGCATGGAGATATGTGCTATAAGGTGCAGTACGATTTATCCCGATAAAGACGGTAAAAAATTAGTTTCTACAATGCAATATGAAAATATAGCACTGCTTGGCTCTAACTTAGGAATGAAAAATCTTGATCAGGTTGCGCAGTTAAATTATGAAATAAACAATTTAGGTTTAGATACAATTGAAACAGGATGTGCATTGGGTGTTGCTCTCGACATGGGGTACGGCAGATTTGGTTGTATAGAGGATTGTATGGCATTGATAAATGAAATAAGCAGAAATACTCCTCTTGGCAGATTGATAGGAAACGGTGCGCTTTTAACAGGACAGATATTGGGATGTGACAGAATACCTACAGGAAAGGGCCAGGGATTTGCGGGATATGACCCAAGGGCGTTGAAAGGAAACGGTGTAACATATTCTATGTCTACGATGGGAGGAGATCATACTGCAGGAAACTGTTTTGGCTCAAGAGCAACTGTTGATCCATTAGGAGCCGAAAGCCAGGGAGAGCTGTCAAGGACGCTTCAAATACAAATCGGTACACTTGACTGCATAGGGCTTTGCATGTTTGCCAGAGGTCCGTTATTTGCAGATGCAAGTATACTTGCCAATATAGTAAATTATAGATCAGGCAGCAGCTTTGGCAAAGATACGATTTGGGAATTAGGGATTGAAACATTAAAGCTTGAAAGGGAGTTTAATATAAAAGCCGGAGTAAGTCCGGCACACGACAAGTTACCCGAATATCTGTATGAGGAACCTTTAAGCCCGACCAATGCAGTATTTGATTTAACAGAAGAGGAAATGTTAAAAGCTATTGTTTAAGGTATGTCATGATAACTATAAAATTAAATTTAACATTAATATATATCGTCGGGAAAAAGGTTATAGAATTAGATGTAAAATGTCCTGTTAGTCTTCATGAATTGATTAGTAAAGTCGGATTAACACAGTCTGATATTGGCATGATTATAAAAAATGGCAGATGGACCCCCATGGACTGCATAGTAGAAGAAAATGATGTAATACAGTTATTTCCTCACCTTGAAGGTGGATAAAAATATAAAAATTAAATTAATTGAGAGGAGATAGAAAATGGCAAAAGTAATTGTTAGAGAAAGTGATGTAGAGGGTACTAAAAAAACCCCGTGGCCAAGAGTATCAAAAATATTAATAAGTGAACACACCGTGGGAGCAAAACAAATATCAATGGGAACTAATGTTTCAGAACCGGGAAGCGGTATTCCGATTCATAAGCATACGGATTCCGAAGAAGCAATGTTTGTAATAGAAGGAACAGGAAAATTAATATGCGGCAATGAAGAATACGACTTGTATCCCGGAACAGCATTGTTTTCTCCTTTAGGAGTAGAACACCAGATTATTAATACGGGCGATACACCTTTTAAAATCGTTTGGGCATATGCACCACCGTTGCCGGATCATTTAAAATAACATAAGTGTAAGGAGGAAGCCATGAAATATGAATACTCAAAGGGTCACCTTGATAAAGGTGACGGAATATATTTTCAAAATATGACGTGGAAACAAATAGAAGAGAGACTAAAGGTTAACGATATAATCATTATTCCGATCGGGTCTACAGAACAGCACGGTAGAGGGCAATGTACCGGAGAAGATGGATTTTTGGTAACAAGGATGGCTGAAATTGTAGCAAAAGAAACAGGTTGTACAGTATCTCAGCCAATATGGTTCGGTTCTCATCCATGGAGTCAGATAGGCATGCCCGGAACAATAGTAATACCGGAAGATATATTTATCGGATATATAAGAGCTGTAATCGCAGGATATTGGAATGCGGGATTCAGAAAAATGATATTATTAAACGGACATGGACAGGAATACGTAATACCAAACGCAATACATGAATTCGGGAAAATATGTCAGGTGCCTGCTGTAATTACATTTTTAAACTGGCCGACGGCAATCGCTAAGCATTTAAGAGACAAAAATCACGGTGGACCGTGGGAAACTGCCTTCAGGCATGCGGATGAAGTTGAAGCATCCTATGCCATGGCATTGTTTCCTGAGCTTAATCATCGTGAAGACTTTGAAGATACAGAACCAAAAGGCTTCCTGCCGCATGGTCATATAGACTTGGGCGGAGATGTTTACCAATGGCCGTTACCGGGACATTGTACAATGGGTTGTGGATACCTTGAAATAAAAGGTTATCCTGAAGGGGTTGTAGGAAAACCGTCATTGGCAGATCCGAAGAAAGCAGAAGAAGGATTGGAGGCATTACTGGATTACTTCATTAAATTACACAATGATATTTTAGAAAGATTCCCTCCGGGAGTACTTCCGGACCCCGGTGATGTTACAGAACAAGACCGTGCTGTAATTGAAGCGTTATTAAAAGGTCCGCACAACAGCGGTAAGAGCTTATACGCTCACCGTTATCCAATTTAAGTTGTTCCCTCCTTTAAAACTGAACTTCGCATATCTGCGAAGTTCAGTTTCAGTATTTTAATTGCTATAAATAAACATTTTAATAACCTATGAATTAATGTATAATATTCTAAAAGATAACGTTATCAATTGGGGTGATACTATGATCGGAAAAATTGTATTTGTGGTACCGGATGAAAAAGTAGCCGCAACTGCCGAAGAGGTTATACATGAATTGAACGAAGATATAGAAGTATATCGCGGCTCGTTCAGTGAAGGCTTGAAATATGCAAGATTGGCTGTTTGCAACGGAGCAAACCTGATTATCAGCCGTGGAGGAACGGGTAACTTAATAAAACGAAATGTAGAAATTCCTGTGATTGAAATTGAATTCGGCAGCTATGATGTTATTAATTCTATTCATAAAGCAATTCAATATTCCAATATGATAGGTATAGTCGGTTTTAGCGGTTTGTCATTAACATATAAAAAAGTCAGTTCGATTTTGGAGAAAACATTTTCAGCTAAAATTATCACCACAACTATTAAATCAGAAAGAGAAATAGAACATCACATAACAAACTTATATTTATTGGGATGCAGAGTGTTTATAGGCGGACAGGCAGTTATGGATGTTTTAGACAGATTAGGATATGCCGGGGTTCTGATAGAAACAGGCAAAGAAGCAATTGCAGAAGCTATCAGCTATGCAAAAGGTATAATGGAAGTACAGATGATTGAAAAGGAAAAGGCAGCTATATTGAAATCTATCATAGATTTTGCTTACGACGGTATCTTAGGAATTGATAAAAACGGCTTAATAACAGTATTTAATCCTGTGGCGGAAAAAATTACGGGAGTAGTATACAATCATGCCATAGAAAAGTCAGTAGATGATGTGATAGAAAACACAAGAATGATTCAGGTTTTAAAGACAGGCATCCCTGAATTAGGAGAAATACAGCAAATAGGAAATACCTCAATAGTTACCAACAGAGTACCTATTGTTGTTGAGGGTGAAATATTGGGAGCTGTTGCTACCTTTCAGGAAATAGAAAAGATTCAGAAAATGGAAACACAGATCAGAAAAAAATTACTTGCAAAGGGTCATATTGCAAAAACAACATTTGATGATATAAAGGGCAAAAGTAAAGAAATACTAAAAACTAAAGAAAAGGCAAGATTATATGCAGGAGTTGACAGTACGGTATTAATTTTAGGTGAAACCGGTACGGGGAAAGAACTTTTTGCTCAAAGCATACATAATGCAAGCTTAAGAGGAGATAAGCCGTTTGTTGCAGTAAACTGTGCTGCATTGCCCGAGAATCTTCTGGAAAGTGAGTTGTTCGGCTATGTAGAAGGGGCGTTTACCGGTGCAAGAAAGGGCGGTAAAATAGGGTTATTTGAGTTAGCTCACAGGGGTACTATATTTCTTGATGAAATAAGCGAGATGTCTCCAAATTTGCAGGCAAGATTTTTGAGAGTTCTTCAGGAAAAGGAAGTTGTAAGATTAGGAGATGATAAAATAATTCCTGTAGATGTAAGGGTTATAGCAGCTACTAACAGAGATTTATATAAGTTTGTTGAGGAAGGCGAATTCAGGGAGGATTTATTTTACAGATTGTGTGTGTTAAGGTTGGACATACCTCCATTAAGACAAAGAAAAGATGATCTGTATGAATTGGTATCATATTTCCTATATGAAAAAAGCAAACTTTTGAATATAAGAATTAAAGGTATATCAAGCGAATCAATTGCAAAGATTGTACTGTATGATTGGCCGGGAAATGTAAGACAATTAGAAAATTTTTTAGAAAGATGCGTTGTGTTGTGTGCAGGAGACGTGATAAATGTAGATGTTATTGATGAAGCTATAATAGGCATACCCACACATATAAACGGAACAGAAGATACGGATAAAGAAGTTCAGAACAGTAACAGAGGAGTTTTGAAGCATATAGAAAATGAAACAATAAAAAATATTCTCGAAGAAACCAACGGCAATAAGTCCTTAGCGGCTGAAAGGCTTGGTATAAGTGTAACTACATTATGGAGACGGTTAAAAAACATGGAGGGGTCAGAAGAATAGAATAAGAACCTCAAACTATATTTTTATTTCTGTAACATGTAATCAAATTGAAAATAAAATAAGGTATCAAAGAATATTTTCAAGGAGGTTATAATGTTTAGAAATCCGTATGAAGGCTTTCCATTTCCTATATATAATGATATGGATTTTATCAGTGTACAGAGACAAAGAAATGCACAGGATGTAATGCGGACATTTCGCTCGCAGAACAGAGATATATACGCTGAATTGGAGCAGGCAGGTATAAATAGAGGAGTAGCAGATAATTTATTGCTTTTTTTGATTAACTATATTATGAATCAAACTGATACTAATCGTCCGCCGCGCCAAATTTACAGCCAGATTCGAAATCAATTCCCGTTGTTTAACTTAATGGCAAGACAATTTCCCATGGGGCAAAATGAAATTGACAGATTTATAGTTAGAATTATAGAGATAATCTTAAATATAATCAGAAGCGGACAGCCAAGCCCCGGACCGGGACCGGCGCCCGGTTGGTCAAATTGGGAGGATTTAGGGGGTGTATTATCAACGGCTCCTGCAGTATCTTCATGGGCTGCAAACAGATTGGATGTTTTTGCCGGTGGCACAGATAATGCCATGTATCATAAATGGTGGGATGGCAGACGTTGGAGTGATTGGGAAAGCTTAGGCGGGATATTGGCGTCATCACCTGCTGCTGTTTCATGGGGTCCTGAACGAATAGACACTTTCGTTAGAGGAACTGATAATTCCTTATACCATAAATGGTGGGACGGAAGCAGGTGGAGTGATTGGGAGAGCTTGGGAGGAATACTGACATCCGCTCCGGCAGCATCTTCATGGACCTCGAATAGATTAGATGTCTTTGTCAGAGGAACTGACAATTCCTTATACCACAAATGGTGGGACGGTAGACGCTGGAGTGACTGGGAAAATCTCGGCGGCAATTTAACTTCATCACCTGCGGCAGTATCCTGGGGACCAAATAGGATAGATGTTTTTGCAAGAGGAACAAATAACGAACTGATCCATAGATGGTGGGACGGCAATCGTTGGAGCGGATGGGAAAGCTTAGGAGGCGTATTAACATCAGGACCTGCAGTATCTTCAAAAAGACCAAACCAATTAGACGTATTTGTAAGAGGAAATGGTAACAGGTTGTATAAGCGAACTTGGAATGGCTCCCGCTGGGAGGATTGGCAAGACCTTGGAGGTAACTTGGATTCCGAACCTGCTGCAGTGTCTTGGGGACCAAACAGGACCGATGTATTTGCGAGAGGGCAAAACAGAAATTTAATTCATACGTGGCAGGGTCAATAATTTGTACGTCGTGTTTTCTTGCTAATCTAAAAAACAGCATTTATAATGCTGTTTTTTAGATTGTTCATACAGCATAAGCGACTGACATCAAATTAAAAATTTGGGTCATCTGCTTATTCGATCTTGCATCCTACATTTTCAATAGATTGCCTTATTAAATCAACATCAGTAGAATCATCATATCCCACTTCTACTGAACCCCGTCCTATATCAATATTAACCATGTTAACTCCTTGAATATCTTTAAGTACATTTTTTAACTGTGTTTTTATATTGGTATTTTGTAATCTGCTTACATTATAGTGTACTTTGTTCATACTTACCATCCTTATAAATTTATATGAATATTATTAGTTTTATTTAGTAATTTATGTTGGAAAATGATGGAATAGATAAACGCAAACTAACAGTCGCTTTATAGGTTTTAAACGCATATATTGTGTGTAAGGTAGGTATTTTACTATACCTTAAAATTTTAGGATGTGATAAAATTGAGGTTATATAATGGTAACTATATAGTAAGCAGTGGCTATGGTCCTCGTAAATTAAGCAACGGTGATTCAAGTTTTCATAAAGGAATTGATTATGTAGGTGTAGATAGTAAAAATATAATTACACCTACTAACGGAAAAATTGTAACATCTCAAATCATAACCGACAGAAGCAATCTTACCTGGGAGTGGGGCAATTATGTTAAAATGGATGACTTAAACGGATTCTTTTTATTCTTTTGTCATTTGTCCAGAAGATTGGTAAATTCCGGTGAAACCGTAGCAAAAGGTCAATTGATAGGCATCGAAGGGCAGACAGGATATACTACCGGCAGCCATTTGCATTTTGAGGTCAGAAGAAAATCAGACAATATTGCAATAGATCCGGATGAATATTTTAAAATATTGGCGGCTTGGGAACAGGGTCAAGTCGACGCGGCCAAGAAATTAATTCAGGAAAAAACGGGCTTTGATAATAATACCATGGAATATCTGTCAAAACATCCATATCCTGATGCTTTGTTTTTAAAATTGGCAAAAGCAATGAACTAACAGACAAATCATATTCAGAGACGAACTTTTATAGGTTCGCCTCTGAAATTTTTGTATATATTTTCCAAACATTCAAAATTCAAGTATATTGTGGTATAATAAATAATTAATTAAGAAAAATATATGAAGAAGGAGTGATATTTTGATAAAGACAGGTAAAACACCATTGATGAGGTCAAAAAAATTAGAAAAAGCTTTGGGAGTAGAAGAAATTTATTTGAAGCTGGAGGGTGCAAATCCTTATGGAAATAAGTTTGACAGAATTTCCGAAACATTGGTCAAAGATGCAATAGTTCGTAAACGCGGCGGCCTTTTAGTTGATGGGCCAAGCGATTACATAAAATCAATTATTAACTATTCTGAAAAATTTGATATAGACATAAAAGTTTCCCTATTTAAAAATGAGCAATGGAAAAAATCTTTATTTCAAAACATGTCATTTGTAGATTTCAGAAATAATAAGATAAATAATAAACACGAATTAATAGAAAAATACTGTAAGGAAAACAACTACTATAATGCATCAAATTCGTATGGGAATAAGCATCTTAGCATCGTATCTCTTCAAAAAATAGGAGAGGAAATTGCAGAGAGATTAGGAAATAATATTTCAACTGTTTTTACGCAGTTAAGCAATGGATATACCGTATCCGGATTATACAACGGTTTTGTTGATAAATGGGTTGAAGGTGAGATAAACAAATACCCTCAAATATTTTCTTGTACAATACCATACGGTAATATTATATATAATGACTATAAAAAGAATTTAGAGCTTAACGATCTGAGCATGGATGATTTCGATGTTAAGGCAAATAAATATACAAAGAATTTATTTGCAGATGAAGGCGCTCTTTTAGAAGAAGCATTGAATGCAATCAATGATACAGACGGAAAAATAATCCCTGTGGATGAAGCTTTACTGACAGAAAGTGTTCATTTTCTAAGAAAGCAGGAGCACATATATTTAACTGCTCAAGAAGGTTATTCATTCGCCGGTTTCTATAAGATGGCAAAGGAAGGAAAAATAAAAAACGGTAAGCATGTTATAATTTTAAATAATGGGAAAAGTGATTTAGAATTAATAAGGATTGAAAATTTTAAAGAGTATTCAAAAGAAAGTCTTACTAAGTGGACAAAGGAGTGGCTGCAGGATTATTCAGATACATTGGATGAAACTGAAGAGGCCATTGAATTTGCCATGAGAAACGGCTTTGTAGTTATTGCGCTGAGAAACAATATTCCTCAAGGTATAGGTGTCGTTGTCAACCTTGGATTTGAAAAGGTCATACCTACATACCACTTAGTATATATAGGCACAAAAGAAGGAAACAAGGGTCGTGGAATAGCATCGGAGCTTTTAAACTATTTGATTGAAATAACTGAAGGCCGGCTTTCACTCCACGTAGATTTGGAAAACAAAAAAGCAAGAACCTTATATCAAAAAATAGGTTTTAAAACCGCATATTACAGAATGATTTACAATAATGCAGAACAGGTGTAAGCGATTTGCCACATTTGGAAAATTGTTGCAGATAGAATAAAAAGCCGAAAATTAACTTTTCGGCTTTTAATACTCTTACGATAAAATATAGTTATATTCTTTGTACGTTAGATGCTTGTGGTCCTCTGTTTCCTTGAGTAATATCAAAGCTAACCGCCTGACCTTCGTCTAAGGATTTAAATCCGTCCCCCTGGATAGATGAGAAATGAACAAATACATCATCTCCACCTTCTGCTGTAATAAACCCGAATCCTTTGTCTGCGTTAAACCATTTTACTGTACCTTTATTCATGAGGTACCTCCTAATTTTTATTATATCCCAATGTAAGTTAAAAAAAATCACACATTTTTACAAATCATATACACAAATAGTTATATGATCTCTAAAAACATGTGATATCTATAAATACATCTGTAATACCTATTTACAATAACATAGATATTCATGTATGTCAATACTTTTTTTATTATTTGCTTATATTAAAAAATCTGTTAAGAAATGAATGTAAAATAAAAATCGCGTGATTTATATTTGCGCGATTTTTATGAACCATGAGGGATTCGAACCCCCGACCAACAGGTTCGAAGCCTGCGACTCTATCCACTGAGCTAATGGTCCAAGGAATACTTTTAAATTATAATATAGATGAACTTAAATATCAATAGAATAACACAATTTTTTTATTATTAAATAAGCCGACTATACGGATTATATTATATGGTCGGCCATTTTTTCAGTATAAAATATTTTATATTTTGGTATATTTTTATTTGCTGTTAATAATCAGTAAATAAATTACAATAGAGATGTAATTATATTATGTATAGCTATGTTATTTTAATTGTTGATACATTCAATCATACGCAATTTTATACTATTTATATGATTCTTTATGCATATCTGCGAATTTACTTTATCTTGATTCTTAATTTGTATAAAAATATCCTTGTGTTCATTTAATACTTTAATATAACTATCATCCATTGTGGTGGCATTTAAATAACGGCGGCAGTTATTTACTAATTGAGACAATTGTTTTTCTATATACCTGTTCTTAGTTATTTCAGCTATTTTCATATGGAATTCATAATCATAGTTTAAAAATGTTTGATGGTTTTTATGTATTCCCTTATAAGCATCTTCCTGCTGAGCAATAATATATTCAATTTTTTCAAGGTCATCTTCTGTTCTCATTTCAGAAGCGAGCTGAATAGAAAGACATTCCAATACTTCACGAACAGTTAGTAAGTCATTAATCTGTTTTTTAGATAAGTAAGTAATACGTGTTCCCTTGCCAGGAACAAGTTCAATTAACTCTTCGTGTAACAAGCTATTAAGAGCAGTTCTAATAGGAGTTCTTGAAACTCCAAGCTGTTCTGCAAGTTCTTCTTCATTTATTAATTCTCCTGGCTTTAAATCAAGCCCAATTATCGCATTTTTTAATGTGTCATATGTTTTTTCAGATAAAGTTCCTTTTGTGCTTATACGAGGCAAGTTTATCATATAAATACCCTCCTTTTATGAATTGTAAAAATTTAATGTGAGACAAAACATGTATATATTAATATGGTAAAGTTATTTTTAAGATTAGTCATTTATATCTAATAAAAGTTAATATATTCTATATTAACTTTTATTTTTTTTTAAGTCAAGTATATTATTAAAAGGCTTTGTTTATTATAAATTCAACTATAGTAAGCAATTCAGAAAATAATTAATTTCCGTTTGACAAATAATAAACAATGTGCTAGAATTGTTTCATAAATACAAACTTGTATTTGTATACATATACAAACAAATATTTTGAAGTTTATCTTTTTTAGCTAAATACCAACATTTATTTATTGTAATATAATTTTAATAATAAATTATCAAATTGGATAGTAGCTATTTCATAGAATATTATATAAGTTATTTAGTTAAAAAATTAACAAAATGATGCAGATTTAACCTATGCCAACTTATATTTTGCGAATTGCCGGATCTGATAATCTCAATTTACTAATTGTAGTTAGAAATTTGGATTCAGGAACTGGATATTCTAATATATTAATGTGTGTGTTTTATCAGAAAATATATACACATAAAACTTATGGGAGGATAGAAAATGAAAAAAAAAGGTTTAGCTTTAGAAGGTGTAAAGGTTGTAGAGTTGTCAAGTTTTGTGGCTGCACCATGTTGTGCTAAGGTTTTGGCTGATTGGGGAGCAGAAGTCATCAAAATTGAGTCTCCCCAAGGCGATAATTTAAGAGATGTAGGGGGAATTTATAATTCTCCGGCAACTGTTAATGAAAATCCTATGTTTGAACTAGAAAATGGAAATAAGAAAGGGATATGCATAGATATCAAAAGCGAAAAAGGAAAAGAGATATTAGAAAAATTACTTAAAGATGCAGATGTGTTTGTTACAAATGTTAGAGAACAATCATTATATAAAAGTGGGTTGACTTATGAGCAATTAAAGGACAAGTATCCAGGGTTAATACATGCACATATTCTTGGATATGGAGAGAAGGGTCCTTTAAAGGATAAACCCGGATTTGACTATACAGCATATTTTGCAAGGGGAGCTGTAAGTATGTCTTTAATGGAGAAAGGGACATCACCTGCTAACACAAATGCTGGATTTGGAGATCACTATGCAGGTATTTCTTTAGCAGCGGGCATACTTGCTGCGCTTTACAGAAAGACGAAAACAGGAAAGGGAGAAAGAGTGACAACAAGTCTATATCATACAGCAATATTTGGCATGGGTTTGATGATTACTACTGCCCAATATGGTAATAAGATGCCATTGTCAAGAAGAACACCTAATAATCCTTTAGGAACAACATACAAATGCAAAGATGATAGATGGATACAACTTGCACTTTTGGCATACAACAAATGGTATCCTAAATTTTGCCAGGTTATAGAGAGACCAGACTTAATAGAAGATATAAGATTTAATACTCAGAATGCTGTCATAAATAATGTTGAGACTTTTGTAGAAATATTAGAAGTTGAAATGGCTAAAAAGACTTTAAATGAGTGGGCAGAACTGCTTGAAAAAGCAGATTTACCATATGAACAGCTACAAACGTGTGAAGACATTTTGGTAGATACTCAAGCTTGGGAGAATGAATATTTGTTTAAAAATACTTATGATAGCGGTAATACAGGTGTTTTAGTAAATACACCAGTTAACTTTAAAGAATCCGGTTTGAAAAGTTATGAATCTGCTCCAAAGCTTGGACGAGATACTGCTTCTGTTTTATCAGAATTGGGATATAGCGATAAAGAAATAGAAGAAATGAAGAATAATGATGTTATTCAATTTTAATATTTGAAGAGAGGTGGTAATAAGTAATGTCTGATACTAAGTCATTAAAAGAAAAGAAAAGTGCGGCATCCGTAATAAATAGCATATTAGCTAAATCTTATGCAGATGCTTGGAAGGCAAAAGAAGAAGGAAGACCTGTAGGATGGGCGACATCTGTATTTCCTCAGGAGTTAGTTGAGATATTTGACTTAAATCTTTTGTATCCTGAAAACCAAGCGGCAGGTGTTGCTGCGAAAAAAGAATCTTTATCCTTGTGTGAAGCTGCAGAGGCTGTAGGATATTCAATTGATTTATGTGCATATGCAAGAACAAATTTTGGATTGTTAGAAAAGGGTGGTTCTGAGAATTTAAATATGCCTAAACCGGATTTTTTATGTTGTTGTAATAATATATGTAACCAAGTTATTAAATGGTATGAAAATATTGCAAAAGAGTTAGACATACCATTAATTATGATAGACACTACATTCAACAATGAAGATTATGTTACAGAAAGTAGAATCAAGTATATTAAAGAACAATTTGATTATGCAATAAAACAACTTGAACAAATATCAGGTAAAAAATTTGATCCGAAGAAATTAGAAGAAGTTATGAAAATTTCATCTAAAAACGGTCAGCTATGGAAATACTCCATGAGTCTGCCATCAAACTCATATCCCTCTCCAATGAATGGATTTGATTTGTTTACATATATGTCAGTTATAGTTTGCTACAGAGGGAAAAAAGAAACCACGGAAGCATTTGAACTACTGGTTTCAGAGCTGAAAGATAATATAAAGAACAAAGCAACTTCTTTTAGAGGAGAAGAAAAATATAGGATTATGATGGAAGGCATTCCATGTTGGCCATATATAGGATATAAGATGAGATCACTCTCCCAATATGGAGTTAATATGACAGGAAGTGTATATCCTCATGCATGGGCATTAGAATATGAAGTTAATGATTTGGGTGGTATGGCAAAGGCATATAGCAGTATGTTCAATAATGTTAATATAGAAAGAATGGCTAAATATAGAGTAGATTCATTAAAGGAAGGTAATTGTGACGGTGCTTTTTATCATATGAACAGAAGTTGTAAACTTATGAGTTTCATTCAGTATGAAATGTCGAGAATGGTGTATAACGAAACAAAAATACCATATGCAGGATTTGATGGTGATCAGGCTGATCCGAGAGGATTTGCTAAAGCACAGTTTGAGACAAGACTTCAAGGTTTGGTAGAAGTTATGGAAGCAAAAAAAGGAGGGAAATAAACAGTGAGTAACATTAATTCTAAAATAGCTTTTCTTGAAAGAATTGCAAATAATCCTGCTGAGGCTGTAGCAGAATTTAAGTTAAAAACAGGTAGTTCAGCCATTGGGTGTTTTCCGATATATACTCCTGAGGAAATTGTATATGCAGCGGGTATGCTACCTGTAGGAATTTGGGGTGGAGATATTAACTTAAACCTTTCTAAAGAATATTTTCCTGCATTTTGCTGTTCCATAATGCAGTCATGCATGGAATTGGGACTCAATGGTTCATACAAGAATTTGTCTGCAGTGATTATACCCGGAATGTGTGATACTTTGATTTGTTTAGGTCAGAATTGGAAAAGAGCAATTAATGATATACCATACATTTCTTTAGTTCACCCTCAAAATAGAAAAATAAAAGCAGGAGTAGAATACCTTGTTTCAGAATATGAAAATATAAAAAACAAAATAGAGCAAATAAGAGGGAAGGTAATTACAGAAAAAGAATTGACTGCCAGTATTGAAGTTTATAATGAACATAGAAAAACAATGAGGGAATTTGTTTCGTTGGCTGCCGATAGCCCCAATACTATTGATAATTACAGTAGAAATATAGTAATAAAAAGCGGGTACTTTATGAGAAAGGATGAACATACAGAAAAAGTTAAAGAAATTAATTATATTTTGAAGTCTCTTCCTAAAGAAAAATATGAAGGAAAAAGGATATTAGTTACAGGAATAATTTTGGATTCTAAAGAGATTCTTGATATTTTTGAAGAGAATAGGCTTAGGATAGTTGCGGATGATTTAGCTCATGAAAGCAGACAGTTCAGAACCGATGTTCCTGAATATGGAGAAGCACTTGAAAGGCTGGCAATGCAGTGGTCTAATATTGAAGGATGTTCTTTAGCCTATGATTCCAAAAAAATAAGAGGTTCTAAAATATCAAATGAAGTAAAAGAAAAAGGAATTGATGGTGTTGTATTCGCAATGATGAAGTTTTGTGATCCTGAGGAATATGATTATCCTATAGTTAAAAAGGATATTGAGAAAGAAAATATACCTACGACATATATAGAAGTAGACCAACAAAGTAAAAGCTTCGAACAGATTAGAACAAGGATCCAAACTTTTGCAGAAATGTTATAAAAATTTCTAATAGTACTTAAGCTAAATGGAGGAAATATGATACTCAAAAAAGAACATGAATTATTAAGAAAAGCTGTCAGGAACTTTGTTGACCGGGAGCTGAAAGATTTACCAAAACAATTTGAAATTGATGGAAAACTACCAAAAGATCTAATTAATAAACTTGTGAAATATAAATATATTAGCAGCACAATACCAAAAGAATATGGTGGTGCAGGAGTTGACTACTTATCCTATGCAATAATAATGGAGGAAATAAGCAGGAAGTGTGCATCTACTGGAACATATATAACAGCTGGTGCTTCATTGGTTGCACTTCCATTATTAAATTATGGAACAGAAGAGCAAAAGCAGAAATATCTTAAACCTCTTGCATCAGGTGAATATGTAGGTGCATTTGGACTTACTGAACCAGGAGCAGGTTCGGATGCTGGAGCAACGCAGACAACTGCTGTGTTAGACGGAGATTACTATATATTGAATGGAAGAAAAACATTTATTACTAATGCACCTATTTGTGATTTTGCAATAGTGACTGCAGTAACAGAAAAAGGTAAAGGTTCAAAGGGAATTTCAGAATTTATAGTTGAGAGAAAATGGGAAGGTTTTTCAGTAGGAGCTCATGAGGATAAAATGGGTATAAGAGCTACTGAAACAGCAGATTTAATTTTTGAGAATGTTAAAGTTCCTAAAGAAAACTTGCTCGGGAAAGAAGGAAAAGGAATGAATATAGCACTTAACACACTGGAAGTAGGAAGAATTGGTGTTGCGGCTCAAGCATTAGGAGTAGCACAAAGTGCTTTAGATGAAGCTGTAAAATATGTTAAACAAAGGGTTCAATTTGGAAAACCACTTTCTAAATTTCAAAATACACAATTTGTTATTGCAGATATGGCAGTAAAGGTACAGGCCGCAAGATTGCTTGTATATAATTCTGCAGAGAAAAAAGATGCGGGAATTAATCCTGGTCTTGAATCATCAATGGCTAAATACTATGCAGCGGAAGTTGCTAATGAAGTAGCATATAAAGCTCTTCAGTTACATGGCGGATATGGTTATATAAAGGATTATCCAATTGAAAGAATTTACAGAGATGCTCGTATACTTTCAATTTATGAAGGAACTTCTCAAGTTCAGCAAATGGTTATAGCATCAAATATTTTAAAATAAATATATTTTTAAATGACAAACAGGAGGTAAAAACTTGAAAATAATAGTATGTGTTAAACAAGTACCGGATACAGCAGAGGTAAAGATTGATCCAAAAACAGGTACTTTAATAAGGGAAGGTGTTCCAAGTATACTTAACCCTGATGATGCAAATGCTTTAGAAGAAGCACTAAAGATAAAAGATAAATATGAAGGTACTAATGTTTCTGTTGTTACAATGGGACCTAATCAAGCAGATGTGATGTTAAGAGAATGTTTGGCTATGGGTGCTGATGATGCTTATTTAATAAGTGATAGAGCCTTTGCAGGTTCTGATACATGGGCTACCTCTAATGCTATTGCATCAGCAATCAGAAAGATAGGAGAATATGATATAGTATTTGCAGGTAGACAAGCCATAGATGGTGATACAGCACAGGTTGGCCCACAGATTTCTGAAAAATTAGATATACCTCAAGTTACATATGTTGAGAAATGTAGTATTGAAAATGGTGAGCTTACTGTTAACAGACAACTTGAGGACGGATATGAAGTAATAAAAGTGAGAACACCGGCTCTACTGACTGCAGTTAAAGAATTAAACTCTCCAAGATATATGGCAGCAGATAAAATTTTTGAAGCATATAAAAAACCAATAACAGTATGGAATATAAATGATTTGGATGTTAATCCTGAAGTGGTGGGACTTAAAGCATCACCTACAAGAGTTTTTAAATCCTTTACTCCGGATCCTAAAGGTAAAGGTACAATGATGAAGGGAACTCCTAGTGAAGCAGTTGAACAATTATTGGTTAATTTAAAGCAAAAGCACATTATATAAATTGGAGGGCAAGATGAATATTAAACAAGATTTGAGTACATATAAAAATGTATGGGTTGTAGCAGAGCATAGACAAGGAATTTTAATGCCGGTAGTTATCGAGTTGCTGGGAGAAGGTAAAAAACTTGCCAATGAAATAGGGGTAGAATTGTGTGCCATTCTATTAGGTCACAAAGTGGATGGTCTTGCAAATGAACTAATAGAATTTGGTGCAGATAAGGTTTATTATGCCAATGATAAGTTGCTAGAGAATTATACTACTGATGGTTATACAAGAGTTATATGTGAAGCAGTAAATTCAATTAAACCTGAAATTGTGCTTGTAGGAGCTACACATATTGGTAGAGATTTAGCACCAAGATTAGCCTCTAAACTTAATACAGGATTAACTGCTGATTGTACAAAACTAGAAATAGATTCGGAAGATAAAAAAATTATGCAAACCCGTCCTGCATTTGGCGGTAATATTATGGCAACCATTATATGTCCTGATACAAGACCACAGATGTCGACTGTAAGACCCGGAGTTATGGATAAAGCTGTCAGTGATAAAACCAGAAAAGGTGATATCATCGAACTGAAAATAGACTTAAATAAAGATGATATACGTACAGAAGTTATAGAGATTGTAAAAACAAAAAAGGATTTGGTTTCGCTTACTGATGCTGATTTTATTGTTTCAGGTGGGTTGGGTATTAAAAATGCAGAAGGATTTAAACTTCTTAAGCAATTAGCAGATAGGCTGGAAGGTGTTGTGGGTGCTTCAAGAGCAGCTGTTGATGCAGGATGGATAGATCACTCTCATCAAGTAGGACAAACAGGTACAACTGTAAAACCAAAGGTATATATAGCCTGTGGTATTTCTGGAGCAATTCAGCATTTGGCAGGCATGCAGTCATCAGATATAATAATTGCTATTAATAATAATGAATCTGCACCTATATTCGATGTTGCAGATTATGGTATAGTCGGAGATGTTTACGAGGTAATCCCGAGATTAATAGAACTACTAAATGATGATAAAAAGCTTGAGGATTTATTTCAAAAAAATAGAATTATTATTGAAAAATAAATAGAAATCATAAAAAACAATTCAAGGGAGATGTAGTATGAATAAATCATCAAAAGCTAAGAATACAATAAGTGCTATGCAAGTAGCAGCTGTGTGGTTTGGAGCTCATGTAGGCGGTGGGTTTGCAACTGGAAATCAAACAATGAATTTTTTTGTTAAGCATGGGTGGCATTCTATCTGGCTTCCTTTGTTTTCAGTTATCATAATCGGATTAGTGTATAGGGAATCATTAATTGTGGCAAAAAATTATGGTACATACAATTATAGAAGCTGGGCTTTAAAAATGTATGAACCATATGAGAAGGTGTTTTCGGTTATATTCGAAATAGGTTTCTTAATGATAGTTTTACTTGGTACGGGGGGATCAATTGCAGGATCGGCGGCTCTAATGGGGACCTTTGGTGTAAATTATTTAATAGGAGTTATAGTTACAGGCGTGATATTCTTTATTCTTACTATTTACGGCTCAAATTTAATTAGAAAAGCTTCAACTTTAATCACTGTTTTGATACTAATTTTTTTAACTATTATGACTGCGGTGGGTATTGCAAGCAATTCAGCGAATTTGACATCGCTTATTTCACAGAATTATGCACCATCATCATTTGGTGTCTCAATATACAATGCATTAAGATATGCAGGATATCAGGCTTTTGTAATTGCTATTGTGCTTAGTGCTAGTGACGTATTAAAGACAGATGACGATATTAATAGAAGTGTTGGGTTCGGTGTATTGATGAACGGATCTATGATAGTGCTTTCATGCTTAATGTTATTATCATGGACTCCCGGAGTGTTGGGGAAAGATTTGCCTATTTTATACATATGTCAGCAGCTTGATAGTAAGTTATTGCTTTACTCATATTCAATAATATTATTTTTAGCTTTTGTTTCAACAGGTATAGGATGTGTATTTGGAGCTGTAGCGAGATTTGAAAATATTGTCAAAAAACCAAAAGATATAATTAAAAGAAGAGCATTAATCTCAATGGTATCAATGGTGTTGTCTATGGCAATTTCATTGTTTGGACTTACTAAAATAGTTTCAGTGGGATACGGATATGTAGGTACTATAGGAATATTTGCCGTGATAATTCCATGCATATTTGGTGGACGTATAAAAAACTACAGATTCAAAAAGCGCCAGCTAGAGAAGTAAATAATTATTTAAGGAAGTCGTAAGGAGAAATTTAATGTATACATTAGGAATAGACATAGGATCTACAAGTTCCAAGGGTGTTATTTTAGAAAATGGTATAAATATAGTTGAGACTGCAACAATAACGGCTGGAACAGGTACCAGTGGGCCAGAAAGAGTGTTTGATGAACTGTACAGCAAGTCTGGATTGGAAAGAGGTGACATTAAGTTCATAGTGGTAACAGGATACGGCAGAATGAACTTTAAAGGTGCAAACAAACAGTTAAGTGAGCTTAGCTGTCATGCTAAGGGCGTTTCATTTCTAATACCTGATGCAAGAACAATAATTGATATTGGAGGACAAGATGCTAAAGCGCTCAAACTAGATTCTAATGGCAGATTACTTAATTTTATTATGAATGACAAATGCGCTGCAGGGACAGGTAGATTTTTGGATGTTATGGCAAGAATTCTTGAAACAGATGTATCTAAACTTGGAGAAATATCGACAAAATCAAAAAATGAGGTTCAAATTAGCAGTACATGCACTGTTTTTGCAGAGTCTGAGGTAATATCTCATCTATCTTCCAATGCGAAGATTGAGGATATTGTGGCAGGAATACATACATCTGTTGTAATGAGAGTAGCTACACTTGCTACAAGGGTAGGTATTGAAGAAAAGATAGTCATGGTTGGCGGGGTAGCAAAAAACAAGGGTATTGTTTGTGCTATGGAAAAGGCTTTAAATTATAAAATAACAGTACCTGAATTAGCGCAGCTTACAGGTGCTCTAGGTGCAGCAATATATGCGTATGAAGGATTAAAGGACTAAAAAATAAGATTAATCTTCTCAGGCATTATACATATGGACTTTGTGAGGGTTCAATAATTAAAAAGGGGCTCATCAGCGATTAAAAATTGCAGTGCAAAGCCCTTTTTAAAAAACAGTTTCTTTATCCCGTTATATGTAGGCGCTGATTATATTTCCTTAATTTTCTGACAATTTATAGATGAATGAATTTAAATATCATGAACACAATTTTTTTAGTATCAATATATACTCAGCACTGAGGAATAAAAAT
>DCYG01000040.1:114762-122319 GCA_002331025.1 Firmicutes bacterium UBA2116 | reverse complement strand
GCTATTTCCCGACAGCCCCATAATTTTTTTAAATTACACTTATTAAATATTTCTGCTTCGTTTCTTGAGCAGGTAACAACATTCAATACTCCGTCCGGCAAGCCTGCATCCTTGTAAATTTGAGCAAAACGCAGGGCTGATTGCGGATCAAAGGTTGCAGCCTTAATTATCATTGTATTTCCCGTTGCCAGACAAATAGGAACCATCCATCCGAAGGGTATCATTGCAGGGAAATTAAACGGTGCTATACCTGCAAAAACTCCAAGCGACTCTCTGTACAACACACAGTCATGACCGGATGAAACATTCATCAGGCTTTCTCCCATCATTAATGACGGAGCTGCAATTACTTGTTCCGTTCCTTCTCTTGCCTTTAATACATCCCCCTTAGCCTCTTCCCAGACCTTGCCGTTTTCCAGTGCAACAAGATGTGTCAGCTCGTCCATATTTTCATTAATAATATTTCTGACGTTGTATAAAATTTCTACTCTTTTTGCAACAGGGGTGTTTGACCATGCGGGATAAGCTTCCTTTGCACTTTTTACTGCAAGCTCCACTTCATCAGGTGTACATAAGGGAACCTTTGCGATTATTTCTCCTGTACTTGGATTAAAGGCATCGCTGTACCTGTTAGTTTTTGACTCAACAAATTCTCCGTTTATAAATGGTTTTAATTTCTTTATTGCATCCATACTATTTCCTCCTAAAATTTTATTAATAGGCGTTTTTATAAATTTGTGTTATTTGCTCATGAGTAACCTTTCTTGGTGTGTTTGAGGGACTGCCGCTTGCCAGAGCATCCTCGGCCATTTTAGGAATTGCTCCCCAAAATTTTTCCTTATCAATTCCTAATCCTGAAATTGATGGGATTTCCAAGTCGTTATTTTAACTTATGGTATCTCACCCAAACTTCCACTCATACCATTTATATCATAAAGTTGTTCTTCTAATTACTAAAGGCATATATTTTGCTATTAGGCATTTGTTTTATCATAATAGATTTTATCATAATATGACACAAACACATATTGACAAAGACTATTATATTAATTATAATATAGTTATTATATATATAACTATATAAATTAAATAGTCATGTTATAATGGAAATATATTATTTAAATGATTTTGCTCAACATCATTAATCAAAAGGAGGTTTCTTGTATTAGATTAATAAATGATTTTACATAAAAAATAAATTTTACAAATAAACTCAGTGCTATTAAAAAAATCCCTAATCTTAAAAAATAGGAGGGGTTATGCGAAAAAAATCATTTTTGTTTTTACTTATTGGTGCATTATTGTTTATGCCTATTATGGCAAATGCAGAAACTTTTGATCAAACAGACTTTTCGGAATCTACTATGATGTCTGGATATATAGTGTCTGAACTCGATAGACAAAAAGACTTTGAAAATCAACTGAATGAGATTATTGAAAAAATTAAACTTGAAGATAGTCTTATACATCCAAATGCAGGTGATCATATTTATACAAGTGAAATAGTGCAGACAGAATATTCAATAGTGGAAGGATTTGCAGGTGGTCAATTACCTGGAGGATATCAGTTTACAGACCCCGGTGGCGGGATTGTTTTCTACGATCCAAGTGGAGGACCAAAAGTATCATCTAGTGTAAGTTTCGACATACCTATTAAAATTTTGACACTTTCACTTGGGTTAGGAAATGCGAATGAGAGTATTGTCGGGGTAGGTGTTCCAATACCGCAATCAACAACTAAATATTATAAAGTATGGGCAAAAAACACCTACAAAACTAATCAGGTTAACATTTATAAACAAATAACTCAAAATAGTCCAAAAATATTGGATAGTATTAGTTATATAACTACTTTATATAGGACAAGTCAGTCCGTAAAAGTAGTCCCAAACCCATAGACATTAATGGAATCCAAGTAATAAAATAAAGTAACAAAATGGTAATAAATATTAATTATATAGGTTTGAAAATATTTTAGGGACGTATATTAATAGCACTGTTTTTGTTTAAATGTATTATAAAAAAATTACTTAGTAATCGGAGAGGGAATAATAATGAATGATAAAAATAAATTAACCTTATTAAAAGCTATTATTATTTTTTTGGTTTTAATATACCTTATGGCTTTATACCAGTTACATCAAACTGAGCCTATCAAATATATTCATGGTACTTATCAGAATATAGATGCCCCTCCATTATATACTTTCACCTTTAATTCGTATGAAGGAACTTATTTTATTAGTTATCGTTTTGCAGCACTTGGGGAAGGAACATTTGAAAAGTATGAAAATAATACATATATTTGTTATGATAAAATTGGGGAAACATTCCTTTTAACGCTCCTTCATGATGGATTCCTTTACTATGATTCCGAAAATGAGATAGTTGTAAAAGTGGTAAAAAAGTCAGATGTACCAATGACGGTTATTCCTAAATAAAAAAATGGGGTTGCCAATCTATAGCAAACCCCATTCCTTATTCCGGATAATTCAAATTTTCTTCTTTTAAATTACATAAAACCTCATTATAAAATTTAGCTGCTTCAAACTTAGCCATGCTTAAATTCATATCCTGATAATTCCCGCAGGATATTGCATCAGCTCCCGGAACTTCACCTTCATAATTCATAATAAAATCAAACATCTCTTTAATTATATCAACGACATCGTTTGAGTTCAAATCACCTTTAAATATAACGTAAAGTCCTGTTCTGCACCCCATAGGTCCGAAATATACTGTCAATGTGTCATATTCATTGTGATTTCTGAGAAATGTTGCACCTAAATGCTCAATTGTATGGAGCTCAGCCGTATTTATAACCGGTTCATTATTCGGCTCCTTCATTCTTATGTCAAAGGTAGTCAGTGTATGATTACCTACAACATCCTTTCTGGATACATAAATGCCTCTCTTCAATTTCAGGTGATTAACCTGAAAGCTCTCTATTTTTTTCATTTTCATCCCCCTCAAATTATCTCGGCCAATTCGTTATAGTCAATTATATTAGATTCCTTATATTTTGCTCTCAGAGCTGAAAAAATTTTTTTACCTTTTACATCAGTGATTCCGTTTCTTTGTAAATTTATATCGACGATTTCACTGATTTTGCTTGTTTTATTTTGCAGAACAACACTTACATTCCAGGCTGTTTCCAAAATAATCCTTCTGTCGTATTCAAATTTTTCTGCGCTTTTATACTTTGTATCATTAAATTCTAATTCTTCAATGTCCTTTATTATCAGAGCAACCTCTTTTTCATCAAGAACCACCTGTACTAATTTTTTCTGCTTTTCCGAACCGTTAATTTCTTTCATTAGTTAAAAATCTCCTATTATGTTGTAATATATATATTATACTATTTCAATCTGGAAATGTAAATTTATTATTCCGTTTTTGTTAACTTTGTAGTAAGATATGGGAAAAGCATGGAGGGATAATGATGGAAAGAACTTTAGTACTCATAAAACCGGATGTTCTGGAAAGAAAATTAATGGGGGAGATAATTTCAGTTTATGAAAAAACTAATCTTCACATAGCGGCGATAAAAATAATTAAGCCAACTGAACAAATAGCAGAAAAACATTATATAGAGCATAAAGAAAAACCATTTTATGTAGAATTAATACGTTATATAACAAGAGGAGAAGTTTGTGCTTTAATAATTGAAGGAGAAAATGCTATCACGGAAGTAAGAAAAATTAACGGCGATACTGATCCGGAAAAAGCAGAACCCGCATCAATACGAGGCAAATACGGTATATCCAAGACAGAAAACAGTGTACATTCTTCAGATTCCAAAGAAAGTTCAGAACGTGAAATAAGTATCTGGTTTTAAAATGACAGTACAAATCGATAAAATTATTTTTTGAGTTTCCGCAAAAAGCAACTAAAGAAAAAAGAAAATAAGAAAGAAAAATAAAAAAGGGAAAATCAGGGATAAAAACAAAAGAAAAGAGTAGATAATAGTAAAAAAAGCATAGTAAAACCAAGCCAAAGAGGAAAATAGACTTAAATAAAAATATTAAGTTAAATAAGCTAATAAATAAGCTTAATGAAAAGCTGACGATATCTGGGTCGAGGTTTGGGTTTAAACCATAATCTTACACCTTCCTTAGCATATGAAAGAATGCCGGAGATGCCCTTGGCTAACCGATAATAGAAGAAACGAACCCTTTCTTTGATAGGATCTGCTTTCTTAATAATAGAAGATTTAAGTGTGCTATCATCTGATTTCAAGGAAATTAAAGATAGAAAAGCCATGCAAACAGTAATGTAGAAATTAAGAGAGTTGATAGATTTAAGCTTTCTCACACGAAAATTTTCGAACTGAAACACCTGTTTTTTAGCACGGAAATATTCCTCAATACGCCAACGAGAGAAATAAAGTCTTGCGATACTAAGGACATCCTCTTTGGATTTAAGCGGTTTGTTCGTTGCAAGCATCATTGGATTGTCAGACAGACCATAAACAAGAACAAGATATATATCTTTTTTGGAAGCAGTAATTTGTACTTTAACATGGGATAAATAAGCGTCACGCTCCTTACCATGATAGCACACAGGAGTTTTAATTTTTCCTTTACGCATATTTCTAAGCTGTGTAGCAGCAACCCATTTGTTATGGAAAAACAGCTTCCTCTTTGCGGTAAGACGGATAACATAATCCTGCTCTAATTCGTCCAATTTAAGAAACATTTTGTTATCATCATAACCTCTGTCCATGACAAATGTAGCTTTACCAAACAAGTCTTTTCCACGTTTCATGGCTTCGAAGGTAAAAGTATTAGCAGAAGTATAATTTTTCTGTAAAGAAGAGTGAATTTTGGAATAAATACTGACAGGATGATTGCTTTTAGTAATAGCACAGGCTTCTGTTACATGATAACCTTTTTCATATACATTCTTAGAATTGCCGCTTTTAGAACCATCACGAACAATACCAATATCTTCAAACTTATGACCATATGGTTTAACAACATCACTGTCATCAATATGAATGACAGGATTATCAGGAATCCATTTACGGACATTACGAAGATATGAAGTTAAAGCTTTTTTAGGAATACCGTTATCAAGATGTCTTGTAAGTCTTTCAACAATATTAACCTTTTTCGAGTCCTCGTGGAGCTGATCTGAAATATCAGTTAAAAGGCAGCTGTTAGAAGCTAACATGCCATAAGTAATATCGGCAATGAACTTTCTATCCGGTTTTGGAAGCTCTTTAGAAATTTTATTTGAAAAATTTAAAATTTCTCGTTTCAAAGTGTAAGTATTTGTAGTAAAATTAGACATAAGGGATCCTTTCTTTTTTGTTTAGTGAGTTATTTTTTGGTAATCTAATTTTACTACAAAATGGATAGAGATTCCTTGTATTTTTCACGTTTTTTCAAATCTTGTGATAAGTGAAACCATGTTTTTATGGTCCTGTGGATTGTTTTGCGGAAACTCAAGTAAAATTATTTCCTTTGACAAAATTTGATAAAATGGTATAATCATAGTACAAATTACATAATGAGGTATAGGCAAGTGAAGAAAATAATGACGGTTATACTTTTAATTGCATTAGTATTTGCTTTGACAGCTTGTGATATAGTATCCGGAATGGAAACAAAAAAAGAAACACCAAGCCAGGCATTAACAAATATTATGACAGCAATAAAAGAGGTTAATAAAGAAGTACTGACAAATTACAATGCAATAAAATTAATAGGCAGCATAGATGAATCGAGCATTGCAAGAAACAAAAAAATATTTGAAAATTTAGAATATAATATTTTATCTGTTGAGGAAACTGAGGACGATTCCAAAGTCAAAATAGAAATTAAAACTAAGGATTTAACTGCTGTTTCTCAAGATTATGTGAATAAATCAGTAGCTTTGACTAATCAAAACAATAATCTTGGAGATAACAAGCTTGATGATACGGCTATGAAACAAAAATACAATGATTTGTTTGTAACAATAGTTGATGAATGTGAATACACAGAATTTAAAGAAGTAGTGGATGTTCACTTAACGAAGGAAGGCAACAGCTGGAAAATAAATTTAGATGGTAAATTTCATAATGCAATATACGGTAATTTAGTAACGGCACAAGAACAAGTTGTTTGGCCCGGTGCTAATAGTACGATTACTGTACAGGAAAAACAACAAGAAGAATCAGCGGAAATTGATAACAAGTCAAATGTTCAAAATAATTCTGATAATATTGCCGGTAAAAGCATAACTCCAAGAAAAGTCAGAACAATAAAATAAATAAACCAACAAAGTAAATTGATGGGAGCTAAAACTTTAGCTCCTATTTTAATCTCTTTTATTTTTAATATCTGTCCTCATTTTTTCATGACCACCGTCATGTATACCCGATATTTTTCCATCAATTATTCCAACATCAGCATTATCCTTTGGTTCCATTTTTCTTAACTCAGCATTGCTTTTTTCTCGGTCTCTCATTCTGTTTTTATTATTTTTCATAGCATCCTTCCTGTAAATAGTTTTATTTTTAGTATTCATTAACCTTAGAAATTTATACAAAAAATTCTAACATTCTATTCGGATTTGCATAAAATGAATGGAGGTGATTTTATGTCCGGGATAGGATTGGTATTAGGTGGCGGAGGGGCTAAAGGAGCTTATCAAATAGGAGCATGGAAGGCCCTTTGTGAATTTGGATATAATAATTATATAGATGTTTATTCCGGTTCCTCCATTGGAGCTATAAATAACTTTCTGATTCAGACAATGGATTGGAAAGATGCAACAAATATATGGCTGAATTATAATTTGTCCAAGGTATTTTTTGCAGATGGTACGGATTTAGACAGCTTAGTAAAAGCAATCAGGATGACTTTATTCGGTAAAAAGGCTCAGTTTGACAGCTTGTTTACAAGAGACGGATTTGTTAATTTATTTAATACTATAGGACTTGAAAATTTAGAAGGAACAGCTTTGGATACTTATGTAACGGTAGCGAACGTAACGGAAATTCCGGATGAAGAAAGGGTACTTAAAACAGCGATGGATTGGTATAAAGGCAGAAAATCAGGTTTCACACAATACATACATATAAAGAAGCCGGAAGCAGACTTCATTAAAGATATATTATTGGCAACCTCAGCCATACCAATCGTATATCCTCCCGAAAAAATTGGTGATCAGTATTATGTGGATGGTGCGATCAATGATGTATTACCTGTTTATCCGCTTAATAAAAGAGGGATAAATTCAATAATTGCTATATCCTGCGACAGGATAAACTATCAGGCTTTAAAAAGAAAATATCCATATGCAGATATTTTATTAATACAGCCATCAAGATATTTAGGTAATTTGTTTAACGGAACATTAAACTTTGACAACAGAAAGCTTAGAGAAACATACTACTTAGGTTACAGCGATGCTAAAAAAGCAATTAGAGGGATTGATATAGTATTGTCATCCGGATATCAACGAGATGAGGTTCTATCAGCACAACACTCAATGTGAGTGTTCAGATTGATGACAAAGTCATCAAGATGACAGGCTGTTAAAAAAGTTCATCCTGCAAGGCGCCGG
>DCYG01000040.1:85277-114692 GCA_002331025.1 Firmicutes bacterium UBA2116 | reverse complement strand
AGGCTGTTGAAAAAGTTCATCCTGCAAGGCGCCGGAAGACGGGCAACCGCAGCGTATTAGACATACGTGAGGATTGACCGGATGAACGGCAACGATACAGGGGGACTTTTTTAGCAGCCTGAACACTCAATGTGAGTGTTGTGCTTTTTTGAAAAATATAATACCTTTTATATTTTCAATAAGTTTGGTAAAATGTAATTAATTAAATATTAAAATAACTGATGATAAAAGAGGTGGTCAGATGAATAATGGAAATAAAAGAGTCACAAGGCTGATAGGTTATGTAAAGGGTCTTAAAGACGGATTGGACGGAGTAAAATTGTATGCAAAGTATAAGGAAGATATAGAAAGCGTTAAGCCTCAGGAAGCCTTTGAAATATTTTATTCGCTTATTGAAGAGGAAATTCAGCCTAAAGAAATTTTAGTGTTTTTAGATAAGGTTATCAATGTGTTTTATAAAAGCTTACTTAATCATAGATGGGAAAAGCCTGATAATGATAATTTCCTCATGGACTTAATAAATGAAAATGAAGCACTTGTTAAGAAAACCGATGAAATCAAAGCGTTGATGAAGGAACCGGATTTGAGCATCAGAAAGCAAAAGCTTCTCTCGCGTGTAAAAGAGCTGGAAGAATTTAATGACCACTATTTAAAAAAAGAAAATATATTGTTCCCTTATATGGAGAAAACGATGGACAAATTTCATGGATTGTCTATAATGTGGGAGCTTCATGATGTTGTCAGGAATCAAATTAAAGAAGCGGTAAATGTAATAAAGGATGACGACAGCTCTGAGCAGCAGGTTAACAAAGCAATTGCCAATTTATTTTTTGGCATATTAGGTGTAAAGAAAAAGGAAGAGCTTATTTTGTTTCCGGCTGCCAGCGAAGTGTTAAGTGATGATGATTGGTACCAGATGCATAAGCAAAGCATGGAATACGGATTTCCTTTCATTGAAAAATCAAGTTCGGAAACGATAAATGAGGAAGAAAAACAGATAATTAATAACGGTTTTATTAAGACAGAAACAGGAATTTTAAATTTCGAAGAAGTTCTTATGATTTTTAACACTCTTCCGGTTGACATGACCTTTGTTGACGAAAATAACAGGGTAAAATATTTTACAAGACCTAAGGACAGAATTTTCCCGCGATCTCCTGCGGTAATAGGTCGTAATGTAAACAATTGTCATCCGCCGGCCAGTGTACATATAGTTGAAGAAATTGTGGAAAGCTTCAGATCCGGAAAAGAAGACACGGCAAAATTCTGGCTCAATTTAAAAGGAAAAGATATACTGATTCAATACTTTGCGCTAAGGGATGAGAGCGGCAATTATAAAGGAGTACTGGAAGTCAGTCAGGATATAACAGAAATAAAAAGCCTGGAAGGGGAAAGACGACTTCTTAAATGGGGACAATAACGTATTTTAACAACGGGAGAAATTATGAAAAAATCACTTAAATCAGCAAAATATATGTCCATAGCCTTTGTAATATTATTTACAGTTGCTTTTCTGTCATCCATATTTATAAATGCTTACGTCAAATCATCTACTGAGGAATTAATTATTGCATTAGATGAAGCATTAAGTATTAAACCGGACTGTATTATAGTTCTCGGTGCGGGTGTCAGAAGCGACGGCTCTCCAAGTCCGATGCTGCAGGATAGATTAATAACCGGAATTGAGTTGTATGAAAAAGGTGTTTCGGACAGGCTGCTTATGAGCGGCGATCATACCAAAAAGGGATACGATGAAGTAAATATTATGAAGGGATATGCCATAGATAAAGGAATACCATCTGAGCATATATTCATGGACCATGCAGGCATATCCACCTATGACAGCATTTATCGTGCAAAGGAAATATTTCAGGCAGATAAAATAGTAATCGTAACACAGAAATATCATCTTTACAGAGCGCTCCATATTGCCGAAAGGCTTGGAGTAGAAGCATACGGAATTTCGGCAGATGTCAGGACTTATGCAGGTCAGGATTTAAGGGAATTAAGAGAAAAAGCGGCGAGAGTAAAAGATTTTATAAAGGCGACAGTAAAACCAAGTTCGAAAATTGGTGGAGAGACAATACCAGTGAACGGTAACGGAGATGTAACAAATGATTAAATTGAAAACATTTTCATTTTGTGTTATAATCCAAAATAACATAGTTCATTAACTGCAAAAACATATTATATACCTGTTGTTAAAAAGGGAGGGATAGAATTGTTTAATAAACTAAAAGAAAATTGGGAAAAGTTTGTTAGAGGTCATGAGGTATCTAAAGACATAAGACCTGAAATTTTATCGTCCTGGTATAGATGCGAAAAAATGAAAGTAGATTTCGAATTTGGAAAAGGAACTAAGGTAACAGATAAGGTTTTGGCTGAAAGCTTAAATAAAAGGAAGGACCTTATAGAAGTAGCCAGACCCATTATGGAGAATGTATTTGAAATAGTAAAGGATACAAGCTACAGCGTTGTCCTGACTGATGAAAAGGGTATAATAATTGATTTGATTATTAACCAAGTCTTAGAAGAAAATCACAAGAAATTAAATTTTGTGCTGGGCTCACTATGGGATGAAAAAAGCGTCGGGAATAATGCAATAGGCTCTTGTCTTGCAATGAATAAGCCTATACAGGTAATAGGAGCCGAGCATTATTGCGAATATCATCATAGATGGACCTGTTCCGCCGCACCCATACATAACAGTAAGGGTGAATTAATCGGATGCTTTGATTTATCGGGAAGAGCTGAAGATGTACAGGCACATACATACGGCATAGCAGTATCAAGTGCCAACAGCATAGAAAAACAATTTACTATACTTGAATCATACAAGCTTATGGATACTACCTTTGATTCAATTCTTGATGGTTTAATGATTATGAACAGTGAAATGAAAATTTATAAATTTAACCATCAAATACCGGAAATATTTAAATTGGGTGAAACTGAAATATACAATATAAACATTATGGAGGTATTTAAAGATTTCAATATTGTCAGTAACATATTCAATAATAAACAAAAAATTAAATACTCAGATATAACACTTGTAATAAACGATAAAAAAATTGAATGTTCTTTGACCATATCTCCAATTATTTTGGGTGATGATGTTATCGGTGCAGTTTTTTTAGTCAGAGAAGCTAAACAAATAAGAAAAGAAATAAGCAAATTAGCCGGTTTTAAGGCAAACTATACATTTGACAGCATTGTTACGGTTAGCAGCAAAATGGAAGAATTAATAAAAACAGCAAAGAAGATTTCTAAAACAAACTGTTCCGTTTTGATTGAAGGTGAAAGCGGAGTGGGAAAGGAATTGTATGCTCAATCAATACATAATGAAAGCTTCAGAAGGAACGGGCCTTTCATAGCAATAAATTGCTCTGCAATTCCAAAGGAGTTATTTGAAAGCGAGCTTTTTGGTTATGAAAGCGGGTCCTTTACAGGTGCAATGAAGGGTGGCAGACCCGGAAAATTTGAGCTGGCAAGAGGCGGCACTATATTTTTGGATGAAATCGGAGAAATACCATTAGATATACAGCCTAAGCTTTTAAGAGTATTAGATGATAATAAAATTGTAAGAATTGGCGGTACATTTGAAAGAGATTTAGATGTGAGAGTAATAGCAGCGACTAATAGAAACTTACTCGATGAAATAAGAGACGGCTCTTTCAGGCAGGATTTATACTATAGATTAAATGTTATTAATTTAAGAATTCCTCCGATAAGGGATAGAAAAGAAGATATATTAGAACTTGCAAAATACTTTTTAAATGAACTTAATAAAGAAAATGAAGAAATCAATAAAACATTCGGCCATTCTTTTGAAGATAAGCTGACGCGTCATGAATGGGTAGGAAATGTCAGAGAACTGAAAAATATTATTCAAAGAGCTTATTACATGTCAGAAGGAGAAGTTATTAATAATATTGTATTGTCAAAGCAAAGCGGGTATGTTAACAAGGAATTAACGTCTTTTAATCTAAAGGAAATTGAAAAAGACCGAATTATCCAAGCTTTATCTGTAAACAACAGAAATGCTGCAAAAGCAGCACAGGATTTAAATATAAGCAAGGCAACAATATATAGAAAAATAAAATTGTATTCAATAGATTTGGATAAAATAGAAAAATTAGCACAATAATTAGGCAGATGACCCAAATCTTCGATTTTGTGCAGACATTATAAGTGCAATAAAACTGTCTCAAATTAATTCTCAATTTGAGACAGTTTCTTTATCGTATTAGCTGTTTATTTTTGTCATGGTATCAATTTGAGAAAATAGTCTCATATTGATATTTTTTTATATACTAATTCCTAAAACAATTATCGAGATATTTTTTAAAGGAGTTAAAATTATGCTTAAATTTCAACTAAAGTTAAGTTATTTTGCACAATTATATTAATCTTATATCATTGGCATATATATTGCTATTCATAAATACAAACAAGCAGGGGGTGATAATACGAAAAGATACATAATAGAATTTGGCATGGGACTTTCATGGACAGGACGTGATGGTTTTATAGGGATCGCAGCAGCAAGTGTAAAAGTAGAAATAAAAAATGATGGGAGGTAATAATTTTGAACATTACAAACGAACAAATCAAAAATATGTATGAAACAATGCTGAAGATTCGTAAATTTGAATCAAGGGCAAAGGACTTATTTGCAGAAGGTAAAATTCCCGGATTCGTTCATCTATATATAGGTGAAGAAGCTGTCGCAACAGGTGCGTGCGCCAATTTGAACAATGATGACTACATAACAAGTACACACAGAGGTCATGGTCATATTATTGCTAAAGGCGGAAATTTAGACAATATGATGGCTGAGTTGTTTGGAAAAGAAACAGGCTATTGTAAAGGTAAAGGCGGATCAATGCACATTGCTGATGCAACAAAAGGTATACTCGGAGCTAACGGTATTGTCGGTGCAGGTCACAACATAGCTGTCGGTGCAGGACTGGCTGCACAATACAAAAAAACAGGTCAGGTATGTGTTTGCTTCTTTGGTGATGCTTCAACAAATCAAAGTACATTCCATGAGGCCTTGAATTTAGCAAGTGTCTGGAAACTGCCGGTAGTGTTTGTCTGTGAAAATAACGGATACGGTATTTCAGTAAGCCAGGAAAGACATCAAGCTATAACAGATGTATCTGTAAGAGCTACAGCTTATAATATACCGGGTATAACTGTTGACGGTAATGATGTGTTTGCAGTTTATGAGGCTGTAGGGGAAGCTGTTGCGAGAGCAAGAAAAGGACAGGGCCCCACACTGATTGAATGCAAAACATACAGACACAGAGGACATTTTGAAGGTGATATGACTGTTTACAGAACAAATGATGAATTGGAAGCGTGGTTAAAAAAAGACCCTATACCGCGAATTGAAAAATATATGGTAGAAAATAACATTATGACTGAAGATGAAATAAAAAAACAGATTGCTTATGTTGAAAATATGGTAAAAGAAGCCGAAAGCTTTGCGGACAAAAGCGATGTGCCTGCATTAGAGTCAGCTCTTGAAGATGTATATACTGATATAGTTGAGGAGGGCAGAGTGAGATGAGAAAAATGACGTATGCAGAAGGTATAAGAGAAGGTATGAGCCAAAGAATGAGAGAAAATCCCGATGTTCTGCTTTTTGGCGAAGATGTTGGAAAATTTGGCGGATGCTTCGGAGTATCATCAGGAATGTGGGAAGAATTCGGTGAAACGAGAGTAAGGGACACTCCGATTTCCGAAGGAGTTATAGTAGGAGCTGCAGTTGGTTCGGCAGCATGCGGATTGAGACCGATAGCTGAATTAATGTTTATTGATTTTGCAACTGTCGGAATGGATCAGTTAGTAAACCAGGCGGCCAAAATGAGATATATGTTTGGCGGAAAGATTGCTCTTCCTATGGTAGTAAGATTACCTGCGGGCGGCGGTATCGGTGCTGCTGCGCAGCACTCCCAATCCCTTGAATCATGGCTGACACATGTACCGGGGCTAAAAGTTGTATATCCGTCAAATGCTCAGGATGCATATGGATTGATGCTTACGGCCATAGACGATGATAACCCTGTTATGTTTATCGAAAATAAAGTATTGTATTCTGTTAAAAGCGAAGTCGAAGATAAAATTGAACCTGTTCCATTTGGTAAAGCTTCGGTTACAAAGGAAGGTACAGATGTGACTATCATAACATATGGACGACAGGTGCTCGATTCGCTAAAGGCTGCAGAAATATTGGCTAAAGACGGAATAAATGCTGAGGTTATAGATTTGAGAAGTTTATTCCCTCTTGATAAAGAAACAATTTTCAAATCATTAGAAAAAACACATAAGGTAGTGCTGGTAAGCGAAGAAGCTAAAAGAGGAGCATTTACCGGAGAAATTGCATCGGTAATAGCTGAAGAGTATTTCTTTGAATTAGATGCACCGATTAAAAGGGTAGGAGCATTAAATACACCTGTTCCTTTCACTGCAAACTTAGAAAATTATGTGTTGCCTAATGATCAGGATATTGTAGCTGCAGTTAAATCATTGTTTTAAGTAACAGAAATTTTGTAACAGCCTATCAGATTGATGACAAAGTCATCAATCTGTGTAGCTTTAATTATTATTAAAGCTACTTGTTTATTTTTTTATAGGAGGTTGGCATATGATTTCCATAGGAATAATAGCAAATCCCGCATCAGGCAAAGATATCAGAAGATTGGTGTCCCATGCTACGGTTATAGATAACAATGAAAAAATAAATATTGTGGAGAGAATAATTTTAGGAGCTCAGGCACTTGGAGTTAATAGAGTGTATATGATGCCGGACTCCTTCAATATGGGATACAGGGTTGAAGATAAACTAAATAATTGTGATGAATTAAGGTGTGAAATAAATGTAATAAACATGTATCAGTATGACGGTATCGAAGATACGATTACAGCCGCGGAACAGATGGAAAAAGCAAATGTCGGCTGCATAGTTGTGCTTGGAGGTGACGGTACAAACAGAGCGGTAGCAAAGGCAGTAAAAAACACTCCCTTGATTTCTATTTCTACAGGAACAAATAATGCTTACCCTGTTATGATGGAGGGTACAGTTGCGGGAATGGCTGCTGCGGCAGCAGCCGACAGGCGTTTTGATGAAAGCTTATATGTGGAAAGAGATAAGCGTATAGAAATCTTTAAGGATGGTGTGCTCAAGGATATAGCACTTATTGATGCAGTTATATCTAAAGAAACCTTTGTCGGGTCAAAGGCAATATGGGATATGGACAGCATTGACAAAATTTTTGTTTCAAGGTGTCATCCGGCATCAATAGGATTTTCCGCAATTGTCGGGAGTAAAAAAATTATTTTACCAAAAGATGATTATGGTGCATACGTAGATATAAATAATAATAACTTTAAGGTATTTGCAGCCGTAGCGGCAGGAGTTGTAACCCCTGTGTCTGTTTCAGAGCCGGTAATTTTAAATTTGGACGATGGATATAAATATACCGCGAGCTTCAGAGGAACTATAGCTCTTGACGGAGAAAGGGAAATACAATTTTCAGAAAATCAAGAATTTGTTTTTAAGATAACACGTAACGGTCCAAGGCGCATAAATGTCAAAAAAGTTTTGGAAACAGCACAGAACAACGGATTTTTTAATATGCAGAATGAGGGTTTAATATAATTTAGAACTTTTAATAAGGAGGACAATATGGCAAATATTTTAGTAATGCCTAAATTAGGGCTCACTATGAGTGAAGGTGTTATCTCGAATTGGAGAAAGCAAGAAGGAGATATAATAAAGAAAGGTGAAATTCTTTTCGACGTTGAAACAGATAAATTAACAAATGAATATGAAGCAATAAATGAAGGTGTATTAAGAAAAATTTTAGTAAGCAGCGGAACGGTTCCTGTTTTAGCTCCGGTTGCAATTATAGGAGATGAGGATGAAGATATAACAGAATTATTAAGTCGGACAGGTGCAGGAGAAGCTGAAAAAACAGATGTAAAAACAGATAATAATGCTAAGCCGTCAACTGTGGCTGCAGTAACCGGAGGAAGAGTTAAAGCCTCCCCGAGAGCTAAGAAAATAGCTGCGGAATTAGGTGTGGACATAAATTTAATTAAGGGTTCGGGACCGGATGGATCTATAACTGAAAATGACATTAAAAATTATTTAGAGAAAGAAAAAGAAAACAAGAAAAAAGTATCGCCTGCAGCATTATTGGCAGCAGAAAATATTGGAGTTGATATATCTAAAATTGAAAAAGATACTCGTATAATGAAGGATGATGTTATTAAATTTAAACTGAGTGAAGAACTTCAACGATTTGCAGCTCCTCAGGAATTCAGGAAGCCAATGAGTGCAATGAGAAGGATTATCGCAAAAAGGATGCTTGAAAGCAAGCAGGTATCACCAACCGTCACCTTTAATATAAAGGTTGATATAACCGCAATGAAACAATTCAGGGAAGAAATAAAGGAAACAGCTAAAATATCATATAATGACATATTGGTAAAGGTTTTATCCAGAATTTTATTAGAATTTCCGCTATTAAACAGTTCGGTTGACGAAAGCGATATAATAACCAGAAATTACGTGAATATCGGAGTTGCCGTTGCACTTCCTGAGGGTCTTTTGGTACCTGTTGTTAAGTACGCCAACGTTAAAGGATTAAAGGAAATTTCTGAAGAGATAAAAACAATGGCTGAAAAAGCCAGAAATAACGAATTATCACCGGACGAGCTTACCGGAGGAACATTTACAATAAGCAATTTGGGTATGTATGGAATTGAATCCTTCGCACCTATTGTAAATCAGCCGGAAGTTGCTATACTCGGAGTAAATTCAATAAGAGAAGAAGCAGTGGTCGTTAATGGAGAATTAAAAATCAAGCCTATGATGAATTTAAGCTTAACAGCAGATCACAGAGTGGTGGACGGAGCAGTGGCGGCAGAATTTTTAGCAAAATTAAAAGATTATATCGAGAAGCCCGGACTTCTTTTGTTGTAGGGAGGCTTTGCGATGAAAATAGTGATATTAGGAGGAGGTCCCGGTGGTTATGTTGCAGCTATACGTGCTGCACAATTGGGAGCCGAGGTAACTATTGTAGAGAAAGATAAGGTAGGAGGAACCTGCTTAAACAGAGGATGTATTCCAACCAAGGTTTTGCTTCATACCTCCGTTGAAATGGAAAATGTCAATAAAGAGTTTAAGGAAATAGGAATTGACATAAAAGGAGCCGAAATAAATTGGGAGCAGCTGCAAAGAAGAAAGGAAACAATTGTAAACAGATTAGTAGGCGGGGTAGAAACGTTATTAAGAAGCAATAAGGTGACAAAAATAGCAGGTGAAGGAAGCTTTGTTAACGACCATCAGATAAAAATAAAAAGCGATGACGGTGAAATTATTTTAGATTTTGACTATGCCATCATAGCAACCGGTTCAGCTCCTGTTATAATTCCGTTACCCGGGATAAATTTACCGGGGGTTATAACCAGTGATGAGGTTCTGTCTTTAAAAGAAATTCCCGAAAGTATGGCAATAATAGGGGGAGGAGTAATAGGGACAGAAATAGCCAGCATTTACTCTTCATTAGGCTGCAAGGTTTCCATAGTTGAAATGCTCCGCGACATAGTTTCAAATATGGATCAGGACATAGTAAAGCCGCTGAAGGATAAGCTGTTAAAAAATGGAGTTGAAATTTACAATAACACAAAGCTTGAATCAATTGATACTTCAAACAATGGCTTACAGTTAAATGTTTCTTCGGATTCAGGAAAAACAACAATACAGGCAGAAAAGGTTCTTTTGGCAATAGGCAGAAGACCGGCTACAGAAAACTTGTACTTGGAAAAAGCAGGAGTAACAACTGAAAAAGGAAGAGTAAAAGTTAATAAAAATATGAAAACTAATGCAGACAACATTTATGCTGTGGGAGACTGTACAGGTGGGGCAATGTTAGCTCATGTATCATCAGCACAAGGTATCGTAGCTGCGGAGCACATAATGAATAGAAAATCTCAAATTGATTTTAAAACAATACCATATTGTGTTTACACAAAGCCTGAGCTTGCAGGAGTAGGACTAACAGAAAAACAAGCAAAAGAATTAGGGTATTCTATAAAGATTGGTATTGCTCCCATGTATATAAATGGGAAATCAATAATAGAAGGAGATACTGACGGCATAGCGAAATACATTGCGGATGCTGATACCGGAGAAATATTAGGACTCCATATATCAGGACCGAGAGCCACCGATTTAATAGTGGAAGGAGCACTTGCCATCAGACTGGAAGCTACAATTGATGAAATTACTTCTACGATACATGCCCATCCAACAGTAGGAGAAATTCTCCATGAAGCGGCTCATTCGGCTTATGGAAATGCCTTTCATATTCCTAAGAAATAATTTATTGTGACAGTTACAAAAAGCTGTCACTTTTTTTATTGTTGTAAGAATAATAATACTATAGTAAAATATAACAAATGATTAAGAAATTGAGGTCTGTCCTCAATGTCGAGCAAGAAAGGGAAGTGCAAAAGATGCATAAAGAGAACACTTTGTTTTACAATAAACCTGATGACAGCAGCAGGCTTCAGAAGGAAATGGATACATATGATTTATTAAATAAGTTGAATATACAATTTGCAGGAATTGATCATCCTGAAGCAAAGACAATACAAGATTTGGGTAATACGGAATCCTTATTGGGAGTCAGTATAGCAAAGAATCTATTTTTGTGCAATTCCTCCAAGAAGGACTTTTTTCTTTTGGTTATGCCGGGAGATAAAAAGTTTCTGACTAAAGATTTATCTAAGCAGATAGGAAGCTCAAGATTATCTTTTGCGGACGGTACATACATGGAGGAATTTTTAAATATTGCGCCGGGCTCTCTAAGTATAATGGGTCTTATGTTTGATGAGAAACATAAAGTTAAATTGGTTATCGATAAAGATGTTTTAGAAAGTGAATATTTTGGATGTCATCCATGCGTAAATACTACAAGCTTAAAAATTAAAACATCAGATATTACAAATATTTTTTTGCCATATACAGGTCATGAACCTGTTATAGTAGAGCTATAATAAACACAGGGGGCTAATATGAAGCATTTAGGTACAAAGACAATTGAAACGGAAAGATTGATTTTAAGAAAATTTGAATTAACAGATGTTGAAGATATGTATAATAATTTCGCTAATGATGATAATGTTACAAGATATATAACCTGGCCTGCACATAAGAGTATAGAGGAAACAAAGAATGTTGTACAAGGATACGTTAATGATTCTGAAAGGGACAATTACTATCATTGGTGCATTGTGCTCAAGGAAACAAATGAAGTAATCGGAAGTATAGGTGCGCCCAGAATGTTTGATGATCTGAAATTATTTGAAATTGGATACGTCATAGGAAAAAGATTCTGGAACAAAGGAATTATGACTGAAGCAATGAAACCATTATTGAAGTTTTTCTTTGAAGAGGTTGGAGTAAACAGAATAGAAGCAAGGCATGATACTAAAAATCCCGGCTCCGGCAAGGTAATGGTAAAATCAGGAATGCAAATTGAGGGTATTTTACGACAAGCTGGTAAAAATAATACAGGGATTTGTGATTCGGCAATTTATTCAATATTAAAAGAAGATTACGAAAGAATGAATAAGAAAATTTTTAAAGCATGAAATTAAGAAAAGGAGTACTATGGATAAGAAAAAAATAGAAATTGAAAAATACAACAAGCCTGTTGATGAGGAAATCAAAAAGAAGCTTACGAAGGAGCAATATAATGTAACACAGCACAGTTATACGGAGCCGCCATTTGATAATGAATACTGGAGCAATAAAGAAAAGGGAATCTATGTAGATATAGTTACAGGCATGCCTCTTTTCGTATCTGCGGACAAATATGATTCCGGCTGCGGATGGCCGAGTTTTACTAAGCCGATAGACAAAGATTTAATTGTATACAAAAGAGACAAATCCTTTGGCATGGAAAGAACAGAAGTAAGAAGCAAGAACAGCGATTCCCATTTAGGTCATGTTTTTAATGACGGTCCCGAAGAAGAGGGTGGATTAAGATACTGCATCAACAGTGCTTCCTTGAAATTCATACCGCTGTCGGAGATGGAAAAGGAAGGTTACGGAGAGTTTATTGAATTGATAAAGTAAAGGAGTCATCTATGAATAAATACGATGAAAGAAACATCATGTTTTCAAGAATGAATTATGAAGAGGGAAGCGAAATATATAACGATTATTACGGCAGAAACCCTTACATGAAGGAAATAGATGATTCATTAAGAGCACTGCCTCAGATGGGACAAGAGGGTTCTGTTATGTATGATAAGATTAATTCACCTATAGTTGATTCAGCATTCAGATATTTGGGGGATATCAGGAAATTAAGTGAAGGAAAGCCTGCAGAAAACAAAATAGAAGTTGGTCCTATATCTATGACTGAAAAATTAAAAGGTCTCGCTAAGTTTTACAATGCTGCATTAGTGGGTATAACAGAGATGAAGGATTATCATTATTATTCCCACAGAGGCAGACATAATGAAAATTACGGTGAAGAAGTAACCAATAAGCATAAATACGGAATAGTTTTTGCTTATGCCATGGACAATGAAATGATAATGAGAGCACCAAAGCTGTCAGAGTCGATAGGTGTTGTAAAGGGGTATGTGGAGGCAGCCACTATCGGTATGGTTCTTTCGTACTATATAAGAGAGCTTGGTTACGACGCAATGAATCATATGGATGGGAATTATTTAGTTGTTGCTCCATTGGTTGCTATGGATGCAGGCATAGGTGAATTTGGAAGAAACGGACTTATTGTAACTAAGGAATACGGACCATGCGTCAGATTGGGTGTGGTAACTACGGATATTCCTTTGATACCTGACGAAAAACAGTATTTTGGTGTGAAAGAATTTTGTACAGACTGTGGAAGGTGCGCGAGGACATGCCCCGGTAAAGCAATCTCTAAAACTGACAGAGAGGAAAAGGACGGGGTTTTAAGATGGAAAATAAATGCTGAGGAATGCTACAGACGATGGAGATGCCTGGGTACGGATTGTGCCATATGCATAGCCAACTGTCCGTTCACGTATGGTATATCGGAAGAATTAATATCTGAAATCAAAACATCAGGTGAAGTTAGGGGAAAGATATTAAAAGAATTTGATGAAAAGTATGGTGTACGCCCTATAATCAGAGAAGATGCACCATGGTTAAGATAAGTCAATATTAACAAAATTAACTGACTGAAGAGGAAATTGTATGTTATTTATTGCAGGTGTATATCAAAAAAGACAAGAATTAGATTATTATGAACCAATAATGTGCAGCTGCTGTACCCAATACGGTAGATATGAAAGCTACATGGAATACAGTGTTTTTAGTTTTTTCTTCATACCGCTATTTAAGTTTAACAAAAAGTTTTATGCAAGAACAACCTGCTGTAACAGTTTATATTTAATAAAAAACAAAGAAAAAGGGCTGATGATGGAAAGAGGACAAGGACATAACGTCTTTCTGAAAGATAAAGATCTTGAACTGATACATAAAGGAATTTGTAATTGTGATATGTGTCCCAATTGTGGCAGCCAAGTAAGTGAAGAACACAATTATTGCCCAAATTGCGGAAAGAGTCTATGAAGGAGGAAAATATGAACAGAGATAAAAAGCCGTGGTATAAAATTTGCCCGCCTTGAGTAATGATGTATATTCTGCTGTTCGCAGGATTCGGTATAGCATATTTAGTAAAATATTTGTTTCAGTAGGAGTATCAATATGATTTTTGAGAAAAAAGAGGTAGTCTTAAAAAACGGTGTAAGCTGTATATTACGGAGCCCGCTGATTGAAGATGCAGAAAGTATGATAGACTATTTAAAAACTACATCTGCAGAAACAGAATTCATGGTTCGCTATCCGGAAGAAGTCACTATGACTATTGAGGAAGAGGAAAATATATTAAAAAAAGTGATTGATAGTAAAAACGGAATCATGATCGCAGCATTTATAGATGGAGAATTAGCAGGAAATGCAAGCATTAGCTGTGTCAGCGAAAGAGTAAAATTATCTCACCGTGCATCATTTGGAATTGCTGTTAAGCAAAAATTCTGGGGTATGGGAATAGGTGATATCCTATTATCCGAAATAATCGGTAAGGCTAAGGAAATTGGTTTTGAGCAAGTAGAGCTTACAGTTGTAGAAAATAATAATAAGGCAATTAATCTTTATGAAAAGTTTGGCTTCGTAAAATGCGGAGTTATCCATAAGGCTTTTAAATTAAAGGATGGACGCTATTATGGAGAAGTAATTATGATTAAATCACTGTGACAGTTGATATGTATATCATTTCAACTGTCACATTTTTAATTAAACTTCATCTCTTGGGTGTGGCGGTAAATTGACTACATTCTCGGGAAGAGGATATTGTTGCGGAACTAATCTAAGCATATCAACGTTAAATTTTGTTGTAATCCCTTCAAAAAGACGAATGTTATTACATCTGTACGGCGCAAAATTGGCAGCATCCACAGTGATATCATATGTTGTGAAATAATATTCCGGACCTCTGATTAAGCTTCCTAAAGGATGAGCAACCGGCAAACGTACTATAATAGGGGAATTACCGGTAGGTGTATTAAAAACAGGGATATCATTATTTTCTTGTCTGGCATATATTGTTATTAATGCTCCGGGCACAGCAAATTCTCCACGGTCCGTAAATACAAAAACCTCCATAAAGCCTGTATTGCGATTAACCGGAACTTGAAATTCGTTCATAAAAACTTTGTTATCGGGATATTTATTGGCACTATATATATTGTTTTGATAAACTTGCGGCATTTTATTAAATATATTATTCATTTCACTCTCCTGTTTCGATAGCGTTCTTCTCAGCCTATAAGCTGAGGAAACCTTAATTTACCTATATTTTATGTAAGAAAATGATAAAGGTCACAATATGTTTTCCTAAAATCAGCTTATACAATAATATTTGATGTTTAATTTAATTATGTGGTATAATAAGGTAATTAATTTTATAGGTATTGGAGGAGAGTAATGGAAAATTTAGTTGTGTATTATTCAAGAAGCAGAAACACAGAAACGGTAGCTCAAGAAATATCAAAAGCAGTAAATGGTGATACTAAAAAGATTGAACTTATCAAGGATGGCAGCTTTGCAGGGGCAGCATTCAAGGCATTGTTAGGGCTAAAAGGTAAAATTAAATCAATTGATTTTAACGTAAAAGATTACGACAATATATTTATCGGCTCTCCCGTGTGGGCAGGCAAAAGCTCAACACCAATCAATACATTTCTAAGCGATATCGACCTTACGGGCAAGAATGTATTTGTTTTCATCACACAAGCTGATAGTAAAACTCCATATCCTGTATACGAATCAATTGCGGAACGTGTAGGATCAAAAGGAGGCAAGGTAATTGACAGCTTCTTTATACAAACAGACATGAAAAATCCATTAACATCAACACAGGCAGCAAAGCCTATTTCAGATTGGATTGACAAAAATAGGGCTTATTTACAATGAGACACTGAAACAGGAAGTTAATTTAAAGATAAATATAACTAAGAGGTGACTAATATTTCTAACAATCTATATATTAAATTAAAAGAAAATTTAGACAAAAATGAATTACACCATGGATTATTATAGAATTACAAAATAAATGGGTTATCAGGTAATGAAAATGAGCAAATTAGAATGCAGGGTATGTCATCATCAATGTAAATTAGGTGAAAATCAAACAGGATTATGCAATGCAAGAAGCAATATAGACGGAAAGATTGCTTCTGTTAATTATGGAGAAATTACATGCTTAGCTTTAGATCCTATAGAAAAGAAACCCCTCAGACACTTTTATCCCGGCAGCATGATTTTATCTGTGGGAAGCTTTGGTTGCAATCTGAAATGTGCATTCTGTCAGAACCATGAAATTTCCATGGCAAAAAATAATGATATAAAAACCCAATATGCTGGGTCGGAAAATTTGGTACAAATCGCATTGGACTTTGAGACTCGGGGAAATATCGGTATTGCATATACATACAATGAACCATTAATCGGCTATGAATATGTAAGAGATTGTGCTGTCTTGGCACAAAAGAACAAATTAAAAAATGTGGTAGTGACTAATGGCTGCGTTAATGAAGAAATATTAAAGGAACTACTTCCATATATTGACGCTTTTAATATTGATCTGAAGGGTTTTAGTGAAAATTTTTATAAAAATATTGGCGGGGATTTTGAAACCGTTAAAAAATTTATTAAAACAGCTCATGTCCGGTCCCATATAGAAATAACCACACTTATAATTCCGGGTGAAAATGACAGTGAACAGGAAATTGTAAATTTATCTGAATTTATAGCTTCCGTAGATTATGAAATACCTTTGCATATATCAAGGTTTTTTCCTTGCCATAAAATGAAGGATAAAAATCCTACGGACGTAAAAAAGCTATATGAGCTTGCTGAAACAGCCAGATATAAACTCAAATATGTTTATGAAGGAAATTGTTAATATTTATAAGAACCACTCGTACCTTGAAGTAGGTAACGGGTGGTTCTTATTTAGGATAATATTAAGCATTATGCTTTTATGTCTAATTTAACTTTCAATTTCTCAAGCATGTCTTTCGTCATTGCATCTAAATCATGTTTCGGGTTCCAACCCCATTCTTCTCTGGCTGCCGAATCATCTAATGAATCGGGCCACGAGTTGGCTATTTCCTGCCTTATCGGGTCAACGTCATAATTCAGTTCAAACTCAGGTATGAATTTTCTTATGGATTCAGCTATCATCTCGGGCTCAAAGCTCATAGCGGTAACATTAAAAGCGTTGCGATGTTTTAATCTGCTTGAATCTGCCTCAATTAAATCAATAATAGCATTTATAGCATCAGGCATGTACATCATATCCATATAAGTTCCTTTTTGGATAAAGCTTACGTATTTTTGTTTCTGCAAAGCTTCATAATAAATATGTACGGCATAATCCGTCGTTCCTCCTCCGGGCAGCGTCTTGTACGAAATAAGTCCCGGGAAACGGACTCCCCTTGTATCAACTCCGAATTTTTTAAAATAATAGTCACATAGTAATTCGCCGGCTGCCTTTGTCACTCCGTACATAGTGGTGGGTCTTTGTATTGTGTCCTGGGGAGTTTTGTCCTTTGGAGTAGAAGGACCGAAAGCAGCAATGGATGAAGGGGTGAATAACATACAGTTTTTTTCTCTGGCTATTTCTAAAACATTGTATAATCCGTTCATATTTATATTCCAGCATTGATGCGGATCCTTTTCTCCTGTAGCCGATAGAATGGCCGCAAGATTTACAATTGTATTTATTTTATGTTTGTCTACAGCTGCTGCCAATGTAACAGGATCATTGATATCTATGACTTCAAATGGTCCTGATTCGATTAACTGTTCATGTTCTTTCTTTATTCTTCTGTTACTTGCCACAACATTGCTCAAACCATAAACTTTACGCATTTCTGTTGTTAATTCAGTGCCTATTTGCCCCAATGCTCCCGTAATTAATATTTTCCTCACAACATACCTCCCATATTTAATATAAGATATTTTGTTAATATATATATGATAACAAAAAAAACATGAAATATAAATAGTAATATGTCTAATAAATAAAATAAAAAATAGTACTTGACCTGTCGTAGTAAATATAATATAATTACTTTATCAGATGAAGTACGACAGACGTAGTAAAATTATCAGGAAGGGGTATACTTATGATTAGCAGTGATGTTATTCGAGGATATAACGATACTATGATATTGTATCTTTTGCTGAATGAACCATCTTATGGATATGAGATTTCCAAAAGAATTCGGGAATTAACAGATGAAAAATACATTATGAAGGAAACAACCCTTTATTCTGCGTTTAAGAGAATGGAATCCAACGGTTTTATTGAAGCATTCTCAGGCAGCGAAACGAACGGAAAACCCAGAACATATTACAAAATAACAGATGCAGGAAGAAGCTACTATAAGGAAAAGTGTGAAGAGTGGGAAATTACCCGGGAAGTTATTGAGAAATTTATAGTAAAGGAGAATTTTCATGAATACGATCAGGAATTATCTTGACAATATGTTTTTAGGATTACCGCAGACAGAAGAAGTAACAAAAGCAAAAATGGAACTGTTAGCAATGATGGAAGACAAATATAATGAGTTAAAAAACAGCGGAAAAACGGAAAATGAAGCTATTGGAATTGTCATATCCGAATTTGGAAATTTAGATGAGTTAGGAGACACCTTAGGAATTAAGCATGCATTGGAGCACAAGTCTGATATCCCGATTATTACCTATGAAGAAGCCCAAAACTATATAGTGGCTGCCAAGGAAGTAACACCAAAAATCAGTTTAGGAATATTGTTTTGTATAATATCTCCCGTCATCTTGCTTTTATTACTTGGATTAAGTGAGTTAAACATGGTTAGTATAAAGGAAGAGTCGTTAATTGCTGTCGGATTAGCAGCTTTAATAGCCTTAGTGGCTGTGGGGGTATCATATATAATTAGATTTTCAGGCAAGATCGAAAAATATGACAATCTTAAGCATGATTTTTTTGAAATTGATTATAAAACAGAGCAAATGGTTCGCGGCATACTCGCAGAGGATGAACCAGTATATAGGTCAGCAGTAAGTACGTCCGTTATATTGTACATCTTAAGTGCATTGCCGGTTATTGTCATACCGCTTGTATTTGAGGCAGAAGGACTGAGTGTGTTATCCGTAGTAATGACTTTACTCATAGTTGCATTTTCCACGTATAATCTTATAAGTAAAAGTGCCGTTAACGGTACATGCAACATACTACTGCAGCAGGGAGATTACTCTTTAAAAAGGAAATCCAACAAAATATCAAGAATCGTTTCAAATGTATATTGGTGTATAATTGTTGCAATTTATCTCGGATATAGCTTCATAACATACAACTGGGCAATGTCATGGATTATATGGCCTGTAGCCGGTTTGTTATTTGCAGCAATTATGGCAATTGTGGACGATAGATAATAACAAAATAAAAAATGTCGATATCAGAAGGTATCGGCATTTTTATACTTTACTAAAGTATAAGCGCTTGACACCAAATCAGAGATTTGGGTCATCTGCTTTCGCATCCAGCATAAGCGACTGACACCAAATCAGAGATTTGGGTCATCTGCTTAATCAGGCAGTTCCATGAGAATGTTTGGAAATGTCCCCATTCCATAACTTGTAATTTTCCAGTCATCATCAATTTTGCTGAGAGATACCTTACCTTTTGCCGTGCCCTCAGTCTCTGTACCATCATCTGAAATTAGCTTTAATTTAACTTCAAAGGTGTAATCGGCTTCATTATTATTAATATCAGAATTGTTTTCTGATAATTTGATTTCGGCAGCTTGCATTGTGCAATTATTCCTGTAGCATATATCAGTAAATTTTAAATTATACCTATTTTTTAATAAGATTTCATATGCATCATCTGTTGTTAATGATTTTAAAACGTCATCATTAATCTGCACTGCATTATACACATCCGTTTCCATTGCTTCTGAAGGATCTACGTCTAATAAGGACTTATAGTTTTCAACCTCTTCGTTGCTTACAGTATATAAATCTGAAATAAAGTTATTTGCGATTTGTTGTGCATTTTTTTCTTCGTTTTTACTGCATCCGATAAAACTTAATATTATTAAGCATAGAACAATCAAAAATAAATAATTTGTTTTTTTCATTAACCAACCTCCAATTTTTAATAATTTAATAAACCTTTATAATATAATTGTATTTATTATATCATATCTGAGCCGAGTGCAGCGCAAGCTCGCTTGCATTGCCGAGGCGATGGTATGATATATGTATTATATCATAATTTGTAAGGATTTCCCATTACTAATTCCAATAAATTGTCTTGGATAAACCTTATTTAAGAAGATAAATTAATAAGAAACAAATGATATTGATACAAACAAATGTATTGCATTTTTCTTGTTTGGAAGGAGCTTTATATGATATAATAGGACAAATTATATTAGGAAGTTAGGGGGAGCCGATATGAAAATTTTAGTACTTTCAGGCAGTCCGCATAAAAATGGAACAACTTCGTTGCTTATAGATGAGTTTTATGAAGGTGCAACACAATCAGGTCATGAGGTTGTACGAATTGATACCGCTAAATTAAAAATCAATCCGTGTCTCGGTTGTAATCACTGTCGCAGAAATGAAGGAAAATGCGTCCATGAATACGATGATATGCTTGAAATTATTTTACATTTATTAACCGCAGATGCAGTTGTGCTTGTATCGCCTCTGTATTATTTCGGTTTGACGGCGCAATTAAAAACAGTAATAGACAGGTTTTATTCCGTTAATTCATTGCTCAGAGAGAGCCCTAAAAAACTATATTTAATTGCCGCAGGAGCAGATACGGATGACTGGGCAATGGATGGAGTAAGGGCGCATTATAAAACATTATGTAAGTATCTTGGGTGGCATGAAGGTGGAACATTATTGGCTTATGGATTAGCTGAGAGACAGGATGCCGAAAATAGCGAATATAAAATTATGGCTAATAAATTTGGGAAAGAAATATAAAAGGAGGTATCATGAACGAGGTAATAGAATTATTAAAGTCACATACATCTATCAGAAAGTTTAACGAAACAAAAATAACAGATGAACATGTACGGCATATTGTTGATTCAGCAATGCATGGAGCGACTGCCGGCAATATGATGGCTTACAGTATTATAAAAATACGCTCAAAAGAAACCTTATCGAAGCTTGCAAAGAGCTGTGACAATCAACCATTCATAGAAAGTGCGGATTTGGCATTGTTGTTTGTAACCGATAGCTATAAATGGCACAGATTTTTTGAGCAGCGAAATATTAATGAAGCATTTCCTGATTATAAAGGACCTTGTATAAGTGATTTTATGTTAGGGATTCAGGATGGAATGATTGCAGCGCAAAATGCTGTAATAGCAGCGGAAAGCTTAGGAATCGGAACCTGCTATATCGGTGATATAATGGAAAACTATGAGTATCACAAGGAACTTTTCAATCTGCCCGAATATACGATGCCCATAACCTTAATCGTAATGGGGAACTATGATACTAAGCCGCAAATCAGAGAACGATTTGATAAATCGTGTGTAGTGTTTGATGAGACATATCCAACAATATCGGAAGAATTCATTAACAACATGTTCCTTAAAAATGAATCTAAGGATTCGGATTTTGCCGTAAAATTTTATAAAAGAAAAATAGACGCACCATTTTTCAAAGAAATGATCAGATCAATAAAGAAATACATTAATGAATGGAATTGATTAAATTGCCCGAGAGAGACCTCGGGCAAAACTTCAATTATTTCTTTCTCCAATATGTCCAGGTAATCATTGGCTCATATCCGATTGAGCTATAGAACTGGCTTCCTCCGCCGGTCATATGTGTTGCACCGAGCGTTTTCATTCTTCTGTACATTTCAGACAATGCTGCAGCCGCAAGACCTTTGCCTCGATATTCAGGTACAGTGCATAACGGTTCCATATATGCAAGTTTATTTTCAGGCGTCCACCACATACCTGCCCAGCATACGTAATCACCTGCTTCATTCTGTATTGCCACAGGGTACTTTGGCGTAGCATGAGGTGAAGTATATAGATGATATCCATCATCAACGTCACCGTCCCATGGACCTTCTTTTTCGTGGTCAAAACCCTTCCAGCAGCATATCAGCATTTTTTCCATATCGAAATTACCGGGTTCCACAAAGCTTAAGCCATCCGGAAGCTTATAATCTAATTGTTTACTGAAGTCAAAAATCATATCAACATGCTCACCGTCTTGCTTAAAACCTTCATCTGCAGCAGCTTTGGTTACTGCATTTTGTCCCTTGAAAATATTGAGTCTAAGATTGCCGTCTTTATCAATCAGATATTTCTGTGCATGAATAACCATTTCAGACGAGATTTCTTCATACCCCGGTCTTAAGCTGAAAAATGCTTCTCCAATGTGACTTTCATAGAAACAGAATCCAACAATTCTGCCATCATCCTCCCAGATCGTGTTCCGATGGCTCATCGTCTTATCCGCCCATCCCGATGAAAGTGCATATTCCAGAAAGGGGGCCGGAACGCCATTCCTCCAGTCTTTTTCGTAAATATCAATCATAAACTTATATACTGCTAAAAAATCCGAAAGAATCATAAATGGTCTTTTGGTTATATTTTTCATATTGTTAAACTCCTTAAACAAAAGTTGAGTTTTTTTATGTATTAACTAAATTATAACCCATATCTGAAAACATTTCCACTATTTATGCCTTCTTTATATGTGGGATGTATAATTAAGTAATTAAGAATTTTATTAATTCCCAATAATTCTCAATAATACTTTATAATATCGCTATGATAGAGTATAATCAAAGTATAGAATTACAGTTAATATATATGCTTAATGAAAGAGGGCAAATTCAGGATATCTTTTATTAAGAAATAATTGATTTAATTGGGAGGAAAAATGAACTATCGTAGTGCTGAGATAAAGGACATTCCGGGTATTTTGTTATTGGAGAAAAAATATCATAAGGATTCAATCAGTGAAGAAGATAAGCCGGGTGGATGTATCGGAACCTTTTTTTCCGAGAAAAAGTTAAAAAGATTAATAGAAGAAGAAAAAGGGTTAGCGGTAGCTTATGATGGAGATAGAATGATTGGTTTTGCTAACTCTGCATCATGGAGGTTCTGGCAGGAATGGCCGGTATTTCATCCCATGATTGATGATTTGCCCAACATTAAGTATAAGGATAGAGTATTATCGGCAGATAATTCATACCAGTACGGACCTGCCTGTATAGACAAGGATTACAGAGGAACCGGAGTATTATTTAATTTGTTCGAATGCTCGAGACTTTTGATGAAGGACAGATACCCTGTTTTGGTGACTTATGTGGATCAATCCAATCAAAGGTCATTTCAAGCTCATTCAAGAAAATTAGGGTGTGACGTTGTAAAAGAGTTCGAATTTCATGGCGATAAGCTTTTCGTCCTTTGCTATGATACATCAAAGAAAACACGGAGAACTATTAAATAAGTGGGGGACGAGCGCCCACTTATTTGGCAATCTGTGTTTTGCATAATACAAATTTTATTTCGGTATATGTTATTTCAGGGGGCAATGATTCTTTAATTGGCTTTAACTTGTCTGTATTCAGTTCAATATATTTTTGTACTATCATCTCTTCATGTTCTGTTGATATAAAGTCATAGAAATTAATTTCATAGCCCAATTTCGCGCAATCAATTAAGTGTCCTTCAATTGTTTGAGAGTTAAGATTTCTTATCTTTGATATTTCAGCAATTGATTTGCCTTCTTTATAAAGATTATAACTTATAGTCCTTGTATCTTCTTTACTCTTACTAATATTATTATTTGTTGCTGACGTTGAATCTATGGTAGAGACAGCTGATTCAGCTTTGCTTTTTTGAATATTATTTTGTTCCGCATAGCTTTTTATAATTTCAGTAAACTCTGCACCGTATTTTTCCGCTTTTATTTCACCTACTCCGATTATGCTTAAAAACCCCTGCTTGTTTACCGGATATTTAAGACACATGTCCTTTAATGAAGCATCGGAAAACACAATAAACGGAGGAATTTTTAAAGAATCGGCAATTTCTTTTCTTTTGAACCTTAATTTTTCAAACAATGATTTATCATATGCTGATTTAGTATCATTCGTATCAGTTTTTTTGCTGATTACTTTTTTTATGATAACTTTTTGCTTTCCCTTCAGTGTAAGAAAACCCGAAGGCAAAATATTTAATGTCGGATATTTATCACCTGTAATATTTATATAACCGTCAGAAACTAAGTAAGAAATCAGTTCATTAAGAGTTTCGCGTCTGTATTCCTTCATAATTCCGTAAGTGCTTAATGTATTGAAGTTAAGTGATTTAATCTTTGCATTGTTACTGCCTTTCAATACATCTATAACTAAATTCATGCCGAATCTTTGTCCGGTTCTGTAAATGCAGGAAAGTATTTTTTGTGCCTCTATGGTAATATCAGTACTTTCTGTATCACTTAAACAATTGCTGCAATTATTACAATTTTCTTTATCATAGCTTTTGTCAAAATAACTGATTACAAATTTCCTTAAACATTTATCGGTATTGCAATAATTTATCATTTCTCTTAATTTTTCATATTCTTTTGATTTGTCTAAGCTTTCACCGCTGTTTTCTATAAGAAAATTATTCATTACTATGTCGGAAGGGCTGAATAAAAGAATACAATCTGCCGGCTCGCCGTCACGTCCTGCTCTGCCGGCTTCCTGATAATAGCTTTCTATATTTTTAGGCATATTGTAATGTATTACATATCTGATATCTGATTTATCTATTCCCATGCCAAAAGCATTTGTTGCAACTATAATATCAGCGTTATCATATAAAAACTCATCTTGATTTTTGTTTCTTTCAATATCACTGAGACCTGCATGGTATTTTACTGCATTAAAACCGGAGCTTACAAGCTTATTACAAACTTCCTCAGTAGTTTTTCTTGTAAGACAATAGATGATGCCCTGCTTATTTTTGTTTTCTTCCACATATTTTAAAACATAAGGTAATTTTTTATCAGCCCGTAAAACATTAAAAGTTAAATTTTCTCTGTCAAAGCCTGTTGTGATTTCAAAATGATTTTTCAAGCCAATTAAATTTATTATATCTTCTTTAACGGAAGAGGTTGCGGTAGCAGTAAATGATGATATGATAAGGTTTTGCCCTAAGTTTCTCAAATTTTTAATTTTCAGGTAGCTTGGTCTGAAGTCATGACCCCATTGCGATACGCAGTGTGCTTCATCAACAGCAATCATGGATATTTTAATATTCTTGATTAATTCTATAAAGCTTTCGCTTTCCAACCTCTCAGGAGCCACATAAATGAGTTTATATTTATTATTTTCAGCTTCATATATAATCCTTCTCAATTCACTCAATGACAAAGAACTGTTAATAAATGCTGAAGGTATATTTAATTGTTTCAATGTATCAACCTGATCTTTCATTAATGAAATGAGAGGTGATATAACTATGGTAGTACCCTCCATCATCATGGCAGGTATTTGATAGCAAATGGATTTTCCGCCGCCTGTAGGCATTATGGCAAGTACATCTTTATGCGTTAGAATATTATGAATAACTTCTTCTTGTCCATTCCTGAATGATTCAAATCCATAATATCTTTTTAGTAATTCTAAAGCATTACTTATCATTTGTACCTCCGGATTTAACTAATTCTTAACTAAAATAGCTGTATATTATTTGTATATAGTATAACAATTTAGACCATATATTGCAATAAAGTAAATTGAATGCTAATATCAATTTTCTGTATTGATGTTATACAAAATTTGTCAGTATGAATTGTAAAAAGGAATTTATTGTATTATAATATAAAAACAATATTAAGCATTACACAATCCGTTGTCCGTTTTATGGCACATCTCAATATGTTCATGAACCAAGCTGTTTATGCATAAGCTTTAGTATACATGAATGAGAGGGTGATTTTATTCTGCTGTTTATAAAAAAGTCAACATTAAAAACTGTAATAATTATATTTACTATTGTTTTTTCAATTTCATTTTTTAAAGATCATGATGCTATACAGGTATTGACAAAACCATCCTTAGAGCTTCCGATCATAATGTATCATAATGTTAGTAAAAACTCTAAACTGTTAGGAAAGTATACAATATCACAAAAGGAACTTGAGGAAGATATAATTTATTTAAAAAATCAAGGTTATACTACTGTAGTGGTCGAAGATTTAATAGCATTTGAATACAATGGCATAGATTTGCCGGAAAAGCCCATTATGCTGACATTTGACGACGGCTATTCCAATATCATCAAGTATGCGCTTTCGATATTGGAAAAATACGACTGTAAGGCTGTTGTTTCAATAGTAGGAGAATATGTTGAAAAAAGCTCTGAAAGTAATTATCCGGATCCATATTTGAACTGGAATCAGATTAATGAGCTTATTGATTCCGGATACGTTGAAATTCAAAACCATACTTATTCAATGCATACCTTGAACAATCGACAAGGATGCAGGATAATGAAGGGTGAATCATATGAAAGGTATAAAGAAGCTATTTTAAGAGATGTAGGCAAGCTTCAGCAATTAATTAAAGAAAAAACAGGTTATTCCCCAAAGGCATTTACGTACCCTTACGGTTTCTCATGTAAAGAATGCAATGAAATACTTAGAGATATGGGCTTCGTATCTACAATAACATGCAACATAGGAGTAAATTCTCTGCGGGGCAATGAGGATGAATTGTATGAATTAAAAAGAATTAACAGACCGACCGGTATTAATCAGGTAAGTTTTTTTGCTCAATTTAATAATTGAAATTACTGTGCTTAAGGAGCTTTAAGTTCTGTACAAATGATGCCGTAAAGGAGTTGCTATGACTGATTATTTAAAATCAAATTTTATTGTTGAAGAAAAAATAAGGATACAGGAAATATCTGCAATAATTTTCAAACCGAGAGAAGTGAAAGGACCAATACCTACGGTAGTATTTTATCATGGATGGAGTTCAAATAAGGAATTGCAGCGCTTAAGAGGATTTATATTATCCTCCGTCGGATACCAGGTGGTAATTCCGGATGCTATTTATCACGGCGAAAGGAACCGCCTGAATGATTATGGCTGGAATATGGCTAAACAATATTTTTGGGATGTAATATTCAGAAATTTAGAGGAATTTAATATCATAGTTCGGGAAATAGTATCAAAATATAATGCAGACTCCAAAAGAATTGCAGTCATGGGTAACTCTATGGGGGGATTTACTGCAGGAGGTATTTTTACCCATAATGAGTATGTAAAGACACTCATTGTACTTAACGGATCCTGCGGATGGGAAAACTTTAATGAGAATATAGAAGAACCTATTGATAAAGAATTAGTCGAAAAGTATGATATTATCGAAAAGAAGGTTACGGATATGAACCCGATGAATCATTTGAACCTGCTCAAAAACAGACCCATACTGTTGATGCACGGTGACAGTGATAATGTGGTTCCTATCGGAAGCCAAAAATATTTCTATGATAAACTGAATCCTCTATATGAAGATAAGGAAAAAATAAAATTTATCGAGTATACTGATTTAAACCATTTTGTTACTACAAATATGATGGAAGAAAGCATAAATTGGCTCGGAAGGTATTTGTAATATTATGAATATTGACTGAGCTATAATTTAACCTAAGAGGAATTATGAAATTAAATTTATTGATTACCGCAATCACGCCGGGTATAGCCCTGGGATTGATTTTTTATTTATTTGACAGACACGACAGAGAGCCTATCGGGATGCTGTTAAAGGTGTTTTTTATGGGTATGATTTCTGTTGTTCCAACGATAATAGTGGAGAACCTTTTATTAAGCTTTAATTTTTTTGGCGGCATATTGGGGGTTCTTTACATATCTTTTATTGTTGCAGGATTTACAGAAGAATATTTTAAAAGACGGGTTGTATTGAAATATGTATATTTCAATCCTGTCTATAATGAAAAGCTTGACGGTATTGTTTACTGTGTAATGTCGGCACTTGGATTTGCAACAATTGAAAATATAATGTACGTTGTGTTCAGATTTTCGGATGTTGAATCAATAGGATTGTATAGGGCGGTTTTGTCTGTTCCCGCACACATGCTGTTTGCCGTGACAATGGGTTATTATCTTTCTCTTGCAAAATTTTCAGTGACCCCCGAACATAACCGTCATTTCTTAAGTAAATCATTGACGGTACCTGTTATATTGCATGGAATATTTGATTTTATTTTAATGTCAAACTTAGAACTATTAATGTTGCTGTTTATTCCCTTTGTAATTTATTTATGGGTTGCAAATTTAAAGAAATTAAATTTATATTATAAGGATTCTAAAAATGATGTAAATAGTGATAACGAGCCGCTTTAAATAGTGACAGCCATCTAAAATATCAGACAAAGGTATTAAAATATATGAATCTAAATAAAAGATATGGTATAATAATGTAATATTAGATAAACAGGAGTAAATATGAAGATCGGTAAATTTGCTAAAATGCATAATGTAACTCAGGATACAATACGGCATTATATAGACTTGGGATTGTTGGTTACTGAAAAAAAGGGAGGACAATATCAATTTAGTGATACGGATTGCAGTGATATAAAAAAGATAATCGAATATAAAAATATGAGTTTTTCTTTAAGTGAAATTCAAAAATTATTGGCCATGCAACGCATAAGCGGAGAAAATTCCAATTCATTCAGAAAATTATTTTTGTCATATTTAGAAGAAAAGAAAAAAGAAAATGAGAAAGTAATTTCACAATTCAATAATATAAATAATTCATTGAGGGAAAAAATTAATAATATTAAGCAGCAGGAAAATAAAGATGTGCAAAAATTAGGATTTCCGTTATCATCAATACACTTACTCAAATGTCCGGACTGTCGCAGGCAATTAAATTTGTCAGAAGGAATAATTGAAAATAATAATGTGATTGAAGCGATTATAAACTGTGGCTGCGGCTTTACTGCAGTAATAAAAGAAGGAATGTATGTTGATAAGAGACATGTGCGTACGAAGCTGCTGAATGGAAAAAGAATGCCTTCAAAGGAAGAGTATCTGGCTTCCTCCTCTACTCAATATAACAATTTTCTATATAAGGGAATGGCATTACTGGTAGAGCAAATAAATAAATATCAAGGGGCACCAAAATATATACTTGAATTGGATAATTGTGTGGGATTTTTTCTTATGCAATTTATTAAATATTTGCCTTCAGACTCTACTTACATACTTATCGACTATGACTATGAAAGGCTTGAAAATTTGAAAAAGGATTTGGAAAATTACTATAATCACAAAAATTTTATTTTTTTGTGTTGTAATTACGGAAGTCTGCCATTAAAAGATTCATTTGCCGATATTATAATTGATTATCAGATGACAAGTAAACATGAGGAATTGACAGGAGAAAAATTATATAATTTAATGTTACCGTTATTAACCACAAAAGGAATTATTTGCGGAGTATATTCGTACAAGGAAGTACAAAACTATAATGAGTCGAAAAATCTATATGATAAAATTAAAATGCAGGAATTAATGTATAATTATCATCTGAAACTACTGGATTCAACCGATGTAGGCCCTTTTACAGAAAGCATATCCGATGTTGGAGATATAAGTCAACAAAAAATGTTTCAAGTAATATATGTTTGTAATAAAAACACGGGACAACACAATGTTTGACATATAACAAGCAATCATTTGTACTTATAAACAAAAAACCTTGG
>DCYG01000040.1:0-85174 GCA_002331025.1 Firmicutes bacterium UBA2116 | reverse complement strand
CCAAGGTTTTTTGTTTATAAGAGTAAAAAAACATATAAATTAGCGCTTGACATGGATTTTACTCCATAACTTAGAATAAAACACAAACTTGTTAACATATTAACCTAATTTTAATGGAGGTAACAATGAAAGGAAAAATATCAAGAATTTTAACATGCATTATGATAACAATGCTGTTAATAATAGGAATGGTTGGTTGTGCAGACAAAGAAAACGGTACACCTTCTAAGGAAGATGTACTGTTTAAAGCAGGCACATATACTTCTACGGTTAAAGGTCATAATGGTGATTTAAAGGCAGAGGTGGAATTAAGCGATACATCAATAGTATCGGTTAAGATATTAGAGCATGCAGAAACACCGGGGTTAGGCGATATAGCTATAGAACGTATTGTATCTGAAATTTCAGAAGGTCAGACATTGGCAGTGGATACTGTTGCAGGTGCAACTATCACATCAAATGCAGTTTTAGCTGCAGTTGAAGATTGCATCAAACAAGCCGACGGCAATGTAGAAGCTCTTAAAGTTAAAGAAAGCGCAAATGGAAATAATGACAAGGAAATTGAGCTTACTACAGACATAGTAGTTGTGGGTGCCGGTGGAACAGGATTAACAGCAGCAGCTTCAGCTTATGAAAACGGTGCAGATGTAATAGTATTGGAGAAGCTTGCGATAACCGGAGGTTCCACAGCTTTGTCAGGAGGTGGAGTTTCTGCAACTGATACTAAATTTCAACGTGAATTAGGTATTACAGATACAAAGGAATCATGGATGCAGCTTTGGAAGGAGCGTCAGGCTACAAGCAATCCTGACAGTATTTACCCCGATTACAATTTTGTAGATAAATTTATGGATGAAGCCGTAATAACGACTGAATGGCTTGCTGATTACGTTGGTCACAAATATGGCAGTGTAGAAGGATACGGAGTTGACTACGTTAAAAGAATTCACTTTCCTGCAGAAGTTGATGGAAAAAAGGGCGGTGCAGCCTTTATACAAAGCATTGAAAATTTCTTAAAAAAGAACAATATTGAAATTATGACTGAAACTAAGGCCACAGAACTGATTACAGATGAAAAAGGAGATGTAATAGGCGTTAAGGCAGAAGGTAAAGACGGAAATATAATAATTCATGCAAAAAAGGTAATTTTGGCAGCTGGTGGATTTGCTAAAAGCGAAGAGCTTTTGGAAAGACTCTCTCCGGAGTTAGCAGGAACTGCTGAAATAAGTGCTGCTTCAGCAGGACATACGGGCGACGGAATAATAATGGCAGAAAAGGTTGGAGCAGCTTTATATGAAGATCCTTGGTCTATCGGATTGTCATTTGGAGCCAAAGTAGATGGAACCAGCGGATTAGCATGGGATTGGACCAAGGTTCTTGTAAATGAAAAAGGTGAGCGCTTTATAAATGAAGAAACTCATTATGCAATAGTTACAAATATTGTTTCGCAGCAAGAAACACCTTGGGTAATTTTAGATTCAAGTGAAGAAAATTCAAAGGTTATTGAATCTCTTGAAACAGCATTATCTACAGGTGAGGTTGTTAAAGCGGATACTTATGAAGAGTTAGCAAAAGCTATGGGAGTTCCCGAGGCAGTACTTGCAAAAACTATGTCAGATTATAATGCAGGAGCAAAAGCCGGTACAGATAATCTTGGTAAAAGCAACAATTTTTTAGTGCCGATAGAAACAGCACCTTACTATGCATTAAAAATTTATCCGAAAACAATGGGAACATTTGGAGGAGTAAAAACCAATGAAAGCTTTCAGGTTTTAAGAGAGGACGGAAGTATTATAAACAACCTATATGCAGGTGGAGAATGTGCGAACAGAGTATTGTACAATCAGGTATATATGTCAGGTAGTGCAGTTCAATTTGCTGCAACAAGCGGACGTATATCAGGAGCACATGCAGCACAAAGCATAAAATAACAGATTTATATCAGTGGGGGGGTAATCCCCCACTGGAATCATTGAAAAACGCTATGTCTGATCCCTTGGATGAGGAGGAATAACAGTAATTTCTTCGTGATTTAGTTCACCTGGTATTATTCTATTGAAGTTATAAAAGAACATAGCTGCTATATTTGGAAAAAGCCGAATGTTATGTGTTGCTATATTATAGTAGCCTTCGTTTTCAATAGTTAAATTATATGGAGTGAAATAGTATTCAGCTCCTCTGACCAATGTACCTGAAGGATGTGCAATCGGAAGTCTGATTAATGTCGGATTTTGAGTTATATCTAATTTAACTACAGGAATTTGATCACCATTGTGATTTACATAAATTGTCAACACAGAACCTGCGGCAATTGCCCTGCCAAGATCTTTAGTCACTTGAAGCTCAATAAATCCATATTCGCTACTGACAGGAACTTCATTCATAAATACATCAAACCATGAATTTTGATATACATAATTTCCGTATTTATATTTATTATAATTATTACTATAGCAATTCAATTAATATCTCTCCTTAAATTTTCTTAAAAACATGTATTTATTTCATTATATGTTTTTTAAGAAAAAATGGACTCATATTCAGGTTAATAGTTTTTGTCTATTCGTATTTGTCTTAATTTGTCTTAATTAAGAATGTTACCATTGACTAAAACAACAAATTTTGATATTATAATTAAACAATCGTTTTCAAAATTTTAAACAAGGAATATACATATGATAAATTTAAGAAAAATACTTATAATTACCGGAATATCATCATTAATGCTGTTCAATACCGCTTTTGCTGCAGAGGTAGTAATAAAAGACGAACAGAATGTACAAGCTGCTGAACAAAATGAGGAAACTGAACCTGAAGCTACTGAGAAAAAGGGTATGGTTAATGTTGAGATATTAAATATCAGAAGCGGTCCTTCTACTGATTATGAGAAGCTAGGTAAGCTTTCTCTTGGGACAACCATTGAAATAAAATCTGAAACTGAAGATTGGTATGAAATAATCTATGACTCTGAAGCTGCTTACGTATCTGCTGAATATGTAACTATTATAGATACTGCAAATTACGATGGAAATGGTATCGTTGAATATGCTAAAACACTTATTGGTACACCATATTTAGCCGGTGGAAACACAATTAAGGGTTTTGATTGCTCAGGATTTGTGCAATACGTAATGTCCAATTTCGGTGTGATTATGCCAAGAAGTTCAACAGAACAATATTCTGTAGGTACACCTGTAGAAGAATCACAATTGATGCCCGGGGATTTAGTGTTTTTTAAATATACAAAAAGCTCTTCAAATTTAAGTCATGTGGGAATATACGTAGGTGACGGTAATTTTATTCATTCAACGGTACCCGGAGACACTGTTAAGATTAGTTCGTTAACAACGGGATATTTTGCTAATTATTATTATGGTTCAACAAGAGTTATAAACTAAGTTGAAATTATTGAAAATATTATGAATTAAAATTGAATAAAAGGCTTTCTGTGGTAAATTAGTCATAGGAAGCTTTTTTATGCCCTGACCCTATTTGCTCAAGCGACAGCGCAGAACAAATAGCGGAAGGTTATAATACACCGAATCCCCAATTTATGCGACGCAAGGAGCAGATAAATTAGTGAATGAGACTATTTAATAATATTTTGTAACGGAGGAGAAAGATGAAGTACCAATTTATTTGTTATTCAAAATGAAGTACCTGTAAAAAGGCCAAGGGATGGCTTGAGGAAAATAATATTGAATTTGAGGAAAGACCTATTAAAGAAGAAAACCCAAAAGAAAATGAGCTTAAAGAGTGGATAGAGAAAAGTGACTATCCTTTAAAGAAATTTTTTAATACCAGCGGCGCACTGTATAAGGATTTAAATGTTAAGGAAAGACTGAATGAAATGACAGAAGATGAACAAATCAAGCTTTTGGCATCTGACGGCATGCTTGTAAAAAGACCTGTTCTTGCAGGAGAAGATATACTATTGGTAGGGTTTAAGGAAGATGAGTGGAAGGATAAATTAAAAATTAAATAAGGTTACTTAAAATATTAATATTTTAAACATCATAATATGTGGTATAATAGAGTAATACAAGTAATTTGATATCCATACAGTTTAAATCTGTTTATGAATAAACTTATCAGGAGGAATTATGGAATACAAAAGATTTAATAATACTATTGTCGCAAGAATTGATTACGGAGAAGAGATTCTTGAGAAGATAATGGAAATTTGCGAAAAAGAACAGGTTAAGTTAGCAAACGTAAATGCCCTTGGAGCAATCAATGAATTTACTGTAGGATTATTTGATACATCCGAAAAGAAGTATTATTCTAAAGATTATAGTGGAGATTTTGAAATAGTATCGCTTACGGGAAGTATTACAACAATGAACGGTAAATTATATACTCACATTCATTTGAGTGCATCGGACAGAGAGAACAAAGTATATGGCGGACATTTAAGCAAGGCAATTGTAAGTGCTACATGTGAAATGTTCATACATATTGAGGATGGTATTGTTGACAGGGAATTTAATGAAGAAACCGGTCTTAACCTGTTTAAATTTGAATAGAGCATAATATATTGCATGGAGGCAATTTGGATGATTCAAGCTCACTTAGGAGAAATATACTCATTTATTACGGCAATTTGTTGGACAGTCACCGCTGTAGCCTTTGAATTAGCAGGTAAAAAGATAGGCTCTTTGTCCGTAAATTATATCAGATTGATAATAGGATTCATATTGATAAGTTTGATTACAACTTTTTCAAGAGGAATGGTTTTACCCTTAGATGCAGGTTCACACCAATGGATCTGGCTAAGTATATCGGGTTTTATAGGTTTTGTTATCGGAGATTTATTCTTATTCCAGTCATTTTTAGAAATCGGGTCGAGAATATCAATGCTTATTATGGCATTAGTTCCGCCGATTACGGCTTTGTTAGGATTTTTAACCATGAGGGAAATGATAACAGTTTCTGATTTTTTTGGAATGGTAATAACCATAGTCGGTATTTTTGTTGTGGTATTAGTTAAAAATCCTGAAGGAAATAAATTTGAATTGTCCCGTTCTATTAAGGGAATAGCGTATGCCTTTATAGGTGCACTCGGGCAGTCATTGGGATTAGTGTTGAGCAAAATAGGCATGGGAAGCTATAATCCTTTTGCCGCAACCCAAATACGTATAATAGCAGGCATGATTGGTTTTACAATTGTGTTTATGTTTATGAAAGGGTGGGACAAGTTAAAAGTGGATATTAAAAACAAAGAGGCATTTAAACCTTTGTTTTGGGGAACATTATTTGGTCCTGTATTAGGAGTGACGTTCAGTTTATTGGCTGTTCAACATACAACCACCGGAGTGTCTTCTACCATAACATCTATAAGCCCTGTGCTTATTATTCCTTTTTCAATATATGTCTTTAAAGACAAAGTATCTCCCAAAGAAATATTCGGAGCAATTATATCGGTAGTTGGTGTATCAATTTTATTTATATTATAACTGAATTCATTGAATAACAAGCAAAATCCTTATTGGAAATATCAATTCAGTGGGAGGGGTAATCCTAAATTTTTTAGCGATATTTGTTTTGTTTTGCTGCTTTTTTCATTTCAGCAAGGTGCTCAGTTAAATCAAAAATGTTGTTAAAAATTTTTCCGGTATTATTTGTTATAACGCAAGTTAAGGATATAAGAGGTAACTTTTCTATATTTCCATGCCTGTTGATTGTTGTAATAAACCCGTTTCTTATATCAGTTTCATTGTAAAAGTTAAGAACCTCATATTCGAATTTTTTAATTACATCATCAAAGTAGCTTTCATTTACGGATTTATTCAAAATGACAACAAAATCATCTCCTCCTATGTGACCTACAAATTGTTCTTCGGCAAAATTATCTCTGAGTAAATTTGAAAGAAGCTTGATTACCATGTCTCCTTTTTCAAATCCGTAACAATCATTATATGCCTTGAAATTGTCAATATCTATGTATGCAATGGTATAATTGTCCATACCTGAACAGCATTGGGTCAGCCGTTGTTCGATTAAGAGATTACCGGGAAGTCCCGATAAAGGATTTTGGTGCTTTGCAGCCGAAATCTCAATTTCTGTGGTTTTTTGCAATAAGTCCTTTATTGTAACTATTCCGAAGTATTTTTCATCCTCTGTTACAACAATAAAATCATATAGCTTATGGTTTGGCCTGGCCATTGACAGTTTAGAAACTTCACTGACAGATGTTTTATAATCAACCGCCAGGAATGTTTTATCCATTATATCGGATATCGGTTTATTTTGATACAATGTATAGCCGTATTGTCCGCTTAGCTTAAAGGCTAATTTTTCTTGCGTAATTATACCAACCGGCAGTTCGTTTTTTACTACGCACAATCCTGACATATTAGGGTTTAATTTGAAAATTTCATAAATTTCAGATACCTTTTCATCAGGATTGACAACATATGATGATGTACACAAATGCTTTATATAAATGTTACTTATAACATTGTTATTCATATTATTTTTCTTTTGGTTAATTCTCTTAACGGCGTTGAGTACACCCGTATCAATATCTGATATAGCTGCGTTTGGTTTCTGGATGTAGTAACCTTGTCCATAGTGAACCCCCAAATCAATAAGCATTTCCAACTCTTCATAGGTTTCTATTCCTTCAGCGATCAGGCTTGTATTTGATGCTTTGGAGAACTCAACCATACCCTTTACCAAAGCATATTTTAAGTTATCGGTATCAATACCCTGAATAAGTTTCATATCAAGCTTCAAATAATGGGGGTTAACGTCACTTATCAGATTTAAACCTGAATATCCGGCTCCCGCATCATCTATCGCTATTTTATAATCCTGATTTTTGTAATGCTTAATAGTTATAATAAAAAGATCGAGATCTTTGATTGCATTTCTTTCGGTAATTTCAAAAATTACATTTTCGGATTTAATATTATATTCGCTTAAAAAGGATTTAGTAAATCCTTTTATATATTGTTCATCATGAATGATATTAGGATTAACGTTGAGAAAGAGCTTCTTGCTATATGGAGGGATCATAAATTTATATGCTGCCTCAAGGGCAGTAGTTCTGCATAGAAGCTCCAGTTCCCAAAGTTTATTATGATGAGCTGCAGTATTAAACAGCACCTCCGTGTTTTCTATTAAGCTATTGCAAGTGATTCTGCTTAATGCTTCGTGCCCTAATATACTACCGTCTCTGAGAGATATAATGGGCTGAAAAACTGTCTTTATTTGTTTATTTTCAATTATATAATCTAATTCATTCTTTAAATGTTCGTACATTTTTTCTCCATTCCTTGTCTATATAAATAGATTGTATATTTTAGACAGCACCTTTGCATATGTATTATGTAAAAACAATGTAAATTTATTACTTTATACTGCAGATTCGCAAATTATAAATTTATTAATCAGATTGTTTAATTCCTGAGCTTTTGCTGAAAGCTCTTCACTTGTTGCGGCATCCTCATCCGCAATTGACGAATTGTTTTGAATAATTCTAGAAATCTGTTCAATTCCAAACAATATTTGCTCTACTGATACTGCCTGCACCTGTGTTGCGCTTGATATTTCATTAATAGTATCATTTATAAATTTTGAGCCTGATACTACATTTAATAAAGATTTTGCAGTTTGATTTAAAATCTTATCTCCCGAAGATACAGATTTTATTGTGTCTTGGATTAGTATTGATGTTGTGCCTGCTGCTTCGGCACTTCTGATTGCCAAATTACGCACCTCATCGGCAACTACTGCAAATCCCTTTCCGGCTAAACCGGCACGAGCTGCTTCAACAGAAGCATTTAAAGCTAATATGTTTGTTTGGAATGCAATATCCTCTATAGTTTTAATAATTTTGTTTATTTCATATGATTTATTGCTTATTTCTTTCATAGCTTGTACCATATCATTCATATAACAGTTGCTTATGTTTATTTCAGTGTCCATTTCTTTAAAGTTTAAATTGGCTTCTTTAGACATCTGCGCATTAGATTTAATACGATTTGATAATTCTTCTACAGTTGCTGATAGTTCCTTAATTGTGCTTGCCTGTTCCGAAGTACCTTCCGATAAGCTTTGAGCTCTTATTGCAATCTGTTCCGAACCGCTTAACACTTCTACGGATGCCGAGTTTGTTTGTAAAATTGCTTCTGACAGCATTTCAACGGATTCGTTTATAGATTGTTTTATGCGCTCGAAATCGCCTTTAAATTCTATATCAACCTTAGTTGAAAAGTCTCCTTTTGAGATTCCTGTCATTACCTCATCTATTTCATTAATGTATGATGATAAAACTAGTATGGAGTTTTGAATAGTTTTAGACAGCTTACCCAATTCATTATCAGAGCTGTAGTTGATAGTGTATGACAAATCACCTTCCGACAGAGAATTTGATAATTTCTCAATTTCATTAATTGGCTTTACTATACCATTTGTTATATTTATTGTTATAAAAACAGAAATAGCTACTACGGCTATAGACATAAAGATAGTTATGATTATGGCTTTTTGGGAATTATCGCGTGAAAGATTCGCACTTTTGGTTATCTCTGCATTAATGTACCCTGTAAGCTCATCCAATGCTTTGTTTATTTTTATGACTGTGGGATCATATGAATTAAAAATCATACGTTCAGCATCGGATTTTGATTCAGAAATAAACACTTCATCTCGTACTTCTTTTTCCCGTGTCAACAATGTCATTAATTCATCAATTCTTTGATTGTTTTCAGAACGAAGTGCACGTAACATATTTAAGCTATTCATAATATTTTCATAAAGATTGTTGCTAAGATTAATGTAGTCTTCCTTTTTTGATGTGTTATTAGTAAGCGTGGATGCATAAAGATTTTTTTCTATATGCTTTATATCAGTATACACTGATGTGGCAAGATATATTTCAGGTATTGAATTATCATTTACTTTGCTGAATTCTGTGACGGTGTCGTTAAAATAAAATAAACTGACTGAAATTGGTATCAAGAATAGAATAATTACCAAAGCAAAGGCAAAAGCTAACTTTATACCCAATTTTAAATCAGCAAATTTAAGTCTGAAGATTATCCTGCTTTTATTAAATGATATTTTTTTTAATATGTTCATTCTTTTCTCCTGTATTTATATTTCAATAGGAGAATCGTCAGCTATAAAGAACAAATTAGCCATTTTTCAATAATTTTACTATAATTTTACATGCAAAACAATACGGTCAAAATTACGGTATAGTTTTACAGCACGTGGTATAGATGCAATATTGGAAGTGATGGTCTCAGAAATGATTGTTGATTAGGGCGGCAGTTATAACGTAGTATTTTATTTTGTAATAGGGGCATCTGTTAAGTCAGCCCCTTAATATCTGAAACAACTCATTAAATGATCATTGATTACACCTGTTGCCTGCAGATGAGCATAGATAATAGTTGAGCCAAGGAATTTAAAACCTCTCTTCTTCAAATCCATGCTTATCTTGTCTGACAACTCTGAAACAGCAGGCACCTCCGATATATCACTCCAATGATTTTTTACAACCTTATTATTTGTGAAGCCCCATATATAATTATCAAAGCTTCCAAATTCTTGTTGTATTTCTAAAAATCTTTTGGCATTATTTATTGAGCTTTCAATTTTTCTTCTGTTTCTTATTATGCCTGCATTTTGCATTAATTCCTCAATTTTACTATCGTCATATTGAGAAACCTTAATTGCGTCAAAATCATCGTATGCTTTTCTGTAATTTTCTCTTTTTCTGAGAACTGTAAACCAGCTTAAACCTGCTTGAGCAGATTCAAGAACTAAAAATTCAAAATGCTTTTTATCGTCATGAACGGGCACTCCCCATTCTTCATCGTGATATTTTACATACAATTCATCCTTGCCGCACCACGGACACCTGTTCATAATTACCTCTCATATTATCGGATTTGTATATATGAAGTATAGCAATTATTTAAGTAATAGGCAATAATTAATCGGGACTTAATTTGAACTATATAAATTTGACAAACACTTAATTTAGATTTATTATAATTAATGTTGATTAGAATAAGAAAGGTCAGGTGATTTAATGGAACTTTTGATGGTTATTTTAAAAAAGGTTGAGCTTGTGGATGATATTATGCATAAACTGGCTGAATCAGGAGTCAGAGGTGGTACTATCATAGATGGTACAGGCATGGCTAAAAGCTTAGTAAACATGAACGACTTGCCTATGTTTGGCATGTTAAGATATATTATATCTGATGAAGAAAAGCTTAAAAGTAAAATTTTATTATTTGCATTAAAAGAGGAAAAAGTGACAGAAGTAAAGGATAAGATAAAAGAAGTTATCGGAGATTTAAGTGAACCGAATACAGGTATAATGTTTACTATTCCCATTAAGAATGCGGAAGGATTTGGTGAATAGATTGTTAAACATTTATACTTATTTATCATTAGCTTTAATTTTAGGTATTCTGTCTATCAAGGTAATGGAAAAGGTTAAGTTTCCGCATGTAACAGGATACATTATTATCGGTCTTATAGCAGGACCATATTGTCTGAACATATTAACATTAGACGCAATAGAAAAATTTGCCATCATACCGGATATAGCGTTAGGTATTATTGCCTTCTCCATAGGAGCAGAGTTTAAGCTGTCATATTTGAAAATTGTTGGAAAGGCTCCCATTGTTATTGCCTTTGCAGAGGCGGTATGTGCAGTATTAGTAGTTGATTTAGTTTTGATATTAACCGGAAATGATGTATCCTTTTCGTTAGTGTTAGGTGCTATAGCGGCGGCAACAGCTCCCGCAGCTACATTGATGGTTGTAAGGCAGTATAATGCAAAGGGACCAGTAACAAATACTTTATTGCCTGTTGTTGCAATCGATGATGCAATTGCTTTGATGTGCTTCGGTTTATCTGTTGCATTGGCTAAGTCTATAGGCAGCGCGGGTGATGTTTCAATATTGACAACTTTAATGGAACCGATAATAGAAATTGTCGGGTCGATATTATTTGGCGCTATAATCGGAATTATATTAAAATTTATGATAGCATGGTATACCGGAAATGGAAGCAGGTTAACCATAGCATTGGCTATGATTTTTTTATGTATAGGGATATCAAATATAGCAGGACTGTCCTCATTGTTGGTATGCATGGCTATGGGAGCTGTATTTACCAACATATCAAAATACAGTGATGAAACATTTAAAAACGTAGACAATATCACAAATCCATTATTTCTTTTATTTTTCGTAATATCCGGCGCAGAATTGAATTTAACGGTATTGCCTTCTGTAGGCTTTATTGGTTTGATTTATGTTATATTCAGAGTAGTAGGAAAGGTCGCAGGAGCTTCAATAGGAGCCAGAATTTCAAAAGCAGAGCCGGTTGTAACCAAGTATTTAGGTTTTACCTTAATTCCGCAGGCAGGGGTTGCAATAGGCTTAGCCGGCATGGCTACATCAATAGTTCCGGATTACGGATTAAAAATTCAAACGATAATTCTATGCGGGACAATTATTTATGAATTAATAGGACCTTTAGTAACAAAGGTAGCCTTAACTAAGGCCGGAGAAATTAAATAGAAATATAGCATAGTGAACCTCTTTTGTTAGATAAAAAAATCTGATGAAAGGGGTTTGTTTTATTGAAAAAACAGTGTATAATAGAATTAATAACGTAAGGAATTATTTTAGGGGGACATTATGAAAGCCAAAGAATATCTATCCATACTGCAAAATATTTTGCGCTATATAGATGAAGGTGTACACGTTTTAGATAAAAACGGTAATACGATAATTTATAACGAAGCAATGTCTAAGCTTGAAAAAATGGAAACTAAAGAAGTAATGAAAAAACCCTTCAGTGAAGTTTTTAAAAATTTAAATATAGAAAACAGTACTTTGTTAAAAGCTTTAGAATCTCGTATTATTACGTCCAACTTAAAACAAACTTATTTAAATAAAGACGGAAGAGAAATAACTACTATTAATACGACGCTGCCTGTGGTAATAAATGACGAGGTTATTGCGGTTGTTGAGGTTGCAAAAAATATTACCAAAATGACTGAAATGTCACATACAATTTTAAAGCTGCAAAATGAAATAGGAAAGCCTGAAAAAGCAAAAACAAAAAAAATCAGAAAATATAATTTTAATAATATAATCGGAAAAAGCGACAGCTTTATGGAGGTCGTTAAAAGGGCTAAGAAAGCCTCCCGAAATTCTGCATCTGTATTTATAGTTGGTGAAACAGGTACAGGTAAGGAGCTTATAGCTCAGAGTATACATTTTGAAAGTTCAAGAAAGGACAAACCTTTTATAGCTCAAAACTGTGCTGCTTTGCCTGAATCATTGCTTGAAGGTTTGCTGTTCGGTACGTCCAAAGGTGGCTTTACAGGTGCCGTAGATAGGGCGGGTTTGTTTGAACAAGCAAACGGGGGAACCCTTTTATTAGATGAAATAAACTCCATGCCATATGAACTGCAGGCAAAGCTTCTGAGAGTTCTTCAGGAGAATTATATACGCAGGGTTGGAGGAACCAATGACATTCCTATAGATGTGAGAATTATATCAACAAGCAATGAGTCTCCCGAAGAAATTTTACAAAACGGAAGGATTCGTAAAGATTTATATTACAGATTAAATGTAATTCAGTTAAATGTGCCTCCGCTTAGGGACAGGCAAGAGGATATATTGCTTTTGGCAAACAAGTTTATCAATAAATACAATGAAAGATTTAACAGAGAAATTCTTTCAATTTCAAAGGAAGCCCAGGATTGTCTGCTAAACTATGAATACTCCGGTAATGTAAGAGAGTTAGAAAATATTATTATGTCGGCAATAAGCATGGTGGACGACAGTGATATAATTCTTAATAAGAGCCATTTTACAATTTTTGATTCAGAAAATAGTTTTGTATCAAAAGAAAAGGAATTAGGGGATAACGGTTTAGAAGAATATTTAGGCAATTTAGAAAAAAAGATAATAGAAAAAACTCTCAGGGACAATAAATACAATATAACTAAATCAGCTGAGGAGTTGAAAATTAAACGTCAAACACTACAGCATAAAATAAAAAAGTATAAAATTAAATAAAAAAAGCAAAAATATTTGCGGTTTGTGCAAAAATATTTGCTTTTTTCTTGTTTTTTTGTATTATTTATTAAAATTCTATAAATGTATAAATAAAAGTAAATTTTATTTGAATGAACATACCATTGAAATTAGAATGTTATAAAATGGAAGAGGTTTTTACAGCATACATTTTTTGAATAATGGCATAGATATTGCTAATTATATAGGCGAGTACTAACTTGCAAATGTTATCATTATTAATTTACTCATAAACTTTAAATTAAAACTATAGGAGGCTGTAAAAATGCAAAATGTAAAAGTAATTATTTGGGGACTTGGAGCTATGGGTTCCGGAATGGCTAAAATGCTGTTAAACAAAAAAGGTGTTGACATAGTAGGTGCGGTTGGAAGAGGCGCAAAACTCGGAAAAAGCATGTATGAAATAATAGGAGTTGAAAGAGGAGACAGACCTGAAGTATTAATTGGCACTCCTGAAGATGTAATAAAAGAAAAATCAGCTGACGTTGTTTTATGCTGTACAGATTCATATACAAAAGTTGCATTTGACAGATTAAAATTCTGTTTGGAAAGAAAGATAAACGTAGTATCAAGTGCAGAGGAAATGGCTTATCCACAGGCTCAATCTCCTGAGCATGCTAAACAATTAGATGAAATAGCTAAAGCAAACGGTGTTTCTATTTTGGGTACAGGCATAAACCCGGGTTTAATAATGGACTTATTGGTTGTTGTTATGACAGGATGCTGCGAATCAGTTGACCACATAGTATCAAGAAGAGTAAACAGCTTATCTCCATTCGGTCCGACTGTAATGCATGAACAAGGTATAGGTATAACTGTTGATGAATTTAAAAAAGGTGTTGAAACAGGTACATTAGCTGGTCACGTTGGCTTCGAAGAATCTATACATATGATTGCTGATGCTATTGGCTGGAATGTAGAAAAAGTAACTACATCTATGGACCCTATAGTTACGGACGTAGACAGAAAATCTCCTTATGGATTTGCTGCTGCAGGCAACGTAGCAGGTGTTGCTATGAAGGGCTTCGGATATATAGACGGAGAACTGAAAATAGAAATGGATCATCCACAACAAATCGAACCGGAACAAGTTGGTGTTCAGACAGGTGACTATGTAATTATTAAGGGTACTCCAAACATCAATATGGTTAACTCTCCGGAAGTACCGGGAGGAATCGGAACAATTGCTATGTGTGTTAATATGATTCCTCAAATAATTAATGCAAGACCGGGCTTAAAAACTATGATTGATTTACCTGTTCCGAGAGCAATTATGGGAGATATGAGAGAATTAATCGAACCTGAGTGCAAAATAGTAAAATAACAATGGATAAGCAGTAAATGAAGCAATAGATTAGCGATGGATAAGCAATAGATTAAAAGAATTACCCAATTGCAAATCCATTGCCAATCAATCGCCAATCAATTGTAAAAAAAGGAGTGTAGAAATGATAAAAAAAGGTGAATGGGTACTAATACACAGAAATGTATTAGAGCCATCGCAAAGAGCACCGCAAGTACCAGATGATACAAAACAAGTACCGCTTGAAATGTGGATAAAAGGATACTTGCAGGAAGATGCAGACATAGGAGAAGAAGTAACAGTATTAACCAGAACCAGAAGAATAGAAAAAGGCACACTGTTAGAAGCAAATCCATATTACAAGCATGACTTCGGGAAATTTATTCCTGAATTAATACAAATCAGTGACCAAGTAAAAGAAATATTATTCGGAGGTGCTGATAATGAGTAAAGATATGAGCTATTCAGGAGTAATGAGCAGAAGACCCGAAATAATGAAGCAGGCAGCAGGAGTAGATTTCTCTCTGTTCGAAAGCGGTTCAATTGCATTCGATTACGAAAGAATGATGAGAGAAGCAGGCTTCAGTATCGAAGAAATACAAAAAATTCAGTTATCACACGGAGTAGGCGACACCCCGATACTAGAACTGAGAAACCTGACAGAATTAGCAAGAAAATGCGCACCAAAAGGAAAAGGTGCAAGAATATTCATAAAAGACGAAGCAGCAAATGCATCAGGAAGCTTTAAAGCAAGAAGAGCGTCAACAGCAGTATATCAGGCAAAAAAACTTGGCTACAAGGGAGTAGTTACGGCTACAAGCGGAAACTACGGAGCAGCAGTAGCATCACAAGCAGCAATGTACGGCTTAAAGTGCATAGTAGTCCAAGAATGCTATGATTCAAAAGGAAAAGGACAGCCCGAAATAATAGAAAAAGCAAGAAAATGCGAAGCATTAGGAGCAGAAGTAATACAGCTGTCAGTAGGACCCGAGTTATTCTATTTATTCCTGACAATATTAGAGCAAACAGGATATTTCAATGCATCACTATACACACCATTCGCAATAGCAGGAGTAGAAACATTAGGATACGAAATAGCAATGCAGTTCAGAGAAAAATACGGAAAAGATCCCGAAGTAGTATTGGCGACAAACGCAGGCGGAGGAAACCTGACAGGAACAGCAAGAGGGTTAAGAAAAGCAGGAGCAGAGTCAAAGATAGTGGCAGCAAGCGTAGATTTATCAGGACTGCATATGGCAGCAGACACACAATTTAACAGAAAATCCTTTACGACAGGACATACCGGATTCGGAATGCCGTTTACAACATGGCCGGACAGATCAGACGTACCGAGGTCAGCAGCAAGACCTCTGCGTTATATGGACAGATACCTTACAATCCGCCAAGGAGAAGTATTCTATATAACAGAAGCATTAGCAAGCTTAGAAGGATTAGAAAAAGGACCGGCAGGCAACACAGCATTAACAGCAGCCTTCTCATTAGCCCAGGAAATGAATCAGGATGAAATGATAGTAGTACAGGAAACAGAATACACAGGAGCAGGAAAGCACGTACAACCACAGCTGTCATTTGCGAGAGAAAACGGAATAGAAATAAAATTCGGAGATCCAAAAGAAGAAGTACCCGGAAAGAACATCATACTTCCGTCACATCCATCCATGATAAAAGCACAGGATGCAGACTTGGAGCATATGAGAAAGTCGCTTATAAAAAATGCAATAACAACATACAATGTAACACCAAACGATGCCGACATAGAGTTTTTGGCAGAAGAAACCAAGACAGATGTTGAGTTTGTAAAGAATGTATTAAAATCCCTATAATAAACAATTTTATAATTGCAAAAGGCATTAGATTGGGGGACATTCCTCTACCTCAGAGACTATCCCTGAACTAGAGGTGTGTCCCCATACCTTATAGCGCCTATTTGCAAATTTAATATTTCAGGAGGAGCGTAAAAATGAAAAGAGCTGATGATTTTGAGCAAAGAAGAGCTCACTTGGCAAATCTTTCAGACGAAGAATTATATGATAGATTTTGGAACTTAGCAGAACAAGTGGTTGACCCTTTATTAGAATTAGGAAAAAAGAATACAACTCCGTCAGTTGAAAGAAGTATTCTTTTAAGAATGGGATTCTCAAGTTTAGAAGTTAAACCGATCATCGAAGGTGTGATGAATAAAGGTTTAATGGGCAAGGGTGCAGGAAATGTTGTATGGAGATTGTCTAAGAAATTAGGCTGCTCAGTACGCGAAGCAGGACTTGAACTTGCAAACGGAAGACATTGGGAAGACGTTGACTCATTATTTTAAGGAGGGTATGAAAAATGAAGCTTGATCCAAACAAGAAGATAGATATAAAAGAATTATTAAAAGATTTAGATAAATATGAACCGAGAAGACGCGGATGGCATTGGAGAGATGAAAGAAACGAAGACAGAACAGTCGGTGATTTTGAATATCACGAAGCTTCAAAGCCGTTAACAAATTCTGTTCCGTTACCGGGCAGCAGAGGATTCGGATACATAGACCCTCAGCCGGATTGTGTAATTACAACAGAAATTGCTTCAGGCAGATTTGAAGATGATATAAGAAGAATGCGTATGGCAGCATGGCATGGAGCAGACCACATAATGGTTATAAGAACGGCAGGACAATCACACATTGACTCTCTGTTAGAAGGTACAAACCAAGGTATCGGCGGTATCATGGTTACAAGAAAACAAGTAAGAGCTTCCAGAAAAGCTTGCGATATGATAGAAGATGAAGTTGGTCGTCCGATTAACTTCCACTCATATATTTCCGGAGTTGCAGGTCCTGATATAGCCGTTATGTTTGCTGAAGAAGGTGTTAACGGCGCTCACCAAGACCCTCAATACAATGTATTGTACAGAAATGTTAACATGGTCAGAAGCTTTGTTGATGCATGCGAGGCAAAGAAAATAATGGCATGGTCCGGAATGCTTCAGATAGACGGAGCTCATAATGCCAATGCTACAGCTATGAAAGCATGGAAGGTTATGCCTGAACTAATGGTTCAGCATGCAATTAACTCCATATTCTCAAGAAAAGTAGGTATTAAGCCTGAAAATATAGCACTTTCAACAGTTCCGCCTACAGCTCCGCCGGCACCGTGTATGAGATTAGATTTGCCTTATGCGGTTGCTCTTCGTGATTTGTTCAGAGAGTATAAAATGAGAGCACAACAAAATACTAAGTATATGGAATCAGATACCCGTGAAGCGGCTGTTACTCATACGCTTAACATGATGATTTCGCGACTTACCAGTGCCGATATTCAGTCAACAATCACTCCTGACGAAGGAAGAAACGTGCCTTGGCATTACAACAACATAGCAGGCATTATGACTGCAAAGCAGTCTCTTACAGGTATGGACGGCTTAAGAGAAATGGTTAAGCTTGACAGAGAAGGTTCTCTAGGCAAGGAAGTCAGAGAGCTTAAGGAAAGAGCAATACTGTTTATGGAAGAAATGCTTGAAGTAGGCGGTTTCTTCAAAGCCGTTGAACAGGGGTTCTTCGTAGACAGCGGAAAATATCCGGAAAGAAACGGAGACGGTATTGCAAGAGAAATCGAAGGCGGTATCGGATACGGCTTCATATATGAAAGAGACGAAGATTACTTTGCTCCTGTTTCAGTTCACTATGGATACAACAACATTCCTGCTGAATTTGAAAAAGCAAGTGATGCAATAGGCGGAGATACATTTGAGGATCGTTCGAAGATTCAATATATAGATGAATTGGATGAAAATGATAATGTTAACGTAAGATTGGAAGAAACTAAAAAATACTATGACACTAATCTTGTTAAACCGGAGGTTGAATGGAGAGCAGACGGAACAGTGCTGTTGTCAATCTTCTTACCGTTAGACGAAAGAACCGCAGAATTTGCTGCTATCAAATGCGGTGAAAAGATGGGTCTGGAGGATGTAACTGTCGTTCATAAGCAGTGCATGCATCCGTCAGAAGGTACTTACTGCGAAATCAAGGGAAGAGTTAACTTTGATATTGATGTAAATGAATTAGTTATCCCTGAAAAAGTCGAGGTATTGTCTGAAGCAGAAATAAGAGAAGATATCCAAAATCAACCTATGTTTGTTGTTGCAGCAACTGTTGGAGAAGACGAACATTCAGTTGGCTTAAAAGAAACCTTGGACATCAAACATGGTGGCATTGAAGGTTTTGGAATTAAATACGAATATCTCGGAACCTCATGCCCTGTTGAAAAATTAGTTGATGCGGCTATTGAAACTAATGCAGATGCAATTTTAGTCAGCACAATTATAACTCATGATGATGTACATGTTAAAAACATGAAGAAAATTCATGATTTATGTGTGGAAAAGGGTATCAGAGATAAAATTATGATAATTTGCGGAGGTACTCAGGTATCCAATGAAACAGCAATGGAGGCAGGTCTTGATGCGGGCTTCGGAAGAGGAAGCCACGGCATAGATGCGGCAAGCTTCTTAGTAAAAAGAAGAAGGGAACTAAATAAATAATGAAAATTAATGTATTGGTAGCTGAAATAGGCAGCACCACTACAGTAGTAAATGCCTTTAACGATATTGGCACATCCTGTCCTGCGTTTGCAGGACAGGGGCAAGCTCCTACGTCTGTGCTTCAAGGAGATGTTACTGTTGGACTCAAGGGAGCCATAGATGACCTGAAGAATAACTTGCGTACAGATGAATTAACATGGGATGATATGTTGGCTACAAGTAGTGCTGCAGGCGGTTTGAAAATGACCGTTCATGGTCTTGTTTACGATATGACTGTAAGAGCAGCTAAGGAAGCTGCTTTAGGAGCCGGAGGAATCATAAAAATGATAACCTCAGGCAAGATGAGAAGAACGGATTTAAAAAAGATTCAGGAAATTATGCCTAATATAATACTTGTTGCAGGCGGTGTCGATTACGGCGAAAGAGATACCGCACTTCATAATTTAGAAATGATTCTTTCAATGGGTTTAAATATCCCTATAATTTATGCAGGCAATATTGAAAACCAGGAAGAAGTAAGGTTGATGTGTGAGGAAGCCGGCAATCAGGTTTATATAGTAGAAAATGTATATCCGAAAATAGATACATTGGTTGTAGAGCCCACACGTAAGATTATTCAGGATGCTTTCGAGGAGCATATAATTCATGCTGCAGGCATGTCTAAGGTTAGAGAGCTTGTTAAAGGTCCCATAATTCCCACACCGGGGGCGGTAATGGAGGCAGCCAAGGTATTGAAGGAAGATTTAGGAGATTTGATTGTATTTGATGTGGGAGGCGCAACCACTGATGTCCATTCCGTAACTCAGGGTTCTGAGGAAGTAAATTTAATTCTCTTAAGTCCGGAGCCGGAAGCCAAAAGAACGGTTGAAGGAGATCTTGGTGTCTATGTCAATGTAAATCATGTTGTTGAAAAAATAGGAATTGATAATCTGAGAAAAGAATTTCCTGACGCAGACGAAATTTTAGCAGACTATAAACCGATTCCGTCTACAGAAAGAGAAAAAGAATTTGTAGAACGAATTACGACGGAAGCTGTTTTAACATCTCTAGAAAGACATGCAGGTCATTTGAGATATTTTTACACTGCTTCAGGTAAAAAAACTGTGGCCGAAGGTAAGGATTTAACAGCTGTTAAATACATCATCGGTACAGGCGGGGCTTTAACAAGGCTGCCAAACAAAAAGAAAATCTTGGAAAAGATCAAAACCCATGGTAAGGAAAAGGAATTATATCCATCCGAAACTGCCGAAGTCTTGATAGACGAAGATTATATATTGTCATCATTAGGGGTTTTATCGAAAAGCTATCACGATGACGCTTTATTATTAATGAAAAAAAGCTTAAGAATAGGAGAATAAAATGTATCCTAAATTAGTGATTGATTTAAATAAAGTAAAAAATAACCTTAATAAAACAATTGAAATGGTAAAAGGCTCGGGATGCTCCTTGATGATAGTTACCAAGGGATATTGTGCCGACATGGAAATATATAAATTGCTTGAGGAATCAGATATTGACTATCTTGCCGATTCAAGAATACAAAATCTGAAAAAATATGAAGGCACAACAAAGGAGAGAGTACTTTTGCGCCTGCCTATGATTTCACAGGCTGAAGATGTAGTTCGTTATGCGGAGATATCCTTAAACTCTGAGATAGAAACAGTCAAAAGGTTAAACGATGCAGCAGGCAGATTAAACAAAAAGCATAAAATACTTCTTATGATAGATTTAGGTGATTTAAGAGAAGGTATTTTCTTTAAAGATGAAGATGAAATTTACCATGCGGTTGAAGAAATACTTAAGCTTGAAAATATTGAGCTGTTCGGATTAGGTGTCAATCTGACCTGTTACGGAGCGGTAATACCTAAAAAGGAAAACCTTTCAATACTTGTTGATATTGCGCATAAAATTGAAGAGAAATTCAATATCAGGCTGCAGATGATTTCAGGCGGAAATTCAAGCTCCGTTTATTTAATAGGTAAAAAAGAACTTCCGGAAGGAATCAATAACCTGAGGGTTGGCGAAGCATTTTTACTGGGAGATGAAACCGCATACAGTCAGATGCTTGAAGGCTTCTATGATGATGCATTTACTTTGGAAGCAGAAATAATAGAATTAAAAGAAAAACAATCCTTGCCTGTTGGAGAAACAGGAGTGGATGCTTTCGGCAACAGACCGTTTTATGAAGATTTAGGAGTAATTAAAAGGGCCATAATAGCAGTAGGAAGACAGGACGTAGATCCTGACCACCTGCATCCTATAGACCCAAGTATATCAATTTTAGGTGCAAGCTCCGATCACCTGATTGTAAATGCTGATAAAACAGAAAGCAATTACAAGGTGGGGGACATTGTGAAATTTAAAGTAGAGTATTCATCACTTCTGAGAGCATCAACGAGCTCCTATGTGGAAAAGGAATACAAGTAAAAGCATTTTAAAGCATTTTAGGGGACGGACCTTTTTGTGGCTGCAGCCACGAAAAGGTCCGTCCCCTAAATGTTTACTAAATGTTTAAATGTTTACTATAATAATGTAATTAGTATACAAAGATACGAATATAATATACTAAAATTGATATAAATAAGCTGAATGTTTTGAATATCCGGCAGTAATAATTGGTTTGTTTAAAATTACTGTGGGGAAAAGACGACACTTATGATGTGGACAATATAGAGAAGATATATTTAGCGGGAGATGGAGTTGCATGGATTAAAATATATTTATGGGAGAATATAAATGCCTTTTTTAGTTATTGTATCGATGCTTGCAAGTGTGCTTTTTCATGTATTAATTGTTATTACAATGTTAAGATTATTAAAAGCCTCAGATATTTATATTAAGAAAAATAAGGATTAATATTTTTTTACGTTAAAACAATCTTAATATATATATTAAAAATACCAGTGAAAAAGCATTGGTATTTTTTTAGTGTGCCCAGCATGGGAGACAGCTTGACGGTGAAAAGTCCGTTATGGGGCTTGGTAGTAGTATGTCAAGGGTATGTCAAGGGTATGTCAAGGGGACTGTCAAGGGGACTGTCAAGGGTGTCAAGGGTGTCAAGGGTGTCAAGGGGACGGGGTTGCTGACACCTTTGACAGACTACTGCAAACGGTGATTTTTGCTTCTGCTACTAAACCGTGCAATGCATATATATGTGAATCATGTATAAATATTTTTTGAGATTCCATTTTTTTGCAAATGCGCAAATTTCAATATATACATAAATTTATGATGCAAAAAAGTATACCAGTCAGAGAGAAAACCCCTAAAAAAATTCCAGTTTGGATTTTTTGAAAACTGTATAAATTTATACAAATTATGCAGTTTGCCATATGTTCATGAGGGTGTATATCTTTAAGGGTATTCCGGGTCCTGTATTAGTATATTGCAAAAGTAAGACAAGTGTTACACTTGATTTCTAATAAAAATATGAGGTAAATATTAATGTAAAAAACTCTTGACATTAAATACAAAAACACCTACACTGAAAATGTAAAAACATTTTGACATGGGAGGCTTTGATATGCGATTTATCAGTATTCTTGTTTTTTTAGTATCTATTGTTATGTTTATTATCAGTTTACGAGCAATTTTTTTTGCATTCGCAAAAAAGAAAGATGAGCGCTCAAAATGGATTGTAAAGAAATCTATGGCAGATTCCTTTATTGCAATTACTGTTCTGCAAACTTTATCTCTGATCATCAAATGGCTTTTTTATGATTCTTACCAGGTGTGGTGGAATAATTTCAAAGAAGGAATATATATTGAGCCGGTACTTCTCAGTTATATCATACTTGGAATTATTTTAATAATTAATACAAGAAAATATGGTGGCTCACTATGATAAACCATATTAAAGAACTCCGGACAGCAAAAAAAATAAAACAAGACGAGCTTGCTGTTATGTGCAATGTTACAAGACAAACAATAAACGCAATAGAAAACAACAAATATGATCCAACTCTAACTCTCGCATTTTCTTTGGCTAAAGCACTGCAAACTACTGTTGATTCCTTATTTGAACCAAATTAATTTACTTAATGCAGATAATAATACCCAGAGGGGACGGTTCTTTTTGGCTCAAAGCGTTCTGGGGACGGTTCTTTTTGTGGCTGCAGCACGAAAAGGTACGTCCCCTAAATGTTCCGTCCCCTAAATGTTCAAATGTTAAATGTTATTTTTATTGTCTTACTTCTTCTATTGACTTGGCGATGCTGTGGGTAATCGGCTTCCACTCGATTTTCCTGAACAATGCAACGATTGAAATAGGAATGTAGGTGAAAATAAATATTGGGAATGTAAACATATATTTAATTTTATTCCATGAAGTTGAATTAATTTGTTTCCATTCTGAAATTGTTGTTACTAACCCTATTGCAAATAGTACTGAATAGGAATTAACAAAGGACATTAAAATCGAAGATGATGTTTCTCTGATAATTTCAGGAGATGTTCCGATATTAATTATACCTATTGTTAAAAATGCCGTATTTATACCTACACTCAGCAGCGACAAAAATAATGCCGGTGAAATTGTAACCAACATATCATAGCAATAGAAGCTTCTCTTAACGAATGCGCATTTGAACAAATCCTTGCCGTATTTTGCAAATACCTGATAAAATCCTTTTGCCCAACGCAGTCTCTGATGCCATGATTGTTCAAATAAGTAGGGCTGCTCGTCATACAATACTGCCGAACCGCAATAACCGATTTTTTCGCCATGTATTGCGTTGTCAACCGAAAATTCTATGTCTTCTGTCAATAAATGATGCTTCCAACCGTTGTTTTTTCTGATAATTTCATCACTTACCATAAATCCTGTACCTGAAATTGCACATCCTGTATTCAATATCATTCTTGAATTGTTTAAATATTTGGCTTCTCTTAAAAACCATAACGAATAACCGGCCGACAGCCAATTCGTATCATAATTTTTTGAATTTCTGTAGCTCGTAACTATTTTGTATCCATTATCAAATACCTTGTTCATTTCAGATATATAGTTTTCGTCCAATAAATTATCAGCATCAAATATAAAATATCCTTCATATTTTTCATTGCTGTTTATTAAAGCTTTAAACGCGTAATCTAAAGCGTAACCCTTTCCTACATATTGTCGGTTAAATCTTTCAAAAACATAAGCTCCGGATTCTTTTGCTACTTGTGCAGTATTGTCTGTGCAATTGTCTGCTACAACATAAATATCTATTAATTCTGACGGATATTTTTGCTTTTTTATACTGCTGATCAACTGACTGATTACAGCACTTTCGTTTCTTGCAGCAATAACAACTGCGTATCTATGATTTACCTTAGCAGTTAATACCTTACTTTTTCTGAATAAACCTACTATAATATAATAAAATTGATAAAAATAAAATCCAGTAAATAATATAAATATGATTAAGTTAAATATACTAATAAACGATAACAAATTAATACCTCCAAATTTTGTACTCTACGAATAGTAAGTATAGCATTTTCATACGATAAAACAATTAATAATTTCTTAACAATCGCTTAATTTTCAAGTAATAAATCGATTGTATAAGCATCCGTTTTTCTAAAAAGGTACAATTATTATTTCTTTATTACATATTTTTATGCTTTTTCAAATTTCCTTAATATACCACCAAGGTAGATTTGAATGGATATTGGAAGAAGATGAGTTAAATTTTTCAATTTTTGTGGCAGTTGTTTATACTGTAAATGCAATAAAAAACCCTGTAAAGCGTATTTTTTTCTTTACAAGGTTTTTTTACTAAATATTTTTTTCTTTTAATTCATCTTTGTCATCTTTATTAATTTTATTCATTTGAGACTTGAATTCGTTTATCGCAGAACCCATGGATTTTCCTATCTCAGGCAATTTTGAAGGTCCGAATATAACAAGTGCAATGAGTAACAGAAGTACAAGTTCTCCGGGTCCTATTCTTCCCATTACTAAACTCCAAAGTATTCATTCAACAGCTCAACGGTTTTGGCTGCAACATCGGCAGTTACACCTGCACATCGGGCTTTTCTTTCGGGGTCGCCCATTGCATATCCTGTTTTTTCCATAAATTTGCCGACTGAATCGACACAGTTTACAGAACCGGAAACTGTTGTTTCGTTTTTAACTTCAGGTTGATATATAGGAAGCTCTGCTTTATTGTACCATGCAAATAAATCCGCTGTTAATTTTTTTGCATCATCTTTAGGACATAGAAGACCTATAGTAAAGACAGCACCTCCAAGAGAACCACAAAGGGAGCCGATTCCGTATCCGGTTGCTCCGTTAACAAATGTATCAACAGGAATCTGATTAAAAGGATATCCTGCATTGTCTGCAAGTTCACCTATTAATGCATCTGCTACTCCGACACAGCAGCCTCCCTTATTGAAATAGCTTGCATATGCTCTTTCTTGAACAGTGGCAATATCAAGCTTTTGATAAACAAAAGGGTGTGAAGCGGAATCAGTGCTTAACTCCTTATACTCGTAGCTTAGAACTTGTTTAGAAGGAATTTCAGAAGGCTTATTATCTGCGCATGCTGTAAGTATAGAAGGTACAAGACCTACTACAGCTAATCCGGCTGTAGTTTTGCCGGCAGTCTTTAATAAATCTCTTCTTGAAAAAGTTTTTTCTTTAAAATTCGCGTTCATTTCAATCTCCTAATCATTTATATTTTTATTTGTAAAAATTTTAACAATCAAAGATAAGTATCTGTACTTAATAATTATTTGCTGGAAAAGTATTAGAGATATCTACCTGCATGTTAAAAACCAAATAATTTAATATAATTTTATATGCATTTATGACATATGTCAATGAAATGAACTATTGTATTTTCCTATTTTACTAGTTGCAACTATAAGCGTATGTTAAAATATAGCATAAAGATATTGTATTTGTGATAAACATAATACATGTTACTTATAAATTGATTAGTTGTGGTATAAATAAATTGGGAATTGTTCAAAAATGCTAAAAATAGAAAATAAATTGACTATTTTTCACGTATATATTATACTGTTTGTATACTATAATTAATTGGGAGTGAATTACAAAGATGGACGATGACGTCATAAGTCAAGTCATAATATTAATTTTATTGATTTTATTTTCTGCGATACTTTCAGCTTCAGAGGCTGCATTTGTTAATTTTAACAAATCAAGATTGAAGAATATATCCGGTAATGGTAATAAAAATTTAGTTTTGGAACTAGATGATAATTACGAGAATTTAATGTCAACAATTCTGATTACAGGAACTATATTAAAAATTACTGCTGTATCATTGGAAATATATATTCTGTCAAATTATTTAAATGTTTTTTCAGCAACTTTAATAGCTGTTCTAACGATTCTATTTATTGTGGAAATTCCGGCTAAAGGATTGGCTAAATTTTCACCGGAAAAGCATGCTGTTTTTTTGGCACCTATTTTAAAGCTTTTAGTGTTTTTGTGTACACCTGTTAATTTTATACTTACTTCATTAAAGTCAGTTTTTCATAAAATTTTAAAAACAGAAATTCAGCCTTCCATGACTGAAGATGAACTTATAACAATGATTGATGAAGTTGAAAATGAAGGTGTTATCAATAAAAATGAAAGCGATTTAATAAGGTCGGCAATTGAATTCAGTGAAACAGTCGTTGAAGATATCTATACACCGAGAATTGATATCGTAGGTATAGATGAGGATGAAAGCTTGGAGGAAATAAGAGAGAAATTCCTGATAAGCGGATATTCGAGATTACCGGTATTTCAAGGCGATATGGACAACATAGTCGGAGTGCTGCACGAAAAGGATTTCTATCAGGCACTAAACAGGAAAGAAAAAGATATTAGAAAGCTTGTTTCCAAGATACTATACGTTACACCTAATAAGAAAATTTCAGAGCTGTTAAAAGAGCTTCAGTTGTCTAAGGCACATATGGCCGTTGTAATAGACGAATATGGCGGAACCGAAGGGCTTGTAACCATGGAAGATATAATAGAAGAATTAGTCGGAGAAATTTGGGATGAGCACGACGAAGTATTTGAATGGTTTAAAAAAATAGGAGAAGATAAATTTCTTATTTCATGCAATGCGGATATTGACGACATGTTTGAGCTGTTTGGCATTGAACCTGATGAGGAGCTTGACGTTACAACCGTTAATGGTTGGATAACAATGCTGTTTGAAGAAATACCGGAGGCAGGAGGAAGGATAGTATACAAGGATCTGGATATTACCGTAACCAAGGCCGAAGCAAAAAGAGTATTAGAAATTCAGGTTGAAAAAATAAATAACGAGTTAAATCTAACAAAGTAATTAAAATAGATCAAAGACATATTATATAATAATATGTCTTTTTGTATGGGGGGAATTAATTGAAAAGCGTTTGGATTTTTCTTATAGGACTGGGCTTTGTATTTTCATTTGCTAACGGAAAACCGGAAACTGCTGCAAATGTCCTTTTTTTCGATTTGCAGCAATCGGTTGAATTAATAATTAAATTAATACCGGTCATGGCTTTTTGGACCGGATTAATGTCAATAGTTGAAAAATCAGGAATATTGAATAAGATGGCAGCAGTTATAAAGCCGGCAATTAGATTTTTGTTTAAGGAAGTAGCTAACAATACAAAGGCAGTAAATGCAATTATTATGACTATTGCAGCTAATATTCTTGGTATAGGCAATTCCGCAACTGCATTTGGTTTAAAGGCTATGCATGAAATGCAGCTTGTAAACAAGGATAAATCAACAGCCAATAATGCCATGTGTATGTTTTTAATAATTAATGTATCTTCAATTCAGCTCATTCCTTTGAATGTAATAAAGTTAAGAGCAGATGCAGGAGCAAGCTTGCCCGGAGATATTTTGGTTCCAACCATAATTGCTACTACATTTTCTACTGCTGTAGCGATTATTTTTGCAAAATATTTTGAAAGGAAAGAAGTGAAATGAGATTATCTGATTTGATATTACCGGTTGTTATAGGTGGAATTTTGTTTTACGGAATTATTAAAAAGGTCGATATATATACTGCATTTATAGACGGAGCCATGGAAGGAGCAAAAGCCGCACTTAAAATATTTCCCTATATATTGGCTGTAATTTTCGCTATGAATATGTTTATCCATTCCGGAGCCGAAGATTTTATAGTAGGAATATTAACACCCGTAACCAACATGTTAGGATTCCCGCCGGAACTGTTATCCTTATCAATAGTTAAACCATTGTCGGGAGGGGGGTCTTTGGGAGTTTTTCAATCAATACTCGATAATTACGGACCGGACTCATATATAGGAAGAAGTGCATCTGTGTTGATGGGTTCATCAGAAACTATTTTTTACACCACCGCCGTATACTTCGGAGCAGTTGGTATAAAGAATATAAGGCATACAATCAAGGTTGGCTTAATAGCTCATGTAGGGTCAATTTTTGCAGCACTTATGGTGTGCCGGTTTTTTATGTAAAGATTTACGGGATTATTTTTGCTTTACAGAAGAGTATGCATTTTGCCAAAAAACAAATACACCTAGTAATAAGAATATATCACCGATACTGATTGTTTTTGGAAAAGGGTAGGGAGGAGGCAAAGTAATAATGTCTGAGAATATTTTAAATTTGGTGTCTTCTGTGAGCAGGGAATGAATTAAATCCTGTCCTGACTGAAGATACATTTTTTTTGCTTCAACGTCAGTCAATATCTCAGAAACGTACACCGGCATTTTAAAGTCATTAAATATGATAGCTGTAAAATTCAGCAATGTGCCAAAAAACATAAGCTTCATGAACGGTTTTTCGAAGTTAATAATTGAAACAATGAATAATCCAAAGTAGATTGTCCAATGCATTGACAATATTCTGAGTAAATTACTGTCGGTATATCTCTTAAATAAAAATTGAGCAGTAATTTCAATTACTGCCATGATTATCAATACTGTATAGCCTTTAATTTCCATTTTCAAGTCATTAAGTTTAAATTTTTTGTTTCGTATTATTATCAAAACAATTGATAAAACAGAGAATAATATAATTTCAGGAATCATGCCGCACCTATTCTGATAAATTATTGAATGCCTTTCTTAAGGCAATAATTGCATCATCAACTATATCAGGATTAAATTGAGTACCTGCATTTACTTTTACTTCATTAAGTGCATCCCCTAAGCTTAATGCATGCCTGTAAGGCCTGTCCGTAGTCATTGCATCAAAGGAATCTGCAATTATAAGTATGGATGTTTCCAACGGTATACTGTTGTGACTCAATCCGTCCGGATAGCCTTTACCGTCGTTTCTTTCGTGGTGATGCTTGATTATATCTGAAAGATTGGACAAATAGCTCATATCGGATATGATTGTAGCTCCTATTTCAGGATGAGCTTTTATAGAATCAAATTCTTCTTTTTCTAATTTACCGTTTTTATTAAGTATATTTTTATCTACTCCTATTTTTCCTATGTCATGCAGAAGTGCTGCGCTTTTTATCATATCTATCTTGTTCTGGGGCAATCCCAATTGCTTTGCAATTGCCTCCGAATAAATACTGACACGCAAGGAATGACCGCTCGTATAGGGGTCGTTTGCTTCTATAGCTCTTACCAATACATTCATTGTTTCAAAATAGTTTTTCCTCATATCCAGATACAGTTTAAAAGTATATCGCGCAAGCAATAACGGTATGAAGAATAACAATAATCCTCCGAAACCGTAAGTGTGGTATGCAAATGCAAGAACTATACCTAATAATCCAACCAATAGTACATTTACCATCATCGAGAAAAAATTACCTTTCCAGATAGAAAGCAATTTTTCTTTCAACAAAATTGACATTAGTTGTGACATAAAAAATGTATTTAAAAGTATATAAACTGTTAGTGCCGCAGCTCCTGCAACGGGGTTAAAAAATTCAAAGCCAATATTAATATTGCGATTTAAGTATTCGTATGCTAATCCAGCTGCTCCAGAACTTATAATAAGTTGTGTAATGTTAAATATTGTCTTATAAATTGGATTGTTAAATATATGAACTCTTCCTTTTCCATCAACATATGGAAATCTAAATGCTACACCAAATGCTGCAATAATTGCAGCGCAGAAAGGGTTTGTTAATATTATTGCGGAATAATATAATGCAAAGCTTACTGAAATCCCGCCTATCTTAGGTAATAGTATTAGATAAGTCTCCGCTATCGCAGAAAGCACTGAAAAAACTATAATCAAATTATAATTGTCTATTGCATATTCATTAAAAAGGAAATACATTAATGATATTGCAATTAATGTAAGTAATATAATATATAAATATAATTTCATCCCTATAGCAGGTTTGTTTTCTTTTTTTATAGTTTCTTTTTCTTTAACCATATATAACCTCTTTATAATGAAGGGCTGACAAATAATACTTTTTATACCCAGGTAAAGCTTGCACCTGCAGCTAAAACTAATGCTACTAATGATGATATTATAGCCATTAACTTTTTCATGAGAAACCTCCTACAGAGTGTCTCTGCTCGGTCGCTATTAGAACAGGAAGGTTTCGCTACGCTATTTTTTTCTTTTGTTTTATGTTTTTCTTAGTCAGCCCCATCATTCTTTTATAAATAAACAGATTTTTCTGTTTATAGCATTAAGAGTAGCTTTAATAGTGGAGTCAATTTTGTTGTTATGTATTATTGAAGAGCCTATAAGCAGGATTTCTCTGCCCCTATCATAATAAGTAATTGAAGAAAGCAATACATCTTGTCCTGATATTCTGGCAGTTTGAATGTCATCCACAATAAAGCATTCAAGTTCAATGGCCTTTTTGATTGCATTTAAAGTTGCTAAAGCGGCAACCATGAGGGTGTTTTTTTCAGATCTCAGACCCTCTGCCTCTCCTATGAATTCTTTTTCGTCCCACGTAAATTTAGCAATAATTTTAATTTTTTCACCGTATGTTTCATTTGTATGTCCTACGTACAAAAGGCGAAAATCAGAATTAATTGATATATTTTTGTTAACTTGTGCGACACTTATAATTTTATAATCAATATCGAGGTTAAAATGAGAAAGCAGGGCTGTCCTTATATCCCTCACAATTTGTTTCGAATGTCTGCTGCTGTCAGACAGGACGTGTATTTCTGTAATATTATTATTTGAATCAGTAATTATTTTACATGATAGAACAGATTTGATATTAGCTAAGAAATATTCAACTTCTTCAAAATTCATATAAGTCCTCCAAACGTTAAACTACATATAATTTGATTATAATACAATATAATTATTTATTCAACAAAAATTATCAAATAATTGAATTATTCATATATTTTTCAATATTTACAATAAGAAACCAGCACCAAATCTTTGATTTGATGCCGGTCACTCATATTTATTCTATATATAATATAATATTAACTTAAATAAGATTAAGGCTTGCAATTCGAGGGCTATAATTCATTAAAATACTTAATAAGTCCCGTAAATATTGACCATGCAATTTTTTCCTGGTATTCATCTGAGATTAATTTTTTCTCTTCTTCATTGTTTGATAAAAATCCGCATTCTACTAAAACAACCGGAAGGTTAGTGTCATCCATAATTTTTATATCTTTTTTAACCTGAGGAACTCTATTGTTTCCGGGGTCCAATATGTTTTTTAAAGAATCCTGCAAAATGTCCGCTGCCATTTTACCTAACTGGCTGTTGTTTTGATAAAATACATGAGCACCATAATATTGTTTTTGGGGGAATGAATTTATATGAATTGAAACCACCAGGTCAGCGTTAGAATTATTTATCATTTCAACACGATTTTGCAGATCTTCATTTTTCTTTTCTCTGATGGTCTTTGACTTTAAGGAATATAATCCTTCATCCTCGAATCTGGTCATATCTACTTCAAACCCGGATCCTTCTAAAAAGCTCATAAGCTTTTCTGAAATTGCCAAGTTTAAAGGAGCTTCTGTTACTCCTGTATCTCCGCTTGTTCCTTGATCCACACCGCCATGCCCCGGATCAATCAGAATCTTTATCCGGTCGACCTGTTCAGCTCCCGTAGCATCTATGGTTTCGGATGTTTTATATAAATCAGAAAATAATGACATCAGTAAAGTTATTATTAAGGCGATTGAAAATACTATATTGGTTCTTTTGAATATCTTTTCCATATTTCCCCCATAATTGTTTTCTTAATAAAGCTTATGATAGCAGGTTTTGAATATTACAAAAATATACTGAATTGACAAGCAACCGCTAATTAAGATATAATTTTTTTGTGTTTGATTAAATCGAAAGGGGGAATTGTATGACAACATTAATTATTGGATATTTATTGGATTTAAGTTTTGGTGATCCGCAAGGTTTTCCCCATCCTATCAGGTTAATAGGTAAGTTGATTTACAGGGTTGAAAAATATTTAAGGGATAAATGTAAAAATAATAATGATGAGAGAAAAGCGGGTGTCATACTTTGGTTAACAGTAGTGATAATTTCATTCTTGATACCATTTATAATACTTTTATTTGTATATAAATTTAGTTATAGTATTGGTATTATTGTTGAAAGTGTAATGATTTACTTTATATTGGCTGCAAAAAGCTTAAGAGTTGAGAGCATGAAGGTTTATGCGGGGTTAAGGAACAATAATATAATTGAGGCAAGAAGGTATTTGTCATGCATAGTTGGCAGAGATACTGAAAATCTTAATGCTTCATCCGTATCAAGAGCTGCGGTTGAAACAGTTGCTGAAAATACTTCAGACGGTGTAATTGCACCCATGCTGTTTATTATACTCGGTGGAGCGCCGCTTGGATTTATGTATAAAGCAATAAATACACTTGACTCAATGGTGGGTTATAAAAATGAAAAGTATGTTAATATGGGTAGATTTTCTGCTATAGCTGATGATGCTGCCAACTATATTCCGGCAAGGATATCTGCGTATTTAATGATACTTGCTTCTATGATTCTGAAAATGGATTATAAGCTGGCGTACAAAATTTATAAACGAGACAGATATAATCATAACAGTCCCAATTCGGCACATACGGAAGCGGTTTGTGCAGGAAGCCTGAATATTATGCTTGGCGGTGACAGCTTTTATGGTGGAATTCCGGTACATAAACCTACTATTGGTGACAACATCAGAGAGATAGAAATAGAAGATATAAGAAAAGCAAATAACTTGATGTATGTAACATCAGCATTATGTCTGATTTTAGGTGTTATTATTCTGTCTTTATGAGATTTCTCAGACAATAGCCCCGGTATGACAGTCTATGTCAACCGCTGCAGTTATGGATATCCATAGTTATTTGTAAGGAGGTACAAATATGGAAAAGCACGGATCCGATATTTTTACAGCGGCACAAATATCCGGCATCGATGAAAACAATATAATAGATTTCTCCTCAAACATCAACCCCCTTGGCATACCGTCAAGAGTTGAAAAAGCAATAATGAGCTCTGTTAAATATTCAGACAGATATCCGGATATTCATTACAGGAGGCTGACTGAAGGTATATCTCTATATGAAAATGTACCGGCAAGCTATATATTTCCGTCTAATGGCGCAGCCGAGGGAATATTTAGAATTGCTCTTTGCCTAAAGCCTGACTATGCTCTGTTAACTGCCCCGACGTTCAGTGAATATGAATCCGCATTAAAAACTGTTGACTGCAGCATAAAATACTACAATTTAAATGAGAATGAAAATTTTAAAATAACCAGCAGCATATTTGATGTAATAAATGCGGTTGATATAGTTTTCATATGCAACCCAAACAATCCTACAGGCCAAATTACCGACAATAGTTTGCTTGAAAAAATAATAGAACAGTGCAAATTATCTGATACGGTTGTCGTTATAGATGAATGCTTCATGGACTTTGTTGCAGATAAAGAAAAATTCAGTGTAAGTCATTTGCTGAAGAAATATGACAACCTTATAATTTTAAAGGCATTTACAAAAATATTTGCGATACCGGGCATACGTCTCGGATACTGTATGTCCTCCAATGAAAAAATCATAGATAATTTAAAAAAGGCAGGTCCGCCCTGGAATGTTTCTGTTCCTGCGCAGGAGGCAGCTTTAGCCTCCGTTAAGGAAAAGGACTATGTATCACAATCAACGGTATATATCAAAAATCAAAGAAAGTACTTGGTTGAAGAAATTAAAAAGCTGGACATAAACGTTTATGACTCATATGCAAATTATATATTGTTTAAAATCAATGATGATATTGATTTAAAAAAAGAATTCATCAAAAAAGGAATTTTAATAAGAAGCTGCGCTAATTACAAGAATTTATCCGATATATATTATAGAATTGCAGTTAAAACAGAAAAAGAGAACAGATTATTCATTGAAGTTTTAAAAGAAATTATGGTAAACAAATGAAGCAAATATTAGTTATTTTAGATGGGCTAAGTGAGGAAAAGGTGAAGGCTCTCGGATTTACGACACCACTCCAATATGCAGTCACACCAACCATTGATGAGTTTATACAAAAAGGAAAATATGAGAAAAAATCATTTCGTGTTTCTGACAGGAAACCCGACAGCTTAAGCTGCATACTTTCCATACTTGGAGTTAAGGAAGAGCTTATTCCCCACAACAGAGCATATTTAGAAGCATTAGCTGCAAATATTGACGTAGATGATGATGAAATTGCTTTAAGGTGTAACTTAGTTAAAATTAATAATGATAAATTAGAATCCTTTAATGGTGGAGGGTTAAATCATAATGAAATAAAAAATGCAGCGAAAAGAGTGAGAGTAAGTAAAAAAATCAGATTTCACCACATAAGCGGGTACAGGAATATTATTGTTGTTAAAAAAAGCGATGAAATACTATCCGTCAATAACTATCCGCCTCATGAATACATAGACGAAAATATTAATGTTCTTCTAGAGGAAATAACTAAAATTGATGCTTTAAGGGATTTTGTAAATAACAACAGATTTTTTATCGGTGGCGATGAATATATGTTTTATCCTTGGGGAGCTTCTGAAAAGATAAAGCTGCCGTCCTTTTATGAACTTCATAAAAGGACATGCTCATGTGTATGCGGGGCTGAAATTGTTAAGGGTATTGCTAAGCTTATGGGCATTGGAGTGCCTGAACTAGTGCATGCTACGGCTGATGTGGATACTGATTTGAATGAAAAAGCAGAAGCAGCTCTCAATGAAATTAAAAATCATGATACTGTAATAGTTCACATAAATGGAACCGATGAAATATCTCATAGGAAAAATGTATTTGGCAAAGTAAAATTCATAGAAAGAATAGACAGAGAATTTTTAAGTGTGATATATGAAAATGTGGAAGAAAACACAGCGATAACCGTTTTATCCGACCACCAGACAAGTTCTGTAACGGGTACACATGAAAATGGATTTGTGGATGTAATAACAGTAATAAAAAAATGATGGAGGGAATCATGGCGAAAGTAATTATGGTACAAGGAACAACCTCTAATGCGGGCAAAAGCTTAATAACTGCAGCTCTTTGCAGAATATTCAAACAAGACGGATACAAGGTTGCACCATTTAAATCACAAAATATGGCTCTAAATTCTTATATAACAAAAGACGGGCTTGAAATGGGAAGGGCTCAGGTTATGCAGGCAGAAGCATCAGGTGTAGAGCCTGACGTAAGGATGAATCCCATACTGCTTAAACCAACAGGTGAAAAGGGCTCGCAGGTTGTGTTAAACGGTAAGGTCTTTAAGGATATGACCGCAGGCGAATATTACAGCTACAAGTCGGATATGATTCCGCATATAATGAAATCATACAGTTCACTTGCGAAGGAGTATGACATAATAGTTATAGAAGGTGCGGGCAGCCCCGCCGAAATAAATTTAAGAGAACAGGATATTGTCAATATGGGAATGGCGGAAATGGCAGATGCACCTGTTGTGATTGTGGGAGATATAGACAGAGGAGGGGTATTTGCTTCATTGGCGGGAACCATGCTTTTGTTTAATAATGAAGAAAAGAAAAGAGTAAAGGGCTTCATTATAAATAAATTCAGGGGAGATGTAGACTTGCTTACTCCCGGGTTGAAAATGCTTGAAGATATAACTGACGTAAAAGTAATGGGAGTTGTTCCTTACTTAAATGTGGACATAGATGACGAAGACAGCTTGTCTGAAAGATTGACGAGCAGCAATAATTATAATTTAATAGACATAGCCGTAGTTAAGCTGCCGCGCATATCTAATTTTACGGATTTCAATATTTTTTCTATGATTGAAGGTGTGTCTGTAAGGTACGTATCAAGAGTAAAGGATTTAGGTAATCCGGACATGATAATTATACCCGGTACTAAAAATACTATCGAAGATTTAAAGTGGCTTAAGCAGAGCGGTTTGGAAACAAAGATTATAAGGCATGCCAGGTCAGGCAATCCGGTCTTTGGTATTTGCGGCGGTTATCAAATACTTGGTACAGAAATAAACGATCCCGAAAATGTTGAGGGTGGCGGTTCCGTTAACGGCTTAGGCCTCTTAAATACAGTAACAGATTTTTCAACCGAAAAAACAACAGTTCAAACCACTGGTAAATTTAATGATATAAAAGGATTTTACAGTGAACTTTCCGGAATTGAAATAAAGGGTTATGAAATTCATATGGGTCAATCGGTTATAAATGAAGGCGAAGCGCTCACTACCATTGACGGTAAAAATGACGGATGTGTCGACAATAATGTTGCCGGAAGCTATGTCCACGGTATTTTTGACAGTTTTTCAGTGGCAAGTACGTTGGTAAATATTTTGGCCAAAAACAAAGGCGTTGAAATAGAAGAATTAAAAAATTTTGATATACAAAAATATAAGGAAAGCCAATATGATATATTGGCTGATTGTGTCAGGAAAGCTATTGATATGAATGAAATATATAACATTTTAGGCTGTTGATATCAGTGTCTTTTCCAGTTTGCGGGCGATAATAAAATCAGAATAGGTATTAGTTCCAATCTTCCTAATATCATGCAGGCTGACAAAACGATTTTGCTGAAGTTTGAAAAATTTGCAAAATTACCCATAGGTCCTACCAATGAAAAACCGGGACCTATATTACTGACCATTGCCAATACTGATGAAAAAGTAGTCATGAAGTCAAAATTATCAAGTGACACTAAAATTATGGCAATTATAATAATCATTACATAGGATGTAAAGAAAATTAAAATACTTTTTAGCGTATCATCGTTTATGGATTTGTTATTTATTTTTATTGTTTGCACAGAGCTTGGATGAATGGTACGCTTAATTTCATAAAGTATTGATTTAAACAATATCAAAACTCTTATTGACTTCATTCCTCCTGCTGTTGAACCGGCACATGAACCGAAAAGCATCAGTGTCATTAAAATTGATTTAGAAAACATTGGCCAAAGATTAAAATCTGTGGTTGCGTATCCGGTCGTGGACACTAAGGATGAAACTGTAAATGCAGAATGCCGTATTGCTTCAGCATAATTAAATTGGAATTTCGGTAATACGTTTAGAAATATAAGCATAATTCCTAAAAAAGAATAAAAACAATAAAGACGAAATTCTTCATTTTTAAGTATGTTCTTCCAATCCCTTCTTAAAATTGAGAAAAAAAGCGTGAAATTTATACCGAACAAAAACATTCCTATGGTTATTATCCAATCTACATATGGATTGTTATAATAGCCTATACTTAAAGCCTTGTTGGAAAAGCCGCCCGTTCCCGCCGTACCGAATGCGTGTATAAATGAATCAAATACGGGCATTCCGGCTATAATCAAAAGAATTACTATAATTGCAGTCATAACGGCATAAATTATATATAGTATTTTTGAGGATTCCGAAAGCTTGGGAACTAATTTTCCGGGAGCAGGACCGGAGCTTTCAGCACGCATCAGGAATACAGTACGTCCTCCTATTGAGGGAATAAGCGCTAAAGTAAAAACTAATACACCCATACCGCCAATCCAATGAGTGAAGCTTCTCCAGAACAATAAAGCTCTCGGCATGCTTTCTATATTTTGCAATATACTTGCACCTGTCGTTGTAAATCCGGATATTGTTTCAAATAAAGCATCAATATAGGATGGGATTGAACCACTAATATAAAAAGGCAGTGCGCCCATTATCGACATGACTAACCAGCAAATTGCAACGGTTGCATATCCTTCTCTTTTTCTCATATCATTAACATCACTTTTTATATTCTTTAAAATTAAACCGATTGCGCCGGAAACTATGATTGAAATGAGAAATCCGTTTATATCATAACTGTTATCATAAATTGCAATGATTAATGAAGGAAGCATTAAAATTGACTCCCAAAATAATACAGTGCCTGTTGTTTTAAGTAAAACATTAAAATTCATTAGTTTTCTCCGTTAAAAGTTGCTATTTCAAATGATTTTAAATCAGTCATATTTCTAATATTTCGTTGAGGTCCGTAATAAATCCTGTCTTGGTCACAACTATTACCTTATCTCCCTCTTTTATAAAATCATCACCGTAAGGTATTATAATTTTTTTGTTGCGCACCAGTGCCGCAATCAATACATCACTTTTCAAATTTAAATCTTTTAATTTAATATTAAGTAAATCAGGCGAATTTTTAGCCGTAAATTCGGCGACCTCTGCTTCGTCATCCAAAATTTTATAAAGCTTTTCAACAGCTATTCCCTGAGAATTGACCAATGCTCTTACATATCTTAAAATGTTGTTTGATGTTGAAAATTTTGGACTTATAATACTGTCCAAACCAAGCTTTTTAATTATCGGAATATAATTATGGCGATTAATTTTGAGAATTACCTTAGGGACACCACATTGGTGAGCGTATAGCGAAGAAATTAAATTCTCTTCATCCATATCAGTCAGTGTAACTATTGCATCGGCAGTTTGAATATTTTCATTATCCAAAACCTCCTGGTCAGTTCCGTCACCGCAAATAATCAATGTATCATTTAAAATTTCACTCAACAAAAGGCATCTATCTTTACTTAATTCAATTATTTTCACATGCATACCTATGTCTTCCAACATCCAGGATAAATAAATAGCGATTCTGCTGCCCCCGATTATAATTACGTTTTTTGCTTTTTGAGAACTTCTTCCTAGAAATGAAAAAAAATGTGAAATATCTTTCTTTTCGCCTATTACGTAGACCAAATCATTTTCTTTAAACGAGAAGTTACCTTTAGGTATTGTAATTTCTTTGTCTCTTTTTACACCACAGAACAGAACCTTAGAAGGAAGCTGCTTAGTTAGATCCATTAATTTTATGTTTAGTATTGTATCTGATTCCAAAACCCTGAATTCTACCATTTCAAGCATATTGTTGGCAAATGTTTCCACATTGGCTGCTGAAGTAAATTGAAGCATCCTTGTGATTTCATTGGCTGATTCCATCTCAGGATTAATCACCATATCAAGTTCAAGCTCCTGCTTGAGCATTTTATATTCATTTGAATAATCAGTATTCCTGATACGTGCAACCGTATGCTTAGCTCCTAATTTTTTACCTATAACACAGCAAATCATATTTAATTCATCTCCGTTAGTCACTGCAATAAGCAAATCAGTTTCATCAACGCCTGCCTCTTTGAGTATTTCAACGCTTGCTCCGTTGCCCTTTATACACATTATATCCAGGGTTTCATCTGCATGATTTAATACATCAGTATCATCATCAATCAATACAATATCATGGTCTTCTGTTACAAGATGCTGGGCTAATGTATATCCTACCTTTCCACCGCCAACAATTATGATTTTCATATATCCTCCAATCCTTAAGATATAAAATAATCTTAGGAAGTATTTTTCTTTTAAAACATAGTGTATTATACCACATAGCATATAAAAATCAAGAAATTTTAATAATTATTGCGATTGTTACGTCAATAAACCGACATGTCAACAAATCGACACACCGTCAATAACTTGACAGTGTGTCGATGCATATCATTTCAGACGCAGCTTGGAATTTATTCAAATTATGAGATTTTTCATTTCGTTCAGAACGACATGTAAGTTTGGCATATTAATTGCTTAAATATTAGAAATCTTTAAAATGGGAGTGATATGATGAGAATTGAAGAACATCCTATATTGGAATTTAAGAAAGATAAGAAAATTAATTTTACCTTTAACGGTGAAAAAATTGAAGGCTATGAAGGTGAAACCATAGCAGCAGCACTTCATGCTTCAGGAGTTAAGGTTCTTGGCAAGAGTTTGTTTTTACACAGGCCAAGAGGTTTCTACTGTGCAATAGGAAATTGTTCATCATGCCTGATGACTGTTAACGGTGTTGCAAACGTAAAAACATGTGTAACCGATCTTGAAGAAGGAATGATAGTCGAAACTCAGGAAGGCAAGGGAGTGATAGTATGAGACAGGCAGAATTATTGATTATAGGTGGAGGTCCTGCCGGTTTATGTGCGGCAATCAGTGCAGCTAAAAGTGGTGCAAAGGTTTTAATAATAGAAAGAAATAAATATTTAGGCGGTCAATTAGTAAAACAAACACATATGTTCTTCGGCTCCGAAAAACAATATGCATCTACCCGGGGAATCGATATTACCGAGATTTTATTGAATGAACTTGATAAGTACAAGGAAAACGTTGAGATATTAACAGATACAACAGTGGTGGGAATGTATGAAGACGGTGTTATAACTGCCCTTTATAAGGAAGATGATTTTTTCAAAATTTCGGCTAAAGCTGTGGTTGTAGCAACGGGAGCTTTTGAAAAATCATTGGCTTTTCCTAATAATGATCTTCCGGGAATTTACGGAGCAGGTGCTGTTCAGACATTGATGAATGTTCACGGGGTTAAACCGGGAAACAAGGTTCTGATGGTTGGAGCAGGAAACATAGGATTAATAGTAAGCTATCAATTAATGCAGGCAGGTGTTGAGGTAGTTGCAATATTGGATGCCGCTCCCAAGATAGGAGGTTACTTGGTACATGCCTCAAAAATAAGAAGAATGGGTGTGCCGATTTTGACATCGTACACGGTAAAAGAAGCCATAGGCAAGGATTTTATTGAAAAAGCAGTAATATGTCAAGTTGATGATAAATTCCAGCCCATAGAAGGAACAGAAAAAGAATTTGATGTTGATGTTATGTGTATTTCGGTAGGATTGACTCCGCTTAATGAGCTTCTTGCCATGAGGGGATGTGAAATGAAATATGTTCCCCAGCTTAGCGGATTTGTCCCTTTAAGAAACGAAAATTACGAAACTACAATTGAAAATATATTTGCTGCAGGAGATACAACAGGAGTTGAGGAAGCAAGTGCGGCCATGGTAGAAGGATATCTGGCCGGTCTTTGTGCTGCGGCAAAAATAGGATATAAGACAGACGATTTTGATGAAAGAAAAAATGACTTCGTAAAACAATTAGATGCGCTTCGTTCAGGACCTGTTGGTAAGCATATATTGTCAGGTATTGAACAAATAGTAGTATAGCAGGAGGATATTGATGTTCGAGAAAACTGGAATACCAAGCAAAGAAATGGTAATGGGTAAATTCCCTTCTATAGAAAGAATAAATAAGGGACCGGTTGCAGTTATAGAATGCTATAAGGAAATACCCTGTAATCCATGTGAAACCGCATGTAAATTTGATGCAATAAATATAGGTGAGGATATAAATACCATACCGGTCGTTACTTCAGATAATTGTACCGGTTGTGCAATTTGCCTGACAAAATGTCCGGGACTTGCAATTATGATAGTTGATGGTTCTAAATCAGAAACTACTGTTTTAATAAAAATACCATATGAATTTTTGCCGTTGCCGAAGGTTGGGGACACAGTTATGGGATTAGACAGAGAAGGACGGCACATAACTGATGTGAAGATTGTTGGCGTATTAAATCCTAAATCATTTGACAGAACTCCGATTGTTACTGTGGAAGCAGACAGAAAATACTTATATGATTTAAGAAATATTAAAGTGGAGGCAAAGTGATGAATGAAAATACAATAATCTGCAGATGCTCCGATGTTACATTGAAGCAAGTCAGGGATCTGATTAACGACGGTTATGTAACGTATGATGAAATAAAAAGAATAACCCGTATAGGAATGGGACCATGTCAGGGAAAAACGTGCGGACAGCTTGTGATGAGAGAAATTGCAAATATGACAGGTCAGAATATAAAGGACATAAAATTTCAAACTACAAGACCTCCGGTTGTAGGAGTAAAATTGGGTTTAATAGCAAAGGAGGGGAAAAAAGATGAAGAATAAAGCGGAAGTTGTTATTATAGGGGCCGGCATATCAGGCTGCTCAATAGCTTATAATCTGGCTAAAAAGGGTGTAAAGGATATTGTTGTTATAGATAAAAGCTATATTTGCAGCGGCTCGACAGGCAGGTGCGGAGCTGGAGTAAGGATGCAGTGGGGAACAGAAATGAACTGCAAAATTGCAAAGAAGAGTATAGAATTCTATGAGCATGCCAATGAAATTCTGGAATATGAAAGAGATGTAGAATTTAAACAAGAGGGATACTTGCTTGTTGCAGATACTGAAAAGGAATTAATTCAATTTAAAAAAAATATAGAGTTGCAGAATAGTTTGGGCATTCCTTCCAAAATGTTAACGTTGCAGGAGGCCAGGGAAATTGTACCATATCTGAACACGGATGTGTTAAAAGGTGCCGCCTTTTGCAAAAAAGACGGATTTCTAAATCCTTTTAAAACTACGGATGCATTTTACAGAGCGGCCAAAAGATTAGGCGTAGAGTTTTATACATTTACCGAAGCTACTGACGTTAAAGTTGAAAACAATAAGGTGGTGGGCGTTGAAACTGATAAAGGATATATTTCAACAAACATCGTTGTAAACGCAACAAACGGACATTCTAAAAGGCTGAGTGACATGGTCGGACTAGATATACCCGTTTATTCAGAGAGACATCAGATTCTTGTTACGGAGCCGGTTGAGCCTATGCAGGGTCCAATGGTTATGTCTTTCGGTCTTAATTTTTATATACAGCAATCACCGGAGGGCTCATTTATAATGGGCAGAGGTGACGAAAATGAACCAAGAGATTTGAGAGTTACTTCAAGCTGGCATTTTGCCGAAGAAATGGCTAAAACAATCGAACGGATTCTGCCGCCTATTATGCAGTTGAGAATGGTGAGACAGTGGGCAGGACTATATAACATGACTCCTGATAAGCAACCGATTTATGACAAAGCGGAAAATGTCGAAGGCTTTTATCTTGCTGTCGGCTACAGCGGTCATGGATTTATGTTTGGACCAATAACGGGAGTTGTTATGTCTGAAATGATTTTAGGAGAAAAGCCTACTATAGATGTAAGCATGTTAAATTTAAACAGATTTAAAACCGGCAATTTGATTTTAGAACCATCTGTGGTATAATATAACAATGGATATGCAATAGATGGGCGATGGATAAGCGGTGGATAGGCAGTTGATTTGAATAAATCAATTGCTAATCAATCGCAAATCTATTGCTAATCAATTTATAATCAATCGTACAAAGGGAGGTTTAAAGTGAGAAAAAAGTATTTTGACAGGTTAGTAAGGATTTTGCAAGACAGAAATATTGATGCAATACTTATAGCCCCATCAGAGGAAATGGAATTTATAATGGACCATAACACACATTTGTGTGAAAGATTCCAGGCATTAATAATTAAAAATGACGGAACATATTTTTATATTTGTAATTTGCTGACTGCAGATGAGGTACAGGCAGTGTTAGGACCGGATATAAAAGTTTACGGATGGTTTGACGGGGACGTATTTACTGATACGGTTAAGAAGGCTTTCGAAGAAAATGACCTCATAGGAAAAACAATTGCGGTTAACTCAACAGAAAGAGCATTTATTGTCCTTCAGATAATGGACGCCTTGGATGTTAAATTTGTTAACGGAAAACCGCTGCTTGAAGAAATGCGTATGATAAAGGATGAAAATGAGCTTAATGATTTAAGAATGGCAGCCCGTATAACGGATGAATCCTATGAAGAATTATTAAAATTCATAAGACCGGGCATAAAGGAAGCCGATATAGCAAGAAAGATGAATGAAATTTTCAAAGAAAAGGGTGCTGATGAGGGATTTACCATGGTATGCTCGGGACCTAATTCATCCTATCCTCATTACAACTCAGATCAAAGGGTTATACAAGAAAAAGATATAATAATTTTAGACTGGGGATGCAAGTACAACGGCATGTGTTCGGATATGTCAAGAACAGTGTTCGTAGGAGATATTTCCGAGGAAGAAAGAAAGATTTATGAAATAGTGCTTAAATCTCAAGAAGCAGGAGAAAAAGCAGCTGTTAAAGGGGCGTACATACCTGATGTTGATAAAGCGGCAAGAGACGTTATTATAGATGCAGGGTATGAAAAGTACTTCTTCACACGTCTTGGACACGGTATCGGATATTCAGTTCATGAAGCTCCCGACATAAAGAAAAGCAATGAAAGATATCTTGAAGTAGGAATGGTATTCAGTGTTGAACCGGGTATCTACATAGCAGATAAATTTGGTATGAGAATAGAGAATATCGTGGCTGTAACCGAAAACGGTAACGAGGTTTTAAATAAGGCTTCTAAGGATATTCAAATAATTAAAAATAAATAAAAAACTTTTCTATGTCATCCCGAACGCAGTGAAGGATATTCTAAGGATTTGTGCAAAGCACAAATCCTTTATTTATTAATAAAGCTTGTAAATTTTTCATATATTATTTATAATTAGCTTATATATTAATGCAGAAGGAGAAATAGATGGACTTTAAAAATGCTGCTATAAACTTGCATAAGAACAATGTAGTTATAGACACTCATTTAGATTTAGCCGGAGAAATATATAACAGGTATTTAGCCGGAGAAAAAGAAGTGATTAAAAACAGATACCTTGAAAGTTTCAGAAAGGGTGGCTTTAACATCATCGTATCATCTTTATTTATGGATGATATATTTTTGCCTGAAATGGGATTAAGAGTTGCATTAGGACAAATCAATGCTTTGATGGAAGATATAGAAACATGTGACGGAGAGGTTGTTTTAATTAAATCAAAAGAACAACTGAACCATTGTATAAGAGAAAATAAAATAGGAATTATACTATCATTTGAAGGTTTAGATCCAATAGGTAATGATATAGGACTTTTAAGAATATTTTACGAATTAGGAGTGAGAGCTGCCGGATTAGTGTGGTCAAGAAGAAATTATGTTGCGGACGGTTGCAGCTTCAATCCTGTGGAGGAAGGTCAAAGAGGCGGTCTTTCAAGGTTTGGAGTTAAGGCTGTGAAAAGAATGGAAGAGTTGAATATGCTTATAGATGTAAGTCATTTAAATGATGAGGGATTTTGGGACATAATGAAATTTACCGATAAACCATTTATCGCTTCTCATTCCAATGCAAGAGCATTACATGGAAGAATGCGTAACCTTACAGACGAACAAATAAAAGCAATTGCCGAAAGAAATGGTGTAATAGGAATAAATGCATATAAAAATATTGCCGGTGTAGGTGAGGGAGAGGACCCTATTAAAAAACTGGTCGATCATATAGAGTACATGGTTAAATTGGTTGGGGCTTCTCACGTAGGATATGGATTTGACTTATGCAACAACTATTATGAAAGTGAAATGAAATTCAAGTTTGAACCTTTTAACAGTGACAGCTTAAGCTCTCATGCTGATGCGGTGCTGTTGACTGAAGAAATCTTAAAAAGAGGTATATCTGAAGATGATGCGAAATTAATTATAGGCGGAAATTTTTTGCGTGTTTTCAATGATGTACTGCAATAATTAAATGAAATGGATGTGAAGCAATGAAATATTTTGTCAAGGAATGGGTTGTACCCGTTGTTGTTGCTTTGGCTATCGTATTGTTATTGAATAAATATATTTTCATTTTAGTAACAGTACCTACCGGCTCTATGGAAACAGCAATAATGCCCGGGGATAGATTATATGTTAATGAATTATTCGATATAAATGATGCTAAAAGAGGAGATATATTGGTTTTCAAATCTGACGAATTAGAAGAAAAACGTCTTGTTAAAAGGTTGATTGGCTTGCCCGGAGAAACTGTGGAAGTAAAAAAAGACGGCAGTGTTTATATAAACGGAGAAAAGTTAGATGAGCCATATGTAACTAATGCTGAAGGCATATCAAAAATATTTAATATTCCTGAAAAACATTATTTATTTTTTGGTGATAACAGACCTCTTTCTTTTGATGCACGTTATTGGGAAAAACCATATATAGAAGAAAGTAAAATAATCGGAAATGTAATTTTTAGATTTTTCCCATTAAACAGAATAGGGAAAGTAGATTAAAATTCGTGTAATATGGAGGGTGAAAATGGAAAGAGTGTTAGGAGGCTTGAAGCCTGAAAAAGTGTTTTATTATTTTGAAGAAATTTCTAAGATACCAAGATGCTCCGGTTATGAAAAAGAGATTTCTGACTATTTGTATAACTTAAGTATATCTAAGGGATGGGAAGTTATACAGGATGATTATTTAAACATAATCATTAAAAAACCTGCAACGGAGAGCTATGAAAATGCGCCTGTCGTTATGCTGCAGGGTCATATGGACATGGTATGTGAAAAAAACGAAGGGGTTCAGCATGATTTTAGTAAAGACTCTATAAAACTAAGAATAAAAGATGGATGTATTTATGCAACCGAAACTACCTTAGGTGCGGATAATGGCATTGCCGTTGCTTATGCATTGTCCATTTTGGATTCAGACGAATTGTCGCACCCAGCACTTGAAGTTTTAATAACTTCGGATGAAGAAAAGGGTATGACAGGTGCCGATAAGGTGGATGGAAGTATTTTTAAAGCCAAGTATCTCCTGAACTTAGACAGCGAAGAAGAAGGAGTATTTACATGCGGCTGTGCAGGCGGATGCGGAATTGAATTTAAAATCCCGGTAAAATATCAGGAAGTAAGAAAAAATTGCTGCAAGCTCAGTGTAAAAGGTTTATCGGGAGGACACTCAGGTACGGATATTAATAAAGAAAAAGGGAATGCAAATAAAATATTAGGCAGAATCCTTTATGATTTATATGATTATATAGATTTGATAAATATAACAGGGGGTTCAAAGGGCAATGCTATACCCAGAGAAGCCAATGCTTATATTGCGATGAACGATGTTGAAAAGGTTAAAGATAAAGTTAAGCTATGGAATGAAATTTTGAAAAACGAATACATGACAACAGATTGTAATATTACTGTTATGCTTGAAAATATAAACGCAGAAGCAGAGGTATTAGAAAGAGATGTGTTTAAAAAGGTTGTTTCTGCTATAAATCTGATTCCAAACGGACCATTGTCAAGAAGTACGGTTATTAACCTTGTAATAAGCTCTAATAATCTTGGGGTTATTACTCAGGACGAAAAATATATAACGCTTCATAATCAAGCAAGAAGCTCCGTAAAATCTTTGATGACAGAGAACGTAGCTTTTGTAATGGAACAAATAGGTGAAAGCCTGGGAATAGAATGCTTTATTTCCGGATATTATCCCGGATGGGAATTTAAAGAAAAATCGGAAATAAGAAACATCTGCATAAAAAGCTATAAAGACATATATGGAAAGGAACCAAAAGTTGAGGCAATACACGCAGGACTGGAATGCGGATTGTTAATGGAGAAAATCCAGGGTTTAGATGCTATATCCTTAGGGCCTGATGCTTTTGATGCTCATTCACCAAACGAACATGTAGACATAAAATCAGTAGAAAATGTATATAATTTATTGATAAAGATACTTGAAAAAATCAAATAAACTGGTTTTTATTTGTTCGTGTATTATTTACAAAATACGTTTTTTGAATGCAGAAAAATGTTTGCATTTTTGTGAAAAATGAGAAAATATGTATATAGATACAATTGTTTTTGGTGCAAATGTGTTCTAAAATATGGCAATCTTAACACTTGAATGCGTTTGCATTGTTCAGATAAACGCTTTCTATTACATTAATATTCATTGTAAGCATATTAATAAAAAATATTGAAATATGAATTTTGTTGTGTTATAATGGTTTACGCATTAATTGTAAGAAAATATTCAAAATGCGGTGATGAATAATCATATACAGCAAGGAGAAATTTTCGTATCAATTTTGTAATTAATTTGGAGGTATTATAATGAGTTCAAAATTGGCATTATATATTTGTAAAAGGTTAGCCCTTGCAGTTATTACTATATTCTTGATAATAACTATTACATTTTTTACAATGCACAGTATCCCAGGAGGTCCTTTTCTAAGCGAAAAATCACCAAGTGCCGCTGTTACGGCAGCATTGGAAGCGAAATATGGATTAGACAAGCCTTTAAGTGAGCAATATACAACATATTTAAAGGATATTACGCGATTTGATTTTGGTCCGTCTCTCAGACAAAGGGGAAGGGATGTTACTACAGTTATTTTGAATGGATTCAAAGTCAGCGCTAAGCTGGGAGGAACAGCAGCGGCATCAGCTATAGTTCTTGGTTTAGTATTTGGTTCATTGGCAGCGGTTTTTCATAATAAAATAATTGATAAGGTTATAATGTTTATTTCTACGGCAATGGTTGCTATGCCATCGTTTATTATAGCAACGTTGTTACTGTTAATATTTTGTGTGTATTTGAAAATCTTTCCTGCCAACGGTAATGAACCGGGAGGTTTGGTATTGCCCATAATAGCTCTTAGCCTGTATCCGATGTCATACATTATTAGGTTAACAAGATCGAGTATGCTGGATGTTCTCGGTCAGGATTATATAAGAACGGCAAGGGCAAAGGGTGTAAAGCCCGCAAAAGTTTTATTCAAGCACGCTCTTCGTAATGCCGTAACTCCTGTTATAACATATGCAGGACCTATGGTTGCGTATATAGTAACCGGGAGTCTGGTAGTTGAAAAGATATTGGCAGTTCCGGGACTTGGAAAAGAGTTTGTTTCGAGTATTATTAATCGTGACTACACCATGATAATGGGAACAACAATATTTTTGGCGGCACTTATAGTTGTAATGATGCTTGTATCAGACATCCTTTACAAGGTATTTGATCCAAGAATTGATTTGTCATAGGAATAGGAGGCAAGTAATATATGAATAATCAAGACATTACGCCAAAAAAGAATTTACTTAGTTTTCAGCTTAACCTGAAGGATTTTGAAACAGCAACAGATGACGAAAAGCTGCAGCAGGTTAGAATGAGCGAAAGCACGACGTTCTTCAAGGATGGAATGAGAAAATTAAGAAAAAATAAAATTGCGATGGCTTCATTATCCATCATAATTTTGATTGCGTTGATAGTTACATTTGTACCTATGCTATATCCTTACACATATGAACAGCAGTTAGGAGTGGCGCAGGGAAAAAGAATAGATAAAACCTATAACAATTTAAAGCCCTTTGAGTATGGTGAAACGGAGCTTGCAAGGATTGCAAACGGTGAAAAAGTATTCCCGCATATCTTTGGTACGGACTCTTCCGGGCGAGATTATGCAATCAGAGTAATATACGGCGGAAGAATTTCCTTGTTGGTTGGATTCTTTGCTGCTATAATAGTATTGATAATCGGTATTCTTTACGGCTCTGTTGCAGGGTATTTTGGCGGACGGATAGACCTGTTTATGATGAGAATCGTAGATATTATTTATTCGCTGCCGGATATGCTTATGATAATATTATTCTCAGTTGTACTGAATCAGACATTAGATCTTGAAGGTACTGCTCTGGCTAAAATAGGTACTGATATGATGAGTATTTTCATTGTATTTGCTATATTGTACTGGGTAGGAATGGCACGTCTTGTACGTGGTCAGATACTGTCCATAAAACAGCAGGAATATGTATTGGCGGCAAAATCTATAGGAGCTAAGCCCGGTAGGATTATACAAAAGCATTTGCTTCCGAATTGTATGAGTGTAATAATTATATCTACGGCATTGCAGATACCGTCAGCTATATTTACAGAAAGCTTTCTGAGCTTCCTTGGTCTTGGTGTATCCATACCTATGCCGAGCTTGGGTTCGTTAGCTTCTGATGCACTTTCAGGTATTTACAGCTATCCTTATAGATTGATAATACCGGCAATCAGCATATGGTTGATAGTACTTTCATTTAACCTGTTAGGCGACGGTCTGAGAGATGCCTTTGACCCTAAATTAAAGAAGTAGGAGGAATAGAATGAGTTTATTATCAGTAAAAGATTTGCACACTTCATTTTTCACCTCTTCTGGAGAGGTTAAGGCAGTTAATGGAGTGTCATTTGAATTAGAAGAAGGAAAGGTGCTGGGTATAGTTGGAGAATCAGGCTCGGGTAAGAGTGTAACAGCATATTCGATACTACAGATATTGACCGATCCAGGAAAGATTGTAAGAGGAAGTATTAAGCTTAAAGGAAAAGAGTTAGTAGGTGCAGATAAAGATGTTATGCAGGGTGTCAGGGGTAATCAGATAAGTATTATTTTCCAGGACCCTATGACAAGCTTGAATCCTGTTTTCACAATTGGAAACCAGTTGATGGAAGCTATTATGCTTCATACGAAAAGAAATAAGGAACAAGCTAAGGAAAGAGCGATAGAAATGCTTAAGCTTGTAGGCGTAAATGAACCTGAAAAAAGAATAAATCAATACCCTTACGAATTTTCAGGCGGTATGAGGCAAAGAGTTATGATTGCAATGGCTTTGGCATGTGAGCCTGATATATTGATAGCAGATGAACCTACTACGGCTCTTGACGTTACAATTCAGGCACAAATACTTGATTTAATGAAAGACTTGCAAAAACAGTTAGGAATGGCTATAATACTTATTACACATGATTTAGGAGTAGTAGCAGATATGTGTGATGAAATAATAGTAATGTATGCCGGAGAAATTGCTGAAAGAGGTACCTCTGATGATATATTCTACAATCCTAAGCATGAGTATACAAAAGGATTGTTAAAGTCGATCCCTAATGCTCAAAGTAAGGAAAGACTTCATCCTATTGGGGGGAATCCGGTGGATTTATTAAATATGCCTGACGGATGCCCATTTACACCGAGATGTGACAATGCAATGAAGGTCTGTCTTCATAAAAATCCCGGTGAAATTAAAATCAGTGATACGCATTCTTCAAGCTGTTGGATGAATATCAAGGACGGAATAGAGAATAAGACATTAACTATAAAAGAAGTAGAGGAGATGTACAATCATGAATAAAGAAAAAAACAATCTTCTTGAGGTCAAAAATTTAAAGCAATACTTCGATATTCCGACAGGTATGTTAAAAAGTAAGCCGCTTAAAGCAGTTGACGATATATCATTTAACATTAAAAAGGGTGAAACATTGGGTCTGGTTGGTGAATCCGGTTGCGGAAAAACTACCGTAGGAAGATCTATATTACAATTGTATAAGCCTACAGGCGGAGAAATAATATTTAACGGACAAAAGATTGAAAGTTCGAAATCTATAAATTATTTAAGAAGAAATGCGCAAATGGTGTTTCAGGATCCGTATTCATCCCTTAATCCAAGGATGACTATCGGTGATATAGTAGGAGAACCTTTAGATGTATTGAAGCTTTTTAAAACAAAATCCGAGAGACAGAATAGAATTGATGAGTTAATGAGTATAGTAGGACTGAACAGTGAGCATGCAACTCGTTATGCACATGAGTTTTCAGGCGGGCAAAGACAAAGAATCGGTATTGCGAGAGCATTAGCGGTTGAGCCTGAATTTATTGTCTGCGATGAGCCCGTTTCTGCTCTTGACGTTTCCATTCAGGCACAGATAATAAATACATTTGAAGATTTACAAAACAAATTAGATTTAACTTATTTATTCATAGCCCATGACCTGTTGGTTGTAAAGCACATTTCGGACAGAATAGCTGTAATGTACTTGGGAAGAATGATGGAATTGGCACCGGCTGATGAATTGTACGATCATCCGCTGCATCCGTACACTATTTCCTTGTTGTCTGCAGTTCCTATTCCTGATCCTGAATATGCAAGAAGTCATAAGAGAATACTTCTTGAAGGAGATGTTCCGAGTCCGCTCAATATGCCTTCGGGATGTCCGTTCAGAACAAGGTGTAACAGGGCTACTCCCGAATGCAAGGAAGTAAGACCTGAATTAAGAGAGGTTGCACCGGGACATCATGTGGCATGCATAAACGTATAATTGCTATTTAATTTACCCGGCATTTTGATGCCGGAGTAAATTTTACATATTACAGGCTTATGAAAAATTAATAAACATAAAATTTTAAAGATATTCAAAGCTTTATTCAATGTGATATTAATTTTTATAATTAATATAAATTTAAAATTTGGAGGGATTTTATTAATGAAAAAAATTGTATCTATTCTGTTGGTGCTATTGATGGTATTTTCTTTAGCAGCATGTGGAAATAACACTACACCGCCACCGGCAGAACCAAATGAACCAGGTGAACCAAATGAACAGCCGGGTGAAGAACAACCGGCAGAAATTGCTGAAAGTATGACATTGCATGTTGGTGCATATCCGGATACTATCGACCCTGCACTTAACAGTGCTGTTGACGGAGCAACTTATATAATCCATAACTTTGCGGGATTAGTAGGCTTCAGACAAAAAGACGATGGCGGATTAGAGCTTTATGCAGACATGGCTACGGAATTACCTGAACCTGTAGAAACTGCAGACGGCATGGTTTCATACACTTTTGAACTGAAAGACGGTATGAAATGGAGTGACGGCTCAGACTTAACAGCTCAAGACTTCGTATATGCTTGGAACAGAGCGGCTGATCCTGCGACTGCAGCAGACTATGGATATATGTTTGACGTTATCGATGGCTATGCTGACGTTGAAGCAGGAGTTGAAGGTGCTAAATTAAATGTAACTGCATCCGAAGACGGCAAATCATTAACAGTTGTATTGCCTGTTGACGCACCATATTTCCATGAATTATGTGCATTCCCTACTTATATGCCTGTTAAGGAATCTGTAGTTGATGGCAATGAAGCTTGGGCAACCGTAGCTGATACATACATAGGAAATGGTCCGTACAAGGTTGTTGAATTCTCACAAAGTGAATTAGTAATGCAGAAGAATGAATTCTATCATAATGCAGACGCTGTTGTTACTAATGAACTTAGATTTGCATTTAATGATGATGATACTTCAACTTTAGCTAACTATCAGAACGGATCTTACTTATTCATAGATCAGGTGCCTAATGATGAAATCAAGGCATTACAGGAAGATTATCCTGATGAATTCTTTATAACTGGTCAATTGGGAACATACTATGTTTCATACAATGTAAATGACTCAGCGTTTGCAAATTTTGAAGAAGCAGAAAGAGAAAAAATAAGAAAAGCTCTTTCACTTATGATTGACAGAAACTATATAGTTGAAGAAATCGGTCAGGCAGGTCAGCAACCGGCTAATAGTTTTGTTCCTATCGGATTAACAGAACCGGATGGAAAAACAGAATTCGTAGCTAAAAATGGTCCTGATAGAAATGGTGCAGGATATTACAGCGTAAGTGATGATGATTATGAATCAAATACAGCAGAAGCAGTTGCTTTATTGAGAGAAGTTGCTGATTCTTCAGGTGAATTTACTGTAGGCGATGATGGCATGATTTCAGGTAGTTTCCCAACACTTAAATATTTAACTAATGAAGGAACAGGTCATGAAGCGATAGCTGTTAATTTACAAGCTACATATGCACAATATGGCATCAATATGACTATCGAAAAACAAGAATGGAGCACTTTCCTTAACACAAGAAAAGACGGTAATTATTCAGTTGCAAGAAACGGCTGGTTAGCAGACTACAATGATCCTATATCATTCCTTGATATGTGGATTACAAACAGTGGTAACAACGACTCACAATTTGGCAGAGGCGAACATGCAAGCTATGCAGGTTACACGTACAAAGGTGAATCAGGAAAAACTTGGGCAGAATCATATGATAAGTTAATTTCTGAATCTAAAGCTACAAAAGATCCGGAAGAACGTTTTGACTTGTTGCATCAGGCAGAGGATGTTCTTATGTCAACAGGTGCAATTTGTCCAATTTATTACTATACAGATTTATTCATGATGAGCCCAGAGCTTGAAGGAGCATTCCCGAGCCCGTTAGGATATAAATATTTTATGTACGCTTACACAGCAAAATAATTTTAAATAAAAAGGTCGGACTAACTCTTAAGGGATAGTCCCCTTTTTATATGAGGTGTTTATGAAATATAAAATGGTTGTTTCGGACTTGGACGGAACACTTCTTGATGATGAAAAACAAATAACCGATAAAACAGTATACATACTGAATGAATTACATAAAAACGGCATTGAAATAGTAATAGCCACCGGCAGAAATTACTATATGGCTAAAAAGCTTATTGAACCAATAAATAATTTAAATCCCGTAATATTATCAAACAACGGGTCTGTAGTGAGACATAACGATATAGTTTTGAGCTGTAATTATCTCAATCCATTATTTTTCGAAAAAATATATAACGAGGGCCTGAGAAGGGGCTTGAATCCTTTTATACATGTGGATGAATATGACAACGGTTATGATATAATATACGAAAAAGAAGAATTTGAAAAAGAATATTCCGGTTACATTAAAAAAGACTATAACAGAGCAAAACTGATAAAATTTGATCCTCCGAATACCGGCAAAATTTTATCTGTTTGTTACTTTAATGAATATAATAAGCTCAGTGATTTTGGCACCGAAATGATTAATCCCAAGTATTACAATACAATTTTCAACAGAAATTTAGGCAATCTTGCATTATTGGAATTTTTACATCCTGAAGGCTGTAAGTGGTCTTCTTTAAAGAAGTATGCAGTGCAAAAAAATATAGAGCCTGAGGATATTATAGCCTTAGGTGATGATAATAATGATATAGAAATGTTGAGAAATGCGGGAATGGGAATTGCCATGGTCAATGGAACCGAAGAAATTAAAAAGGCAGCAAGAAGAATTTCTAAATTCGACAACAACAATTCAGGGGTATATTACGAGTTAAAAGAATTGTTTGATTTGAAATAAATATAAAAGCTTTGTACATATTTCTTTTTGTCATAAATATAATGTATTAATATAATGTTTATTTGGGAGGAAATATGAAAATAATAACTGCAATAGCTTCAATACTTATTATTATCGGTGCGTTAAACTGGGGTCTTTATGGAATATCAAAAATTGATATAGTAGAAAGTTTATTTGGCGGATGGAAAAACAAAATCGGAAGAATAATTTACTTATTAATTGGAATTGCAGGACTATATTCGTTACTTTATGTAATATTTGCTTAGGTTGATGAAAAAAGCATGCATAGCATGCTTTTTTCATCAACCTCTTGATAAGGCACGGCTGTGTCATTCTGAACGCAGTGAAGAATCTCATCTTTGTCAAACGAGGTCCTTCACTTTCGCTCAGGATGAGCAACTGACACCAAATCAAGATTTGGACCATCTGCTCACTTTTTCCATCATATTACTTCTTTGTATATTTTCAGTTAACATTTCTGCTGAGCCCATGGCAATATGCGCCAAACCAAATCCTATTAACCCGTTTTTATATGAATCGGGAATATTTGAATTTCTTAATGCAAATCCTGTTACCGTTACAACTGTACCTACAACTGTTGGAATCATTCCGTTTCTCATTTCTACCTCCATGTTATTATTAATATATTTGTTAATATATTATCTGCAAAATGTTTAAAATAATATGATTAATTTATTGGCAATAAAGATAAAATTTATAACATTGATTATTGAAAAGGATTTGTTTATAATTATAGTATGTCATTCTGAGTCTTAGCGAGGAATTTCAGGATTTCAAACGAGAGAAATAGAAAATTAAAACAATATCTGGTAGGAATAATATGGCTGAATTATACAATGAATATTCAAATTATTTAAAAGAAAAATATGGTGAAAAGGTTTATAAACTTCCGATCAATATACCATGCACTTGTCCAAACAGAGATGGTTCAATAGGTTATGGAGGTTGTACTTTTTGTGCCGACGTCGGAACAGGTTTTGAGAGTTTAGACAATTCATTAGATGTTAAAGAACAAATAAAAATAAACATGGAGTACATTAAAAAAAAGTACAAAGCAAAAAAATTCATAGCTTATTTTCAAAATTATACAAATACATATCTTGAGTTAGAGGTGTTTAAAAGCTATATTAAAGAGTCTATAGTTGATGATATCGTTGAAATATCAATTTCTACTCGTCCGGACTGCATTTCCGAGGATTATCTTATATTTCTTGATTCTGTGAAAAAAGAACATAATATAAATATATCAATAGAGCTTGGACTTCAAACAGTAAATTACCATACTCTAATCTCAATAAACAGGGGACATACACTCTCGGAATTCATTGATGCAGTGTTAAGAATAAAAAAATACAATTTTGAAATTTGTGCCCATGTTATTTTAAATTTACCGAGCGATAACGTAGTAGATACAATTGAAACAGCTAAAATACTGACAGTATTAAAGATTGATCAGGTAAAAATCCATTCACTTTATATAATGGAAAATACTGTTATGGGAATATTATATAAAAATAAGGAAATAACTGTAATAACGAAGGATGAATATGTGGAACGGGTTGTTACTTTTCTGGAATATTTACACGAGGATATAGTGGTTCAAAGATTAGTTGGCAGAGCCCCTGAAGAAAATTCTTTATTCGTTAACTGGGGCATCAGCTGGTGGAAAATTAAGGATGATATATTGGATAAAATGAAGGAAAGCAGGCGTTATCAAGGTTCTAAAGTTAAAACACAAGCGGACATGCAAATATACTTGTAAAAAATAAAAATAAGTAGTGTAAACATTTTCTGTTTGTGGTACAATATAAATGTAATTAACTTTTATAAAATATAAGCGTAGGAGTGTGATTATTATGGTTCAATTAATTTGTGGACACAATGGTACCGGCAAAACGAGAAAAATGATTGACATGGCAAACAAGGCAATCGATAGTATACAGGGAAAGATGGTTTTCTTAGAAGCGAACAACAGACATATATTTGATTTGGATTATAAAATCAGATATATTAACACAAAGGAATTTGGACTGACAAACGCTGAGCAATTTCACGGGTTTGTATGCGGCTTAATTGCAACTGATTATGATGTAGAATATGTGTACATAGACGGACTGTATAAGATAGCACAGGCAGGTTTAGAACGTTTAGATGAAGTAGTTGACAGATTAGAATATTTATCAGAAAAATTCAATGTTAATTTTATAATGAGTGTAAATCATGACTATGAAGATATTCCGGAAGGGTTGAGAAATAAAATAATATTAGAGGCAGTAATGTCATAATAATAAATGTCAAATCGAGGACGGTTTTTCGTTGTTTAAACGAAAAATTCGTCCCCTTTATTTAATGTTGCTAAATTTCGTACTTTCTGATAAAATTAATATGCAATATAGTATGGCAATTTAGAAAGAGTGATTTTATGAATTATTTCAAGCCAAACAAAACTATTTTCGATGATTTTTTTGAACATAGAGATTCATTGATAATTCAACATATGAATGGCGATATAAACAAGAAGGAATATCTGGAGTTAAATTATAGGTATATGATAGATAAAAGCATTAAGCCCTTTCAGCGTATAGACAGCTTTGAAAAGGGGCTGTACAACTATCAATACTATAATATGATGGCAAAGTACCACAAAATGATTGCTCAGGAAATTAAAGACAAGGGTAAGCATATAAGCTACTATCAAAAGTATTTGGGGGAAGCCGATTACTATTACAATGAAAAGGATAAAACAACGTTTCGGCTATTGAGGTTTTTACATTTTGAAAATGTTGACGCATATTTTATTAAAATGGAATCATCTGCTCTCGAAGGAAAGCTGTATGAAATAGTGCTTGGAGATTATGAATATGCAATCCTGCATTCAAAAAGTATATGGCTTTTAGACGTTTTAAAGAAAGAAAATGTATTTTCAGACAAAAAGAAAAAATCCGTAATAGATTATTATGTAAATTCAAGGTATTAAGAAGAAATAAGCCAGAAGGGAACGGACCTTTCTGGCTTTATCTTTATTATTGAGCGTTTGCTATTATTTTTATTATTGTGTCTAAGGATGTTCCCACTTCTATGTCAAAAGTACCGCTTCTCATTCTTGTATCCAGACCAAGTTCAATTGATCTGTCCAGGAAATCTTCTTTGTTGTCAATTAAATTTGAATCTAAAAGAATATCACCTATTTTAGAAGGAAATGAACCTTCGGGTATGTTAATTGTTGCAATTAATCCGCTGGGCTCAACCGGATTTGTAGGTTCCGGAGTTGGTTCTTCATCATCCGGATCATTTTCAGGATTTTCTTCATTTTGTCCGGGATTTTCAGGGTTGTTAGGTTCGTTGGACACTATGGGCGGTAGATTGTTCTTTATTGCTTCTTTTTCTATACCTCTATTCATCAGTATATTGAATCTCCAACCCAAAATTACAACCATTACTACTATTACCGTCACTATTAATCCATAGTCCGTAATATTATATATAAAATCTCTTATAGCATTTATAATTTTTCTCATTGGTAACTCCTTGACTTATTTCCTCTAAAAATATATTAGCACAAAAATAGTATTTGTACAATAAGGACATGCAATAAAAACTTGTTAATTTTATCAAATATTTCAATTCATTATATACATATCGGGTAATTTTGGTATAATAAAGTAATACACAATAAATATCGGAGAAATTATGAAAGAAATTAGAATAACAAATAATGAAGAGGGTCAAAGATTAGATAGATTTTTAAAAAAATATCTGAATAAAGCAAATCAGTCATTTATTTATAAAATGCTCAGAAAGAAAAATATAAAGCTCAATGACTTAAAGGCAGAACCTGAAACTATTTTGAAAAAGGATGATTTGGTGCAGCTTTATTTATCTGATGATACGATAGATAAATTCAGGGAGAAGAAAACTTTAAAGCAGACGGATATCCATTTTAAAGTTGTTTATGAGGATGATAATATTCTCATAGTAAATAAGCCGGTTGGATTAAGCACTCAACCGGATGTAACGAGCAGCAGAAATCTGATAGATGAAATAAAAATGTATCTGGACGCAAAGGAACAAAATATAAGCTTTACATTTAAACCTGCTGTTTGCAACAGATTAGATAAAAATACATCGGGACTTGTTATTGCTGCGAAAAATTATGATGCATTAAAACAAACGAATAAGGCAATCAGGGAAAGGCGTATAAGAAAATTTTATGTGGCTAAGGTTCACGGTATTATAAAAGAAGATTTAGAATTAAAGGATTATTTAATTAAAAACGATGAAAAAAACATGGTAAAAATAGTGAAGGAAACGACGGCAAATTCAAAAAAGGTCGTTACATATGCGCACCCGTTAAAAACAGAAAATAATTTTACATGGCTTGAAATAGAGATAGAAACCGGCAGAGCTCATCAAATAAGAGCACATCTTTCTTCTGTAGGCCATCCTGTCGCAGGAGATAAAAAGTATGGCAGAAAGGACAGTGAAAAGCATCAGGTTCTCCACGCATACAAGCTTATATTGGACGGCTATGATAATGATTTGGCTTATTTAAATAAAATGGAAATTAAATCAGAAATAAATGACAGATTTACCATAGGAGGAGGAAAATGATGAAAATTGATTTGCTGAACAAAAATAAAATTATAGATATTGAGAACAATGAATCACTTTATTCTATATTGAAAAGAGAATATGGAGATGACTATATCAGCTACTTAGGTGCTAAGGTCAACAATAAGGTTCAGGCACTTGATTATGCTAAATTAAATGAAAATGATAAGGTTAAGTTTTTTGATATTACGGACAGAGACGGTCGCAGAATCTATATCAGGACGCTTTCACTTATTTATATAAAGGCCTGCAAGGACATTTTCAGCGGCATAGAGGTTGAGATAAAGCATTCTTTAAACAAGGGACTGTATACCGAATTAAATAATAAGGATTTAATCACTAAAAATCAGCTCGATAGTATTAAAAATAGAATGAATGAAATCATTGAAGCTAAACAACCCATCAACAGTATTTGTATAAGCGTAATGGAAGCGCAGGAAATTTTCAGAAAGCAGTCTATGGAGGATAAGGTTGAGCTTTTAAATTACCGAAAGGAAGAGTTTGTAAATATATACGAATTGGATGGATATTATGATACGTTTTACGGACATATTGCGCCAAACACAGAGGTAATAGATAAATTTGATTTAAGATTATTTTATCCCGGAATAATTTTAAATTTCCCTACAGTTGAGAGTAATTTCGAGCTGCCTGAGCATATTGAGCATAAGAAGCTTTTCAAGGTATTTAAGGAAGCAGAGGATTGGGGAGAAATAATGAACGTAGGGTACGTGGGTGCCTTAAACAAAAAAATTGAAAACGACACCATCGATGACATGATTCGTATCAATGAAGCTCTCCACGAAAAGAAAATTGCATATATTGCAGATGCTATAGCATCTGACAAAAATATAAAAATTGTGTTGATAGCCGGACCTTCTTCATCAGGCAAGACTACATTTGCTCAAAGACTGTCCATACAGCTGAGGGTTAACGGCAAAAAAACATATGCTATTTCGCTGGATGATTATTTCGTTGACAGACATCTGACTCCTAAGGATGAAAATGGAGATTTTGATTTCGAAACAATAAAGGCTTTGGACATTGATTTATTCAATGAGCATTTATTGAGCCTGATGTCATGTGAGGCAGTAAATATTCCCGTTTTTAATTTTGTAAAAGGAATGAGAGAATACACAAGAGAGCCGGTTACATTGACAGAGGATCACGTAATAATCATTGAAGGCATACATGGACTGAATGATGAATTAACTAAGCAGATACCTCAGATGAATAAATTCAAGATATATATAAGTGCCCTGACTCAATTAAATATTGACAATCATAATCGTATTTCCACATCGGATTTAAGATTGATACGACGAATTGTAAGAGACAATACTCACAGGGGAAACAATGCGCTTAAAACACTTCAGCTCTGGAGCAATGTGGTCCGAGGAGCCGAAAAATATATATTCCCCTTTCAGGAAAATGCAGATGCTATCTTTAATTCAGCCCTTGTTTACGAGCTCTGCGTTTTAAAAAAATACGTTGAGCCTGTTCTGATGGAAATAGAAAAAGGCAGTGAGTATTACGCCGAAAGACAAAGGCTGTTAAGATTTTTAAGCTATTTTAAAACTATCGAAAATGAAGAAGCAATTCCAAACACATCTATAGTCAGGGAGTTCATCGGAGGAAGCTGCTTCGAATAGTGGAACAATAGGTAAACAATTATAAAAAAAACAGGGGTGCACTTCAAATGCATCCCTATACTATTGTCAATCAATTGCAAATCTATCGCAAATCAACTGCTACCCCATCGCTAAAAGTCGTTCATACTAATTTTCGCTCTTTTCATACCTACGCTCAGTGCCAGCCCGATACTAACCGTATTTACAAGCATGAATGTTCCTCCGTAGCTTATAAAAGGAAGAGGAATTCCCGTAACGGGCATAAGACCCATAGTCATACCTACATTTTCGAATATGTGGAAAAATTGCATTGCGGCAATTCCCGTAACTATCAGTGAACCAAATAAATTAGATGCATTTCTTGCTATTTTTATCAGCCGATAAAACAATATGCCATACAAGCATAATAAGAGCAAACCGCCTATAAGTCCCAATTCCTCTCCTATTACTGCAAATATAAAGTCTGTTTCCTTAGTCGGAAGATAATTCAATTGGTTTTGAACACCCTTAAACAAACCTCTTCCGTAAATCATCCCTGAACCGATTGCAATTTTTGATTGTATAACATGGTAACCGGTATCTTCGGGGTCTAATTCCGGATAGAAAAATGTAACAATTCTGTCCACACGATAATCTTTTTTAGGTACGTAGTCCTGCATAATATTGTATAATATCATTAAACCGATTATTAACAGTACAAATGCGATTACAAGGATGGCTATTATATATTTCCTGTCAATTCCCGCAACGAATAACATAACCGCAATGAAGAATATAAATACTAAGCTCGTTCCAAGGTCAGGCTGCATCATAATAAGTGCAATAGGAAAAAATGCAAATACTAAGATTTTAATAAGCACTGCCGGATTATTTATATTATCCTTATGGATGTCAATGAACTTAGATACGGATATAATTACACCGAATTTGGCTAATTCCGACGGTTGAAAAACAATGGGACCTATGCTCATCCAACTCCTGACATCACCCCACTCGGAGGCCGTTACAGGATTAATCAATACATAAATAAGAAGGGCTACCGTAATACCGTAAATGGGAAGGTAAAATCCCCCATATATATCATAATCAATAAATAACAATATAAACACTGCAACCATACCTAAAGTAAATGCCGTAATCTGGGTTTTTAAAAACGGCTCACTGCCAAATGTTTTGCTCAAGGTAGCACTGTTAATTACTATAAATCCATACACGCACAAAATTATTGTAGTGAATAATAAAATAAAATCAAATCTTTTAAGCTTGCTTTCTTTCTTAAACATAGTACACGTTCCTTTTAAAATCTATTCATAAAGCGTAATCAGCTAATTATAACATATTTTGAACATTTGCAAAACAAATTTTTGCAGAAGCCAAAGATTTACATAGTATGACACTTATGATATAATTAATACATTATTAGAAAGTTGGTAGACGTATGATAATATTAGGCATAGACCCCGGGCTTGCCATTTCAGGATATGGAATAATAAATTACTCGGGCAACAAATTTGAGGTTATAGATTATGGTGCTGTTATAACTGAAAGCTCCGAGGAATTTCCAAAGCGCCTTAAGAAGATTTATGACAGCTATATGAATATATTCGATGTGTACAAGCCTCAGGCTGTAGCAATAGAGGAGCTGTTTTACAACAAAAATACGAAGACTGCAATCGCAATAGCGGAAGCGAGAGGAGTACATCTGTTAGCAGCGGAAAATAAAAATATTCCCCTTTATGAATATACGCCCCTTCAGGTTAAGCAGGGTATTGTAGGATACGGCAGGGCGGAAAAAAAGCAAATTCAGGAAATGGTTAAAGTTATACTAAAGCTGGACAAGATACCTAAGCCTGACGATGTGGCCGATGGCTTGGCTTTAGCAATATGTCATGCTCATTCGTTAAAATTCGCAGACAGCTTTAAAATTATTAAATATTAACGATTAAATTTGGAGGAAAAATGATCAGCTACATCAAAGGTACGGTTGTAAAAAAGGGCTTAGATTACATAGTGATAGATAACAATGATATGGGTTATTTCATTAACACCTCGCTTTCAAGCTTAAACAAGCTGTGTGAAGGAGAAAAAGCAACCATTCTTACATACATGCACATAAGGGAAGATATTTTAGCTCTTTACGGATTTTTAACATCAGATGAAATCGAATTGTTTAAAAAATTAATATCCGTTAACGGAATCGGTCCAAAGGCAGGACTTTCCGTACTATCTACGTATGAAACAAATACTGTTAAGGAAATTATACTAAAAGAAGATGTAACAAGGATGTCCAAGGTTCCGGGTATAGGTAAAAAAACTGCAAGTAAGGTTATCCTTGAATTAAGAGATAAGGTTGGAGCTATAGATGGAATAATCAGCGACACTGAAGGAACAGAAATTTTCCAGGTTGAATGTGAGTCGTCTGATATATTGAGCGCTTTAGTCGGATTAGGATTTAATTCTTATGAGGCCAAAAAGGTATTGGACAAAATAGATGTTGAAGGAAAAAGTGAAAACGAAATTATTAAAGAGGCATTAAAAAATATAAATAGGCAGGTATGATATGTTTGACAGAGAAAATGAAATTGTAGCCGGTACTGTTAATAACGGCGAAGAGGAATTGGAGCTTAGCTTAAGGCCCCAGAAATTATCTCAATATATCGGTCAAAACAAGGTAAAGGAAGTTTTGAATATCTTTATTGAATCAGCAAAGCTTAGAAATCAACCTCTTGACCACGTGCTTTTATCAGGACCTCCGGGACTTGGTAAAACTACTCTTGCCAATATTATTTCTAATGAAATGAATGTAAATATACGTGTGACATCGGGACCTGCTATAGAAAGACCCGGTGATTTGGCTGCCATACTGACTAATTTAAATGAAAATGACGTTCTTTTCATTGATGAAATACACAGATTAAATAAAAATGTTGAGGAAGTTTTATACCCTGCATTGGAGGATTTTGCACTTGATATTATTATCGGAAAGGGTCCTTCGGCAAGGTCAATAAGGTTGGATTTACCGAAATTTACTTTAATAGGGGCAACAACAAAGTCGGGAATGCTGGCATCACCTTTACGGGACAGATTCGGAGTATTGTGCAATTTGGATTTTTATGAGGCAAAAGATTTAAAAGAAATAGTTGTGAGGTCTGCAAGTATTATTAATATTGAAATCGATGATAAGGGTGCGGAAGAAATTTCAAGGCGTTCAAGAGGAACACCAAGAATAGCAAACAGGCTTTTAAAGCGTGTGAGAGATTATGCCATAGTGAAAAGCGATGGAATAATTGATACAGTCACAGCGGATCTGGCTCTCAGAATGCTTGAAATAGACCAAATGGGTCTGGATAAGCTGGACAGGAGGATACTGAATACGATTATTGATTTTTATAAAGGCGGACCTGTGGGGCTCGATACGTTAGCAGCCTCCATAGGCGAAGAAAAGGGAACTATAGAGGATGTTTATGAACCTTATTTGCTGCAAATCGGTTATTTGAACAGGACACCCAGAGGCAGAGTTGTGACTGAATTGGGATACAGGCACGTTAATAAAATCAGACAAAATGACGGACAACTTTCTTTTGATTCAGGGGAGGAATTTTAATGACAAAATTACGTAATAGAATAATTATATTTTCAATTCTAATAATATTTTTGTTTACGGCAGTATGCTACGGTGCGACAGGTACTGAATATGTGAGAGTCAGAATAAGATTCCCAAGGGTTTATAATGAACAAGCTTCTTTAAAGGGTTATGAGGGTATAACTGTTTATGAAATAAACGAAAACCCAAATGAGATGTTCAATCTTGACAGTAATCATATAAGCGTACATCTGGATTCCGGTAAATCTTATCATATTGAATTAAATGATAATTACAACTCATATGAAGAAGCGTTAAGTTATGCAAAAGAATTTGAAAATAACTTTGATGATGATTTTTATCCTTATTTCGATGGTGACAGCTTTAAATTATACGCCGGATTTTATTCAAGCAATAGCGACGCAAAATCTCTTTTAAACAAATTAAACAACAACGGATATGACGGTGAAGCTGTAAATACGGGATTAAGGAGTATCGTTGTATATAATGAAAAGAATAAGCCGGTTTTAATGTATGATAATAACTCTAATCTGTATTTTACATCCTATTATGATAAAGAGTCCATTGATATGATAATGATTGAAAACAGACCGTACAGAGGCTATATGGGATTTAAAATAATTGAAGATTCAAAGCTTATATCAATTAACTACGTTGATCTGGAAAGCTATTTATACGGTGTTGTACCTAATGAAATATCGGCTTCATGGGGAAAGGAAAGCTTGAAAGCACAAGCTGTGGCAGCAAGAACATACGCTATATACAATAAAAATCCAAGAGCCCTTTACGATATGGATGATAATCAGAATTCTCAGGTATACAGAGGATACAATTCGGAAAAAGAATCAACGGATAAAGCAGTTGATGAAACAAGGGGTGAAATGATTTATTATGACGATAAGCTGATTCAGGCATTTTATCATTCAACCAGCGGCGGAAGCACTGAAAGCACTGAAAATGTGTGGTTTGAAAACTTACCCTATGCTGTAGGGGTAGATGATGCATACAGTGACAGATCCGGCTCACCATATAATGAATGGCAAAAAAGCTACAGTAAGGAAGAAATACTCAAAAAGTTAAGAGATGACGGCAATAATGTCAGAGAGCTTTATTCAGTGGAAATAACCAAAGTAACTGAAAACAACAGAGTTGTGGAATGTATATTTTCCACTGATATTGGAGAAATTTTATACAAGAAAGAAAATGCAAGGCTGTTACTGGGACTGATGAGCTCATGGTTTGAAATAGTAAACGGCAACGTATATTACTTTACCAACGAATATACATATTTAAATGAAAACAGAACGATTCCTTCAAGGGGAGGAGGAAGCAGCGGCATATTAGATAATATAGTGGATGCAGAAGAGGTCGAGGAAGAGATTGAAGACTTTAAAAGCTTAAGCTCGGGAGGTATCATAGGCAAGAGTGTAATATCAAGTAACGGAACGAGTAAAATAACTAAAGATACACTTTCTGTCATATCCTCAAAAGGAATAACAACTCTTAAAACAGATTCATCCTCATACAATTTTGAGGGCAGAGGCTGGGGACACGGAATCGGCATGAGCCAGTACGGTGCTAAACAAATGGCGGAAGAAGGCTTCAGCTATGATGAAATATTAAAACACTACTTTACCGGAGTAATTATCAGATGACAGAAATAAATTTTAAAACAAGCGATTTTTATTATGAATTACCGGAAGAATTAATAGCACAGACACCTATAAAGGAAAGAGACCGTTCAAGGTTGTTGGTTCTTGATAAAAAAACAGGAGAAATTGAGCACAAGCATTTTTATGATATTGTTGATTATTTCGACAAAGGAGACTGCCTCGTAATTAACGATACAAAGGTATTGCCTGCAAGGTTGTTCGGTACTAAAAAGGGTACAGGAAGCTTAATTGAAATTCTTTTGCTTAAAAGAATCGACGACAAAAGATGGGAAACCTTAGTAAAGCCGGGTAAAAAAGCAAGAACGGGAGCAGAAATAATTTTCAAAGAAAATCTTTTGTCGGGAAAAATAGTTGAAGTATACGATGATGGAAACAGAATAATCGAATTTGATTACAATGGTATATTTGAAGAAATATTGGATCAGCTTGGAGAAATGCCATTACCTCCGTATATACATGAAAAGCTGGAGGATAAAAACAGATACCAGACAATTTATGCCCAAAATCCCGGTTCAGCTGCGGCTCCCACCGCAGGTCTGCACTTTAACGATGAAGTATTAAAAAGCTTAGAAAAGAAGGGTGTCGATATAGCAAGATTAACACTTCATGTAGGTCTTGGAACCTTCAGACCGGTAAAGGCCGAATTTATATCTGAGCATAAGATGCATTCGGAGTACTATGAGCTGTCCGAAAGAGAAGCAAACAAAATAAACAAAGCAAAACAAAGTGGTAAGAGAGTGATTTCTGTCGGCACTACAAGCACAAGGACGCTGGAAACCATAGGAGATGAAAATGGATTCGTAAGACATAAAAAAGGTTGGACCGATATATTTATATTTCCCGGCTACAAATACAGGGTGGTGGATGCATTAATAACTAATTTCCATTTGCCTGAATCAACGTTGATTATGCTGGTAAGTGCTTTGGCGGGAAAAGAAAATATTATGAAGGCATATAAAACAGCGGTAGAAAATAAATACAGATTCTTCAGCTTTGGTGATGCAATGTTCATAAAATAATTTTAGCGGGTGAGAAATGTTTAAGTATGAGTTAATAAAGGAATCAAAGGAATGTAAGGCACGTCTGGGTAAAATTTATACCAATCACGGAGTTATAGAAACTCCTATATTTATGCCGGTTGGTACAAAGGCTACGGTGAAGGCAATGACGCCGGAGGAATTAAAAGATTTAGAAGCACAAATAATATTGGGAAACACATATCATTTATATTTAAGACCAGGTCATGACCTCATAAAGGAAGCAGGAGGACTGCATAAATTTATGAACTGGGATAGACCGATTTTAACTGACAGCGGAGGATTTCAGGTTTTCAGTTTAGGACCTTTAAGAAAAATAACAGAAGAAGGTGTTGAGTTCCGTTCTCACATAGATGGTTCCAAACACTTTATAAGCCCCGAAAAATCCATGGAAATACAAAATTACTTAGGTTCGGATATAATGATGGCATTTGATGAATGCGCACCATATCCTGCCTCTTATGAGTATGTAGAAAAATCGATGCAGCGTACGACGAGATGGGCTAAAAGATGCAAGGAATATCATAAGAATACAGACAATCAGGCATTGTTTGGAATAATCCAGGGAGGTATGTACAAGGACTTAAGAATAGAAAGTGCCAAGCAAATTACCGACCTTGATTTTCCCGGTTATGCTGTCGGAGGATTGAGTGTGGGAGAACCGCGAGATTTGATGTGTGAGGTAATGGATTACACAGTTGATTATTTACCGAAGGATAAGCCAAGATACCTGATGGGTGTGGGAAGTCCCGATTATCTCTTTGAAGCTGTTGAGAGAGGTATAGACATGGCTGACTGTGTCTTACCAACAAGGATGGCGAGGCACGGTGCCTTTATGACGAGCAAGGGTCAGCTTGCAATTAAAAATGCAAAGTACAAACGTGACTTTAAGCCAATCGATGAAAACTGCGGCTGCTATGCATGCAGAAATTATTCAAGAGCTTATATGAGACATTTATTTGGAGAAAATGAAATCCTCGGCGCACGTCTAGCTTCAATACATAATTTATTTTTCTTGATTAATTTAATGAAACGTATTAGAATAAGTATAATGGAAGATAATTTCATAAATTTCAAAAAAGAATTTTATGAGAATTATGGATATTAATTAATTACATAGGAGGAAATATGCCAGAGCAAGGTTCACAATTCAGCGGAATTATAATGATGGTCGTATTGTTTGGATTGATGTATTTCATGATGATAAGACCACAGAAGAAAAAAGACAAACAAATTAAAGAAATGAGAAACAGTTTAACACTTGGTGATGAAGTTATAACAATAGGCGGAATTCACGGTAAAATTGTTAAGGTTAATGACGAAGTAGTAACGTTGGAAATGTCTCACGCAAAACAAAGAATAGAATTTTCTAAGTGGGCAATCGGATCGGTTGATAAAAAAGGAAAAGAAAAGGCAGCAGAAATTAAAGATGTTGAAGAAGAAACTTCAGCAGATGAAGATAAAGACAATTAGAAAAATTAAAGGAGCTTGCGCTCCTTGTTTTTTTATGCATTCGACTGCTTATGCCCTAACTCCATTTTTCAGACTAGGCATTTTTACCAAACAGATTTTTACCTGCAACAATTATTTCATGTGACAATAACGGGACCATTGATATAAGAATTAAATTACCCCATTCCTTTAAGGATAACTGGCTTGTTTCAAACACTTCTGTAAGAATAGGAATTTCTGTAACCGCTATCTGAAGAGCCAATCCTATTATAAATGCAGCAATCATTGATTTGTTGTCAAACATCTTCATTTTAAACAAAGATTTGTCGTAGTTTCTCATACCTATGGCGTGGAACAGCTGCGACACTCCCAATGTAGTAAATGCATACGTCTGGGCATGCTCTATGATGCTGTAATCCGCTCCGTTAACTATAAGAGTTTGACCAAGCATCCACTTTATATTTTCGAGAGTTACGGTCATGCCTTCCGCATTTAAGTGAATAATCGGTGACCACAGGAACGCTCCCAGCGTCAGACCGGCTATCATGAACCCGTTATATATCGTAAATATTAATCCACCGTGAGCAAACAAGCTTTCATTCGGATCTCTTGGTTTAGCTTTCATTATGTCAGTGTCTTTAGGGTCAACCCCCAGTGCCAGCCCCGGTAACGAGTCTGTTATCAGGTTAATCCAAAGAATGTGTATTGATTGAAGCGGTGATGCAAGCCCTGCTGCTATAGCGGAGAACATTGAAATAACTTCTCCAAAGTTGGATGAAAGAAGGAATAGAACGGTTTTCTTAATATTATGGTAAATTCCTCTTCCTTCAGCAACTGCTTTTTCAATAGTTGCAAAATTATCATCTGTCAACACCATGTCGGCGGCACCCTTAGCAACGTCTGTGCCTGTTATACCCATTGCTACTCCTATATCTGCTGCTTTCAGAGAAGGAGCGTCATTTACGCCGTCTCCTGTCATTGAAACTATGCTGCCGTTATATTTAAATGCCTTAACGATCATAACCTTGTGTTCGGGAGAAACTCTTGCGAATACTCGCAAATCTCTCACTCTGTCATTTAATTGTTCCTGAGTTAATTCATTTAAATCACTGCCTGTTATACATTGATTTTCATTTTCGGCAATTCCTAAATCCTTAGCTATGGCTAAAGCGGTATCCTTGTGGTCTCCGGTAATCATTATGGTTGTAATTCCGGCTTGCTCCAGTACCCGAACAGAATCCTTCGCCTCAGGTCTCGGAGGGTCGATCATACCTATTAATCCCACGAATGTAAGATTTTCTTCATTTGCCGTGTCATCATCCTCTTTATATCCTAAAGCTAAAACTCTCAGGGCTCCCCTTGCCATTTCAGAGGCTGCCGTATTTATATCCTCTTTATGCTGCTCCGTAATTTCCGTAACTTCGCCATTTAAGTATATTTTTGTGCATCTTCCAAGGAGTATGTCCATAGCTCCCTTTGTATAACTCATCACCTTGTTGTCTTCCTTATGAACTGTCGTCATTAATTTACGTGCCGAGTCAAATGATTGCTCATTAATCCTCGGATTAGTTTGCTCGAGACCTTCTCTGGTAACATTAACCAGTTTACCCATATCCAATAAAGCAAGTTCTGTCGGGTCACCGATTCTTTCGTTATTAGCTGTCGAAGCATCATTACAAAGTACGAATCCTTTAACGAAAATAGTATTTTTATCGAATGAAAGCTCTGTAACGTCCTTCATTTGGTTATCCAAATAAATTTTTGTAACAGTCATTTTGTTCTGGGTAAGAGTACCTGTTTTGTCTGAACAGACAACGCTGACCGCACCTAGCGTTTCAACTGCCGGAAGCTTTCGCACTATGGTGTTAACCTTAACCATTCTTTGAACTCCAAGAGCTAAGACGATTGTCACGACTGCTGTTAGGCCCTCCGGTATCGCTGCTACAGCCAAAGCAATTGCGGTAATAAGCATTTCAATTATATCTCTTTTTTGCAGCAATGCCATACCGAACATAGCAGCCACTATAACTATTGCTACAATTCCAAGAAGCTTGCCTAAATCATTTAATCGTTTCTGCAGCGGAGTTAATTCTTCTACACTTTCATTAAGCATGGATGCAATTTTACCTATTTCCGTATCCATGCCTGTATATACAACGACACCTTCTCCTCTTCCATACGCTACGCTTGTTGAAGAATAGGCCATATTTATTCTGTCTCCGATACCCATTTCTTTGTCAGCAATGAAGTCTGAATCCTTATCTACAGGAACAGATTCACCTGTCAGCGCAGATTCTTCTATCTTTAAATTTACTGATTGTAACAATCTTAAATCTGCCGGAATTATACGACCGGCTTCTAGTATAACTATGTCACCTGCTACCAATTCACTTGCGGGTATTTCCATAACCTTACCGTTTCGTCGGACCATAGCCGTGGGACTGGAAAGATTTTTTAAAGCTTCCAAAGCAGCTTCGGCTTTTGACTCCTGTACAACTCCAATTACTGCATTGATTACAACAATTGATAAAATTATGACTGCATCTGTTATCTCGTGCAGAACAGCTGATATAGCTGCAGCAGCAAAAAGTATATAAATCATTGTATCCTTAAGCTGAGCCAAAAACATCTGTAAAATTGTCTTTCTCTGCTTTTCAACCAGAGTATTCGGTCCGTTTTCCTCTAACCGTTTTTTTACTTCATCCTGAGTCAGACCATTGCTGCCTTGAACGTTTAAATCCAACAATGTATCTTCAGAGCTTTTTTGATAATACATAATTCTCTCCTTTTTTATAGTTTTGATTGCATTTACAGCATAAGCGACCGACACCAAATATAAAATTTGGGTCGTCTGCTTAGTATTCCAAATTTTTTATAAAAAAAAGACTTTTGTATATCTCTTTTTATAAAAAATTAAAGATATACTAAAAGTCTTGTTACCTAAATTACATAATCAGATTTTCAGCCAGAATCCATGATTCCGTGTTGTTGACTGAAAATTTAAAACTACTCCCTCTTAGTATGTTTACTTTAGCAAACCTAAATTGAAATGTCAAGAAATTTTATAACTAAAGCAGGAAGTTTTGTCTTTAAAAGTTCTTTTTTACTTGATTTTGAATAAGATTTAATGAAAACAAAAAATGGAGGATAATTATGAATATAGTTAAATTGCTTAAATATTCACTGTATCTGTTTATAATGATACTTGTTGTATTCTTTTTTATAACAATATATATGTACTTTTTTTCAAAACAGCCGGCGGCTGAAATCAGTTATAGTATAGCAGTACCCCTCTGTCTATTTATTGTATCATTACTGTATGCAAAAAGTGTACATGAAAGAGGATTAATAAGAGGGATTGAAATTTGGATTGTTTATTTTGCATTGGTTCTTTTAATGAAGGTAATTTTCAGTTATCCCGGTGAAATCAGTATTGTGAGACAATTGTTATATCTTCCCGTAGCTATTTTGGGAGGGATTTTAGGAGTTAATACCAAGTTGAAAATACCTAAAAGATAAAACTAAAAAAAAATACTTTAAAATGCTATAAATAAGTGCTATAATTTATGGAGTTCATTAGGGAGGGTTATTATGGTACATATTAAAACACTTAACCAAACAAAGCTTACAGATAATATGAATGTAAAAGGATGCGGAGAATGCCAGACATCATGTCAATCTGCATGTAAAACTTCTTGTACGGTAGGAAATCAAAAGTGCGAGAATAAATAAATCTGTAGTGGCTGAGCCACTACATTTTATTTGTATACTGGATTTGCAAGTTCATAGCTTGCATTTATTTATTTTATATATTATATACAGAATATTTTCGGAGGAAAAATGATACATTTATTTAAAATGAACGACATGTATTTTGCGGTTGATACAAACAGCGGCTTAGTACATGTAGTTGATGAAATAATTTACGATTTATTAAACGATGACAGCTTCAAATGCGATCATAAAGTTAAGGAACTGGAAAATAAGCATGGCAGGGATATAGTCAGTGAAGCAATATCCGAAATAAATTATCTCATAGTCAATAACATGCTTTATACAGAGGAAACAAATGCGGTAAATAAAATTAAACCGGCTATTAAAGCAATGTGCTTAAACATGACTCATGACTGCAACCTGAGATGCGAATATTGTTTTGCTTCACAAGGAAGCTACAAGGGTGAAAGAGAATTCTTAAGCTATGAAACCGGTAAAAAGGCATTTGATTTTTTAGTTAATAATTCGGGACTCAGAAGAAATTTAGAGGTAGATTTCTTTGGCGGTGAGCCGTTAATGAATTTTGAAACCATCAAAAAGCTTGTGGATTACGGCAGGTCATTGGAAGAAAAACACAATAAACATTTCAGATTTACAATTACTACAAACGGCGTGCTTTTAGATGATGAAAAAATTGACTATATAAATGAAAATATGGACAATGTTGTTTTAAGCATTGACGGCAGAAAATCTACAAATGACCGCATGCGTAAAACAATCAATGAAAAGGGAAGCTATGAGACAATCGTAAAGAACTTTCAAAATTTTGTTTCTAAAAGAATGGACAAGGACTACTTTGCACGAGGAACATTTACCGCATATAATTTAGATTTTTCAGAGGACGTTAAGCATATTCGAGATTTAGGATTCGATAAAATATCTGTTGAACCTGTTGTAGCAAACCCTGAAGAAAAATATGCCTTGAAGGAAGAGCATCTGGAAATTCTTAAGGAAGAATATGAAAAGCTGACTGAACTTTATATTGAAAGCAATAAAGAAGAGAATAAAAAGTTTAATTTCTTCCATTTTAATATTGAGCTTGACGGAGGTCCATGCATCTATAAAAGATCAATCGGATGCGGAGCGGGAACGGAATATGTTGCCATAACTCCGAACGGTGATATATATCCATGCCACCAGTTTGTTGGACAGGATGAGTTTGTTATAGGAAATGTTGATGAAGGTATTCGCAATGAAGAAATAACAGATAAATTTAAAAATGTATCTGTTAATGAAAAACCTGTGTGCAAGGATTGCTGGGCTAAGTACTATTGCAGCGGCGGATGTCATGCCAATGCATATAATTTCAACAAGGATTTTAATATACCATACAGCGTAGGGTGCGAGTTAGAGAAAAAACGTATAGAATGTTCAATATATATCAAGGGTAAATTATCATAATAACCTAAAATATAGTTTGATAATAAAAAATTGTGGTAAATATATACTATTGTATAGTATAATGTAAACATCAACATTTTAGGAAAATTTATTTAAACAACAGGAGAGGAGTGTAAGTATGCAAATTGGGTTTATAGTAGTATTAATAATAGCAATATTCGTTGCGATCTTTTCTATTCAGAACGGAGATTTAGTCAGCTTGGATTTGTTTCTGGCAAGAGTCGATATGCCTTTAGCAGTAATAATAATGGTATGTATTATTATTGGAGCTGTTTTAGTATTGGCATTAGGTACAACAAGACAATTTAAGAAGAGATCCGAATCAAAGGAACTTAAAAATAAGATCAAAACCCTTGAAAACGACAAGATGCTTGTTGACAAAACCGTTAATGATTTACAGCAGGAAATACAAACATTAACGGAAAAAAACAATGAACTTTTATCAAAAATTTCTGAGCTTGAGGAAAAAACTAAAACACAAAAAGAAACGATCGAAATATTTAGTAATGAAATAAAAGCATTAAAAAATGAATTAGAATCTAAGATTGATTCTGATACTATAAACGAAAGCGTCGGCACTGAATTAAACGATGAAAAAAGTGAAGCTGAAAGTGAATGAATATGATCAGAAAGATATTGATGATATAAGTAAAAAATTCAATCTTTCTGACATATCCTCAAGGATATTGTTAAACAGAAATTTAAGAACATTTAATGAGATAGAAGAATTTCTTGACCCGGATTATAAATACTTCGAAAGCGCAGAAAATTATAAAGACTTACAAAAAGGCGCCGATAGAATTTTAGAAGCTGTAAAAAACAGCGAACATATGGTAGTTTATGGAGATTATGATGTTGACGGGGTTACTTCCATTTGTCAATTCATAATTTTGCTTAAAAAGGCAGGAGCAAGCATAGAATATTATGTTCCGGAAAGAGAAACAGAGGGCTATGGCATAAGCTCAGATTTTATAGAGCTGTTAAAAAATAATTCTATAAAAGCAGATTTGATTATAACAGTTGACTGCGGTATAGCCGAAATAGAGAAAATACGTGAAATAAGCAGTTTAAATAAGGATGTTATCATTTTAGATCACCATCAGTGCAAGGAAGAGTTGCCTGAAGCATATGCTATAATTAATCCAAAACAAAAAGATTGTCCGTCAAAAAATAAGCAGCTTTGTGCTTCCGGACTATCTTTTAAATTTTTGAAGGCTTTAAACAAATATCTAAATGTACAAAATGTAGAAGATATTTTATTGGAGCTTGCGTGCTTAGGAACGATTGCAGATATTGTTGACTTAATAGGCGATAATAGAATTATTGCCAAAAACGGATTAAAAAGGATTAACAATACAAAACTAATCGGCTTGAAGAAACTTATGGAGGTAGCCGGCATAAAGGATAAGGAAATTGATTCCTTTCATATCGGATTTATTGTGGCACCCAGAATAAACGCTGCCGGCAGAATGGATACGGCTAAAAAAGCCATAAAGCTTTTACTTGTCGAGGATGAAAATGAGGCAGAGCTGCTTGCTTTGGAGCTTGAAAGCTTGAATTTGTTAAGAAAGAAAGCAGAAAGCGTAATTTTTGAAGAAGCTGTTAAGAAAATAGAAACGGAATTTTTATATAGGAAAAATATAATCGTTGTATATGGAACTGATTGGCATGAGGGAGTACTTGGTATTGTTGCATCAAGGATTACCGAAAAGTACGAAAGACCGAGCGTTGTTATTTCCGTAAAGGATAATGTAGGAAAGGGCTCTGCGAGGAGCTTGGACTATTTAGATATTTTTGAAAGCTTTAAAGCGGCAGATTCATACTTAGTTAAGTATGGCGGTCACAAGCTTGCTGCAGGTTTAACCATACAGGAAGAAAACATAAATGCTTTCTCTAACGAATTAAACAACTACATTCAAGAACAATATGAAGAAATAAACGTAAAGGAAATTTCTGCGGATTCTTATGTATACGTAAAAGATTTAAACATTGATCTGTATAATGAAATATGTAAATTTGAACCATTTGGTGCAGGTAACCACACCCCGCTTCTTGCACTTGCTAAGCCGTCCATAAAAAGCATTAAAAAAGTAGGAAAGGACGGAAATCATCTAAGCATTGTGTTAACAGACGGAAGCAACGACATATCGGTCATTGGATTCAATAAAATTAATTTATTGGAAAAAGCCCTTACGAAGCCATATGCATATGCAGTTACATTGTGTTTAAATGAATTTAACGGAAGAAAGTCAATTCAGTTGATTTTACAAAATATTGAAGAAGACGAAGCGTTTGAATATAATATCGACGAAGAAAAATTAAAGATGATTAATTCAATCATTAATAAAACTAAATCGAAAATAATTAAAACCGATATATTTATGCTTGTTGAAAAGCTAAACAGATTATATAATACTAAAATAACGGCAGAAGAAATTATTTGCATGTTGAAAAAAGCAAACAATATACAGTATGCATTGAAGGAAACTATGCTGTACATAAAAAAATAGAGCTTATCCGGAGGATATAATATGGACTTAAAAGAGAAAATCAGAGTAATTGATGGATTTCCAGCAGAAGGAATCAGTTTTAAGGATATTACAACACTTTTGAAGGATGCTGATGCATTAAAGGATTGTATTAATCAAATGGCGGAAAGATTTAAGGATGTCCATGTTGATATAGTAATAGGACCTGAATCAAGAGGATTTATTTTTGCTACACCTCTTGCTTATTTATTAGGAACGGGTTTTGTACCTGTAAGAAAACCGGGGAAGCTTCCTGCCGAAACAATAAGCTACGAATATAAGCTTGAATATGGAACCGATAAATTGGAAATCCACAAAGATGCAATCCAACCGGGTCAGAAGGTATTGATAATAGATGATTTATTAGCTACCGGAGGAACTATGTATGCAGCAGCTAAGCTTGTGGAAAAGCTCGGCGGAGAAGTTGTGGGACTTGGTTTTTTAATAGAACTTAACGATTTAAACGGAAGAGAAAAATTAGAAGGATACAAAGTAGAATCATTGATTCAGTATTAATTTTAATTAATACTGAATCAGTGAACAGTGAATAATGAATAATAAAAGAAATTGTGCACGGCACAATTTCATCATTAACTGTTCATTGTTCATTATTCATTGTTACAGGAGATAACATGCTTGAAAATTTAATCAATCAAATTGAATCATACAATCCAAATGCAGATATAGCGGTTGTGGCCAAGGCATACAATTATGCGGAAATGGCTCACTCAAATGCACAAACAAGATTTTCCGGTGAAAGATATTTCGTTCACCCTTACCATGTTGCGCTCATTTTAGCCGACTTACACGTTGATGTTCAAACAATTGCAGCAGGACTTCTTCATGATGTAGTTGAGGATACAGGTATAACCGATGATGATATAAAAAGAGAATTCGGCGTAGAAATTGCCAATATGGTTGACGGTGTTACAAAGCTGAGTAAGGTTAAATACAGAAATAAAGAAGAACGTCAGGCTGAATCATTGAGAAAAATGATAATTGCAATGTCTAAGGATATCAGAGTGGTTATTATAAAGCTTGCCGACCGCCTGCATAACATCAGAACCCTTGAGTACATGCCTAAAGAGAAGCAATATCAAAAAGCAATGGAAACCATCGAAATATATGCTCCGATTGCAAATCGTCTCGGTATGGCTTCAATTAAGTGGGAATTAGAGGATTTAAGCTTAAAGTATATCGATCCTGACGGATATGAGGATCTGGTAAAAAAGGTACAGGAAAAAAGCGAGAAGCGTAAGGATTATATTGATCATATTATTTCCGTTATGTACGAAAAACTCGATGAATCCAATATACCGGCAGATATTAAGGGAAGACCGAAAAGTTTGTATTCAATTTATAAGAAAATGTATTTCAAGCATAAAACATTTGAACAAATATATGATTTAATAGCAGTCAGACTAATTGTTGACAGCATAAAGGATTGTTACGGTGCATTGGGTACGGTTCATACATTATGGAAGCCTATACCCGGAAGGTTTAAGGACTATATTGCAATGCCTAAGCCAAATATGTATCAGTCGTTGCACACCACGGTTATAGGTCCTCAGGGAGAACCCTTTGAAATACAAATCAGAACATTAGATATGCACAGAACGGCCGAATACGGTATCGCAGCTCATTGGAAATATAAAGAAGGAATTGATGAGCAATCCCACTATGAGGAAAAATTAAACTGGCTGCGGCAAATGCTTGAATGGCAGCAGGAAACAAACGATCCCCAAGAGTTTATGGAATCATTAAAAATAGATTTGTATGCCGACGAGGTATTTGTATTTACTCCGAAGGGTGAGGTCGTAAATCTGCCTACCGGTTCAACACCGATAGATTTTGCATACAGAGTTCACAGTGCCGTGGGTAATAAGTGTGTTGGGGCTAAGGTTAACGGACGAATTGTTCCAATTGACACAAAACTTAGGACCGGAGATCAGGTAGAGGTTTTAACGTCGCAGCAAAGCAATGGTCCCAGCAGGGATTGGCTAAAAATTGCCGCATCAAGTCAGGCTAAATCGAAAATCAGGAAATTCTTTAAAGAAAGAGATAAAGAATTCAATGTTGAAAAAGGTAAGGAACTTGTTGAGAGAGAAATCAAGAAACAAGGATTTTTGGTCAGTGATTTATTAAAGGATGATTGGGTTAAAACAGTTGCCGAAAAATACAGTCTGTACACCGCAAGTAATCTTTATGCGGCGGTTGGTAACGGAGGCATAACCGAAAATCAAATAGTAAACAGATTAAAGCTCATTTATCTTGAAAAAAACAAAGATAAAATAGAACTTGAAAAAATTGAAAGCCTTGAGAAAAATGTCACCAATAAAGCACCTTCAAGTATTGAGAAGCATGCTTCAGGTGTTATAATAAAAGGTATAGATAATGTTAAAATTCGTTTTTCTAAATGCTGCAGTCCGGTGCCCGGAGATGCAATCGTTGGATATATAACGAGAGGAAGAGGAGTTTCGGTACACAGAGCCGACTGTACAAACATACATGATTTAAACGGCAGTGAAGACCAAAGATTTATAGAAGTTGAATGGGATACGGGCAAGAAGGCAAAATTTGTGAGCGAACTTCAGATTAAAGCTCTTGACAGACCAAAATTTTTGCAGGATCTTACTAATTTATATTCTGAAGCAAAATTAAATGCCGTATCTTTAAATTTGAGAGTTAATAAAGAGAGAATAGCAATTGTTGATATCGGCTTTGAAATACAAGAAACTAAACAGATAGAAGATTTAATGAAAAAAATCAAAAAATTAGACGGTGTATTGGAAGTTTACAGAAACAAGAAGTAAGAGTATCTTGTCATCCTGAGCGGTAGCGAAGGATCTCATCCTTGAAGCAATAAGATTCTTTCGGGCTTTAACCCTCAGAATTTCCACGTGTTAGCCACATCACGATAAACGAATAATTCCGTATTCGTCATCCTGAGCGTAAGCGAGGAATCTCAGAACTTTAAAACCTGAGATTCCTCGCTGTCGCTCGGAATGACAAGAACGGATGATTTGCAGCTTATTCATAACAATGACAAATAATTGGAGGTTATAGCTATATGAGAGCAGTTGTGCAACGCGTAAAGCGTGCAAATGTAACGGTTGACAATAAGGTAATCGGTGAAATCAACCATGGTATTTTACTATTGTTAGGCGTTGAATGCAATGACGATGCAAAGGATTTGGAATATATGTGTGACAAGGTTCCGAATTTAAGAATATTTGAAGATGAAAACGGAAAAATGAATAAGAGCTTGTTGGATGTAGGTGGGAGTTTGTTGATTATATCACAATTCACTCTTCTTGGTGATGCGAGAAAAGGCAGAAGACCAAGCTTCACTGAAGCTGCTCAACCAGACAAAGCAATACCCATGTACACAAAATTTATCAGCAGCATGAAGGAAAAGAACATATTTACTCAAGAGGGTGAGTTCGGAGCTGATATGCAGGTTGAATTGGTAAATGATGGACCTGTTACAATACTTTTAGACAGTAAAAAAGGTTTTTAGGAGGAGTTTATGATATTTAAAGGATTTGCAGTTGGTTCATATTATTCTAATTGTTATATAGTTGGAAGTGAAATTAGCAGGGAAACGGCAATTATTGATCCAGGTGCGGATTTTAATAAAATTGACAGTTTGATAGAGGAACTGAAGTTAATCCCTAAAATGATTATTCTTACACATTTTCACGGAGACCACATAGGTGCTGTCTTAGATATTGTTGAAAAATATGGTACTAAAGTATACATACATAAGGATGACGCCGAATATCTGAAGGATAGCAATATAAATTTTTCCAAACAAATAGTAGGAAAAAATATTTCAATTAAACCTGATGTATTGCTTAATGACGGAGATGTATTGGAGCTTGGAGAATTGAAATTTGAAATCATACATACTCCCGGGCACACTAAGGGAGGAATTTGTATCAAGGTAGGCAATATAATGATGACGGGTGATACATTATTTAACAAATCAATCGGCAGGACCGATTTGCCCGGCGGCTCATATGAGGAATTAATTAATTCCGTAAAAGAAAAAATCTTTAAATTTGATGAAGACATCACTATTTATCCCGGACACAATTCTCCTTCAACGATAAAATCCGAAAAGCTCGGCAATCCATTTTTTAATTAAAGAAATGTTAAAATTTTATTTGACAGGGCATAATTTTGAATACGAATCAAGAAATGCCCTACGAGTTTTTGATTTAAACTTACATTATATAATTAAATATTGCAGTGATTTAAGCGACATTGATAAAGACGGCTTAAGCTTGGTGTCAATACTGAAAGAAAAAGATGACATAATTCTGGCCGAAGCATATTTATATAAAGATGGAGCTTTATTATATCATGCCGTTTTTAACAGTGAAGAAATATTTTTAGAGAGCAATAATGAAAAAAAGTTAAAAAAAACTCTTGTTGTAAAAGCAATTCACAATGTGCTGAAGAAACACTATAATGTGGAACCGGATTATGGGATTTTAACAGGTGTAAGAGTGATAAAAATTCTGATTACCGCTAAAAATAATTCGAAAAGCGATGATGAAATAAACCGGATACTCAAAGACACATATGAAATTAAGAACGATAAAATCAAGCTTCTTTGGGAAATATTAAAGATCGAGAGCAAGTATATATCTGCAGAACAAAATACAAAAAATTATAATTTATATGTGAGCATACCATTTTGTCCGTCTAAGTGCAGCTATTGTTCCTTTACTTCCTTTGTAAATACAAAAGAGGATAAAATTAATATATATTTAAAGAGTTTGATTTATGAAATTGAAAAAACTATTGAACTTGCTTTAAAGAAAGATATGAATTTAAATACTGTCTATATTGGGGGAGGAACGCCTTCAGTACTTAACGAAGCCCAAATTGATTTAATATTTTCTGCGATAAAAAGGTATTACAATTTAACTAAAATTAAGGAAGTTACCTTTGAAGCGGGAAGACCGGATACCTTAAGCAGAGAAAAATTAGAATGCTTAAAACGAAATAATGTCAACAGAATAAGCATAAACCCTCAGACGATGAATGAAAAAACCTTAAATTTAATCGGAAGAAGCCACACGATAGATGATGTAATTCAAAAATATAAGCTTTCAAAAGAAATAGGGTTTGCAATCAATATGGATGTAATATTAGGACTGACAGGTGAAGATGAATCGGATGTCAGAAATACAATAACAGAAATAGTCAAGCTGAAGCCTGAAAATATAACCGTGCACTCGCTGTCATACAAGAAGAAATCGGAGCTTACCAGAGAAGCTCAGGAAATGTTGAAGGATTATGATCTAATGGCTAAAATGCATGAGATTGTCAATGAAAAATGCCAATTATCCGGATACGCTCCATACTATATGTACAGACAAAAAAATATTAAAGGTAACTCCGAAAATATCGGCTTTACATTGCCGGATAGGGAATGTATCTATAATATGATTATAATTGAGGAATTAGAGACAATACTTGCCTGTGGTCTGGGTGCCTCAAGCAAAATACTGCAGGATAACGGCAGGCATGAACCGGTAAGGAACTTTAAGAGCTTAGAGGAGTATAACAGCCGTATACACGAAATAATAAATAAAAAAATAGAATTATTATAGATTAAAAGGAGAGAAAATGAAAAAAATCAAAGCTTTTTATTTACAAAATTGCCCGCATTGCAAGCGTGCTTTTAAAGTGCTCGAAGAGCTAAAATCACAAAATTCCAGTTATTCAGAAATTGATATTGAATATATTGAAGAATCTGAAAATGTTCAGGCTGCAAGCGCCCATGATTATTACTACGTACCTACATTCTATGTTGACGGAGTAAAAATACATGAAGGTGTACCGACATTAGAAAAATTAGAGGAAGTATTAAAAAAAGCACTGTAAGAAAGTGTATAAAAATAGGGATAGCTCTTCATATAGAGTTGTCCCTGTTTTAAGTATGCTTTTAATTTTATTATGCATCGTGTGAGGAGTTTTCCTCATTTTTTTTGTTAAATTTCTTAAGATCCAAGAAGTGATTGCATCTTTTAGAGTCTGATTCGATTTCCCAATGAATAATCAAAGTTAATGCTGCTCTTAAAACAACTATGGATGCAAGAATTATTAATTCATCAATAGTTCTTATAACCAAAGTTTTAAGTATTTCGGCACCAAGCTTAAATTCCAAAGCCATGGCCAAAGCCTGAGAAAATTCAATCTTAATTGTTTCATCTGAAAAATTAAAAAATCTTATTGCATATCGGCCAAAGGTTTTAAGCGCAGAATAAATTACTATAAAAACACCTATTAATTCCAAAATATGTGCAATATTTGGCACGATAATACTAATTAAATGTTCAAGCATAGTTCCTCCAGAAAATCATTAATTCCATCCGTTTTTTATTAAAAAAATTGAAAAAGGTGTTATGTCTGTTAAAAAGCTAATTAGTATTATAATCTATAATATCTTCCCTGTCAAAGGTTCCTTTGCAAAACTTGGCATTGTTATTAATATATCAATATTGTGCTCTCTTGTCATTGCTGTGAATAAACGTAAATCGTCCATTTTTGTCATTCTGAATGTTAATGAGGAATTTCATTTTGAAGGGACATTCCTTATACTCCAAAGACTATCCCTTAACTAAAGGTGTGTCACCATACATCTGATAAATGGGGTTAGGGCAAATTTCGCTATCGCACAGGATGACGGATTGACAGTAATACGTAAAATACAATACAATTTCCTAAAATAAATACATAATGTCCACATTTTCTTATATATATAGTATAGGGGTGATGGATATGTTTATATATATAAGAAAAAAAACAATTGGAATTTTGTTAGGCTGTGTAGTTTTAATATTTGCTTGTCTTTTTATTTATGAAGCAATGTTTAACTTTTCTGTTACCGTTTCAACAGAAATTACGAACTGGGGGTTAAGCTTCAGGGAAAATGGAAAAACTCCTGTAGGAAATGCCTCGGCAAGGGCTCTTAAAGAATACAACGCTTACTATGTGGGCAAAGATGATTTGAAAGATATATATTTGACCTTTGATGCGGGATTTGAAAACGGATTTACACCAAGTATACTTGATGTTTTGAAAAAGCATGAGATTAAGGCGGCATTTTTTTTGGTAGGTCATTATTTAGAGGAAGAGCCGGAGCTTGTAAAACGAATGGTTGAAGAAGGTCACATAGTAGGAAACCACACATACAATCATCCGGATATGTCAAAGATATCAGATGTTGAATCCTTTAAAAAAGAGTTAATCTCCTTAGAAGAGCTTTATAAGCAGATAACCGGATTAGATATGCCCAAATATTACAGACCTCCCCAAGGTAAATTCAACGAAGATAATTTAATAATGGCAAAGGATTTAGGTTATAAAACAATATTCTGGAGTTTGGCTTACGTTGACTGGTATAACGATAAGCAACCTACTAAGGAGCATGCCTTCAGTAAACTTTTGCCGCGCACTCACCCTGGGGCAGTAATACTTTTGCACAGTACTTCTAAAACAAATTCGGAAATATTAGATGAGCTCATAACTAAATGGAAGGAAGCCGGCTACAGTTTCAAAACCTTAGACGATTTAACAGGGATGTAAATGTCGATAGATGAATTATTTCACTATACCATTGTTCTATTGACTTGTACTTGTAAGCTGTGTTAATATCTCTCTATAATTGAAATTTAATCCAAATAATTAAACTGAGGATGATGATTATCGGAGGATATTATGATAGATGTGCAAAAGCAGACAAATAACCACAACACCTTTAAATGGGAAAGCTTAGGCGATATAAAAAAGGGTCGAGGGGATCTGAAAGAAGAAATGCCTGTACTTGTATATCGCCTGATGCAGTATACCATGCTTGATGTACTAAGCAAAGAATATGGAAATGAAACGGCAAATGAGCATTTCCGTAAGGCAGGACATTTGGCAGGTACGGAGTTTGCAAAGAACGTTCTGGATCTGAAGGTTGGATTCAATACCTTTGTTGCAAGACTGCAATGTAAGCTTAAAGAACTGAAAATTGGTATCCTTCGCATGGAAGATTTTAATGAAGATACCGGGGACATTGTTCTCACCGTAAGTGAAGATTTGGACTGCAGCGGGATTCCCATCACAAACGAAAATGTATGTTATTACGACGAAGGTTTTGTTGCGGGCATCCTTGAAGTATACACCGGCAAAAAATACAATGTGCGTGAAATTGATTGCTGGGCGAACGGTGACAGAGTGTGCAGGTTCCGGGGTATAGTCGAATAAGGAAGGTGAAGCATATGGATTCCATTGCAGATGTTTTGCAAGATTATTTGAATAATGTAATATACGATCCTGAACACGCTGTTTTGGACCTACAGAAGCTGCCGGAAGAATTTCAGGAGTTCGGTAAAAATCTTGTGTTTTTTTCTGATTGTGTAATGGAAATGGGCGCGTTAGCCAAGGCTATATCAAAGGGAAATCTGGGAGTTGTATTACCGTCAC
>DCYG01000023.1:5353-65876 GCA_002331025.1 Firmicutes bacterium UBA2116 | reverse complement strand
GCTGATGAAGGGTGATAAGGTGGTCGAGAATGCGGAAGAATGAGCCGATTTGGGCTTGTTCTTCAGGTTTGGGAACCATCATTTCAACTTGATTGATTTCTCCTAAATTGATTTTCTTGGGAAAAGCAATGTGTAGTGTACGTCTCCAAATATTTCGTTGAACCTCTGGACTATTTATTAACCAAGCAAGAAAATCTGAATCAATTTCCTTTGGTTTTAGTAATGCTAAAGTCACGTAATACGCTAAAGACTCATCAATTTCAATAGCTCTTGCTGTTCCGATGTCTCCAATTCTAGTCATCAATACGTCACCTTTTTCAGCTTGTTTATTGGAGTATTCCTTTTCATAAGCTTCCTGACTGATGTATTTTTCAGTCTCCAAAGTAGCAATATTTTCGACGCTTACAAACTTAACACCTGAGTCAGTATATTTCGGAGTTTGGTGCGTTCCATCAAAAATATCGGCTACTTCTCCCAACTTACGCTGTTCCCAAGCGTAATAATTGTTATTGTTACTATATTAAATATACTTTTAATGCAGCTATATATTCTGATTGAGGAAAATGTATTACTATGATAAAATATATTCAAAGAATGTACGAAAGATTTATTGAAATAATAAATTTGGAGGTTCTGCTTTGGCGCAAATTAGTTTTGAACATGAAACAGAAATGGAAAAATTACTTATCAATCAGCTTTCCACTGGAAAAAATGCATCAGGGTATGCTCAATGGGAATATAGAGAAGACTTGAACAGTGAAAGTAAATTATGGGATAATTTTCGTAAAATTATTACGGATAAAAACTTGAGTGTTTTGAATGATAATCCTATTACAGATCAAGAATTTGAACAAATTAAAAATATTATTTCTGGATTTAACACTCCTTATGATGCCGGGAAGTGGTTGGCAGGTGAAAATGGCATATATAAAATTATCCTTAATAGAGAAAATGCTGCACTTGGTAAGGTTCCCTTGATTGTAGGAAGACGCGATGCTGTTGCCGGTGGTGACACAGTATATCAAGTAGTTCATCAGGTAAGACGAGATAAGTTAATATTTGAAGATCAGGACCGTAGATTTGATGTAACCCTGTTAATAAATGGACTTCCGATGATTCAAATTGAGTTAAAAAGTCGAAAGCACAATTATATGGAAGCCTTTCATCAAGTAGATAAATACATGAAGGAAGGTAAGTATAGAGGCATATTCTCAACATTACAGATGTTCGTTATAAGTAATGGCAGTGAATCACGATATATCGCTTCAAGCCATAAAATGAATTCCAGATTTTTGACAAAGTGGGTGGATGAAAACAATCGACCGGTGACAGAATATTTGGAATTTGCAGAGGATGTACTTTCTATTCCCGCTGCTCACAACATGGTACTTCAATATTCTGTACTGGATAGTGATAAAAAGAGTGTAATTTTACTTCGCCCATACCAGATTCATGCCATAGAGGCTGTAAAAGAAGCAAGTAAGGCACAAAAATCGGGATACATATGGCATACAACAGGTTCCGGAAAAACATTGACATCTTATAAGGTTACAAGGAATCTACTCCAGATACCGGCAATAGAAAAGACTATATTCGTAGTAGACAGAACTGATTTAGATCAACAGACAACAGAAGCATTTACATCTTATGCAGAAGATGACATTATTGACGTTGATGAAACAAACAATACTAATAATCTTATTGACAGGCTATATTCACAAGATCGTACGATGATAGTAACTACAAAGCAGAAAATAAACACCATGCTTAACAGGTTCGAAAAATGGAAGAAAGAAAATAAGAACATTAGGAAAATTGAGCGAATAAGAAATTTAAGAATAGCATTTGTTGTGGATGAATGCCATCGTGCTGTATCTCCACAGCAAAAGAGACAGATTGAAACCTTTTTTAAGGATTCTTTATGGTATGGGTTTACCGGTACACCTATTTATGGTGAAAATAACAAAAAGACATTGGGGGATTTGCCATCTACTACTAAAGGACAATATGGAGACGAACTTCACAGTTACACCGTAAAGGAAGCTATTGTTGACAAGGCAGTCTTAGGATTTCAGGTTGAATATAAGCACACGTTAACCGAAGAAACTATAGATGATATCGTAAGAAGTAGAGGTAAGGATCCACTTTATTTAAACAATGAGGAAAAAGAAAAGCTAATTGATCCGTCTGTTTATAAAAGTCAAGAACATATGGTAGAGGTTGTAAAATCAATTGTAAACAAATCTCGTAAAAAATTGGGGTTTGATAATGGGATGGGACAGACCTATAATGCAATTCTCACCACATCTTCCATAAAACAAGCTCAAAGATATTACGACTTGTTTGGAATGCTTAAAAAGGGTAATCTTGTTGATAAAGACGGGGAAATAGTCAAAATTGATGAGAAAACGAAAATGACACTTCCGGACTTTCCTAAGGTCGCTGTAACATATACCATTACTGAAAATGAGGAGAACAGCTCAGTAAATCAAGATAAAATGAAGGAATCCATTAAGGATTACAATGCTGAATTCGGTACAAAGTGGTCAATTGAAAACATTAAGGCATACAATGCTGATATTACCAAGAGAATGGCAAGAAAAGACGACCAATATCAGCTTCGTTCAAATCAGTTAGATATTATCATTGTACGTGATCGTATGCTTACCGGATTTGATGCGCCATGTCTATCTACAGTATTTATAGACAGGCCACCGCAGCAATCATATGATATTATTCAAACATTCTCAAGAACAAACCGCCTTTATGACAAGAGAAAGACCTATGGTCAAATTGTAACGTTTAGAACTCCTGCAATCTATAAAAAGGAAGTTGACACAGCACTGTTACTATATTCAAATGGAGGAGAGGATTTTGTTCTGGCTCCAACCTTTGAAGAAGCAAAGAAAGAATTTAAAAGATGCGTTGATATATTGAGAAATATTGCTCCAGATCCTAAAGATGTTCAAAATCTAAATACAAGGGAAGAAAAGAGGAGCTTTGCAAAAGCATTTCAGGAACTTGACAGATGGTTTGCCTCTGTACAAGTTTATTCCGAATACAACAGTGAGATTTTGCCTGTTGAGTTTATGATTACAGAAGAAGAGATAGAGAAGTATTACGGATACTATGTCAATATCCTTGAAGAACTAAGAATTGGTAAAGACGGTGGGGAAGACAGTGTTTTAAATATAGAGTATGAACTGATATCCGTTCGTACTGATGAAGTAAATTATGAATATATTATATCCCTGATGCAAGCCTTCATACCTACTGCAAGTGAAGATTCTTCTGACTTCCAAGACAATATTTATAGCTATCAATCACACAATGAAGAGTTCGCTATCAAAGCGGCAGAAACACCAAGCACTGACTATATTACACATGCGGCAAAGGAAAAAAGTCGAGCAGAAATTGATAAATACATAAAAGATTTGCATTCTAAAAATCCTAAGCTTGGAAGTGTTATGATGCAATTATGGCTTGAAATCCAAGGGAATGCATCAAAGTTTGAAAATAAGAATATTCTTAATGTCTTAAACGATATGATAGAACAAGCCATTCATGATGCCATTAAAAAAGTATCTGATGAATGGTTTGTAGGCTATGAAGAATTAAAATTTTATTTAGAAAATTACAGGGAAAAACGAGATAAGCAGGTAGGAGAGACACAACTTACAAACTCTCAAGATTATGAAGCATATAGAAAGAATACTAGAAATCCTCTGCCAAATAAAATAAAATACAACAAAAAGCTTCGTGAAGAGGTATATCCTCAAATTTTGAATGATGTAATTTTGCCCCTTAGAAATCGCAGATAAGAAATATTGATATTGATTTATTCTTCGGATTAATAAATTACAAGGATGTTTATCAAACGATGAAATATGAAGAACTTTATGAAAAATATCAAGAATTGCTGGAAGAAAATATGAGATTGAAGGCTGAAAATGAAGATTTCAAAAATCAGCTTGGCTTAGTGTTACCAGTATTCAACAGTGAAATTCATATCACACCTAAGGAAGAAGGAGAACCATTAGACCAATATAATTGTTCGGGACAAATAAACAACTGTAGCTCTCCACAGGATAAAATCAATCTATTTATGTCTTTATTTAAAGGTAGGGGAGATGTTTATGCAAAACGATGGCAGAACAAAGAAGGTAGAACAGGATATTCTCCTGTTTGTCTGAATGAGTGGGAAAAGGGAATTTGTGGCAAGCCTAAAGTTAAATGTTCAAGCTGCGTGAATAAAGATTATGCAATTCTCGACGTTTCTGCAATAGAAAGCCACTTGAGAGGAAAGGCGATATTTGGTATTTATCCAATGTTGCCCGATGAGACATGTTACTTTCTTGCTATGGATTTTGATGATGATGGTTGGCAGATAGATATAAATGCGTTAAGAAATATTTGTACAGAAAAGAATATTCCTTTTGCGGTTGAGAGATCTCAATCCGGGAATGGAGCACACGTTTGGTTCTTTTTTAAAGAACAAATCAGTGCAGTAAAAGCCAGAAAATTTGGCACACTCCTTTTAACCCACGCTATGTCAATAAGGCATGAAATCAAATTTAATTCATATGATCGTTTATTTCCTAATCAGGATACACTACCCAAAGGTGGGCTTGGGAATTTGATTGCATTACCTTTACAGTCTAATTCTCGAAAAAATAATAACAGCGTAATGGTGGATGAAGATTTTAAACCATATAACGATCAGTGGCAGTTCCTGAGCAGAATTCGTAAGATGGATGAAACAGATATAGACGGTTACATTTCACAGCTCGGCTACAGCAATGAATTGGGAGATTTAAGACAAATTGATAATGAAGAAGAAATAAAGCCTTGGGAAAAGAATAGGATAGATGTTATGGTAAGTGAGAATGATATTCCTGATGCCATTAATATAATAAAAGCTAATATGCTTTATATATATAAGGAGGGGTTCTCAAATAAAGCATTAAACATTATGAAGCGATTGGCGGCTTTCCGTAATCCTGACTTTTATAAGGCACAAGCTATGAGATTACCAACATTTAATAAACCAAGAATAATTTCTTTATCTGATGAAACTATGGATTATCTTTGCCTACCAAGAGGCTGCGATATGGATTTAGTAAAGCTATTTGAACATTTGAAAACGGATATAAAATGGATTGATGAAACTTTTTCCGGTAAAAGCATAAAGGTTAAATTTAATGGTCAGCTTCGTGATGAACAAGCAGATGCCGTAAGTCAAATGTTGAATTATAATAATGGAGTTTTATCTGCAACAACAGCATTTGGAAAAACTGTAATAGGTGCAAGACTTATATATGAAAGGAAAGTTAATACTTTAGTGCTTGTTCATACACAGCAATTATTGGAGCAATGGAAAGATCGGTTGAGCCAATTCTTGACTATAGGTGAAGAATTGCCTGATGAACCAGTAAAAAAGCGAGGGCGAAAAAAGATTCGCAGTATCATTGGACAGCTTGGTGGTGGAAAGAAAAATTTAAGCGGAATTATTGATATTGCAGTTATGCAGTCATTGGTAAAAGGTGATGAAGTAAAAGATGCTGTTCATGATTATGGTATGGTTATTGTTGATGAATGTCATCATGTTCCTGCATTCAGTTTTGAACAAATTCTTAAAAATGTTTCGGCAAAATATGTATATGGATTGACGGCAACTCCGGTAAGGCAGGATGGTCATCACCCTATAATATTCATGCATTGCGGTCCTGTTAGATACAAGGTGGATGCAAAAGAACAAGCTAAAAAAAGACCTTTTGAGCACTATATCATACCCCGCTTTACACCGTTTAGAAAGCCTGTCAGTCAGGACGAAAAGGAGTGGTCTATTGGGGAAATATATTCTGAAATAAGTACCAGTCAAATACGTAATAGATTAATTATAGATGATGTAATTAAATGTGTAAAAGAAGGGCGAAACCCTATTATATTGACTGAACGTACAGCACACGTTGAGTTTATTGCAGAGGAATTATCGAAAACTATTCCGAACGTAATTGAATTAACTGGAGGAATGACTGCTAAAGAAAGAAAAAATAAGATAGAAAAGCTTTTGAACATTCCGCCGGATGATAATATTGTTATTGTTGCTACAGGAAGGTTTGTAGGTGAAGGTTTTGACGAACCAAGGTTGGACACACTATTTTTAGCAATGCCTGTTGCCTGGAAAGGAACTGTTCAGCAATATGCCGGCAGACTTCATAGATTATATCAAAAAAAGAGTGAAGTTCAGATTTATGACTATGTGGATGTTCATGTTGGGGTACTTGAACGAATGTATCAAAAGAGGCTTAAAGGATATGCAGCCATAGGATATTCAGCTAAAAGTGACAGTAAGCTGTTTGAAGATACAAATGCTATTTTTGATAATCATAATTTTATGACAATATTCAGCAATGACATCCTTTCTTCAAAATCAGACATTGTTATTGTCAGTCCATATATGACAAAAAAACGGTTATCTCAGATGCTGAATATCCTGTCTTACGGTATTAACAATGGAGCTAAACTTACAATAATCACAAGACCTGAATCAGATTATAAAGGGAAGAATAGGGAAAAATTTTCAGATATGATTAATACCATAAAACTAACAGGATCGAACCTTATTTTCAAGTCAAATATACATCAGAAGTTTGCAGTAATTGATCAAAGGATTGTTTGGTATGGGAGTATAAATTTTCTGAGCTTTGGAAGTTCAGAAGAAAGTATTATGAGGTTGGATAGTGTTAACATTGCAAATGAACTAATAGGCACAGTTATCTAAAATAAAGAAAAAGAAGGTGAAAGGTATTATTTATCTTAGTAGTTTTCTATTATCACAGAAGGAAGTGAATAATTCCTTATCATGTATTTGCTGAAAAAACAGAAAAATTATTTTTATTCCAACCTATTACTGTGTTATACGGTAACAATGCATCCGGGAAATCAACTTTGTTAAATATTATTGCGAATAAACTTGAATTAGAAGGAAGAGAATATGCATCTTGCAATAAATATGGCAATATAGCATATTTTTCTAATTTTGTGAATGAATGTAGCTATGAGTCGGGAGAAGATGAAGCAGGCAGACATTTTACACGTATACCTGAAAAAAGCAAGTATATTAAAAGTGAAGATATTCTATACGAAATTAAGAAAATACAGCAAGAGGAAGTGCTTGCAGAAGGATATATCTATGAACATGCGAAAAGAGGAATGTCCAAGAGCGAGATTGAATCAATACGTTCTTCAAAAGAAATGTGGAAGCAGATGGAATATATAAAATTTGCTCAGGAGAAATATTCTAACGGAGAAACAACATTGCAGATATTGGATGACTACTTGGAGATGGACGCATTATATCTGCTTGACGAACCGGAAGTCTCTTTGTCTCATGCTAATCAGGTGTTGTTAGCAGAAAAAATAAATCAAATTGCCAGATTATTAAAATGTCAGTTTATTATTTCTACGCACTCACCGTTTATGCTTGGTACATTAAATGCAAAAATCTACAATCTTGATTCAAAAGATTTAAATGTAGTAAAATGGACGGAGCTTGAAAGTGTCAGATATTCTTATGATTTTTTTGATAAGCATAGATGTGAATTTGAAGATTAATAAATATATGCTCCGGAAGCTGCACTAAAAGCTAAGAAGGTTTTTCTTTACACAACAGGTTTATTATGATAGACTTAATTAAAAAGGTTTATCAAAATAAACTTAAGGGTGTAATATTATGGAGGAATTTAAACTTTTTGATGCGGAATATAAATTTTTGGATGTTATTTGGGAACCGGAACCTGTAAATTCAACAGAGCTGTCAAAAGTATGCTTTGAAAAACTGGGGTGGAAAAAATCAACGACCTACACTATGATAAGAAAATTAGAAAAATCCTTTGACAATTCGCTTCCATCATTTCCGGCAGCATTTCTGAAGGATAAAAGACTGACAATAAATGAAGCTGAAGAATTAAAGAAAATGATTGAGGAGGCTACAAAATGAGCAGCATTTTCTTAAAAGTTTTAAGTATGAGTTCTGCAGCAAGCTTTGCTGTTTTTGCAGTTATAATTGCCAGATTATTATTAAATAAAGCACCTAAGATTTTTTCTTACGCACTTTGGTCAGTTGTATTGTTTCGATTAGTTTGTCCCTTTACATTGGAAAGCGCTTTAAGCCTTATGCCGTCAAATCATAATCCCATACCTGTTAATATAGTTAACACCCAGACACCTGCAATAAACAGCACTAATAACATCATAAGCAATTCAGTCAACCGGACTATTGAAGCAACACTGATTCCTGTGGATACTCCGGCAGTTATAAATCCTATGGAATTTGCGATAGAAACAGGTTCGGTTATATGGATCTTGGGTATTATAGCACTTGTAGCGTACGGAATAATTACATATATAAAATTAAATCGCAATCTTTCTACAGCTACATTAGTTTGTGATAACATATTTGAAACTGACCGTATTAATACAGCCTTTGTATTGGGTATTATTGATCCCAAAATAATGGTTCCTGACAATATATCTGAAGATGAAATGAGCTATATTATTAAACATGAAGAAATTCATATAAAACGCTGCGATCATATAATTAAGCCAATTGCTTTTTTCATTCTTGCCATTCATTGGTTCAATCCTGTTATCTGGCTATCATATTATCTTATGACAAAGGACATGGAGATGTCCTGTGATGAAAGTGTAATAAAGCATACAGTCGAAGATATACGAGCTGATTATTCCAAATCATTGCTTTCTTTTTCAGTAAAACAAAACGGATTGTTAAGTCCATTGGCATTTGGAGAGGGCAGCGTAAAATCAAGAATTAAAAATGTATTGAATTATAGAAAGCCCTCTTTTTGGTTCGTTATCCTTGCGGCTGTTATCGTTGTAATTGTAGCTGTATTATTTGGGACTGATTCAAAAACAAAAGATGATTCTTATATGTTTAGCGGTACATCGTTTGTGAAATTAGGGGATAAATATTTTATTGCGGAGGATACACCGGAAAATAAACAAGAAGAATTAATTTATCTTGATTTTCTTTATACTGTCAATGGAGAAATACATAAGAAAACAGATATATTAGCAAACATTGAGCCATTAAGAATCAGCTTGGAAAATGAAAGGGAGAACATAGAACCTGAAAATTACACCAGCTACGTATTACACAGCCTAAGTACTATACCTGATAAGCAATCTCAAAATGTTGATCATACAATTAAAAAATACAGTTTAACGGAATATGAAATCATTAATGCCGTATATACGCAAAAGCACAGTAATATAAAGTCAATAATCGATCCTCATTGGGGTGACGGTACATATTCCCGAAATTATGTAGTTGGGAAAACTGCCGAAGATGATACATATAAAATTTATGAATTTTTAATGCCTGTAGAAGTCAGCGAGGATTCAGAAATTAATTCCGCACTGCTGTCAAGCAGTGTAAAGCTATATGGCTACGAAGAATATGAATTAATATCTGCAAGAGAAATAATTGATGCCAATGCTAAGATAAATACAATATTAAAATTAAACAGCGGAGACCCTACAGGAGAAACCTCCCGGAGTAATATTCCAAAGACTCCGTACTTTATCAAAATTGAAATTGACAGCAATAAGGGTGATAATAAAGAAATATATTATGTGTACAAAATACACTCGAAATACTACGTTGAAAAGCCATATGAAAAAATAAAATTTATAACATATGATGACTACAGAGATATTTATAATCTTAGTTATTTAGGTACAGTTCCAAATCCGGTATATTCAGGTGCTATGGTTTCTTCTTTATCAGATGAAGAATATTCAGCATTGGATACTCAGCAAATTGATAATCCGGAAAAGGATGACTTCAGAAAGATTAACTATAAATTGTATATTGAATATCCTGACAACGTCAGTAACAGGAAGGTAGAATTACCTGAAATGTATTCTTTAACGGATAAAAATGGTGAAAACAGATATTGGTCGGGGGGAAGCTCCTTTGAGCAGGATAATGAAGCAGAAAACTTTGCAATATATGAAAATGAACTGACAATGTATGTGAGAGGATTAAGAAATACTGATATTAGAAATATATTTTATTCATTAAAGGGTTCTGTTACCTGGATAGATGAATTTAATAACCGGATCCAATATGGATTTATGTTTGGAAGTCATATTGTATTTGAGGATGAATCGCTTAATATAGCGAGTAATTTAGACGAAATAGGTTTTTTCAAAAATATAATATCCCATGATACTTTTGAGCTTGCAGCTCGTAATGACAAGGAGAAATTAACAAATATATTTAATAAATATCTGACAGATAAAGGACTAAAACAATTATTTGGAAATGATCTGCTGCAAAAAAACTATAAGTATATAGGTGATAATTACATTATGTCACTGGAAGATATGAATGTAGAATTAATAAAAGAATCATCGATCGGAGATACAATTATTAAGGATTACAAAGTATCATACACATATGTGGACAATAACAATAAAAAGCATGAATTAGCGGATTATTACAAGCTCAGCATTGTTAATAACAAAATTGATGAAATAACTCAGAGGCATACTCCTTAAAACAAGATGCGGAAGAATTAAACAGGGCATTTGACAGAAATATATTTCAAAAGAGCATTGTGTGACAAGCGTTCAGATTATATCTGTGATACTTTATATACATGGAGGTGTTAGTATGCATGCATGGGAAGCAGTGCAAAATTCTTTGAACTATATTGAGGAGCATTTGTCGGATAATATAAAAACAGAAACTCTCGCCGGTGTAGCGGCATTATCACCATATTATTTTCAGCGTCTGTTCGGACGTTTAGTGAAAAAATCTGTGAATGAATATGTGAAGCTTCGGAGACTGGCAAAAGCTTCGGAAGCTCTTAAAAGCAAAGAAAAGAGAATCGTTGATGTGGCACTTGATTATGGATTTTCAGACCATGCCAACTTTACTCGTGCGTTTAAAGATGCGTATGGAATTACGCCTGAAGAGTATCGTGCCTGTCCTGTTATACTCAATCATTTTATTAAACCTGATTTATTATTGAACTATGTCAGAGTTGACGAAGATGTACCGTTAATTGCTGACGGCATTGTGGTTGAAGTGACCCGCAGAAAACTGGATAAACAGCGTACATTTATCGGAATTAAAGGTGAAGTACCCGATAATGAATTAGCAGGAGGCAAAACCACCGGCATATCTGCTGCAGGGATTATATGGGATGAATTTCATCGCCGAAAACCGAATATTATGAATTTATTGCCGGACGGCAATGAAGTAGGTATTCTTTATATGGGAGATGCCAGAGAAGGCTGCTGTACTTATATGGCCGGAGCAGAAGTTATTGAAAATGCACAAGCAGACGGATATGCTTCTTATACGCTCCCTGAAGGTGAATATGCTGTTTGCTGCTTTGAGGCAGAAAGTTTTACAGAGCTTGTTAATTCTGCAGTTTTTAAAGCATCCGCATTTATGAACAAATGGATGAAAGACCATGGTCTGACCTGCGGCAATTTTGCTGTCGAGATGTATTATGATACAAATCCTGATATAAGCTATATGGAGATATGGCTGCCATTATGCTATTCACAGAGGATGTTGAAAATGAAGGAAACATGGGATAAAACCAACGGAATACAAAAACCATCAATGGCAACAATCAGTTCCTATGTTAACAGCCCTTTGTTTGAACATCTTTGCCGGCATTTGGAGGCAGAATATCAGAGTAAGCCTTTGCTGGAATATAGCAGATGTTCCATGCAGTATGGATGGAATGTGAAATATAAAAAGGCAGGACGTACTTTATGTACCTTGTATCCAATGGAAGGATACTTTATAGCCCTAATTGTTATCGGTGATCGCGAGAGGATGGAGACTGAACGGATGCTTCCATATTTCACAGATTATTTTCATCGGTTATATCACGAAACAAAGACGGGAATGGGTCAGAAGTGGCTGATGATTAATGTGACAGATGCCGCCGTATTGGAGGATGTAAAACAATGTGTTGCTATCCGAAGAGGCAGAAAAAAGAATTTATAGGCAAAGTGTTTGAGCAGTTTAAAATTCAAAGCTTTAATTTTGATAGAAACATGAGCCGGTATGTACAATATTGCTTTGAGAAATTATAATTAAATAGTTTAAGGAAGTTTTGCTGTTGTAATTACAAAAATATGGTATAATATTTTTGCTTAAGTATGAAAACATTAATTATATAAGGTGCATTATGAACAGCATTTATAAGGATATATTCAATGCCGTATACAAAATGTTAATTGCGGATGGTCTTCATTTGGCACAATACAGACTATGTTAACTTAATGTATATGGCTGTAATTAAAACCCTCTATAATTGGCGGGGAGATTTGCTTGTTTTGTCATAAAGGAGAGAAAACGGTATGATGAGATATATTGCGATAGTATCATTATTTTTGCTTGTAATACTCGTTTTGTTACGCACTTTCCAATTAAAAAAGTTAGGAATAAAAGCCATTCAATTTGGCGAGAAGGATAAAAAAGATTTTTTTATTCCACCATTTGCATTGCTGCTGTTTTACATTGTATTTGCAAGTGCGGTTGGTTTGCCTAAAATCGGGGCTGAATTGTTTAACAATGAATTTGTTGGCCGGATAGGTGTGACTGTATGCGTAATAGGGATTTTATTGTTTATATACGCTTTGATTTCATTTGGAAAGAGCTTTCGTGTCGGTTTGGATGAAGATCACCCCGGCGAGCTTGTAACAACGGGAGCATTCTCTATCAGCCGTAACCCAATATATACAGCGTTCGGGTTAGTTCTGACAGGAGTATTTTTGATTGTTCCGAACTGGATAATATTAATTTATGTTTTTACCGGCATATGGCTTTTCAACCGACAAATTCTTCTTGAGGAGCAATCGCTGAAAAAGATATACGGCGAAAAATATATGGAATACTGTAAAAGAGTAAGGCGATTTTTATAATTGCATTTTGATACATTTAAGAGAAGTTCACCCGATGAATAGTTCGTAAGCTATGAAGAAAAATAAAACAATAAGATAATATAAATAAATTAAGATGTCCCTCAATAGGCGGAGGAGGCATCTTAATTTATTTTTATATAATTGTATTAAATAATTGCGAAAAAGTTCTGGCAAAAAGCCTTAACCTTGAAGTGTTAGCAGAAGGAGTTGAGACAGCACTTCAGTTAGATTTTTGAATCAGAAAATGTGTGATGAAGTGCAAGGATATTACTGCTGCAAGCTAATGCCTGCAGAAGAACTCGATAATTTATCCCACATGCAAATGTCTGATGATATAGTAAAACCAAATAAATATGAAAAGTGTTACGCTTTTTTTGAAGTTTTTGTTATTTAAAAATACGTTACAAAAATATATTGACCAAAATGGTAAACAAATGATATAATCATATTGACCAAAATGGTAAAAAAGAAAAGGAGGCTATGAAGTGGCTTTAGAGAAGTTAGAAAACCTGGATAAAGAAAGAAAAGATGCAATCATCAATGCGGCACTTATGGAGTTTGCGGCTAAAGGTTATGAAGAAGCTTCAACTATTATTATCGCCAAGAACGCCGGAATATCGAAGGGATTAATGTTTCATTATGTAAACAGTAAGAAAGATTTGTTCCTGTATCTTTATGACTATTCACTAAGAATTATATTGAATGATTTTTTTGCCTCAGTCAATATGGATGAAAAGGATATGCTGAAGCGTTGCCGGCAAATTGCTTTCTTAAAGATGGAATTGCTCCATAAGCACCCTCAGCTTTTTGACTTTGTTCAGACGGCAATTTATACAGATTTCGATGAAGTTAAGGCTGAACTTGACAAAAAAGGCAAAGATTACAGAATGGCTTCATTTGAGAAACTATTTTATCAAGTTGACGAAAGTAAATTCAAAGATGGGTTGGATATCGCAAAAGCAAAGGATTTGATCATCTGGAGTTTAAACGGCATTGCAGATAAAATGCAGCAAAGGGTAAAGGGTCTTACTTGGGATGAAATCGATTATGATGCTTTAACTGCTGAGTGTGATAGCTATTTTGATATTTTAAAAGAATTATTCTATCGAAATGAGGAGGATTAATTATGTCAATTATTACTACGCAAAATTTAACAAAAATCTATGGCTCCGTTAAAGCACTGAATGGCTTGGAGCTTGAGGTTAAAAAAAATGAAGTGTATGGTTTTATTGGTCCCAATGGTGCGGGAAAATCCACAACTATTCGGATATTATTGGGTCTTTTGCGCAGCTCCGGCGGTCAGGCATATCTCTTTGGCAAAGATGCCTGGCAAAATGCCCCAAGACTGCACAGCCGCCTTGCTTATGTACCAAGCGACGTAAACCTGTGGCCTAATCTCACCGGCGGTGAGGTAATTGATTTGCTTGCAAAAATGAGGGGACGCTTTGATGCAAAAAGAAAAGCTGATTTATTGGAAAGGTTCCATCTTGATCCCACAAAAAAGTGCCGGACATATTCTAAAGGGAATCGTCAAAAGGTTGCTATAATTTCTGCCTTTGTTTCGGATGTTGAGCTTTTGATTCTGGATGAGCCCACCTCCGGTCTTGACCCTTTGATGGAGATGCAATTTCAGGACTGTATCCGCGGAGCCAAGGAAGACGGAAAAACCGTACTACTGTCCAGTCATATCCTTTCGGAAGTAGAAAGGCTGTGTGACAAAATAGGTATTATTAAGGACGGAGCCATGGTGGAAAGCGGAACATTATCAGAGCTGCGGCATTTGACACAAACACGATTTACAGTTGAAACCACATCTCCGATTCCGCAAAAGGTACTCTCGGATTTAAACGGTGTGTTTAATGTGAAGGCAGAAGGAAATCATGCAGCTTTCAGTATTGAAAGCGATGCAATAAACCTTGTTCTGCAAAATCTCACACAATATGGTGTCGTTAATCTGAACAGCAATCCCCCCACACTTGAAGAATTGTTCATACGGCATTATTCTGCCTGACGGAAAGGAGACCATCGGTATGAAATCACTTGACTTTCAAGGCACAGTAGCGCTGTTGCGCTTATATCTCAAAAAAGACCGGATTAAACGCAGTATCTGGATGCTTACTCCAGCACTGCTTGCAATGTCTGCATATTCAAGCTACATTAATATGTTCGCTTCTGCACAGGAACTGTCCGAGTTTGTGAACGAAAGCATTCTTAATCCTGTAGTGGCAGCAATACACGGTTTCATTTTAACAAAGGATATCCCCGGACTTGTATCATGGAATATCAAGACGGTATCCTTAATAATAGCCGCCATTTTCAATATACTCACCATGACTAAGACAACACGGGGTGAGGAAGAAAACGGACGCACAGATGTACTGTGCTCCTGCGTAATCGGCAGACAGGCTCAGCTTGCGGCGGCTTCGATTATCTGCCTATGCGTAAACTTCCTCATGGGAATTTTGCTTACACTTACAATGGCAGCTTTTGGTATGGATTTTACAGGTTCCTTAGGGATGGGACTTCTTATAGCTGTCGGCAGCAGCCTTTTTACAGCTATAGCAGCGGTGACAAGTCAGCTCACGCCTTCACGCAGAGGGGCCAGCTCTATAGCAATGGCGGTATTTGGCGTCTTCTATGTTATATCTTTCTTCAATAATTTAACGACCAACATCAATATCTCAAGCTACATTACACCATTTAGGTGGTTCTTTATTCTGCGTCCCTTTGACAGCAATAGCCTTGGTATTCTGTTCGCAGCACTGCTTGCAGTAGTATCTGTATTTGCTGCAGCGTTGAAGCTGTCGTCGGTTCGTGATATCGGTGACGGAATTATTCCTCATAGAGCAGGCAAAGCAGATGCACCTGCTTATCTGCGTAATACCTGGGCATTGTCCTTGCGCATGCACAGAGGAGCATTTATCAGCTGGACAGTTGTTTTGTTCATATTTGCTTTGGGTATCGGAAGTGTTGATGCGTTGGTTGCTGAAATGCTGGAGAATGTTCCTGCACTTGCTTCATGGATGAGCCTTTTCGGAGAGCCTGAGGATGCTTTTCTGGCACTGATGATCTTTGTGATGAGCTTGTTTGCAGCAGCCTACGGAATCATAGCTGCGCTGCGTGTACGCGCCGAAGAATCAGAGCAGTACGTTGATGCATTGCTGTCTGCAACGACAACACGCAATAGTCTTATGGGGTCTCATGCAGTATTTTCGGTAGCGGGTACTGTACTTATTGCTTTTGTCATTGGTATAGGTGTTATACTGGGTAAAGCTATGTCGGGAGGTTTTTCGACCGGTGACTGGGCAGCTTTGTCAGCAGCACTTTATAAGCTTCCTGCTATATGGGTCACAGGTGGTATTGTGGTACTTCTTATCGGCTTGATTCCAAGGTTCTCCACAGCCATCAGCTGGTCGGTTTTCGCATTGTTTATCGGCTTGCAGCTATTTTGGGAGATGGGAATACTGCCGGAAACAGCATTTTTGTTATCTCCCTTCGGGCATGTATATCCTACAAGGCCTCAAACTGCTTTGACTTTCATTATACTGACAATCGTAGCACTTGCTTTATACACGATAGGATTTACGGGATTCAGAAAAAGAGATATACAACAATGAAGATGAGATTATTAACCTGCCTGTTTTAAGGCAGGTTTTCATTTTTAAATGACTCATCATCTATAGGCTTTCCTATCAGTCCATATATCATTAAGTCAAATACTTCTTTCAGTAAATCCTTATTTCCGCTTTTTAATATTTCATGCTCTTTAGCCAGATTCTGATACATTTTCAGATAAAGCATGGCAGCTTCAATGGAAAGTTCTCTTCGTATATATCCTTCTTTGCGCCCTTTTTCAAGAAATAAGCCTACAATATGAGGGTATCTGGTTTTATGAAAGTTATCTATCAGCTTTTTAATCTCAGCATCAGTACCAAATATGTTTAAAAGCTCCGGATTAGTCTGATCAATGAAATTATCTTTCATTGATAAAGTACGCTTTAGTAATTCGGGAAAAGGCAGATCCGTTTCCCACAGTTCCTTTCTTTCCTTCCAACTGCTTTCAAGAAGATTTAAGACGGTTTCCTTTATAAGACCTTCCTTGCTTCCAAAATAATTATAAATACTGGCAGGTGCAACTCCTGCTCTTTGAGCAATTTCATTAACGCTGGTTTTATCTGTACCGTATATACTGAAAAGCTCTAAAGCTGCAACGCGTATTTTATCTTTTTTCAGTTCCGATCTACGTTCATATCCATTCATTTGTTTTCACCTCAATTTAATCATACTAAAAGTTTTATAATAGGTCAATATAAATTATATAAAACTCATTGACAAATTTTCTATACTCGTATATTATAGTTTTAGAGATATATATTATAACAATATAAAACATCTAAAATAGAAGGAGAATGTATATGAATATAATTCATATTCAAAATTTGACTAAATCATTTGGAAAAACTCAGGCTTTGAAAGGAATTAATCTCGAAGTGAAAAAAGGGGAAGTACACGGCTTTATTGGTCCGAACGGTGCCGGAAAATCTACGACAATCCGTATCCTGTTAGGAATTTTACGAAAGACATCCGGAGAAATAACATTGTTTGCCAAAGATCCGTGGGATGATGCTGTGGAGCTGCATCGCAGATTAGTCTATGTTCCCGGTGATGTCACCCTGTGGCCGGATCTGTCAGGAGGAGAAGTCATTGACTTTCTTGGTCGGTTTCACGGAGGTCTGAATATTTCTAAAAGGAATCAGCTTATAGAGCGCTTCCAATTGGATACAACAAAGAAGAGCAGAACTTATTCTAAAGGAAACCGCCAAAAGGTGGCACTGGTAGCGGCTTTTTCCTGTGATGCGGAATTGTATCTTCTGGATGAACCTACGTCAGGGCTTGATCCGTTAATGGAGATAATCTTTCAGGAATGTGTGGCGGAAGTAAAAAAAGCCGGAAAAACTATACTCCTGTCAAGTCACATCCTGTCAGAAGTGGAAACCCTTTGTGACAGGGTAAGTATTATCCGGCAAGGACAAATCGTGGAATCAGGTACTTTAGAGAATTTACGTCACCTTACCCGCACAATGATTAATGTAGAAACAGGAAAGACTGCTGTCGGAATAGAAAACCTGCATGGAATTCACGATGTATCAAGAGATGGATTGAAGTATCGCTTTTCTGTGGATTCAGATGCAATGACGAAAATAATGGAGAAGTTGCTGCCTTTAGGAATTAAATCCTTGACGGTTGAACCTCCCAGCCTGGAAGAGCTCTTTATGCGTCATTATGGTGATAGTACTGATGAAAAAGGAGGAGTATAATTATGAAATCCAATGACTTTGCAGGTACCGGAACTCTTATTAAATTGTTTTTACATCGGGATCGATTCTTATTGACTGTCTGGATAATCTTTTCCGTGATGTTAGTCTTTGTAACCGCTGTAACCTTTACGGCTATGGGCGGACAGAACCTTGGAGATGTTCTGAGTGAATTCAATAAAGATCCGTTGATTTCTGCTCTTCTTGGTCCGGTCATGTCTGTTGATATTTCCGGAGCTATTGTATGGAGGGGTGTTTCACAGCTGTCACTGGCATTAGGAATTGGCAGCCTGCTCATAGTTATCAGAAACACACGTGCAGATGAAGAAACGGGACGCAGTGAGATGATCAGAGCTTACCCGGCAGGACGCCATGCCAGTCTGACTGCTGCACTCATTATTGCAACTATTGGAAATTTAATAGCAGGAATACTAATTGCTTTAAGTATCATTGCTCTTGGGGGTGATATGCCGGGTTCTTTTATTTTCGGAGCAACTCTGTCTGCTATTGGGTGTTTTTTTGCCGGAGTAGGAGCTTTAGGCGCTCAGCTTCGGGAAACCGGTTCGACCGCCAGAGGTATTGGTATTGCAGCACTTGGTATAGGATTAGTCATGGCAATTCTGAATAACTTCAGAGGAGGCTACACCTTATTGAGATGGATAACTCCAATGGCATGGCAGCGAGTGACCGCTCCATTTGCAGGCAACTATAGCCGGGGTTTGCTGTATTGTGCTGTTTTAGCGTCTGTACCCACTATTTTCGCCTATAAGCTATCTGCTCACAGAGACCTGGGAGCCGGCATTCTTTTAGCCAAACCGGGATTGCCGGAGGCAGGTCCCCGCTTTTCCGGTCCTCTGGCTTTAGCGTGGAGATTACACCAGAAAAGCTTTATGGGCTGGATGGTGGGAATAGTGCTGTATATTTCCGTGTTTGCAGCCATTTCACCTGCCTTATCTATTGGTGGCGGAATGAGTAATTGGCTGTCAAGCTTAGGAGGTACAAGCTGGTCGGAGGAGGTGGGGTTAGGTTATGTATTTATTAGTGTCAGCATTTATCTGATGTCGCTTTTTGTGGCTGCCTATGCTATGACCTCTGTGTCACGCCTTAAAAAAGAAGAAACTGAAGGAAGGGTAGAAATGCTCTTGGATAAGCCTGTCAGCCGAATTCGCTGGATGAGCAGTCATTTGATTATGGCAGCTTTATGCTCTGCAGCATTGCTGCTGGTTATGGGTATCGTGGGAGGCTTGTTTTATGGAATTGCGGCTGGAGATGTAAGCAGTGGATTTTGGTCTGTTTTGGCTATGAGCGTTTCAAAACTTCCTCCTGTACTTATATTTCTGGGTATAACGGCGCTGTTATATGGCTTGTGTCCTAAAATAATGGTGCTTGGCTGGGTAATCTGGCTGTCATCTGTTATGCTGGAACTGGCATGGGAAGGGCAGATTATTGACTGGTCGCTGATGCAGATATCTCCTTTTGCATATACTCACTATACTATTGATATTACAACCCTGCCGCTGATTCCGCTATTTTTGCTCCTTTGCCTTTCTTCCGTACTGACTGTGATTGGACTTTGGGGATTCAGAAACAGGAATGTTTTGACAAAGGCATAAAAAATATAGCTTAAGGGAATTTTTTAATTATGTTTTGGTGACAATAACTGCAAAGAGGCAATTAATGAAGCCGGAAAAATATGAGCAAATCTATAGCTTGCAATTAAGCTGATAGATTTGCTTGTTTTTTATTTTATAATACTTTTAATAATAAATTTTTCAAAAAAATGCAGTTTGATGGAATTGATGATATAATCAAATAAAAGTACTGTTTCAATAATATTGATTTCAAAAATCGGATATGATATAATTTATACAATGAAATAAGTGGATTTTAGGAGAATAAGGCCTTATTCGAAGGTAAAAGCTTGGAGGCTAGCATGAATAACCGTGGAGGTTTAAATTTAGGTGAGGAAATTCGTAATATTGTTCAGGATGCGGTGAACAATATGAATTTTAATAGACTGAATCATGATGTCAGGAATGTTGTTAATGGTGCACTTGATGAGGTCAGAAGGGCAATTGCAGGAAATCATGCCAATCATCAGACATGGAATAATCAGTCGTGGAAGGATAATGATTATCAGTATGGTCATGACAGATTCTCACAGACATGGAATTTTAATAACGACCAACGAAGGTATCAAAAAAATAAATCGGTTCCTAAGTCAGATAAAATTGCTGTACCGGTCGGAAAGGTTTCAGGCGTGTTACTTACTGTATTTGGTTCAATCGGAAGCAGTTTATTTTTGATTGCATCAATTGTATTAGCCATAATAGGGTATAAGCTTGGAATTGGCATTATGTATAATATCATAACATTTATACTGCTGCCCTGCTTTGCGGCAAGCTCAGTTTTATTATTGAATGGAGGCAGGATACGAAAGAGATTAAAAAGGTTCCAAAAATATATAGCACAGATGCATGACCGCAATTACTTCATGATTAAGGACTTTTCTTCCGTTACGGGACGAAGCAGCAAGTATATAGCAAAAGACTTACAGAAAATGATTGATATCGGAATGTTCCCTGAAGGGCATATTGACGAAAAAAAGACCTGTTTTATGTTAAATAACGAAAGCTATGAACAGTATCTCAGATTGCAGGAAAATATGAGAATGAGGCAAATGGAAGAAAAGGAAAAAAATAAAGAAGAGATATTGCGACAGAAACAGGAGCAGAAAGATAAATCTAACAAGAAGGATACATTGGAGCCGGAAATCAGAAAAGCGATTAATGAAGGACGGCAATATGTTCAGAAAATCAGAAATGCAAATACCGAAATACCGGGAGAAGAAATCTCCCGTAAATTAGACAGACTTGAATCAGTAACCGGAAAAATTTTTGATTATGTTGAGTCTCATCCTGAAAAATTTCCTGAAATAAAGAAATTTACGGAGTATTTTTTGCCGACAACGTTAAAATTACTGGATGCGTACAGAGAGTTTGATTACCATTCTGTAAGAGGCGAAAATATATCAACTGCCAAGAAAGAGATAGAAGATACCATGGATACTATTAATCTTGCATTTGAGAATTTGCTGGATGATCTGTTCCAAGATGCAGCAATGGATATATCTGCTGATATATCTGTATTGGAGACTATGCTTGCGCAGGAAGGATTAGCCCAAAAGAATATAAAATAAACTATAGGGGAAGAAAACAATGAATAATGAAGTACCTGAATTAATCCTTGAACCTTTTAGTGACGAGGCATCGGTTAAAGGGGAAGTATACGGCGAAACAGCAAAAAAGGACAGCAATCAGATTGAAAAGCCGGTATTTGATGAAAGCATACTGACACCGGAGGAAAAAAAGATGATTGATGATTTTGTAAATCAAATTGATTTAACAAAATCCAATCAGATTCTTCAATACGGTGTGGGAGCTCAGAAAAAAATAGCAGATTTTTCAGAGTCTGCACTAAACAATGTGAAAACCAAAGATTTGGGTGAAATAGGCGAAATGCTTTCAGGAGTTGTAACGGAATTAAAAAGTTTTGATGTAGATGAAGAAGAAAAAGGATTTCTGGGTTTCTTCAAAAAATCATCAAATAAACTTACAGCAATGAAGGCTAAATATGATAAGGCAGAAGTAAATATAAATAGAATCTGCGAGTCTTTGGAAGCAAATCAGATGCAGCTTTTGAAAGATATAGCGATGCTTGATAAAATGTATGAACTTAATAAAACATATTTTAAAGAGCTTTCTATGTATATACTCGCCGGTAAAAAGAAGCTGGAAAAAGTTCAGAAGGAAGAATTGCCTGTACTGATGGAAAAATCAGCTGCCAGCGGTCTGCCGGAGGATGCGCAGGCAGTTAACGATTTGATTGCTATATGCAACCGTTTTGAGAAAAAAATTCATGATTTGGAGCTGACCAGAATGATATCAATTCAAATGGCACCACAGATCCGTCTGGTTCAGGGAAATGATACTATCATGGCTGAGAAAATACAATCCACAATTGTCAACACAATTCCTCTCTGGAAAGGTCAGATGGTTTTAGCTCTGGGAGTTACGCATTCAGGTCAGGCTGCAAAGGCTCAGAGGGAAGTGACGGATATGACTAATGAGTTGCTGAGAAAAAATGCAGAAATACTTAAAACGGCAACGATAGATACGGCCAAAGAATCAGAGCGGGGAATTGTGGATATTGAAACACTTCGTATTACCAATGAGTCATTGATTTCAACGCTCGATGAAGTTATGCGTATTCAGACGGAAGGACGTCAGAAGAGGAAAGAAGCAGAAATAGAATTGAACAGAATCGAAAAAGAATTGAAAAATAAGCTTTTAGAAATGAGAGCTGAAAAAAATTAATTAAGAAGGTGAATGGTATTATTTATTTGAGCAATTTTCTATTATCTCAGAAGAAAGTGAATAATCCCAATATATATCCTTATCATGTGTTTGCCGAGAAAACGGAAAAGTTATTCTTGTTTCAGCCTATTACCGTGTTATATGGCAACAACGCGTCTGGGAAATCAACCTTGTTAAATATCATTGCAAATAAACTTAAATTAGAAGGAAGAGAATATGCTTCTTGCAATAAATATGGCAATATAGCATATTTTTCTAATTTTGTGAATGAATGCAGCTATGAGCTGGGAGAAGATGAATTAGGCAGATATTTTACAAGTATACCCGAAAAAAGCAAGTATGTTAAAAGTGAAGATATTCTATATGAAATTAAGAAAATACAGCAAGAAAAAGTGCTCGCAGAAGGATATATCTATGAACATGCGAAAAGAGGAATGTCTAAGAGTGAGGTTGAATCAATGCGTTCTTCAAAGGAAATGTGGAAGCAGATGGAATATATGAAATTTGCTCAAGAAAAATATTCTAACGGAGAAACGACATTGCAGATATTGGACGATTATCTGGAGACGGATGCATTATATCTGCTCGATGAACCGGAAGTTTCTTTGTCTCATGCTAATCAGGTGATATTAGCAGAAAAAATAAATCAAATGGCCAGATTATTAAAATGTCAGTTTATTATTTCTACACACTCACCGTTTATGCTTGGTACATTAAATGCAAAAATCTATAATCTTGATTTAAGAGATTTGAATGTTGTGAAATGGATAGAGCTTGAAAGTGTCAGATACGCGTATGATTTTTTTGACAAGCATAGATGTGAATTTGATGATTAATAATATAGATACTCCGGAAGCTTCACTAAACGCTAAGATAATATTATCTTGGCGTTTTTAATTTTTTAACCTGCTTATAATGATTATAAATAGGAATGCTTTAACAAAGTCATAAACGAAAACAGATGTTATCTTAATGGAACTTTCATAAGGATTTTACAATTCGTCATAATCAAATCAATAAATTTATCCTCGAAATTTGTTTGAATTGTAATTGCTTTGGTATAATAATTACAAATGTATATGCAGGTTGATGCATTGAAAAGGAGAAAAAATGAAAAATATAGTACCATCATTATGGTTTGGTGATAATAATTGCGAAGAAGCAATAAATTATTATGTGAATGTATTTCCCGATTCTGAAATACAGAATATTGTAAAATATCCTGATGAAAATCTTGATGAGCATTTTAAAGGTATGTCCGGTAAGATAATTACTGCTGAATTTATACTAAACGGACAAAGGTATCTTGCACTGGACGGCGGTCCGTACTTTCATTTCAATGAAGCTATATCAATGACAATAGAATGTGAAGGACAGGATGAGATTGATTACTTCTGGGATAAGTTGTCACATGTCAAAGAGGCGGAGCAATGTGGATGGGCTAAGGATAAATTCGGTCTTTTCTGGCAGATAGTGCCTTATAACATGGTAGATCTGGTTAAGACGGATGCTCAAATACAAGCGATGATGAAAATGAAAAAGATAATTATTAAGGAGCTTGAGGAAGCAGGAGCGGCTTTGACATAAGGAGGTATTTTTATGGAAATAGGTGTTGTTTTAAGTATTGTAGTGATAGTTTCAATTTTGGTGACATTTATTTTAAATTACATATTTAAGAAGAAAAGATATGTTAAATATATTCCTGTAATTATAATGTTTCCGTTTATGCTATATAATTTCATTACTGCGTACAGTGCCCCTACTGAGGGCTTTGAGGCATTAGGAAGATTTGTAATGGGCTTGCTTTTATTCTCCGCAAGTTTACCGTCTCTCATATGTTCGATTGTTTTAGATGTTGTTCATAAAAAAAGAACTGAAAACAATTAAATGTATTTATCCTGAGATAGTGTTCTATAAATTTGACCCCCGATATGTTCATTGAACATATCGGGGGTCAATTATTGAAATTATATTATCATCTTTGAAGTTTTGTGTTATATTTTTCATAGCATGAAGCTTCATTTTGATTTTTGTTCATAAATGTTGATGTGAAAATGCCAATGATATTTAGTAATATAAATAATTTTTTTATAATGAGACTATTTTTGTTTTTATTTCGTCTTATGTATAGAAGGTCTTCTTAGGCAGGAGGTGCACCAAAATTAAAATAAATGAAAAAGAGTTTGAATTGTTATTTAAACAATATAAAAATGATATTTACAGGATAGCTTATACTTATGTGAATAACGAGGCTGATGCTTTAGATATTGTGCAGGAAAGTGCATATCAGGCATACATTTCAAAAGATAAAATCAGAGATAAAGAAAAATTTAAATCATGGATATTAAAAATTGCGGCAAATAAATCAAAGGATTTACTCAGGAAAAACAAATTAATTTCATTAGAAGACTTATCAAATGCTGGTATAATGCAAGCCGAGGATAAAGAAAGTATAAATATTTTCATGGATAATCTAAAAACTCTGTCCATGGATGAAAAGAATGTTATTGTTCTCAAGGTTTACTTTAAATATACATTTGAAATGATTTCCGATGATCTGAAAATTTCGGTAAGCACAGTTAAAAGCAGGTATTACAGGGCATTGGAAAAGCTGAAGATAGAGGAGGGATTAGTATGACAAATAAGCTTGATGGTATGTTGAACAGTATTCCTATCCCTGACGGATTGGATGAAAGCATAGAGTTAGGATTTAAAAAAGCCCAAATTCAGCAGAGCTCAAAAAAGAGCAGACGGTTAAAAATATTCACAGCTGTTGCAGCTTCGTTAATTATAATAATAAGTTCAGTAATTATAATAGGACCTGATAAAGTTGATGCAGCTATTAAACGTGCATTGCAATATGTTCCCGGATACAATGTCTTGATAGACAAGGAAGAAGGAAGTGTTTTGGCGCTTCAGGAGCCGGTATTGTATGAAGATGGCGACATGTTTGTAAAAATAACAGCGGCTTCTAAGCTGGGTAAGCATTTCAATATTTCGATTCAGAGTAATCATTCAACCTATGGACGTTATGAGTTGATGTTAAGGGACGAAGGCGGAAATATTATGCACACGGGAAATTGGAGCATAGGCGGTGGCTCAAAGATGTGGCAGGGAGATTATTATTTCGAAGTGGAAGCTGAGGCAGAAAAGTATTCTCTGTTGCTTGGGGATTTAGAGATTCCGTTTACTTTGAAAAAAACAACTGAGATCGAAGACTTTTTACAAATGGGCAATCATGCAAGTGACAAGGGGATAGATATAGTTGCCATAAAAAAACCTATGGGAGATAAGCTGATGATAAGCTTGTTGAATCGGTCAGAGGATAAAATATTAGCGGGATATCCACTTGGTAAAGGCTTGCTGCAAAGTCCATGGTTTTCAGCACCCGGTGCAGAGATAAGCATGTACCTGACAGACACCGCGGGTAATAAAATATATCCGGCATTACCGTCGTCATACAGCAGCTCGATGTCAGATATATATTTTGATACAGTGGATAAGGAAGGATTGAAGCTTGTATTGCCATACGTAAATATAAAATATCCTGATGTAAAAACAGAAAAACTGAAGATTACTAAACCTCAGGATGGGGAGACGCAAAGTATTGACAAAACATTACACTTAGGAAATTTTGAGATAAATGTAGCTGACATAAGGCGTGAGGGAAATGAATTGATAATCAATCTGAAATGCATCTCACCGGAGGATGAACTGTTGGACGGTGTGAGTGTGAGCGGAATTTCAGGTTATAGTATGGGTCCAAATGAGGATACCGGCTATACAGAACTGATAACAAGTGCAGACGATGTGGGCAAAAGATTTTCAATATATTTTGAATATCCAACATCGGTGCTTTTTGGAGACTGGAGCATAGAGTTGGATTAGGCGGAGGTTTTCATTTTTACCTAAAGTATAAGCAGCTGACACTAAATTTTAATTTGGTGTCAGCCGCTTAACTTTTATATTATGTATTTCAATTTGATAATTCAAGTTTTTTGCATAAATTATAAAATGAGTGTATTCCGCGAATCTGGTCCTTGCCTACCTGGTCGAAATATTTTAATGAATTTTTAGCAGCTTCTCTGACAATTTCAATATTATTATTTTCTAATTCATTTATCAGATTACGTATTCCGTCGAGTAAATAAATGGTTTTCTTTAATGACCGAATAAAAAGAATTTGTCGTAAATGAGATGGATTAAATCTCCTATATCCATTTTTAGAATCTCGATCAGGAGAAATCAGGCCTATCCTCTCCCAGTGGCGAATTGCTGTCGTAGGAACATTTGTTATAGATGAGACCTCCCCAATATTTAACCATTCTTTGCTTTCTGTTAATTTTATAGAATCAAATTCATCAGATTCTAATAATTCAATAGTTTGTTCAGTAATCATTCTTTCATTGTAAATACTGAACTGTGCTTTATTAATAAGTAATATGGCTGACATCATATCTTTTGATTGAATTTTTAACATGATTTCTTTTACTAAATCCATTCCGAATCCGGGCAGCATTGCTCTGATACATTCAAAATAGGCAACATGTTCTTCGGTGTATTCTCTGTATCCATTAGGAGAACGAGGTACACTTGGTATAATACCCCATGACTCATAATGCCTGAGGGTGCTGGTACTGATATTTAATTTTCTTGCAATGTCAATAGGTTTGAGCATATAATCACATCCACGTATTAAAATTAAAGTAAATGATAAGGTTACATATTGATTATAGCACAATATGATGATAAAAAAATACAAACATTATCAATTGCACAAATGTTGTATAATAAGGTTGTAAAGTAAAAAAAGAAGAGTTAATAAAAGTCAGGAGGATAAAGCTTTATGGATAAAATCATACCTATTTTTCCATGTCAATCAATAAAAGAACAGGTTGCATTTTTTGAAAATTTAGGATTCAATACAATTGAAATATTTACTTCTCCAAATCCATATGCAGTATTGCAGTATGGTACATTAGAAATTCATTTTTACGGCAGTAAAAAAACAAAACCGTCAGAAAACCCTAATATGTGCTTTATCAGAGTTGAGGATGTAGATGGTATATATGAAACATTTGTTACTAACTACAAGAAAAACACAGGGAAAATACCACGCAATGGAATACCAAGAATTTCAAAGCCAAGAGATTTAGCTAACGACAGAAGATTTACATTAACGGATGTAGGGGGTAATACTCTGTTTATTGGAACACCCATCAGAACAAATTTTTATAGAACTGTTGAAAATAAAGAATATGCTGAAAATTTTAAAATATTATATGACCTGACCTATTCAAAAGAAGATTGTAATGCAGTTTTTAATATGTTGACAAAATTTTTTCCGTCAGACATAACCTTAATTAAGGTTAGTGAATTAGATATGGTTAAAATACTGCTGGTTGCATTGGATATTAATTTACACAGAAATAAAATAATCGATGAAAGAATTAACGGAAAGATTAAAGAGATACTTAGCACTTGTGACAAGCAAAGTTCTGATTGGGAGAAAATAATACAAAGATATAATGATATTATTAATGTTGAATAAGTATTTACTTTTAATTGAATATTTATGGTGGCTATTATGAAGTATTAAAGCTTTAGATCAAGTCTATAACTAAATTAAGATGTCTCCTGCCTCTATAAGAGGAGGAAACATCTTAATTTTTTCAGTGAGAGTACAATCTCCCGCTGAAATCGTTGAATGACGGGCAATATCCTTATTGAATTATTGTACTTTTTAATTGATAAAACTCTTATTTTGGATATAAAAAAGATACATTTATATGGTATCATGTACTTGGAGGTGACAAATATGGTATTTAAACTTCTTTTAGTCGAGGATGATTCGGAAATAAAGGAAATAATTTCAGATTACTTTACAGAAAAAAGTGACGATTTATTTGAAATACATACTGCTGAAACAGGAAACGAGAGTCAGATAAATTGTATGTACAATGAATATGACTTAATTCTTTTGGATGTTATGTTACCGGGAGTTGACGGATTTACAATTTGCAGGGAGTTAAGAAAAACAAGTGACGTACCTATTATATTCATTACCGCAAGACATGGAGAGAGTGACAGGCTTCATGGATACCAGCTTGGTTGTGACGATTATGTCTCTAAACCATTTTCACTTGCGGAGCTGTATGCCAAAGTGACGGCACTGCTGAAGCGATCAAAAGGAATGGTACGAAAAGAAATAATGAATTCAGGATGTATAAAATTAGATCCATATCGCTGCACTGTCTATGTAAATGATGAGGAAGCAATACTTGCTCCCATAGAATTTGCGATTTTAAAGATACTTATGGATAACAAAGGTAAGGTTGTAAGCAGAGACCGTCTCATTATCCAAATCTGGGGATATGATTTTGACGGAAACGACAGAGTTGTGGATAATCACATAAAAAAACTGCGCAAGGCATTGGGAGAGGCTTCGTCTCAGATTAAGACCATATTTAAAAAGGGCTATAAGCTGGAGGGGAATAATGAAAAGGAATAAAGCAAAGCGTTCAATATATATTCGTATATTTGGTGCATTTCTAATTACATATGTATTTTTGATGATTGGCTTTTGTGTATTTCTTGTTTCTCTGGAGAAAGAAGCTGTCGGAAAGGAGCTGTCAGCATATTCATCGCACATCAGTGATAGATTAGAAGAAATATTGAGTGATAATTTGGACAGCAGCAACAATATAAAAGACATTATAAAGGTGAAAAAAGAATTTATAAGGAAATCTCTTGTACCCATGCATCTTGATGCCGAAACGGCCGTATTTACAAAAGATTTTGAGCTTGTTTATAATACCAATGATTATTTGATATGTAATTATACGAAAGAATTAGAGCAAAACAAATCATATGATGAATACGGGATGATAAATCTAAGAGAATGGTTCAGCGAAGAAGATGTTAAAAAAATAATATATTTTGCAAGCACCGAGCTTGAAGCAAAAAATGTTATGGATATTTACGGATATGCGTTACATGTAGACGGGTGGATAGACGGTGAAATGATTATACCTGATAAAATATATGTAAATGCCATGCGTGCTCATGCATTTGATGAAGAAGGAAATGTATCCGGAGGTGTAGGAACAGTTTCGTACAGTAAAGTTTTTATATCAGGCTATAAGGACACGGAGGGGCTTCCGTATATTGAGCGCGGCACTGTACTTTACGGTTACAATGAAAATTTAAGCAGCGAAAATCAGTATGAACTTCGTCAAATGGTGACGGATGAATCAAAGTTAAAAAGCTATCCCAATCTGATAAGGGGCACTTCATATACGGATGAAAGAGTGCATATGCTGACATATCGCTACTACATGGTGGTTCCCCACCAGCTTACAATTAAGGCAGCAGATCAGGGCTTTTACAGTGACTTCTGGACTACTGTAGGAATGGATATAAATTTGTGGGACCGTGTTAATTCAACCATGGCATATGTTTCGGCATCATGCCTGATAATGTTTATTACAGTCGCATACATTCTTTCAAGACAAACTCACAAAATTTATCTGAAGCAGGAAGAGCTTGACATAAAGCGCAAGGAAATGACGGACGCCCTTGCTCATGACCTGAAAACTCCGCTGAGCATTATTTCGGGATATGCACAGAATTTACAGGACAATGTTCATACCGAAAAGAGAGCGCATTATACCGGGCACATATTGTCCAACGTAAATCGCATGGATGAAATTATAAAAAAGATGCTGGAAATGTCAAAGCTGTCATCGGATTCTTTTGAAATTAATATTGAAGATGTGTCTTTAAATGATATAAGCGTAAAGATAATCAACCGGTATAAAAATATATGTGATGAAAAACATATAAAGACTTATATTGACGGAGAGGCAGTTATAAAGGCAGACAAAGCTCTCATAGAGAGAGTCATCGATAATTTTTTTGTCAACGCTCTTGATAACATGGATGACGGTGGAGTAATCAGGATATCGATACAAGACAATACATTTGAAATATATAACAACGGCAGTCACATACCCGAAGACATTATCAATGACATATGGCTCCCTTACAAAAAAGGCAATGCGGACCGGAGCAACACAAAGGGGTCGGGTATTGGTCTTTCGATTGTGCGTACAATTTTAGAATTGCACAAATTTCCATATGGTGCAGAAAATAAAGAAGATGGTGTAACATTTTGGTTTAAATTTAAATAGTATTATCTATTCCCGGTCCGGATGTACATTTTAAAATGGATCTTGATACAAATGAAATTGTTGAAAAAAAGTTTACACCGGCACCGGATTATGCTGAAGCTGCTGAACTTTATCCTGAATATATTAACCCTGATTCTATAAAGTATAGTGAAAAAGCAATTGAGCTAAATGATGAACGTATGGCGGAAATTGGACTGTATTTTATTGATTATATCTTGGATATAGAAGCAAGGTGATAATGAAGTGAGGGGTTTTATAGTTGTAAATTGCTATAGTTATTAGTATAATGATAAAATGAAACATATATATAACTATAGAACACGTTGTTTGACGTTGGAAAGGTGACTGTCTGTGACACAGAATAAATCAGAATTAATACAAAAGGGGGATATGTACAAGGTATTGTTGACCTTATCTATTCCCATTATGATTAACAGTATAATACAAACATTATATAACTTGGTAGATGGAATTTGGGTCAGTAAGATTTCTTCTGTTCATTTTGCAGCTACTTCTTTTGTTTGGCCGATAAACTTTCTTTTCGTTGCTTTAGGAATCGGACTGTCGGTTGCAGGAACCTCACTTCTTTCTCAATTGTTGGGGGCGGATAAATATAAAGAAGCAAGGAAATACTCTTCTCAATTAATGGCAGCATCATTAATATTATCAATTGCATTTACATTACTGGGTGTTATTTTAAGTCCATATATAATTAAACTTATGGGCGGTGAAGGATATTTTGCTGATTTAGCAAACACTTATTTGAGAATATCATTTTTGGATTTGCCATTTATGTTTTTGTTTTTCAACATAAATTCCATGATGAATGCACAGGGCAATACTGTAACTCCAACAATATTGAGCGCGATATCCGCATTAATAAATGTTGTATTGGATCCTGTGTTGATATTTACGTTCAATATGGGAATAGCAGGGGCGGCATGGGCTACAGTAATATCGAGGATTGTGCTGACATTATCAGGATTTATAATTGTATTCAAAGAAGGCAATAATTTAAAACCTGATTTCAGAGGATTTAAAGCTGACAAAAATATATTACAGGAAATTGTAAGAGTTGGTTTACCCGCATCGATTGGGCAAGCAGGTGCTTCCACCGGATTTATGTTTCTTAATGGTTTTATTATATCCTATGGTACTGCTACAATGGCCGCATTTGGTATGGTAAACAGAATCACAAGTCTGGTAATGCAGCCTGCAATGGGTGTGGGTGCAGCCCTGACAGCAGTTGTAGGTCAAAACCTGGGAGCCGGACAGCTTGACAGAGCGACGGAAAGCTTTATAAAAGGCTCAAAGATTGCCCTGCTTATCGGGGTTGTCGGCGGTGTGATAATATTTATTTTCAATAAGCCAATTGTGAATTTTTTTATTCAGTCTAAAGATGAGCCCGAAGTTATAATTCAAAGTATAAATTATATGAAGTACGTTGCCTTTTCAATGCCCTTAATGGGAATGTTCAGTGTGTTTCAGGGAATATTTCAAGGCTCGGGAAATACTAAATATTCCATGTACATGGAGATAGGAAGGTTGTGGGCTGTCAGGCTGCCCATGATATTGATATTTAAGAATTACACTGCTTTTGGACCGACAGGTATTTGGTTTTCAATGAGCGTCAGCAATTTAATAGTATGTATTTATGGGCTGTTTGTTTATAAAACTATTGGATGGAAGAGAAAAATATTATCTGATTCCGTTCATCTTGGAAAAAACAACTGAGGTTGAGGACTTTTTACAGATGGGTAATCATGCAAGTGATAAAGCAATAGATATAGTTGCCATTAAAAAAACTATGGAAGATAAGCTAGTGATAAGCTTGTTAAACCGGTCAGAGGAAAAAGCAGTGGAAGGATTGTTAATCAATTTAAAATGCAGCACACCGGAAGACGAATTATTGGGCAGCATGAGTGTGAGAGGAATTTCGTCCTACGGCATAAATTCGAACAAGGATACGGGCTATAAATTATAGGATGCACCAAACGCCAAGATAACATAGTCTTGGCGTTTTTTAATAAAGAAGTGTTTGCGGGATACTGTATTTTTACTTGAAAAAAGTTGCTATGATTTATATACTATAAACAGTGCTGAATAAATAATGAAAACGAGGCTAAGACATGTTAACTATAAAAGATTTAATGAACCCAAATATAAAAGACAAAGAATCTGAGATGGAATTAATGGAATCTACATATTTACGAGATATAAGCCTGGAAGAACTCGGGTCTGTAATACATGAATATGTGAATGTGGTTGATGAAAAACACAATCTTATAGGTGCTGTTAAAACTGAGCGACTAAAATATCTTATAAATAAACAAAGGGAAAACCTTTTAACACAGGCTCTTGATACATTGAAAAACGGATTTGTGGCAATAGATAGAGACAGTAGAATTTTTTATGTAAATCAAGCATATGGTCACATATTGAATATAAACATCAGTAAGATTCTTGGCAGATACTTGAGTGTAATTGAACCTGAAGCCACATTGCTCAATGTACTTAGAACAAAACAAAGTCAGCATGTAAATAATCAGTTTATTAAAAGTATCAGTACGTATGTAGATATTAACACTCATCCACTGATGGACGGAGATGAGATGGTTGGAGCGTACTCCATATTTACTGACGTAACAGATGTAAATGAATTACATAAGGAGGTAAAACGTATTTCTGCAGTTGCTGAAGAATATGGAAAACAGGTCAAGGCTGAGAAATTCCTTGCAAAAAACAAAATAATCGGGGAAAGCAAAATATACTTAGATTGTGTAAATAAGGCATTAAGAGTTGCAAATACTGATATGATGGTTTTGCTTAGAGGTGAAAACGGCACAGGGAAAGAAATAATTGCAAATGTAATTAAAAGTAATTGTGCACGTAAAAACAAACCATTTATAACTGTTAATTGTTCTGCAATTCCGGAGACTTTAATTGAAAGCGAGTTGTTTGGCTATGAAGAGGGATCCTTCAGCGGCGCTTCAAAAGGCGGCAAAATGGGGAAATTTCAGTTAGCTGATGGTGGAACATTATTTTTGGATGAAATTGGTGACATGCCGTATCAAATGCAAGCCAAGCTTTTAAGGGTTTTGCAAGAAGGCGAAATCGAAAAGGTTGGTCGTCAAAATAACATTCCCATAGATGTAAGAGTTATTGCAGCTACTAACAAGCCGATAGAGCAAATGGTAAAAGAAGGGACCTTTAGAGAGGATTTATATTATAGATTAAATGTTGTTTCTATTCATATACCTGCCTTGAGAGAAAGAGGAAACGACATACTGCTTCTTACAGACTATTTTCTTGAAAAGTATTGCGAAAAATATGAACGCGATCTGAAAATAGATAGATCTGTTTATCAAACTTTTCTCGCATATAATTGGCCCGGAAACGTCAGAGAATTACAAAATACTATAGAGAGTGCTGTAGTTCTTTGTGATAGTGATTTGATTACGATAGATGATCTGCCTGAAAATATGAATGCTAAAAATATTAAAACTGTTAGAATAAAACTACCTGACTCTAAAAAATATGTAATGCAATTTGATACACTGAAAGAAGAAGTAGAAAACTTTGAAAAGAATGTAATTTTACAAACGATAAAGTATTATGATGGAAATAAATGCAAAGCGATGGAACAGTTAGGACTACCTAAGAGGACTTTTTACAGAAAGCTTGCCAAATTTGACACAAAAATAAAATAGCGCCAAAATTGGCACAAAGGAATTTAAAGAATACTGTGCCATAAGTGGCACAAAATGTTTGAAGTGAAAACTATGGCTGCAAAGACGTAGTTTTTTATTTTTAGAAATTGTTGAAGTTTTAGTAATTATTAAATGTAAATTTTGAATATAAAATAATTGGCATGAAAATTGCTCTTTCTTTTATAAAGATTAGATAACAGTAGAGAGGTAAAAGAAGTGAAAAATAATTTGCCAAAAAAGGTGGATATTTTGGATGTTACTCTCAGAGATGGACTCCAACATGAAGAAATATTTGTACCTACAGAATCTAAATTGTGGATTGCAAACAAACTAATTGATGCAGGTTTCAAGAGAATTGAAATCGGCACATTCAGCCATGTTAAATATATTCCACAGTTTAAAGACATTTTTGAATTACTTAAGGCACTACCACACGATGATAGTGTAGAATACACAGTTCTTGCTCTTAATACCAGGGCATGTGAAAGAGTTGCCGAGGCTTTAGAGGCAGGAATTCAAATAGACCGTGTTCTTTGCGGACAACTTGCAACAAGCGAAGCCTATGCCAGAAAGAATATGAACAGAACTCATGAAGAGCTTTTTGCTGAAGCAGAAAAGAACGTTAAATTCTTACACAATATCGGTATCAAAAAGGTTTTTGCCAATATTGGGACAATCTTTGGATGTCCGATTCAAGGCAAAATACCTATTGAAATTGCTTATGATTTTGTAGACAGGTCCTTTGATATCGGATTTGATGAAATTGAACATTCAGATCCGGATGGAATAGCAACACCAGAAGCTGTTTACGAGTACTTCTCAAAAATTATGAATAAATACCCTGATACCAAGATGCATTCTTTCCATGCACACGATATCAGAGGAATGGGGATCGCCTCTTATTATGCGGCAATGGAGTCCGGTATAACAGCCTTTGACTGTTCAATGGGCGGTATTGGCGGACAGGTTGCGAACATTGTAGACAACGTCCCTGTTAAAGGAGTTGGAGAGTATTACTTTGAACAAGAACGTACAGGACTTGTTGAGACCTGTGACTTTGTTACTATGCTGAATGAGATGAATGTAGAAACAGGCATAGACGAAAAGAAGTGTTACAAGATTGAAAAAATGGTGGAACGTATTCTGGGCAGAAAACTGGATTCTTACACAAGTTGTTTATATAATAACTGTATTTTAAGGGAGGAGATATAAAAATGAGAACAAGTAATTATTCAGGTTTCTTTAAATTATCTGTAGAAGAAAGATTAAACGAAGTTGCCGAATTCGCTAATTTGACAGAGGAAGAAAAGGCAGTTATTACATCTGCTGATTCACTGGATGAAGACAAAGCAGACCACATGATTGAAAATGTTATTGGGAAGTATGCGCTCCCGATGGGCATTGCTATGAACTTTATGATTAACGGTAAAGATGTTTTAATTCCTATGGTAGTTGAAGAACCATCCGTAGTTGCGGCTTGTTCCAATGCGGCAAAGATGGCCAGGTCGGCAGGCGGATTTACTGCATCAACTTCCGGAAACGTTATGATTGCACAGATTCAGGTTCTTAATGTCGCAGTGCCGTTTGCGGCGAAAAGTATGGTTTTAGAAAAGAAAGATGAAATCATGAGAATCTGTAACGAAAAAGACCCTGTGCTTGTAAAACTTGGAGGAGGAGTTAAGGAAGTAGAAGCAAGAGTACTTGATACGAAGGTAGGACCAATGGTAATTGTTCATCTGCTTGTTGACACAGGAGATGCAATGGGAGCAAACGCAGTTAATACAATGGCTGAGGCAGTTGCACCATATATTGAAGAAATTACAGGCGGAAGCGTCGAATTGAGAATTCTCTCAAACCTCGCGGACCACAGACTGGTAAGAGTAAGAGCAACCTGGAGAAAAGAAGAAATCGGCGGCGAAGAAGTTGTTGAAAAGATGATAAATGCATACTCATTTGCAGAAGCAGATCCTTACAGAGCAGCCACTCATAACAAGGGAATAATGAATGGAATCATCCCTGTTGTAACAGCTACAGGCAATGATACAAGAGCAATTGAAGCAGGAGCTCACTCCTATGCAAGCAGAAGCGGAAGATACACATCCATCACTTCCTGGGAAAAAGATTCAAACGGTGATTTGGTTGGTTCAATTGAAATGCCGATGGCAGTAGGTTTAGTAGGCGGAGCTACAAAGATTCACCCAACAGCTCAGGCTGCGGTTAAAATTTTAGGCGTTAAAACAGCAGCAGAGCTGGCACAAATTATCGCCTCAGCAGGTCTTGCGAACAACATGACGGCGATGAAGGCTCTTGCAACAGAAGGAATTCAGAGAGGACATATGTCATTGCATGCCCGTAACTTAGCAAATACAGCAGGCGCTAAAGGTGAAGTGTTAGAAAAGATTGTTAAACAGATGGTTGTAGAAAAGAAGGTTCGTCTTGAATATGCACAGGAGCTGTTTAAAAAATATAATGAAAAATGAAAACTATTTAACGGTTAACAATTAAACATTATTTTGAAGGAAAGGAAAATAGTGATATGTATTTAACACCGGAGGAAAAAGAAATTTTGGCCGGTTCTCAAGGAGAAGCAGCTAAACTGGCAATGGAAACACTGGTTAAAATCGGAGATATCAATGGAGCAGAACACTTTATTCCGATTAAGAATGTTCACCTTGTACTTCATGCATACAAGAGTGCTTTTGATGCAGGAGTTGAAACTGCAGAAAAGATTGCTGAAATGGGAGGTAAGTTCATAGTACCTGTAACAATTGATCCCTATGGAATGGATGCAGAAGACTGGAAGGGAGCCAAAACTCCTGAACACTATGCTAAACAGCAAATGAGGCTTGAGGCAGCTGTTATGAAGATGGGAGTTATCCCTAACTGGACATGCACTCCATATTACGGATTTACTGCTCCCCGTAAAGGAGAGCATCTTGCCTGGTCGGAATCCTCAGCGGTAGCATATGCAAACACTGCTTGTGGAGCAAGAACTAACAGACAAACTGCCATAGTTGATATTTTCTGCGGAATCGTGGGGAGGACTCCTTTAACGGGGCTTCATCTGGATGCAAACAGAAAAGGCGAGGTACTGATTAAACTGCACGTAGACAGACCTCTTGTTAACTGGGAATATCCTGCATTAGGATATTTGTTAGGACAAAAGCTTGGAGCTAGAATCGGGGTTGTAGAAGGTATGCAGGGCAGCCCTGCAAGCGAAGATTTAAAGAACTTCTGCGGAGCAGCTGCAGCAGCCGGATCAGTGGCATTAATGCATATCGTAGGAGTTACTCCTGAAGCTGGTTCAACAGAAGAAGCTTTTGGCGGCAATACGCCTGTTGAAGTAATAGAAGTTACAGAAGAGCATATCAAGGCTACACGTAAGGCAATGTGCAGCAACACAACAGAAAGAGTTGATTTTGTTGCTTTAGGTTGCCCCCACTATACTATAAATGAAATAGTAAATGTTCATAAATTATTAAATGGACGTAAGGTGCATCCAAATACCGCTTTCTGGATTTATGCAAATTCATACGCATTAAGACTGGCGGAAAAAATGGGTATCAGGCATGACCTTGAAAAAGCAGGCGTAGTATTTCGTGCAGAAACTTGTATGATTATTTCACCCGTCAAGGACTGGGGATTCCAGACGATGATGACAGACTCCGGTAAGTGCTCATATTATGGACCGGCTGAATGTGGTACAGAAATGATTTTTGCCAGCGTAGAAGAATGTGTAGAATCTGCTGTTTCAGGAAAATTGGAAATTTTTAAATAAGGAGAAACAATATGAAGACACTTCAAGGAAAGGGTATCGTAGAAGGAAAGGCTAAAGGCGAAGCTATTATATCAGCCAAACCTTTCGGATTTTTCGGAGGAGTCAATCCTGGTACGGGAATTATAATTGATAAGTGGCATGAACTTTACGGAGAAAGCATTAAAGGAAAAGTTTTTATTTATCCGGAGGGAAGAGGTTCTACAGTAGGTGCGGCAATTATTCTTGAACTTGCAAGAACTGGCTGTGCACCAGCTGCAATTGTAAATTGTAACATTGAAACTATTACTGCAGGCGGCGGAGTAATGGCTAAGACATTCTACAGTGTAGAAATCCCTATGGTTGATGGAATCAGCAAAGAAGAACTGCTTGCAATTGAAAACGGTTCAATTGTGGAAGTTGATGGGAATACAGGTGAAGTAACTGTTCATTAGGATACAGGAGAGAAAGGAGTACAAAATGTGTGATAAGGTGAAAATTGATGCCAATCCCATAATGATGGGAGAATGTATGGAAGCATTTAAGGATGGAAATGTTAAAGAAGGCAGGCGTTTAATTAAAGAATTTCTGCAATCAATAGAAGATAGCGGACAAGATCATTGCAATTGCAAGGAGCCCTGCATGTATCACGGAAAATGCAAAGAGTGTGTATTGCAGCACAGGGGCGGCATGGATCATTTGCCGTTCTGCTTCAGAGATATGGTAAATGAGAGAATTGAAAGGCTTTCTGCATTAACAGAGCATTCATTAAAAGAAAGAATATAAGAAAAGGAAGAAGACATATGAGTTGTAAAGCTTTTAAAAACAGTAAAATTTTCACATCAAACAAAGATATGCCGTATGCTGAGAGTTTCATCGTAGAAAATGGAATAATCATTTGGATTGGCAAGGAAAAAGATATGCCGGAAATTGATTGCGAAAAGACTGATTTACAGGGAAAGAGAGTGATTCCCGGATTTGTTGACGCACATATGCATCCGGTCATTTTAGCCGATTGCGCGCAGAAAATTTCCTGCCTTCCTCCGGTGGCCAGATCAATCGAAGAATTGATTGCAGCTATTAAGGAAGAAACCAAGACTAAAAAACCTGGAGAATGGATTCAGGGATGGGGATATGATGAAGAAAAGTTTGCAGAGCATCGTGCACCAAACAGATGGGATCTTGATAAGGCTTCAACTGACCATCCGATTGAACTGCTTCGTTCATGCTCACATGTAAGGTCTGTTAACAGCAAGGCTTTGGAGCTTGCAGGAATTACTAAAGAAACTCCGGACCCATCCGGCGGAGAAATTGACAGAGATGAAAATGGGGAGCCTACGGGCATTCTTCGTGAAAATGCCCGTCACTTGGTAGGAGAAATTCTTCCTGAAAAGTCCAGGGAGCAGCAAGTGCAAGGACTGGTAGAATTGGGAGAATTATTGCTGTCACAGGGCATTGTAGCTGTTACTGACATGGGAAACCTGGATTCTGTTGACTACTATGATTACTATATAGAAGCTGCTGAAAAAGGCTTCAAACAGGAACTTGGTATGTTTTACATCTGGGACTTAATCAGAAAGAATCCTGACTTCAAGTGGGATCAGGAACGTTCAGACAGAAGCAAACAGATACATATGAATGGTATCAAAATCATTGCGGATGGCAGCGTTGGCGGACGTACAGCATGGATGAACCAGCCATACAAAGGTACGACAGATGAATACGGAATTTCGGTATGTACTGATGAAGAAATAGACAGTGCAATGGATTTTTGCAAAGAAAACAAATGTCAGCTCTCATTCCACGCAATGGGAATGAGAACCATAGACCGTATTATGAAAAGAACTTACCAAGAAAAACCTTGGATTGAAGGACTACCTCACATAAGAATCGAACATGTAACAGATCCTTCAGAGGAAGCGGTCAAAAAAGCTGCAGACAGCAAAATCGCATTTGTTACCCAATCAATTTTCATGTATTCAGAAATTGAAAGCTATATGAATAACTTGGGTCTTGAATGGATTGAAAGAATTTATCCGATTCAGCATATGTTGGACTCCGGAGTTAAGGTTGCATTATCAACAGATGCACCGGCAACATCCTGGGCAGTTCCATCAGATCCATTCCCTAACATCAAATGTGCAGTAACCAGATATGCATACGATGGAACAGACTGCGGCAGAAATAACTGCATAGATATCGAAACCGCTATTGAAATGTATACCAAGGAAGGTGCAGAGATAGCAGGTTTTGAAAAACTTGGTCAGCTAAAGAAAGGTTATAAAGGTAGTTTTGTAATTTTGAGTGAAGACATTCTTAATGTTGCCGGCGAAGATATTGATCGAGTTTTTGTAGAAGAAACTTATATAAACGGCGATTGTGTTTATAAAAAGAAGTAAATGACATATAAGACTGTATTTAAATTTAATTGTAGAAAAATTAAAAAAAATAAGAAAGGAATAATATTATGCAAGGAATTATGAATTTTTTTATAGCATGTGCTAACTGGTTTTGGGGTCTTCCGATTTTGATTCTGATCATTGGCGGCGGTTTATATATGAGCATTCGTCTTGGATTCCCCCAGATTACAAAAATTGGTTATATCTGTTCACAGACATTTGGCAAGATGTTCAGCAAAAGCGAAGACGGAGTTTCTCCATTTGCAGCGGCTTGTTCGGCCCTAGGGGCATCTATTGGAGCCTCCAATATCGTGGGTGTTCCGGTAGCTATAGCTTTAGGAGGTCCTGGTGCTATCTTCTGGATGTGGATTATTGCAATCGTCGGGTGCTGTACTAAATACGTAGAAATAGCTCTTGCTATGAAGTACAGAACTAAGAATGAAAAAGGTGAATGGACGGGAGGCTCGTTCTCATATGTTAAAGAATTATTCAGCGGCAAGAAAGCCGGTTATGTAATCGCTGTTATCTGCGCATTTTTCACAATGATTGCAGGTTTGCCTTCAATCGCCGCTCAAACACTATCTGCAGTTTCACAGGTTGCAATATTCGGAATAAATAAAACAATATTTGGAATCATCGTTGCAATAATTGTAGGATTAATCATCTTTGGCGGAATCAAACGAATTGCCGCAGTAATGGAAAAAGTCATTCCAGTTATGGCAATTGTTTATGTGGTGGGAGTTATCATCATTCTTTTCCGCAACGCAAATGAAATTATTCCTTCTCTTGCAAGTATTTTCGTATATGCATTCACACCACATGCTGCGGTTGGTGGATTCGCAGGATCCACAGTTGCATTGGCTATTAGATGGGGTGGTGCTCGTGGGGTATACTCCAATGAAGCAGGCTTTGGTTCTGCCCCTGTTGCGCACTGTACATCTACTGCCGACCACCCGATCAGACAGGCCGTATGGGGAGTATTTGAAGTGGTTGTTGACACAATTATTGTATGTACAGCTACTGCATTGGCAATTCTTACGACTGGTGTTTGGAAAGATCCCAGCATTGATTCCGGAGCATTAGGGCAGGCGGCATTCCATACTGTATTTGGTGCGGCAGGAGATTATTTTATAGCAATCTGTGTACTGCTATTTGTGCTCACAACTATTACTGTAGTTATTTTCTACGATGAAAAACAGGCTGAATTCTTATTTAAGACTACTAAGGCAGCTGTTGCGTGGAGAGTTTTATCCATTGTTACTATGGTCATTGTTACATTCGGTATGGATCTTGTAGTTATGTATCAATTAGTAGACTTTTTCGTTGCACTGTTCATAATTCCAAATATGATTGCAGTTATTTGGCTGGTACCGCAGGTTGTAAAATTACAAGAAGAGTACTTCAACACACCTGGTAAGTATTACTTAGCTGATATGGAAGAAAAGAAAGTAAAAAAAGCTGCAAAAAACTAACAAGCAATTAAATTTCTTAAAATTATATATGTATAATTGGATTCTATCCTCATTTATACATAGTGCCAATAAAAATACAATTTTAAAAGCCTTCGGCTCAGCCGGAGGCTTGGTGACAAGAATAGGAGAAAAAATGAGACCTTTAGAAGGAGTAACAGTATTAGATCTTACACGAGTGGTTGCAGGACCATATGCAACAATGATTTTATCCGACTTAGGTGCCAGAGTAATAAAAATTGAAAATCCTAATGATCCGGACTATACCAGAGATTTTGAACCGTATTTAGTTGATGAAGATAAAAAACAGAGTGCATTCTTTGCCCAATATAATCGAAACAAAGAAGCTATAACACTAAACCTTAAAGAAGAGGATGGCAAGGAAATATTCAGGAACCTTGTTATAAAAGCAGATATAGTATTTGAAAACTACAGAGCAGGAATAATGGATAAGCTGGGTGTTGGTTATGAAAACCTTAAACAATACAACCCAAAATTAGTTTATACAGCTATCTCTGGTTTTGGCCAAAAGGGACCATATTCTAAATGGCCGGCATATGATAACAGCGGACAAGCACTAAGCGGACTTTGGTCAATAAACGGCATGCCGGGTGAACCTACAAGAATCGGAACTATAATTGGTGATGAAGCTGCAACATTTTTTGCAACAATTGGAACTTTGTCAGCATACATTCATGCTCAGAAAACAGGAGAGGGACAGTTTGTTGATGTGGCACAGTTAGATTCATCTCTTGCTCTTACAGAAAATGCAGTTTCCAATTATACAGTCGGCGGCCAGATTCAGCAGCCTCTAGGAAATGATCATCCACTGTGCAGACCTTATGGTAAATTTAAGGCTAAAGACGGATATGTATTCTTCGGTGGATACACAGACAGGTTCTGGAAGACAACCTGTGAATTTTTCGGAGAGCCGGAACTTATTAACGATCCTGAAATTGATACAATGCCTAAGCGATTTAACGAAGAAACATACAATAGAAGAGTTTTGCCTAAAATAAACGAATGGTTTTCCCATTATACCTGTCAGGAGCTGCAAGACGCTTTGGCAGAAAAATTACCGCTGACTGCAATTCATTCCATGGATCAGGTTTTGGAAGACCCGCAATTAAACTTCAGAGAAATGTTTATTGACTATTATTATGGCAAAGCTCATGGCAAATTGTTCGGAAACCCGATTAAACTCAGCGCCACTCCCTGCGATACTTCAGGAGGAGCTCCTGAAATAGGGCAGGATAATGAAAAAATATATAAGGAATTTTTAGGCATAGAGAAGAAAGAACTTGAAAAATATAAAGAGAAAGGAGTCTTGTAATGTCAAATATCAGCTATGAAGTTCAAGGCGGAATTGCTGTCATTAAAATTAACAGACCTGAAAAACTGAATACTTTGACATTGCAAATGTATGAAGATTTAGGGGCTGCTTTTCAAATGGCTCAATCTGATCCAGAAGTTGCAGTTTGCATTTTAACGGGAGAAGGTGAAAAATCCTTTTGTGTGGGTGCGGACCTAGTGGAATCCATACCATATTTGAATCAAGGACATTATATTGATGAGTGGGATGCAGCGCATTTGAAGCATATTAAAATGAATAAACCCATAATCAGTGCAATTAATGGAATGTGCATGGGAGGAGGATTTGAAATTATGCTTGGAACAGATATCAGAGTCGCTTCGAGTACTTCAATCTTTGCATTACCGGAAGTTTCATTGGGAATTGTACCTGCAGGAGGAACTTTAGCCAGATTAGCAAGACAAATTCCTTATGTAAAGGCTATGGAGCTGATTCTTACCGGTGATAAAATTGATGCCCAAAAGGCACTTGAATACGGAGTGCTTAATTATGTCGTTGAACCGAGTCAGGTCATGTGCAAGGCAATGGAAATAGCTGATAAATTTCTTTCTTTGAGTACAACCGCGGTTCAAATTGCGAAGGAATCAGTCATAAAGCTTAGAGAAATGCCATTGGAGCAGGCATTTGAAACTGAAGCGATGCTTGGCTATAAGGCATTTACAAGCGAAGATGCTAAAGAAGGTTTAGATGCTTTTTACAATAAGAGAAAACCCAATTTTCCTTCGAAAAAGTGGTAATATTGCAGTTTGAATTTTAAAGCTTAATTTTATTGTGAAACGGTCAATCCAGGAAGCTGAAATGAGAAAAATCCAAATGTAAGCGAATACTGGGTTTGGCTGCAGGAGTATGGAAAACGATTGGCATAGGTAGCGCTGCTTCAATGCATGCAGAAATATTTTGACAACATTCGTTATTGATTATTTTTTAGTAAGATTTAAAGATACAGAAATTTAAATACTTTTAAGGAGGAAAATAATGAAAAAAAGTTTTAAAACTACCATAGCAATTCTTCTTTTAGTGACTATTTTGGCAGGTACTGTCGGTTGCAGCAATACCGGCGAAACGTCATCTTCATCTAACAATGGCACGGATGGAACAGGTGCCGGCAGAGAAAAAGGCTCTATAGTTATGAGTATGGATTGGCCACTATTCATAGACCCTGCTGTAGGCAGTAAGGGCAGTGATTCAGTGGCAGCACTTAACATGTATGATACTCTCATATTTCCTAACAGTGATGGAACGATAAGTACCCATGTGGCAGAAAACTGGGATGTTTCAGATGACAGCACCGTGTATACTTTCCATTTACGCGATGATGTTATATTTCATAGCGGCAATAAGCTTACGGCATCAGATGTCAAATTCAGTATGGATCGCTTAATGAATATAGGGGAAGGTTTTGCGTATCTTTTTACTGATGTGGTACAAGAGGTCAAAGTTATTGACGATCAGACGGTACAATTTATTTTAAAAGTTCCATCAGGAACTTTCACATCCATACTTACCCGCCTTTATATTCTTGATGAAGAAACCGTTCGCGCTCATATAAATCCTGTCGGCTCCTATGGTGAGAACGGCGACTATGGAAAGGAATGGCTATTGGTCAACGATGCAGGTTCAGGCCCTTATAAGGTAAGAGAAATGAAGACAGAAGAATATCTTGTTATGGAACGTTATGCAGACTACTGGGCAGGTTGGGAAGAGAAGGCTCCTGAAAGTATCAAGATATTGGGAGGACTTGATGGAACTGCTGTTCGTACTATGATATCCCGTGGAGAGTTGGACATCACTAATGATGCCCAAACACCTGAAGCATACGATGCTATGGATGCTATGGATGGAGTAGATGTTACACGCTCACTAAACGGAGTAAATGTTAATTTAATGCTTAACACTAAAAAGGCACCCACAGATGATGTACATGTGAGCCGTGCAATGGCTTATGCCATAGATCGTGATTCTATTATAAATAATATTTACATCGGCGGTAAAAAATCTACCGGGCCTGTAGTAGCTGGTATGGCGGCAGCCGCATTAACTGAGGATGATATGCCATATAATTTTAGCATGGAAATGGCACTAGAAGAGCTTAAACAATCCAAATATTACGACCAATTGACAGCAGGTAAGATGGCTATATCATTTACATGGTGCTCGGAAGGTGGATTGCAGCAGGAGAAACTTGCACTGTTTATCCAAGCCAGCATGGCAGAGATTGGTGTTGATGTGGAAATCACGGGAAAGCCTTTTGCAACTATGATGACTGATGCACAAACAGCTGAGACCACTCCCAATGCGTCAATTGTAAGTTTTGCACCTGCTTATTTAGACGCGGGAAGTATTTTAAAAACGAGATATCATTCCAGTTCATGCGGATCATGGGAACAGATGGAATGGCTTCAAGATAATAAGATAGATTCCATGATATCAGATGCACTCGTTATTGTAGATCAGAAAGAAAGAAATGATAAATACAAGGAAATTGGAAAAGAACTTGTTGAGCTATGTCCTACAATCTGGCTTTTTGATTCTGCTACAAGATGTGCATATCGTTCTAACTATATAGAAGTATGGCCTGCTGTTGAAAAAAGTATTGAAGGAGAATCCTTCCTCTATGCAATGGGATATCAATATTATTTCCGAGATTTCAGGATTGCGGGCTAATATTGACTTAATTGATATATAAAACACTTTATCCGAATCATCCGGGATGCCAGATGATTCGGATGATTTAGTAAAATCTATAGAAAGAAGGTTAGTGATGTTATTGAGAATAGTCAAACAAGTCTTTTCGTACGTGCTTGTTTTATTGGGGTTGTCAATTTTAATATTTATTATCGTGAGAGTAATGCCAGGAGATACTGCTCGTCTTGCATTAGGTGCCAGAACACCTGAGGCAACTGTAGAAGCATTGAGGGAAGAAATGCATCTTCACGATCCTTTATATAAACAATATTATTATTGGATCACAAACGCCTTAAAAGGCGACTTCGGAACTTCAATTATTTCCAAAAGACCGGTTTTGGAAGATATAAAAAGTTATTTTCCGGCTACGTTGGAGTTAGTTGTCTTATCAGCTGTAATAATGGTCATATTTGGAATATTGTTAGGTGTACTTTCAGCTAAATATTCAGGAAAGTGGCAGGATGCCGCAATTAGAATTTTTTCTTATCTGGGTGTGGTTTCACCGGCATTTTTATGGGCAGTGCTCGCAATGCTTTTATTTGCGTATATTATACCAATCTTACCTTCATCGGGGCGAATTAGTGAATTTATGTTATCTCCGGCTAAAATAACCGGTATGTATACTATAGACTATTTATTAGAGGGTAATATCAAAGGTGTGGCAGATAGTTTAAAGCATATCATAATGCCCGCTGTGGTATTGTCTTTTGCCGGCATTAGCCAGGCAGCACGTATTATCCGCTCCAGTATGACACAAAATATGGATAAGCCATATGCCTTGGCAGAACATGCCTATGGCATACCGGAAAACAAAATATTGTTTAAATATTTACTTAAGCCATCTCTTAATTCTTCTGTATCTGTCATGTCGCTGAATATTGCTGCTATGGTTGGTGGAGCTTTTATTGTGGAGCAAATATTCAACTATCCGGGGTTATCCAGGTACTGTCTTCAAGCTATGTTAAACAAAGATGTCTTTTCTGTTTCAGCGGTAGTACTTTTAATGGGAGTCGTATTTGTTGTTATGAATTTTTTGACAGACTTATTAATAACTTTTCTTGATCCCCGTGTAAGATATACAAAGGTAGGTGAATGACATGGATGGAAATAGCAGAATAAGCAGACAAATTGAAAATGAAAATGTCATTATGCCAAAATTAGACCGCACTGAAAAGGTTAGAAGATTATGGTATAAGTTCTCTATGAATAAGCTATCGGTAGTGGGGTTAATTATAGTCGTATCTGTTATTATCGTTACACTATGCCGCAAATGGATAGCTCCTTATCCCGAACACGCAGGTGCGTTTGTAGATTTTGCCAATGCAAGCAAGCCCCCGTCTTTTGAGCATTTAATGGGAACAGACACTCTGGGTCGTGATGTGTTCAGTCGTGTCATATATGCATTCAAGGGTGCTTTAACCATGGGTATAGGTGTATTGATTGTAGTAGTACCTATTGGAGGAATACTTGGGCTTATGGCAGGATATTGGAGGGGAAGATTTATATCAACTGTAATCATGCGTATATCGGATGTATTTTTAGCTTTGCCTGCACTGATATTGGTGCTTTGTGTATCATCTATCATGGAACCTAATTTAACCAACGCTATGCTGGCATTATGCGTTTCATGGTGGCCATGGTATACACGTATGGTATATGGCATGGTGGTATCAACAAGAAATGAAGTTTATGTAAAATCAGCAGAGATACTTGGAGCCAGTAAATGGCATATATTGATGAAAGAAATATTGCCTAACTGTCTTGCACCTGTTTTTACAAAAATGACATTGGATATTGGCGGTGCAATACTGGCAGGAGCTACACTGAGCTTTGTAGGTATGGGTGAACAAGCACCTATTCCATCATTGGGAGGAATGGTTTCCAACGGTGTAAACTATTTACCCGATCAGTGGTGGCTGTCAATCTTTCCGGCACTTGTAATCATGATCATAGTTTTAGGATTCAATCTTACAGGTGATGGCATTAAAGATATGCTGTCTAATGAGGGGGATTAATAATATGGAAAAATATAATAATTCAGAAAACGTTGTTGATGTAAAAGGCTTATATGTATCATTTCGTACATTTAAAGGTTATTTAAAAGTGCTTAATGGTGTTAATATGCAAGTACGCCGTGGTGAAAAGGTTAGTATTGTAGGGGAATCCGGATGCGGCAAAACCACTACTGTAAATTCTATTGCACAAATTTTAGCCCGTCAGGCGAAGGTAGACAACGGTGAGATTTTTTTCAATGGAAAAAACATATTTAAAATGTCTTCCAAAGAAAAAAAGAATCTACGGAGTCAGGGGATTTCAGTTATTTTCCAGGATCCTATAGCTTCATTAAATCCTGTGTTTACTATTGGTACCCAAATGAAAGAGGTTATTCATTATTCGGGGATAGAGGGAGCTTCCAGCAAGCAAGTGCAGCATGAAAGAGTAATAAACGCTCTTAAAGAAACTTCTCTTCCCGATCCGGAACGCATTATGGAGAATTATCCCTTCCAGCTTAGCGGGGGGATGAGGCAGCGTATTTGCATAGCTATGTCTTTGTCAACACCCAGGAATCTGGTGATAGCTGACGAGCCTACGACAAATCTTGATGTGACAATACAGGATCAGGTTCTTAAAACCTTAAAGAAAAGAGTAGAAGAGAAAGGCAGTGCGCTTATACTTATAACCCATTCATTAGGTGTTGCCAGGGAGGTTGCAGATAGAATATATGTTATGTATGCCGGAAGCATAGTTGAGACAACAACTTCAGATGAGTTGTTCAGAGAGGCGTTACATCCCTATACACAAGGATTAATGAGCTGCATTCCAAAGCTATCAGGTGGTGGCATAGCTACAGGTATACCAGGCCGTATCCCAAATTATCTCAATCCACCAAAAGGATGCCGTTTTGCTCCGCGGTGTCCAAAAGCATTGGCAGTATGTCATGAATCTACACCTCCCATATTTGAACCGATAAAAGATCATCAGGTTTCTTGCTTCTTGTATGGTTAGAGGTAGTATTCAAAAATTAGACTCAAATGTCTAATATATATTAAAACGACAAGGATTATAACCAAAGAATATAAAATTAAATATCGCGTTTACGTGTTCAAATATGACTGCATAGTCTGCATATTTGACACTTCAGACGGAGCGAAAGGAGAATGTGAATGCAAGAAGATATCTTAAAGATAAATGGCCTGAAAAAATATTTTCCCATTGGTGGAAAAGGTAATGAGAATAAGTTTGTTAAAGCTATAGATGGAATTGATTTTACTCTATGTAGAGGAGAGACTCTTGGATTGGTTGGAGAGTCCGGATCGGGTAAAAGTACAACAGCCTATACGGTAATTGGTATGTACGGTATAACAGAGGGATTCATCAGCTTTAAAGAAAAAGACATAGGTGTTGATATAGAGAAACGTCCTCTGAATATGAAAAAGGAAATACAAATGGTGTTTCAAGATCCGGGCACATCATTAAATCCCCAGCATACGGTATATAAAATACTGGAGCTTCCCTTAAAAATACATAAAATATGCCCTCCTAAGGACTATCCTAAAGAAGTAGCTAGACTGATGGATATGGTTGAACTGCCACATGAATATATGCATACATATCCGGGAATGCTGGGCGGCGGCGAGAAACAGATGGTGGCAATAGCCCGGGCATTGGCTACAAGACCATCTATGATTGTTTTAGATGAACCCACCAGTGCATTGGATGTATCGGTTCAGGCAAAAATCATTAACATGCTGCTAAGATTGCAGAAGGAGATGAATCTGTCTTATTTATTTATAACACACGACTTAAGTCTGATGAGAAATGTTGCTGACAGGGTGGCTATAATGTACTTAGGTAAGATTGCTGAAATTGCGCCCACTGAGAGCTTTTTTCAAAATCCAAAGCATCCCTATACACAGATGCTATTATCTTCTATACCGGTGGTAAGTGAAGAAGAGGAAGAATATAAGCCAAAACGTATACATTCTCAGGGAGAGATACCAAGCCCTGTGAATGTACCGAAAGGCTGCAGCTTCAATACTCGCTGTCCCTTCGTTATGGAAGTATGCAAGGAAGACGATCCGAGGATGCTGAACTTTGAGGGGAACCATAGTGTCAGATGTCATTTATGCTCAAAATAAAAAATGAATGTTAAAGAGAGGTAGTAGTGATGAATAAGTTTGAACTTAAAACACATGAGGATATAGAGGATTTTCTCAGGGGGTGTGCTTTTTTTGGTACCGGAGGCGGAGGAAGGATTAGCAGCGGGCGTGACGCTTTAACAGAATCTCTGAAAAAGGGTTATAAACTGACTCTCATGGATCCAAAGGAAATACAGGACGATGATATTTTTTGTACTGTTTGTTTTACTGGAAGCATAGCGCCTAAAACTCCGGAAGTATTAAATGAAATGGAAAAAAAGGGATTTGTAAATCGCCGATATTCACCCACGGAAATGCTTGTAAATGCGGTTAGTAATTTAGAAAAATACATAGGGAAAAAGGTAACGGGGTTATTCGTAGCAGAGCTTGGAGGCTCCAATTCGGCATGCTGCATGGCTGCTGCATATCATAAAGGGATTCCGGTTATAGACGGTGATTGTTCCGGACGCGCTGTTCCTGAAATGGGTCAAGGGCTTCCCAGCATAAATGGAAAGAATTTTTTACCCGTAGCTTTTGTGGATTCGTGGGGAAACACTAATATTACAACGTATGCTTTCAGCCGTTCTGCTATGGAGCGTATCGGCAAAATGATAAGCGAGGCTTCATACGGAGAATCAGCTCAGGCAACTTGCCTTATGGATGGAAAAGATATAAAGGAATCTTTAGTATATTACACTCTGTCCCAGTGCCTTGAAGTAGGACGAACTATAAGAACAGCACGTGAAAAAGGTGAAAATCCTTGTAAAGCCGGGACTGATGCGGCTAAAGGATATTTTGCAGGCAAAGGAAAAATAGTAAAGAAAGAAACTGAAAATAGAGCAGGATACTATTGGGGAACTTATAATATAGAAGGCATGGATGATCTTAAAGGAGAAAATTATAAAGTATGGTTTAAAAATGAGAATCATGTTATGTGGAAAAATGATAAACCAATAGCTGCAAGTCCTGATATGATAATACTTTTAAGGTGGAGAGACGGCGAACCTTTATCCAATACCGATCTTTCTGAAGGAGAAGAGATTGGTATAATACTTGTTCCGGCAAGAGAAGAGTTTTTGTCTGATAAGGCAATTGCCGCCTTTGGACCGAGACACTTTGGATTTGATTTTAATTATAAGCCTATCCACGGATATAATGTTTAATGCGAGGAATTATATATGAGTTATAAAACAATTGTAGTCAAAGAAGAAATGATTTCGCAAATAATATTAAATCGTCCTGAAAAAAGAAACGCCATGAATGAAGAACTTTTAGGAGAACTCTTAGACGCTCTCAGAATGTTAGATGCAAGAAAAGATGTTCATGTAATAATCCTGAAAGGAGAAGGCAAAGGGTTTTGTTCAGGAGCGGATTTAAATGTGATATGTTCAGAATCTATGACAATTTTACAAAAAAGAGAGTATGTAAAAGGTCTCCCTGATGTAATTAAAATGATGAACAGTTCCGGTAAGGTAATTATCGCACAAGTTCATGGTTTTGCTTTGGCGGGAGGATTTGGTCTTGCTATGTCTGCAGACTTGGTTGTTTGCTCCGATGATGCAAAATTGGGGATGCCGGAAGTCAAAAAAGGGCTGATGCCTATGAATATTATGGCTCCTGTCAGCAGAGCGGTTCATAAAAGGAAGCTTTTAGAAATGATGTTTACGGGAGAGTATATTATGCCCGGGGAGGCATTGATGTACGGTATGATTAACAAGGTATCAACTCAAGAGAATCTGGAAAAAGAAACAATGGAATTAGCGCAGAAAATCTACTGCAATAATCCGAATATTATAAAGTTGGGGAAAGAGGCATATTATACGATACAGGATATGGAATTCATGAAATCCTTTAATTACCTTAATGACATGCTTATGATGACGATAATGGCAGGAGATTCTCAAAGCAAGAACTAAAATTTTTTAAACAACAGAAAAAGGAAGGAAATTATGAGACTTTATGAGTATGAAGGGAAAACCTTGTTTAAAAATTCAAACATCCCTGTTCCCCGGAGCAGTATTGCAAATACAATTGAAGATGCAAGAAGGGCGGCCGAAAAAATAGGCTATCCTGTTGTAGTAAAGGCTCAGGTGCTCCAAGGCGGCAGAGGGAAGGCGGGTTTAATTAAAAAGGTCTATGACGAAAAAGATTTAATAGAAAACGCAGATGAAATATTTAAGAAGATTAAACATTCTGAAAGCCTTTTAATAGAGGAATGTATCAATGCAACCTGCGAGAGCTATATAGGTATAACAATAGATGATGTAATCGGAGTACCTGTAATCATTATTAATAAAAAGGGCGGCATACATATTGAAGAGGTTGCCGCAGAATCAAAGCCGGCAAAGTTAAACATAGATCCTATAAAGGGAATATGCAAATATCAGCTCATTGACTTAGCCTTGGATGCAGGCTATCAAGGAGAACTTCTGGTTCAAATATCAGATTTGGCATATAAACTCTACAATGTATTTAAGCAATACGAAGCAGATACAGTAGAAATTAATCCTGTATTGATAAATGAAAACACAGGTGAGATATGGGCGGGAGATTCCAAGGTTATTACAGATGATTATGCAATATTCCGGCAACCGTTGCTTGCCGGGCTTGAAAAGAACAGGAAAGCAGATACCGTTAAATCAGACAGACTTTCTTATGTAAACTTGGGCGGCAATATTGGAATAGTAAGTGTTGGCGCAAGCAATACCATGATGCTGGTTGATACAATTAAATACCTGGGAGGATCGCCGGCAAATTTTATTGACATAATAGGGAGCAACAGATATGAAATAATTGTAAATATGTATATCGATCTTTTGAAAAAATTTGAAGAAGATAATACAGTAAAGGCTGTTATGATTAATTTTACACTCACCGCCCAGCCTCTTGAAAATTATGCAGCAACAATTGCAGAATCTATTAAAAAAGTTAAACCTCGTAAAAAGTTTATAGCGTGCATAAGAGCTTCAGGAGCAGCTGTAGCAAACATGAGCCTCAAAGAAGGAAATGAACTGTTAAAAGAGGCAGGAGTTACAACATACAGCTCTTTGCAGGAAGCCGTTAATGAATGCGTCAGACTTTCAAAGCAATATGAAAACGGGGGTATAGCATGAGTATTTTAATAAATAAAGAAACTAAAGTTGTTATTCAGGGAATTACGGGAAGATATGGCAGAAGTCAAATACATACTATGATTTCATATGGAACTAAAATTACAGCAGGAACAAGTCCGGGAAAAGGGGGACAGGTTATAGATGGAATTCCCGTATACGATACAGTAAAAGAAGCTGCAAAGCATGAGGAATTCAATGCAAGCCTCATTTATGTACCTCCTGCTGCCGTTAAAGAAGCGGTATTAGAATCGATTGATGCAGGGGTAAAGCTGATTGTTGTAGCGGCAGAGGGGGTTCCGTTGCATGAATGCATGGAAATTAAAAGAAAATCTAAAGAAAACAATGCTTGGATTGTAGGACCTAACACTATAGGTCTGATATCTTCCGGAGAGTGCCTGTTGGGCTCCTTAGGATCCGGTTATGCTAAAAAAGGAAGATTAGGATTAATAACCCGCGGAGGCACTATTGCCATTGAAATGGTACGCATGCTAAGCGAGGCAGGAATAGGACAATCTACCTGCATAGGAAGCGGAGGAGATCGGGTTATCGGCAGAAATCCAATTGAATATCTTGAGCTTTTTGAAAATGATCCTGATACTGATGCTGTAATGCTGGTTGGAGAAATAGGCGGTATGAAAGAAAATGAGTGTGCAAAGATTATTCCAAAGATGAATAAAAAAGTTTTTGTTTATATATTAGGCAGATGTGCACCAAAAGGCGCAAGAATGGGACATATAGGTGCAATTATATCAAGAGGGGGAGAAGGATTCCAGGAAAAATGCAAGATCTTGTCAGATGCCGGAGCTGTTATGATAAATACACCGTGGGAAGCCGTGGAAAAAATTAAATCAATCGGAGTTTGTTAGCACCATCCGGAGCAGGAACCGTTTACCGCAGCCTGCGGATGGTAAAATACCCTCGATATTGTTTATGAAACATATCGAGGGTTAATTGTTGCAAAAATAAATTTATTTACATAGTCTACGGAACGTGGATTATTTTTTTGTGCTTTAAAGTATATACTAAGCTCGAGGGTGCGCCAGTTCGGCGTGTAATGCATAGTTAGGTGAAAGTCCAAACCCGGTAAAGTATAGCCAACAGCCGGTACTTAGTCTTGGAGCCGAAGTGGCGACATTAGGTTTAAGCGTAGACAAAGGAGTTTGAGAGCTGAAATGCGAAAGCGTGAAGTGATACAGCCTCGTTAATATAAAGAGCAACAGCCGATACATTCCTCGATGTAGCAGGCAGAAAGAAATAACCGATAAGGTGAGGTTATGGAGATGTTGTCGGGGTCAATAGAGCTTGGCGAGCAAGCAAGATGTATTACATGTACCTGGGAGATCTCATAGTCTCCTGAAGAGGTAAGGATTTAAACAAGGATTTGAAAACCAAGTAGAATTCGATGGATTATGAGAAGTCGGACTGACTCGTAGTAGTGATGAAACCCGTGAAAGCGGATGGAGCGAAGGGGTCAGCATATATGGCATTCTACAAAGAGAAACATCAACTCACATAGAGGAGAACAAACGGTGCAAAATGATTGGAGTAGATTAGAAGAGATATCAAAGAAATACAACACAGTATCTGGGCTTATGAGTTATGTAAATGCAGATACATTGATGACAGAGTTCAAAAGACAGTCTGGAAAGAAGGCAAAAGGGATTGACGGAATCAGCAAAACGGAATACGAAGAAAAGCTAAAAGAAAACTTAGAGAATCTCGTAGAAAGACTTAAAGCCTTTTCATACCATCCAAAGCCAGTAAGAAGAACATATATACCGAAAGATAATGGAAAAGTAAGACCGCTTGGAATTCCAAGCTTTGAAGACAAACTGGTGCAAGGAGCAATGGCAAAGGCACTAGAAAGTGTATACGAGCATAGATTCCTTAACTGCTCTTACGGATTCAGAAAAGGAAAGAATGCCCACCAATGCATAGGGGACATGAATCATACACTTATGTTCAGGAAAGTGAACTATGTATTAGATGCAGATATCAAGGGATTCTTTGATAATGTAGAGCATAATTGGCTCATCAAGTTTTTAGAACATGACATAGCCGACAAGACCTATATAAGGTACATAAAGAGACTACTTAGAGTAGGAGTGATGGAAGAAGGCAAACACTATGAGACCGATAAGAATGTCCCTCAAGGAGGCGTGATTTCTCCGACGCTTGCAAATGTATATCTACATTATGTGCTTGACCTGTGGCTTGAGAAACGCATAAAACAGAACCTACGGGGAGAAGCGTACCTTTACAGATATGCCGATGACTTTGCGATAATGTTTCAGTATGAAGACGACAGTAAGAAAATCTACCAAGCACTTATAGACAGATTTGCCAAGTTTGGACTTGAGTTAGCTATAGACAAGACAAGAATTGTCCCATTTGGAAGATACAAAGGGACAAAAGAAAGTTTTGACTTTCTTGGCTTTAGGTTCATCAATGGTCGAGACAGAGAAGGTAGCTACCGCGTCCATATACGAACGAGCAAGAAGAAACTAAATCTCAAAAGGCAAATTGCAAAGGAATGGCTTACAGAGAGAATGCATAAGCCGATATGGCAGACGCTTGAAACACTAAAGTTGAAATTGAACGGGCACGTCAATTACTATGGTGTCAATGGGAATCTCAGGTCAGTTCAGAACTTTTTTAACTATGTAAAATATACCTTCTACAGAGTACTGAGAAGGCGTGGACAGAAGAAGCCGATAAAGTTCAAGGATTTCATAAGAATCTGGGATGCGGCAGGTTTTAAGCCACCTAAAGTGTGCGTAAATATTTGGTATTGATTTGAAGTTATATATGAAGAGCCGTATGCGGGAAAACTGCACGTACGGTTCTGTGAGGGGCTTAACAAGACTCTACCCTCACTAATGAGAGGAGGGAGTCGAGTTTGAGTCTACTCGACTGAAGATAATGGATATAAAAAGAAAAAAAGAACTTTTGGAAATGTATAAAAACAGGAAGCCGGAAATGGGGGTGTTCTCTTACCGATGCAAGGATACGGGTGATGTATTTTTAGGCATATCTAAGGATACAAGAGCGGATTTTAACAGTACTAATGCAAAATTGTCATCAAATATGCATCCTAATAAGCAATTGCAGGAGCTTTGGAATAAATACAAACGCGAAGACTTTGAAATATCAGTTATAAAGGTACTGAAATATGATGACCCAAACGAAGATCATACAGAGGAATTAGAAAAATTAAGAGAAGAATGCCTCGCTTCTGATCCAAAGGCAAGGAGGATATGGAAATGAATGAGAAAATAGTTATTGCATCAAACGGCTATGACCGTATAGACGGAAGGAATGCTTACCAATCTGATATAAAACGCTTAACATTAGGTGCGCCTGTGCTGGAAGAAAATAAAAAAATGCAGATTGCAGTGCAGATATGGAAAGCAGATAAAGACGGTGAATTGATTCTGGCGGAGGAGCTGCCCATCCATCAGGTATTTGATTTGATGATCCTCTTGTCCAGAACATTGCTTTACTTCAAGGAGGCATACCGGTTTCCGCTTTTATATGATCCTGAAAAACCAACAGTGGAACGAATTGGAGTACAGGGCGGAGTATTACCTGTAGAGGTTTGTATAGATAATCAAAATATCAATGAGGACATCAAGGCATTTTCCCAGAGCATTAACGACTTAGGGGAATTAATCGGGGAGCGCCAGCGGACACTTATCCGCATCTTAAAGGAATTGGAGTTGTATTAAATGAAACAGAATTGTATTTTGTCACCCGAAAGACGGCTGACAGATATAGAGCAGTCACTCGTGTGGCAAAAACCGCCTTCACACATTGACAGTGAAGCAGAAAAACGTATATATCATGAGGTAGTAAAAAACTGGAATCGCGATGAAATGAAAATCAGCACAATTTTATTGGAGGGAGACGCAGGTTCGGGAAAAACCCAGATTGCCAAAGCTCTCTCCGCTGATTTTAACCTGCCGTATACAAAAGTGACTTGCTTTGCAGATATGGATAAATCCGATGTGTTAGGTTCCATACTTCCGGTATTGTCCGAAAAGGATGAATCAGATGAATCAAACACAGTTGAATATAAGTATTACCCCTCGGAAATTGTCCGTGCCTATGAAAATGGATGGCTGTTGGAGATTCAGGAACCGACGGTGATTCGTGATGCCGCAGTTTTGATGGCTCTGAATTCCGCATTGGAGCCGGACGGCAGCTTAAACCTGCCGACTCGTGTCGCACGCCGTCACCCGGATTTTATTGCTGTTATTACAACAAACCGCGGCTACAACGGATATCGCCCTTTAAATGAAGCTTTGCGCGACAGAGTTCAGCATGCTGAAAAATTAGACTTGCCGCCAAAGGAAGTTATGATGGAACGAGCCCAAGCCAAGACCGGATATCAATCCGAAAATGTGCTTTCTTTTTTAGCCGATACGATTATTCTGCTGGATGAAACAGCCCGTGCTAATGCAATTAAGGGTGTTGCCGGTATGCGGTCATATATCTTTTGGGTTGATGCCGTTGCAAGCGGCGCATCAATACAGAGTGCTTTGTATTACAAGGTACTCTACAAGATTACCACTGACCCGCAGGAGCTGGCTATTTTAGAGCAGGCACTGGCAAGTCATGGCTTAACAGATAAGCTTGAAGAATTAGACAGCACATACCATTCTCATTCAGAAGGAGAAAACCCGGAAGTAATGGAGCTCCAAATTTCCGAAAATGGAGAATACTCTGCAGAAACAGATAAAGCCGGCAAGAATGCAATCCGTCTTAGAAAATCAGCAGACAGTGAGGGACATTCAGATGCGAGCAGTGATAAAAATACTGATGTTTCAAGCAATGATAATGGAGAAAACGGCACCCCGTTTTATCATGAGCTTGATAAACCCGTTACAAACGAACAGAAAAGAGAATTTCGAAAACAATTAAATAAAGAAGCGCGAAAAAGTGTTCAAGGAAGCTGCCATGAAGAAGTTAAGCTTATTGTACATCGTCCGGAAGCTTCCGCTCAGGACAGGGAAGAATATAACAGCATGGCTTCTGAATTGCTGCCGGTAACCAGGGAATTGATCCGCAAAACAAATCCGCTTTTAGAGCATGAGTCTTCCTCTGAATTTGCTAAGTCTCAGCTTTATGGCACAAAATTCTGTGCCGATAAAGCGGCTTCTATGGATTTTCGCGTATTTGCCCGCAAGCGCCCGCCTGAGGAAGAACCATCTCTTGCGGTTGCTCTCAGGATTGACGAATCAGCATCTATGTCAGCCTTCGGACGCTTAGATGCAGCAAAACAGGCAGCCGTAGCTTTATATGAATTTTGCACCGGCTGCGGTATTTCCATAATGGTTTACGGAGATACGGCAGACCGTTCCAAGCTGGAACAAATGTCCATCTATGCATATGTAGATTTTGAAAGTAAGGATGCTGACGAAAAATATGCTCTTATGAATATTCAGGCCCGCAGTAATAACCGGGATGGTATGGCATTACGCATTATCAGCGATAGATTGATTAATGCACCGCAAAAAACCAAATTAATAATCAGCATCAGTGACGGGCAGCCTAAGGCAATGCCTGATTATACAGGAGAAAAAGCAGCCCGTGATATGAAAGATACATTGCAGGAATTCAGGCGTAAAGGAATCCGGTTCCTTGCTGCAGCTATAGGGCAGGATAAAGAGGATATCCGTGAACTTTACGGAGCTGAAAATACATTGGATATAACTGATTTGAAGCAGCTTCCGGCAAGATTGGTACAGATTATCGCAAGATTTCTGTAAGTATGTTATAATAAGCAGAAATGGAGGTGGAGACATGGATTGTATGAAAATAGGCAAATTGATTGCTAAACTGCGTAAAGAAAAAAATCTTACGCAGAAAAACATTGCAGATGCACTGGGTATTCAAAATAAAACTGTTTCAAAATGGGAATGCGGTTTAGGGTGTCCCGATTTGTCTCTATGGCCGGAATTATCTGCTATTTTGGGAGTTGATATGAAACAGATGATGGAAGGTGAAATTACATCAAACAAGCCGGACAGTGGCAATATTGACAAAGTGCGTTTTTATGTATGTCCTTCCTGTGGAAATATCCTGGTCAGCACAGGAAGTGCATCTATCTTTTGTTGCGGAAGAAAATTAGAATATATCTTACCTGAGGATACATCTGTTGTACCCAAAATCACAGTAGAGGAAGTAGATACTGACTACTTTGTTACCTTTGACCATCCTATGACTAAAGAACATTACATTTCTTTTGTCGCCTGTGTTAAAAGTGACAGAGTATTTTTGAACCGTTTGTATCCGGAACAAAGTCCAAGCTGCAGGATTCCAATAACTATCGGAGGCAAGCTGTATGTTTATTGTATTAAACACGGCTTATCGGTATATTCAGATAATCTATAATGTCGCTAAAGTAAAATTAATTAACCAACTTGACTCTTTAATTAACCGTAATAAATACTAAATAGCCAAAGAAGATATGATCAAATTATAATATATCTTCTTTTATTTTTCTGTTTTATTGAATTGTAGCAAATTTATTTTATTAAGGAATGAGCACATGTCAATAAAAAGTGTGATTGGGATAACACATCTTAAATCATTGGGGCATACACTATTAGTAAATAATGAGAAGGAGCACAGATATGGATAATAATAATGAAGAAAATCAATATAATTCATATATGATACCGAAAAATTTTTATGACGAAAAGCAATATCAATGTTCAGATATGTATAAGGGACCTTGTCCCCAGAAGCCATGTCCACCATATCAACATCAACCATGTTGCATCTGTCCACCTGGTCCACAAGGTCCAGTAGGTCCACAAGGACCGGCAGGAATTCAAGGTCCAATAGGTCCACAAGGACCAGAAGGAATCCAAGGCCCAACGGGTCAAACAGGACCGCAAGGACCGGCAGGAGAAACAGGACCGCAAGGACCGGCAGGAGAAACAGGGGCACAAGGACCGGCAGGACCAGCAGGACCACAAGGACCGGCAGGACCAACGGGACCGCAAGGACCGGC
>DCYG01000023.1:0-5093 GCA_002331025.1 Firmicutes bacterium UBA2116 | reverse complement strand
GGACCGCAAGGACCGGCAGGACCAGCAGGACCGCAAGGACCGGCAGGAGAAACAGGACCACAGGGACCAACAGGTCCGGCAGGACCACAAGGGGCAACAGGAGAAACAGGACCGGCAGGACCAACGGGACCACAAGGACCGGCAGGAGAAACGGGGCCGCAAGGACCGGCAGGAGAAACGGGGCCGCAAGGACCAGAAGGTCCGGCAGGGATGGGACTCTCAAGCTACGCGTATATTTATAATTTGGAAGCTCAGGTTGTTGCAATAGAAGCAGATGTAAATTTCAGTGACAATGGTGTTATAGTTGGACCTATAACACATGCGCCGGGAACATCTTCGATCAATCTTGGTAGTGCGGGTGATTATTCTATATCGTTTAATGCGGCAGGAGTTGAGCCAAATCAGTTTGCAATTTTTCAAAATGGTGCTCTCGTTGCCGGAAGTGTATACGGCTCCGGAGCCGGAACGCAGCCAAATCCTGGCATGGTAATTATCACAGCATCAGCAGGTGATGTTTTGACTTTGAGGAATCATTCCAGCTCATCAGCAGTCACACTTCAAACTCTTGCCGGAGGGACTCAAACTAATTCAAATGCTTCAATAATTATCCAAAAATTAAGCAGTTAAAAACAAATTCCGGATAAATCAACTACCTGTGATATGTGATGCTATTGTTATATAAAAAATCACTGAGGTTTATCAAGGAATAATTTCAAGAATCAGATTCAAAAGCCACATGTAATTATGACTATGTGGCTTTTTCTACGGTCCTTCAACAATTGAAGAATTAACGTACTTATGTATCGGAGGTTTCATTATAAATAATTTTAATAGGAGAAATTTAGAATGAATTATAGAAAAAAATTCAATATCTGAATGAAAGTCATACATGTGGGTATAAAGAAATTGGAAAAGGAGTGAGAATATGTCTAAAATGCCTGTAATATTTGTAGGACATGGTTCGCCCATGAATGCAATTGAAGATAATATATATACGAAGGGCTGGAGGGAAATGGCGAAGAAAATACCCAGGCCTAAGTCAATAGTATCAATTTCTGCTCATTGGTACACAAAAGGTACAAGGATTATGAATGAAGAAAATCCCGGAACTATCTATGATATGTATGGATTTCCTAAAGAGTTGTATGAGATAATATATAGTCCTCCCGGCAATCCAAAGCTTGCTGAAATCACAAAAAAGTTAATTAATAAAGAAAGTGTATTTGATAATTCTTGGGGAATTGATCATGGTACATGGTCTGTGTTAATTCATATGTATCCGGAAAGAGATATCCCGCTCTTTCAGATAAGTATAGATGCAGATGCACCACCGGATGTGCATTATCAAATAGGCAGGGAGTTAAAAGCTTTAAGGGATGAAGGTGTTCTTTTATTTGGTACCGGAAATATAGTACACAACCTAAGATTAGTTAATTGGGGAATGGAGGATAAAGGCTTTGACTGGGCTTATGAGTTTGATAATTTTATAAAAGAAAACATTCAGAATGGAAATCACAAAGATATAATTAATTATCAGAGCTTAGGAGAAACAGCAAAATTAGCTGTACCTATAACGGACCATTTTAACCCGATATTATATATACTTGGAGCTTCTGATAAAGATGACAAGTTATCTGTATATAACAACAGCTGTATGATGGGTTCCTTATCTATGACAAGCTACTTATTTGAACAAATGTAAGAATAATAATTATGTATCCGGATGTGGACGCTGTTAGAGGAGTTAGAGCAGTTAAGTAATTTAAATTAAACAAAATTAATTCACTCAAATCAAACGCCAAAAATATTTTTTTATAAAAACGGTTAAGATTTCTTGACCTCTCGCACAGGGAGGTTTTTTTTTGCTATATTTAAAGCAGATAATTTGGAGGTATCAAATGCATAATTTGCACCATAGCTTTCAAAAAATACCTTTAAATAAATGATCTCTCGGAATCATGAGTGATTATTATAGCTCAATAGAGCTACTGAACTTTGAAAAACAAATATTATCCAAAATGAAATAAAAAAGTGGGAAATTAAGAAAAAAGAGCAAAAGAAATAGACATAGCCGTCACTATGTTTTAAAATAAATGTACTGCTTAAACTAAGCAGTATGTAAAATTAATTGTTTGAGATCTGACTGATAAGGCAGATCCCAGGCATCTTGATGTTGCAGCATCAAGATGCAATAGAGGCGGCAGTACCACATCTTAGTAGAGCGGTGTCTGCCGCTTTCTAATAGGAAATCAAATTTCTGCCGTTTGTTAGAACGCTCAACAGAAGTTCTTGCATTATATTCTAATTTCCATTCTTTACTATCTCTTGGTGGTATGTTTATTAATCTAGGATTATCTTTCATTGCCAAATGCACAGTTCTTCCAAACTTGGAATCGGAACAGGGTTGTTTACAGGAACAGCCATATTTTCTACTTGCCAGTGGACAGCGAAATTTAATACGGTACTTGCTTTTTTCAGTACCATCATGGTTCATTTTTAGACCTGCTTTACAGATGGGAATACCATCTTTTCCAATGGTAAAGTCACCTTTGTATTTTACTTTGACACCTCGCTTCTGATTTAAGTCAATAAATGGTGTAATTCCTTTTTGTTTAAAGTATTTATAGAAAGGCATTGCATCATGGGCAGAATCTAGAAGAAGTTTACTTATGTTGAAGTTAGGAAGAAAACTCTTCATGTGAAAAAAAGCATGGATAAACCCATGGGAATCATGTCTTGATGCTGGACCGAGCAAAGGAAATATAGGAAGGTCACTCTCAGAATCAGAATCAACAAACATGTAAAGGTCATAACCATGATAAAAGCAGTCTCTTGAGGAATCCCAACCAATGTCACAGTCAGGTTGTGAAAAGTATCTGTCGCAGTTACAGTTGGAGATACCGTTGGAAGCACAATCACAAACTCGATGCTTTCGCTCTCTTGCAGAAGTAACAACTGGAGTGCCATCGCCTGCAAGAGCAAGACTATCGGAATCTATGAGACCTTTTTTAACAGAGACATTAAGGAATTCATTTTTAAAGATGTTGAAAAGGGAACAATAAGGCTGTTCTTCCAGTGAAAAATTTGTTTCTCCCAATTCTTTAAGTAGTTGTTCTACAGTTGTTTTTTCAACAGATACAGCTTTTTCACCTTTCTTTGGCTTTTTTACAGAAACCTTTAGAGGGTGCAGATGAGAAGAAAGATTATCATCATCAGAATTCCACAAGCGGTTAAAGAAGTCATAAAATGTACCGACACCAGGAGTGTCACCAACTTCAAAACCACTGAGAATAGCATAAAGGGGATTAATCTTAAGCTGAGCTACCCAATCAGTAACAGAAGTTACTTTAAAGTCGATAGAGAGTAGATAAGAACGCTGCATACAAGAAGGAGTTCTGGGCTTCGGACCAAAAACAGAATATTTATCTTTCAAATAAATATCGGTATAGGAAAGATCAAGGTTCCAGAAACGATCAATGATATCCCAAGTTGACCGAGCAATCGCATCAGGATTCGGATAATATTTACGAAGCATTTCAACAACAAAGTTTTGATAGGCGGCATGTCCGCCAGAGTTAATAGGTAAAATGAAAATCGCCTCCAATCGAAAAATATACCTTACAAGTAAAGGGCGCGTAGCGCCGCATATTTTGGAGACTTTGTCAAGTGTTTTTTTGATAAAAAAGTGGGGGATTTTAATAAAAAGAATCTTCAAACCCTTGAAATTAAGGGGATGAAGATTCCGAGAGAATATTATATACTTAGGGAGGAAGCTGTAATACTTGCCTCACACTTCTGGGGAGAGGTTGATATGGAGGACTTTACTCTCACCTTTTCCGACAGCAGTTATGTGAGCCAATGGGCAAGAAAGGACATGGAAAAGCTGGTTAAGCTGGAACTGCTGGATGGGTATCCTGATAATACTATCAGACCTAAGGCAAATCTGACCAGAGCAGAGTTTGTAAAGCTGTTTTATAAAATTCTTATGACTAATGTTACGGTACGTGCTGTGAACGTAAAAGATGCGGATTATGACATTGTTGATCCTGTGGTTTACACCATGATAATTGGAGAGAAAGCAACATTTGAAGCACCCAAGGTACCATCCCGATGGATTCTGCAGGGTGCGGATATTCAGACACATGTGGTGGAACAGGGCCTTGAAATAGTTTTCCGATACCGTCAGCAAAGTACCGGAGGCGGAGGTGGAAATGTAGACTCTGCAAAATACGAACTCATCATGTTAGTCGATTTAAATGGAGATATAATGCCCATAACAGGAAGTGCTATTCATGCTGCAACAGGAAGTGGTATCTATGCGTCAGGTACAAAGGTCGATATCAGTATAGAGTTGGAGGATGAATATAAAGAAGGATATAGATTTATAGGCTGGTTCGAAGTCGATGAAGACAGCTTGTATGAAGACGGCTGGTACATAGACGACTTGCACGAAGACGGAGGCTTGTATGAAGAAGGTGTTAAGATTTTTAGTGGTAGAACTTTCACCTATACCATGCCTAATAAAAAAACCACTTTAGTTGCCCGAGTTTCTCCCATATATTAATCGCACACTCTACCTATAATATCTATTCAAAGCCTGCCCCTTTTATTAGGGTGGGTTTTTTCAATTTCATTCATCATAAATCAGTATGGATAAAGTAATCACTCAACAAATATGCACAAGTATTGAAGCTGCAGTGGAATAAAGGATTATGCTTTTCTGATAACAGCAAGCAGCAGATAAAAAAATGACAGTAAGTTACGAAGACAATTAAAAGAAATAACAATTTTCATATAACAATATCAGCACTGAGGAATAAAAATTTTACGCAATAAAAAACGTTGATAAGCGAGAAAAGAGAACTGAAATATGATAAAATAAAGAAAAAAGATTACGCAAAGGAAGATTATATCATGAGAAGTCAGTTGACCAGAATAGAAAAAAAGAAACTAAGGGAAAAAGATAAGGGGATAATAGATTTTGTAAAAATGCAAAATCACTTTTTCCCTAATTTAATTAAAGAATTAGGAAAAGTAAAAGATCCAAGAAAAGAAAATTATACAGAGTATACAAGCGAAGAACTATTGTATCC
>DCYG01000011.1:38278-95782 GCA_002331025.1 Firmicutes bacterium UBA2116 | reverse complement strand
AAAGTTTATTCCTCATCGCTGTCATACCGAACATTTGTTTGACAAGATAACCCGATTATGTTAAAATGCAATTAAGATTTTAATGACTGTGGTGAATTATGAATGATAGTATATTCGAAAAATTAAGAATTTTATCTGATGCCGCAAAATACGATGTATCATGTGTTTCAAGCGGTGTTGAAAGAAAAAACAACAGTGTAGGCGGAATCGGCAACGCTTCTGCTGCAGGAATTTGTCATGCATGGTCTGCCGACGGCAGATGTATTTCATTATTGAAAATCTTGCTGACTAACGATTGTATCTATGATTGCAATTATTGCTTAAACAGAGTAACCAATTCCATAAAAAGAGCATCCTTTACACCGGAAGAGGTTGCAGAATTAACCATACAATTTTACAGAAGAAATTACATAGAAGGTTTATTTTTGAGTTCGGCAATAGAAAAAAGCCCGGATAATACTATGGAAAATATCTTGAGGGTGCTTGAACTCTTAAGATATAAATATAATTTTTGGGGCTATGTGCATGTAAAGGTAATTCCCGGCGCAAATAATATGCTCATTCAAAAAACCGGAATGCTTGCAGATAGAATGAGTGCAAACATTGAACTCCCTACAAAAGACAGCTTGCGTCTCTTGGCTCCTCAAAAAAGAATTGAAAATATAGTAAGACCCATGTCTTTAATAAATAATGAAATAACAAGAACTATTGAAGACAAAAAACACTTCAGCAATACTCCCCGTTTTGTTCCTGGAGGTCAATCAACCCAAATGATTATAGGAGCGACCCCTGACAGTGACAAAACTATATTAAGTGCGTCGCAGGGTTTGTATGACAGCTATAAGATGAAGAGAGTTTTTTTCTCAGCATATATCCCTGTTATTTCTTCACCAAATCTACCCGCCGTAAGCACCATGCCGCCATTATTGAGAGAGCATAGATTGTATCAGGCGGATTGGCTGATGCGATTTTATTATTTTCACAGCAATGAACTCTTTACTGAAACAGAACATAATCTCGATCTGGAGTTTGATCCTAAAATGATGTATGCTCTGCGAAATATAGATAAATTTCCTATAGAAATTAACAGTGCATCATACGAGAAGCTGTTGAGAATCCCCGGGCTTGGTGTTACAAGTGCACAAAGAATTATCAGGGAAAGGAAAAATGCTGAATTATCATATGATTCGTTGAAAAAAATGAAAACAGTATTAAAAAGAGCTAAATATTTTATTACGGTTAAAGGTAAATATTACGGCAATATAAATATGGAGCCAAATTTAATTAAAGAAGAGTTGAAACTAAAAGAAGCGCAAAAACAACTTTCAATTTTTGAACTTATATAGAGGTATGTATGGATTATTTATATGACGGAACCTTTGAAGGTTTACTCACTTGCATTTATTGTCATTACAAAAAAGAAAATGCCGATGGTATATATTTATTATCTGAATATCAGCAGACTATACTGAATAATTATTTGACTGTTGATACGAATATTGAAGAGGCAAGAACTGTATCAAATGCAATAATCAATAAAATTTCGAATGAAGCATATATTTATATCTTTTATTGCTATTTATCTGATTTGAAATATAAAGAAAATACTATTCTTGATTTTTTGATATTTGCCTTTAAATACGGAAAGCAAACAATGAATTTCTATACCCATGAAAAGGTCCTTCCCCTTAATGAAGCTTATTTAAGGGTGGCAAAGGAGGTTCACAGGTTTTTAGGTATACTCCGATTTTCTGATGCAGGAGGATTTTTATATTCTAAATTTTCGCCTGACAACGATATTGTCTTACTATTGGCAGATCATTTCACAGATAGGTATAAATATGAAAAATTCATTATATATGATGAAAAAAGAAAAAAGGGTTTAATATATTCCGATAATTCCTGGGAAATAAAAGAAAATATCAACATAGATAATATTGAAACATCTCAAAGTGAAAAGGTAATACAAAGCTTATGGAAGCAATATTTCACTGAATTAGCCATTAAGGAAAGAGTTAATTGCAATCTTCAATTTCAATTTGTTCCTGCGAGGTACAGAAAAAATATGGCTGAGTTTAAATGATTACCACCAGCCCCTTGCAATCTTGTTTTTGTAATAAACTTGTAATATATTAATTGTATTTCATAATCGTGTAATAATTATGTCACATTTTCCAGCACAGCAAATAATTGAGGGTTACATTTGATAACTGTATATGCTATACTTCATACACAACGAAACAAGAATGACGTAAAATTCTACTTTCGTTAACGTAAGGGGTATTTTTTTTAAACTTAAAACAAAAGGAGAATATGTTTTATGAAAAACAAAATTATTTCATTAGCTTTAGGAGCTATATTAGCGTTATCTACAACAACTGCTTTTGCAGCAGATATGAATACAGGATTTAATAATTTTAATGGTTTTTATAATTTCTTTAATTCATTTAATACGAATTACACTCAACCTGCAACAGCTTATAACACTCAGGAAGAAGCACAGACTTCAAAATCTTACAATACTGAGAGAACAACTCGTACAACACCACAAACAGAGACAAACTACGCACAGCCACAGCAAAAGGCGGAAACTACAAGTGCACCTGCCTCTTCAAACACGAGCTATGAACAAAGAGTCGCTCAATTAGTAAATACAGAAAGACAAAAGAATGGATTACAACCTCTTACATTTGATAGATCTATTTCTAACGTTGCAAGATTAAAGTCAAAAGATATGGCTGACAATAACTATTTTGCTCACCAGTCTTCAAGATACGGCAGTGCCGGCGATATGATGAGAAACCAAGGAATTAACTGGTCCGCATGGGGAGAAAATATTGCCTCAGGACAAAGAAGTCCGGAAGCGGTAGTAACGGCATGGATGAATTCAGAAAGTCATAAAGCTAACATTTTATCACCTGACTTCGGTAAAATCGGTGTAGGTTACGTTACAAATTCCAACGGAACTCCATACTGGACACAAATGTTCACAAATTAAGCGACCAACACCAAATTTTAATTTGGTGTTGGTCGCTTATGCTGTAAGCGAAAGCAGACAACCCAAATTTTAATTTGGTGTTGGTCGCTTATACTGTAAGTGAAAGCAAACTACCAAAAAGGGAAGTTCTTCTTATTGAAGCTACTTCCTTTTTTCTATTTTATCCTCAAAATTTTTCTTGCAATTGTTATAGCTGGTTTAAAAAATGTTCCTTCCATTTCTTTTTTTACCGTTTTTAATTCTTTCCTTATTTCAATATTCTGAGGGCAATGCTTTTCGCATTTACCGCACTCTTTACAGTTTGATGCAAATGCCGGTTCGGCAGAAAATCCCCCTAATGTCTGAATATACTTCCATTTTGAATTCTTATCCTGCAGCAAATATTTATCATTTAAGCTTGAAAAGCATCCGGGTATGTTGACACCGTAAGGACAAGGCATGCAATACCCGCAGCCAGTGCACGAAACCTTGGTTTTATTTATCATAATATCCTTAACTTCATCAAAAATTTTAAGTTCATCATCAGACAACGAATCCGGTCTCGCATCATTTGCTATCTTTATATTTTCATTTAATTGTTCAAAGCTATTCATTCCTGATAAAATCACGTTGACTTCTTTATGATTCCAAATCCATCTCAGTGCCCATTCGGCGGCTGATCTTTCTTTGTCATAGCAATTAAATCTTTCTAAAACCTTATCCGGTAAATTATTTACTAACCTGCCGCCTCTTAGAGGCTCCATAACAATTACCGGAATGCCCATAGTATGTGCCAGAATCAAGCCGGACTTTGTCGCCTGATTGTTTTCATCTAAATAATTATATTGTATCTGACAGAATTCCCAGGGATATGCTTTAATAATCAATTCAAAATCCTGCTTGCTGCCATGAAAAGAAAACCCAATATTTTTTACGGTTCCTTTTTCTTTTTCTTCCTCCAGCCATTCCATCACACCAAGACTGACCATTTTATCAAACATGGGCTTATCAGTCAGCATATGTATCAGGTAATAATCAATATAGCTTGTTTGTAATCTTGATAACTGCGTTGCGAATATTCTTTTCGCTGCATCCAAGCTGTTTATCATATAAGGGGGAAGCTTTGTTGCTATTTTAACTTTTTCCCTATAACCACCGGAAAGTGCATTTCCGAGCACCACTTCATTTTTACCTGCTTTATAAATATATGCCGTATCAAAATAATTTACACCTTTTTCTATTGCATCCCTTATCAAATTTATTGCATCATTTTCATCCGAAGGTAGTCTCATACATCCAAATCCAAGGATGGACAGCTCATCACCATTTTTTATATTCTTTTTCGTTAACATGCATTTTCCTTTCACGCTCTATAACTTAGTATTATGCAACAAAAATAACAAAATTGCAACATCAAAAAGCCGTGCTGCAAAGCACGGCTTAATTAATCTTAAATGTTTATCTGTTTAATACCGGTGTCTCCTCTTCGTTTATCTTATCAAGATTATCATCCCACAAATATTCTTTTGTTTCTTTTACTAAGACTCCCGATAGTGCTAACAATGAAATTAAGTTTGGAATAGCCATCAATCCGTTGAACAGATCTGCCAAATCCCATACGAACGATAATGACATAACCGCTCCGAAGTATACCGCTATTGTATAAGCGATTCTATAAGGCAATATTGCTTTCTTTGAATGGAATAAGTATTCAAAGCATTTTTCACCGTAGTATGACCAGCCAAGAATAGTTGAGAATACGAATGTTAACAAACCGATTGTAAGAACTATAGGTCCAACCACAGGAATGTGTGTAAATGCCGCATTAGTTAAATCTCCGCCGTTAAGTCCTGAGTTCCATACTCCTGAGTTAACAATTGTAATACCTGTTATAGCACAAACTATAACCGTATCCCAGAATGTACCCGAAGATGCAACGAGAGCCTGACGAACCGGGTTTCTTGTTTGGGCTGCAGCTGCAACTATAGGAGCACTACCTAAACCGGACTCATTAGAGAACAGTCCCCTCGCGACTCCGAATCTTGCCGCCAGCATGATTGTTGATCCTGCAAATCCGCCTGTTGCCGCAGTTCCTGTAAATGCGTTAGAAACAATTAATCCGATTGTAGCCGGAATAGTTTTAGCAGTCATAACTAATATAATAGTACAACCTATAACATAAAATACTGCCATGAAAGGAACAAGCTTATCGCATACGCTCGCTATTCTCTTAACACCACCGATTATTACTATACCTGTCAATACAGCTAATGCAATACCTGTAATATGAGGTGACAAATCAAATTGATTAGACATCATATTGGAAATTGAATTTGCCTGAACTGTATTACCGATACCAAATGCTGCAACACTGCCGAAAAACGCAAAGGAATATGCTAACGGTTTATTTTTCATACCATATTCTAATACGTACATAGGTCCGCCGGCCATTGTTCCGTCAGCAGTTTTAACTCTGTATTTTACTGCAAGAAGTGATTCGGCATATTTTGTTGCTATACCAAAAACACCTGTCATCCAGCACCAGAAAACCGCACCCGGTCCCCCTAATGCAATAGCCGTTGCAACACCAACTATGTTACCTGTACCTATCGTTGCTGCCAAAGCAGTTGCAAGAGCACTGAACTGGCTTACATCGCCTGTTGCAAAATCATCCTTGGTAACTGACAATTTGATTGCCTTGCCGATGTGTTTTTGAATAAATTTAAGACGGAAAGTTAAGTATACATGAGTTCCAAATAACAGGATTATTAGTGGCCAACCCCAAAGCCATCCATCAATGGTTGATACTAATTTCGCAATTGCTTCCATTTTTTCCTCCATAATATAATATAATGACTAAAAACGCTGGTCAAAACGTTTTCATAATATTATATTCTTCTCTCCTGAAAATAGCAATGTGCGATTTTACCGAATTATACCAATTATTTGGCGATTATGATATTTTTTTAACCTTTTAATATACTTTACTCGACTCTGTTAGCTCTTAGATTATGTATCGTTACTATCCTATGCAACTGTTGATTTTTGCAAGATTTTCGACATTTTTCTACCATATACTATTAATTTTTAATGTTAAGTATATGTAATATTTATTAGATAATATAAATTTTATTTCACAAAAAAATCATCGTAAACTAAGAAAAGATGAAATTCTTCACTTGCGTTCGGAATGACATAGCGGCAGATTTACGTTTATTCATAGCAATTGATAAAACATTTTATATTATGCGATTATCTTTAACTATCTCTATCCAGCTCAATATATCTTCATATACCTGCTCCCTGTCTAATTCATTCAGGATTTCATGCCTGTACTCTTCATATAATTTAATCGATACATTTTTCATTCCCAAAGCTTTAAATATTTGATAAGATTTATTTACACCTTTTCCAAAATCTCCTACGGGATCCTTCTTTCCGGAAACAAAAAATATCGAAATATCTTCAGGTATATTGCTTAATCTTTCTTTTTCACTCATTTTCATCATAATCTTAAATAAATTATTAAAACCGTTTAATGTAAATATAAAATTTATTCTTTTATCAGCCAAATATTCATCTACGATTTTATCATCTCTTGTCAACCAATCACATTTCGTTCTTGTCGGTTTAAATTCATTGTTATTTGAACCTAAAACAAGGTAATTTACAAATCTGCTTCTATAATTCCAGCCCTTAAATTTTGCCATAAATTCAGTTAAAAACAGGCCAAATTTAATTAATTCATTTTGCTGTTGCCCTGTTCCCATTATTATTGCACCGTCAATTTCTTTTCCGTAAACAGTAATAAAATACCTTGTTAAAAAAGAGCCCATGCTATGTCCAAGTAAAAAATATGGAATATCCTGATATTTCTCTTTGGTTTTCGTCATTAGGCTATGCATGTCCTCAATCAACACATTGTATCCGTCCTCATCACTAAAGAATCCCCTGTCTTCTTCATTATTAACAGATCTTCCGTGTCCCAAATGATCATTACCAATTACTAATACGCCATTATCAGCCATATAGCATGCGAATTCATCATATCTCTCCATGTGCTCCAGCATGCCGTGAGAAATTTGAAGAACAGCTTTTATTTCTGTTTCGGGAACCCACTTTAAAGCGCGTATCTTGGTTCTGCCGTCCTGAGAATTATAATAAAACTCTTCCATTACATATTCCTCCATATTTATTCAGCTTCATTCTTCTCCTTCTTTCATTTCCGTTTAGGATGACAAACCCGATATCGGTTCTATAAAAACCTCAATTATACCACCGCATACCATTCCATCTTCTTCGGCATCAGCTCCTGTCATATCAACCTTTATTAATTGACTTTCCTGATTATCGATGACACTTAACGCCTTTTGTCTGACATCAGCTTCCACGCAGCCTCCGCCAATAGTTCCAATTGCTGTGCCGTCCTTAAATATTACCATTTTTGTTCCCACTTCCCGTGGCGAAGAGCCCTTTCTTGATACTATTGTCGCCATTGCTTTGGGAATATTGAAATATGATTCATTTAACACTGCATTAAGCAGCTCATCGTCATATACAGTTCTCCCGGATTTTTTATTCTTTACCTGTATAACTTCTGCCATAATTGAAACCGCAATTTCAGCCGGTGTTTCCGCACCAATTTTTAAGCCGATTGGTGTATAAACCTTATTTAAGTCATCCCTTGATATTCCCTTATTCTCTAAATAATCCAATACTTTTGAAACTCTTAGCCTGCTGCCTATCATTCCTATATACGCATTTTCTTTTTTTATAATCTTTTCAAGGCATACTTGGTCATATCTGTGACCTCTCGTTACTATTATAAAAAACGTACCGCAATCTCCCTGTATTTTATCAAGGGCAATTTCAAAAGGTTCATACATTACTGTATCGGCCCCTGCCTCTTTTGCATTGTTTATAAACGTCAATCTGTCATCTATCACCGTAACAGGCAGCTCAAGAAGCTTGCACATTTTTATAACAGGCATGGAAATATGACCGGCTCCGCAAATGACAACATTATAATTTTGTCTGATAAATTCAACGAAAATTTTTTGTTCACCATTAACTGTCATTTGACTTTTTTTGCTTGATGACAATAATGATAACAGGCTGTTCCAATCAATATTACAATTTGTGGTAAAAGCAATTTCATCATCAGCAATTATAGCCTTAGAACCGGCATTTTCGCCGGTTAAATATGTAATTATTATATTTTCTTTTTCATTGTCCAATTGTTTTAAAGCTTTAAAAAAATCCATAAATCTCTCCTGATTTAAGACATATTATAGTTTAATTATAAACGTCAATATCTTTTTCGTCAACATAAGCGAAAGCAGAGGACCCAAAAGAACGGCAGATTACTGCCGTTCAGATTGATGACAAAGTCATCAAGATGATAGGCTGTTGAAAAAGTTCATCCTGCAAGGCGCCGGAAGACGGGCAACCGCAGCGTATTAGACATACGTGAGGATTGACCGACTGAACGGCAACGACGCAGGGGGACTTTTTCAGCAGCCTGAGAAGCCTTGCGGTTTCCAGATTATATTCCGTTTACTGCTTCTTCCAGCCTATCCAGATGCTTTATAGGAAAATATGCCAACAGTTCTTTAAACTGTTCTACGGTTAAGCCTTGTGTCGTAGTATAAATTCTGATTTTTTCATCCAAGCTTGCATTAATGAATTCTTCTTTTATTTCTTCAAATTTTTTTTCCATGGTTCACCTCGTTTATTTTATGATGGCGTTATTATACAGACCACTTCTGCTTTTTCATCTGAAGGATTAAACAATTTATGCGGTACATATGAGCTTATGTATATGCTGTCACCTTCATCTAAAATTTCATTGTAATCGGAAAAAGTTACAATCAATTTACCTTTTATTATTATTACACATTTATCGGAATCTATTATAGAAAAATTATCATTGTCCCATTTGCCTGAATTCAAAATAAATTTATAAATCTTCAATTTTACTTTGTTATTTTCGTTTTCAATAGGTAATAAATATTCTAATTCCATATCTTTTTCAGCTGTATATAATACTTGTCTTTCTTCCTTTCGAGTTACAATTACGTTGCTTCCGTCATCCAAAAAATAATAAGGAGAAACATTTAAAACCTTGCAGATTTTTCCTAATGCAGTTAAAGATGGCTCAATTAAATTTCTTTCAACCTGTGAAATATAGCTTGCTGTAAAACCTGTTTTTTCAGAAAGCTTCTCAATGGTCATATCATTAATTTTTCTTAATTTTCTAACCTTTCTGCCATCCATTTACACTTGTCTCCATTCATGAATAATAAGAAAATCTTACTCTAAAATACTAAATTAGTCAATACGGCAGATGAATAAAAAAATCAAAATTGCCTTATTATATATATAAGAAATAATTTATTTAAGGAGTATTACAATGAACAGCATGGAAAAATACGGTATTGACAGCAAGAACATTAATATATCAGGCAATCAAACAATCGGCAGAATAGTTTCAAGAAGCCATGACACATATAAAGCTATTACCGAGACAGGAGAAATAAACACAGAAATATCAGACAGCTTTAAATATGAGGTCAAAACATTGTCTGATTATCCGGTGGTTGGCGATTTTGTCATAATTGACATAAAAAAAGGATTTAGTTATATATCTGAAATAATAAACCGGAAAAATCAGCTTATGCGAAAAGGAAAATGGGATGCAAACTCAGATGATCTCATTGCCTCTAACATAGATACCATATTTGTTTTAATGTCTTTAAACAATGACTTTCACACTGAAAAATTAAAAGCATATATTAGCATATCAAGTAATATAAATGCTGAAACAGTTGTAATAATAAATAAAGGTGATTTGATACCGGAAAAAATACTTGATGAGGTTAAAGACGTAACAAAAGGCATGAAAGTTATAATTTCTTCAGATATTTCAAAAGAAAAAAATAAAATAAAGGACTTTATACACGAAGGCAAGACAGTTGTGTTCCTAGGGACAGAGCATGATAAGATAAAACTGATAAACAAACTCTTTGATAACATTAATCTTGAAAATCAACTAACCTTGCTCCCGGGTGGAGGTATATTAATAAACACTCCTGAAATGCGAGAGCTTGGAATAGAAGGTTTTCACATAACTGAAAAATTTGCAGATATACGTTAATTCAGAATATACATTTTCCTCCTCCTATTTTAAAAAACCGGATATAATTATCCGGTTTTTTAATGTTAAATTACAACTTGTACTATCATGTATAAAGTGGTATCATGAATTTTATTAAATATGTGTGCTTATCCGGAGGTTGATTATGCCTAATTTATCTGCTTTTATATCATATGCTTTTATTACAAGCTTTACACCGGGTCCTAATAATATTATGTCTATGACTAATGCAACAAAGTATGGGTTTAAAAAAAGTCTGCCTTTTAATTTTGATAATATGTATAGTTAGAATTATCCATTGAAACAGTGACACTTTTTAAAATATTTTTAACTGTTTTAACGTTTAATTCCGTTATTTCTTTAGTATCTACAACTATTTCCCAACCGATCTTACATTTTTCATTGGGTTGAAGTTCTTTGCTTACCGTTATGGCATTGTCATGTTCTATAATCTTTATTTCATTTTTATAGCTTGGTTGTATCGCTCTGACAAATTTAGGTTCATTGCTGTCATTATATAAAGTAACACCATAAGAAAATATGGCCTTTTCTGAATCTATTTCATTCAATTCATAGTGCCAGCTGCTGAGAACATTTTCTCTTGTGCCTATGACTGTAGTTTCCCAGTCATATATCTGCCAATAAACAATTAACAATACAAATACCGCAATAACAGAAATTACCAAAAACATACCCCTTTTAATCATACAATATCCCTTATAATTTAAATTATATTTTTATTCTTTAATTCTATTATTGCATTTTTCACAGCTAATTTAATAACAAAATACAATATAACAACCGGTATAGCTATCATAATCGGTAATAAAAACAATCCAAAAAAATTAACTCTAGCCATATATATTACCTCCTTTAGTTATAAATTTCATTTAAATGTTGTTTTAATACTCTTCTTCATCGACCGGCTTAAGCAGCTCTTTTGCCAGCTCAAGCATATCCGACGGAACATAAATATCTATTCCGTACAAATTCACTCCTGTGTAAATTTCCATGATTTCACCTGTACCCTTTGATTTTTTTAATACAGGAATTCCGTATGATTTTAATTTCGCTATGATTATTTCCGCTTCTATACCATTCAAATCAGAAAGAAGCAACTCTTCACTGTACATAATACCCTCCTGAAAAAATACCGCCTTAAATTATAAATCTGCATTTATTATACCACTTATAGTTAATTATTGCCATAAAAAAACGACTTAGCCGTATTACATAATTAATCAGATGCGGCTAAGCCACTATATATAGGAGAAATTTAAGGAAATTTAATGTGCGCTGGCTTCTTTCTGGATTTTAATTGCCTTTGTAACGGGCTTCCATATTGCTTGTGCAAGATAGAAATCAACCATACTGTGTACTACGGTTCCTACTCCCACCAATAATACAACCGATATAAAAAATCCTTTTGAGTAATAACCTGAACTCATATTGTTTCCAAAATAAAATACAGATACTATCGCTACTTCACATATTGCATGTATTAACCCTATTACGAACGAATATAACTGCGAACGCTTAAATGAATTCAATGTATCAGGGTACACCTTTAAAAAAAACGAACCTAAAAATGCAAAAACTATATGGGATGCAGCCCTCAGTACTACTACTATCGGAAATCCTGCCAACAGAAATCCGACCGATGTGCCAAGTGATACAAAGATAGCTGTTAAAGGAGATACAAACATAGCAATAAATATTGCCACATGACTTGCCAATGTAAACGATGCAGGCTCCATGGTTATTTTAATGGGTGAAATTATCGGAATCACTATTCCTATCGAACAAAGGAGTGCTGAAATCAGCATTGAATTAAGTTTATTGTTTCTTGTCATTTTTCTGTCCTTTCTTTGACCCATTGTCTTGTCAGATGTCTTGACATCTATTTGTACAATTATAGTAAATAAAAAACAGCTTGTCAACCCAATAATTTTTATTCAAACATTATTTGTTCTTTTTTCAATGTTTCAATAATTCTTTTCTTTTCATTTTCACTATTGCATTTAATTTTATGAAGATGAATACCGCCTGTTAATCTCATCAACGGCTGAGCTTTATTGCTTCTAATCTTTTCTAAAAACATGTCTGCTTCATATCTTGAAGATATGCGAAGTTCTCCGGATATCTGACCGTATATTGGATGTTCTACAGTTACATTAAATATCGTTCCGCCGTTATCAACAATCGCATAGAGCTCATTTGCCATGTTTTCATTATCGTGCTGACATGCAACAGTAAAGCATATTTGATTTTCCTTATCTGAATCAAATATATATCCCCTGGGAGTAGCCGAAATCCTTAATCCTGCGGCTCGCATTAAGGCGACATCTCCTACAATTACCTGACGGCTTACGGAAAATTCCTTAGCTAAAGCAGTAGCCGTTATAGGTTCATTGCTTTTTCTTAGTATTGCCTCGATATTTTCTCTTCGTTTTTCTGAAGTCATATTATCTCCATATATTTTTAAATAAAAAATCCCATATCATTTCAAATAAAAAATCGGAGTGAAAGGATTTGAACCTTCGGCCTCATGGTCCCGAACCATGCGCGATACCAAGCTTCGCTACACCCCGACAACAATATAATTATAGCACTTTTTAAGTGCTTGTCAATGATTTTGGAGCAAATATCTGCTAAATTAAGCTTCTGTGTTTTATCATAATTTTTTTATTTGAAACATATTATTTTAATTATCATATTATGATAGTAAATTATATGCAGGTACGTTGCAAATATTGAGTCTTTTTACTGATAAAATTCAATTTGTTTATTGGAGGGTAAAATGTATTACAGAAACATACCTTATTGGGTTAAAAATAAAATGGTGCATGTCAAAAGCAAAGAGCTTGAAAATAATAATCAGAACGAAATTGGATATTTGAATATTAACGTTTTTCAATATGTTCTTAAAACTCCTATTGAGGGAGCTATTGTCAAGGTTTCAACATTAACCGTCACAGGTTTATACCGAGAAAATGGATTAGGAGTTTTTATAAATACTGATATTTCAGATCAAGATGGCAAAGTTCCGACTTTTAAACTTCCTGTTTTAAAAGAAGAAAATGAATATTATATAGTATCCGTTCAGGCTCCCGATTATCACACTGCTTATTTAATTGATGTTCCTATATATCCTGATGTAACAACCTTTTACGACATATATTTACGACATTATTCTTCCGGTGGCGACCCGGATTATGAATTTATAATGCAGCCCCAGATAATTAGACAATAATAATCACCTAAGCCATATTCTCATTTTTATATAGTTAGGTTCCGCAAAAAGTTCTATACGGGCAAGTTGTAGGCGGAGGAAGCTTTTTATATTCTTCATACTCGTTATTATCCGAATAAGGATTTGACATAGCACTTAACAAATTGTTCATTACACTGTAATTTTCATTGTGTACTGCTTCATTTAGTGCGTTCTCAACAAGATAGTTGCGAGGTATAATTGACGGATTAGAGCTTCTCATAAGCTGTTTCGTTTCCTCTTTTGTTCTTTGCTGCTTTAACAATCTTGCCTGCCACATATTATACCAATTCATAAATTCAGAATTACCATGCAGTATTGTGTCTTCCAATTTATTTTCCGTTAAAGCATTAAAGGTATACGTATAATCGGCTTCATATCTGCGCATTAAATCAAGCAGGTTATTTATCAGGGATGCATCATCTTTCTCTTCATTAAACAATCCAATTTTTGATCTCATGCCTTCATAATAATTGTCAATGAACAATACGTCAAACTTTGAAACAGCATCCTGAGCCATTTTAACAGCCGTTTCTTCATTATCATGTAGTATGGAAATCAGTGCTTCAGCCAATCTCAAAAGATTCCATTCGCCTATTTTAGGTTGATTCTTATATGCATATCTGCCTGCTGTATCTATTGAGCTGAAAACAGTATCGGGATTATAGGCATCCATGAATGCGCATGGTCCATAGTCTATAGTTTCACCGCTTATAGCCATGTTGTCGGTATTCATAACACCGTGGATAAACCCCGCTAATTGCCACTTTGAAATAAGCGATGCCTGTTTCTTGATTATTTCTTCTAAAAGAAGCAGATATTTTTCTTTATCTTTATTAATATATGAAAAATGTCTGTTTATTGTATAGTCAGCCAATGCTTTTAAATCATCCTTGCTTCCCCAATTTGCTGCGTATTGAAATGTCCCGACTCTTATATGACTTGACGCAACCCTGGTTAATACGGCTCCTTTTAATACCGTTTCACGATACACCGGCTCCCCTGTTTCTACAACCGCTAACGACCTTGTAGTTGGAATTTTCAAAGAATTCATCGCTTCACTCATAATATATTCTCTAAGCATGGGACCAAGCGAAGCTCTTCCGTCTCCTCCCCTTGAAAATGGTGTTCTTCCTGATCCTTTTAGCTGGATATCCAAGCGCTCATTGTCCGGCGTGATTTGTTCACCCAGCAAAACAGCTCTTCCGTCACCTAACATTGTAAAGTGTGCAAACTGATGACCTGAATATGCTTGAGCAATCGGTATTGATCCCTCGGGAATCGAATTGCCGGCAAGTGTATAAATTCCATCTTGACTATTAAGCTCTTCTATGTTTAATCCTAATGTCTCGGCTAAAGTATTATTTAGTACTATCATATAAGGTGAACGCACAGGTACGGGATAAATTTTTCTATAAAAAATTTCAGGTAACTTCGCATAACTGTTATCTAAATTCCACCCTGTTTTTATCTTTAATTCTCTGTCTGACATTTTGTCTCCTTTCCTTGGATTATGCTGTAAATACAAAATTAAAAAAGCAGTTTTAGTTTCTGCTTTTTTCTTAAAATTATTTACCTATTTCGTTTTCGCGCGCATAATAAAATAAATATTGCTGAGCATATCCTGAAAGCTTACCGAATTTATTTTCGGCAAATTTTTGTATATCGGCATCCTTTGTATTTTTATCGACATAAAGTGTTTGCATAACTCTTCTGACCCACACATCAACAGGGAAGGTATCGAATTGCTTCATCGAAAACAACAATATGCAATTAGCAACCTTGTCCCCTATTCCGTTATAAGTTTTTAAATAATTGAGACCTTCATTGTAGGAAGTGTTTTTAACATTATAAATGATGTCTTTTTCTTTCAAAAACCTTTGAGCTGCTTCTTTTATCCTCGGAGCTCTGAAGCCTGCCTTGCATTCTAAAATTTTATCAACCGGTGCAACTGACAATTTTTCTGCCGTTGGGAAGCTATAATAATCTCTGCCGTTATAATTACATATATATTTGCCAAAAGTGATACTTAAATTTTCTATGACCTTTTTAATCATCGGGATTCGGTTATTTGCTGATATCATAAATGATATCATGGTTTCCCATTCATCCTGGTTTAGGATTCTGATACCATAGCCGAATTTAATGGCAGTATTCATTATCTCATCTGTATTAACTCTTTTTTTAATTTCGGCATAATCGGTATTAAAATCAAAATAATCCTTTATTATATCTTCGTAATCATCCATTGATATATTATTGAACGTAACTGAAGATTCATTTTGTTTTACATTTATAACCTTATCTTTAACAACTCCTGTATAAGAGCCGTCCTCTTCTTTGTTCCACCTGAATGCTTGTCCGCAATCAAATATGTGAGTTGTATTAAAATCCTTTATATTCTCTACAATAATTTTATTGTTTTTTTCTATTATATTCATATTCACCTCTAAAAACTTTCCATAAAACTGCCTTGCCCGTAGGTTTTAGCTTTTTTTAAATATTCTTCTGCTTTATCATGTTCGTTTTCAAGCTCAAGAATTTTTCCCGTAAAATAATATCCGAAAGCAACTCTGTATTCATTTTTGGAAATATTAATCAAATCCTTAAAAAAATCTTTGCATTCCTCGAAATTACCGTTATAAAAATCCGCTACCGCATATGTCAATTGTATTGTTACTTTATTGTAATCCTTTTTACTATACAAATCCAACGTTTCTCTTGCTTGTTCCATAACCTGACGCGCTTTTTCAATCTCGCCGTTAAAATACATGGACAGCAGCAAATTATGATAATAAACAACCTGCCAGTTTGACGGTATTTTTTTAACATTATTGTTTAATATATCTATAGCTTCGTCAAATCTTCCGGCATACAAAAGTCCGGTTGTTTTTTGAATATAATTGATGGTTGTTTCTCTGTCTGATTGAACCTTCAACAACAATTTATCAACTTCATCAATATATTTTTCAGGACTTTTTTCTTTATATAAAAGCTTATTAAAAAGTTCTACCTGCTTTTCCAGTTTTTTTCTTCTGTTAGTTGAATATATGAATAAAACAATTAATATACCTGCTATGATATACATTATTTTTCTCCTTACTTGCTGTCTTAAAGCTTTAATTTAGCCAAGGCATCTGCCAAAGCAGTATTTAAATTCTCATCTTGTTTTTTATTTTGCTTCGACAGATATTTTGAAGCTTCTTTGTTAGATATTGATGATTTTTCATTTTCTTTTCTTTTGTTAAAAGCTGATAATTTTTCCCTGAAACCGCATTTGCAAACGAATAATTTACCTTCTCCTTCACCCTTAAGCTCTAGCTTTTTATGACAATTCGGGCATCTTGCGTTTGTTATCTGAGAAATACCTTTTCTGTATCCGCACTCTCTGTTCTGGCATACAAGCATTGTACCCTTCTTACCATTTACTTCAAGCAGGTAATTTCCGCATTCAGGGCATTTCGATTTCGTTTCATTGTCATGAATATATTTCTTGTCGCTTACTTTTATTTCTTTAACTATTGATTTTGTATAGTCAATCATATCATTTAAAAATTTAGTTTTTTGTAATTTTCCTTTTGCTATGTCGTTTAACTGCTGCTCCCACTTTGCTGTAAGCTCAGGCGACTTTAAATCAACCGGAGCTAAGTCCAATAATTGTTTTCCCTTAGATGTTATATAAATGTATTTTTCTTTTTTCTCTATGACAAAGCTGTTAAACAATTTGTCTATTATGTCAGCCCTTGTTGCAACAGTACCTAAGCCTCCGGTTTCACCTATTGTTTTTTTCAAGTCTTTATCAGCATTTTTCATAAACTTAACGGGGTTTTCCATAGCCGACAAAAGAGTTGCTTCAGTAAACCTTGCCGGAGGTTTCGTTTCACCTGTTGTTTTCCTGATTGAAGAAATTTGTAATACGCTGCCCTTTTTCAGCTTATTTAATTCAGTCGCGGGATAATCATCAAGTATTTCTTCATCTTCATAATTACCGTAAACTTCTTTCCATCCCATGGATAAAGTAATTCTTCCTTTTGATGAGAACATTTTGTTGTCTGCTTTTCCTGTTATAACTATTTTTTCAAATTCAAAAGGCTTGGACAGCACTGCTAAAAACCTTTTAACAACTAAATCATATATTTTTCTTTCCTTGTCTGATAAATCTCCCAGAAAAACTGTCTGCTCCGTAGGAATTATAGCATGATGGTCAGAAACTTTTGAATTGTTAACAAAATTCTTATTGCCTTTAATAGGTTGTGAGCCTATTTTAAATCCTATTTTTGCATAAGGTCCCACACTGCATGCCTTAACTCTGTCCTTTAATGTATCAACTATGTCTTCACTTAAATATCTGGAATCAGTCCTTGGGTACGTCAGCACTTTATGACGTTCATAAAGCTGCTGCATAACAGACAGTGTTTCCTTTGCTGAGAATCCGTATATATTGTTTGCGTCTCTCTGAAGCTCCGTTAAATCATATAAATGAGGAGCGGATGTAAAAGCTTTATTTCTTGAAATATCAATAATTTCTAACTTTTTTGATTTTATGCTGCTTAATACGCTGTCACACTTTTCCTTATTAAAAGTTCTGGTTTCATTATTTTTATCATACCATGTGAATTTAAAGCTGCCGGCTGATACCTCAATTCCATAATATTCTGCAGGCTTAAAGCTTCGGATTTCTTCTTCCAATGATGCAATCATAGCTATTGTAGGTGTCTGTACTCTCCCACAGGAAAGCTGTGCATTATATTTTGATGTCAATGCTCTTGTAGCGTTAATTCCTACTACCCAATCCGCTTCTGAACGTGCTAAAGCTGATGCATGGAGGTTATCGTAAAGCTTACCGTCTTTTAAATTATTAAAACCATCCTTGATAGCTTTATCGGTAACAGATGATATCCATAATCTTTTAAGTGGTTTTTTCGCTTCTGCTTTTTCTATAATCCATCTGGCAACAAGTTCGCCTTCTCTACCCGCATCTGTAGCGATTACAATTTCCGTCACATCTTTTCTTAACAGGAGGTTTTTAACAACCTCAAATTGTTTTCTTGTTTGCTTAATAACTTCCGTCTTCATTAATTTTGGTATTATAGGTAAATCATCTAACACCCATTTGCCGTACTTCTTATCATAGCTTTCGGGGTCAGCCAATGTAACAAGGTGCCCAAGCGCCCAGGTTACTATATATTCTTTACCTTCTACATATCCGTTTTCATTTTTATTGCATTTTAAAACTTTTCCTATATCCTTACCAACTGAAGGTTTTTCCGCCAATACTAAAATCATTTTACCGTTCCTTTGCTTTGTTTGATATATTGTACCATATTATATTAGGATTTAAAACAAAAAAGAAACCTTGCGGTTTCTCAGGCTGTTGAATAAGTATTTAATATTATTCCTCAAACTCTTCTTCATCTTCTTTTTTTCGGTTGTTTTCGGTTTTTATATGTTCTAGCTTTGTTACTGATACTTCATATGCAGTCTTCGTTTCATAGCTTTCATTTTCATTTTTTTTCTGATACTTCCTGCTTTGGATTCTGCCCCAAATTTTAATATGATCTCCAACTTCTAATTTTTCACAGTATCTTGCATTTCTCCCCCATGCAATACAAGGAATATAGTCTGACTTATTGTAGGATCTGTTTACAGCAATAAGCATGTCTGTAATTTCTCTGCCAAATGGTGTTGTTCTGAATTTTGTTTCTTTGCATAAATATCCGTTAAGAAAAACTTCATTGGGGTGTCTTATAAGCTCTTCCAATTCATCATCCTCAGGTATTATAATATCTCTTACAAATACTCTCAGAAGCAATTTATTGCTTGTATCTTCATATCTATTATAGGATCTGAATTGACCATCGATAACTATATCTTTCCCAATGCTCATATCAATGTCATTTATTAATCTTTCGGATATTATTACAGGTAGCAGATCCCTGGTGTCGCTTAATCTTGGTACTTCCATAATAAATTCGTAAAACTTTTCTCCAAATACTTCATGACTAAAGTCCAATTTACTGTTTATTTTACCAACAATCCTTATATAGTTTGACTGCATCTGTTTATCGTTCATATTTATTTCTTCCCCCCATAATTTGTCTTATATATACCATGTTATTCAAGGGTTTTCATTATATTCATTATTTTTATTAAAAAATATACAAGCTTTTACCTTTAAATTTGTTGAAGTTTATTTTTTTATGTTATATAATAATTTGACATAATTTTGGTATGTAAATGTAATAAATGAAAGGAAAATAAAATGAAATTAGGTATAGTAGGACTTCCTAATGTAGGAAAAAGCACATTGTTTAATGCTATAACTTCTGCAGGTGCTGAGTCGGCGAATTATCCGTTTTGTACGATAGAACCAAATGTAGGAGTCGTAGAGGTTCCCGATAAAAGATTAGATTTTTTAACTAAAATGAGTAATTCAGGAAAAATGGTTCCTGCAGTAATAGAATTTTTTGATATTGCCGGTCTTGTAAAAGGTGCCAGCAAGGGAGAAGGTCTTGGCAATAAATTTTTATCACATATCAGAGAGGTTGAAGCTGTAGTACACGTTGTCAGATGCTTTGAAGATGAAAATGTAATACATGTGGAAAGCAGCGTAAACCCTAAAAGGGATATAGAAATTATTGAGCTTGAGCTTGTTCTTGCTGATCTGGAGGTTATGACCAAGAGATTAGAAAAGTTAACTAAAATGGTTAAAAATGATAAATCATTGCAGCCTGAATTAGAATTGGTTCAAAAGCTCGTAGATGCTTTAGAAAGCGAAAAACAGGCGAGATTTTTAGATTACACCGAAGGAGAATTAAAGCTTCTCAAAACATTCAATTTGATTACCGCAAAACCTGTTTTATATGTTGCAAATGTTGATGAAGAGTATATTGCCGACCCTGATTCCAACAAATATGTGGATGAAGTTAAGAAACATGCTGCACAGGATAATTCTGAGGTAATTGTAATATGCGGAAAAATCGAAGAAGAAATATCAACCCTTGAAGATGATGAAAAAATTGAATTCCTGCATGAGATGGGACTTGAAGAATCGGGACTTGATAAGCTTATAAGAGTAAGCTATCATCTGTTGGGATTAATAAGCTTTTTTACAACGGGACCTATGGAATCAAAAGCGTGGACTATAGTAAAGGGTACTAAGGCTCCTCAGGCGGCAGGAAAAATACACTCTGATATTGAAAGAGGTTTCATCAGAGCCGAGGTTACAAGCTATAACAATGTTGTTGAATGCGGTACAATGAATGCTGCAAAGGAAAAAGGACTTATGCGGCTTGAGGGTAAGGAATATGTAATGGAAGACGGAGATATAGTACTGTTCAGATTCAATGTATAATATTATAAGCTGTTTAAAAAAGACCCGCCTGCTACGCTGACAGTCTTGCAGGATGAATTTTTAAGCAGCTTATATTTTTTACGTATTTTTACGTATTTTTTAACAAATTCAAAGAAAACGTTGACACTATTATAACAATAGTATATAATAGTGATAAATAATTAAATAATATCCGGTCAAAGCCATAATAGTGAAAACTTTGTGCGCGGAGTAAGTCATCTACGTCATTTGGATATGATGGTCTTATGTGAGAAATTAGGTTGTCAGGGTGGATAGCCGCTGGTTATCCTTTTTTGTATGCAACCGATAGTCAATATGGGTAACCATTGTGGTTGTCCTTTTTTGATGCTGAAATTTTATGATTTTTTAGGGATAGCCGCATATCGGCTACCCTTTTATATTGTTAATTTTCACATTAAGAATTATCTCAAATGAAAGGAGGTGACTGTAATGATAAAATTATTTATCATTCCTATTATTTTTATGATAGTAGCTTACTTTACGGCACCATTGATAGGCCCTGAGGTAGAAGGAGCTGCAACTTTCTTCTTAGTAGCTATAGGAGCAGGTCTTGGTGTACTATTAAATCAATTTATATTCCCGAAAAAAAGCAAAACAAAAAACGACAATACGTAAATCAAAATCAATCAAAAGCAGGGAGCGGTATCAATAAAACCGTCCCTGCTTTCGCATTCAACATAAGCGACTGACACCAAATTAAAATTTGTGTCCTCTGCTTTCACATACAGTTATGAATATGTTTTAGCATCTTGTAAAAGTTTTTATCTCTTCTCTCCATGGCTGCTTCGCCCTTGCCGTCAGAATAATCATACCAACCCTTTCCTGTTTTAACTCCTAAGTTATTGTTATCCATCAATTCCTGCTGTAGCTTTGTAGGCTGTTTGGCATCACTTAATTCATTAAACAAATATGAAGAAATATAGTAAAATGTATCAAGTCCGCCTAAATCTGCTGTTTCAAACGGTCCTAAAACAGGATATCTGAATCCCGGTCCAAACTTCATTGCTTTATCTACATCTTCAACAGTCGCTATTCCCTCTTCAACAATTTTAAGTGCTTCTCTGTAAACCGCAAATTGAATTCTGTTCCCTATAAATCCGTTTACATCCTTTAATACCACCACTGATTCCTTTCCTATTTCGTCTACCAATTCCTTTAAAATCATGACTGTTTCTTCTGCTGTTTCTTCTGATTTGATTAATTCTATCAAAGGAATAATATGCGGAGGATTCCACCAGTGCATTCCTATGAATCTTTTCTTGTTAGTTAACTTACTGCATATAGCATTTATGCTGAGCCCCGAAGTATTAGTCGCAAAAATACAATCTTCTCTTGCTATTCCCTCTACTTCCTTCCAATAATCCTGCTTTATGTCTAATTTTTCTATTATTGCCTCAATAATTAAGTCAGCATCCCTAAATACGTTTTTATCGGTTGTAAAAGAAATGTTTTTTAATGCTTCCTGTGCTTGTTCTTCGGTTAAGAGACCTTGTTCAATCAAGGTTTTTTGATTCAATAATATTATTCTTTTTGTATTTTCCAGATATTTTTCATCAATATCGGTTACGAACACTTTAAATCCGTGTTGTGCAAAGGTTTGAGCAATGCCGGAACCCATGGTTCCGCCGCCTGCTACACCTATGATTTTTATATCCTTAAGATTCATATTCTACCTCTCTTTATGAATAATAATTTAACAATCTCCGTATAACAATAAAGATGCACTTTTATATGCATCTTTATTGTTATTAAATTTGTTATATTTTTTAGTAAATTCCTAAGCTTCCTAATAAGATAGCAGGGATTGAAGCTACTACAGGTAATACAAGTGATGTCATACAAATATCTATATATGAATCTTTATGAGTCATTCCTGTAACTGCCAATAATGTTAAAACTGCTCCGTTGTGCGGTAATGTATCAAGTCCTCCTGATGCTAAAGAAGCAACTCTGTGGAAAGCCGCAGGGTCTATTCCTGTATCTAATGCTATCTGTAAATATTTTTCTCCCAAAGCTTCAAGAGCGATACTCATACCGCCTGATGCCGAACCGGTAGCACCTGCAAGTAAGTTAACGGCTATTGCTTCAGAAATAAGCGGAGTTCCGGGAACATTAAGCAATAATGATGTTAATTTTCCGAAACCCGGTACTGCTTTAACTACTGTTCCGAAACCAACTGCTGCCGCGGTATTTAATATTGCCGTTATAGACCCAACCGCTCCCGCACTTATTGATTTAGTAAATCCCTGATATTTATTAAAGCTTATAAGCATCGACAATACTACACCCGCTAACAAGGCTATAATTATATCAAATCCGAAGAAGTTCATTGTAACGATAACCGTAATCAACGGTAAAAATGATAAGAAAGGATTTGGAAGGTTGCTGTAATCTACTTCAACTGCTTCTTTACCCTTCGGCTCCGTAAACACATCGCCTGCAGCCGTAAATTTCTTTTCTCTGCGTTGCAACCATAAAATACCTAGTACAAACATTAATGTTGCTGCCACAAGACCCATTATAGGAGCTGCCGTAGCCGTAGTTCCATAATAGTCTGTAGGTATCATATTCTGAATTTGAGGAGTTCCCGGCAGTGCTGTCATCGTAAACGTGAATGAACCCAGAGCTATGGAACCGGGAATTAACTTTCTTGTAATATTTGCTTCTCTGAATAATTCCAATGCCAATGGATACATAGCAAATACAACAACGAATAAGCTGATTCCGCCGTAAGTTAAAACAGCACACCCAACTACAACACCAATAATAGCTCTTTTTGGTCCCAGTTTACTTGTCAACCAATGAGCTATTGATTTAGCGGCACCTGTATAATCCATTAAATGACCGAATATTGCACCCATCATAAATACAGGGAACCAAGACTTCACATAACCTGCAAGACCGGACATATAAGTTTCTTTGTACATGTCTAATCCGTTAAGACCACCTGTCAACCCGACAACAAGTGCGCAAACAGGAGCAACCCACAATATTGAATATCCTCTGTAAGCTAAAAACATTAATAGTACTAAACCCAAGATAATGCCAAACATAACCTACCTCCAATAATTATATTTAATTTTATTTTTTTTACTTCAGAGATAACTATGATCATTATCAAAGTTATCTCCAAGAACTGTCAGCTTATTGTACGGACCAAGCACCATCTATTGAAACACAAGCGCCTGTCATGCATTGTGCTGCATCAGAGCACAGGAATTTTGCTAATTCGCCTATATCAGCAGGATTAATAAGTTTCTTTAAAGCTTGTTTCTTTAACATAACTTCAGTTACAACTCTGTCTTCGGAAATTCCGTGAGCTTTTGCCTGATCAGCTATTTGCTTTTCAACTAACGGAGTTTTTACATAGCCCGGACAAATTGAATTACAAGTAATTCCATATGGTGCTCCCTCTAATGCAGTAACCTTAGTTAAACCACTCAAACCGTGTTTAGCCGAAACATAAGCTGATTTAAATTCTGAAGCTCTTATACCGTGAGCTGAATTCAGGTTTATAATTCTTCCCCAGCCTTGATTTTTCATATATGGGAATGCATACTTAGTTAACAAGAAAGGTGCTGTTAACATTAAATCGATTATCAATCTCCATTTTTCTTCCGGAAAATCTTCTATAGGGCTTACATTTTGAATACCTGCTACATTAACCAAAACATCAACTCTTGAATATTTTTCTGCCGCAAATTCAACTAATGCTTTACAATCTTCTGATTTGCTTAAATCAGTCTTTAAATATGAACCGCCTAATTTTGCAGCTTCTTCCTGCAATTTAGATTCGTTAATATCCGCCATAACTAAAATTGCGCCTTCTTTAGCAAATGATTCCGCTATTGCAAGACCTATACCGCTTGCAGCTCCCGTGACAATACAAACTTTGTTTTTTAACATAATATCCTCCCTTTTTTAGTACAATTTAATTAAACTTCCATTTGTTTTAAATCTTCTGCAATAATTAGTGTTGCTCCTGTTGCAGCCTGAACTTCTTCAACAGTAAATGCAGGGTTTATTTCTTTTAAAACAATTCCTTTATCTGTAACTTCCATTACTCCCATTTCGGTTACTATTAAATCAACCGCATTAACGGCTGTTAACGGAAGCGTACATTCTTTAAGTATTTTGTGATTTCCTTTTGCCGTGTGATTCATTGCTACGATAACCCTTTTAGCTCCGGTAACAAGATCCATTGCACCGCCCATTCCGGGAACCATTTTACCCGGTACCATCCAGTTAGCAAGATTTCCTTTTTCGTCAACCTCTAATGCACCAAGTACTGTCGCATCCACATGACCGCCTCTTATAATCAAAAATGATTCGGCACTGTCAAAGAATGCTCCTCCCGGATTAATAGTTACATGAATACCTCCTGCATTTACAAGATAGCAATCCTCTTCTCCCTCAGGAGCAGCAGGTCCCATTCCTAAGAAGCCATTTTCTGATTGTAAGGTAATTTCTATTCCTTCAGGTATGTAGTTAGATACTAATGTAGGAAGTCCGATTCCTAAGTTTACAACATCACCGTCTTTTAATTCCTTCGCAACTCTTCTTGCTATTAATTGTTTATCATCCATTAATTATTACCTCCTACATTTACTATATAATCAATAAAAATTCCAGGAGTCATAACGTCATCCGGATCAATTTCGCCTACTTCAACTACTTCATCAGCTTCTACTATAACTATATCAGCGGCTGTTGCCATAAGCGGATTAAAGTTCCTTGTAGCTTTTGCATATCTTACATTGCCTTTTTTGTCAACCTTAGCTCCGACTATGATTGCCAGATCAGCCTTTAATGCTTTTTCTAACAAATAGTCCTTGCCGTCCACATTAATGATGTCCTTACCCTCGGCTACAACAGTTCCTAAACCCGTAGGAGTTAAAACACCGCCAAGACCTGCTCCTGCTGCCCTTACTCTTTCAGCGAGAGTACCCTGAGGAACTAATTCAACCTCCATCTCTCCTGAATTCATTTGATTACCGGTTTCTTTATTTGTACCTACGTGTGAAGCAATTAATTTTTTAACCTGTTTGTTTACAATTAATTTTCCGATTCCAACTTCGGGAAATGAAGAGTCATTTGCAATTAATGTAAGGTTTTTAACGCCTTTAGCAACTAATGCATCAACAATCTGATATGGGTTTCTGCATCCTAAAAAACCGCCAATCATTATAGTCATACCGTCATGTACCATATCTGCCGCTTGCTCAATGGTAATTAATTTATTTTTCAATATACCATCCTCCTATCTTTTTATTATTAATGCAGTTCCCTGTCCGCCGCCGATACAAAGTGTAGCAAGACCTGTTTTCGCATCTCTCTTAATCATTTCATGTATTAATGTTACAAGAATTCTTGTTCCCGAACATCCAATCGGATGCCCCAAAGCAATAGCTCCTCCATTAACGTTTGTTTTTTCGGGATCTAATCCCAACCCTTTTACAACTGACAGTGATTGTGCTGCAAATGCTTCGTTAGCTTCAATTAAATCTACATCCTCTACTGCCATGTTTGCTTTCAATAAAGCTTTTTGTGTTGCAGGCACAGGACCATAGCCCATTATTGACGGATCAACACCCGCATTAGCATACGCAACAATAGTTGCCAACGGTTTTATTCCCAATTCCTCAGCTTTTTCCTTTGACATTAACAATACAGCAGCCGCTGCGTCATTAATACCTGATGCTGAAGCTGCAGTTACCGTACCATCCTTTTTAAATGCAGGCTTTAATTTAGCCATACTTTCAATGGTAACACCGAATCTCGGGAATTCATCCGTATCAACTATTATAGGATCTCCCTTTCTTTGAGGTATTTTAACAGGGACAATCTCATCCTTAAACTTACCTTCCTTAATTGCTTTTTCAGCTCTGTTTTGGCTTCTTACGGCAAACTCATCCTGTTCTGCCCTTGTAAGGTTGTATTTTTCAGCAAGGTTTTCAGCAGTGATACCCATGTGATAATTATTAAATACATCTGTTAATCCGTCATTTATCATTGAATCAACAACTTTTCCATCACCCATTCTCAAACCCCATCTTGCATTGGGAATAAAGTAAGGTGCCTGGCTCATATTTTCAGTTCCTCCTGCAAGAATTATATCAGCATCACCTAACATAATTGCCTGAGCAGCCAGATGAACAGTTTTTAATCCTGAACCACAAAGCTTATTAATCGTCATAGACGGAACTTCTACGGGTATTCCGGCAGCAATTGATATTTGTCTTGCAACATTTTGTCCAAGACCTGTCTGAAGTATGTTTCCGAATATTACTTCCTCTACCATGTCAGGGCTAACGTTTGCTCTCTTAAGCACTTCTTCGGCAACAATACCGCCCAGTTTAACAGCAGACACATCTTTAAAGCTTCCGCCAAAATTACCTATGGCTGTTCTTGCGGCACTTACTATTACAACTTCTCTCATATTTTCCTCCTCATTTATTTATCTTTTTGAGTTTCTTATGTACTCACTTAATATAAAGCAAGTACCATGCCAATTCAAAATCATTTTACAAACTTCAACAATCGGCTTATTTCAATATTATTTGATAAGAACATAATAAATATACAAAAAAACAAAAAAAGAAGTGTATATAATTTTATACACTTCTTTGTCTAAAAAATAACTAATCAATAAAAACGTTCATAATTTACCAATTTTATTTGTGTAGAATATTTTCTACGCTTTTTATAGAAGTAGACGAATTTCTACACTATATTTTTAATATTAATACCGTAATTTGCAAGTTTTTTATATAGTGCCGTCCTATGTATTCCTAATATTTTAGCAGCCTCAGTCCTGTTTCCCTTTGCTTCCTTTAAAGCATACATTATCGCATTTATTTCTGCCTTTGCAATATTATCCTTCAAATACTTATTGTCACTTTTTTGTTCCTCAAATATCAGTTTCTCACTGATAAAATCAGGAAGATGCTGCATCGTAATAATATTGCCCGTAGAAATATTAGCTGCCCGTTCTAAAACATTTCTCAATTCTCTTACATTTCCCGGCCAATCATACAATTTTAAAGCTAAAATCGACTTTTCTGAAACTTTTTTAGAGTTGAAGCCGATATCCAATTGTTTGTTAAGTATATCCTGACACAACAGCTCTATATCTTCAATACGTTCCCTCAAAGGCGGAATATTTATTTTTACAACATTCAGCCTATAATATAAGTCCTGTCTGAATCTATTCTGCTCGACCAATTTATCCAGATCTTCATTTGTGCAGGCAATCACCTTAATATCTACTTTTATTGCTGTATTTCCGCCTATTCTTTCAAATTCTCTTTCTTCGAGAACTCTTAGGAGCTTTGCCTGCATACTGAAAGGAAGCGAGCTTATTTCGTCAAGAAGAACTGTTCCACCATTTGCAAGCTCTAATTTTCCTATTTTACCTTCTTTTTTAGCCCCGGTAAAAGCACCTGATTCGTAACCGAATAATTCCGATTCTAAAAGCTCATGCGGTATTGCGGCGCAGTTAATTCTGATAAACGGAGATTTTTTTCTTATACTTGCATGGTGAATAGCGTGAGCAAAAAATTCCTTTCCTGTTCCGCTTTCACCTTCTATCAATATTGTCGAAGAGGAATTTGCCGCTTTTAAAGCAATATCCTTCATCTCAATAACTTTCTGATTTTGCGTTATTATATCGTCAAACGAATAATTGGCACAATACATTTTACCTAATTCTTTCTTATATATATTAACAGTATTTTCGAGTGTCTTTATTTTACTTGCTAATTCCTTGACCTCTTTGATATCCTTAAACAATACCGTTCCAACCGCACCGATTATCTTACCGTTCTTAATTATTGGTGTCCTGCTTGCAATCATATCATGTCCCTGTATCCTCTGGATGTCATAAAGCTCTTTCTGTCCTGTTTTTATAACTATATGAAGTCGTGTATTTTCTATTATTTCCTCCACCGGTTTACCTAAGACATCCTCTTCCTTGATACCAAACAACTGTTCATAATTCCATTTAACTATTTTTCCCTCATTATCAACGAGGACAATTCCCTGATATGCATTATCCAAAATATCCTTCATACTATTAAGCCCTTGCCTGAGCTCTTCAATTTCAGTTTCTGCTTCTTCGATATTGATTAATTCCTTAAACAAAACTACCTTGAAGTTTGAGTCGTCATTATTATCTATAAGGAAGAAATCAACAGAATATCCCCTGTTTTTCAGAAAAATTTCATATTCTGTATTACATGATTCGTTAAATATTTCCGAAAGACCATATTCTTGTAAAGCATCCGAAATTTTATCAAAACCATAATCCTCCAACATGAACAACATCTTAAACTTTTTATTGACTAAACAATTTTTATTTTCGTCAAAAACAAATATTCCGTCACTCAGGTCATCTATTATTATTTTTAATTCATTAAACCTATTCATAAAATCCCCCCGTATTTTTTATAGCAAAAATTGAGTGTATCAATTATACTACACTTCGAGAATGATTTCCACTAAATCTTTTTATTTTTTCCGTATAAATACAACACCGCTCTTGTTGCGGAACACCCCAACCATCTGACCTTGTCCGGCCTTCGCATTAAAACAATATATCTTTTGTGCCTGCAGATGCTCTGGCAACAAGGCGGCCCTTATTGTATGAGCGCAACACAGGCGAATTGTAATTCAAAGCATCGTAATAATTTTTTGCGTCCAATACGATAAAGTTTGCGGGATTACCCACCTTGATGCCGTATGAATCTCCTAGGTACAGAGTCCTTGCTGCATTTGCAGAAATAAATTTGTATGAATTCATTATATCTTCATATCCCATCATCTGGCATACATGTAGTCCCATGAACACCACATCACGCATATTGCCGTTTCCTAACGGGTACCATGGGTCGAAGATATCATCGTGCCCGAAGGAAACATTTATTCCCTCTGACTGCAGTTCTTTAACACGTGTAATTCCACGGCGCTTAGGATATGTGTCCATACGTCCCTGCAGATGAGTATTTACAAGAGGGTTGGAAACAAAATTTATGCGGCTCATTTTTAAAAGGCGCATCAGGCGCATGACATATGCGTTGTTGTATGAGTGCATGGCAGTAGTATGACTTGCTGTTACACGGTCAAACATCTGCATCTCATAGGCCCGGGCTGCCAATGTTTCAAGCCCTCGGGATGCCTCATCGTCTATTTCATCACAATGCACATCAACTAACTTGTTGTACTTATAAGCAAGCTCCATGGCAAAGTTAAGAGAATCCACACTGTATTCCCTTGTAAATTCAAAATGCGGAATTGCCCCAACAGCATCAGCACCCATACGAACGGCATTTTCCATAAGCTCCTTGCCGTTGGGATAGCTGAGTATTCCCTCCTGTGGAAACGCAACTATCTGTATTGTCATGAAATCCTTCAATTCATCGCGCAGCTCAAGTATGGCATCCATGGCTGTGAGCTTTGGATCAGTGACATCCACGTGGGTACGCACATACTGAACTCCATTTGCTGCCTGCATGCGTACAGCCCTGTTCACACGTTCCTTTACATCCGATTTGGACAGCTTATCCTTGCGCTTGCTCCAGCATTCAATTCCTTCAAACAATGTTCCCGAAAGATTCCATACCGGCTCTCCCGCTGTCAGACATGTATCGAGATGCACATGGGATTCTATAAACGGAGGGAGTGCCAGCTTTCCACCCATATCAATGATTTCTTCGCCTGGTTGGGCTGAAAGATTTCCCGAAATTTCAGCAAATAAACCGTTTGTAATGCGGATGTCAGACAGTTCCTGTGAATTTTCGATATATATATTTTTTACCAGCATTTTATCATCCTTCAATAGTTATTTTTTTTAATCGTTTTTGCAATATCAGCTCAGATAACAAGAAGCACACACCGGATACCATCATAGCGTTAATCGCCGCAATACCGAATGGAATGAAGTTTCCTGCCATTGCCCCTGCCACTACGCCTGCAATGGCACCTATGTTGAATTTTCGCTCTACAGTTGATTCTTCACTGTAGTTTTCTCTGTGCATATAGAAATCAAGAGCAATGATTGCACCGATTGGAGGCAGTGTAGCATTCAGGAATGACAGCCATCCGACAAAATTATTGTAAAGCCAGATTGCTGCAACCGTACCGATTATACCTGCTATCAGCACCATGGGACGTTTCTTAAACTTTGTGATGTTTGAAAGACCAAGTCCCGATGTATAAAGGGCATTGTCATTCGTGGTCCATATATTTGCTCCAAGCACCAACAATGCCGGTATAGCAAGTCCCTGAGCAATCAGAACATAGAATATATCATCCTTTCCGGTAAATGCTCCGCCTACGGCTCCAAAAGCAAACATGAGCGTATTTCCGAGAAAGAATGCAATAATAGTAGTGATAACCGCTGTTTTATTTGATTTCGCGAAACGTATGAAATTTGGAGTTGCCGTACCTCCGCTGATGAATGAGCCGATGACCATACCGGCACCTGTAAAAATCGATATTGTTCCGGTTCCTTTTGAAAAGACTGCTGACAATCCGCCTCCGGTTACGGTTGCTGTAAACATTGAATAAATTCCGAGAACGGCAATCAGCGGAACAGCAATATAGCTTATTACTTCAAGACCCTTTATTCCGAAATAAGCGGATGCAGTCATGCACATGCCGGCGATTACTACCAGAATAACCGGGTTTATCGAAAGAAGTTCCGATGCGGGAATTGCGAACATAGCGACACCTACGCCGAACCAACCAAGCTGCGTAAAGCTTATTAGCGCGGAAGGTATGTAAGAACCGTATTTTCCGAAAGAACGCTGGGCAAGCAAATCAAGGCTTAAGCCTGTATCACTGCCTATATAGGCAAGTACACCCGTATAGATAGACAAAATAATGCCTCCAATCATAAGTGCCCAGATAAAATCGACCAGATCAAGGCCATTTCCTAATTTAGCCCCAACGCTCATGCTGGCTGAGAAAAATGTAAAGCCCAGCATAATAAAAAACATAGGCCAGAATCCTTTGCGTGCACTTTCAGGCACCTTCTCCAATGAATAGTCTGTGTCAACGTGTTGATTAATTTTCTTTGCCATAATTTTTAGCTCCTTTTCTCATGTTTTTATTTGTTAACAAATGGCGCAGAAAACTCAATATGAAATGCTTTTTATTCATAATCAAAATAAAAAATCCTGCTGACCGCAAGATTTAAAAGTATCAAAAATTGACCATGAATATAACAATCTTGCCGGCATCTCTGTACCAAGTTTAAAGATTTTTGTTGAATAAAATATTAGCATATTCAAGAGCATATGTCAAACAAAAATTTTTATCCTCCCTGAATTGAAAAGTTAAAAATTTTTAATTATTTTACATCGTAATCATCTAAGAAGCTGTGCTTTTCTTCTCCCGCCCTATAACCGATTATAGTGTCTAAATTTACACTGTGAATACTTCTGAAAATATTTGTATCTATATGTGAATTTGTCTGTCTTAACTTTTTAATCAGTGCTTTCATCTCCTGTCTTTTAGAGCCGATTCCATCGTCTCCAAGCACGCAATTTTCAGTTAAACGACAGGCACAACGTATAAAGTCAAGCTCATTGTACCTTTTCCATGAGATAATATCCTCTTCCCGAACCTTGTACATGGGTCTTATAAGCTCCATGCCTTCATGATTTGTACTTTTCAGCTTCGGCATCATAGTTTTAAACTCGGCTGCATAAAGCATGCTCATAAGCACTGTTTCAATCACATCATCAAAATGGTGTCCCAGTGTTATTTTATTGCAACCTAATTCTTTGGCATATCGATACAAGTATCCCCTCCTCATTCTGGCACACAGATAGCAAGGTGTTTCTTCGACATTTGCAACTATATCATATATCTGAGTATTGAATATTTTGACAGGTACATTCAATATTTCTGCATTTTCTATAATTCTTTGCCTGTTTATTTCATTATAGCCCGGGTCCATAACTATATATTCCGCTTCGAAATTTATTTCAGAATATTTTTGCAGCTGCTGCATGCATTTTGCCATCAGCATTGAATCCTTGCCTCCCGAGATGCAAACAGCAATTTTATCCCCATTTTTAATCAGCTCATATTCTTTTATAGCTGATATAAACCTTGACCATATACATTTTCTGAATCTCTTTACAATACTTCTTTCTACTTCTTCAAACTTTTCCATGACCAACCTACTTTGCAAAATTTGTATAGCATTCATCAAACTTTTCTAAAAATACCTCTATATCCTTTTCACCTGTTAAATGACTGAAGCTTATTCTCAAAGTTGAAAGTGCTCTTTTTCTGTCCTTCGTCAGCGCATACACAGGTCGTGAAGCTGTATTCGGAGCACAGCATGCTGATTTTGTGGAGACAAAAATATCAAACTCCTCCAAAGCCGCTTTAAACTTATCCGTATTTACCTTGTTAATGCTTATGTTCAATATATATGGAACTGAATATTCAGTACTGTTAATTCTAACATTTTTGTATTTATTCAGTTCATTTCTGACTTTTAAATTAATACTTTTAACATAGTTATATCTGTCTTCTAAGCTTTCGAAAGCCAAAGACAGTGCCTTTTCCGCAGCGGCAATCATATTTAAGCTTGGTGTACCGCTTCGGAATTCTGTAGTTGAAATACCGCCGTGAATGAGAGGTTCCAGCAATACATTTTCTTTTTTAATCAATACGCCGCATCCGTTTAATCCATAAAATTTATGAGGTGCGAAGGTTACTAAGTCTACATTTTCAAAAGATACAGGTATTTTACCTACAGCCTGCGTAGCATCTGTGTGAAAGTAACAATTCGGATAAGCCGCCGTTAAACGGGCAATTTCATTTATTGGCTGCGCAATTCCAACCTCTCCGTCAACGCAGCATATGGAAACTAAAATTGTATCTTTTCTTATCAAATCCTTTAAGCTTTGCATGTCTACTAATCCGTTATTGTCTACATCTGCATAATCAACTTCGTATCCGTTGTTTTTTAAGTATTCAACCGCCCCATTGACGGAAGAATGCTCTAAATAGGTCGTTATAATATGCTTTCCGTATTTTTTGTATTGTCCTGCAACTCCTTTTATTGCTAAATTGTTTGATTCACTGGCACCTGAAGTATAAATTATTTCATTTTCTTGTACATTTAACAGCTTTGCAATTTTTTCAGTAGATTCCTTCAACCTTTCAGCTGCTAAAAAACCAAGCTTATGTGGTGAATTAGGGTTAGCAATAAAATTCTTTGAAACCTCACTGAAAATATTTATAACCTGCTCGTCTGCAGGTGTATTTGCCGCATAATCTAAATAAATCATATTCCACCTCTTTAACTAATTTATTATATAAATATTATCAAAATATTACAAGGGGTAATTTATTGAGAACATTTTCACAAATATATTGCTTAAATCAATGTTTTTTGCTATTCTTAATATGATAATTGTAATAAATTTACATATTACAAGGGGAAATTAATTTACAAGGAGGGATTTAAAAAAATGAAAAGAGCACACGAAGTGGACTACCAAATATTTGGTGATGACATTCAATTTGTGGAAATCAAATTGGATTACGGCGAAACAATTGTTGCCGAGCCGGGTGCCATGATGTACATGGATTCGAGTATTGAAATGGACACTGTATTTGGTGATGGTTCAGGTAAGGAATCAGGAAAAGGATTAAAGGGTATGCTGGCTACTGCAGGTAAAAGAGTATTAACGGGCGAAAATTTATTTACATCTTCTTTTACCAACAAAGCACCGGACAGTAAGGTGCTGGCTTTTGCAGCTCCTTATCCGGGAAAAATAATTCCAGTAGACCTGATGGATTTCGGAGGACAATTAGTTTGTCAAAGAGATTCATATCTTTGTTCTGCAAAGGGAATAGAAATCAGCATCGCATTTCAAAAGAAAATCGGTGCGGGCTTATTCGGCGGTGAAGGTTTTATCATGCAAAGATTGGTTGGTGACGGTTTGGCATTTTTACATGCCGGCGGAACTATAATAAAAAAAGATCTTTCCCCGGGCGAAATGCTTAAATTGGATACGGGATGTTTAGTTGCTTTTACAAACGGAGTTGATTATGATGTTCAATTTGTAGGCAATGTAAAAAGCGCTTTGTTCGGAGGAGAAGGATTATTCCTCGCAACACTCCGGGGTCCCGGAACAGTATGGTTACAATCACTTCCGTTCAGCAGAATGGCAGACAGAATTTTCTCGGCAAGCAAAAAAGCAGGCGGAGGTAGCAGCAATAAGGGTGAAGGCAGCTTGCTTGGAGGAATTGCCTTAGGCAATATATTCGGAAACGATTAAGCAGATGCCCCAAATTTTTAATTCGGTGTCAGTCGCTTATACCGTAGGTATAAAAAAATAAAGGTGCCTTGAGCACCTTTTTTATTCTTCACAGAGAATTGCACTTGTCGGGCAGCTGTCCTCCGATTCCTTTGCACAATCTTCATTTTCCGGAGCAACCGGATCCTGAATAACAACTGATATACTTTCATCATCTAATTCAAAAACCTCCGGACATAGTGATACGCAAAGTCCGCAGCTTATACACGCATCTCTGTCTACAATAGCTTTCATAAATAATCCTCCCGATAAATATATTATTCAAATTATTTTACCACAAAATTCATAAATGTCCAATTAATCATTCTAATTCTTTATGATGGATTGCATTTATTATGATTTGTTTTGCTTTTTCGTGGCCATATTTTGCTTTACCTTGTATTTCCGGAACCGGCGGTTGGTCATTTTTTGTGAAATGTTGTTTTTTATTGCTTTCGGTTCCATGCGGTTCTCTCGGGTCAGGTCTTCTCATTCCCTTTTTAGCCATATAAATCACCTCTTGCTTATTGTGATTTATTTCGATTAATTTATTCAAGGTTTTATGGTATTCTAAACTGAGAATCTTAAATTATGATAATTTCGTCTCCCGCTTTTATCCATCCGGACTTTAAAACCTTCGTAAAAATGCCCTCTCTCGGCATTACACAATCACCGACTATATTTCTGATTGAGCATCCTAAATGGCATTCCTTTCCTATTTGAGTTACTTCCATTTCTGTCTCTCCTATTTTTATTTTTGTTCCAATAGGGAGTTCATAAAGAACTATTCCTTCCGTTGTAAGGTTTTCAGCAAAAACTCCGTTGCAGCTTCCCTCGATTTTCTCCATATTAAGCTTATCGATACTTTCTTTCCCCAACAAGCTTACTTGTCTGTGCCATTTGCCTGCATGAGCATCTCCGGCCAAGCCGTGGTCTACTTCAAAATATCCTTTTTCTATAGGTTTTTTAGGAATTCCCTTTTCTTCACTTATATTAACAGCTAATACTTTTGCCATACTTTATCTCCAATAATCTCATTTTCGTTCAAACAATCCGGTCTTGCCGCCTGTTTTTTTTAACAGCATAATCTCTGATATTACCATTTCTTTGTCTATCGCTTTACACATGTCATAAATTGTCAATCCTGCTGCGGTTACTGCAGTAAGTGCTTCCATTTCAACGCCGGTCTGACCTGTACATTTGACTGTTGATGTTATTTCAATTTTGTTTTCTTCAAAATTTAAGGTGAAGCCTATGTCGCAGCCGGAAAGCATTATGGGATGGCACATTGGAATTATATCCGATGTTTTCTTAGCCGCCATAATTCCCGCAACCTGAGCAACAGATAAAACATCTCCCTTTTTTACAGTTCCTTCTTTTATCTTTTCCAATGTTTCTTTTTTCATATATATATTTCCCCGTGCAATGGCTTCTCTGACAGTTTCCTGCTTCCCGCTCACATCGACCATCTTCGCTCTGCCCTGTTCATTTATATGAGTTAACTCCATATTAACCTCCGATTTGAAACATCATTCTGTCCGTGTCACTTTTATTCTCATTTTCTAAATGATGCTCCTGTGGTTTATTATAAACCGCATCACTTATGACTTCTATTAACTTTTTCTCATCATTTAAATATGGCTTTAAATTAATTTCTTCCAATGAATGAAGACACGGCTTGATTGTTCCCGTCGATGTCAATCTTATCCTGTTGCAATCCGAACAAAATTTGCAGCTGACAGGGCTTATGAGACCGACCGTGCCTTTTGCCCCGGGAATTTTATATACAGATGCAACCTTGCTGTCATCCTTCACAGGTATTAACTTCGGAAATCTTCCTAAGATATCATCCACCTTCATTTTACAAGCTTCATAATATTTAAGCCCTTCACCTATGGGCATCAGTTCAATAAACCTGATTTGAATCGGATTATCCAAGGTCATATTTACAAAATCTCCTATTTCATCATCATTGATGCCCTTCATAAGCACTACATTAATTTTAACAGGAAGCATTTCCAATTCTATACATTTTTCTATCGCTTTAAAAACCTTATTAATGTCCCCTGACCTTGTAATTTTTTTAAATTTATCCGCATTTAAAGTATCAAGGCTTATATTAACACGTCTTAATCCGGCTTTTTTTAGGTCCTCAGCCATATCATATAAAAGAATACCGTTCGTAGTTAATGAAATATCATTGATTGAGTCAATATCTGCCGTATGTCGTATAAGCTTGTCTAAACCCTTTAACAAAAGGGGCTCGCCGCCTGTGAACCTTACCTTCTTAACACCCAGAGCTGCACATGCGGTAATTATTTTTTCAACCTCTTCAAAACGCAATATATCATCGTGGCATTTTTTCTCAATACCTTTTTCGGGCATACAGTATACACAGCGCAAATTACATCTGTCTGTTAAAGAAACCCTCAAGTAATCTATAGTTCTTCCTCTTTTATCAAGCATTACATCAGCTCCTGAAGTTTTATCATTGTGCCTGTATTTGAATAGTCATACCCTCCAAGTTCATCAAGCTTATCTTTAAATTCCTCAGATTTTATTGTTTCTAAAAATTCCTTTACAATTTCAGAGTCCATATATTCTTCCGGGATTGCCAGGTCATATTCTTCGTTGCAAACAGGTATAAAATCAAGCCCCATCAGGCTTGCTGCCGAATAAACTCCAAGACCTGCATCCGCATCACCGGCTTCCACCGCTGCGGCAACCGCTAAATGCGTAAACTCTTCCCTGTAATATCCGTTTATTTTTTGCGGATCAATATTTAATTTATTTAAATTGTAGTCAAGAAGCAATCTTGTACCTGAGCCTCTTTGCCTGTTTACAAATTTTACATCGTCCCTGAGCAAATCCTCAAACTCAGTTATATTTTTAGGATTTCCTTTTTCAACAATAAATCCTTGAATTCTGTTGACACATTTTACTAAACATATTTTTTTATCAGGCACATATTTTTTTAAATATGATACGTTGTATTCTCCAGTTTCCATATCCAATAAATGTGTGGGAGCCATGTGAGTTTCGCCTGTTTTTAATGCCATCAGACCGCCTGTGCTTCCCACATTGGATGAAGAAAGAAAATATTTCTTATTTCTATTATGCATTATATCCGCCGCAATATCAATTATCGGGTCGTGACTTCCGATACACACCAATGTGTTTTTTATTTTATCCTCTGCACTTAACAGCTTTATTTTCACTTCAGTACCGGATTCAATTCCTTCAGTCTGCTGGTTAATTTCCAGAACTCCGTCTGCATTTACCAGTGACATGGTGGCTCCTGCTCCCCTTGTTAAGGGCGTTGCAACGTATTTGTCTCCTATGAACCCTAATCTGACTCTTACAAACTCATGGTATTTTAACGATGACATGCATCTCTTCGTCAAGCTTGCATTCACAATCTTTCTTTCATCTGCTTCAAGACCCTGATAGCTGTAAATCAATTCTTTAACTATTTCCTCCATAACAAAGTATGCCGAAACAGGAAATCCCGGTATGCCGATTATTGGTTTATCATTTATTATACCAAGCATGACAGGTTTACCCGGTTTTATAGCCACACCGTGGACTATTAGTTCTCCCACTTCACTTATAACAGATGAAGTAAAATCCTCCCTGCCCGCCGATGAACCGGCATTAATCAATACCACATCGTTTTCTTCATTTGCTTTTAATACGGTGTCCTTTATGAGTTTATAATCATCCTTGACTATTGAGTATCTGCTGGGAATTCCTCCCCACTCTGTAACCTGTGCCGTAAATGTCCTCGAGTTAAAGTCTATTATATCTCCAACCCTTAATTCAGATCCAGGTTCAACTAATTCCGTTCCGGTGGGTATAATCCCGACAGCAGGTCTCTTAAATACCTCAACAGTATTTATACCTCCTGCAATTAAAGCACCTATATCAACGGGACGTATTTTATGCTTTGATGGAACTATAAGCTGATTTTCAACTATATCCTCGCCTAACGGTCTTATATTCTGCCATGGCACAGCACTCTGATATATTTTTACCTGGCTGTCATCACCCTTAATTAAGTCCTCAACCATTATTACACAATCAAATTCCCTTGGGATTGGATCGCCTGTGTCAACCACCATATAATCCTCACCTTCCGTGAGAATTATGTGATTTCTGTCTGATGCACCAAAGGTTTTTTCGCTTTTAACGGCAATTCCGTCCATTGCCGATGAATTGTAGTGCGGTGACGAAAGATGAGCAAATACGGGCTTTGTTGTCACTCTGCCCAGTGCATCCCAAGTATTGATTATTTCTGTTTGTAATCTTAATTTTAATTTATCAAAGTATATTTTTTTTGCCTCATCCAATTCATAATTCGAAAGATATACCTTTTGCATCTTCTCCTCCTAAAACTTAAATACTTTTACCGACTGACCTTCCTTTATACCCTCATCGTTTCTTTCTATTCTGATAAAACCCCATGCTTTAGAGAAGCCTGTTATCAGTCCTGATTTACCAAACACCGGTGCTGCAATCAACTCACCTTTTTTTTCTTCTATTGTTACAGGCAGGAATTCTTCTCTTCCCTTTGCCTTATGGTAATTAAACTTAAATCTGCACTCTATAGGATATATAGTTGCTTTATGCCCGGTTATTTTTTCTATATAATGCTTTACGATAACCTTAAAAATTACTGCACATGCAAGAGGATGACCGGGAAGTCCGAATATTATTTTATTGCCGGATTTTCCTATTATTGTAGGTTTTCCGGGCTTTACGGAAATACCGTGAACCATAAGCTCTCCATCCTTTAAATCCTTTATAACATTTACCGTGTTATCCTTTTTGCCTACCGAGCTGCCTCCTGACATTAATACAATGTCACATTCGGCAACTGCTTTTTCTACAGTTTGTTTTAACAATTCATATTCATCCTTAACAACTCCGTAATTAACAGGCTCGCAGCCACTTTCTTCTGTTAATGAGTGCAGCAAATATGTATTTATATCTCTTATTTGTCCCGGCTTAATACTTTCAGCGGGATGTACAACTTCATCTCCGGTTGATATTATACCTATTTTAGGTTTTTTATATACTTCCACCTCATAATATCCTAAGCTTGCAAGCACTCCTATTTCATAAGCCCTGAGCTTTGTTCCCTTAGCTATGACCTTTTCATCCTTTTTAATATCTTCGCCGATTTCTACTACATTTTCACCGGGAGATGTTGCTTTTGAGGTTAAAATCACCTCATCATCCAGCTTTTCCGTATATTCAATCATTATAACAGAATCTGCTCCCATGGGAATTGCTCCTCCCGTAGGAACATAGTAACAATAGCCCGGTATTTTAATTTCAGCTGACGGTTCTTCTCCCATTAAAACTTCTCCCTTTAAGTCAAGAACAGATTGGATTGATTCGCTTGCTCCAAACACATCCCTGGAATTAACGGCATAGCCGTCTACCGTTGATCTTCTGAAATCGGGAACATTATCTTTTGCAATTATATCACTCGTTAAAATTCTGCCTGTTGCATCAAGAAGTGTTACTTTTTCAGTTGCCAAGCTGTAGCTAAAACTGTCTATAAGCTTTGTTGTATCTTTAACTGTCATAACATTAAATAAATCCATTTTCTGCTCCTATCTTGCACATTCTCCTTCAGTGCCCTTCAGTATTTCAATTCCGTGAGGCAGTGCAGGAAGTATAAAACTCAAATTTTCAACTGCTCCCTTCGGACTGCCCGGAAGGTTTACTATCAATGTATTATCTCTTATGCCTGCCGTTGCTCTTGACAGCATAGCCTTAGGGGTTATAGCAAGCGACATTTGTCTCATTGCTTCGGGGATACCGGGCGTTTGCTTTTTTATAACCTTCATAGTTGCTTCCGGAGTAACATCCCTTTTCGAAAATCCCGTTCCGCCGTTCGTAAGAATTAAATCAAGCTTAAGCTCATCACACATATATATTAATTCTTCACATATTAAGTCCATTTCATCTGGTATTATTTTATAATAATCCAATTTATATATATTTTCGTCTAAGCTGTCCTTTATAGCCGGACCTGTCCCGTCTACCCTTTCTCCTCTTGAGCCCTTGTCGCTTATGGTTAATATCCCGGTCCTTATCATATTTCCTCCATTTATTTAAAAGTTTGAGTAAGATACTTCTCTTTCGTTCAGTATGACAAGAAACTAATTTTTCGTCATTCTGAGATCTATAGCCTGAAGAATCTACTCATACTCATATATTCAAAATTTGTTTTAATAATTTGTTCTTTGGATTGCCGAGCACTTCATCCTTGTTACCCATTTCCAATATTTTACCCTTATCCATAAAAATCACATAGTCCGCAATTCTTTTTGCCTGATAAACATCGTGAGTTACTACTATAACTGTTCTGTTATCCTTTGATAAATTTCTTATAAGCTCTTCTGCCTTCATGGAACTTTCTATATCCATTGCTGCCGTCGGCTCGTCAAGAATAGTAACTTCCGTTTCTAAAACTGATGTTCTTAAAAGAGCAACCTTGGCTCTTTCTCCACCTGAAAGCCAGTGGGATTTTTTATTTAATAATTCTTCCACATTAAAATAATGCATGTATTTATTTAATCGATTTTCAATTTCTTTATTGTTTATTTTCTTATATTTTAACCCGCTTATAATATTTTCGTAGGATGTTTTTCTGAAAAGATATGGTTTTTGCAGTAATATAGTTATTGAATTCTTAATAGAACTGTCTAACTTGCTGCCGTTATATAGTATATTACCACTTGTAAGTGAATTTAAACCTGAAATACAACTTAAAAGTGTACTTTTTCCGCTTCCGTTAGAACCTAAAACAACATATGTTCCTTCTTTTATTGTTAATTTATCTATATCTAGGATGCGGCTGTCACCATAATCTTTAATTGCATTTTCTACCGTTATAATCAAGATTATTCCCTCCTTTGCAGTCTGTATAAAACAGTATTTATAAAAAATGATATAAATAACAGCACTATACCTATAAAAACTGCTTCGTTGAAATTGCCTTTTCCGGTTTCAAGAGCTATATAAGTTGTCATAACTCTCGTTTTTGCTTTAATGTTTCCTCCAACCATCATAACGGCACCTACCTCGGAAACAGCTCTGCCGAATCCGGCTGTAACAATTGATAATAATTGCATTCTGCATTCGCTTATTATTGCTTTCAACGTATCATTTTTGCTAGCTCCCAATGACATACAGGTAAGCTGTATTTCTTTTGCCGATTCTGAAATATTAGAAACCGTTAACCCAAATATAATTGGAAAAACAAGAAGAGATTGTGAAATAATCATTGCGGTGGGAGAAAATAACAGACCGAAGCTTCCCAACGGTCCTTTTCTTGACAATAACATATATACTAAAAGACCTATCAATACAGGTGGTAAACTCATGAGGGTATTAGTAACCCTCATGAGAGATTTCTTAAGCTTGAATTCATTTAAAGCCGTTAATACTGCCAAAGTCATCCCGAAAATTGATGCAATTAAAGTTGAAGTCACCGATACTTTCAAGGATAACATAATAACCGGAAACATATCATTGTATTCAGTAAAAAACCCTTTAATAAATTCAAACATTATTTCACCTTTTTTAATTATTTTGCGTTTGGTATGAATAAAGACTGACCGTATTCTTCAATACCAAATTCACTGATTAAGTTTTGTCCTTCTTCGGACAAAATCCAATCTATAAATTCTTGAACTTCCGCTTCTTTAATAGGATATTTTTCGGGATTAACCATCATAACACCATATTGGTTATACATTTTATCATTCTTTTCAGTTACGATCACTAAATCAAGCTCATCCATCATTGATAAATATGTAGCCCTGTCTGTTAATGTATACGCTAATTTTTCATCTGCCATCTGTAAAACAGCTCCCATTCCTGTTCCGGCAGAAACGTACCATTCTCCTTCAGGTGTGATATTTGCTTCATTCCAGTAGGATTTTTCCTTTGTATGTGTACCGGATTCGTCACCTCTTGATATGAAAGCAGCTTGTTTTTCCGCTATTAATTCAAACGCCTTTATAGGATCATTCGGTGCATCTGTCAAAAGGTTAGCAGGATCTGATTCCGGTCCTACCAATATGAAGTCATTATACATAACATCAAATCTTTCCTTAGCAAATCCATCTGCAATAAACTGTTCTTCCTGAGCTTTAGCATGTACTAAAACACCATCCGCATCACCGTTTTTGGCAAGCTCAAGAGCTGCTCCGGTACCCTTTGCAACTACTTCAACCTGTATGCCTGTTTTTTCCTTAAAAATAGGCAGCAAGAAATCCAATAATCCGGAATCCTCTGTGCTTGTTGTAGTAGCCAATATTATGCTTCTTTCTTCCTTTGGTCCTTCTGATACAGGTTGCTCAACATTCGGTTCTTCGTTTGGTTCCTCCGGTTTGTTGCATGCTGTCATTGAAAATACCAATACTAATGACAATATTAAAAGCAACAAATTTCTCATTTTTGTTTTCATAAAAAACTCCTTTCATATAGTTATACGAAAAGAGATGCATAAGCAATCTCCTTTCCAACGGGAGGCATGACCGTTTCCAGTCAAACCCTGACGGTTTACAATTCATGTCCTAAGCTTTAGAATTGTAAACTCGGAGAAATTAAAATTTCATACATACAATTCTATAATCTTAGAAAAGGTTTGTCAATGAATTAAAATTTTATCAATGATTTGAAATTTATACTTGACAATATATTTTTTTAATGTTATTATTACTTTGTAATCATTACAACTTAGTAATTGTTGTAACAGTTGTTGAAAGGAGAATGCTAAGATGGTAAATTTTGAAAGCTTAATAGATGAATTAAAAAACAAAAAAATACGTCTCTCCCATCAAAGATTAAAGGTTTTAGAATATCTTACAACAAATTATAATCATCCCACAGCGGATCAAATATACAACGGACTTCATGACGAAGTTCCCACGTTATCTAAAACTACTGTTTACAACACTTTAAACTCATTGATTGATGCCGGCCTGGTAAGAGCAATAAGCATTGAGGACAACGAAGTTCGCTATGACATCAACACTCATAACCACGGTCATTTTAAATGTGAATCATGCAAAAATATATTTGATTTCGATATAGATATTGATTCTTTTGAAGCCAATCAATTATACGGATTCGAGATAAATGACAAAAATGTATTTTTTAAAGGCACATGCAAGTCATGCATCATCAATAACAAGAAATAGTAGCTATAATATAATTTATTATTAGGAGGATTTAAGAATGGAAGAAAAAACACTACAAAATTTAATGGACGGATTTGCCGGAGAATCACAGGCAAACAGAAAGTATTTAGCTTATGCTAAAAAGGCAGAAAAAGAAGGCAAAGCAAATGCTGCAAAGCTATTTAAGGCTGCATCCGACGCAGAAGCATTACATGCTCAGAAGCATTTAGAGGTTGCAGGCAAAATTAAATCAACACAGGAAAATCTTTTAGATGCAATCGCAGGCGAAACATATGAATTTGAAAACATGTATCCTGAATTCATAAAGGCTGCGGAGGCAGAAGGAAATAAAGCAGCAATTAATACATTCAACCTTGCCATGGAAGCAGAAAAGGTTCATGCTAAATTGTACAAAGAAGCTTTGGAAAGTATTGACAATACAGAAGAAATCTTTTATTACCTATGCCCTGTTTGCGGAAACATCGAAACATTCATTCCTGAAAGATGCAGTATTTGCGGAGTGTTAGGTTCTAAATTCATAAAATATTAATCAGGACACTGAAATTTCTGATTTGATGTCCTGTAAGTGAAAGTTATATTGAAAGACCGCGCAAGCGGTTTTTTGTTAGGGCATAAAATGGGAGTGCAGCAAATTTATTTGCTAGCGACAGTTGTTACAATCCGAAGGAATCGCAGGCTCCATCACAAATTTGTTCGCTCCCGTTGGTCGCGCAAATTTGGATTACGCTGCATTAGGTCTACCATCCATTTGTTCGTCGCTATCACTCGAACAAATGGTGGTAGCACCATAAAAAAAGAACCATTACTCTGAATGGTTCTAAAAAGGAGGAACTCGAAACAATTTTCTTGCTTCAACTATATCAACATATCCAATCCATGCTTTAAATCGATTATAATATCATCTGCATCCTCAAGACCTATTGACAATCTAACCAGACCCTCTGATATACCTGATAAAGCTCTTTCCTCAGGAGTGTAAGGAGAATGCGTCATTGATGCGGGATGCTGAATCAATGTTTCCGTATCACCTAAGCTTACTGCCAATGTGCAAAGATGCAATGAATTCATTAATTTTTTACCGGCTTCAAGTCCGCCCTTAACTTCAAACGCAATCATTGCTCCCGGTAATGACATTTGTTTTTTAGCCAATTCGTATTGAGGGAAGCTTTTTAAACCGGGATATTGGATGCTTACAACCGCTGGATGCTTTTCTAAAAACTCAGCAACCTTTTGTGCGTTGGCGCAATGCTTCTCCATTCTGATTTCCAGTGTTTTCATCCCTCTGTTTATCAAATAAGCTTCGAAAGGTCCCAATACCGAACCGGTCATATCTTTAATACCGAACAATCTTACTATATCTATAAATTCCTTCTTACCTGCTGCAAATCCGGCAATAACATCACCGTGACCGTTTAGATATTTTGTAGCCGAATGAACTACAACATCGGCACCTAAATCTAACGGTCTTTGAATATAAGGAGTACAATACGTATTATCTACTACGACGATACAATCCTCAACCTCATGGGCTATTTTTGATATTTCTTTTATATCAGCTATAAGCATATTTGGATTAGCGGGGCTTTCCAGATATACTATCCTTGTATTTGGCTTCATTGCTTTTCTTATATTTTCAGGATCTGATGTATCAACGAAATCTACTTCAACGTTAAATCTTGAAACACCATGGTTTAAAAATGCAAATGTACATCCATACAATGTCTTTGCTGCAACTATATGATCGCCGGCTTTTACCTTTGCCCATACAACCGAAGTTATAGCACCCATACCTGAGGACATGGAAACAGCTGCTTCCGCATTTTCCAAACTGGCCAACTTTTCTTCAACCTGAGTATTTGTAGGGTTTCCCAACCTTGTATAAATATAGCCCTCTTCTTCCAAAGCAAATCTTTTACCGCCTTGTTCGGCAGAATCGAATATAAATGTTGAAGTTTGATAGATCGGTGTAGCCAACGCACCATATTCATTTTTCACATAACCTGCATGTACTGCTCTCGTTGAAAATTTCATCTGATTTAATTTTTGCTTATCCATAAAAACCTCCATAATTTATAAATCTTATTTAAATATTATTTTTATCAATATCATACTTTTTCATTCTGTTAATCAATAAAGTATGAGTGACATCTAATTCTTTTGCCGCACCTCTGATGCTTTTATTATTTTTAAGGCTTTCAATAATTTTCTTTTTCTCCAAGCTTTCAATGCAATCCTTCAGCGATTTCCCTTCAATGCCGTCAACCGGAACAATGTCATAATTAAGTATAATGTCCTTTGCGGCAATCTCATTGCTCACTGTAAGAGCTATGGCTCTTTCCAATACATTTTGAAATTCTCTTACATTTCCGGGCCAGTTATAATTTATAAGCTTTCTCATCGCTTCCTTTTCAATTCCCGTTATATTTTTACGGTATCTTTTCGAATGCTTCTGTGCAAAATGCTCATATAGTGCCGGCAAGTCCTCTTTTCTGTCACGAAGAGGAGGAATATTTATATTGAATATGTTTATTCTGAATAAAAGCTCCAATCTGAATTCTTTGTTCTTGACCATTTCATCAATATTTTGATTGGTCGCCGATATCAATCTTACATCTACATTTACTTCCTTGGCACTTCCGACCCTTCTCACCCTTTTTTCCTGCAATACCCTCAACAGCTTTGCCTGCAAATGCGGAGGCATATCCCCTATTTCATCCAAAAATACAGTTCCACCTCCGGCAATTTCAAATATTCCCGGTTTACCTTCCTTTCTGCCGCCTGTAAAGGTTCCTCCTTCATATCCGAACAGCTCGCTTTCCAGCAATTGGTCAGGTATGGCAGCACAGTTTATCGCAATAAACGGTTTGTTTTTTCTTTTACTTTCATTATGTATCGCTCTCGCAAAAAGCTCCTTACCGGTTCCGCTTTCACCCGTAATTAAGACAGGCGAATCAGATTTTGAATACAGCTTTCCCGATTCGATTGTTACAAGCATTTTATTGCTTTCGGCAATTATGTCGTCAAAGGTAATCGGATTATCGAACCTGTTATAAATATTGGAATCAATTTCGTAAAATGAAATCAAGTAGCTGCTCAATACCTTTTCCTTGTTAACTATAGGCTGTAAATTAGCTTCATAAAGCTGATTGTTTATTTCCAGACTTTCTTTGATCAGGGACATATTGTTGTCTTTCAATGTTGCTATCAGTTTTTTGAAATCTATAAACTTATTAATATTAAGACCTGTTATATCCCTGCCTTCCGTATTAAATATTTTTTCGGCGGAGTAATCATTAAAATATTTTATATCTCCATTTCTGTTTAACAAAACTACACCGTGAGGAATTACGTCCAGCACCTTTTTCATTTCAGTGTCTTTTTCTTCAAATGGAAATAAATCAATTTCTTCTAAGGATGCCCATCCGCTCAGCTCCTGAAGCTCCTTTTTGATTTTCTCCCAGACCTCATCTCCTACAGGCATTAATTTTATGTAGGCAACATAAGCGTAAACCTCCATCCAAATCAGCCCTACGTCGTATTTATGTAATACGGACAATGCTTCGTAGGTTATGTGCGCCCTGTCCTCCACAGCAGTTAACTTAATCTTTTTAGTTTTCATAATAACTCCCATCTTTTTCTTTGCATTATTTGTGCCAACTTTAATAATCCCACAAACGTTATAAAATCAATCTTCTCTAAATAAGAACAGCAAGAGTATGGAATAAATTCGTTCCATACTCTTGCTGTTTTGGAATGGTAACAATTTTCATGGTTTAAAATTATTCCTATTGGAATAATTTTAAACCATTGTTGTTTTTATTTCAAGAAATAATTTTACAAATCAACCTGATCAAAACGTTTTGCAGAGACCCGGTATGCAATCAGCATTCCGATAATATATACTATAATACCAACGACCAGTATGGGCAATTGCCGAAGCATTATAATTGGTGCGACGCTGTCGAGCCACTTAAACTCCGGAAAATGAACAATCACCTCCATTATAATCACTGCAATAGCTGACGGTATGATTGCCAGAAGGAACGCCATATCCACTTTATAGGCTGTTTTGAAAAACTGTGTCAGCAAAATCACATTGAAAATAGAATATATTATCAGCCCAAAGCCATAGTAGGCCACATTGGCCTCAATACCGGCCGGATTGCCGTTGGGTAAAACATGAACGCGCAGTACGGCAAAGGGCAGAGAAATAAGAAGTTGTGTCATCTGGGCCAGCACCATAAGCATACATTTAGCTTTCACCGTATCTCCTTTTTTCGCCGGCAGCAAAGTAGTATAGTAAATATCATTTGTTTCTCGGCCATACATAAAAGTGAGATACGGCGCAAGGCAGCCGAACAGAAACACCATGCCATAAGGATATGCCGGAACAATAACCAATACACCGAGCAATGTAAAGGTATACAAATTAGGGTGGGCAGCCAGTCGCAGTTCTTTGTATAGAAGATTAAATATCATAGCTTCTCCTTTCAGTGCGTATCATAATCTCTTCTAAAGACAGTTCTCCATTTTCACCAAGCTCTTTCAGGTTTTGAAAGGACTGGATAAAGGTAGATTTTTCGGCACTTTTCAGAAGCTTTCCGTCTTTGATATAGGTAATATCGTCAGCGCATTTTTCTAAATCAGATGTAATGTGAGTAGAAAAAAGAATGCTTCTTTCTCCGTCTTTCACAAGCTGCCGAAATAATCCCAACAAATCGTCACGGGATACCGGATCAAGACCACTTGTGGGTTCATCCAAAATCAATAGTTTGGCATTATGGGATAAAGCAAGGGCTAACATATATTTAACTTTCATTCCGGACGAAAGCTCCTTTACCCGCTTTTGCTGGTCAAGAGCAAAAGCCTTGAGATATTTTTGATAGGCTTCCTCGTCCCAATTTCGGTAAAAACGCTTTGTGACCGACGTAATAACCGATAATTTTTTATGCTTGTAGAAATCAATCTCACCGAAAACTACACCGATATTTTGCTTGCAGTTTTCTTCATTTTCCGTAAAGCTACGACCAAACATTTCAATCACCCCACTGTCTGGACGAACCATATTTAGCATGGATTTTAAGGTTGTGGTCTTTCCCGCACCGTTTTTCCCAATTAACCCCATAATCCTTCCCTGTGGCAGTGAAAACGAAATATCACGTAATGTAAAACCTGGATAATGTTTCGTTATCCCTTGTACAGATAATATATTCATAATTTACCTCCTAACCTTGAAAAAAAACATCAACAGTATCGCCGGTCATACGCAGAAAAGCATTACTGCTTACCAATGCAATTCCGGCGGTTGCCGGGCTGCTATCTCCCAGAACCACCAGCGTATCCCCGGGCTGAAGTTTTAGCGTATCCCGTGCATTTTTAGGTAATACGATTTGTCCTCTTTCACCTATGGTTACAGTGCCAAAGATGTGCTTGTTCTTCGGACCTATAGGAACTCCCTTCTGTTCAGGGTCATAACGCACCAAATCACTTAGGGATACATCAAATAAATCGGCCAACGCTTCACAGTTGAGAATATCAGGCAAAGAGTCTCCATTTTCCCACTTTGCTATAGCCTGCCGCGTAACGCCGATTTTCTCGGCGACTTCCTCTTGCGATAATCGGCGACGCGCTCGCAGATAACGCAGATTGGCGGCAATGTTATTTTTAGAATTATTCATACTTTTCATACCTCGTTACTTAAATATACACTTGAAAACAAAGAAATTCAACCAACTACCGCAAACTAATTATGTTAGTTTTGGTTGCGTATATTATACCATAAACATCATAATTACTTCCTTATGTATTCCTATACAAATTTAAATAAATCAGTTTTCATAATTCCTCATAATTAAGTATGCCCTATATAATAAATCTATAACTGGGATTATTCTGAAATATTTAGAATATTCAAGATATTCGGATTTTTCTTATCAATTTTTTGGTTTAAAGAATATGATTACCAAAAGAATAATATTATTTTTACCAATTTAACTACATGTGTCTTTACTGCATGGAAAAGTAGATATTGACAACCGATTGCATATACTATAAAATAACCGGAAATAGATAACTGTAAATTCTGTGAAGAGAATAGTAACTGTCATACATCTAACAGCGAGTGGGAACAGAGTGAGAGTCCTGCAAGAGAACCGACAGCGAAGAGGGACTCTGAGAGGACATCTGAGCAATGCAAGGATGGTACGTTAACTGCGTTAAAGCAATTGAGTGGACTTAGGTCAATTTGAGTGGTACCGCGGATTTCAACCCGTCTCATTATATGAGGCGGGTTTTATGATGGGAAATTTAATTAAATAAATCAAAATAAAATATGATAAGGATGATTGTATGGAAAAATTAATCAAAATATTAAGCAAGGAAGTAAGTGATGCTTTTGAAAAATGCGGATATGAAAACTCTCTCGGCAGCCTGACAGTATCAGACCGTCCTGATTTATGCCAGTTTCAATGCAACGGAGCTCTTTCAGCAGCTAAAATATATAAAAAATCCCCTTTACAAATTGCAAACGAGATTTTGAATGTACTGAAAGACAGCTGCAGCTTTAAGGACATTTCTTCCGCCGGTCCCGGCTTCATCAATTTAAACGTAAATAACAGTATGTTGGCTGATTATTTAAATATGATGAACAGAGATGAAAAGTGCGGATGCGACAAAGCCGACAACCCTTTAACGATTGTAGTTGATTATGGCGGAGCTAATGTTGCAAAGCCTCTGCATGTTGGGCATATACGAGCCGCAGTCATCGGAGAAGCAATAAAAAGAATCTCAAGATTTTTGGGGCACAACGTTATAGGTGATGTTCACTTAGGAGATTGGGGACTACAGATAGGAATGGTTATAACCGAACTTAAGAGACGTATGCCCGGACTTCCCTACTTCGATGAAAATTATACCGGTGAATATCCTTCTGATGCACCGTTCACAATAAGCGAACTTGAAGAGATATATCCTGCAGCAAGTTCTTTAGCCAAGAATAACGAAGAGGCAATGGAGGAAGCAAGAAAAGCAACTTTTGAGCTTCAGGCAGGAAAGAAAGGTTATGCTGCACTTTGGAAACACATTTTAGATGTATCTGTAAAAGATTTGAAAAAGGTATATGGTTCTTTAAATGTGGAGTTTGATTTATGGCTGGGAGAAAGTGATTGCGAGAAATACATTGATAAAATGGTTAAATATCTGAAGGAAAATAACTACACTTATGAGAGTCAGGGTGCATTGGTGGTGGGCGTTGCTGAAGAAAAAGACTCCTGCAATATACCTCCGGTGATGATATTGAAATCAGACGGGTCGTCATTGTACAGTACTACAGACATTGCTACTATCTGGCAGAGGGTTGAGGACTATGACCCGGACATGATAATATATGTTGTTGATAAAAGGCAGGAGATGCATTTCGAACAGGTTTTCAGATGTGTTAAAAAAACAGGGATTGCAAGCGAAAAGCTGTCCTTGGAATTCATCGGATTCGGAACAATGAACGGAAAGGACGGCAAGCCTTTTAAAACAAGAGACGGCGGAGTCATGAGACTTCAGGATTTAATCGAAACCATACAAAGCAGCGTGCTTGATAAGCTTGATGCAAGCAAGGGATTCAGTAAAGAAGAAATGAATGATGTTTCAAGAAAGGTCGGATTATCCGCATTGAAATACGGAGATTTATCCAATCAGATCACAAAGGATTATGTCTTTGACACAGAAAAATTTTCTTCATTTGAAGGAAATACCGGTCCATATATTTTATACACCATTGTAAGGATTAAATCCATTTTGAACAAAGCATGCTCGAAAGAAAAATACTGCGGCTCTGATTTGATACAAAAACCTTACAGTCAGTGTGAACTGGATTTGATGCTGAAGCTCTCAAAATTCAACGAAACCATAGAGTACAGCTTTTTAACGAAAGCTCCAAACAAGCTGTGCGAATATATGTATGATTTATCCAATACCTTCAATAAATTTTATCACAGTAACAGAATTATAAGTGAAGAAAATCATGAAAAGAAAAGCTCGTGGCTGTGCCTCAGCAGCCTGACAAAGAAAGTTTTAGAAACCTCCGTTGAACTGCTCGGAATCGAGGTGCCCGGCAGGATGTGATAATAAAAAATATCTTTTGACTTTGCTTTGATTCATTCCGTGGATGGACTTTAAGATACCTATAATCAATTTGTAAATTCAAACTCAAATATCCGTCCACGGAATTTCCATTACGTCTCCCCATTGATTCCAATGATTAATTATCGTCATAATGAGATCGGCATTGAGCTATCTCAATCAGTCCATTGTTTATACGATAAACGAGTCTGTTTGTATCGTCAATACGACGACTCCACCATCCAGAAAAATCACCTTTTAATGGTTCCGGTTTTCCTATGCCATTATATCCATTTCGTGAAATGTCTTGTATTAAGAGGTTAATACGCTTCAATGTTTTTCGGTCTTGATTCTGCCAGTATAAATAATCTTCCCATGCATCATCCTGCCATAATTTATTCATATTCATCCTCAATCAATTCATGTACCTTACCTTTACCTGCTTCAAGATCCTCAATTGCTTTTCGAAGATGTCTCTGATTACTTTCGCTGTAAAACGGATCAATTTTCAACTCAAAAGGAATACCATTGCAACGAACTACCTGTTTTAAAAACATTGTAGTTGCGGCAGAAAGACTTATACCAAGCTCGGAAAATACTACTTCTGCCTGTTTTTTCAACGTATCATCAACACGAATATTTAAGTTTGCCATAATTTTCACTCCCTTCAAGTTAATTGTAATGCAATTTTCGTAATATGTCAACACAAATTACGAAAAATCATAGAAATCCATTGAGCACGGTCTCCTTAGTCATTCTCGCATCAAATCAATTAAATTTCATTAAATATTTTAAGCACTGCGCCTATTCTATCAATTCTCAGGTCTAATTTCCGTTTATAAGGAAGTTAAAATTTTAATCTTCTCTTGAAGATTCATATGTTGTGTAATGCTGCTTTATTTTATCAGAAAATAAATATGCTCCGTTTATGATTTTCTCATCGGTTCTTGCATATGGCAGATGAAGAGGTCCGGAATTATGCATATAGTTGAAGATAGAAAATGTTATATAAAATTCAACTTCATCGGGAATTTCATAACTGTAAAGCACATACCCACCCTGATCTTTCGAACCAAAAGGATAGCTCAGCGTACCTGATATAGGCGTGGTATAAGACGATCCAAACATAGTATTTTGTATAACCTCTTCGCATGCGAGGTTTGGAAAATCTGCCTCATATAAGATGCCGTCCTTGCTGTAAAACAAACCGCTGTTGACGATTTTCTTGTTATTTACGTCATTTTCTCCCGAAATCAGAATGCCATCCTGCCACACGGGACTTCCGCCTTTCCATACAAAGTATTGCATGACATAAATCAGATTTTCAGGCATTTCAATGTAGATTGTAGTTACATCTAAATTATTTTTACCCGGTTCGTAGGTATAATTTATTGAAGTGTGATTTCCATATGTGGTACGGTGTTCAATTTCTTTTGGATCAAACATGAGAAGCTCACTGATTGATTTAATATTTACGACACCAATTATTTTTTCAACATCCTCTTCACTTAAGTGATTAAGAGCCTCAGTGGGAAATCCCGCATTGATAAGGCTATGCCTCATTGGAGTCATTTCCGGTAAGTAAAATTCCTGTGGCTTTAATCTTAAATGGTTGGAAAATATACTGCAGATTATAACAATCATAAGTGCGGTAACAAAATATACACGACTAAATGTTTCACTGTTAATTTTTACCGGTGCATTTGTCAGCACATAGCCCGTATCATCCAATTCATTGCCTATTCTGAACAATGAGCGTATAATCAATATATAGAATGTTACCATAGGTATGAAGAATAACCAGCTTTGGGACAGAGGTGACAGCGCTATGAAAAATGATGCTGCTGTCCATGCTGCAATCCGGTAAAACGGACTATATTCAGGGGTTTTGCCCGCCTTTTTATGTGCCTCATTCAAAGCCGCCTGAGAAATCACAAACATAATTATTTGGAAAATAAACATTACGGTTCCTATGGGAATTGTAATGTAATCCAACATATGCAATGGTGTTGAAATCCATACAAGTCCTGCTAAGTGTAGAATCAATCTGAATATTGAAAAAATATATACAGTTTTAAAATACCTGTTTTCATTCCTTAAGCTGCGAAATCCCAGAAAAATCAAAGCTGTACCGATTGTTGGCAAAATATATTGAAGATATAAAAAGTTCAGATGCAGTGTTGTAAGAGAGAATCCCCATGCAATTGAACCTATGGATTTGCTCCAAGGGTTTGTTTTGAGAATTTCGTATTCAGGAGGATCAAGGTGACTGAGACTGTCAATCATCTTGGTATCAAAATCAAGATTGTTCTTATTCATTATTGTATACCTCCTAATTTAGTTTGAAGCTTTTTGCGTATGCGATATAGCTTTCCCTCAACAGAACGATTTGTCATGCCAAGCTCTGCGGCAATTTGAGCGGTCTGCTGAAGGTAGTAGTATTTACGGTAGAAAATATGCTGTTCGTCAGACGAAAGGAAAGATATGGCACGCTTCAGTTCTTCTGCCTGTTCACGTCGCAAAACATCATCTTCAGGTGAAGAGTGCACGGCATTTTTTTCGTTCAGCTCTTCATGTCCCGTATTTTTTCTGAGATAATTTATGGCTGTATTTCGTGCTACAACGGTGAGCCATGTAGAAAATTTACTCTTTTGGGCCGAATAGCTTTCTATTGAATTCCAGACCTTCATGCATATATCACTTATGCACTCTTCCGCATCATTTTTATTTTCTAAAATTCCTGACACTACATAGTGCATCAATCCCGAATAATTTTCATGTAAAAGCTTCATGCCTTCATCCGTCCGGGATTTAATAAGCTCTATAACCTTATCGGAATCATTTTTGTTGGAATCACTCATAGGCACACCTCCTTGACCGTCTAATATATTATACACGTTAATCTGTAGAATCCCACGGAATATTTTTATAATACGTGTACAATGAGACTTTGGAGACGTAGAATTGAAACTAAAATGCGTCCCCAAAGCGCACCCAAAATTCATAGAAGAATTCTTTTGAAAAAATTATTGATATTAATTGTTTTATGGTATATCATGTATAATAATATATTGCTGTGATGAGAAGCAGTAAGCATTCATGGACCAAAGAGAGGAATCATGCGGTGAGAGTTTCCGTCCCTCTGTATGCCGAACCCGTCTCGGAGCTTTTGGGTGTAGCAACCCGAACGGTAAAGCCGTTATTTGAAATGAGATGCTGCATTGCAGCAATTAGAGTGGTACCGTGGACAAATCCGCCTCTTTATAAGAGGCGGATTTTATTTTTTGATATTATAAGGAGGTCTTTATGAAAAAAGAAATAGGAATAATAGGAATAGGTAACGTAGGCTCTATGCTGCTGCGCAAATTTACGGAGCTTAACATATTCAGAGAGGAAAATATTTGTGTGGCAAATCGCTCAGAGGAAAAATTAGAGAGCCTTTCAATAAAGTATCCTGACATAACCATCTGCAAAAGCAACATCGAGATTATACAACAATGCAAAAACATATTGCTTTGTGTTGAGCCTTTGAATTTACCGGATGTATTGATGGAAATTCATCGATATACCGATTCTGAAACATATCTGATGGTATCAACCTCCATGGTTGCCGTGGAGGATATACAAAAATTCCACAATGGGGGCATAACCATATTCATGCCAACACTGATATCAATGGTTAACGGCGGGGTGACACTTGCATATCACAACAGCCGAGCAGACAATAATCAAAAGGCATTCTTCCATAATTCCCTGAAGCAATTCAGCGAGGTGAAAATATTGGAAGAGTCTGATATCAATATATGTCAGAATATGACGGCAAGCTTTCCAGGCTTTTTTGCGGAAATAATGCTGGAATTCGTAAAATCCGCATCTGCAAAAAGCCTAAGTGTATCTGATGAAGAACTTGAGCACATGCTTTTAGTGTCCTTGCTTGGAGCATCAAGGCTGCTTTTGGAGAAAAATATGAGCTTTGAGGAAACCATAAACCGTGTGTCAACCAAGGGTGGCATCACATATGAAGGAGTGAAGGTTTTCGAGAAAAGACTCCCTGATGTATTTTCTGAAGCATTGTGCGCATCCATGAGCCGTTACAAAGAAATAACAAAAATTGCTTCCACGGATATCGACAAGCTGAAATCACAGAAGTAATACGGAGACCCAGAGGGGACCCAGAGGGGACGGTCCTTTTTGGGTCATTCTCCCCTCTTGGGTTATTACTCCGTGCACCACTCCGGCAATGAGCCTTTTACAGCCCACCACGAACTTAGGCTTTCACCTGAAAAACCTAATTTTCTGTAAATGCTTGCCGCATCAGGATTATCTGTATACAGGTAAATCAATGAATTATCATAATGCTGTATAAGATTGTTTACTACGGCCATTCCACATCCCTTACGCCTCTGTGAAGGTGTTGTATATACATCTGATATGTAGACAACATTGTTATATTTTTCTGCCAATGCCATACTGACAGGCTTTTTGAATTCATCATAAGCAAAAAACATTTTACTTCCCGAAGCTAATTGCTTATTTAAAAGCTTTACCCCGTATGTTTCACCATTATCCTGCTCTGTTGCCAGACTGTATTCCTGTCCCTCAAGAACATTGCTTATTATTTTTATTTCAGACTTTTCAGCAATTTTATTTTTGATGCTGTTTGCATCCAAAGCCATAAACTCCATATCGAATTCTCTTATTGCATACTCATGCTTTATAAAATATGGCTTTAATATATCCAACTCCACCGAGCCGCAACGATTAAATATTTTAGGAACTATATTTCTTGAATCGTAATATTCTTCTGTTTCCTTAATTATTTCATCAATATTTTCATTTCTGTAAATAACTGCATAATTTGATGTGTAGCTTTCTTTATTTTCTGTATCACAAAGCATTCTCCCCCATGACGTTAATTTATAATCCAAATACGAAATAGGGCTGAATTTTTCAAATTGAGTAATTTGTACTGAGTTTTTCATATGTTTTTCTCCTGAAGTTATTTCAACATAAAATTATCTCTCGTTTTATGTTGATTTTAGACGACCCAAAGGGGACGGTCCTT
>DCYG01000011.1:19043-38200 GCA_002331025.1 Firmicutes bacterium UBA2116 | reverse complement strand
AAGGACCGTCCCCTTTGGGTCCTTTGGGTCTTTAAAAGCTTAGTTGAACTGATGTGCCTTCTCCTTCTTTGCTTTTTATGTCGATTGTTGCAAGGTGAGGGTCCAATATGCTTTTTACAATCGTTAGGCCTATACCGCTTCCCTCAGTTTCATGCCTGCTTTTATCCCCTCTGTATAACCTTTCGAATACATACGGCATGTCTTCATCGCTGATGCCTATACCTGTGTCTTTGATTTCAACTGTTATTTTATCGTCATTTTTACTTAAATTAATATCAATCTCTCCGCCTTTGTTTGTGAACTTGATGGCGTTATCAATGAGGTTTATAAATACTTGCTTTAATTTGTCCTCATCACCGTTTATATAGTATTTTTCGTTTTCATAACTAAAATTAAACGCAATATTTTTTTCTTTTGCTTCTGACGAAAAATCCTTATGCATATTTTTTAGCAATGAAAGTAAATCCACCTTATGAAAATTTAGTTTCATGCTTTCATTTTCAAATTCCTTTAATTTGTCTAAGTTGTTTAACAGCTTTCCGAACCTGATTACCTCATCATTCAAATGAGTTAATCTTTCACCGGATACCGGAAATATCCCGTCAATCATTGCCTCTAAATTGTTTTGGAGCACATTCAGAGGCGTTCTTACTTCATGAGATATATCCGAAACCAGACGTTTTCTTAAGGCATTCTGATTATCTAATTTTTCCGCTAAATCATTTATACTGTTTCTTAGATTTGCTATTTCCTCTATATTTGTTTTTATAGTAGACTTTTCCTTAAATTCGCCCTTTGACAGCTTAACAGACATATTTGAAACATCTGTTATCGGTTGGGAAAATTGCTTTGAAGAATAGAGGCTGACAAAAATAATTATAAAAATCGTAACGATGCCGCTCGTGATTATACTTTTATTCACCGAAGACCTGAACAAAACATCTTCATCCGTCATCAGCAAGGGTGCGTACTGCCCGATTTCAACATATCCCACAATCTCATTTTCTGCGTACAATTCAAATTTGTTTGTTAAATAAACACCCTGATCCTGCACAAACATGTCATGAAGATGAATTTTGTTGCGTATATCCATGGGATTCATGCCCCAAACGGGTATATTGTCAATGTTGTAAAGTGTTAAATTGTAATTGCTCATATATGCCTCATGCAATATTTCTACTCCCGAGCTTTCATTCCATTGTCCTTCATTTTTATAGAGCTCTTCTAATTGTGTAATTATTCTTTCATATCTTTTGTTTTGAACTGCTGACATATAATCTTCAAATATATGGTTAATGGTAAAGTTAACAAACAGCATTATAAGCAAAATAGCCATGATGGAACAGGATATAATTAAAATGCTTAATCTCTTTCTTATAGTATGCATCAATTTTCACCGCCGAATTTGTAACCAAGCTTGGTTACGGTAATTATATACTTAGGATTTTTGGTGTCTTCTTCAATCTTTTTACGGATATTTTTTATGTGTACATCGATGGTTCTGTCGTATCCGTCAAAATCCATGCCGAATACCCTGTCTATAAGCTGTTCCCTTGATAATACCTTCCCATTATTCATAATTAATGCATATAGAATATTAAATTCGTTGGGAGTAAAAGCTGTTTCCATACCCTTTAACTTTACGGTCCGTTTTTCATAATTAACAGATAAATTACCGTCATCATATATATTTTCCGGATCATTATTTTTATTAAGGCGCCTGAATAACGCATTTACTCTTGCCGTTAATTCTCTCGGACTGAATGGCTTAACCAGGTATTCGTCTGCCCCTATATTCAAACCGTCTATTTTCTCTGTCAATGAGCCCTTTGCCGTAAGCATAAATATATGGACATCGGAGAATTGTCTTATTAGTTTGCATACTTCTTCTCCGCTGATATCAGGCAGCATCAAATCAAGTATAATCAAATCAATATCATTTTTCCTGTTGAGTTCTATACCTTCAAGACCTCTTGCAGTCAAAAAAACGTTGTATCCTTCCCTTTCAAGATATGCCTTTACTACTTCTGAAACTCTTTCGTCATCTTCTATCAATAGTATATTTTTCATATAAACTCCATAACTTTTTTGGACATTCCGTTAAAAATAATATAGAGCATTGACCCGATATTGTCAACGCTCCATTAGATGTATTTAAATTTAATATTATTCTGCTATTAAATAATTTCTTATTTCCTCTAAATCAATATTATCTATGCTGTCCACAACCTCTATTATACCTAATAAGGCATTTCCCTTTACAATTCCGTATAGACTTGTTTCACCGGGGGCTATCTCAATCTGATTTATACCTTTAACTGCTGTAAAGGAGGTTATTTCTTCGCCTGTATAGCCATTGGCTATAACGTACGTTCCCTCTGCATTATCGAAATCCGTAAAATCAAATGTTATTACGGTTGTACTGCCCTTTTCAACAACGGCTGCCAATGGCTGCAATTCATAGCCTATACCATTTATTTTAAGAGTATTATTTTCTGCCTTTCCTATAAGCATTTCAGTCGGTACCTTTGAGATATCATCGCCGTAAATGCTCGGCGGATTGTAGTAAGAAGCAGCACCCTCATCTATAGGCATAGAGCAGCAGCTCGGTCCCGTAGACGGTGCGGGGATTGACGGATCGGGCACCGATGTGTCAACCGTATCAAGTTCATCAACCACCTTTATAATGCCGTTTATCATACCCATCCAGCAGCTGAATCTCATGTCGCTGTCATTTGGAGTGAATTCCAATATATTTTCGCCTTTGTTTATTTTAATTTCCTTATCAATTGAAGGTATTATTATGGCATTATTGCATGTGTTTATTAACTCACCGTCAATAATCCACTTTACAGGCATATCTTTTTGTACATAAAAAGCATTAGGAGTAAATCCTTTGTTGTTTACGGTCATATTAATTATTTGTACGCCATCCTTGATTACCGCCTTTGCAACATTGGGGTTTTCTTTGTCCTCGCTAAAATCATTTTTATCCAGAGCCAATACGGCGGGATTTAAATTATATCCCAGCATTGACAAGCCTCTGTTGCCCATTATTATGCCAAGAACTATTATCATTACTCCGCTTAGCTTTAACAGCCTTTTGGTATATCCCTTGCTTAACAGACCGGATACTGCTCCAAATGTAAGCATCAGGGGTACTGTTCCCAAGGAGAATATCATCATGGAAAGGGCTCCTTTTACAGGGCTTCCTGTTCCCAAAGCAAATATCTGCATCGTCTGTAACGGTCCGCAGGGCATAAAGCCATTTAATAATCCAACTATGAAAGGAGAATTACTTTTGTTTTTAAATTTACAAAATGAATGGGGCAGTCTTATTTGAAGCTTCCTGAACAAACCGAATCCAAACATATTCAATCCCATCACAATCATAAACAGCGCCGCAATAATCTGTACTGCTGCTTTTGACTTAAATGACAGTGAAAATATAGATCCTACCGCTCCTATTATTCCGCCAAGAACAGTGTATGACAGTACTCGTCCTGCGTTATAATATAGTGCCGGCTTCATAGCCTGAAGCTTATCTTCGCTTTCGCTGTTAACTGTCTGAGAAAGCATTATGCCTCCGCACATGCCCACACAGTGTATGGATGTCAAAAGCCCTGCAATAAACAGCACCGCATAGGAAGCATTGTTCAATTGCGATTCCATATCGAATCCTGCAGTATTAAATCCAAGAATTAAAATAGCCGCAACAATGATAACCATACCAAAAAATTTATAATCACTGTTTTGTTTTGTACCGTAACCGGCGTCATTTATTGCTTTATTAATATCATTATGACTACAGACATCATCGTCATATTCAATTTCCGCAAACTGACCACTGTAGCTTGCTTTTGCAGCTATAACTCCATCAACGTTTAAGGCAGCTCTTTCCACCCTTTTTTCGCAAGAGCCGCATGTCATATCATAAACCTTTATTTTTTCTTTTTTAATCATAATTCACCTGCTTTATTAAGAATTTGCACGTATTAAAAAATAAATCAACAATATAAATCCAATAATTGCAGCAGCAGAAACAGCATACTCTTTTAATGTGTATTTTTTATTCGGTCCCGGACCACTGCAGCAACCCATTTTATTACATCCTTTTCCTTTTTTACTATTTTAAATAATTACTATGAAGAAATTATGTAGACATTTTTTATTTTCTTCATAAAATCTTCACATCTGTTAATTATAATAATGTTAAGAAAAACAAAACTTTTACAGGAAATCTCCTAATATAAGTTTAGAACAAGACCATCGTTTGCTGGACGATGGTCTTGTTTTATGTTACATTAAATTTTTCTGCTTCGTACTACGGTAGTGACGATAATACCGTACACTATTGTATTTAATATTGTATTTCTCTGAAAAGTATATATAATATTATTAGTTTGTATTTTTGCTATATTATTTTTGACGAGGAATATAATGGACTTTATGATTTCAGTTTTTATTTTTACGGTATCCTTGATTTTCAGCCTGATAAAAAGCATTTCGATACTTATACCATTAATTGTAGGAATGCTTGCTTTTTCAATAACCGCATTCAACAGAGGCTATACGCTTAAATCAATATATATGATGATTTTAAATGGTATGAAAAAAGCTTTGTCACTAATGCCTATTTTTGCATTAATAGGAATAATCACTGCTGTCTGGAGAGCAAGCGGTACGATTCCTTTTCTTGTTTATTACGGAACAGAATTGATGAATCCGGATTATTTTGTGCTGTTTGCTTTTTTACTGTCATGTCTGGTTTCATTTGCTTTAGGTACAAGCTTTGGAACAGCCGGAACTATCGGAGTTGTATTAATTGTATTGGCTAAGGGCGGAGGTGTAAATATAAGTGTTGCAGCTGGAGCTATAATTTCAGGAGCGTTTTTTGGTGACAGATGCTCACCTACATCTTCAAGTGCTAATCTTGTTGCAGCCATTACAGGCACAGATTTATACGATAATGTAAAAAGGATGTTTATAACAGGAATTTTACCTTTTGCTGCCACTGTTATTATCTATTTTGTTTTATCAAAACAAAACCCTGTTAAATTAAATGAGAGCACACTATTAAACGACATATCGTTCTATTTTGATTTAAGCATTTTAACCGTGCTTCCTGCCATCGTTATTTTCCTTCTTGCTCTTTTCAGAAAAAACGTCAAAACTTCAATGATCTTTAGCATAATCGCCGCAATTTTTGTTTGTGTGTTCACACAAAAAATGGATATCCCTGAAATAATTAAAACTATGATTTTTGGATTTAAATTGAATTCAGACAGAGAAATTTCTCAAATTATATCCGGCGGCGGATTGTTGTCAATGACCGGTGTTTCGTTGATAGTTTTAATTGCATCTTCTTATTCCGGCATATTTGAAGAAACCGGAATGCTTAACGACATACAGGGCATCCTGAAAAAAATGAGCAATAAAATAGGCATTTATTTAACCACATTGTTTACCGGCTTTGTAACCGGTGCCTTTTGCTGTAATCAAACATTGCCTGTTTTATTGACATATCAATTAATGAATAAAATTTATATTGAAAAAGGATTAATCAAGGAGGATATTGCAATAGACATAGAAAACACAGCAATCATGACATCTGAGCTGTTTCCGTGGAGTATTGCCATAGCTGTACCCCTCGCCACATTGTCGGCTACTCCGGCAAGCATCCCTTACGCCGTATATCTTTACCTCGTTCCATTATTGAATATCATCAGATTGCCTCTACCTAAGTCCGATAATTATGAACGCCAAATATACAATTAAACCTCTCCTTAAGTTGATGTATGGTCAATATTTTTTTATATCGAATGTATCCTGTAAAAGTACCCAGTTCTGAGTAAAGGGGTATCCTAATCCCCAGTAGCTTAAACCTCTTAAGCCGTATTCTTTCACGGCATCAAATTTTGCTTGTGCGCTTCTCGCATCCTCAAACCACACTTCATGGTCATTGCCCTCTGAGTCCGTATAACTGAAAAACGGTGATTGAGCCAAGCTGTCATACTGTATCTGTGCATTGTGAGCATATGCTCTTTCCATAGCTTCCTCGACACTTATGGTTTCCGCTGTATCCCCCTGAGCAAATGGGATTTTCCAATCTCTTGCATATATTTGAAAGCCCATTAATATTTTATCTCGCGGAATAACCTCCACCGCATAATCTAAAACCCTTTTTATTTCATTAATAGGTGAAATAGCTCTCGGCTGCCCACCTCTCCATCCCCATTCATAGGTCATCAATACCACAAAATCAACAATTTCTCCATGCGCAGGGTAATCGTGTGCTTCATATAAAAGCCCTACTTGCTCTGCACTTAGCTTTGGTGCTAATGATGTAGAAATAAAAAATCCTTCGTTATGTAATCTTTCGGCAGCAGTTATCAGGAAATTATTATATGCCTCGCGATCCTCAGGCAGCACATATTCAAAATCAACATTTAATCCCTGATACCCCTTTTCTTTCATAACCTCAATTATATTATTTAAAAGAGTATTTACTGTATCAGGATTGTTCAATACCTTATTGGCTATATTTTCACCTGCAACGTTTACGGTAAAATTTACAATTGCCATCATAGGAACGACACCGTGTGCTATAGCTTCTCCTATTAACGGTTCATCATCTATAGGTACTAAGCTCCCATCTTCATTTATCAAATAGGCAAACGGGCTCAAATATGTCAACAAATCACCAACCTCGTTTACAACAGTTATTCCATCCTGATCAAAAAAATATGAAAATCCGTTTACCTCTATTTCCGGTTTTGGCTTCTCCGGTATTTTGAGTATTTGTCCAATATAAAGGCTGTCGGGATTTAAAATCTGATTTTCCCACAATAAGTCCTGAACAGGAACTCCAAGGCTTGCTGAAATTTTCCAGACTGTATCTCCGGGTCTCACCGTGTATGTATTTTGCTCTCTTGGAATTAAAAGCGATTGACCTACCAACAGTTGATTCGGATTTGTTAATCCATTCGCTTCCATTATAGATACTACGTCAGTTTTATAATAATCGGCTAAGCTCCATAAAGTGTCTCCCTCTCGTACCACATGTATTAACATAAGCTCCTCCTATACACATATTTAATACTAATATATTCAGGCTTATTTACATGATGACAAAAATCGCAATTTGACCAAGGCTGTTGAGAAAGCCCGGCAACCTAGATTCTTCCTATATCTTTCCTATACTGCATCCCTTCAAATTCAATTCTTTCGATATTTTTATACACTTTTTCTCTTGCTTTTTCTATAGTTTCATCAATTGCTGTAACCGCTAAAACCCTTCCTCCGTCGGTTAAAATTTTCCCGTTTGCAGCTTTAGTTCCTCCGTGGAAGACTGTTATATCTTCATCTAATCTATCAAATCCTGTTATTTCTTTGCCTGTCTCATATTTTTCAGGATATCCTCCCGAAGCAAGAACAACGGTTACACATTTTTCATCAGTCCACCGTAAATCTTCTTCTCTTAATCCACCGTCAATGCATTTGAGCATTATTTCCGCCAAGTCAGATTTTAGCCGTGGAAGTATTACCTCCGTTTCGGGATCTCCAAAACGTGTATTGTACTCAAGGACCTTGGCTTTTCCATCCTTAATCATAAGCCCTATAAACAATACTCCCTTAAAATCAATATTTTCGTTTTTGAAGCCCTTTAAAGTAGTTTCAAGGATATTATCCTTTATATAGCTTTTTAATTCGTCCGTATAAACAGGATTTGGTGAAAAGCAGCCCATTCCTCCGGTATTAAGACCTTTGTCTCCGTCTGAAGCTTTTTTATAATCCTTTGCACTTTCCATTGGCATCAATGAACTTCCATCAGCAAAGCACAAAAGGGAACTTTCGATACCATCGAGAAATTCTTCAATAACGACCGTGTTTCCCGCTTCACCGAATTTCTTTTCAGTCATTATGTCATCTATGGCATTTTTAGCTTCCTCTATAGTCTCACATATTAAAACACCCTTGCCTGCTGCAAGGCCGTCTGCTTTTACAACCACAGGCACATTAAACCTGTTAAGATTTTCTTTTGCATCATAGGAGCTTGCGTAAACCTCATATTTAGCTGTGGGGATGTTGTATTTTTTCATAAATTCCTTGGAGTATGATTTGCTTCCCTCTAACCGTGCTCCTCTTTTGTCAGGACCAAAAACCTTTATTCCTTTTTCTTTAAGCATGTCCGTAAGCCCCAATACCAATGGAAGCTCAGGTCCTATAACAACTAAATCGATTTTGTTGTTTACAGAAAATTCTGTGATTTTATCTAAATCATCCACCTTTATATCTATACAGCTCACTGCTTGGGAAATACCTCCATTGCCGGGAGCGCAATATATTTCTTTAACTGATTTACTTTGTTTAAGCTTGTGGCAGATTGCATGCTCTCTTGCACCATTTCCTATAACTAATACCTTCATAATTCACCCCTCAGTGTTTAAAATGTCTCATGTCCGTAAATAACATTGACATATTATTTTTGTTGCACACTTCAATTGACAAATTGTCCTTAAGAGATCCACCCGGCTGTATTACGGCAGTTATTCCTGCCTTGGCAGCTTCCTCCGCACAGTCCGGGAACGGGAAAAATGCATCGGATGCCATGCTTGCACCCTTTAAGCTGTCAGCACCTGAAAATTCAATCGCATGATCAATTGCCTGCTTGCACGCCCAGATACGATTTACCTGTCCCGGTGCTATGCCTATGCTCTGTCCGTTTTTGACAATTACTATGGCATTTGATTTTGTATGCTTCACAATTTTCCAAGCCATGAACAAGTCCCTTTTTTCCTGTTCAGTAGGCTCCTTTGACGTTACCGTCTTAATTTCGGACTCCGCAAAGAAATCAGGGAAAAGCTTGGAATCAATCGTCTGAATGAGAATTCCTCCCGAAACCTTTTTAATATCGCAGGAATTTTCGTCCGGTTTTTCCGTAATATTTTCTATAAGCAAAAGCCGTATATTTTTCTTAGATTTAAGTATTTTTAATGCATCTTCCGAGAATGAAGGCGCTGCGACTATTTCTACAAAGATTTTATTAATTTCCTCTGCCGTTCTTTCATCAATTTCACGATTAAACAATACTATACCGCCAAATATTGATGTGGGGTCAGCACTGTATGCCTTTACATATGCATCATATATGTTGTCTGATGTTCCCACACCACAAGGATTTGCGTGCTTGCAAACTACTGCCGCCGGTTCTTCAAATTCCTTTAATAATTCAAGTGCACCGTTCGTATCGTTGATATTATTAAACGACAGCTCTTTACCGTGAAGCTTTACCGCGGATGTAAGCATGCCCTTGCTATTCGAAATTTCTTTATAAAATGCTGCTTTTTGATGAGGATTCTCTCCATAACGCATATCCTGCAGTTTTTCGTACGTTAAAGTAATTGTTTGTGCAAAGCTTGAATCATTTCTTTCCTTTTTCATATATGCTGCAATTAGCGCATCATACTGTGCCGTATGATCAAAAACCTTTGAGCACAAATAAAATTTAGTATCCAGAGATACTTCATTGTTTTCTTCTAATTCCTTTATTATTAATTCATAATCATCAGGGTCCACAGCTACAGCAACATCGTGATAATTTTTTGCTGCCGAGCGAAGCATTGTAGGTCCGCCTATATCTATGTTTTCTATAGTTTCCTGCCTGTCCGCATTTCTTAATACGGTTTGCTTAAAAGGATATAGGTTTACGATGACTAAATCTATTGTATCTATGTTCAGCTGCGAAAGCTGCTTCATATGCTCATCATTTGAACGAATTGCCAATATACCAGCATGTATATTGGGATGAAGAGTTTTAACTCTTCCGTTTAAGCATTCGGGAAAGCCGGTTACCTCTGAAATTCCTTTTATATTTATGCCTGCATTTTTCAAAACGTTGTATGTGCCGCCCGTAGAAATAATTTCAATACCTAAGCTGCTGAGTCTTTGTGCAAATTCAATAATTCCTGTTTTATCCGATACACTTATTAATGCCCTCATTTTTTCTCCTTTATCTTATTACTACTTTTCTTCCATCCACACGCAACCTGTCTTCGCAATACATTTTAACTGCAAGAGGCAGCAAGCGGTGTTCTAGTAAAAGCACCTTTTTTTGAAGTGTTTCTGCAGTATCACTGTCTGACACACTTACTGCTTCCTGAAAAATTATCGGTCCTGTATCTGCTCCTTCATCTACAAAATGAACGGTAACACCGCTTATTTTCACTCCGTAATCTATGGCTGCCTGATGTACCTTTATGCCGTAATACCCCTTGCCGCAAAATGAAGGAATCAGCGAAGGGTGGATATTTATTATCTTATTTTTAAATTCTTCGATAAATTTACCTGACAGTATTTTTATATATCCCGCCAATACAACTAAATCAACATCGCGTCTTTTAAGTTCTGTTATAATTGCTTCGTTAAAAAGCTCGAAGCTGCCATATTTCTTTTCATCGATAAAGACTGCGTCAACATTATTGCGTCTTGCTCTTTCTAATCCGTAAGCGTTCTCTTTGTTGGAAACAACTACAGCTATTTCACCGTTTATATTTTCTTTTTTTGTTTCATCGATCAATGACTGCAAATTAGTGCCTGAGCCGGAAATCAATACGCCTATTTTTTTTACCGGCATATTTTCAGCCCGCCTTCCCTTTTAACAGTCTTACCCATCATTACCGGTTTTTCATCCACGGATTTTAAATAAGCGATAACATCTGTTGCCTTATCCTTATCTACAGCTAAAACCATTCCTATACCCATGTTAAATGTTGAATACATTTCATCTGTATCTATATTGCCTTCCTTTTGTATAAGCTTAAATATGGGTAATACATTAATGCTTTCAGTATATATATCTGCCGTAATGCCTTCAGGAAACATTCGCGGTATGTTTTCGTAAAAGCCTCCGCCCGTTATATTGGACATACCCTTTATTTCAAATTTACTTATTAAATCTAAAATGAGCTTTGGATAAATTTTTGTGGGAACCATCAGGCTTTCCCCTAATGTACAGCCTAATTCATCTACATATTCATCCGCATCATAATTATTGCGCTCAAAAAACACCTTTCGCACCAGCGAATAACCATTGCTGTGAATACCGCTTGAAGGAATTCCTATCAAAATATCTCCTTCAACTATTTTAGAACCGTCTATTATCTTCTTTTTATCGACTATACCCACGCAAAAACCTGCAATGTCATATTCTCCTTCACTGTAAAGACCTGGCATTTCCGCAGTTTCTCCTCCGATTAATGCCGCTCCCGCCTTAATACATCCACTTGCTACACCCTTTACTATGTCGGCTGTCTTTTCCGGCAATAATTTCCCGGTCGCTATATAATCCAGAAAAAACAGCGGCTTAGCTCCCTGACAGATTACATCGTTGACACACATTGCCACCGCATCCTCACCGATGGTATCATGCTTATCAGTTTTAAATGCAATCATAAGCTTCGTTCCCACACCGTCTGTACCGGAAACAAGGACCGGCTCCTCGTAAGCGTCCTTATCTATTGCAAACATTCCTCCAAAACCGCCTATATCGGAAACCACGCCATCCGTATACGTTTTTTTTACGTGATCTTTTATTAATCTGACTGTTTCATATCCGGCATGAATATCTACTCCGGAATCCTTGTATGTTAATTTCTCAGACATATTATCTCCCCTTTACATGTTTTTGTTGGGTACTTCCATAGGATAATCACCGTTTAAGCAGGCAAGACAGTAGCTGTTATCGGATGATGTGGATTTAACCAGACCCTCTATACTTAAATAATGAATACTGTCGGCATTTATGAATTCTTTAATTTCTTCAATTGTTTTGTTTGCCCCTATAAGCTTATTTCTGTCCGGAGTATTGATACCGAAGAAACAGGAATGTGTTACGGGAGGTGAAGCTATCCTTACATGCACCTCTCTTGCTCCTGCTTCCTTGACCATGCTTACTATCTGCTTTGTGGTTGTACCCCTGACTATACTGTCATCTATTAAAACCACTGTTTTATCCTTTACAATTTCCTTTAGAACGCTAAGCTTAGTTTTAACACCCTGTTCTCTAAGTACCTGATTTGGCTCAATGAAAGTTCTTTTTGCATATCTGTTTTTTATAAGGCCCAATCCGAATGGTATTTTTAATTCTTCCGCATATCCTATGGCCGCGGGAGTTCCCGAATCCGGAACCGAAAATACAAGGTCTGCCTTTACAGGCGCTTCCCTTGCTAAAATTCTTCCCGAATTATACCTGGTTTCATATACGTTAACTCCGTCTAAATTGCTGTCCGGTCTTGCAAAATAAATATGCTCAAATATACAAAGCTTTTTCTGAGCATATCTGTCGCTTTTAATACTTTTAACCCCTTCACCGTTAATTACAACAATTTCTCCCGGTTCTATATCCCTTATAAATTCACCGCCCATGGCACTTATTGCACAGCTTTCCGAAGCAAGAAGATATCCGTCGTCTCTTTTACCCAAGCAAAGAGGTCTTAATCCGAAATAGTCCCTTACCCCTATCAATTCTTTTTCAGTCATAAATACAAATGCATAGGCCCCCTTGACTATTTCGGTGATATTTTTAATTGAGCTTACTATATCTCCCTTGTTATACCTTGCAAGCATATTTGCGACAACCTCAGAATCTGTTGATGTCTGAAATATTACGCCACTGTCTTCGAGTATGTTTCTCAGTGAACCGGCATTTACAAGGTTGCCGTTATGGGCCAATCCGATGGAGCCCTCCTTATAGCGTACAACCAGAGGCTGCGCATTTTGCTTTTCACTTTCACCTGTCGTTGAATACCTTACGTGTCCTATGGCAATATCTCCCTTGTATCTGTTAACCACTTCAGGCGTTAAAACATCGGCTACCAAGCCCATATCTTTATGGAATTCTATTTTTTTGCCGGTATTAATTGCAATTCCCGCACTTTCCTGACCTCTGTGCTGAAGAGCAAACAGCCCGTAGTAAATTAATTGAGACGCAATATCCGGCTTGCTTGTATATAATCCAACAACTCCGCATTCCTCATGAAGTTTATCGTCATCCAAAATTTCGTAGTACATAATCTCTCCTTGTATAATGCTTCTTTTGATTATTTGCTGTTTATTCTTGCCAAAACTTCCTGATAAACCTCTTCAACGTCTCCTAAATCTCTTCTGAATCTGTCCTTGTCAAGTTTTTTGTTTGTTTCAGCGTCCCACAATCTGCAGGTATCAGGAGAAATTTCATCAGCCAAAATTACCTTACCATCATAAATACCGAATTCAAGCTTAAAATCAATCAGCTTTATGTTTATTCCAAGGAAGAATTCTTTTAATATTTCATTCACCTTTAATGCGTATTCTTTAACTACGCTGAGCTCTTCGTCCGTGGCAAAGTCCATAGCCTTTATATGGTAATCATTAATCATGGGGTCTCCTAATTCATCATTTTTATATGAGAACTCCAATACGGTTTCCTTCATAATTACGCCTTCCTCGATACCTAATCTTTGGGACAGAGATCCCGCAGCAACATTTCTTACTATAACCTCAAGCGGTAAAATTTTAACTGCTTTTACCAATGATTCATTGTCGCTTAAAAGTTCAATCTGATGTGTGGGTATACCTTGTTCCTCGAGAAGGGAAAACAAAGCAGCCGACATTTTGTTATTTACAACACCTTTGCCTACAATAGTACCTTTTTTTTCTCCGTTAAAAGCTGTAGCATCATCCTTGTATTCCACTATATATTTTTTCTCGTCATCTGTTCTGTAAACTTTCTTTGCCTTTCCTTCATAAAGCATCTCTAATTTTTTCATCTTAATCCTCCGTTGAATTTTTATTTTAATTTTTCTTGTAACTTTTTATCCTTTTCCATAACCTTTTCTGCCATTTGTTTTTTGTATGAATTAAATTTGATTCTTAATTCTTCATATTTAACGGACAATATTTGTACTGCAAGCAGGGCTGCATTTTCAGCACCGTTTATTGCCACTGTTGCAACCGGCACTCCGGGAGGCATCTGAACTATAGCAAGCAGTGCATCCATGCCTTCCAGATCTGATGATTTTATCGGAACACCGATTACAGGAAGGGAGGTACAGCCTGCCAATACTCCGGGCAGATGAGCTGCCTTCCCTGCCGCAGCAATTATTACCTCGTATCCGTTCACATCTGCATTTTTAGCAAAGTTTATTGCTTCATCGGGAGTTCTGTGGGCAGAAATTACCCTCACTTCCGTTTCAACTCCAAATTCCTTTAAAATTTTGTAACCCTTTTCTACTACCGGGAAATCCGAATCACTTCCCATGATTATTGCTGCCTTCATAATTCCTCCTATTTGAAATATTGTACTCCCGATTCAAAGATTAATTGATTCTTTTCACCGGGTATATTTTTATATAAATTGTTGTCAATTCTTTCTGAGTGAGCCATTTTACCCAATACCCTGCCGTCCGGACTCGTTATGCCCTCGACTGCCTCTATTGAGCCGTTAGGATTATATAGACCGTCATAGGTCGGCTCATTATTTAAGTCTACGTATTGAGTCGCTATCTGACCGCTTGTTTTCAGCCTGCTGATCCATTCTTCACTTGCGGCGAATTTCCCTTCCCCGTGAGATACCGGCAGATAATGAACGTCTCCTGCATTGCATTTATTTAACCAGGGTGATGTGTTATTGATCACCTTAGTTCTGACGAAACCTGATACATGCCTTCCTATTTTATTATAGGTAAGAGTCGGATAATCCTCTTTTATTTCCACTATTTCTCCGAAAGGAACGAGACCAAGCTTTATCAGCGCCTGAAAACCGTTGCATATGCCTATAATTAAGCCGTCTCTGTTATTTAACAAATCCATTACCGCTTCCTTTAAAAGTTCGTTTCTGAAAACCGAAGCGATGAATTTACCGGAGCCTTCCGGCTCATCTCCCGCACTGAAGCCGCCGGGAAATGCAATAATTTGTGATTTTTTTATACGCTTATTCATCTCGTTAATCGATTCCGAAACGTTTAAAGAGCTTAGATTGTTAAAAACAAAGACTTCTGTTTCAGCTCCCGCCCTTTCGAAAGCTCTTTGGGTGTCGTATTCACAGTTTGTACCCGGAAATACAGGTATAAAAACCTTTGGCTTTGCTATATTGACAACAGCTTTTTTTCTGCTGACTCCGGAAATGCTGCCGCTGATTATTTTTCCTTCCGCATCTTTTTTAACCGGATAAATATTTTCAAATGTCTTCATCCAATTGTTTTTGACTTCATTTAATGAAATACTGAATCCTTCACTTAAAGAAATTTCTTTATCAGAAGATGTAACTCCTATTTCTGTTCCTATTATGGCTTCATCCGCTTCTAAAATAATGTCTCCGTAGCTTGATGAGAACCATTCCTTTTTATCCATAATCATATCGTAGCTTGCCTTAAAGCCAATCTGATTGCCAAGGGTCATTTTACTTATGGCCGCAGCCACTCCGCCATATCCAACCGTATGTGCACTTAACACCTTTTTGTTCGATATCGCATCATGCAGTATCCCGTATTTATTTTTAATATCTTCAAAGTCAGGTATTAAATTATCGTCCTTCTTTATACTTACCAGCAAAACCTTGCTGCCTGCTTTTTTAAATTCGGGAGATATAATATTATTTACATCTGCTGCTGATACAGCAAAGCTTATCAGTGTAGGAGGTACATTCATGTCCTTAAAGGTTCCCGACATACTGTCCTTTCCTCCTATGGCGGGTACATTCAACTCATGCTGCACCTTGTAGGCACCCAATAATGCGCTTAGTGCTTTCCCCCATTTTTCAGGCTCCTTATTCAGTTTTTCAAAGTACTCCTGAAATGTTAACCTTATATTTCTGTAGTCCGCACCCATAGCCACAGCCTTTGCAACAGAATGAATCACCGCATACATTGCTCCGTGATATTGATTCAATTCAGATAAAAAAGGATCGAAGCCATATGTCATAATTGAGCACGTATTGGTAGCTTTATTAAGAACAGGTATCTTAGCAACCATTCCTTCCGCTGGTGTAAGCTGAGTAAATCCGCCGAAGGGCATTAGTACACTTCCTGCTCCAACCGTCGAATCAAACCTTTCAACCATACCTTTTTGGCTTGCAACGTTTAAATCTCTTAAATTTTCAAGCCACGCTTCTTTTAAATCATTGTTGTAAAATGACCTTTTGGCTTCTTTTTTTGCCGGCTCCTTTATAAATGCGCTTACCCTTTGCTTAACACCGTTTGTATCCAGGAAATTTCTGTCTATATCTAATATTAATTTACCTCTCCAGGTCATCTTTAATCTTCTGTCATCAGTAACCTCGGCTACTACAGTTGCTTCTAAATTCTCTCCATGTGCATATTTGATGAATTTTTGTGCATCTTCCTTTGAAACAACTACTGCCATTCTTTCCTGAGATTCTGATATGGCAAGCTCCGTACCATCCAAACCGTCATATTTTTTAGGTACTGCATCAAGATTTATATTTAAACCGTCAGCTAATTCTCCGATCGCGACGGAAACGCCCCCTGCTCCAAAATCATTGCATTTTTTGATCAATAAGCTGACCTTTTCATTTCTGAATAATCTTTGGATTTTTCTTTCTGTCGGAGCATTACCTTTTTGAACCTCAGAGCCGCATTTAATTATTGATTTTTCATCATGCTCCTTAGATGAACCCGTAGCACCTCCAAGTCCGTCTCTTCCCGTTCTTCCTCCGAGGAGTATGACAACATCTCCTTTAACAGGTGCTTCTCTTCTTACATTTTCTTTTTTCGCCGCAGCTATAACCGCACCCACTTCCATTCTTTTTGCAACGTATCCGGGATGATAAATTTCATTAACATAGCCGGTGGCGAGACCTATCTGGTTTCCGTAGGAGCTGTAGCCTGCAGCCGCCTCAGTGGAAATTTTTCTCTGAGGAAGCTTACCCGGTATTGTATCTTCGATTTTTTGACGAGGGTCTCCGCTTCCGGTAATGCGCATAGCCTGATAGACGTATGACCGACCTGAAAGAGGATCTCTTATGGCTCCGCCTATGCAGGTTGCTGCCCCGCCGAAGGGTTCGATTTCCGTAGGATGGTTGTGGGTTTCATTTTTAAACATCAACAGCCACTCTTCATTTTCACCTTCAGCATCAACGTTGATTGTTATACTGCACGCATTTATTTCATCGGAAATTTCTAAATCATTTAAATATCCTGATTTTCTTAATTCCTTTGCATTGATTGTAGCCAAATCCATTAATGATATATCTCTTTGTCTATCTTCATAAACGTATTTTCTTGAATTGAAATACTGATTAAGTGTTTTTTGTATTTCCTTATTGATTTTTCCGTTTTCAAATTCTATTTTTTCAATTTGGGTGTTAAAAGTAGTGTGTCTGCAATGATCCGACCAATATGTATCAATGACTTTTATTTCTGTTATGGTAGGATTTCTTTTTTCAGTATCTTTAAAATATTCCCGACAAAATAATAAATCCTCAAAGCTCATAGCAAGACCCATGCTTATGCGGAGCTCTTCTACTTCCTTTTCAGATTTATCTGTAAAATTACTTATATATTCAACATCCGAAGCTTCGGCATACTCCTCATAAAATGCAGCATAGCCGTCCAAGTCCGTTTCTCTTGAATCCACGGGATTGATGAAATATTTTTTTATCTTTGTTATATCTTCTTTTGTCAATTCACCTTCAAGAATTATTATCTTTGCATATTTAACCTTAACCTCTTCCTTGTCGGTAATTATCCGGATGCATTGAGATGCGGAATCAGCTCTTTGGTCATACTGTCCCGGCAAAAATTCCACAGCAAACACATTATCGGATTCTCCAATATCCTCAAAATATACATCGTCCTGATTGGGCTCGGAAAAAACTGTAGCAACCGCCCTGCTAAAATCCTGATTGCTTAAATTGGATACTAAGTATCTGTTTAATATACGAACATTTTTTAAATTATTCAATTGCAGGTTTTCTTTAAAATCGTTCAGCAGATTTATTGACTCTGTGTTAAAGCCTGATCTTTTTTCCACAAATACTCTTTTAACATCAAAATTCATATCGACCTTCCTTTATCTTAATAGATACTTGTTCTTTAACTAAATGATAACAAATAAGAAATTGTATGTCAATGACTTTCAAGATGATTTTTTGATTAATTTCAATTTAATTTCGTTATATTACGAACTATACATTGACCCCGATGTTGTTTATTCGTGTTGTTGCCTATGAAAATAATCAGGGTATAGATTCCGCTTTTTGATGGGAATTTCATTAAAAGATTTACATTGTGATTATATTACTTATTAGTTATAATATATGTATAGAAACTTATTGGAGTGTTGATATGATTAATTCAATTTTGATAAACTACAAGTTAATAAATGAATTAAAAATTCACGAAAATCTCAAAGAAGATATTTTAAAGTGTGTTCAAGTAATTGTGACAGAGGGGATACCCGTCAAAAAAATCGGCTTATTTGGTTCGTGTTCGAGAGGAGAAGCAACTGCAACGTCGGATATTGATTTGGTAGTTATAACAACTCACCAAACAACAAGAGTAGAAAGAGGTTTAATTTTTGATGCAGTAAATTACATAGACTTAAACACAAGGTGCGATATTGTCTTTTATACCGATGAACAACTTGTAAGCTCAAGCCGTTGGTTTGAAAAAAGTATAAAAGAAAATGTAATATGGATAGGAGGTATTTAATTGGCAACATATCTTGAAATAGCTGAAAACGAATACAAGTTTTTAATTGAAACTCTTGAAATAGGAGACTACGCTAATGTAGCCTATAAGTCTCAGCAGGCAAGTGAAAAGTACTTAAAGCACTTGGTAGAAATAAAAGGAGAACCTTCAAAGGATGTTAGGGAATTACTTCATACCCATAGCTTGCAAAGTCTTTACAGATATTTAAAGAACACATTAGATATAGAAATAGAGCTTGATATATCGGAGCTGTCATTGCTTACTTCTTTATATTATGATGTAAGATACCCAAATATAAATTACTTTATACCGGATAAAAGAGAAGCAATGCTGTATATAGAAATAACAAAGGAAATAAGACGTAAGGTTTTGGATATAATTGAAGAATAAAAAGACCCGCGGGTCCGCTAATTATAGATTGATTAAAACGTTCGTCCTGCAAGGCGC
>DCYG01000011.1:0-18975 GCA_002331025.1 Firmicutes bacterium UBA2116 | reverse complement strand
GCAACCGCAGCGTATTAGACATACGTGAGGATTGACCGGCTCAGCGGCAACGAAGCAGGCGGGCGTTTTAATCGATCTATTTTATTCTGTGTATTCCTTTGAAGCTTCCTCACCTCTTAAAACTCTCAAAGCTCCATAGGCAAGTGCTTCCATTTCATTTTCCCCAGCCATTATTTCAACGGGAGCTATAAAGGATACTCTTTGCTTTATCCATGATGTAAGCATCTTAGAATAAGAAATACCTCCGGTCAATATGATGACATCTACCTCTCCGTTAACAACGGTTGCGAGATCACCTATTCCTTTGGCAATCTGATATGCCATCGCTTCATAAATAAGCTTAGCTTCCTCATTGCCTGCATTAATCATTGACTCAACTTCTCTTGCATCAATTGTGTTTAAATATGCTCTTAAGCCGCCGTTTCCTCTTAATTTTCTATGCATGGTTTTTTTGTCATACTTGCCTGAATAGCAAAGATTTATAAGCTCCCTGCAGGGCACTCTTCCTGCTCTTTCCGGCGAAAACGGTCCTTCGTCATCAGAAACCAAATCAACGATTTTTCCTCCCGAATGTATGTTAATAGATATTCCGCCGCCTAAATGAGCCACTATAATATTCAATTCATCGTATCTTTTGCCCTTGCTTTTAGCATACTTTATAGCCATTGCTCTCGTATTAAGAACGTGGCTCGCACTTGTTCTGGGAATATCCGGAGATCCTGAAATTCTTGCTATGTCAAGGAGCTCATCCGTCATAACTGAATCATAAATAAACGAAGGTATTCCCACTTCCTTTGCTATACCGTAAGCAATGGGTGCGGCAAGGTTTGATGCATGCTCCATAACGGGGCGTTTTTCAACTCGGTCAATCATTAAATCATTGATAGTGTAAGCTCCTGATTTCACAGGGGGAAGCATCCCTCCTCTTGCAACGACTGCCGACAATTCTTTTACATCAAAATTTTTTTCTTTTAAAAAAGACATAACGACATCTTGTCTCATTTGTAATTGATCTTCTACGTTATCAAATGAATCAATCAGTTCTATAGGATGATCCAATGTCTTTACGAATATTTCTTTTTCATCCTCGTACAAAGCGATTTTTGTCGAGGTTGAACCTGGATTTATAGCCAAAATTTTATAGCTCATAACTTCCTCACTCAATATTTTTTTATAAGGGCTTACCTGCCGTTAAGTAAAACATGGCACTTTAACGGCAGGTTACCTTAATTTAATTATACTGCTTCCATCCCAGCATTTAAAGCTTTAATATTTATTTCCACAAATTTATCCTTAACCAAGTCTTTTATTATGCTTTCCCAATCTATATCGTTTAAATTCATCGATTTTATCAGAGCTCCTAAAAGCACTACGTTCATTACCTTTGTGTTGCCTAATTTTTCGGAAATTTCTGCTGCATTTATAACCTTTGTATTTACCTTTTCACCTATTGCTTCGATTACTCCTTTCGGATAAGCAATCTTTCCTGAAAGTATCGGTGCCGAAGGTATTTCATGTTCATTTATAACGGCTATTCCGTCAGGCTTTAAGAATTCCAGCCATCTAATTGATTCCATCGTTTCAAATGAAACCAATATATCCGCATCTCCGATTCCTATAATAGGTGAGTGAACCTTTTCACCATATCTTACCTGTGTAGAAACACTTCCGCCTCTTTGTGCCATTCCGTGAATTTCGGACATTTTAACGTCATATCCTGCCTGTAAAAGACCTGTTGATAATATTTTACTTACGAGTATCGTTCCCTGACCGCCAACGCCGACTAATAATATATTCTTAATCTTCATAATTAAACACCTACCTTACTGATAGCTTTTACAGGACAGACCTGCATGCACAATTCACAGCCTACACATTGAGCTTCATTTATATATGATTTTTTTATTTCATGCTGGAAGTGAATTGCAGGACAACCTGTTCTTGCACATGCCTTACATCCTATGCATATTTCCTGATCTACTTCACAAACACCTTGTATCGGTCCGAATTCTTCTATATCCTGTTCAGAATACTTCTTAAGCGCACAAGGATATCTTGTAATTACAACCGATGGTTCATTAAGTGCAAATGCCCAATCCATAGCTTCCTTCATAGCTTCTCTTCTTAACGGGTTTATTGTTTTTACGTGCTTGATACCCAAAGCTTTAACGATAGTTTCAATATCGGTTATCTGGGCTTCATCTCCCTGAAGAGAGAATCCCGTTCCCGGATTTTCCTGATGACCGGTCATAGCCGTTATTCTGTTGTCAAGTATGCATGTAACAGTGTTGCTTTTGTTATATACTACGTCTAACAAACTTGTCATTCCCGAATGGAAGAATGTTGAATCACCTATTACGGCAACCAGACGTTTGTCGTCATTATTCTTTTCGAATACCTTTTTAGCTCCGTGGGCCATACTTATGCTGGCACCCATGCATACAACGGTATCCATCGCATTTAACGGTTCCGTACCGCCCAATGTGTAGCAGCCTATATCGCCTGTTATCATTACATTCTTTCTCTTTGATAATTCATAGAAAAATCCTCTGTGAGGACATCCCGCACACAATGTAGGAGGTCTTCCGACAGCTACATTTTTATCATAATCTATCGTAGGCTTTTGCGTTCCAAGCAATGATTTTTCAACTATATCAGGATTTAATTCCCATGTGTTGGGGATTTTGTCCTTTCCGATGCAGTTTATCCCTGCCGCTCTGATTTGTTCTTCCATGAACGGTTCTAATTCTTCTATTACGTATAATGTTTCAACTTCTTCCGCAAACTTTTTAATTTTTTCCATCGGAAGAGGAAATGAAAAACCGATTTTTAAATAAGAAGCGGAATCTCCGAATACTTCTCTGGCATAATTGTATGCCACTCCGGAAGATATAACGCCTATTTTCTTGTCATTCCATTCAATAAAGTTTAAATCTGTTTCATTAGAAAATTTCTCTAATTCTACAAGCTTTCTCTCAACTACTAAGTGTAATTGCTTTGCAACCGCAGGAGCAATAAAATATTTACTTGTATCTTTTTTATACGGCTTAATAGGAACCTCTGTTCTTTCACCGACTTCAACAACCGACTTACTGTGACATACTCTGGTTGTCATTCTTATCATTACTAATGTATCATATTTTTCACTTATTTCCATGGCCTTAATAACCATGTCCTTGCATTCCTGACTGTCTGCCGGCTCAACCATTGCAACCTTTGCCATTCTTGCATAATATCTGTTATCCTGTTCGTTTTGTGACGAATGCATACCTGGGTCGTCAGCGCTTATCAGTACCATACCACCGTTTACACCTGTGTATCCCATGGTGAAAAAAGGGTCGGCAGCAACGTTTAAACCAACATGCTTCATAGCTGTCAAACTTCTTGCACCTGCGTAGCACGCACCTACCGCTGATTCAACCGCAACCTTTTCATTTGGAGCCCATTCTGCAACTATCTCTTTATAAGGAGCTATATTTTCGAGAATTTCAGTACTTGGAGTACCTGGATATGCCGAAGCGTAATGAACACCGGCTTCGTATGCGCCAAGTGCTATCGCTTCATTTCCTGTCAATAACTTTTTCAATTTGTATCCTCCTTCAAATCATTTATAAAGTACCTACTTCCATCTTTAAGCTGTCCCATATTATTACAAAATAAGACATACAAAAAGACATAATACTATAAACATATATGCATTTTTTATGCCATAATTTTTAGTATTTAAATATTTTTATTAAATCAGATAATTTCAACACTTTAAATGTTTCGAGGATAAAATAATCAATAAAAATAAAAATTAATGGGTTAAACGGTATGCAACTCGCAACCCATTAACCCATTAACCCATTAATATGTTATTCCATCGACAGATAATTATATGCTTTTTTACCGAATTCGGTTATTACCGTTCCGCTTCTTCCCTTGTATATTTCTGCCATCTTATATTTTTCAAGATTGAGAAGTATGGTCCTTATTTCCTGTTCGCTGATAAATATGCCTTTGCTTTTAGCTATTTCACTGAGTGTGCGCCTTCCTAATCTCTGATTGTTTTTACCGCCGATCATTAGTTCTTCAAGAACAAAAATATATTTCTTTAAATTGTTGCCTGCCTGCTCCAGAAATTCATAAATAATATTTTGTTCCGTCGAAACCAATTTATTATCAAAAGCTTTCACACTGTAATCTACGGGGATATCCTTCTCTTCCACTATCTTTAAGCCTAGGTTTACCAAGTATTCCACACAGTTTCTCAGCTCTCTGACATTGCCCTTCCAGCTGTAGTTCACCAAAAACTCCTTTGCTTTATCAGTCAACACAAAATCACTTTTAAAGGATTTTTTCAGATAATCTACAAGTCCCAGTATATCTTCTCTTCTGCTGCGAAGGGGAGGAATTTTCAACGGAAGAACATTCAGCCTATAGTATAGATCCTCTCTGAATTCAGCATTTTCCACCATTTCCTTAATATTTTTATTCGTTGCAGCTATTATTCTTATGTCAACATCTATTATTCTGTCGCCTCCCAGCCGCACGACCTCTCTTTCCTGAAGCACCCTCAGAAGCTTAACCTGCAGGCTCATAGGCATTTCCGTTATTTCGTCCAAAAATAATGTTCCGTTATGGGCAAGTTCAAACAGCCCGGGCTTACCACCCTTTCGTGCACCAGTAAAGGCTCCCTCTTCGTAACCAAACAACTCGCTTTCCAATAAACTTTCCGGAAAAGCTCCGCAGTTTACAGGAACAAATTGAAATTCCTTTCTTAAAGAATTATTGTGAATTGCCTGAGCGAACAGTTCCTTACCCGTACCCGTTTCTCCGGTTATCAGTATTGATGAATTAGATTTGGACATACGCTTAGCTATATTTTTAGTTTCCGTTATTGAATCACTTTCACCGAAAATGTCATCAAAGTTATACTTTGCAGTATAACCCTTACCGATAAGCTTTTTTCTAAGCATATATTCTTTTTTTTCCAAGTCTGAATATCTTCTGATTATTGCAACGGCGCCGTACATCTTCCTTGAGTGCAGCAGCGGATTAACCGATACGACTACATCATAACCGTTAATCTTAATTATTTTTTCTTCTACGGGCTTCAGGTTTGCTATTGTATAATCGAAAGGTATTTCAGGAAACAACTCAATTCCTTTTTTATTTAATACCTGTTCCTTATTAACAATTTCCTTAGCATTTTCATTGTACAAAAATATGTTGCCGTCATTATTTACACCTATTACACCTGCATCTATATTCTGCATTAAAATATCGAGCTGACTTTCTCTAGAATTAGTAAGCCCTAAAATTTTCAGAAAACCAAAATTAGCTGTTCTTATTTCCTTGTAGCTTCTCACAACATCCTGTCTGTCCAGCAAGGAAAGCAAATCAAATTTCATACCTATATCAATAATTGAATTTATATCTAACAGGCTGTTGCCTATGTTGATTATTTCTTTATCAGCTTTCGGAGTATAGTCAGACTGACCCAAAATTATAAATTTATCAAAATCATCAGCATTTGATGTCCAGAAAGAATTAAGTTCAATATGCCTTGCCCCCAGCTGGTAAATAATCGAGATTATTTGCTCTGCCATTTCAGGACTTTCATCTATTAATACAACCTCAGAGCCTTCATCAAGCTTAAATATTGTATCTAATCCGGACTTGGATATGGTTCTATGGGCAAATAAAAGCTCCGTATTCTTATTTACCTTGCTCTTTATTTGTTTATAAAGATGATATGAAGGAAATAACAATACATCTGACTTTATTTCCGAATCTCCATAGTTATCCAAATCCTCTAAGGTATATGTCTTTATAGTAATTTTGTCAGAAAATAAGCTTTTTATCTGATTGTAATAGCTGTTCACCGATTCTATTGTATAGCTCACTATCGCCAATGATTTCATCTTAGGCTCTCTCAATTTTTATTCTCCTGAAAGCATGGTTAAATTAATAATATCATTTTCTAAATCTATAATAATATTATTAATTTTTTTGTACTGTTCAATATCCATATCTTTATCTACCTGATTCTTGGCTCTTTCAACCGCAACGTCAAATACTGTTTTTAATTCTTCTATTTCTGTCAACAGTTTATTTATAAGCTTTTCGTTAATTCCTCGAGGTCTCAGCACAAAGCCTGCTTCCTTTGACCCCTGTGCAGCTTCAGCGACTACGCTTTTCTTTATATCATAGACAACATTGTATTCCGGTATGATACAATTTAATTTAAGCTGCTCTTTAACTTCTTTAGCAAAACTTTCTTTTGCGGATTGTTCTCCATGTACTATAAATACGCCTTTAGGCTTTTCCTTAAATCCCTTAAGCCAGTTCAGCAAACCGTATTTATCGGCATGACCCGAGAACCCTTCTACATTGTGTATTTCTGCATATACATTAATATTTTCTCCCAATACCTTTACGTTTTTCTCTCCGTCTAATAATCTTCTGCCCAACGTTCCTTCTGCTTGATAACCAACAAACACTATACTGCATTCTTTTCTCCACAAATTATGCTTTAAATGGTGCTTTATTCTTCCTGCATCACACATGCCGCTGGCAGAAATTATTATTTTCGGTTCCTTTGAAATGTTAAGTTGTTTTGATTCTTCGGCATTATGTGTATAATGAAGATTTTCAAATTCCAAGGGATTGTCACCCTTCATTATGTATCCTCTTGCTTCATCATCAAAAACATTTGCATTACGCTTGAAAATTTCAGTCGCCTTAACGGCAAGAGGGCTGTCAATGTATACGGGTATCTTTTTTAATTCATTTTCTTTTGTACCTATTTCATTCAAGTGACTGTCATAGTATTTGTTTAACTCATATATTATTTCTTGCGTCCTTCCTACAGCAAATGAAGGAATTATAACATTTCCTCCCCTTCTGACGGTTTTTAAAATAATATTAATCAGCTCTTCTGTTCTGTGCTCTATGTCATCATGTACTCTTTCTCCATAGGTTGCTTCCATAATTACATAATCGGCTTTTTCTATTACTGAAGGATTATTTAATAACGGTTTCTCACTCATTCCTATATCACCGGAATATACAAGCTTAACTCTTTCGTTATTCTCTGAAAACCACATTTCAATAATAGACGAACCTAGAATATGACCTGCGTCGTTGAATTTCACAGTAAGCACATCATCTATTGCGACTATCTGATCATATTGAACTGTTTTAAAATACTGGTAGCTGTCCAATGCATCTTTTTGCGTATACAACGGCTCCACTAATTTCCTTCCTTGTCGCAGTGCTTTTTTATTTTTCCACTCGGCTTCCGTTTCCTGAATATGAGCAGAATCCAAAAGCATTATTTCACACAGGTCGTAGGTTGACTTAGAACAATAAATCGTTCCTTTAAACCCCTTCTTTACTAACAGCGGTATCCTGCCGCTGTGGTCGATGTGACTGTGACTTAATAACAAATAATCAATATCGACCGGATTTACTTCAAACTCATCAATGTTGTAATCATCATCCTTGCCCTGATACATACCACAATCCAACAGTATCTTTTTATCCTTGTATTGTATTAAATGGCTTGAACCCGTTACTCCTCTTACAGCGCCTAAAAATCTGATATTCATATGGTTCCTCCTTCATTTTCATAATACAATTATAAAACAAATGTGGTATTATGTCAAAACGTTATCAGTAAAAACATAAGGGCAGCAATAAATAAAAAAATGGTCTCTTTATTAAGAAACCATCTTTCAAAAGCTTACTAACTTTCCATTTGTCTTGATAAAAATACACTTGCCGTCTTAATTAATTTTTCTTCAACTTCCGTCATTTTTACAGCTTTATCCTTTGATAAAAGCATTACTGCTCCTATCGGATCACCATGAACTAATATTGGAGAAATCACCTGGCTAATGTAGTTATCAGGATTAAATTCATTGGCAGTAATTCTTATTGGCTTAGAACTACCGTTTGTTATATACACTTCTCTGCTTTCAATTATTTTTTCAAGCTCAGGGCTCAACCTTTTTTCTGCATAATCCTTTTTCGAGCTTCCGGATACTGCTATAACTCCGTCACGATCTGTTATAATTGCTGTATGTCTTGTTGTTTCAAACAAAGATTCAACATATTCTCCTGCAAATTCAGTTAATTCTCCTATAGGTGAATATTTTTTAAGTATTATTTCACCTTCTCTGTCTGTAAATATCTCTAAAGGATCCCCTTCTCTAATTCTCAATGTACGTCTTATTTCCTTAGGGATAACTACCCTGCCTAAATCATCAATTCTTCTGACAATTCCAGTTGCTTTCATTCTTAAGTTCCTCCAATGCATAATTTATATTTAAATGACATTTCTTTTAATATTTTCTATTATTTGCACTTTAATAGATTTTATCCTTTTTAATTTACGGATATTATTGGAAATATCATTAACATTATATAGCATTATTTTACGAATAGCAACATCTTTTTACCATTTTTAACATCTTCTTACTTTATTTCTATTTAATGACTATATCAGCTTCATTTTTTAAGCTATCAAGCATTTCATTATATTTTAAATAGGTGTTGTATTGTATAAGTGTTTCTCTTTCAGTTTCTATCGTCTTACTTTCATCAGTCTTTTTATCCGTTAATTGTATAACATGATATCCGAATTCAGATTCAACCGGTTGACTTATATCACCTATTTCCATACTGAATGCAGCATCTGAAAACGGCTTAACCATTCTGATGCGTGAAAAATAACCTAAATCTCCTCCTGTTGCAGCACTGCCGTCTATAGACACTTCCTTTGCAACATCTTCAAATTTTTCGCCATCATTTATTCTGTCTATTACAGCTTTTGCTTCATCCTCAGTATTTACTAAAATGTGGCTTGCTCTCACTTCTTCCTGCATTTTGTACTCATCAAATATAGCCTGAAGGTTTTCGTCTGTAGGATTGTTGAATTTATCCATTTCCACGGTTAGATAATGGTTTATATAAAATTCCTTTTCTATTTCACCTCGTAAAAATTCCTCGGTTAATCCATTGTTTTTAAGGAATTTCTGATAATCTTCTTCCGAGTTATTTAATGCTTTAAAATTTTGCATTTCATCATTTATTTGTTCTTCTGTAACTGAAATTCCGTTTTTTTGTGCTGCTTCAACCATTAATATATCCATTATTAATTTATCCAGCATTTCTTCCTTTGTAACTGCAGGATTCATTTTTATATAAAATTCATAATTCATATCTAATTCTTCTTGTGTTATCGGCTTGCCATTTACCGTTGCAATAACTCCGTCTTCAGTTATTTCCTGAGGCTTATCGCATCCCGTAAATGCTAACACTAATGCGAAACAAATCGTCAAAGCTAGTAATTTTTTTAATTTAATCATTTTTTCCTCCTGACAGGATATTAGTCCTGATATAATTATTTAATATTTCTAAAAATTTTTCAAGCTCCTCAAGAATCTTTATCTGCTTCATCTGTTCTGAAGAATCCGAGGAATCTAATTTATATTTAACAACAGGATCCTTCGATACGTCAAATTTTATTTTTGCATTGAAGTTTTCAATAAAAAAACCTATCATATCCTGATTTAAATCACCATTTGAACAAAACTCAAAATTTACTGTGCCGTTTATCTGTGTAATAGATTTAATCCTGAGCTTCTTACTTAATGATTTTATATAAGAAATTTTAAGAAGATTATCAACCTGCTTAGGCGGATTACCAAAACGGTCAATTATTTCTTCTGTTATATCATATATATCATCCTTACTTGATGTGGCAGCAATCTTTTTGTATATTTCAATTTTTTGCTCTTCATTTTCAATATAGGTTGCGGGAATGTACCCATCAACATTTAAATCCACTGAAGTTTCAATATCTTCATCTTCGACTATATTGCCCTGAAGCTCCCTTACTGCCCTGTCTAGGAATTTAACATACAGGTCGTATCCTATGGCAAGCATATGTCCGTGCTGTTCTGCACCTAATATGTTCCCGCATCCTCTTATTTCCAGGTCTCTCATAGCTATCTTAAAACCGGACCCGAATTCCGTAAATTCCTTTATCGCCTTTAATCTTTTATCTGCAACCTCGGAAAGCATTTTATCCTTTTCGTAAGTTAGGTAAGCAAAGGACACTCTGTTTGACCTGCCAATCCTTCCTCTGAGCTGATAAAGCTGTGAAAGTCCCAAGTAATCAGCATTATCAATTATTAATGTGTTAACATTCGGTATATCCATTCCCGTTTCGATTATGGTTGTGCATACCAATATGTCGTATTCTTTTCTTACAAATTCAAGCATTATATTTTCCAGATGTCTTTCACTCATTTGTCCGTGAGCAACTGCAATCCGTGCGTCAGGCACCAGCTTTTGAAGCTTGGCCGCAGCGCTGTCTATATCAATTACCCTGTTGTGAACATAGTATATTTGTCCTCCTCTGGACATTTCCTTTTCGATTGCATCCTTCAAAATGCCTTCATTGTATTCTATCACATAGGTTTGAACAGGCATCCTGTCACCTGGCGGCTCTGATATAACACTCATATCTCTCACACCTATCATGGACATATGAAGCGTTCTTGGAATCGGCGTTGCAGAAAGAGTTAATACATCAATGTTTGACTTAAGCTGTTTTATCAGCTCCTTGTGCTTAACTCCAAATCTTTGTTCTTCATCTATAATCAAAAGGCCTAAATCCTTAAATTTTAAATCCTTTGATAAAAGCTTATGGGTTCCCACCACAATATCAACAAGACCCTTATTTAAATCATTGATTACCTTTGCCTGCTGATAAGGTGTTCTGAACCTTGAAAGCATTTCTATCTTAACAGGATAACCTCTGAATCTGTCAACTAAATTCGTATAATGCTGTTGTGCCAGAATAGTAGTAGGAACAAGTATGGCAACCTGCTTCGAATCCATAACCGCTTTAAATGCAGCCCTCATTGCAACCTCTGTCTTACCGAAGCCAACATCTCCGCACAGCAACCTGTCCATGCAGATGGATTTTTCCATATCTTTTTTTATTTCCTTTATGCAGCGAAGCTGGTCATCCGTTTCCTGGAATGGAAATTTATATTCAAATTCTTTTTGCCACTCGGTATCTGACGCATAAGCATATCCTTTAATTATTTTTCTTTGGGCATATAATTTTACCAATTCTGCCGCCATATTTTCTATGGCGTGCTTTGTACGCTCCTTGGTTTTAACCCAATCAGCGCTTCCCATTTTATTAAGCTTAGGTTTTTCTGAATCCGAGCCGATATATTTCTGGATGAGCGACATCTGGTCAACAGGAACATAAAGCTTATCCTCACCCTTGTATTTAATGCAAAGATAATCTTTCTTAATATTTTGAACATTTATTTTTTCTATTCCTACATACTGACCAATACCGTGGTGCTCATGTACTACATAGTCACCAACCTTTAAATCGGTGAATATTTCAATTTTAGAGCCCTTGCGTTTTTTACTTTTGTGAGGTTTTTTAACAGCTGTACCGAATACCTCGTTTTCTGTGAGTACTATTATTTTATTTTCATAATACTCAAAACCTTTTTTAAGATTTCCCGGCACTATTATCACTTGTCCGCTTTCAGCCGCGATATTGGGGCTTTTAGACAAAGTTGTTACACAATCATAATCATTTAATATGTTGTGAAGCTTTGTACATGCCTCATAGCTTGAAAGTATGATGGCAATTTTGTTTCCTTTATATTTTAAACGGTTTAAATCCTTCGACAGGTCTTCCATCTTTCCATAATAGGAGACAGGCTCTTTAAACAATAAAGAAACAGTATCATCCGTTTCAAAGATTTTATCCTTGCCATTTACCGATATAAAGGTTTTTGCCGATATTTCTTTAATTAATTCCTGTTCCTTTATATAGACACTTTCCTGCTGTGTAAATATTTCGCCTCTTTCAAAAAGTTCGCCGAATTTCAGCTGAAAGCTTTCTGATATGTTATTTAGCTCCTCGAAAATTCTTTCCGGTTCATCTAATATAAGTATGAAATCATCAAAATAATCAAGAACATTGTCAAATTCATCCTTAATGAAGGGTACTAATAAATCCGAATTTTCTATGCTTAAACCGGCACTTAGCCTGTCATTGTAACTGTTATACAGTGCTTTTAATTTTTTTTCTGTGTCTTTGAGATTTTTTAAATTGCCGATTTTTTTTAATCTGCTTTGATAATCATCTTCTAATCCATGTAAAGCCTTTTGGATATCTTCCTTCTCGAATAATATGTCCCTGCATGGAATTATTTTCGTAGACGTTAAATTTTTAATTGAACGCTGCGTCTTAATATCAACCGCTCTTAGAGAGTCAATTTCATCATCAAAAAACTCTATTCTGACAGGATTAGCTTCAGAGGGAGAAAATATATCTATAATTCCGCCTCTTACTGAAAACTGTCCCACACCCTCTATCGCATCGACTCTTTCATAGCCTAATTTAACAAAGCTGCTTTTAAGTCCTTCTAAATTGTAACTTTTTCCGTATTTTAATTCTATTATAGATTCCTTAAATCTATCTTTAGCTGTTACTCTGGTTATAATTGAATTAATAGACGCCGTTACAATGCTTTTCTTGGAATTAATAATATTGTATAAAACCTCGGATCTTTTGTAATCTACATCCTTGCTTAAAGCATCAACGTTATACAATATAAATTCCTTTGGCTGCAATCTTCTTACATCTTCCGTATATGCCTTTATATCCTGCTCATATTTTCGTGATTTTGCTTCACTGTTAGTGATAAGAAGTATCTTATCCGTTGCAGTATCTAATAAATTGCACACTAAGTACGCCATGCTTTCATCATTTACACCGACTACAAGCTGGCGTTTATTTCGCTTATGATTTTCAATTATTCTGTTGTACTTGTCAGTTTTTTGGAACTGCTCAAACAAAATTCTGCCCATTTTTACCTTCTGTGAGATTCTTCAGACAAGCCCTCAGGATGACGGTGTGTCATCCTGAACGTAGTGAAGGATCTTCTTTATTGTTCTCCTATTGCTCTTATGTTATATTTCTGCATTGCACTGTCTACATCATTCTCAATAATCTCTATGGCAGCTTCTCCAGCCCTTTTAACTATCGGAGCGATTATATCTTTATCATTCTGGCTGAACCTTTGAAGTACATAATCTGCCAGATCCATATCAGGATTTCTCCCAATTCCTATTCTTATACGCGGAAAATCGCTTCCTACATGCTGAGTGATGGATTTCATGCCGTTATGAGTTCCCGGACTGCCGTTTGGTCTTATTCTGAGTGATCCTACCGGAATATCTATATCATCATAGACAACAATTAAATTTTCAACGGGTATTTTATAAAATTTTATTATTTCATCGATGGCTGTTCCGCTTCGGTTCATATATGTTACAGGCTTCATAAGCACAATTTTTTCTCCGTTTATGGTCATTTCGCCATAAACGGAGTTAAATTTCAATTTATTTAAGCTTACATTGTATTTTTCTGCCAGACAATCTATGGTTTCAAAACCCACATTGTGTCTCGTACCTGTATACTCTTTACCCGGATTGCCAAGTCCTGCAATTATATACATATTTACCTCTGTTAATATCTATTTTTACCTAAGCCCTTTTTATTTACCTGACGTGCGCGGGCTATAGCCAAATCTCCTTCTTCAACATCATCTGTAATAGTGGAGCCGCATGCAACATAGCCGCCCTGTTGAACATTTACCGGTGCCACCAGATTAGAATTGCTTCCTATAAAAGCACCGTCGCCTACAACAGTTTTATGCTTTTTCTTTCCGTCATAATTTACAAACACTACTCCGCACCCGATATTAACATCTTTTCCCACTTCAGCATCTCCTATGTAGCTTAAATGAGAAGATTTGGAGTTATCACCTATTGTTGACTTCTTAACCTCTACAAAATCTCCTATCTTGACATTTTTCCCTAATACTGTTCCGGGTCTTAAGTATGCAAAAGGTCCGACTGTTGTATTGTCTCCAATTGATGACTCTATAACCTTGGAGCTTTCTATGCTCACATTGTTACAAACCTTGGAGTTGATTATGCGTGCATTCGGTCCGATGGTACAACCGCAGCCTATCACGGTACCTTCCTGCAAATATGTGCCCGGATAAACAACCGTATCTCTTCCTATTATTACCGAATCATCTATGTATGTATTTTCAGGGTCGATTATTGTAACTCCCGAAAGCATATGCTTATCGTTTATTCTTTGCTGCATTAATTTCGTTACTTCCGCAAGCTGGACTCTGTCATTAACTGCCTTAATATCAGTTTCATCTCCCAATATCCAGCCACCTATCTTATAATTATCATTATTCAACACCTTAATCGTATCCGTCAGATAGTATTCGCCTTGTGAATTGTCAGTATCTATCTTTTCAAGAGCATATTTAAGCATTTTTCCTTTAAAACAATAGATACCGGCATTTATTTCAATAATCTTTTTTATTTCCTCAGATGCATCCTTTTCTTCAACTATATCTTTTATTGTGGAGTCCTCATTCCTGATAATTCTTCCGTATCCTTTCGGATTTTCAAAATATGAGGTCATAACAGAAGCATCATAATTATTTTCAAGATGATCGTTTATAAATGAAGACAATGTTTCCTTCCTGATAAGCGGACCGTCGGCACAAAGAATTAGTACCGTATCTTCGTCGTCGATGTGCTCTTTAGCTACCATTACCGCAAATCCTGTTCCGTAAGGTGCTCCTTGTCCTATGGGTTGTTCAACAGTTACCACACACATATCCTTTATATTATGTCCAACTTTTTCTTTTCCATGTCCCAATACAACAACATTTTTTTCTATACCTGATTCTTTAGCCGCTTCTATTATATACTTTATCATTTCTTTTCCGCAAACCTTATGTAATGTTTTAGGAATATCCGATTTCATTCTCGTACCCTCACCGGCTGCCAGAATAATTGACATATTCATAATATCTCTCCTCGTATTAAAAATAAATACCAACTTTTATACTGATAATTATACTTTACTATTCATAGTAAAAGCTATCGATTTATGTAATTGCTGAGCAATCATAAATAGCAGCATTTTTATCATCAATTTGTAATACTTTAAAAGTATAATACATAAACTGTATTAAGTCAAAAAAGTTTTTACATTTTTTGTGGAAACACATAAACAGTAGAATGCAAAAAAATCTGTTTACTCGCTATCGCTCGCACAGATCTGGCATTCCTTGTATTTGACCTACCGCCATCTGTGCCGCGCTGTCGCTTGCACATATGGGGTTAGGGCATAAAAAAGGGTCTTATAAAAAGACCCAGAAACTGTTGATTTAACAATCATCAGTCATGGCGCTACAGAAGAGCGGCTTCTTCAGTTTCCCCTTCTTCCAGGCGCTTTTCTTCGTAAGCCCTAAATACAGCTTCTGCAACAATTTGTCTTGTTTCAGAATTAATCGGATGAGCTATGTCCTTGAATTCACCATCCGGCATCTTTCTGCTTGGCATAGCTATAAACAATCCATCCTGCCCTTCAATAATTTTAATGTCATGAACCACAAAACAATCATCAAAGGTAACGGAAACGATTGCCTTCATCTTACCTTCAGAATTAATTTTTCGTACTCGAACGTCCGAAATCTTCATGTTGTCACCACCTTCCCCCAAAGTTTATGTCCATTTAGTACATTATACTATACTTAATCGAAAATTGCAAAATATCATTTTCATTTTTTGGCAAAAAAGTATGAAATTATTTTAACAATTTATTATTTGGCTTAATTTCAATTAATCCTTCCTTATCATTTATTCCATCCATGATTAATAACGACAAATAATTGTCCACCAACTTTTTCTCCGGCACCTTTGTCTCTATTACTACCGCAGTTCCTACCACCTCTGCATTAAACTCTCTCATCATGTCGGCCATACCCTTGCAGGTGCCTCCACCCTTCATAAAGTCATCTATTATCAGAACTCTTGAGTTTTCTTTAAGTGATCTCCTCGATAAGGACATAGTTTGAATATTATTTGACGATCCCGAAACGTAATTGATGCTCACCGTTGCACCTTCTGTTACCTTATTGTTTCTCCTTATTACCGCAACAGGAACATTCAGCTTCTGTCCGGTCAGAATAGCCACGGGAATACCCTTCGTTTCAACAGTTATGATACAGTCAATTTTCGTATCTGAAAATTCGGATGATATGACACTTGCAATATTTGTTACAATGCCTGGATTGTTAAATATATCTGTAAGATAAATAAAACCACCGGGTAAAATCCTGTTTTTATGCGAAAATAACTGGCAAAGCTCCATAAGAATTTTATTTTTTTCGTCCATGTTCATAACCGGTATAAATACGGCACCTCCGGCAGCACCTGAAATAGTTTCTATTCTTCCGTAATTTAGTTCGGATACCAATTCCCTTACAATCGATACATCCTCACTTATGGTAGACTTAGCTGCATTAAATATTTCCGAAAAATAGTTGTAAGAAAATACATAGTTTGGTTTTTCGGCAAATATTTTCATAAGCGCCCCGATTCTTTGATTCCTTTTATACTTTTTCATAATAACCCCACACGAATATTTTTTTTAATTATATAGCAATTATTCGCTTTTTACAATAGGGTTTTTATTTTTTTTAAGCAGCCAGTCATATCCTATTTCCGCTATCAAAACGGCTATAAATATTACAACAAAACCAACAATCGTCATAATGGAATACTTTTCCTGCAGGAACAATACTCCGAAAACACTTCCCACAATTGCTTCCAGACTCAATATTATCGCAGCGTGAGTTGTTGACGTGTATTTTTGTCCGAAGGTCTGCATCAAAAAACAAAGCATTGTAGCAACTAAGCTCAGATACATAATGCTTAGCGCACCCTTTGTATTATAGGCAATGGGTTGATTTTCAATTAACATCATTATTAAAAATATCACCGTGCATGTGACCATTTGTATCGTCGCAATGACAGCCGGGTCCTTATCAGATGCAAAAATACCTGTGGAAACCACCTGCCATGCAAAGCAAATCGCACTGATAAAGGTTAAGAAGTCCCATAAATTAAATTTTCCGAAGTTCTCAAAATCCACGGTTAATAATATTATTCCCACAAACATTAAACCTGCCGCAATAAGATTGTTCTTCCCCGGCTTTATCTTTGTAACCATATAATAGAAAAAAGGAACCATAACCACATTTGTACCCGTCAGGAATGCAGAGTTGCCTGCTGAGGTTCCCGTTAATCCGATAGTCTGAAAAATATAACCAACCGCCAGAAAGAAGCCCATTATAAAACCGGCCTTAACGTCTGTCTTGGCAGCATTTTTTATTTTTTTATGAAACAATATAAGTGAAATCAATATTGCAAATATAAATCTTAAAAATAAAACTTGGTACGTGGTGTACACTTCCAATGCCATCTTCGTTACGGTAAAACCCGTACCCCAAAAAAACGCCACAAAAAACAGCATCAAGTCAGCTTGTTTAGATGTCAATTCCTTCATTTTTCCTCCCGGTCATCAATTTAATTTTCCGCCTGCATAGATTATGGAGCTTTCGGTTATAACCTCCATAGGATTAATATAAGGTCCTTCTATTTTATATAAATATTGTGCTGATGATAATTCGGTGCATCCCAGCAAAAATGCTTGTGCGCCCATATCCTTTAACTCATTTGCACATTCAAAGAATAAATCTGTGCCTTCCTCATAATTTCCGCTTTTTATTATGTCATATATGAATTTCATAATTTTTTCCTGCGTCTTTTCGGGAATCACTGTCTTTATACCCATATTATTATAATAATTTTCGTATATTTTGGATTTTATCGTCCCGTCGGTTGCCATTAATCCTACAACCGTATCCTTTCCATATTTGTTGAAGGTATGCTTTACCGTTTCTTCTACCATATTAATGAAAGGAATATTTACACTCTCTTTTATTTTGTCTATAAAAAAATGTGCAGTATTGCACGGCATTATCAGAAAGTCAGCACCTGCCTGCTCTAATCTTTGAGCGGATCTAACCAGTTCTATGGTTGGATCATCACCTCCGCCCAATATTGCCTTCGTTCTATCAGGTATATTAGTATTGCTGTCTATTATAACATGTATGTGCTCCTGATCCCTTTGAGCTTTCGTTCTCTTTACTATTCTTGAATATAAATCAACCGTGGCAAGAGGACCCATGCCTCCGATTATTCCCATTGTTTTCATCACGCACCTCAAAATTTATAAAATTATTAATAATTGTTGTATTATACCATATGCAAGTACAAAAAAACAAGCATCCACTAAAACTGAATGCTTCGCTACTCTATCGCTTATCCAATGCCTGTTATACCGCTTCAGCAAACGGGCTGTAGTTACGTGAACTATATATCTCCATCAATTCCTTCTCCGTTATCTGACCGTTTCTCACATCCAGCACTACACTTCCTTTGTCAAGCATTATTATCCTGTCTGAAAACTTTATTGCGTCATTCACATTGTGGGATATCATCATCGTCGTTATCGCCTGTGTTTGTATAAGCTCTCTCGTCTTTTCCATTATCAGCCTCGATGTCTTCGGATCAAGGGCTGCTGTATGCTCGTCTAAAAGCAACAGTTCCGGCTTGATGATTGTCGCCATCAACAACGACAACGACTGTCTTTGTCCTCCTGACAGGTATTTGACTTCTGTGTCTAATTTGTTTTCTAATCCTAAATCCAGTGTTTTTAATATTTCTTTATAGTTTTCTATTCTGTTTTTGTTTATTAATCTTCTTAATGTAAATTTCTTACATTTCTTATCTGACAATGATATGTTTTCTAATATTGTCAGTGACGGTGATACTCCTTTTGACGGGTCCTGATGTACTCTCCCTATAAACTGTGCTCTTTCGTTTTCTTTAAGGCTGTTTATATTTCTTCCGTTTATTGTTATTTCTCCGCCTTCGGCTGTTGTCACACCGCTTATTATATTGAACAGTGTGCTTTTTCCGCAGCCGTTTGCT
>DCYG01000020.1 GCA_002331025.1 Firmicutes bacterium UBA2116 | reverse complement strand
TGGGAGTTGTATTACCGTCACCCATTAATGAAATGGCTGCCCCACTTAAAGCGCTTCATGCTTCACTTAAGCATCTTACATGGCAGACACAGCAGGTAGCTAAGGGAGACTATCAACAGAGGGTAGACTTTATGGGAGATTTTTCCGAGGCTTTTAATGAAATGGTGGAGCAGCTTGAACAACGGAGACTGAATCTTCTGACGGATATATGCACTGAGCGCGAAAAGCTGAAAGAATTTCAGAATATAGCAAATATTGATACCTTGACCCAATTAAACAATAGGCGTTACGGTATGGAGGTTATGGAGAAGTGGCTTTTGGAAGGCAGAAGCTTTGTTCTGTGTTTCGTTGATATAGATAATCTGAAATTTGTGAATGACTGGTATGGACATGCAGAGGGAGACAAGTACATTACATGTATATCGGACGCAATGAGCGAATTGACACCGGAAGCAGTTATATGCCGCATAGGAGGAGATGAGTTCATGCTGCTGTCTGAAGACTGGAATTCCGAAGTTGCGAAGGAGAAATTGGAAATATTGCGAAAGAGGCTGATTAACTGTAACTGTGCTTACGAACGCAGCATCAGCTACGGAGTAATAAAAGTAGGGTCGGATAATACGTTAAAAGTAAGTGATCTTTTAAGTGCAGCCGATGAAAAAATGTATGAATACAAGCGTGCTTATAAATTGCGGCAGAAAAGGAAATCGTGATGTCTCAATGGTGAATTTATAGGTGAATTTATTGTTTCCAAAAACTATTGACAAATGACTTTCATTATGTTAATTTAAACATATATATTGCTTGGGGAAGAGTAATCATAATTGTATTAATCAAAGCAAGACAGGGACGATGAGAGCTGTTATTAACTTGTGATGAAAGACACCTCAAATAAAGCAAAAACAATCGAGAGGGACTATATAGTCCAAGTAGGGTGGCAACGCGGGTTAAACTCGTCCCTAAGCACAGGGATGAGTTATTTTTATTTAATTTCGGAGGATATTATGGAAACAATGGGAGATTTAAGAAGAACAAATATGTGCGGAGAATTAAGCAAGAATGATATAGGAAAAGAAGTTGTGCTGATGGGATGGGTTCAGAAAAGAAGAAGCTTAGGCGGACTTATATTTGCAGACTTGAGAGATATAACCGGCTTGATTCAGATTGTGTTTGACACTGAAGTAAATAAAGAAAGCTTTGAAAAAGCGGAAGGGCTGAGAAGTGAATTTGTTATTGCCGTAAGAGGAAAGGTGTTAGAAAGAGAATCCAAGAATCTTGAATTGGCTACCGGAGAAATAGAAGTATATATCGAAGAGCTTAAAATATTGGATACTGCTGAAACTCCTCCTATTTATATAAAGGATGACGATGATGTTTCTGAGCAGATGCGTTTAAAATACAGATTTCTTGATTTAAGAAAACCTCATATGCAGAATAATCTCATGCTGAGAAGCAAGACATCTAAGGTTATAAGAGATTTCCTATATGAAAATAATTTTAATGAAATAGAAACACCATTTTTGACAAAACCGACACCGGAAGGTGCAAGGGACTATTTAGTGCCAAGCAGGGTTAATCCCGGCAAGTTTTACGCATTGCCCCAGTCACCGCAGTTGTTTAAGCAGCTATTGATGGTTTCGGGTATGAACAGATATTTTCAAATAGTAAGATGCTTCAGAGATGAGGATCTGAGAGCAAACAGACAGCCGGAATTTACACAGGTTGATATTGAAATGTCATTTGTTGATGTAGAGGATGTTATTTCAATAAATGAAAAGCTTATTCAGAAAATATTTAAAGAGGTTAAGAATGTAAATATAGAGCTTCCTATCAAGCGTATGTCGTACCAGACGGCAATGGATAAATACGGCTCAGATAAACCTGACTTACGTTTTGGATATGAACTTACTGATATTACTGAAATATTTAAAAATTCTGAATTTAATGCTTTTAAATCAACTTATGATTCAAAAGGATTAATAAAATGTGTTAAAATAGATTCATCAGCCGATGATTTCTCTAAGAAGGGAATTTCCAAGCTTGAAAAGTTTGTAAAAACATACGGCGCTAAAGGCTTGGCATGGATGAAATATGAAAACGGAGCAATTGATTCTCCTATAGCTAAATTCTTGAGTGAAGATGAACAAAAACAAATAACTTCAGTTCTTGAACTGAAAGAAAAGGACATTGTGTTTATCGTTGCAGACAAGGAATCAGTTGTTAACAATGCTCTTGGTGCATTAAGAATTGAAATAGCACACGATAAAAATCTCATAGATGAAAGCAAGTATGAATTAGTATGGATAACCGACTTTCCATTATTTGAATATGACGATGAGGAAGAAAGATATGTAGCAAAGCATCACCCGTTTACGGCTCCGGTAGATGAAGATATTGACAAATTAGAATCTAGTCCGCAAGAGGTAAGAGCCAAAGCCTACGACATAGTAATAAACGGAGATGAAATAGGCGGAGGAAGTATTCGTATCACTAACAGGGAACTTCAAAACAGAATGTTCAGAGCTCTTGGCTTCACAGACGAGGAAGCAAATGAAAAATTCGGATTCCTGCTCGAAGCATTTAAGTATGGTGTCCCTCCTCACGGCGGAATTGCATACGGCTTAGACCGATTTATGATGCTGCTTACAGAAAGTGATAATATAAGAGACGTAATAGCATTTCCTAAAACTCAAAGTGCTACATGTTTAATGACAGAAGCACCAACCTATGCTACAGATAAGCAATTAAAGGAGCTTGGCATAGAAGTTACCGAGTAGTAAGAAAGGAAGAGGATAATGGATCAAATTGGGAAAATAGAACAAGTAAATGGAGATAAAGCGATTATATCGGTTAAAAGAGTATCAGCATGTGGAGACAACTGCAAAAGCTGCGGCTCATCCTGCAATCAAAAAAGTGTGACAATTGAAACTGATATAACAGGAGATTACGAAGTAGGAGATTATGTTGAAATAACAACCGAGAATGAAGTAATGATGAAGCATATATTAGTTTTATACGGAGTACCTCTGTTAATTATGATGGGTGTAATCGGTATTGTGCAGCTTCTTTCAAATAGTCCGAATAAGGATATGATTTCAGCTGTTTCAGCATTATTGTCTTTAGTTGTTTCATATTTTATACTGAAAGCTTATGATAAAAGAGAAATGAAGAAAAATGTTCTTAAGTTTACGATAGGTAAAAAACTATAAAGGATAAGCAATGAATATATTTGAAATGCAATATGAAAATTCTATAAAGAAATCAGGGCCTCTCGCACAGCGTATGAGGCCTAAGACGCTTTATGATTTTGTAGGTCAGGAGCATATTGTGGGGGAAGGAAAAATATTAAACAGAGCAATAAAAGCTGACAAGCTTTCTTCCGCTATTTTTTATGGTCCTCCCGGAACGGGCAAGACAACATTAGCAAGAATAATTGCTGAAAATACAAACAATAATTTTACAACTTTAAACGCTGTAACCAGCGGGATAAAGGACATAAAGGAAAAAATAAGCTTTGCAGTTGATGAATTATCATTATATAATAAAAGAACGATTCTTTTTATAGACGAAATTCATAGATTTAATAAAGCTCAGCAGGATGCCCTTTTACCATATGTAGAAAACGGTACAATCATACTGATTGGTGCCACAACCGAAAATCCTTATTTTGAAGTGAATCAGGCTTTAATTTCTCGTTCGTTAGTTTTTGAATTTAAGAAAATATACGATAAGCATATTAAAGATGTGGTGAAAAAGGCAATATCCGATAAAGAAAATGGCTATGGAAATAAAAATGTAGAAATAGACGAAGAAGCAATAGATTTAATAGTCAACAATTCAAACGGTGACGTAAGAAAAGCATTGAGTGCTCTGGAATTAGGTGTTGAGACCACCGATGAAAAGAATGGTATAATAAAAATTGACATAAATGTTGCCTCTGAATGCATTCAAAGAAAAAAGATTGAATATGATAAAACAGGCGACAATCATTACGATACCATTTCAGCCTTCATAAAGAGCATGAGGGGTTCAGACCCTGACGCTGCTGTATTTTGGCTGGCTAAAATGATAAAAGGGGGAGAAGATCCGAAATTTATTGCACGAAGAATAATAATATGTGCATCGGAGGATGTTGGTAATGCAGATCCGAGAGCTTTACAGTTAGCCGTCAGTGCATTTCATGCGGTAGAAATAATAGGCTTTCCGGAAGGCAGAATCATTTTGGCACAGGCTGCCATATACGTTGCATGTGCACCGAAAAGCAATGCATCCATTATAGCAATAGACAAGGCGTATGATGCCGTGGAAAAAAACTCATTGGAGGTTCCCGTTCATTTAAGGGACAAAAGCTACAGCGGAGCAGAAAAACTCGGCAGAGGATTAAGCTATAAGTATCCTCATGAATACAATAAGTTTTATGTAAAACAAAATTATCTTCCTGAGTCGATAAAGAATATCAGTTTCTATGAACCTAAGGAATCCGGGTATGAAAGTAAAATTAAAAAGTTTTTAGAATACCTGCAAAGCTAAAGGGGGTAATAATATGGATTTTAAGTTATATAACACAGATATAAAAGATATAAATATTGAAGAGAAAATAAATAAAAAGATTAGATTCGATTTATTGGATCAAAATAAAAAATACGATTTGAACGTTGAGTTTTACAACAAGGATTTAACGGAAAATTTGTTGAGCGAGGATGTTTCCTATGAAATAAAAAAGGAGCATTACTTGTTTATTAAAGCATTAAGAAACATATTTGAAAAGAATAATATAAAAATAAGTAAGTTTAATTTAATGGGTTCGGTAGAGGACTTAAATGAAAATGAAATGTTAATTTCGGTTTTAAAAACTAACGACGGCAAAAAAGAAAATATAATATGGCCATGTAAGGAAATATTTATTTTTGAAGACCATAAAAATAAATTGGATACCTTACTGTACAGCAATATAATTTCAGAAAACGATTATGAATACAATTTAGAAAATCTAAAAGAAGAATTCAGCATATACGACAATGAAGAAGAACATCGTTATTTGAATTAGCCCTATCCTCCTTTGTAACCTTATATATTTTTTTTAATAAAATATAGTAAGCAATGCGTAGAGGAGGATTCAAAATGGAACTTTATATTATAACTTTCAAGCATGGAAATTATGCCGTAGCGGTATTTAATAAATTGCAGGGGTATGGAGTGAGAAATATTTACCTTACACAAACTCCTTTTAGCATTAAAAGCGAGTGTGATCTTTGTATCAAGGCATACGGAGAAAACACCTATAATATTGTAATGAAGGAATGCATGAAGGTTCCTGTTGATAATGTATTTATGGAAATTAAAAAGGATGGCAAGACTATGTATAAAATGCTGCCGTAATAGATTAAGCACAAGAAAATCTCTTGTGCTTTTTTTGCATTTAATGTTGACAAGAATGGTGGGGTATAATATAATTGATTATACCCTACCAAGTTAGTGGGAATTAAGATGAGAGGAGACAGATTATGATTTTATCAACAAAGGGCAGATATGGATTAAAAGCAATATTTGAACTTGCACTGAATTATGGTTCAGGACCTGTTTCTCTTAAAAAAATAGCGGAAAAATATGATATTTCTGAAAGTTATTTGGAACAACTTTTTGCTAAGTTGAGAAAAGGCGGATATATAGATACGGTAAGGGGTCCGCAAGGCGGATATTTTTTAGCCCGGAAACCCGATGAAATAACTGTAGGAATGATACTTAGAACATTAGAGGGAGATATTACTACCTCAGAATGCATCAGCAAGGAGGTCTGTTCCAGAGAATCTATTTGTGCCACAAGAGTGATTTTGGAAAAAATAGAGAACAGTATTAACAATGTTATTGATAATATAACTTTAGCTGATATGTACGAGGAACGTAAAACAAATTTAATCGATTTAACGGAGGAGAAAGATGAGCAAGAAACTTTATCTTGACAATGCTGCAACCACAAGGGTTAAAAAAGAAGTAATAGATGAAATGCTTAAATATTTTGATGAAAAATACGGCAATCCATCATCACAATTGTACGAATTAGGAAGAAGATCAAAAGAGGCAATAGAAAATGCAAGAAAAATTGTTGCTGATTTTATCAATGCAGATGAAAAAGAAATTTACTTTACAGCCGGCGGCTCAGAATCGGATAACTGGGCATTGAAGGGTGTTGCGTTTGCTAATTTTAATAAAGGAAAAAATCATATCATCACTACCAAGATAGAGCATCATGCAGTTATTCATACCTGCGAGTACTTAGAAAAATTCGGCATTAAAACTACTTATTTAGATGTAGATAAATACGGTATGATAGATTTAGAGCAGCTAAAGGAAGCAATAACTCCTGAAACTATGCTTATTTCCATAATGTTTGCTAACAATGAAATAGGAACAATTCAGCCAATCGAACAGATCGGTGAAATTGCAAAGGAACATGGAGTTCTATTCCATGTAGACGGAGTACAGGCAATGGGGGCAGTTAGAATAGATGTTAAAAAGCAGCATATAGATTTACTGTCAATGTCAGCTCATAAATTAGGCGGGCCGAAGGGCATAGGCGGCATGTTTATAAGAAAAGGCGTTAAAATAGATAATTTCGTTCACGGCGGCGGTCAGGAAAGAGGAAAAAGAGCAGGAACAGAAGGAGTTCAGAATATTGTCGGCTTTGGCAAGGCAGTTGAATTGGCAAGCAAAGATTTTGATGCACATGTGGAAAAACTTACATCATTAAGAAATAAATTTATTGAAGGAATAAAAAATAACATACCTGATGTAATACTTAACGGACATCCTACCATGAGATTGCCTAACAATATTAACTTTTCATATAAATATGTAGAAGGAGAATCGATTCTCTTACTCTTGGATATGGAAGGAATAGCAGCATCAAGCGGCTCGGCATGTACATCCGGTTCACTGGATCCGTCACACGTTCTTTTGGCTACCGGACTTGATCACGGAACAGCTCACGGCTCCATCCGTTTTACAATAAGCGAAGAAACAACAGAAGAAGACATAGATTTTGTAGTTCAGACAATGAAGGTCATAATAGAAAAGCTAAGAAAAATGTCACCAATAAAAAATGATGAAGATTTATATAAAAAATAACTATCAATTCGGAGGAAGATTATGTATACAGAAGTAGTAATGGACCATTTCAGAAATCCAAGAAATGTCGGTTCAATGGAAAATGCAGATGGTGTAGGACAGGTGGGAAACCCCAAATGCGGAGATATAATGAAAATTTACTTAAAAATAAATGATGAAACGATTGAGGATGTTAAGTTTGAAACCTTCGGCTGCGGTTCGGCTATCGCTTCATCAAGCATGGCAACAGAGCTTATAAAGGGCAAAAGCATAAATGAAGCTGTTGAATTAACAAACAAAGCAGTTGTAGAAGCTCTTGGAGGACTTCCTCCTGTAAAAGTTCACTGTTCAGTATTAGCAGAGCAGGCAGTAAAATCAGCACTTTTCGATTATGCACAGAAAACAGGCAAGGTAATTAAGGGTCTGGAGAATTACGAACCAATAGATGATGACGACATTCATTGCCATTAAACAAAAAGCGGAGAAGAGATAATCTTGACTCCGCTTTTTTAATCTTTTGTTCCCTTAAAATTTCGAGAAACCAAAGCCATAAACCTCCTGTACTGTTCTAACCGTTACAAATACCTTAGGATCTATTATTTTAAGCTGCTTTTTCAATATGTAGTATTCCTTTCTGTCAAGTATGGTCACTATTATATTCTTTTCTTCATTTGTGTAACCGCCTTCAGCCTTGTATAGAGTTACCCCTCGGTCTAATTTGTCAAAAATGTATTTCTTTATTTCATCAGGATTCTCGGAAATAATAACAACCTCATTTTTAACTGAAAAGCCATCAAGAAAGTAATTTACAACCACTCCGTTTAAAAACCATCCGAAGGCTCCCACTATACCCGTTTGTATACCGTAAGTAAAGAAGGCTGCTACAACTACTATTACATCGGCGGTCATCAAGCCCTTGCCGATGTCCATGTTGAAATATTTATTCAATATTTTTGCAACAATGTCTGTACCTCCCGTTGATGCATTTTGATTAAATACTATGGAAAGTCCTATGGCAGATATAACTATTCCGCATATTAAATTAAGCAATATTTCATCTGTTACAGGTGCTGATACAGGAAAGAATGTTTCCATCATATACATAAATAACGATAAAAATATTACCGAAAAGATTGTTTTTCCGCCGAATTCCTTACCTAAGAAAATAAATCCCAATATAAACAATATGAAATTCAGGAAAAAGTTTATAAAAGAAATAGGTATGCTTATATAATTGTTTAAAACAATTGAAAGCCCCGATACTCCTCCTGTAGCTAAGTTTTCCGGAACCATGAAATAATACACGCCTAAGGCTACAAAAAATGAGCCAATTGCTATAAAAAAATATTCCTTTAATATTTGTCTGTTAATTTTAATCATCTACGTTTATTTAAATCTCCATTCTTCAATTTTCTTATCTGTTATCCTGACCTTGATACTTTGATACAATGAGTTGATTAATCTGTTATCCTCGGTAGTAATATCAATCTTATGGCTGAAAGATTTTATTTCTCCCGGAGCAATAGTAATGGATGTATCTGAGTTATAATCAGGCACTATACTATAATATGGATGCTCCGGATTTGTTTTCATAAATTGCACATTAAAATTAATCGAACCGATAGGCAGCATATTGATTGCTCTGAATCTGTATTCGATTGTTTTTCTTTCCGGCTTATTTATATCCGGGGTTGATATACGCACATCCGGATAAAGGATTTTAACTGGTGATATTATTATTGAAATAACAAATATTAAAAGTAATCCCCTTAAAATATTTCTAAAATACTTATAGAATTTATCCATTTTACATCCCGATATATAAAGTATGTATTCCATTCGGTCAACTGATGATGACTTCTGCTGGCTACCATATGTCTGATGATTGCATAGTTTAAAGTAACCGTTCTTTTCTGAAAAAAGCCTTCCGGTAACATTTACTTCATAATTCTTTTATTTTCGAATCTGCATTCTCCTTTATGAATAAGTATTATAATTATATCAAATAACATTTACAATTTCTATAAATTTACAAAATTATATTTACTATAAAATGTAAATCTATAAGCAATATTTACGAGCAATATTTTTTAAAACAATAATCATTGACATTATCATTATTCATCCGTATAATACGCGTGAATTTAAGACAAATGCATTTGATTAACCGAATAGTTAATCAAAGTGACGGAATGGAGGATGGAATGAATCTGAAGGTTTTATACGGAACAATGAGAAAGGACTTAATGATAAAGTACAGGGCATATCCGGTGCATTTCTTTGTGGGAAATACTCTGACCGGATTATATACGGTACTCGGTGCGTGGATGATGTGGAAGTTTTTGTTTGAGGGAAACATGGCACAGGATTTCAGCGAAATTACCGGTACAGGAGATTATATAAGCTACGTCGTGGTGGGAAGCCTAACATATTTGTTTGTCGTGAGGACATGCCTCAACGTAAGCAGAAGCCTTATTACGGAATTAAGGGAAGGAACTCTTGAGAGTCTGATGCTTGCACCGTTCAAGAGGGCAGAATACTTTCTTGGCAGCATGCTTGTGCAGACTGTTACTACATCAATGGAGATAATAGTTTCTCTCATAATTGCAATACCATTTGGTATAGATTTGAGCCGTGCTGACATGGGAGCTTTTATTATTGCTTTCACAGTATCACTCTATGCCTTTTTTGGAGTGTCCATGGTGCTTGGGAGCATAATGCTTTATACGAGAGATACTTATATATCTCAAAACACACTGTTTGCATTTTTGTTTTTAGTGTGCGGCATTTCTTTTCCGGTTCAGTACTTGCCGGAATGGCTCAAGACCATAGCGGAGGTTATACCTGTTACAGAAGCGGTGAATCTTATACGGAGTACTCTTTTGTCAGGCAGCGGGATAAGTGAACAGATGCCATCGGTGCAGTATATTTTGCTGCTGAGCACCGTATACGTTATTGTCGGATTTACACAAATGAAAAGGTGCGAAGAAATTGCACTTGAAAAAATAAACGGATAGGAGCAGGACATGATTATAGCGGAGCATTTGAAGAAAACATACATTGTTAAGGTTAAGCAAGGAAAGGGATTATTCAGAGAAAAACAGGAGGTTCAGGCAGTCAAAGATATATCCATGCAGATAGAAAAAGGAAAAATAGTAGGGCTTCTAGGCATAAACGGTGCGGGAAAAACAACCACCATAAAAATGCTGACCACATTGCTGTCACCGACAGAGGGGAGATATTTTTTAGACGATATAGATGGGGTGAAATATCCTGTTGAGATAAAGAAGAGGATTAATATGATTGCCGGCGGTGAGAGGATGATATACTGGCGACTTACGACTTATGAAAATCTGTGGTATTACGGACAAATATACAATGTTTCAAACAATGTGCTCAAGGAAAGAATTGATACATTACTTAAACTGGTAGGGCTTGAGAATAAAAAGGACGTGCCTGTTGAAACATTTTCAAAGGGTATGAAGCAAAGATTACAGATAGCTCGTGGATTAATAAACGACCCTCAATATTTATTCCTTGACGAGCCCACAATAGGACTGGATGCGGTTGTGTCCAAGGAGCTGCGAAGCCACATCAAGCACCTTGCAAGGGAGCAAAACAAAGGCATACTCATAACCTCTCATTATATGGGAGAAATAGAGGAGCTGTGTGACTATATTTATATAATGAACGATGGTGTATTAATAAAGAAGGGTACTGTCAAAGAGCTTACTACAGAAACCTTTAACAGAAAAAATTATGTCCTCAGATTGGATAAGCACAGCAAGGAAATTACAGAATGCATTTGTGACAAGCTGAAAGCCGTTGATGCAACAGTTGAGGTAAAGGATGAAGATGATGCAATATACATCAACAGCAAGAAAAATATATCTATGGAATTATCAAGGACGTGTACGGAAGCCGGTTTGTACATACGGGAAATGTACGAAAAGGAACCGCATCTTGAGGATGCCATAATTCGCCTTTCAAGGGAGGTGCATCATGAGGCCGTTTATTAAAGCACTTGCCGCTGAAATGAGGAAGCAGCATAAAAATTATTTTCACAGCAGGATGATATATGTATCCTTGTTTGTATGGCCCTTTTTAAATTTCATAACAACGTATTACGGTTTTAAGGTGTTTGATATTGAAAAAAGCAAAATAGCTTACATTACGGCAGAAAATATGGTAGTATATTTGTTGTTGGGATATATGTGCATGAGTTTTTTCAGATCACTGGTTCAATCCGCATGGAACTTCTCCTTTGAAAGAATCAGCGGAACGCTGGAGCTTATTTACCTTTCTCCGGTTAACAGAGCGGCGGTGCTTTTAGGAAATGCCATATCCTCTTTGTTTGAAAGTGTATTTGTGATGATGATTTTCTCACTTCTTGTGCTGATAATGAATGGGGAGGTTTTGATTATAAAAATCATGCCGAGTATAACCGTATTCTTTATTGTGACGATAATGGCTGTGGCGTGGGGTATGTTTCTTAATTCTCTATTTTTGTTTTCAAGAGATTCTGATTTTTTATTTACCATATTGGAGGAGCCCATGGAAATATTTTCGGGTGTAAAGGTTCCGACCGTACTGTTTCCGTTGTGGGCAAAAGCAATCAGTGTAATTTTTCCATTGACATATGCTATCGAGGCTGTCAGGAGAGTGGTGCTCACGGGAAGCTCGCTTTATGAAATAAGAGGGTTTGTTGGTATCGGAATTGCGATTACCGTAATATTGTTTACTTTAATTTCGGCAATAATAAAGATAGTGGAAAGGCATATGCGCATAACAGGAAATATAACTCTTTTTTAGGAGAGCAGCATGAATGTAGGTTTTTTGCGTGAAAATGAATTGAATGTGGAATTTGCATTTTCGCCGTTATTTGAAATGATTGCTTCAATGCATGTTATTTGTGTGCCTGAGCACCATCTTGACAGAAGAAAATGGATGGAGGAAATATCGGATAAAATTCCACATGATCTTTTACATAATATAAGAAAATACGGACACATTACGGGAGATTGGCTTATACCTATGGATTTTTCCGACTTTAGTCCGTATAAGGATCTTTGCATACCGGATGCGCTGGCAGAAATTGAAAAACTTAGCTTACATCAATGGAATGAGGTATATGAATTATATGATAAGATTATCAGCTGGGAAGAAAAAAACAATATTATTGAAATCATGAAAATTTATTATGAGATGTTTTTTTATAATGAGATTAATTTTCTGCAGCCCTTTCTCATCCATACAATAAAGAGAAAAATAAATATGTTCATGGAAGAGGGACTGCTTAATGGCATGGCTAAAATTCATGAGCGTTTAGAGATAAATGAAAACAAAATAATTTTTCACAAGAACAAGGACTACAACTTTGATTTAGATAAGCTGGACAAGGTGGTAATAACAGCGAGTACATTCATCAGCCCGCATCTTCTGATGCATGAGGACAAAAATATATTGTATCTGACTATGCTTGTTTCTCTGGAAGAAAGAAATGAAGCGGTTCCTGATGATTTGATAGATTTATTGAAAGCCCTTGGGGATGGAACACGCCTAAGAATTCTCCGTGAGATGAAGACGGAAGCCGCATCAACGCAGAGCTTAGCTTTGAGCCTGAATCTGACAGAAGCAGGAATATCAAAGCATTTAAAGGTTCTTTGCAAAGCAAGACTGATTGAAAAGAAAAGACAGGGAAATTTTATGATGTACAGCATTAATAAAGATTCAATTGATTACATTCCGTATAAATTGTATGAATTCATTATGCGGTGACTATTAGTACCCCGTATATTAAATCTTACATAATTTGGAGAACTGTTACTACTGGAATTACATGGAATTTGCTTGACATATATCGTATTTTGTGGTATGTTAAATTTAAATAAAGGAACTGCCGAATAGACGGTTAGCTCCCGATTCTTTGGTTAAAAACTCAACCGATAGTCCGGAAGATGAAGTGAACCCTTTTTGTTAGACAAGAAACAGATCTAATGAAAGGGGTTGTTTTTATGCCAAAAGCAATATATAGCGCGGAACTAAAACTGGAAATAGTAGAAAAATATTTAAAAGAGAAAGTTAGCATGAATACTATTAAGACACCAAATGTGAATATACACATTAAGGCTTCATATGTGACCATATTATCTCCTCCCTTTGAGGGAGCAACCGCATATCCGTTGTGGCAATTCCTTTGTCATATTATACCAATATTTTATATTTCAACAAAAAATTACACAATTTCTGTTTTCACATTTGAATACCATTTAGCCTGAGTTTTAAACATAACAGAATATTTTCCGCCGCTGTTTAAAAGCTGTTCGTGCGTTCCTGTTTCAATTATCTTACCGCCGTCAAGAACAACTATTCTGTCAGCAATTTGAGTTGCTCCCAATCTGTGTGTTACAATTATTGCTATTTTATCCTCTGCTATGTCTCTGAACTTTTTATAAATCAAGGATTCTTCTATGGGATCTATTGCAGAGGTTGGTTCATCAAGCATTATAAACTTAGAATCCTTGTAAATTCCTCTTGCCAATGCAATCCGCTGCCACTCTCCGCCGGATAAATCTAATCCTCCGAAATCTCTTGAAAGCATAGTATTTAATCCGCCTGTTATCTTTTCACTGTCTAATTTGAAATCCGCAGAATATAATGCCTGTTTAACTTTTTCTTCATCAATGAGATTATTGGGATCAGAAAGGTGAACATTATCCTTAATCAGTATTTTATATTTGCCGAATTTTTGTACTACACCTGACACATACTTGAATCTGCTTTTTTTAGAATAAGATGATATTGGAGTATCATTTATTAAAACATTACCCGCAGTCGGCAGTAAAATACCTGATATAATTTTTACCAAGGTTGTTTTTCCCGCGCCGTTTTCACCTACGATGGCAATTGTTTCGCCCTCTTTTATATGCAGTGATATATTTTCCAAAGCGTAAATATTACTGTTAGGATATTTAAACGATACATTTGAAATATTAATGCCTTCAGAATAATTAATATCCTCATCCATTCCATCTTCCTCCGGAAGATCAAGAAAAGATACAAGGCTTCTGAGTGAACCATAAATTCCAAGCATATCACCCAAATAATTGCTTACAGCATCATCCATAAAGGCAATCATAATGTTGACAGATGAAAAAACGGCTGCAAAGGCTCCTATTGTAATATATCCGCTTATCAAAGAGGAAACGAAAAGCACTATCACCCCAAAATATCCCAATAATGTTAATGCTCTAAGTCCTATTTCTATCATTTGTACCTTTTTTACAGAACTCCAACGTTTTGAACAGAATAATGCCAGCTCATTTTCGTACTTATCTCGGATAAATGAATAAATACCCAACAGTCTGTTTTCTTTAATGTATTCTTTTTTATACATTTCATTTTCATAATAATTTACCTTACGTTCAATTGGTGCAGATTCATCTACTAACTTTGTATATACTTTTTCTTTAACTATTTGCGAAATAAGCAGTGGAACAAACATCAGGAAAATACACCATACAAGAACAGGCCGCAGGCTATAAAAATAAATACCCATAATAATAAAATACGGACCATAAAATGTCAGCAAGGTTGAAACGGAATGATACAATTCAATTCCGTTGTCAGCACCCTCCTTGGCCTTCTGAATGCAATCAAGGGTTTCTGCATTTTCAAAATCAAGAGCGGGAAGTTTACTTACCTTTTCATGTATTTTTTCTCTGAATGCTCCTTTAATTCTTAAAGCCGTAGGTCCGGCCAAAAAATTACATATAGCATTCATTAATTGATTAAAAATTAATATTGCAACTGTAATAAAAATGATAGGTAACAAACTTACAATATTTGTACCGTTCTGTATTGCATGATTAATTGCATCAAACATATTCTGTAAGGCATGTACTATAAATACGTAACTGGAAGAAGACAGTATCATTCCCAGACTGTCAGCTATTATCCATAGTGGTGCAGCTTTAAAGGAAGCAGAAAGAATACGACTTGCAACCTTAAAGTATGAAATTTTTTCCTGATTCATTGATACCAGCTCCTTTGTTGTTCAAACATCTGATAGTAACATCCTTTTAAATTCATCAGTGACTCAAAATCTCCTTTTTCAACCAATGCTCCTTCGTTGAAAACAAGAATTTCATCTGCTATTTTTGTTGATGCTAATCTATGACTGATTAAAATAGTCATTATATCGTGACTGATTTTACTGAACAGCTCATAAATTTTATTTTCATTAACCGGATCTAATGAGGCTGTAGGTTCGTCCAAAATCCTGACAGGTGCCTTTGATACTATTGCTCTTGCAAGAGCAACCCTCTGCCATTCTCCGCCTGACAAATCTATGCCGTCTTTATGAATTTTACCCAAATTAGTATCAATACCATATGGCAGGCTTTCAACAAGCTTTTCCAGTTCAATCTGGCTTATAGCCTTATTTATATCTTCATCATCATAAGAGTTATTAATCATTTCTATGTTTCCTATTGCAATATTCTCCTTAAATGTGAATTCATGCTTTGAAAAATCCTGATAGACAGCAGAGAAGAAGCCCTTGATTTCATTGAAGCTGTACTCTCGTAATTCTTTCCCGTTTATAAGAATTTCACCTTCATAATTCGTATACAGTCCTGTAAGCAGTTTGATTATTGTAGTTTTACCCGCACCATTCGGTCCAACTAAGGCATATTGCTTTCTACCATCCAATAAAAAAGATACATTTTTAAGTATCAGATTATCCGTTCCAGGATAGCTGAAGTTTACATTTATAAATTCAATGCTTGTAATTTTACCGTGTAATACGGGAAGCTCCAAGGCATACAGTCTCTCTTCATAGCTCATAAAATTTTGAATGTCTTTTATGTATTCCATACCGCTCGTAATTGTATCAATCTGAAAGCTTAAACCCCAGGATAAATTTCCGGTCAGTGAAAGAATGGCATTTACAAGAGAGATAAACATACCCATGCTTATGGAGCCTGTAATTAAATGCTCTAACAACACGACTATTATAATCAGTGCAGCTATTGATGTGAACACACCGCCGAGCTTAGTTTTAATAAACCATTTAAATCTTGTAATGGTTTTAATGCGAAATGCCTCGTTGTATACTCTGCGGTATTCTGTGTTAATCTTCTCTTTGAAACCAAAAATACTTCTTTCCTCAACATTTTCCCTGTCTGTAAGAATTTCACTATAGTATTCGCATTTTCGTTCAAGCTCTGAAGAATCAATTTTAGCTTTATAATTGGCCTTACCGCTTTTTATTGAAAAATAAAAAAGAGGGACGCAGCTTAAAACAATTATGATTGCTGCCCACCACGCTTGTACAAAAATTATGGAAATTATACCCGTTATTGATATAAAAGTTGCTAATACTTGATTCATTGCAATATAATTATCCACAACAGTGTTTTCAGGTTTGTCCAATATCCTTGATATTAAATTCCACGACTCAGCATTCTCCAAATAGTGATATTCCAATTTAGAGCATTTTTCGAGCAACAGACCTTTATAATTTTGCCTGATATTAATTTTTGCTTTTTCAGACAACAATTTCTGGAATGCAGGCAGCATAAGTTCATATCCATACAATAAAATAATTGCAGTCACATCAAAATAAATTTTAGAATTTATGGAGCCTGCGCTTGCGCTTTGCAAAGCTAAATTTATAAAATCTGTAACAAATATTATCGTAACAATGGGACAAAAACCACTTAATATATAAATTATAGTTATCAAGGCAGACTCTTTAGGGGAGTACTTATTTACGATATGAATATATTCTGAAAAATTTTTCATTTTATATAATTTTCCTTTATTGATATATTTTTAACGTTTGCTGGCGGCAGGCGAACGATTTCATTGCATTTCTATTATATCACCTATATTTATATTGGCAACTAAATTAATAATTATCAGGAATTATACCAATATTCCGCACTCATGAAAATGTAGAGACTACCATAGAAGTTATGAAAATGTGGACGGATAACTATGTAAACAAAGATTTTTATCAGTGGGCGATTGTATTGAAAGGAAATGGAAGTGAACCGTTAGGTACAATTAGTGTTGTTGGTCAAAATGAGAAATTAGACATTGTACATATCGGATATTGCATCGTAAGTTCATGGTGGAATAAAGGTATTACTTCCGAAGGACTCAAGGGAATCATTCCGTTTCTCTTTGACCAAGGCAAAAGTGAACCGGATTGAATCTCAACGCTCCGTCGGTCGGATATAAGCAACGAAGGTATAGTTGATGCCGCAATGTATGGCTTATTAGCAAACGAATATTATGCGCAATAATAGTCTCTGTTTATTAATGGGTGGGTGACGGATGAATCGGAGATATCCCAGTAATTATCTTTTTTTAAACATAGTTGACAATATGGGAAAGAATACATTATAATTTCATAATAAAGTACATAAGAGCGCATACTATGAAACGGAGGAATAATCTTATATATGGATAAATTAGATAGATTTTCGATAAACAATATAAGAAAAGAGTATTTAAACTTTTTTAAGAGTAAGGAGCATTTAACGGAGCAAAGCTTTTCTTTGATTCCTAAAAATGATAAGAGCTTGTTGTTAATTGGTGCAGGTATGGCACCTTTAAAGAAATATTTTACAGGGGCAGAAACACCACCGGCAAAAAGAATGGCAACCTGTCAAAAATGTGTAAGAACAGGAGACATAGACAATGTAGGGTTAACAGCAAGACATTTGACTTTTTTTGAAATGCTCGGAAACTTCTCCTTTGGAGACTATTTCAAAAAAGAAGCAATAGAATGGGCATGGGAGCTCTTGACCGACGTTTTGAAAATTGATAAGGACAGATTGTGGGTTACTGTTTATTTAGATGATGATGAAGCTGCCGATTTGTGGCATAATAATGTGGGAGTACCAAGAGAAAGAATAGTCAGATTAGGCAAGGAAGATAATTTCTGGGAATTGGAAGTAGGACCTTCGGGACCTTGCTCTGAAATATATTATGATACGGGTGATGACAGAGGATGCGGCTCACCTGATTGTAAGCCGGGCTGTGATTGCAACAGATACATAGAAATCTGGAACTTAGTCTTCACACAATTTGACAAGGATGAGAACGGAGTTTATCATCCGCTGCCAAATCCGAATATTGATACGGGAATGGGATTGGAAAGAGTTGCTACCGTCTTGCAGGATAAGCCGACTGTTTTTGACGTAGAACCATTAGTTTTTATAGTAAAAAAGGTTGAGGAAATTTCAGGCATAACTTATGGAAGCCAAGAGAAAAGCGATGTATCCATGAAAATAATCTGCGATCATTCAAGAGCAGCAACATTTATGATTGGTGACGGCGTTATTCCTTCTAATGAGGGCAGAGGATATGTTTTGAGACGCTTAATCCGCAGGGCAATAAGACAAGGGAAATCTATCGGGATACATAATGAATTTTTAACCAAGACAGTAAAGGTTGTAATTGATGAGTGGAAGGAAGCTTATCCGGAGCTGGCAGAAAAGGAAAGCTACATTTTAAAAGTTGTAAGCTTAGAGGAAGAAAGGTTCAAAATAACTATTGACCAGGGACTTGAGCTTTTGATGAAAAAAATTCAGATGCTAAAGGATTCCAATGAAAAAGTTCTTGACGGCGAGGATGCATTTAAGCTTTATGATACTTACGGATTTCCTGCTGAGTTAACAGAAGAAATTCTGAGTGAAAATGGATTTAAACTTGACAAGGATGCTTTTGCTTCCATTATGGAAGAACACAGAAAAATGGCGAGAGAGGCAAGGCTAAAGACAGGAAGCTCAGGCTGGAAGGATGAAAATTTCAACATAGATGTACCGAAGACATTGTTTACTGGATATGAAAGCTTAACAGAGGATGATGCAGAGGTATTGGCTATAATAGTTGATTCGGAACAGGTCAATACTATCAATGAAGGTCAGTCCTGTATTATAGTTTTAAATAAAACTCCTTTCTATGCTGAAAGCGGAGGTCAGTTGGGAGATTCGGGAAAAATTTCGACCCGCGAAGGTGAAGGAACGGTTGTTGATACAAAGAAATTCAATAAGATTGTTCATCTTCATGAAGTAACCATGGAAAAAGGAAGTATTTCCGTAGGAGACAAAGTAACTGCAGCAGTTAATGCCGATCAAAGAAAAAATACGGCTAAAAACCATACGTGTACCCATTTGCTTCACAAGGTTCTTAAGGAAATGCTGGGAGACCATGTAAATCAGGCAGGCTCTTTGGTAGCATATGACAGATTCAGATTTGACTACACTCATTTTGAAGCGGTTACACCGGAAACATTAAAAGAAATTGAAAGAAGAGTTAACGAGGCTATTCTTTCCGACTATACTGTTTATACTGACATACTTAATATTGATGAAGCTGTAAAATCAGGCGCAGTAGCGTTGTTTGATGAAAAATACGATGATGTTGTAAGAGTTATAAGTGTGGGAGATTTCAGCAAGGAGCTTTGCGGAGGTACTCATATTGACGAAACTGCTAAGATAGGTATGTTTAAAATAGTATCAGAAGGAAGTATTGCTTCTGGGGTCAGAAGAATTGAAGCGATTACGGGAAGAGAGGCAATTAATTATTTCAATCGCCTTTCTGATGTTGCGGATGAATTGTCCCATGCTTTTAAATCATCAATTGATGAATGTGTAGTAAAAGCAAGTGCAATCAAAAAAGAATTAAAAGAAAAAGATAAAGAAATACAGAAGTTAAACAACGAATTACTTAAGCAAAGCATGGGCAATATGCTCAATGATTTTGAAGTAATTAACGGAGTGAAGCTGTTTGCCATAAGCTTAAAAGACAAGGATGCTAATTCATTGAGAGAAATTGCTGATAAGATTAAGGATAAAAATGAAAGCTGCGCTGTCTTATTGGCTTCTGACCTTGGTGATAAAGTGCTGTTTGTTTCTTCGGTAACTAAGGATTTAGTCCAAAATGGAATCCATGCAGGAAATATGGTAAAGGAAGCTGCTTCGATTACCGGAGGCGGCGGCGGAGGAAGACCGGATTTTGCTCAGGCAGGCGGTAAGAATCCTGAAAAAATAAGTGATGCAATTGAGGCAGTAAGGCAATTGATAGGCAATAGATAAGCAATAGATGGGCGATTGATAGACAGTTGATGGGCAATAACAATTGATAATCCATTGCAAGTCAATAGCTAATCCATTGTAATGTTAATGTGTACTAAAATTGCAGTTGCTTTTATGTGATCAATATAGTACAATAAAACATATACAAGAGGTGGTTTTTATGGATAGTAATGTAAATAATACTGCAAAGTTTGATTACAAATTAGAATCATTAAATGAAGCAAGGGAAATTATATCTCAGGTTTATGAGTCACTGAAAGAAAAAGGATACAATCCTAACAACCAGCTCATAGGATATATATTATCCGGAGATCCGACATATATTACGAATCATAACAATGCAAGAAGTTTAATAAGAAAAATAGAAAGAGACGAACTGTTAGAAGAATTATTAAGCGTTTATTTAGACGTAATAGATCTTTAAGCAGACGGCCCCAAATTTGATTTGGTGTTGGTCGCTTATACTGTAAGTGAAAAAATTAAAGCAGTATATATACAATATACTGCTTTGTTGATTAGCCAAAATATCGAGTGAAAAAATGAAATATATAAATTTTTTTGAAAAAAAACGAGTATCAAAATTATGCTACGGAACTTTATCGTTAAGTGGTTTGCAAAATTCCGATTCATTGGATAATAAAGTAAGGCTATTGAATTACGCTTATGAAAAAGGAATAAACTTTTTTGATACGGCAGAGCTGTATGACAACTATAATATATTAAAAGAATTCATAAAAGACAAAGACAGGGAAACACTAACAATAGCTACAAAAAGTTATGCATACGACAAGGATACCGCAGAATATAGTGTCAATAAAGCTCTGAAGGAATTAAACACAGATTATCTGGATGTATTTATGCTGCACGAGCAAGAAAACGGCAACAACTTTTCAGGTCATTATGAAGCAGTTGAACGCTTTATGAAGTATAAGGAGCAAGGTGTTATTAAACATTTCGGAATATCGACACATCGTGTGGCAGCAGTTAGAGATTCGGTTAAAATTAAGGAAATAGAGTTTATATTTCCGCTTATTAACAAAAATGGTATCGGCATTCAGGATGGCACTGTAAATGATATGCTCGATGCAATTAAAAAAGTAAAAGAACAAAATAAATTTATTATGGCTATGAAAATTTACGGTGGAGGACATCTTATAACTGATGCACAAGAATCCTTTAGTTTTGTTAACGGGATTGCCGCAATAGATGCCATAGCAGTAGGTATGAGCACAATTGACGAAATTGATGCAAACATATGTTATTTAGAAAGCAATGAGTTAAATATTAATATAAAAAATAAAATAAGAAATCAAAAACGCACTCTAATAGTAGAAGAGTGGTGTATTGGTTGCGGAAAATGTGCAAATAAGTGCAGGCAAAATGCATTGACAATCATTGATGGCAAGTGTGTTGTTGATATGAACAATTGCGTTTTATGCAGTTATTGCGCAAGTGAATGTACGGATTTTTTTATCAAAATTGTATGAGGTATTTATGGACAGATTGATGGGTCTTGATGTAGGTGACAAAACGATTGGAGTTGCAGTCAGTGATTTGCTGATGATTACCGCACAAGGGGTGACTACAATTAAAAGAACAAATATTAAGAACGATATTAACGAGCTTAAGAAAATAATTGACGAGTACAAGGTTACTAAAATTGTTGCAGGACTTCCCAAAATGCTTGACGGATCGGTTGGTATTCAGGGAGAAAAGGTCCTCAACTTTTTAGAAAAACTCAAAAAACACGTTGATTTACCTATTGAGCTTGAGGATGAACGTTTCACCACATCAATATCTGAAAGAATGTTGATTGATGCCGATGTAAAAAGAAAAAAGAGAAAAGAAGTAATAGACAAATTGGCCGCAGTTCATATCTTATCAGGATATATGCAAAGAATTAAATAAGGAGCAGAGCATGGAAGACAACATAATAGAATTAATTAATGATGAGGGAAAAGTCGAAAAGCTTGTTATAGAGGCAACTTTTCATTTGGATGACAACATGTATGCGGTTCTTCACGAAATAAATTCTGATGAAGGTATGATATATTATGTGGAAGAATCTGATGACGGTAACGGAATATTGATTAAAGTTGAAGATGAAGAAGAAATCAGAGAAGTAAAGGAAGTTTATGAAGGAATTGCGGATGATTTAATTTAAATCATTTTTGGGGGTGAAGTTATGGACAAATCAGACTACTTAATTAATGTTCTTACCAATAACGGTTATAAATCTACAATCCAAAGGAATTTAGTATATGAAATTCTTGTGGAGAATAAAGATAAGCATTTAAGTACTGAGGAAGTTTATGACCTGATAAAGGATAAGAACCCTAATATGGGAATTGCTACCATTTATAGAACACTTCAACTTTTTGAAGAAATTGGCTTAGTTTATAAGCATAATTTTGATGATGGATGTTCAAGGTATGAAATAATGGCTGAAGACAGCAATGAAATTCATCAGCATCATCATTTATTATGCAAAATATGCGGAGACATTATTGAGGTCAAGGAAGATCTAATGAACTCATTGGAAGAAATTATAGAAAAACAATACAATTTTGAGATATTAAATCACGTAGTCAAGTTCACAGGTATCTGCAGTCAATGTAGAAATAAGGAGAATGAAAATGGCTACAGAAAAGAAACATAAATTAAAAATAATCCCATTGGGCGGACTTGGGGAAATAGGCAAAAACATGACAGTTATCGAATATGGAACAAACATAATTGTGGTAGACTGCGGTATGTCATTTCCCGAAGATGAAATGTTAGGTATTGATATAGTAATACCTGATATAACATATTTAATAAAAAATCAGGATAAGATAAAAGGAATTTGTCTGACACACGGTCACGAGGATCATATTGGTTCAATACCATATCTTTTAAAGAAAATAAATGTTCCGCTATACGGAACGAAACTTACTTTAGGGCTTGTAGAAAACAAATTGCTGGAGCATAAAATAGAAGATGCACAGTTAAACAGAGTTGAAGCCGGTCAAACAATTAATTTGGGCTGCTTCAAGGTTACTTTTATCAGAAATAATCACAGTATTCCCGATGCTGTATCCTTTGCAATTGATACTCCAATCGGTATGATTGTGCATACGGGCGACTTTAAAATTGATTATACTCCTATAAATGAAGAGGTAATGGATTTAGGTAAATTGGCGGAATGCGGCAGAAAAGGAGTCCTGCTTGCTATGTCGGACAGCACGAATGTTGAAAGAGCCGGATTTACCGAATCTGAAAGAACTATAGGGCATAAATTTTTAGAAATTTTTAAAACCTGCGAATCAAGAATTATCGTTGCTTCATTTGCATCCAATGTTCATAGATTGCAGCAGATTATCAACGCTGCTGTAGCTAATAACAGAAAGGTAGCAATTTCAGGCAAGAGCATGATTAATGCCGTTAAGGTATCTCAGGAATTAGGATATCTGGATGTACCGGAAGGAACGTTGATTCATGTAAATGACTTAAAGGATTACAAGGACAGTGAAGTTGTTTTAATGACAACCGGAAGCCAGGGAGAGCCAATGTCTGCCCTTACAAGAATGGCAAACAGCGATCATAAAAAGATACAGATTAAACAGGGTGATTTAGTTATTATTTCTGCTAATCCGATACCCGGTAATGAAAAAACCGTTTCAAGAGTAATCAATATGCTTTATGAAAAGGGAGCAACGGTATTGTATGATGCGCTAACCCAAGTGCATGTTTCAGGTCATGCCAGAAGAGAAGAATTAAAGCTGATGCTTTCACTCTTAAAACCAAAATTTTTCATACCTGTTCATGGCGAATACAGGCACTTGATGCAGCATGCTAAGCTTGCCGAAGAAATGGGAATACCCGAAAAAAATACAATAATCGGTAAAAATGGTGATGTTATAGAGCTTACATCAAAATCAATTGCCATAAACGGCTCTGTTCAGTCCGGTAATATTCTTGTAGATGGTCTTGGAGTAGGAGATGTAGGAAATATTGTTCTGAGAGACAGAAAGCTGTTGGCTGAGAATGGATTGATAATAGTTGTGCTTGTAACAGAAAGAGGAAGCGGTAAAATTATTTCGGGACCTGAAATTGTTTCGAGAGGCTTCATATACGTAAGAGAAAATATTGATCTGATCGAAGAATCCAAATCAGTCATAAGAAAAGCATTGTCAAAATGTGAGGACACTAAAATCAAGGATTGGAACAATATTAAAATGATGATTAAGGATGCTTTAAGCAGCTTCATATATGAAAAAATTAAAAGAAATCCGATGATACTTCCTATAATTATGGAAGTTAAGCCGGATGATATGTCAAGCATATGTGATGCGCTTAAGGAATTAGAAGTATAAAATTAATATAATGCCATCCTTCTATCGAAGGATGGCAAAAAGAAAGCAAGCCGGCGAAAAATTCGCCGGCTGCTTATGTGCTTATTACTCGTTATTTTTTAATCATGTGAAAGTTTACACCTAAAATAGGTCCAAATTGAGATGGTTTATTGTTTACAATCTTTTTTTCCGCCAATCTTGAATTTTCTCTTTTTGAGAAAATATCTAATTCCGGACTACCACTTATTTCATTGGCAAATTGCAAACTACCATTCAGTTGATTTTTAACCTTTACATTATCAAATTCATTCGTAATCTTATACTTCGGAGTGTTACTCATGTTCGATCTTTCCAATCTTCCAGTCCAATAGAACCAACCCTCTCTTACAAGTAATAAGCATTAATATTATGTGTTTAATAGAATTTATTATGCATAGAAAAAATTTCTATTTCAGGCTTTTTAAAAGTCCCGCCTGCGTCGTTGTCGTTCAATCGGTCAATTCTCACGTATAAAAACAATACGCTCCGGTTGCCCGCTTTCCGGCGCCTTGCAGGACAAGCCTTTTAAAAAGCCTGATTGATTAAGGAGGAGAAAATCATATTTATATTGTAATTGATATCAAAAAGATGTATAATTTAAAGGATTTTGAATATACGGAGGGACTTATGAAGAAGATACTTGCCGTCTTAGTGATATTGGCTGTAATTATAACTTATTTTTTTGCTAAAAATTATATTGACGATAATTTACAGGCAGTTGACAATACTGACGATACTAAAATTGTTGTGGAAATACCTGCGGGGAGTTCTACAAATCATATAGCTGATATACTTTATGAAAATGAATTAATAAAAGATACAAGTATTTTTAAATATTATGCAAAAAAAATCGATGCTGATTCAAAATTAAAAGCAGGCAGCTTTGTATTATCCAAGAATATGAATGCAGAAGAGTTATTAAATGCATTAATAGGCGGAGGAAGTTCCGGTAATACATTAAATATTACAATTATTGAGGGTTTGACATTAGAAGAAACAGCGAAGGAAATTTCAGAGCAAATGGAATTAAACTATGACAGATTAGTGGAAATTATGAATGATGGTCAAATGTTTAGGGATGATATGGAATTTTTGAAGGATTATTCTGACATTGACAGTCTTCAGGGATATCTTATGCCTGAAACGTACAATGTCTATATAAATTCAAGTGAAGAAGATATAGTAAGGGTACTTTTAAATCAGTTTGATAAGTTTTATGTTGATGAAATAAAACCAAGGTTAGCTGACAGCAAGCTTAGCTTTGAAGAGCTTATAAATCTTGCAAGCATTGTCGAAAAGGAAGCATTGCTGGACGAGGAAAGAGATGAGGTCGCAGCGGTGTTCCTGAACAGAATTGATATCAATATGAAGCTTCAGTCATGTGCAACAGTAAATTACGCGCACGGTGAATGGAAGGAAAGATTAACGTATGAGGATATAGCGATTGATTCACCTTATAACACATACGTAGTTGAAGGATTGCCTCCCACACCAATTAATTCGCCCGGAAAGGTTTCAATTATTGCTTCACTTGAACCGGCCGATGTTGATTATTTATTCTTTGTTGCAAAGGGAGATGGTTCCCACTATTTTTCCAGAAGCTATGATGAACATATAGAAGCGGCAGGGGAGTATTTAGATTAAAGGTAGACTATGGATAATATTAACAGAGAATATATTGACAGCTATATAAAATCCCTTATATTAGATGAGGACGAAAAGCTTAATGCATTCAGAAACGAATGTCAGGAAAGAAACCTTCCAATCATTCATAAGGAAGTTGGACAATTTATAAAGCTTATGATAAAGCAATCAAATGTAAAAAGTATATTGGAGATTGGCACAAATGTGGGATATTCCTCTATATTTTTCAGTCATGTTATGAATTTCGAAGGCAAAATCGTAACGCTGGAGCGAAGTGAGAAATTTTATCAGGAAGCTGTAAACAATATCAAAAATTTCAATCTTGATAAAAATATTGAAGTTCATTTCGGTGATGCCACAGAGATTTTAGATACAATAGAGGGTAGCTTTGACATGGCTTTTATTGACGCTGCTAAGAGCTATTACAAATTATTTTTTGATAAGGCATACGAAAGAATGAAGTCCGGAGGAATCATAATCTCAGATAACGTATTGTATCAGGGCATGATTGCAACGGACGAACTGGTTGTAAGAAGAAAGAAAACATTAGTAAGAAATTTAAGAAACTATCTTGAATATATATCACATGACGACAGATTTATTACATCCGTTCTTCCCTTGGGAGACGGTCTGGCCGTTACATTGTTAAAATAAAGGGGTTAAAATAAAGGAGAAAGTATGTTACCAAAGTTATTAGCACCTGCAGGCAATATGGATAAATTGATTATGGCCGTTGAATATGGAGCAGATGAAATATATTTTGCCGGTAAATCAATGGGAATGAGAGCAGGCGGCAAAAATTTTTCCAAAAAGGAATTAGAGGAAGGAATTGAATATTGCCATAAACATGGGATAAAATCAAATATTACCGTAAATATTGTTCCTCATAATGATGATTTAAAGGGAATTGAAGATTATCTGAAATATTTGCAAAAAATAGGGGCAGATGCACTGATAGTTGCAGATCCCGGACTTATAGACATTATAAAACAAACTGTTCCCGATATGAGGGTTCATTTATCAACACAAGCCAATACAACAAATTATCATACGGCAAATTTCTGGTACAGACAGGGAGTTAACAGAATTGTGTTAGCAAGAGAGCTTACCTTTAAGGAAATAGAAGAAATAGTTAAAAATTCACCTAAGGATTTGGAGTTTGAAGCATTTGTACATGGAGCAATGTGTATATCATATTCGGGCAGATGCTTGCTATCGAGCTTTATGACAGGCAGATTTTCTAATAAGGGAGACTGTGCACAGGCATGCAGATGGAAGTATAACTTAGTAGAAGAAAAAAGACCCGGTGAATATTATCCTATAGAAGAAAATGATGAAGGAACATTTATCATGAATTCCAAGGATATGTGCATGGTTGAGCATTTGGACAGATTTAAGGAAATAGGCATCAAGGCATTAAAAATAGAAGGCAGAAATAAAAGTGAGTACTACACTGCAATTGCCGTGCGTTCATATAGAAATGCTTTGGATGAATTGGAAAAACCGAGCGAAGAAAGAAATACCGTATATTGGAAGGAAGAGCTTGAAAAATCATCCCACAGAGATTTCTCTTATGGATTCTTCTTTGGTAATCCGTATAAGGATGGACAGCTATACACTTCAAGCAGCTATATAAGAACCTATGACGTTGTTGGTATCATAAGGTCCTATGATAAGGAAACAAAGACGGCTCTCGTAGAACAAAGAAATAAGTTCAGTGAGGGAGATTTGCTGGAGTGCTTCGGACCCAAGGGCAGACATTTTGAAGTGATTGCAAAAAATATGCAGGATGAAGCAGGCAATAAAATAGATTCAGCACCTCATCCTCAGCAAATGATAAAAATAGAAATGAATGAAGAAGTAGAACCATACTTTATATTAAGAAAAAAAGTTGATTAAAAAACTGGGGACGATTCGTTGTATATGAAACGAATCGTCCATTTTAAATTTCAAAGGTTCTGACAAAACCTTTGAAATACAATGAAAAATATGGTAAAATGTAAAAATAATAACCCTGAGCAACTTTATGATATTATATTGAAATATATGAAATGATTTTGGAGGCTGCAATGAAAAATAATAAAATAAAGCTTACAAATGAAAAAAGAGAATACATGATTTCAGCCATTAAAAATTACTTTTCAAACGAAAGAGATGAGGATTTAGGAGACTTGGCTTCAGGCATGATTTTAGATTTTTTCATAGATGAGCTGGCAACAGAATTTTATAATCAAGGTGTTTATGATTCTTATGTGTATATGAATGACAGGTGTGAAGACTTGCTGTCCATTCAGAAATAAAGACTAAAAAGGGCGAGGGTATACAATGAATTATGGCAACAGACTTTTCTATCGCAGGGATATTTATAGTTTAAAGGATACAGATGAGCTTTTTTTTCGTGCAATTATAGAAAGTGTTAAGCATCACATGGACAAATGTCCGGATTATGCAAGGATATTATCACAACAGGGATTTTCTATGGAGGAGCTGAAATCCATAGAGGATATATATAAAATTCCGGTTATACCAACTCTGTTTTTAAAAAATCATACCCTTTACTCAACTCGGTCGAAGCATCTCATGTTTAAATCCACCACCTCAGGCACAAGCGGCAAGGTCAGTGAAATGGCCCTTGATTTACCATCCTCATGGCGTGGTCTGGGTATGATACTCGGAACGTTTTTTGCTCATAGACTGCTTTCCTTGCGTCCTACTAATTATGTAGTTTTAGGATACCAGCCGGCTAAGAGGAACAAAATGGGTGCAGTTAAAACAGCTTATGCTATTACATATACGGCTCCTGCCGTTCATAGAGAATATGCTCTGAAGGATACGGGAACAGAATATGTGCTTAATATGGAAGGGATTAAAAATGCTTTGATCAAATATGAAAAAATGGGATTGCCGGTGCGATTTATGGGCTTTCCCGCATATTTTATGTTCTTATTAAAGGAACTTAATGAATCAGGTATAAAGCTTAAGCTTCACCCTAAATCTCTCATATTATTGGCAGGAGGATGGAAGAACTTTTTCACAGAGCAGGTAGATAAGCCTGTATTGTACGATATGTCTGAGAAAACATTGGGTCTTGGCGGAAATCGAATAAGAGAATTTTTTGGAGCTGTTGAGCATCCCATATCTTACTTCGATTGTCCCAACCATCATTTTCACGTTCCCATATATTCGAGAGTAATTATCAGAGATTTAAATATGAAGCCTGTAGATTATGGGGTTCCTGGTATGTTAAATCTAATCACTCCAATGATGACGAGTATGCCATTTACAAGTGTGATGACTGATGATTTAGCCATAATGCATCCGGGTGAGGAATGCGGATGCGGCAATTCCTCTCCGTACTTTGAAATATTGGGACGTGTTGGACTTGCAGATATTAAAACATGTGCGGCAAATGCTTCGGAGCTGTTGGATATAAAAAAAGGCGGTGCTGTATGAATTTAGTAAAAGGCAAAATTCTCAATGCAAAAGAATGTGATGACATATTGGAAAATCTTGAGCAGCATATTTTGGATACTCTGAGTAAGAGACGCCTCAATGCAGAAACAGTGATTTCTGCTTGTGATAAGGTGGTTAATACCCTTGAAGAGGCTGAGTATTTAAATGTTATGAGGGAGTTAGGAATTGATGAGGCCTTAGGGAAGATGTATATTGATGAATTTAAGCAGGCGTTCAGCAGAGAAAGTCTGGTGCATCGCATGAAGGTAGAATTAGGTGATAACTTTTCTGAAGTCGTTACCTATAATCCCATGCACAAGGATTTTACCGTAAGCAGTGAGATTTTACCCTTAGGAGTATTATTGCATGTTGCTGCCGGAAATGCTGATGGATTGCCTGCCTTTAGTGTGCTTGAGGGCTTGCTGACCGGGAATATAAATATTTTAAAGTTACCGGCAGCAGAGGGAGGTATATCTGTTCGACTATTGCTTGAGCTTATAAAGGCAGAGCCTGTTTTGGCAGAATATATTTATGTTTTTGATTATTCATCAAAGGATATAGAGCATATAGAAATGCTTATTTCCGTTGCGGATGCAGTTATCGTATGGGGAGGAAGGGAAGCGGTGTCTGCTTTCAGAAAGCTGATTCCTCCTAATATTAAGCTGATTGAATGGGGTCACAAAATAAGCTTTGCATATGTTACAAAGCAGGGTATAACTACGGAAGGACTTGAAGGTCTTGCGAAAAATATTTCTGATACGGGACAACTGTTGTGCAGTTCTGTTCAGGGAATCTTTGTAGATACAGATAATATGGAAGAAATATATGAATTTTGCAATAAGTTTTTGCCTGTTTTAAATAAGGAAATTGCTAATCATCCTGTGAAAGCCGGAATAGGAATACAATCTCAGGTTGCACTCCGATTGTATGCAGAAAAGCTTGAGGGTATTTATAAAAATAACAGGATATTCAGAGGAGATAATTGCAGTTTGATTGCATATCCGGATAAAATAATGGATACGTCTATTCAGTTCGGAAATGCGTGGGTGAGACCTTTGCCACGGTCAGAAATGCTTACAGTATTGCGTCCATATAAAAATTATCTTCAAACTGTCGGGTTGCTTTGCGGACCTCTTGAAGTGCAGCTTCTTACGGATATGTTTTTTAAAACGGGAGTTGTCAGAGTGTGCAAAGGAGAAAATATGTCCATAGATTACAGCGGCATGCCTCATGACGGTGAATATCCTTTGAGGAGATATACAAAAATTGTACACGCCGAGAAAGACTAAAGAGACGGTTTAACCGTCTCCTCTGGCTGTTTTTGTTTATGTACCTACGTTTGATACCAAGGCATCGTACAATTTTTTTAGTGCCTTTTTTTCTATTCTTGATACGTATGAACGTGAAATACCAAGGAGTTTTGCAATTTCTCTCTGAGTTTTATGTTCATGATTCCTTATTCCGTATCTCATTTCTATTATTGTTTTTTCTCTTTTCTGAAGAGTTTTATCTAATATTTCATCTAATGCTTTTATTTTTTCTTCCTTATCCAACCTGCCGATAATTTCTTCGCCCTCGTATTTTATAATGTCAATAAGGTATATATTGTTTCCTTCTTTATCAGTGCCTAAAGGACCCTGAAGTGAAATTTCTTTTTTTAGTTTCTTGTCGCTTCTGATTGTCATCAGTACTTCATTATCAATGCACTTTGCAGCATAAGTAGCAAGACGGATACCTTTATTGTCATCGAATGTTGATACGGCTTTGATTAGTCCGATTGTACCGATTGAAATTAAATCTTCTTGATCAATGCCGACAGTCTTATATTTTTTTATAACATGGGCAACCAATCTGAGATTTCGTTCTATAAGTACATTACGTGCATCCATGTCTCCTTCCTTAGATTTTCGAATTAACTCAGATTCTTCATCTTTGCCTAAGGGCTGCGGAAAGGAACTTCCATTAGTTATGTAACCGAAAATAAAAATAGATAGTGGAAATAAAAGCTGCAATAAATTTTCAATCAAAAAAACCACCCCCCGGAGTTATACATTATATGCAAGATTTCTGGAAAATTGTTTGTACACTTTTAATTATATAAAAATAATTACTAAGCTTAATATCAGTTGGATTTAATTAAAATATTTATTGGGAAATACATAAAATCTGATAAAATTCGACTCGTGTTGTTTATCGTGAACGAAGTGGCAGTAAAATAAACATGGGGTCTGATGTCCCCATGTTTATTTTCCGTTAATTATCTTCTGCTCATATTATTTCTTGTATTATCAGTATTCCGGTTTTGCGGATTATTGTTCATATTGTTGCTTGGTTGAGTATTGTTCATGCCGTTGCAGTTCATACGTCTCATTAAGTCCATAAGCTGTTCGCAAGTTAATTGTTCAGGCATTTGCGGCATCCCCGGCATCTGCGGCATTTCGGGAGCTTGTGGGGCTGCTGGCGTCTGAGGAGTTCCCGGTGTTTGTGGAGCGATTGGCATCTGAGGCATCCCATTTTGTGGCATGCCTGGCATTTGCGGCATTCCGTTTTGTGGCATACCTGGCATCCCCGGCATTTGGGGCATCCCGTTTTGTGGCATTTCCGGCATCTGCGGCATTGCTGGAATTTGTGGTGTAGTCGGTGCCTGAGGAGTTCCCGGTGTTTGCGGAGCAATTGGCAGACCATTTTGCGGCATGCCCGGCAGACCTGGCGTTATTGGCATTTGAGGGAATGGGAATCCCGGAATACCCGGAAATAAGTTCATATTTTCCAGCAAATCCGGCGATATAGGCATTGCAGGTATATCGCCATCAGGCAATGCTGTATCAGGGAGCATAAAATCATTAGGTAACGGGCTCGTCGGCATTTGATTTGCTCTTATTGGCATGTATGATACGTGCGGGTTACAGTTGTAGGGCATTGAATCATAATGCGGCCAGTTATTTCTATTATTTGAATAAATCATATAATCCTCCATATATAAATTTCTTATAATTAATATACGTATTAAAATCATATTAGTGAATTAAAATAGTAAATGTTTCTTTACTAATTTCATAACATCATTTACAATATAAATATGAAAAAATGGTTTTAGTCCAAAAATAAGGAGGTTAAGCTATGATAAATTTATTGCTTGTAACACATGGAAATTTTGGAAGGGAATTATTAAAAAGTTCAGAATTGATTATAGGAAATATAGAGAATGCAGAGAGTATATCTTTTGAATATGGTAATAGCTTTGAAGAACTTTTAAATAAAGTTGGAGAGGCAGTTGAAAGATTATCCAAGGATGATTTGATAATTTTTACCGATATGTACGGAGGAAGTCCTTTTAATGCGGTGGCAAGGGTGTCTAATAACAGAAATTTTTATCATATAACAGGAATTAATTTTCCGTTGTTTATCGATATAGCCGTAAACAGAGATACATACAGCTTAGAAGAAATAGCAGAGAAAATTATAAAAAACGGTAAAAAAAGTATAGTCTTTGTCAATGAGAAGTTTTTAGCTGATTAATGGAGGAAGAATGAAAAAAATTGTTTTAACAAGGGTAGATGACCGCTTACTTCACGGACAGGTGGTCGTATCATGGATACCTTATCTTAAGGCAAATGAAGTGATTGTTGTTGATGATGAATTGGCACGTGACGAATTCATGTCACTTTTAATAAAAAATGCAGAGCCGGAAAATGTAAGTGTGAATATATTTACGGTTGAAGAGGCCGCAAACTATTTAAAAGGCGAAGATACCGGTTCAAAAATACTGATTTTAATTAAAAATATCGAATACATAGAAAAACTTCTTGAATTTAATATAGCATTGAATCAGATTAATATAGGCAATCTTGGCAGCAACTCAAAAAGAAAAAAATATTATAATTCTGTTTATTTAAGTGACGAGGAATTAAATATGCTCCAAAGCATTGCGAAAAAAACAGAGGTTGAAATAAGAATGCTGCCGAAGGATAAAGAAATTAAGTTAGATAAGGTAAATAAATGAGCTATTTAGAGTATTTTTTAATTAGCATATTATATTTTTGGGGAAGCAGCACGGCACTGTCCTTTGGAGTCGGGTACTTTACATTGTACAGACCGGTAATATCGGGATTGCTGACAGGCTTTATTTTGGGAGACCCGTCTGCCGGTATGGCGGCAGGCGCAGTTGTCAATTTAATTTATATGAATTTTGTATCAACAGGCGGCTCTTTTAAGGGAGATCAAATGCTTACTGCGATTATTTCTGCTGTAGCTGCCATAACATTAAATTTAAATATGATAGAATCCGCAGCAATTGCTTATCCATTTGGTTTCTTAGGAATCTTAATTTGGAAGTATCGTCTGAATATTAATTCTATATTTGTCCAGAAATTTGAAGAGGAATATGAAAAGGGCAATAATCCTGAAATTAATTTATATAATGGGTTTCTGCCGCAGCTTTTGTTATATATCATGAGCACGGCTGTAATTATAACAGCTCTTTTTATTATGAATTTAATCGGAGCATATGCAGCAGGTCTAAATAAAATATTGCTTATTATCGGATTCGGATTAGTTATATATACTTCTATCTCTTTAATTTTCAAATTAAAAGATAATAAGTTTGTATTAATTTTTGTTGGTTCATTAATAATTACGTTAATTTTCAATATCCCGTCCTATTTAATAGTTTTTACAGTGTTATTATTTTTATTTTTCTACAGTGATAAGGACCTGATAAAAACAAGTTATGATATGCGCAAGATGGGTATTTTGAATAAAAATGACTTGATTTATGCGTGGGTTATTTGGGCTAATTATTCACATTCATGCTATAGCTTTGAGCGGTTACAGGGTCTGACATTTGCTCACAGCATGAAAAATATATTTAAAAAGCTTCATAACGATAAAAGTGAAATAATGAAAGGTATACACAGGCACAGTGAGTTTTTTAATACTGAGCCGAATATAGGAACGCCCATAATCGGATATATTATTTCTCAGGAGGAACAAGCGGTCCTGAATAAAGAACAAAATTATAATATAAGCTTTGTTAAAAAAGGAATGATGGGAATAGCAGCGGGACTGGGGGATTCTTTTACTCAGATTGTATTAACGCCCTTGTTCATTTCATTATCGGTAGTATTGTGTACAGATGGGCATTATTCTTTGGCCGTAATACCTGTTTTAATTCTTGCTTCATTAATTTTAATAATTTCATATACCGGCTTTATGAAGGGCTATTATGAGGGTAAAGAAAGTTTGATTGAAAGAGTTAACATAGTCAAAAATAGTAAAATTAAATTATATTTTCCGTATATTTTTTCAGGAATATTGGGAGTTTCATTAGGAAAGCTGATACTATTCAATTATATGTATTTTTTCAGATAAAAGGATAAGATAATAAGAGGAACTTAAGATGATAAACAGAAAAGTAGGAATAATGGGCGGTTCATTTAATCCCATTCATCAGGGACATTTAGTTGTTGCAAACGAAGTTTTAAACATATATAATTTCGATAAAATTATTTTTGTTCCTGCGGGAATACCACCTCATAAAAACGGTTTAAAAACAAATCCCTGGGACAGATATATAATGACACAGATTGCAACCGTGTCAAACGACAGATTTGCCGTTTCTGATATAGAAGTCAAAAGAACAGGAAAAAGCTACACATTGGAAACATTAATACAGTTTCAGGAAATGTATACTGATACGGAATTTTACTTTATAACAGGTACTGATGCTATTATAGATATTCCTAATTGGCATGAGCCGGAGAAACTGTTAAGCTTGTGCAAATTTATTGCCGTATCAAGGCCGGGAATAGATAAGGAAATTATTGAAAAGAAAATAAAAGAAATAAAAGACACATTGAATGGACATATAGAGCTTATGCAGGTGCCCATGCTCCAGATTTCTTCCACTGATATAAGAGAAAGAATTAAAAAAGGTGTTTCAGCGAAATATTTGTTGCCGGAGACGGTGGAGCAGTACATAATAAAGAATAATCTATATAGGTGAAAGATGGATTTAAATAATTTAATTATTAAATTGAAAGACAGGTTAAGTCCAAAGCTGTTCAACCATTGCATAGGCACCATGGAAGAGGCGGAAAAGCTTAGCTTGCGTTATTCGGTTGATGTTAATAAAGCAAAGACAGCGGGACTGCTTCATGATTGCGGCAAGTCAGAAAAAGGAAAGGACAATCTGACTCATGCTGAAACAGGTGCAATTCTTGCCAAAGAAGTTTATAATGTACAGGATGAGGATATAATAAATGCAATTAAGCATCATACAACCGGCAGAGAAAATATGACCACATTAGAAAAAATAATCTATATTGCCGATAAAATAGAACCCAACAGGTATTATGAAGGAGTAGAAGAGCTCAGGGAAATTGCTTATAAGGATTTAGATGCTGCAATTATAGTATCTTTAGAAAAAACAATAGAATATGTTAAAAATATGAATATGGTACTTGACCATCAATCGTTAAATACGTTAAAATTTTTGAAGGAGAAAAGATGATAAATAAAAAAATTGAAATTATACTTAAAGCCTGCGAAAACAAAAAAGGATACAACTTTACAGTTCTTGATGTATCAAAAACCAGCTCAATAACGGATTATTTCATTATAGTAAGCGGTAATAACGAGAGACAGACTGCTGCGATTGCAGAGGAAATAGTAGAAAAGTGTGCTCAGGAAGAAATTGATTTTTATTACAAAGAAGGCTTTGATACGGCAAGATGGATATTGCTGGAGACAGATGACATAATTGTTCATATTTTTCACAGAGATGAAAGGGAGATTTATGACCTTGAATCACTGTGGTATGATAATAATTCAATAGATGTAGAACAATATGGTATAACAAATTGGAAATAGGAGGTTATTATGGCTAATACAGTAATTCAGACAAGCAATGCACCGGCAGCGGTAGGTCCTTATTCTCAAGGAATAAAAGCGAGTAATACTATTTATGTATCAGGTCAGCTGCCGATGAATCCGGCAACAGGAGAGCTTTATACAGGAGGAGACATTAAAGAAGAAACAAGACTTTCTTTAATGAATGTTAAGGCTATATTGGAGGAAGCAGGTGCATCCTTAAAGGACGTTGTTAAGTGTACAGTGTTTATTAAGGATATGAATCAGTTTGGCTTAATAAATGAGATGTACGCAGAAGTGTTTGGTGACACAAAGCCGGCAAGAGTTTGCGTTGAGGTTGCAAGACTGCCTAAAGACGCTAACGTAGAAATTGATGCAATAGCAGTAGTATAATTAAAAAAACCACGGTGACGCTTCTGTTCTCATTCAAAGGGACAAATTGTGAACCGTGGTTCATATGCAAGGCGGATGGCGAAAGCTGTCCGCCTTGTACTGTTTCAAGTTATATTTTCCTGCTTGTCATCTTCCGTAGTTTCCGCGGTGATTGGCTCTGCGCTGTCCATAATACCCACATCCCGAGGCTTAGAACAAAAAAATGGATCCCTGCAAGCACAGGTATTCAATCAAATAGCACTCAATTTCAAATAAAAAATGCGTGAAAATCAAATTTTTATTGAAAATCAGAAAGGAATTTTGCTATAATATGTTATAGTTTGATAAGTTTGAACGGAGGTGCGTCGATGACCGTTAGTTATAATAAGTTATGGAAATTACTTATTGATAAAAAGATGAACAAAACAGATTTGAGACTTGCTGCAAATATCAGCACTACAGCAATAGCAAAACTTACCAAGGGTCAAAACATAACAACAGATGTGTTGCTGAAAATTTGCAAAGCTCTTGATTGTGATTTTGCCGATATAATGGAAATTGACAAAGGTCAAGCCAAATCAAAAGAACAGGAGGGTGATCATAGTGAATAAATCTAATGACCCAACCAACTCCAAACCATTGAGTGAAATAGATCCCAATCTTTATCAAGGAGTTCGCAATACTCTTATAAAAGCACGCTCAAAAGCCTATTCTGCTGTCAATTCCGCTATGGTAGAAGCTTATTGGGAAATTGGGCAACAGATTGACGAAGCAGTTGGTCAGCGCGCTGAATATGGAAAAGGAATGCTAAAATCTTTAGCTGAACAGTTAACCACAGAGTTCGGTAAAGGTTTCAATGAAAGCAGTTTACGCCGAATGCGCCAATTTTTCAAAAAGTTTCCGAATCGTGCCACGCTGTGGCACGAATTGAGTTGGTCACATTATCGATTGCTTATGAAGCTTAAGGATGAATCTCGCCGTGACTTTTATGGGCGGGAATGTGCGGAATCAGCTTGGAGTGTTCGTCAATTAGAAAGACAAATTAATTCTTTTTTTTACGAACGCTTGCTTGCAACACAAAAAAGCGGGATAGAAAGTGTAAAAAATGAAATTTAATCAACTGAACCAAAAAGTTCACCCGATTATGTTCTGAAAGATCCCTACATTTTAGAATTTCTGGATTTAAAAGAAAACCGCGATTATCACGAGAGCGATTTGGAGCAGGCTTTAATTGGTAAACTACAGGATTTCCTGCTTGAACTTGGCAAAGGATTTTCCTTTGTAGCCCGTCAAAAACGGATAACCATTGAGGGAGATCATTATTATGTTGATCTTGTTTTTTACAACTATATTTTAAAGTGTTTTGTGGTCATAGACCTTAAAGCAGGGAAACTGACTTATCAAGATGTCGGACAAATTGATTTCTATGTGCGGTACTTTGAGGATAAGGTGAAATTGCCGGAGGATAATCCAACCATCGGTATTGTTCTGTGTACGGACAAGAATGATACGATGGCAAAATACTCGGTGCTGTCTGATAATGAAAATCTGTTTGCCTCGAAATATATGCTGTACCTTCCTACCGAGGAAGAACTAACACACGAACTGAAACGTGAGCGGGAGATTATCGAACGCAAGAAAGAGTTGGATGAGGAGGAATTAAAGCATGAGTAAATAAAGGTGTTGAAGATACATGGAATCTTCGAACTACAGAGCAGTTGAAAATTCACTGCGGCGAGCAGCATTTTAAGGCACTTCAGAATGGTACATCATTGTATGTATCAAAATCATGGAATAACTTTAAAACAAACAATTTGTAAAAGAAATTATTGACAAAAGCACAGCCGGGCAGGAAAATTTCCTGTCCGGCTGTGCTTTCCGTACCTGTTTGCCATGGGGTTTCACATCATATCTCTATGAAGATTATCCATTCGTCCCCGTGGTTTTTTTATCCGTTATATCTGCTCTTTCTTTTTTTTCTGATTAATTTAATCCTTATATCATTATAAATCTTTAATAAGAATAGTCCGGTAACTATACCGGCAGTTATCATCAAAATATATTTAATGATTGTAAAGAAAATATTACCTCTTGAATTTTCAGGCAATGTACTTTTTACGGAGGTAGGAGTTATAAGATTAACGGTTCCTATCACCTTGCCGTCTGATTTGTATTCGATTTTACCAACCACATCGTTTTTATTTAAAGGTAAATTGATGTCATTGATAATAATTTTTGATTCAATTTTATTTTTTGAATCCTTTTTAATTAACGTCGTAAAATCACTTTCTGTTATAGCTGAAATTTCTTTGTTGTCTCCGTGCTTAACTTCTATATTTTGTACAAATGTATTCTTGCTTATCAATGTTGCACTTTCAAATTCTTTGAAACCATAGTTAAAAAGGTTATGAGCATCCTGATACATTTCCAGAGATACACCGTTCATAATAACGGCTATTAAATCCGTGCCGTCCTTGCTGGCACTGGCTACTAAGGTGTTGCCTGCCTCCGGAGTGTAACCGGTCTTAATGCCTGTGGCATATTCGTATGTAGGGTCAATGTATGCACCGTTTACATATATTTGATTATAGCTCGTATTATGTATAAGCCGGTTATAGTTAGTAAAGTATCTTGTTTCATCCTTTTTATTAGTAGGTGGTATTTCGTATCTTTCGGTTCTTACTATTTCTCTGAATGTTTCATTTTCCATTGCATATTTCGCAATTAAAGCAAGATCCGCAGCCGTCGTATAGTGATTGGGGTCATGTAAGCCGTGAGGATTTACAAAATTTGTGTTATATGCACCAAGCTCCTTTGCTCTGTCATTCATAATCTTAACAAATTTTTCTTCACTTCCGCCATAGTGTTTTGCCAATGCAAGAGCTGCATCATTTGCCGAAGGCAGCATCAATGCGTACAATAAATCCTTAAGTGTCAGTATTTCTCCCTCCTCCAAGGCAATGTGGCTTCCTTCTATCTCATGAGGGGTATCATCGTCAATGGTTATGACGTCGGACAAGTTTCCCACTTCTATTACTAAAATTGCCGTCATAATTTTTGTCAGGCTTGCAGGATACATTTTTTGGTTAGCTTTATTTTCATATAATATTGTTCCCGTTTTTACATCTATCAGGACTGATGTTTGACATATGGTATTCGGTGCAGCATAAGCAGCAGATACATTCAATAAAAATACAGAAATTAATAACAGAAGGCAAATCACTTTTTTTATCATCTGCAAACTCCTTATTTATACAAATCAAATAATAGTATAGCAGAATTATAAACTTTTGTAATTATAAATTTTGATTTTTTGCAAAAATAATGTATAATGTAATTAATATATGTCTAATATTGCAAATACAGGAGATTTTTATGAACAATCGTATTTATACAAAAGGGCTTGCGGTTGTTTTAATCATTGCATTATTAATTATGGCTTACTTGGGGATTAAACTTTCAAGCAAGGAAAAAAATGTAGTATTTAATGAAAATATTGGTGAAAATAATGCTGAAGAAGAAAAGTCTGAATGTATATTTGTTGATATTGATGGTGCCGTAAAAAATCCCGGTGTATATGAGCTCAAGGGCGGCTGCAGGGTCAACGATGCTATAGTAATGGCAGGAGGACTTACTGATAAGGCGTATACCAAGAACCTTAATAAGGCAAGAATGCTTGTTGACGGTGAAAAAATATATGTTTTAAACAGCGATGAAATAAATGAAACAAGTTCTGAAAGCAGTATTTTAATCAATATAAATACTGCATCCAAGGAAATGCTTAAGACAATTCCCGGTATAGGGGATGCTTATGCTCAAAGAATTATAGATTACAGGAACAAAAAATCCTTTGACTCAATAGAAGAAATTAAAAAGATAGACGGAATCGGCGAAAAAACATTTGAAAAAATGAAAGAGATTATAACAATAGGGGAACAGTAGGATAACAATTGTTCTACTATCGTTAGAAATGAGGTGAAATTATGTCAAGAGATGAAATACGTCTTACACAGATGACAAAAGCTGCAGGCTGAGCGGCTAAAATAGGTCCTAAGACCCTTGCTCAAGTTTTGAGCAAGCTGCCAAAGTTTACCAATGACAAATTAATTGTTGGATTGGAAACATCTGATGATGCCTGTGTATACAAGATAAATGATGATATAGCCATGATACAGACGGTTGACTTTTTTACGCCTGTTGTAGATGACCCTTACACCTTTGGACAGATTGCCGCGACAAATTCCCTAAGTGATATATATGCTATGGGCGGAGAGCCTGCCTTAGCTTTAAATATAATCGGGTTTCCAAATTGCCTTGATCCTGATGTTATGGCGGAAATATTAAAGGGCGGTGCATCTAAAGTTATGGAAGCGGGCGCGACCATTGCAGGCGGGCACTCTGTAGAGGATGATGAACCAAAGTACGGATTATGCGTGACAGGTTTCATTCATCCTGATAAAATACTTAAAAATTACGGTGCTGAAATAAATGATGTATTGATATTAACGAAACCTGTCGGGACAGGAATCGTCAATACTGCGATTAAAGCTGATATGTGCTCTGATGAATCCAAAAATGAAGCAATACATATAATGAGCACTCTGAATAAATACGCAAAAAAAGCAATTGAAAATTATCCTGTAAGCTGTTGCACCGATATAACAGGCTTTGGGTTAGCGGGTCATTCTGCCGAAATGGCGGAAGCAAGCAATAAAACATTCGTTATTAACTCAAAAGCTGTGCCGGTAATTAAGGATGTATTTGAATATGCTTCAATGGGACTTGTTCCGGGAGGCTCATACAGAAACAGAGAATATTTCGAAAATAAGGTTTCTGTAGAGAGTATAGAAGAACAGTTTATTGATTTAGTGTATGACCCTCAAACTTCGGGCGGTCTGTTATTTGCAGTCAATGAAAAATATGCAGACAGTATAATGAAGGACTTAAAGATGAGCTTAGATACGGAGTTTGCGGTTATTGGCAGAGTTACGGAAAGAGAAGGAAATTATAATGTGATTATGAGATGATTATGTAATCATAGGGAGAAAGCATGGATAAAAAAACATTTTACAGAAGTATTCCCAAGGTTGATTTATTGATGGAATACGATGAAATTAAAAGCTTGGAAGAAAAATGCAGCAGAGAATACATTTTAGAATCGGTAAGAAAGGTTACGGAGGAATTAAGAGATTTTATTAATAATTCAGAATGTCAAGAGGAAATAAATAAAAAGATAAATAGCTTGATACCGGACATTGTTGAGGAAGTAAAAAGTTACACAGAATATAACTTAAAAAAGGTTGTAAACGGAACAGGAACAATATTACATACAAATCTGGGAAGAGCATTAATTTCCGATGAAGCCGCCGACAGAATCAAGCAATTGGTTACCGGGTATTCCAATTTAGAATATAATCTGAAAGAGGGCATCAGGGGCTCAAGATATTCGCATTTTGAAAAAATAATAACCAAAATAACCGGTGCAGAAGCGGCAATGGCAGTAAACAACAATGCTGCCGCTGTTTTATTGATTCTTTCTGCTCTTTGTAAAGGCAAGGAAGTAATAGTTTCAAGAGGGGAATTGGTTGAAATAGGAGGCTCCTTCAGAGTTCCGGAGGTTATGGAGCAAAGCGGTTGCATATTGAAGGAGGTTGGAACAACCAATAAAACGCATTTATATGATTACGCAAATGCAATAAATGAAAATACCGCAGCATTATTGAAGGTTCATACAAGCAATTACAAAATCGTTGGATTTTCAGAATCCGTATCTGTTGATGAACTGACAGAGCTCGGCCGAAAACACAATTTACCTGTTATAGAGGATATAGGCAGTGGTGTACTAGTTGAATTAAGCAAGTACGGTTTAACCTACGAGCCGACTGTGCAAGCTTCCGTAAACTCAGGAGCCGACATAGTATGCTTCAGCGGGGATAAGCTGTTAGGCGGTCCTCAGGCGGGCATAATAGTAGGGAAAAAGGATTTAATAGAAAAAATTAAAAAGCACCCCTTGACCCGAGCCTTAAGAATAGATAAATTTACAAGCTGTGCATTGGAAAGTGTATTTTTGGATTACATGGATGAAGAAAAGGCTGTATCAAGTATTCCTGTTTTAAAACTAATCAACAGAAGCAAGGATGAGTTATTAAATACGGCAAATCTGTTATATGATAGATTAATAAAAACATCGGGAAATAAATGTGAGGTAATTATAGAAGATTGTCAGTCTCAAATCGGAGGAGGTTCACTGCCTCTTGAGCGCATTGAAAGTATTTCACTCAGCTTTAAACCGCTTAATATAACTACGGCATCCTTGGAAAATAAATTAAGACATCTGGAAACACCTATTATAGGCAGAGTTGTTAACGATCGTCTCATTATAGATTTAAGAACCGTACTCCAAGGGGAAGAAGAAGTAATTTCTGAGGCTTTTAAATGCATCTTCGAGGAGGAAAGATGAAAAACATAATAATCGGTACAGCCGGGCATATAGATCACGGTAAGACAACCTTAATAAAGGCATTGACGGGCAGAGAAACCGACAGGTGGGAAGAAGAAAAAAGAAGGGGCATAACCATAGACTTAGGTTTTACTTATTTTGATCTGCCTAATGGTAATAAAGCAGGTATCATTGATGTTCCCGGACACGAAAGATTTATAAAAAATATGTTGGCGGGCGTTATAGGGATGGATCTGGTGCTTCTTGTTGTAGCTGCCGATGAAGGAATGATGCCTCAGACAACGGAACATTTAAATATATTAAATATGCTCGGAGTCAAAAAAGGTATAGTAGTTATAACAAAGTATGATTTAATAGACCCTGAATGGCTTGAGCTTGTCAGGGAAGACATTAAAGGGGAACTAAAGGATACCTTCTTGGAAAGTGCGCCTTTGGTTGAGGTGTCATCTAGGACAGGTTACGGCTTGGATAAATTGATTGATGTAATTGTCAGTAAAACAGAAACAGAAATTGAAGAAAGAGACATCAATACTATTCCGAGACTGCCTATAGACAGAGTTTTTTCAATAACCGGATTCGGAACGGTTATAACAGGCACACTTATTTCAGGCAATCTTAAAAAAGGTGATGAAGTAGAAATTTATCCGGTCAATAAAATGTGTAAAATAAGAAATATTCAGGTTCATTCAAATGACGCAAATGAAGCTTATGCCGGACAAAGAACCGCCATAAATTTATCCAATGTTAAAAAATCTGAAATTTACAGAGGCTGTGTTATAGCGCCCAAAAATTCTATGAAAAATACAATGATGCTGGATGTTAAGCTGAGTATACTCAAAAGCTCAAGGCGCATTGTTGAAAACCGTTCAAGACTGCATCTTTACACAGGGACCAGTGAAATACTGTGCAGGGTAGTTCTTCTTGACAGAGATGAATTGTCTCCGGGAGAAAGCTGTTATGCTCAGTTAAGGCTGGAGGAAGAAATAGCGGTAAGAAGAAAGGATAAATTTATAGTTAGGTTTTACTCTCCAATGGAAACAATAGGAGGCGGCGAAATAATAGAGCCGGTACCATTAAAAAAGAAAAGATTCGATGATTTATTACTCGAAGAGCTTAAAGTTAAGGAAAAGGGAAGCAGTAGTGACGTTATAGAAAAAATAATAAAGGAAAATTCAAAGAATGTACCTTCAATCTCTGATATAGCGAAAACAACAGCGCTTTCAGAGGACGAAATAAAATTAAACGTAGAAATTCTTGAAGAGGAAGAGAAAATAACTGTATTTAACTTTAAAAATGATAAGTACGTATGGCATAAAAATTATGAAAGAAGCATCGAAGAAAGTATCGAAAAATATCTGTACAATTATCATGAAACAAAAAAGTATTCTAAAGGTACTAAAAAATCAGAAATAAAAAGCAGGTTTTTGCCGGCAGTTAAGCAGACGATATTTGATTTAATAATTCAATCCTTTGAAAGCAAGGGCCTAATCAAGACAGATGGAGAGTATGTATCCTTAGGCTACTTTCAAATACAATATGATGAGCAGTATAAAAATGTTGAGCAAAATGTTATAAAAATATTAAGAGAAGCTAAATTTGAATTAATTAAGACGGAAGAACTAGCAGATATGGTTAACAACAATAAAGCAGAAGAAATTATTTCCTTGATGCTTGATGATAAAAAGCTGATGAAAATCGGTGAATCAGGAATAACTACTTCTGAAATATACAATGATGCAAAAGAAAAGTTAGTTGAATTTATTAAGAAAAATACAAAAATTTCTGCAGCACAATACAGGGATTTATTAGATACAAACCGTAAAATAGCAATAGGTCTCCTTGAACATTTTGATAGCGTTAAGGTTACAAAAAGGGTTGAAAACGACAGAATTTTATTTTGATATACTGCAATTGCCAATTGGTAAAACGCCAAAACGAATATTTGACTTGACTTTTTTGCCAATTCAATGTAAGATTAATAAAAGTTTAATTTTTGTAACAAACTAATGAAGGAGCGTAACAAATGAAGGTATTAATTGTTGATGATGAACTATTATTGATTAAAGGTCTTAAAAATAGTTTCGAGCAGGACAGTTATGAAGTGGACTTAGCTCTTGAAGGTAATGAGGCATTAAGGAAAGTATCATTAAATGATTATGACATTATTTTGTTAGACCTTATATTGCCCGATCTGGATGGACTTGAGGTTTGTCAGAAAATCAGAGAAATATCAAACGTTCCTTTATTGATTTTAACCGCTAACAACGAGGATATGAACAAAATACTGAGTTTGGAATACGGCGCGGATGATTATGTTACGAAGCCGTTTAATATATTGGAACTGAAAGCAAGAATTAAGGCAATTCTTCGAAGAACGAAGGGTATCAATCAAAAGCCTAATGAACAGACGGTTATCGTTGATGACTTTGTTATAAATGCATTAGGCAGAAAGGTAAGCTTGCAGGGACAGGAAATTAATTTAACCGCTAAAGAATTTGATCTATTACTGCTTCTTGCTACGAATCCCGGCAAAGTTTATTCAAGAGAAGAATTGTTGGAAATCATATGGGGATACGAATATTTCGGTGATTTAAGAACGGTTGATGTCCATGTCAGGAGACTAAGGGAAAAGATAGAAAATAAGAACAAAAGCTATGAATACATCCTTACAAAATGGGGAGTTGGATATTATTTCAGGAATGCCCATTGATAAAATTGGCTTGAATTATTTACGGTAGTATGTTATCATTATTTTGATGGGGATAGATAGGTGCTGGTGTGCCTCCTGGTCTTCAAAATCAGTCGCGGGGCGTTTGCTCGTCCTGGGTGGGTTCAATTCCCACATATTCCCGCCATTTAAGGAGAATAGTGATGCATAAAAATGTATTGGTATGTGTTACACAACAGAAAACATGCGAAAAGCTCATAGAGCAAGGTGTTAAATTAACACAGGAAAAGGACGATAACCTGTATGTAATTCATGTGGTGAATGAAAATGATAAGTTTTTAAACAATTTCAGCGACGGCGAAGCATTGGAGTATCTGTTTATGATAACTAAAAATGTAGGAGCTGAATTGGTGGTTAAAAGATCTAAGGATGTAATTAAATCTATAGTAGAATATGCTGAAGAAATGGAAATAACACACGTTGTTTTGGGAAGCTCGCGAGCGAAGGACCCTTCAAACAACTTTGTTACGAAATTAAGAAAAGGGCTTCCGGACAGGGAGTTTGTTCTGTAATATTATGAATAAAATTTTTTTAGTATTTAAATTTCTTTTCGATAAACAAATTCCATTAAAAGAAAAATGGTGGATTATAATACCTCTTATTTATATACTGAGCCCGGTAGATTTAATCCCTATGCCAATATTAGGTTTCAGTGTATTGGATGATTTGTTGATGTTCGTATATCTTATGAGCATAGTATCGGAAAAAACTAAAAAATATTACGGAAATGAAAAAAATCTGAAAGAAAAAGATATTATAGAAAACGTAGAATATGAAATTGACGATGATGAGGGTTTAAAATAATCCTCTTTTTTTTATGCCCTAACCCCATTTTTACGACTGAAGGGAGAGAAAAATGGCTGGTAGGTCAAATGCAAAGAATGCCAAATTTGTACGAACGACAGTGAGTAAGCAAATTTGATGCATTCCCCTGCTATGTCCTAACCCTATTAATGTACTCTCTGCGATTTATATGTAAATATTAGTAAATTTATCTTTATTTTTGTCGAATTAATTGATAATATAGGAGTAGAGTACAAATTTTCTGAGAATGCCGTGGAGGTGCTTATGAACAATAATTACAAGATTGTCCGAACTATTTTTGAAAATACGTTTCAAAGAGTAGTGGAATGCAAGGAAAATGAAACGGGAGATATTTTTTACAGCAATATTATTACAAGTCCGAAAGTTATTAATTTGATAAATATACCTGAGTTGAAATCTTTGTCATCTAATATATTGGAGGCCTATAATACAGACGACCGCATATACATTTATACATACCCCTTAAACCTCAGATATAAAGGCTTGAAGGAAGGTATCACCGGAAATCTTACATTAAAACAACAGTTTAATTTATCCGAAAAAATTATTATGCTTGCTCAAAACATATTTAATATGACTGATGTTGTTCAACAAAAAATTCTTGACTTAGATAGAATTTTTGTTGACGAAGATCATAATTTATATGTGGATTTAAATCTTGTTTTTGAACAGGAATATGATATTGCAGACAATGAAACCTTTAAAAGGTTAGGAAACATTCTTCACTATATTTTTTCCGGAACCGAAATTGTTGACTACAATATTTCCGATACTATACCTCCCGATGTTCTCAAAATTATAGTTAGATGTCTTACTAAAGAGTATGTGTTTCCTAAGGATATATTTGAGGAGCTAAAGCAATCACCTATTTATGGAATGATATTTGCTCCTGTAAATGTGACAGATATAAACAGAAGCATAATAAAAGAAAAAGAAACAGCAGAAAAAGAACCGGAGGCGGATGTTAGCTTTATTGAACCTGAAACTGATTCCGTTCAGGAAGATGATTCGGTATTAAATATTTATTTGAACGGAGACGGCAAACAAGAAAAAGTCACTAAAAATAAAAATGCATTTTCTAAAAAAGAAATACTCAGGTTAGCTGTTTCCTTGTTGATTGTTGTTATTGTTTTGCTAATAGGTAATAAAATAATAAAAATGTTCAGTGCGGAGGAAACAATAAACGAAAATCCTAAAGAACAAATTGAAAATGAAGAACCGGGAGAACAAGGTCCTTCAGAACCGACAGACCCTGAAGATGAAACACCTCCTTCGGATATTACCGATTCAACAGAAATATATTTTAATGACAAGCTTTTAGAGAGTACCGGTTACAGCGGGACGAAGGCGGAAATTGATAACAATATATATTTGGAAGGTAAAAATTCATTGTTAATTAAAAATGAAGGTGACGGAAAAGTTAAGAGCTTGTTTGCTGTTGTTGATTTTACAGATGAAAAATTCAGTTATATGTTAAAACAGCAAATCGGAATAGGAGCTAAAATAAAGTCTGAAAAAGACGTTGAGGTATCTGTAGTGTTGGAAGCATACAATAATGGTGCTTTGGCATCTAATTTCCATACAAGATTAGATATATACAATGATATGTGGTCTCCCCTCACCGTTCCTATTAATGTGACAAATGCTGATTATTTAAATATTTACATAGAATATGAAGGTCAAAATAAAGTGTGGGTTGATTCAATTTATATTGATGTTATAAAATAATTTACTTAATTTTATGATATTATGGAACTTTTTTATAGGTTTTCACGTCTTATAATGAGGACTGATAGAATAGCGCAAAGAGAGGTGGAATATGGATATAATAAAGATGGGGAATATCTCCAAAATGTACAAATCAGGACAAATACAGGTTGAGGCATTAAAAAATGTGTCTTTTACAATAAAAGAAAAAGAATTTGTTTCTATCATGGGACCATCAGGTTCGGGAAAATCGACTCTTCTTAATGTAATAGGATGCTTAGACCATGCTTCAAACGGCAGTTACGAACTTTCCGGCAATGTAGTGGATAAGCTGAGCGATTCAAAAATGTCTGAAATCCGAAATATGTTTATCGGTTTCGTTTTTCAGAACTTTCATTTGCTTCCCAGAGCTAATGCGATTAAAAATGTTGAAATTCCACTTATTTATAGAGGAATGAGCGGTAAGGAAAGAAAAGAATTAGCTGAGCATGCATTGGAAATGGTGGGGCTTAAGGAAAGAATGCACCATTTACCGTCGCAGCTTTCCGGAGGGCAGCAGCAAAGAGTTGCAATAGCGAGAGCAATAGTGGGCAATCCGTCAATTATATTGGCAGACGAGCCAACCGGAGCTTTGGACACGAAGACAGGCGATTTGATTATGGAATTATTTATAGATCTTAATAAAAAACAATCTATGACAATTGTTCAGGTTACACACGAAGAAGAGATCGCCGAATACGGAAATAGAATAATAAGATTAGTAGATGGAGAAATAGTTTCTGATGAAAGCAGTGGAGGTATTTTAAATGTATAAAAAGATAGTTTCAATTATATTAGTAGTAGGCTTAATATTTACCGGCGGTTATTTTACTGCAAAAATGTTAGTCCCGGACTCTTCTCAGGTTTCAAATGAGCCGAGATACGCTACGAAAGAGGTAACAAGAGGAGATATAAAGCAAGGAGTTAATATAACAGGACAATTAAACGGAAACTGGGGCGGTTCCATATCCGCACCGAAGCCGGAGGGTATAACCGATGCTAACGGCATGAGCATTTCCGTTACATACAAGGTTGAAGAATTATTTGTAGATACAAATCAAATGATAAAAAAAGGAGACAACTTAGTTCGTTTGTCAGCAGAAAACCTTGGTGAAATATTGGATGATCTTACACAAAGCATACAGGATAAGCAAAGTTCCATAAGTGAAAAAACAATAGCCTTAGGCAAAATAATAAACAAGGATATAACGGATGTATCACAGGTAAACCCTAATGAAGGAATTGTTATAACTGCGCCAATAAGAGGCAGGGTAAGTGCATTGTCCATAACTGAAGGTGATATGTTAGAAAGTGGTCTATTAGCTACGATAGTAGATGACAGCGTGGTTAAAATACCGTTTAAGGTTAATCAGCATGAATTTGATAGCCTCGAGGAAGGTGAAGAAGTTCAGATGCAAATTACGAGAATGATTAAATACACTGACATTGATGGAAGTGTAAAAGAAAAAGAAGGTCCTGTATTTAATGGATTTGTAACTGGAAAAATAACATCATTAAATGAAAATGCCGTACCGTCAACGGATATGATATACTATGTTCACAACGGAATGATTGAGGCAGTAAATCCGGGGCTCGTACAACCTGGAATGAAAGCAATTATATATAAACAAGAAAACGGAACACCCCTTTATTCATTAAACTTTACTGCAATTGTTTCTTCTTACCTTAACGAGAAAAAGGTTTATTACACAGGCAGTTTAGATACTACTGTAATTGCCACAGAGGTTTTGGTAAGTGAAAATGAATTTGTTGAAGAGGGACAGACCTTAATCAGAATTGCAGGCAATGATGTTACAGAGTCAATTCAAAGTAAAATAGAGGATATCAGAAAAATAAAAGACGAAATAGAACAGCTCTATAAGAAAATTGATAAAGTGTCTGAATTGACAACTAAGATGATGGTTACAGCTCCTTCCGACGGAATGGTTTCTTACGTTATGTACAGAGAAGGAGATACAATAGTAGCTTCTGATTCAAGCGACCAATGGTCATTGCAGCTGTTAGATATGTATAATACAAATGAAATGTACATTTATACCACGGTATCCGATCTTGACGTTTTATACATCAGTCAGGATGCCCCTGTTATAGTGACAGTTGATGCATTGCCGGGAGAAACTTTTGACGGTGTCGTAACGCATCTTAATCAATATACGGACAGAGACGGAAAGACTGTTTATAACGTCCAGATAAAGGTCGAAGGAAGAGAAGGACTCAGACCCGGTATGAATACAAACTGCTTCGTTGATTCCGGGGAATCATTGGATACCTTGTTAGTACCGATAGAAGCAGTATTCGAAGAAAACGGCAAACAAAAGGTTGAAGTTTTAACCGAAGGAAATGAGGTTGAAATAGTTGAGATAGAGGTTGGCTTAATGAACGATATGTTCGTAGAGATTCTCAGCGGATTAGAGGAAGGTCAGCTTGTGGTTACAGGAAGTACAAAGGATTTAATGCCGAGTCAGTCGGTGCCGGAGAATGATGCAATCCTGCCGATAAATAATCAATAAATCAATAAGGAGTGATGATAATGCAAAGTAAAGGAAACATTTCATCTTTATTGATAAGATTGAAATTTTCAGCCATGATGGCATTGGACGGCATAGGCTCCAATTTACTGAGGACATTTCTTACGGTGCTCGGTATATCCATTGGTGTTGCCGCTGTTGTCAGCTTGATGGGCATTGGTGAAGGCGCAAGAAAATCTATTGTATCCCAATTTGAAAGCTTGGGTGAAAATGTTATTGTTATTAAATCAAATGCCGAAAACATTACCTTTGACGCGAAAGAAGCAGAAGAAATTCCAAGCAGAGTTACCGGCATACAGTACACAACACCTGTTGTATATACACAGGATACTCCAATCAGATGGAGAAGAGATGAAAGTAAAATGAATATTGTTGGTGTAAACGAACAATATCCTCAAATAAAAGACCATAAAGTTTTGTCGGGAAACTTTTTTACATCTCTTCACGTTAAACAAAGATCTCCCGTTGTTGTTTTGGGATACAATGTAGCCAATAATTTATTAAACGGAAGAAGTCCTGTAGGTCAAACACTTAAAATAGACGGTATTAACTATCGTATAGTAGGTGTTTTGGCAGAAAAGGGTAAGGATAAGGGAGATGGTATTGATGATAAAATTGTTATACCGTATACATCTGCCTTAAAGATTGCAAACACGAAGGATATATTGGAAATATGGGCGAAGTCTAACAGTTCGGATGATGCTGAGCTTGCCATGGTTCAATTAGGCAGGATATATCAACGAAAAGTAGGTATAGGAAGCAATATCAGACCCGGAAACGGTCAGGAAGAAGAAGGAATGGAGCCCGATATGCCTATGGAGGAGCCGATGCCCGAGGAGCCGTCACCTGAGGTTCCCGGAGGAAAAGAAAATGTATTTGAAAAAGGTGAAGAGCCTTTGACAATCACAAGCTTAAACAACTTAGTCAAAGAAGCGGATCAGGCAAACAGAATAATGACAGTTCTTCTTGGCGGTATTGCCGCGGTTTCACTACTTGTAGGTGGTATAGGCATTATGAACATAATGCTTGTGGCAGTTACCGAAAGAACAGGTGAAATTGGTGTAAGAAGAGCACTTGGAGCTAAAAAAGAGGATTTGCTGATACAATTTTTGCTCGAAGCTGTCTATGTCAGTATAATAGGCTGCGTAGTAGGAATTATACTGGGAGCATGGGCTGTTACAATAGTTTCAAAATACGGACTTTCAGCGATAGTAAGCTTTGAATCAATAAGAATAGCAGTATTTGTAGCTTTGTCATCAGGATTGCTGTTTGGTGTTTATCCTGCGATAAATGCATCAAATCTGCCACCGGTAGAGGCACTTAAGCGCCAGTGATCAAATGTCATATCATTAAGCAGATGACCCAAATCTTTAAGCAGACGACCCAAATTTTAATTTGGTGTCGGTCGCTTATACTGGAAGTGAGATTTGGTGTCAGTCGCTTATATTGTAAGTGAAAAAATCGAGGTTTTGAAATTCAAGACCTCTTTATTTTTTAAGTTTAATGCATTCTTCTGCGAACTATTGCATACATATTGCAAAGTATGGTAAAATAACTATATATTTGGAAGTATAAAAGGAGATTATTATGGAATTTAATTTAAATATCGGATTAAAACACAAAGAAGAAAAAACGGTGACAATGAATGATACTGCTTTCGTATTCGGAAGTGGAGCAGCTAAAGTGTTTGCAACTCCTATGATGATCGGACTTATGGAAGCAGCAGCAATGAATACCGTCAAGGATTATTTACCGGAGGGATTTTCTACTGTGGGTATCAGTGTTAATATAAAACATATAGGAGCAACAGCTGTAGGCAAAAAAGTTTATGCCGAGGCAGAGCTGACTGAAGTTGACAGAAAAAGATTGGTATTTAAGGTTGAAGCATTTGATGAGGATAAAAAAATAGGTGAAGGAACTCACGAAAGATTTATAATTGATGAAGAGAAGTTTATGAGCAATTTATCATGATAATTCAATTATTTATTTACTTTTATTCGATTTTTTAGTAAAATCTAAAAAAGGAGAAATTATTATGAAATGTCCAAAATGTAATTATTCCGAAAGCAAGGTTCTTGATACAAGACCAACCGATGACGGCTCTAAAATCAGAAGGCGAAGAGAATGCATGGTATGCGGTCACAGATTTACAACATATGAAAAAATTGAGGAAACTCAAATTGTTGTTATTAAAAGGGATGGAACCAGACAAGGATATAACAGAGATAAAATTATAAACGGTCTTATAAGAGCTTGTGATAAACGTTCTGTTTCCCTTGAAGAAATAGAAGGAATTGCTGATAAGGTTGAAAAACAGCTTTATAACACATTTCAAAATGAAGTGTCAACTGAAGTTATCGGAGAGCTTGTTATGAATGAATTGCAGGGCGTGGATGATGTTGCATATGTAAGGTTTGCTTCTGTTTACAGGAAGTTTAAAGATATTAATACTTTTATGGATGAGCTTAAAAAAATACTTGATGAAAGAAAAAAATAAGCAAAGGAGCGAGCATTATGTATATTAATTACGATGTTCTTAACATAACTAACGGTAATACAAAAATAATCGACACTGAATTCGGACGAATGAAGATAGAGAAAATAGAAGCAGGCAGGCTGAAAATAAAAACAGGTAAGATAATAGCTACGGACCCAATCCTGATGTATGATGATGAAAGTTATTCGGAGCGCGTAAAGCCGGGAACTTATGTTGTAAATATATATGTCGGAAAGACAGAGAACAGAAAGAAACAAACAGTCGTATCTGAGCTTAGGATTAATGATAATGAGCCTGTTAAATGGGAAATGGCACTTTTGAAGGGCGAATCTTCCAAGGGTTTTTCTCGTGATGAATTCATGGGATATGAGGTTGAGAACGGTCTTGGCTGCTTTATGGACGAAAGTGTTATGGAGACTTTGGATGTAATGGATGATGCGGAATTAGATACTTACGAAAAATTAATAAAGGATGCAGTAAAAAGTAACGAATACTCTTGTGCGGATATTGTAATAGATAAGAAAAACGGATGTAATATTGTGGTTTTTGCAACAGGATGGAATGAAGGTACATTTCCCACATACTACGGCTATGACAAAAATAACAAGCTTTCAAGATTAGTTACAGATTTTATGGTAGTGGAACTTTAACCTGGAGCCGGATATCTTTAAATAGATCAGAATGAATTAAGGATTTCATTTTCAAAGTGAGATTCTTTTTTTCGCTTTCACTTACAGCATAAGCGACTGACACCAAATATAAAATTTAGGTCATCTGCTTAATGTTAAATTAATGTTTATATATTAAAATTGATGCAGGAATGAAAAACATACATAAATAACATATACATTCTTGAAATAATATAGAATTGATGTTAAAATAAATAATCTATTAAAGGTAAAAGGATACTTATGAGAAAAAAAATTAACAAATATGATATTGGATTAATTGTAGTAATAGTTTTAATAAATTTATTTATTTTATTTTATGGAAGTAATAACATGGTACAAGCGGCCGAGAAAATTGCTTATGTTTATTCAAACAATGAATTAGTTGGAAGGTACACCTTAACAGAGGATTATGAAACGGAATTCAAGGTACAAGATAAAGAAGGATCAGGCTATAATACTGTCCATATTGAGGATGGCAGGATATGGATACACGAAGCGACCTGTCCTGACCAAGTATGCTTACATCAGGGCAAAATTCAAAATGACGGAGAAGTAATAGTGTGTCTGCCTAACAGATTTATGATACAGATTAAGGGTAGTAACGATGATACAGATAACTCGGACGATATAGATATTATAGCACAATAGATGACAGGATGAGTAAAAGATGAATAAAATTCAAAGATATATATTTTTATCTCTATTAACAGCAGGGGCATTAATTTTAAGCATTATTGAAGGCATGATTCCCCTGCCTTACATTGCACCCGGTGCAAAATTGGGATTATCCAATATTGTAACAATGTCAATAATAATTGTTTTCGGATTCAAAGATGCTTTATTAGTTGTAATCATCAGATGCATATTGCTGATGCTTGTTGCAACAAACCCAATTACGTTTATTTACAGTATAGTAAGCGGTATAATGAGTACAATCGTAATGAGTTTCGGCTATAAATATTTTAAAAAGTTTAGCTTGATTGGTATCAGCGTATTAGGCGCAATGACGCATAATGCTTCTCAGGTAACTGTCGCAGCAATACTTTTTGAATCTGCAAACCTGTATTATTATTTGCCTGTATTGTCATTTGTCAGTATTTTTACAGGTTGTTTTGTGGGATATACGTCTATTTTTGTAACCGAAAATTTGAATAAGACATTATTAAAATTAAAAAGAGAGGTATAATATGAGAAAAGGGAACTCTGTTTATTTAATTTTGCTTTTGTTAACTTCAGTAATCATAGGTACAATTCTCGGCAGGGCATTTTCTGAATATTTACCTGTTTTAAATTACGGTGAATCAATAGGATTCGGTCCTGCAACATTGGATTTAAGCATATTCACGATTACCTTTGGTTTTAATGCAAGCTTAACTGTTGCAGGAATAATCGGTATTATAATCGCAATAATAGTTTATAAAAAACTTTAAGGAAATAAAAGGAAATAATATGAGAAATATAATTTTGGCATCAAAATCACCAAGACGTATAGAAATGCTTAAAAGATATTGCAAAGACCTGAAGATTGTTTCTCCGGATACGGAAGAATATGTTGATGAAAATGATTCTCCACAAACAACGGTTATGAAAATAGCATTTGAAAAATGCATGGATGCGTATAAAAGCTGTGCGGATAAAGGAATAATAGTTGCAGCAGATACTGTTGTTTATTTAGATAAAATAATGGGAAAACCTGAAAATGAATATGATGCATATAATATGCTTAAATCTCTTTCCGGCAAGACACACAGGGTTTATACAGGAATATGTATCATTGACAGCATAAACTTAATTAAGGTTGTTGATTATGAAGAAACCTTCGTAGAGTTTAATGAACTAAGTGATGATTTAATAAAAAGCTATCTGAATACCGGTGAGTATGCCGACAAAGCAGGCGGCTACGGAATACAGGGATATGGAGAGCTTTTGGTAAAAGGTATAGACGGCTGCTATAATAATGTAAAAGGACTTCCCTTAACAAAGCTTAATAACTTATTGACAAAACATTTTTCTCATAAATTGCTTTGAAATTAAAGCGTTTGTTTTAATATTGCATATTGGAGGTAAAAATGGACAATAATAATTATACCATAAAATCTATTCCTGTGGAAGACAGACCTCAGGAAAAGTTGTTAAAATATGGAGCTAACAATTTGTCTAATTCAGAACTCTTAGCAGTAATATTAAGGACAGGGAATAAAGAAGAGAATGTTTTAAAGCTGTCTCAGAGAATTTTGTCCGAGGATAATAAAGGACTTAAGAATATAGCAGAGGGTACGGTACAAAAGTTTAAATCCTTTAAAGGTATAAGTGATGCAAAGGCAGCTCAGCTTATGGCCTTATCTGAACTGAGCAAAAGAATAAGCACCTTAAAAATAGAAAGAATAAAAATTTCTTCTCCAAGTGATGCTGCCGTTGTTATGATGGAGGAAATGAGGTATTATAAAAAAGAATATTTTAAAATTATTTTATTGGATACTAAAAATAATATAACGAAGATTTCTGAAATTTCTATTGGCAGCCTGAATTCATCAATAGTTCACCCAAGAGAAGTGTTTTCGGAAGCGGTAATAAATTCTGCTTCTTCTATAATATTGGTACATAATCATCCAAGCGGAGAATCAGAACCAAGCCATGAAGATATAGTTTTAACGAATCGTCTGGATGAATGCGGTAAAATTTTAGGAATTAAGGTTTTAGATCACATTATTATAGGTGATGGTGTTTTTTACAGTTTTAAAGAAGAAGGTTTAATTTAATTTGACAACGAAAGGAAATAAAATGGGATTTTTTAATATATTTACTCAAAAAGTAGGCATAGATCTGGGAACATCAAATACTCTGATATACGTAAACAACAAAGGAATTATAGTAAATGAACCGTCGGTGACAGCTATTAATGTAAATACAAATCAAGTATGTGCTGTTGGTACTCCGGCAAAAGAAATGCTTGACAGAACACCTAAATCAATAAATGCCATAAGACCTCTTCAAAACGGTGTTATAGCTGATTTTGAAATTACAAGGGCTATGGTAAAGTATTTTATTGAAAAGGCATTGAATAAAAGAAGATTCGTAAAATCTAATATTGTTATTTGTGTACCTGTTGGTGTTACGTCCATTGAAAAAAGAGCAGTTGAGGAAGTAGCATATGACGCGGGAGCAAAAAGGGTTAAGCTGGTTGAGGAGCCCATGGCTGCTGCAATCGGAGCAGGATTAAATGTTGATCAGCCCGTTGGAAATATGATTATCGATATAGGTGGAGGAACTACAGAAATAGCAGTTATATCACTTGGAGGAATAGTTGTAAGTGATTCACTTCGAATTGCCGGCGATGACATGGATGTAAATATAAAGGATTATATAAAGCTTAAATACAAAATGGAAATCGGACTTATAACTGCTGAAAAAACTAAAATGGTTTTAGGAAATGCAAGCAAGAAGTATTACAGTAAAGCCAATGATAATGATAACGGTGAAGAAGGAGTCTCTAAGGACTATAGAACAGAAATGGAAATTCGAGGAAGAGATATAGTTTCAGGGCTTCCCTTAAACATAGTTGTAACAAGTGACGAAATAAGAGAAGCTATTATGGAAACGGTTAATAATATTGTAAATGCAATAAAAAGAGTTCTAGAAAAAACGCCGCCCGAATTGTCCTCTGATATTTATTCTAATGGCATAGTATTAACAGGAGGCGGGGCATTATTAAAGGGCTTGGATATTTATATAGAAAAAGAAACAGGATTAAAGGTATTTATAGCAGATAACCCGTTACACAGCGTTGCTTTGGGTGCAGGTAAAATATGTGAGCTTCTCTAAAGTGGTGAGTAAATGAATTTTGTAAGAAAGTATTATAAAAGAATATTTTTTTTACTTACAGTTTTTATATTGATAATTTTAATCGGTCTCTCCTCTGTGGGCAGAGGAGAGGTTGATTTAGGTTTTTTTGGAAACGCTGTTGCGGGATTCCAAAAATTGACCTTTAATACGGGACATACCATAATCAGCTCCATTTATTCGGTACAAGATATTGTAAGAATGCGTGAAGAAAATAATATGCTTACGGACACGGTACATGAGCTTCAGGAAACTGTGAGAATATTGGAAAATATCGTAAATAAGTCAGAGGCCCTTGAAACCGAATATGAAATGAAAAAGAATCTTAAATATGATTATACTGTTGGACAAGTGATTGCATTGGATGATTCTAATTGGTTCAGCAGAGTAACCCTTGATAAGGGAGAAAAAGACGGTATAAAGAAAAATGACATTGTTATACATGCAGTGGAAACAGAAGCAGGGGTAGTTCAAATAGGCCTGGTAGGAGTAGTAACACAAACCTCGTCAAATTGGGCTAAGGTAGTAACCCTGCTGGATGAAAGCTGCAAAATCAGCTTCAGAGATATAAACACTGATGAAAGCGGAATCTTGCAGGGAAGTGTTGACGGAACAATTACAGGATATTTTTTCAACAGCAAGGCACAGGTAAACAAGGATGACTCTTTGGTTACCTCAGGTATAGGTGAAATTTATATTCCTGACATTTATATTGGAAAAGTAACTGAAATAGTTCCAACCACAGACGCTTCAACCCAAAGAATTGTAATAAATCCTGCTGTTGAATTTACCAAGTTGAACAGAGTTTATGTACTTAAGGTGGACAGATGAAAGGTATAATTAAATGAAAAAATTTAGTTTAATGGCTGCTGTTATTATTTTAAGTTTTATCATACAAACATCTTTGTTAAATCATTTTGCTGTATTTAATACCACACCTAATTTATCATTGACCGTATTGGTTGTATTTGCCATGATGTCAAATGGTATAGCAGGTGCAATTATCGGATTGTTTACAGGTATGCTGTATGATGCAATGATATACGATGTTTTTGGAGTTTACACACTTATTTATTTTATAATAGGAGCTGTTATAGGAAATTACAGTGAAGATATGATAAGGGAAAGCTATGTTGCATATACAACTGTTACGGGAATCTCTACATTTGTAATGCATTTTTCTTTATACGTTATATTATTCTTTTTAAAATACAGAATGAGCTATGCAGGAAGCATCATAAACAATATTTTTATTGAAACAATATTAAATATGATCCTTGTTGTCTTTGTTTTTAAATTTACGAATTTTTTATTTGACAAACTTAATGTCAAATAGTCTGTAATAGAGGTGAGTTAATTTGAATTTAAAGAAATTTTTCAGTAACAGATTCAACTTAATATACATGGTTATCGTTTTTATGCTCTGTGTGCTGGGCTTCAGAATGGCTGTTTTAACAATAGTTGAGGGTGAAGAGTACAGAGCTGTGGCCGACATAAAAAAAATCAAGGATATTCCCGTTAAGGCGCCAAGGGGCAAAATATTTGACAGAAACGGAGTATTGTTGGCCGACAATGTTGCAAGCTTTACTGTGCAAATGTACACCGATGAAATTGAGCCCGAAGATTTCAATGGAATTGCATATATTTTATCCAAAATACTGGATGAAAATGGAGAAAGACCCATTGATGACTTTCCTATAAAGCTGGATACATTTGAATATGTTACAGAACCGGATCTGAGGAGTTCATCCGATGAAGCAGTATCATATATTACTGCTGAGGAGAGAGTTATACAAGTTGTAGCGGAAAATTTATATGCATGGTTAAATTACACGAGTACCATATATAACGAACCCTTCAACATTAAAGAAAGAGTTCTTGATACAATTTTAAGAGATATTGAAATGCCTGTTAAACTGGAAAATAATCAGTTTGTATATACTGAAACAGAGGAAATTGTTGTTTCCGAAGAGGAAGATACGCAGCAGACGGATGTACCTGCAGACGGAGAAGAGGAAGCAGATGATCCGGTTACGGCATGGCTGAAGAACAATGATCTTAATGAAAAATCAACCGCAGAAAATGCGGTTATTGAGATGCTTATTAAAAACAACAAATACATGAAACGCTTATTTTATGACTCAAAGGTCAGAAGATTTTCATATAACTTTATTTCCTCAAGCGGACTTGAACCCAACATAAAATTAACAGAATTTGCATTTGTTCAGGATGAATATTATGCAAATTTAAAAAGAGGTTTAAATGTAAATCATCAGGAAATAACACCAAGCTCCGAGGCAAAGGATGATTTTGTAATATTGACAATGAAGTATTCACTGGACAATTTGCTTCTGACAGTATACCAAGCTGACAATGGCAAGATTATGCCGGGAGCTGTACTTGTTGAAAAGCTGAGAGAAATATATCCGGATATACCTGTAAGCTTTGTGGAAAACGGCGAGGCAGGCTTATATGAATTTACGGATGAGGAACTAAAAACTAAATATTTGAATCAGCATAACATGGAGCTTAGCACAACGGCTTACGATTTTGTGAAGCAGCTGTCGTTTAAAAACTATGATGTGCTGTATAATTTAATAACCGATGAAATAATAAAATACTATGCACAGGTGGAATTATTAAAGTATGAAAATCCGTCTATTTCCATAGCTGAATGGGAATATTCACCTGTAAGAGACAAAAGAAACTGGATAAATAATAATATCAAGAGTATTGATCAGAATGAAATAAAAAATCTGTCTGCTAGGGAAGTATTTAATGATTTAAGAAAAGAACTGAAAATAAGTGATGATATAAACGATTATGATATGAGAAATATGATGGTTATCAGGGAAAGATATAACCGAACCAGCTATTTGTCATACCATCCTGTGGACATATGCTATAGTATATCTGAAAAATCTGTGGCTATGATATCTGAGCGTTCTCATGAATTAGTAGGCATCAATGTTGAAATAGAGCCCTTAAGATATTATCCTAAGTATGAGGTTGCATCACATGCTCTGGGCTACTTAGGTAAAATAGCCCAAGAGTATGAAATCAGAGAATATGTTAATGAGAAGGGCTACAGTCCGGATGATATAATAGGGAAAACCGGTATTGAGGAAAAATTTGAGGACTATCTTCGAGGAGAAAAGGGTAAGAAGACAGTTGAGGTAAACAATTTAGGCAGGACAATTAAATCAGTATCAAGTCAGGCACCCGAACCGGGGGACAACGTACATCTTACCCTGGATGTTACATTGCAGGAAAGAGCAGAGGCCATTCTGAAAAAAGGACTGGAGCAGATACAAATAGGCGGAACCTTTGAAAGCGAATGGGGTAATTTTGAATTTAAGGATAAATATGAAAATGCAAGATCCGGCGCTCTGGCTGTTATAGATGTGAAAACAGGAGAACTTTTAACCATGGCAAACCATCCCGGATATGACCTGAATATGTTTTCAACGGGTATTTCCACCGATGACTGGAACAGCTTGCTGAGCGATTCCAAAAACCCATTGGCTCCTAGACCTTTGTACAATATAGCAATGCTTACAAAAATACAACCCGGATCCACGTTCAAAATGATTACTTCGCTGGCTGCATTGGAGAAAGGTGTTAATCCCAATACCAGAGTTTATTGTGCAGGAACGATGAAGGTTGGAGACAGACCTTTCAGCTGTTGGATCTGGAACATGTATGGAGGTTCACACGGTTATCAGACCATGTATGAAGCAATAATGAATTCATGCAACTTCTATTATTACACCACCATGCTGGGTGAAAACCTGGCAACACATCAGAAGCATACCGTAAGGGTAAGTGCCGAGGACGTAATTGCAATGGCTAAAGAATTCGGACTTGACTCCAAAACCGGAATCGAAATAGATATACCACAGGAGGCTTCGGGAGGAGTTCCCAGTATAGAAGGCAAGAAAATAAGCATCAGAGTATATCTGAGAATATTCCTTGAAGGAAATATAGAAAAATATTTAGACGATGGTTTTACAATGGATGCCGCAATGAAAAATGAAATTGTGGAGGAAATAGTAAGCTGGATAGACAGAGAGGAGCCAATGACAAGAGGTGAGGTTTATGAGAGTCTCAGAAACCTTAGGCTTAATCCCGATAAGACTAATGCCTACCAAATACCATTGGTTGATATTATCAAGTATTCATATATAAATGAGGCAATATGGAACGTGGGAGATAATTTAAATATCAGTATAGGACAGGGGCACAATGCATATACGGTTCTTCAGATGGCTAACTATACCGCAACTATAGCAAACGGCGGATACAGAAGAAATGTAAGCATTATAAAGGATGTAGAAACATACGACGGCAAGCCTACTGACTATGTTCCGGAAAGAAGCGCAGAAAGAGTAAATCTTTCAGATTACAGCTATCTGGATGTTGTAAAAGAAGGAATGCGAATGGTATCTTTAGACGATAGTGCTAAACCGTATAAAAATTTCCCCGTAGAGGTTGCCAGCAAGACAGGTACAGCAGAGAATCAGGGAACAAATCCTGATACAGGAAAGCCGTATGATGATTTTGCATGGTATGTTGCATTTGCACCTTATGATGATCCGGAGATAGCCGTTGCATGTGTGCTGTTTGAGGGCGGCTCGGGACGTTATCCTATTCCTATAGTAAGGGAAGTTATAGGAGAATATTTTAAACTTAAAGAAGAATAGAAATGAGAAATGGAGAATGAATATGGGGAAGGTTATAGCAGTCAGTTCACAAAAGGAAGATATCGGAAAAACAATTATAGGCATTAAAACAGGTATTAAATTATCTCAATCAGGCAAAAATGTTTTATTGATGGATTTTTCATCAGGTAAAAAGAAAATGTCAGAATACCTTAAGGTTAACGAAAATATAATTTACGATATAAAAGATGTCCTCGACTCAACCTGTTCCCTTGAATTAGCATCTATAGAAATAAAAGAAGGGTTATCCCTTCTTCCTTGTCCAAGAATTAATAATAAACTTGGAAAAGTAAAAAAAGAATCCTTCGTTAAAATAATAAGTGAGGCAAAAAAAGATTATGACGTAATTATTTTAGATGTAGACAAAATTCAGCTTAGTTATGTGGATTTTAGTGTATTGGATAATGTTATCATAATTAATAATAATGATTTTTCATGTATTAAAGAAATAAATACCGATAAAGCAATTGCTGAAAGGTATAAATTCAATAACATATATGTACTGATAAATAAATATGACATAAAAAAGAGCTCAAAGGGTACCATGATGAAATTGAAGGACATACAAAAATTATCAGATGCAAAAATACAATCGACAATTGAAGAAAATATAAAATACTGTGAAGCAGATTATGATTTTCTTTTCGGCACGGAGGACAGCACGTTTAACAGAGCCGTCGACAGTATTATTAAAAATATATAAATAAAACAGCAAGTACAATTTGACTTCATTGTCATCCGCTAGGACGATAATGAAGTCGTTTTTTGATAATAAAAGTTGTAATAAAGCTTGTAACATTTTAATAAAATGTAGGGAAGGGGTGGGTGAAATGAATAAAATAACAAGAAAGAGGATCAAGCTGCAAAGAAAAGAAAACTTGAATAAAAAATTAGCATTGCAGGTATTATTCAGTATTGTGCTTGTAGGTGCTGTTATTTTTACAAAACAATTAGATACGGATCTATCCAAACAATTTTTAAATGCCACTAATGAAATTATGACTGAAAGCATAAGGCCTAAGGAGATAGGAAACGACCTAAAGGAATTTTTTTCAGGAGTAGCAGATAAAATACCTTTTATGTCAAATAATAATACGGAGTATGTAGCACCGGTCAGTGGAAAAGTATATCAAAATTATGGAATGGTTAAAGGTGAAGACAGCTCATTTTATAATCACGGCATAGACATTGTTTCCAATACTCAGTCTATAAGATCTGTTTCAGGCGGCAAAGTAGCTCAGATAGGAAACAATGATAAATTATCAAATTATATCGTCATAGAAGATGGTGACAGACTAATAATTTACGGCCAGATACATCAGAGTTTTGTTAAGGAAGGTGACAAGGTTTCCAAAGGAGATATTATAGGAGCTCTCAACGAAGAGAGCATGAATCTTCATATAGAAGTATGGGAAGACGGTGAATCGGTAAATCCGGCAAAATTATTTAAAATTAACTGATGGATTAAATGCATCTGTTGATTGCCTTGGCGGCACATGAAACGGCACATTTGCTGTCTGCCATATTGTTAAAAATTAAGTTTCATAAAGTAAAAATAATATTGTTTGGATTTAACTTAAATGCTGACTTAGAAAACTTAATGTTTGTAAAAAAATTGGTATTGTTCTTATCCGGACCGTTAATAAATTTTTGCCTATATTTTATATTTGTTGATACAGTATATGAGCATTTTGCAAACATGAATATATTTCTTTGTATAGTAAATCTGATTCCCATAGTTCCTCTTGATGGCGGAAACATATGCAAGTCTGTTTTGGAAATATTCTTGGATATAAACTCGGTATGTCGTTATATGATAATGACTAATACATTTTTTATTGTTTGCTTTATGGTAATTATTTATATATATAAAAATTACCTTTATTTTTTATTAGTAGTAATGGCACTCAAAGGAATACTTGAGGAAAACAGATGCTTAACCGAAAAAATTATCAGAAATAACTATATGATTATGAGAGCAGGAAATAAGGGCAGAAGAATACACAGCTAAGTGTCATTGCTATGAATAAACGTAAATCGTACGCTTGTGTCATTGTTATGAATAAGTTGCAAATCATCCGTTTTTGTCATTCCGAGCGGCAGCGAGGCATCTCAGGTTTTAAAGTGCTGAGATCCTTCGCTTACGCTCAGGATGACAAATTGTCAGCTGTGAATAGTAACACCACTATAGAAAAATTTGCAAAAAAATATTGAAAAATTCTTAAAATAGGGTATAATAGAAATACATTTGTAAATGAAAATTTATAAATGCCTCTTAAATTTTTTGCCTCAAGCCGTGGAAACCCCACGGCTTGCCCTTTTATCAGGCATTCTGGGCATTCTGGGGACGGACCTTTTTGTGACCGCCTGCGGTTCAGAATGGCAGTCTCTATCAGCAAAACATATTTCCAACTTACATTTTTTCCAAAAGGGTAAAAAGAACAATCAAAAAGCACCCGATAAATATAATTATAAAAATATGACCTTTAATGAATCCATAAACCCTATATAACATAAAAATTCCCCCTATACAATTATATGAGGGAATTTGTTATTGTTTACAAACAAAATGGGTTTAATATGTATATTATTTGTATTCTTTTATTATTTCTGAGAGCCATAACTTTAAATGCGGGAGATCATCTATTGTAGTTGTGTACACGTCTTCCATTTTTAATGTTTGGTACTTATGTGCAACAATATCTCTTAACCCGGAAATTTCCCGCCAAGGTATATTACCATAAGCTTTTTTAGTTTCATCACTGATATTTTTAACAAGTTCACCTATATTTATTAATGTCATAGATACAGCTCTTTTTATTTTTTCATCAATTAAAAAATCAGATTGTGATACATTTTCCATTATTTCTAACGCAATTATAATTTCTTTTAGGATCTTTACTATTATTTGATAATCTCTATTGTTCATATATAGAAATCACCTTCTTCAAATTCAATAGAGAATCATTTTCTAAAGGACCATGCACAATATCCACTTCTTTATTAAGTTTTTTTTCAAGTTTATATTTCAATGCCGCTAAAGTAAGTAATGATATTGCAGGAGTTACAAATTCAACTAAAATATCTATGTCGCTCGTGTCAGTATGCGTTCCTTCGGCATATGAACCGAACAATTCAACTTTTTTTATATCGTATTCTTTAGCAGCTTCTTGAATTTCAGACTTTATCTGCTCAATTGTAATCATACCTTTCACCTCACATTGATAGTTTTAAATTATGTATACTTTCTTATTTATTATATACAAGTTACATGATTTTAGCAAGACACCTCTTATTATATAAATATTTATTGATTTAATCAGCACTATATTTTTCGTTAATTTCAATATCAAAAACTTAAATTTTTTATTACCGAAGTTGTAAAATGCATAAGTAATGTTTTAATTATCTATGTGCTTAAGCAATAAGTCTTGTCCGACATTATATGATGACCGTACTTCATGCAGTAAATTATTATAAAAAGCAATTGCAGACATTTGCCGCTCTGCTGCGATTTCAGTTCCTCGCTTTGTGTAAAATTGGTTATAAAGACCTTCAAGCTTGTACTTATACTCTCGAAAAAATGATGGCGATGCATCATCGGTACCGTCGGAAACCTGTCCGTTTTCCATCAGAGAGTAAAGTGGTTCGGAAATATGTCCGTTATATAATATGGTTCGTGCGATACCAAGTATTCCTGTGATGTCAACTTTATCTGAATCAAACAATATCTTTGCCTCGATACTTTGGGGTTGAAATTTGGAACGAAAACGGTGTGTCTTTATACATTCCTTTACTCTTTCGGCATATTCAGGATTCATACCTTTAGAAATTAAAAAATCATATGCTTTTTCAGAGCCAACAACGGCATGGCATAATTGTGGATTTTCAAATTGCTCGCGTCGTCCTATGTCATGAAGTAAACAAGCAGAAATTAACACATCGTAATCCACATCATTTTCATGACCGGCAATATCCAATGCAACATATAATACCCTATATATATGTTCTTTATCATGGGCGCTGTCGCTCATACACGCAAGCATGTGCTTTTCAAGCATATTATAAGTTTGTAAATTCAAAATATTTCACCTCTGTTGATTTATTATTTTGCCATCGCATCAATTATACCATGCCTTTTCATTTAATGAAAGATATAGGTATGTTTTATAATATCGTGTCGAATATTGAGAATACACATTGTTTATTCATGCATAATAGTGTTAAATTGCAAAAATAATCATTGAATTAAACATGAATATATGCTACGCTATAAGCAAATATTTTATGGAGGCTGATTATGTACAGAAAAATAGCTGAGTTTTTAAAGTCATGGAAAGAAAATGAATATCGTAAGCCTTTGATTTTACAGGGAGCAAGACAGGTGGGTAAAACTTACTCCATTTTAGAATTTGGGCGTACACACTATGAGAATGTGGCATATTTCAATTTTGAAACAAATCCAAAACTATCAGATACTTTTGCGGAAAATATCAGTCCTGATTATTTAATTCCTATTCTGTCACATATTTCCGGACAAGCTATTATCAAAGAAAAAACACTGATTGTATTTGATGAAGTACAACTTTGCGAGAGAGCATTGACTTCTTTAAAATATTTTTGTGAGGAAGCTCCGGATTATCATATCATTGTTGCAGGCAGTCTGCTTGGAGTTGCTGTAAACAGAACAAAATTTTCCTTTCCCGTCGGTAAGGTTGATATAAAAACATTGTATCCGATGGATATGGAGGAATTCATGTTAGCACTTGGTGAAGATGATTTAGTAAAGCGTATAAGAGATTGCTTTGAAACTAATGAATCCATGCCATCAGCTTTACATGATATTGCAATGCAAAGATATCGTCAATATCTTGTTATTGGTGGAATGCCTGAATGTGTGATGCAGTTTGCTGCTACTCAAGATTACATATTTGTACGCCATACACAGGATACTATTATAACAAGCTATCTTAATGATATGAGTAAGTACAATAACTTAAACGAAATAAAGAAGACTCGACTCACCTATGATAATATAACCGTCCAGCTTTCCAAGAAAAACACTCGTTTTCAATATAAGCTGATTAAAAAAGGTGGCAGAGCTTCTGAATTTGAAAACGCTATTGAATGGTTGAATTTATTCGGGATTGTGTCACAGATTTACAGAGTTGAGCAGATTAAAAAGCCTCTTGAGAATTATCGTGATATTGATTCATTTAAAATTTATGTTTCTGATTTGGGGCTGCTCTGTGCTAAAAAGGATTTAGCAGCAAATGACATTTTATACATGGTTGACGAGCTAAATGATTTTAAGGGCGGGATGACTGAAAACTATGTAAATATACAGCTTATGATTAATGGGTACAATACTTATTATTGGCAATCCGACCGCGGTGCAGAAATTGATTTTATCATCCAACGTGACGGGCAGATAATACCTGTTGAAGTAAAGAGTGCGGATAACACCAAAGCAAAGAGCCTGAAAATTTATATGCAAGCTTATAATCCTGCCTATGCTGTAAAATTATCATCAAAAAATTTTGGATTTGAAGATAATAAAAAAACTGTACCCCTCTATGCAGCATTTTGCATTTAGGAACACAAGTTATTGAATGACAGGCAATGGTCTTATTGAAAAAGATATAGCTTCTCATTGGCAGAAGCTATATCTTTTTTATGCGGTTGGGGGGATTTGAACCCCCACGAATATACATTCGCTAGCCCCTCAAGCTAGTGCGTCTGCCGTTCCGCCACAACCGCAATATGCTTTATTATTATAAGGTAATATATAAGATTTGTAAAGAAAATTTTAATATACAATTATTGGAATAATATTATATATGGAGTTAATTATTCTTGTAAAAATTTTACTGCTATATTATAATTAAATTAAGATAAAACCCGTCTTTGTAGGTGGCGGAAATAAATGAATGAGGTGGATATATGCAAGGTGCTATACTGAAAGCGTTTACGTATAAGGACAGCGGAGGGAATGGCGCAGGTGTATTTTTGCTTGACAAAGAATTAACAAACGAGAAAAAACAACAAATTGCAGCAGACATAGGTTTATCTGAAACAGCTTTTGTATTGATGGACGATGAAAACAACTATAATGTCAGCTTTTTTACTCCTCTATGCGAGGTGGATTTGTGCGGTCATGCGACTATTGCAGCCTTTTTCTATCTTGGGTTGACAGGACATATCAAGGGATTCAATGAAATTAAAAAGGTTCATCAGCATACTAAGCTTGGCAAGCTTGAAATTGATGCCGTATTTAAAGGAAGCACAATTGATTATGTTCTCATGCAACAACAAACTCCTCAAATATATGATGAATTTGATGGTGATGATTTGGGGGAAATTGCCGGATCCTTAAATATTTCTGTTGAAAACATCGGACTAAAGGATATAATCATAAAACCTACAATTGTATCAACGGGACTTAAGGACGTAATAATTCCGGTTAAGTCAAGAGATATATTAAATAAGCTTGATGTAAATATGAAATTAATAAATGATTTATCCCATATTTATGATGTGGTAGGATACCATGTTTATACGATTGAGAATAATCAGGTGTTTGCGAGAAATTTTGCTCCAAGGGTAGGAATAGATGAAGAATGTGCAACAGGAACGTCAAATGGAGCATTAGGGTGTCTGCTATACGGTAAGAATATAATTTCTGATGAATTTTCGGTTATTCAGGGCGAATCAATGAATGAAGCAAGTCAAATATTTGTAAAGGTTGAAAATATTAATGGTACTTTAGATGTTCGCGTAGGCGGGAAGGCATCAATTGTAAATTTATTCGAATAAAGTGAGGATAATATGAAAATTAAAGAAATTAAAGAAATATTAAACGCTGAGGTGATAACAGATTTCAGTAATGAAAATACCGATATAAAATATGGATTTGCAAGTGATTTGATGAGTGATGCTTTAGCGTTAGTCAAAAGTGATTCGCTCCTTATAACCGGATTGAACAATTCTCAGGTAATAAGAACGGCTGAAATGCTTGATATGTCTACTGTGCTATTTGTCAGGGGTAAAAGACCTTGTCAGGATGCAATAGATTTAGCTTTAGAGAATCGGGTAACTATTCTTTCAACAGATTATACAATGTTTAAAGCATGTAGTTTACTGGCAATAAACGGTATGGAGGGAATAGAAGCCGATGACTGATAAGTTACTGATAAGATATAGCTATAATATTGCTGCGAATGATTTCATAGCTGCAGGCAAAGGTTCAAGCGCCATTAAAAACACATTGAAATCAATGGGGATAGAGGCGAGCATTATAAGAAGAATTGCAATCGTTTCATATGAAGCGGAAATAAACTTAGTGATACATTCATATGGCGGAATGCTTCACTGTGATTTATATGAAAATAAAATCGACATAATTACCGAGGATATCGGTCCCGGGATAGAAAACATTGATCTTGCATTGACCGAAGGTTATTCTACCGCAACCGAAAGTATAAGAGAGCTTGGATTTGGTGCAGGTATGGGGTTGCCGAACATGAAAAAATATTCTGATGATTTTAACATAACTTCAAGCAGCAAGGGTACATTCATCAAGATTACTGTGTTATTGTAGGGAGGTATAAATGAATTTCTCAATAATGTTTGATAAGGAAAAATGTAAGGGATGCACAAATTGCATGAGAAGGTGTCCTACTCAAGCCATAAGGTTAATTGACGAGAAGGCTTTTATCAATAATGCCAAATGTATTCACTGTGGTGAATGTGTTAAAATATGTCCTTATGATGCATATACACCCGAATCAATTGAATGGAACGAGGAAATGAATTATTCTCCTTATAAATGTAAAATAGCAATAATATCGACACCTACCTATGGGCAATTCCCTAAAGGAACGAGTATTTGCAACGTGCAAAATTCAATAAAGAAGCTTGGTTTTGATTTTGTTTATGATGCAAGCTGGTCTGCGGAATTAGTATCGAAGGCGATTAACAGAAAAATCAAAGAGGTGAAACATATCAGACCATTCATCTCTACAAATTGTCCGGCTTCGGTAAGATTAATAAAAAGCAGATATCCTTCATTAATGGATAATTTAATATATATAAAGGAACCTATGGTTATAGGTGCAATGCTCGCAAGAGAAAGAGCTAAAAGTATATTTAATTTAAAGGATGAAGAAATAGGTGTGTTTTACATTTCACCATGTCCGGCAAAGCTGCTTGCTGTTACGGATCCGATAGGAGATTATCATTCGTCGGTTGATTGGGTTATACCCCTAAACACAATATTCGGTGATTTGTACAGAGAAATTAAAAAAGATGACATTTCATGCTCTTATCCGGCTTTAAATGGCTTAAAGTGGGGTATTGCAGGAGGTCAGGCAGAATCTGCGGGTCTCACCAACTATATTGCCGTACACGGTATGGAAAATATAATACACATTTTGGATGAAATAGAAAACGGTAATTTGAATAATGTAGATTATGTTGAAGCATTAGCGTGCGTAGAAGGATGTGTCGGAGGATCATTTAATGTCGTAAACCCTTATATTGCAAAAAATAATATTGAGTACATTATAAAAAATGCCGGAGATAATTTTAATATAGAAGATTTAGATAAATTTGATGAAATGTATGATTCGGGAATCTTTAAATTCAACTTGAAAGCAGAAGATAATCCCATTAAGTTTAATATGAAGGAAGCAGTAATTAAAAATGAAAAGATTATGGAAATAAATGCTTTGCTTCCCGGTTTGGATTGTGGTTCATGCGGAGCACCTACATGCTATGCCCATGCCGAAGATGTATATAACAACCAGGCTGAATTATATGATTGTATAGTTTTGAGAGCGAAAAATAAATAAATAAGAGGAAAGGGGACACATCTCTTTTTGAAGGTGATAGTCTCTGGGGACAGGAGAAATGTCCCCAAATTGAAGGAGGGTATATGAAAATTTTAGATTTTGCAGACAAATTAAATCTTGACCCGCTGTATGAAGCATCAAAAGATATTGAGATAGAAGGTGTTTATATCGGAGATTTACTCAGTATAGTTATGTCTAAGGCTAAAAAGAATTATGCATGGATTACAATACAAACACATATTAATACTGTTGCGGTTGCAGAACTCCTAGAGTTAGCTTGCATAATTGTGGTTGAAAATATGGAAGTTGAGGAGGAAACTTTGGATAAGGCCAGGGAACTTAACATACCTGTATTTAAAACTAAAGCAAGTGCTTATGAAATTGCTGCTAAGTTATATGAGACAGGAATAAAATGAAATTTTATTATGATTTGCACATTCATTCTGACTTATCTCCCTGTGCCCATATACATATGACACCAAATAATATAGTTAATATGTCTTATATAAAAGGCTTGAATATAATATCCGTGACGGATCATAATTCGACGAAAAATATTCCCGCAGTAATAAAAGTCAGTGATAATAAAATTAAGATAATACCGGGTATAGAGGTTACAACTAAGGAAGAGGTTCACGTGCTTTGTTATTTTAGAAATCTTTATGAAGCATCAGAGTTCGGAGATATAATATATGAATCGCTTCCTGATATTAAAAATAACCCTGCACTGTTCGGACAGCAAAATATATACAACGAGGATGATGAAATAATAGGGAATTTAGATAAATTGTTATTGAGTGCATCAAAGTTTTCCCTTAAGGAACTAGAGCTTATGACAAAAGAATACCGTGGTATTATGGTTCCGGCACATATAAATAAAAAATCAAACGGCATATTGGGAATATTAGGCTTTATACCTGACAATTTAGAATTCGTTTTTATTGAGATATACAATAAATTATATATAGAGGATAAGCTGCTGAAAAAATATAAGTTATTGATAAATTCTGACGCCCACATATTGACGGATATATCCGAGCCGATTAATTATATGGAACTTAAATCAGCTGATGGAGTGTTTGATTATTTACAAATGATTTGACAGGTTAAAAACTTGTCATTTTTTTCATGAATGATGAAAAAGTCTACTATAATTTGGAATGTATTGGAGGATATATGAAAGAAATATCAATGCACATACTTGATATAGCTATGAACAGCGTTAGTTCGGGAGCAAAATTAATTGAAATAATAATTGAAGAAAGCAAGAATAACAATTTAATAAAAATAATTTTAAAGGACAATGGTCATGGAATGAGTTATGATACCATAAAAAGAGTGGCTGACCCCTTTTATACCACAAGGGCAACAAGGAAGGTAGGACTTGGCATACCGCTGTTAAAAGAGGCATGCGAAAGGTGTAACGGTTACTTTAATATTAATTCTGAGGTTGGTAAAGGGACTACGGTTGAATGTACTTTTGAAAGGGATAATATTGACAGAGCGCCGATAGGAAATATGGGGGATACTATTATTACTATTATCAATTCCTTAGATAATTGTGAATTATTATACAAATATATAACTGACGAAAAGTCATTTGTGTTAAGCACTCTGGAATTAAGAAATATACTTGAAGAAACAGATATAAAGAGCAATGATATCCTGCTTTGGATAAAGGAATATGTTAGTGAAAATATGAAAACTATGTCTGATTATTAACAATACTAAATAATGGAATCTTTACACATTGCTTGCTATTTAACAAAATTAATGATAAAATTTAATAAAATATTAAAAAAGGTGTTTAAAAATTGAATATTTTCTGTTATAATCGATATGTTTGATTATTAAATAACTTTTTATATAGTAAATTATATAAAACAATTAAAACAAGAGGTGAAAATATGAGCACAAAATTGTTTACATTTAAGGGCGGTGTACATCCTCCTACAAACAAGCATACTCAAAATGTGCCTATTGAAAATGCAGTTGACCCCAAAATTGTTGTTATACCTATGTCACAACATATTGGAGCACCCTGCGACCCATTAGTAGCTGTTGGAGATACAGTAAAAGTTGGACAAAAAATAGGAGAGTCTAAAGCCTTTATGTCAGTGCCGGTACATTCAAGCGTTTCCGGAACTGTAAAGAAAATCGAACCACATTATGTACCGGGAGGAGCAAAGGTAAATTGTATCGTTATAGAATCTGACGGTAATTTTGAAGTGCATGAATCTGTACAACCTAAGGGTAATGTGGAAGATCTTACTAAAGAACAAATTTTAGCTATTATTAAAGAAGCAGGTATGGCTGGTATGGGAGGAGCAACATTCCCAACTCATGTTAAGCTAAGTCCTCCTCCGGACAAGCCGATTGATGTTTTGTTGGTGAACGGAGCTGAATGTGAACCGTACTTAACAGCTGACCACAGAACTATGCTTGAACAGCCTGAGCTTATACTTATAGGTATTAAAGCCATAATGAAAGCACTGGGAGTAAGTAAAGCTTACATTGGTATTGAAAAGAACAAACCTGATGCAATTGAGGTTATGAAAGAAGCAGTTGCAAATGCAGAAGGTATAGAAGTAGCACCTTTGGAAGTTAAATATCCTCAAGGTGATGAAAAAAGATTAATACAGGCAATAACAGGACGAGTAGTACCTTCAGGCGGACTTCCGATGGAAGTTGGTTGTGTTGTAGATAACGCAGGTACAGTTGCTACAATAGGTAATGCAATCAAGACCGGTATGCCTTTAATTCAAAGAGTTGTAACAGTAGCAGGAAGTGCAGTTAATAATCCTAAAAACCTTTATGTAAGAATTGGTACATCGTTTAAAGATGTTATTGAACAATGCGGTGGATATAAAGAAGAGCCCGGCAAGATAATAAACGGTGGTCCTATGATGGGCATAGCACAGTTCTCAGATGAAGTTCCTGTTATAAAAGGAACGTCCGGTATATTGGTATTTAACAAAAAAGAAGCTAATCTTCCGGAATCACAAAACTGTATAATGTGCGGAAGATGTTCAGATATATGCCCTGTTTACTTACAACCATACAGAATTAGCAGATATTCAATATTAAGAGACTTTGACAGTGCTGATGAATTCCATGCGGCAGATTGTATAGAATGTGGTGGTTGTTCTTATATTTGTCCGGCTAAGAGACCATTAAAAGAAACTATCAGTGTTGCAAAAAAAGAAATTTTAGCAAGACGAAAAAAGGTTAAATAGGAGGAAAAACAGATGGAAAATAGATTGATTGCTTCATCGTCACCACATGTCAGAGACGCTGAATCAACTCAAAGTTTAATGCTTGATGTTATTATTGCCTTATTACCGGCTCTAGTTGCAAGTATATTTTATTTTGGATTCAACTCGATGATTTTAGTGATATCAGCAGTGATATCAGCAGTTGTTACTGAGTATGTATGTCAAAAAATCATGAAACGACCGATTACTGTAACTGATTTAAGCGCAGTGGTTACCGGAATTTTATTAGCTTTTAACTTACCTTCAACTGCTCCTTGGTGGGTGGCAGCAATTGGTTCTGCATTTGCAATCGCAATAGTGAAACAAATATTCGGGGGTATCGGATTTAACTTTATGAACCCTGCCTTAGCAGGCAGAGCGTTTTTAGTTGCATCATATTCACCATATTTAACAAGCGGATTTATAGATCCTGCTACAGATGCTGTAGCTTCAGCGACTCCGTTGGCTATAATAAAAGGCAGTGCATCAGGTCAGCTTCCTTCGGTATTAGATATGTTACTTGGCGGAATTCCCGGAGTTTTAGGTGAAACATCAGCAATACTAATTATTTTAGGCGGAATTTACTTAATATACAGGGGAACGATCAAATGGATAATTCCTGTGGTATATATTGGTACAGTCGCTGTAATAGCTTTGATTACTGACGGTGCAGGTATGGTTGCATATCATTTGTTTGGCGGCGGATTAATGCTGGGAGCATTCTTTATGGCTACGGATTATGCTACAAGTCCTATTACTGATAAGGGTAAAGTAATATATGCAATTTGTGTAGGTATTCTTACGATGCTTATCAGAAAAATAGGCGGATACCCTGAAGGAGTATCATATTCAATATTGCTTATGAACATTATAACACCAATGTTAAACAAATATGCTGTTCCTAAAGTATTTGGTGTAGCAGGAGGTGCAAAAAAATGAAAAATAATAATATAGTTCGATTAGGTGGTATACTATGTTTAATCTCCGCTATTGCAGCAGGAGTATTAGCTTTCACCAATGACTTTACAAAAGATAAGATCGCTGAAGTTGAATTAAAAGCAAGTTTGGATCCTGCCGTATTAGAAATGGTTATGCCAGGCTCCGATACATTTTTGCCGTATGAAGACACAGCTTTGATTGATACAATAAAAGCTGAAAACGGAAAATTTGTTGATTTAATGGTTCCTGTTGATGGCTCGGGCAATCAAATGGGATATGCTATAAAGACATTGAGTACAGTTGCCGGATTCGGCGGAGATATTGAATTGTTTATAGGTGTTTCACCTGAAGGTAAAATAACCGGAATTGCTGTAACTCAGATATTAGAGACAGCCGGTCTTGGTACAAAAGTTGCAGAGCCTGACTTTAAGGATCAATTCACCGGAGTTGATGCAAGTGCTGAATTTAGTGATAGTGATTATACTATGATATCAGGTGCTACAATTTCTTCGAAATCATTTACAAGTGCAGTAAGTAATGCTGTTAATATTTATAGTCAATATTTGAATAAATAGGAGGTAGCGATGAATAATTTTGATGTATTTAAAAACGGTTTTTTAAAAGAAAATCCTATTTTTGTTCAACTGCTGGGTATGTGTTCGGCATTGGCTATTACAACATCAGCTTTTAACGGAATAGGTATGGGTTTAGCAGTTACAGCCGTATTGGTTGGTTCAAATGTGGTAATTTCTTTATTGCGTAAAGTAATACCTGATGAAGTAAGAATACCTGCTTTTATAATAATAATCGCAACATTTGTTACTATTATAGATTTATTAATGCATGCGTATATTTTTGATTTATATAAAGCTCTTGGAGTTTTTATACCTCTTATAGTTGTTAACTGTTTGATTCTTGGCAGAGCAGAATCTTTTGCATCAAAAAACGGTTTAATGTCATCCGTGTTAGATGGAGTTGGCATGGGATTAGGATTTACATTTGCTATAACTGTATTAAGTATTATAAGAGAGTTGATAGGTAACGGTACTATCTTTGGATTTCAAATTCTTGGAGAGTGGTATCAACCTGTTTTGATATTTGTTCAGCCTCCGGGGGCGTTTATAGCATTAGGATTGCTTATAGGTCTTGTTAACTTCTTAACAAGAAAAAAGAAGGCATAGGAGGTATATGAGATGGAATTATTTAGTTTATTTGTAACATCATTTATAGTAAACAATATTATATTTATGCAGTTCTTAGGAGTGTGTCCTTTCCTTGGAGTTTCAAAGAAAATTGATACATCTGTAGGAATGGGTATAGCAGTTATTTTCGTTATAACATTAGCAGCTGTTATAACTTATATAATACAAAAGACAATATTAGAAAACTTTGGATTAGAATATTTACAAACAATAGCTTTTATTTTAGTTATTGCAGCATTGGTACAATTCGTAGAAATGTTTCTTAAAAAGTCAAGCCCTGGACTTTATCAAGCTTTAGGTGTGTTTCTGCCTTTAATTACAACAAATTGTGCTGTTTTAGGAGTTGTAATATTAAACATAACAAAGGAATATAACTTCGTTGAAGCAATGGTAAATTCTGTTGGAACATCAGCAGGATTCTTGTTAGCAATTGTATTATTTGCCGGAGTTAGAGAAAAAATTGACACTGCAGATGTTCCGGAAGCTTTGAAGGGTTCATCTATTGCTTTAGTAGCTGCAGGCTTAATGTCTATTGCATTCCTTGGTTTTTCAGGATTAAAAATATAGGAGGAAAATAGAACATGGTTATAATAAAAGCAGTTGGAGTTTTAGGCGGGTTAGGTGTTTTAGCAGGAGCATTGCTGGCTGTAGCTTCAAAGATATTTCATGTAGAAGTTGATCAAAAAGTAATTGAAGTAAGAAATATACTTCCGGGTGCTAACTGTGGTGCCTGCGGTTTTCCGGGCTGTGATGGTTTGGCAAATGCAATAGCAGAAGGAAAGGCTCCTGCCAATGCATGTCCTGTTGCAAATAAGGAAAAGCACGAACAAATTGCAGCAATAATGGGTACAACGGCAGGTGAAACAGATAAAAAAGTTGCTCACGTAATATGTCAGGGCTGTGACAGTGTGGCAAAAAAGAAATTTGAGTATGAAGGTGTTAAGGATTGTAAAGCGGCGGCAGCAATTCAAGGCGGAGATAAATCATGTGACAAAGGTTGCTTAGGTTATGGAAACTGTAAGGTTGTGTGCGATTTTGATGCTATTGAAATAGTTGACGGCTTAGCTATCATAGATAAAGAAAAATGTACATCATGCGGTAAATGTTTAGAAGAGTGTCCAAAGGCTGTAATTACTTGGGTGCCATATAAAAACAATGTTATCGTAGCATGCAACAACAAAGATTTTGGAAAAGCCGTTAAGGATGTTTGTACAGTTGGATGTATCGGATGTAAAATATGCGAAAAGAATTGTGAATTTGATGCAATTCATGTTAAGGATAATTTAGCTAAGGTTGATTATGATAAATGTACACACTGTATGGTATGTGTACAGAAATGTCCTACAAAATCAATCAGAGGCGACTTAACAGTAATAGAAAGCAATTAAAGAGAACTTGGCTTAACAAATTAAGCAGACGACCCAAATCTCCGATTTGGTGTCGGTCGCTTATGCTGGAAGTGAAAGCAGACGACCCAAATCTCCGATTTGGCGTCGGTCGCTTATACTGTAAGTGCATATGTGAGATCTTTCACTGGGTCCGGAATGATATGTGTCATTTTGGAGCGTTAGAGAAAGATCTCCTCTTTTTTTTAATGCAAAAGGTAAAGTATGTGATTTTTATATTAATTTTGACAAATAATATAAATGACACTATAATGGGAGTGACACAATCAAAAAATAAGTATGAGGGTTAAAAATGAAAGCTTTAGAAGCTATGGAAAAGGAAATCAGGGGAAAAACAATAGAATTGCATTCCTTGAATAAAGACAGAACTTCTTTGTTCGTAGTTGACATGATTGTCGGTTTTGTACATTCCGGTATAATGTCTTCTCCAAGAGTTGCATCTATAGTAAATAATATTTCTGAACTAAATGAGAAGCTTCATGGGTATAAAAAGGTATTTTTTTTAGATGCTCATGAAGAGGATGCTCAGGAATTTAGAAGTTATCCTAAGCACTGCGTTATCGGAACAGAAGAAGCGGAGCTAATACCTGAATTAATAACCGAATATTCAGAGGAATTTGGAACTGTTTATATAAACAAAAACAGTACTAATGGGTTTGTCAGCGATGAATTTCAGAAATGGCTCAAAAAAAATGAAGGTGAAATTGATAACTACATAATTACAGGCTGTGTGACCGATATTTGTGTTATGCAGTTTGCATTAAGTTTAAAAGCGTATTTTAATGAAAATAATAAAAACAAAAGAGTTATAGTGCCTATAAATTCAGTTGAAACTTATGATGGTGGAAGTCATGACGGAGAGCTGATGAATCTGTTTGCATTGTATAACATGCATATAAACGGTATTGAAGTTGTGGAAAATATTAAATAGCAGGAGACATAAATGTATAATAATTTAGGTGACAGAAAGCTATCAATGCTGATGGATTTCTATGAGCTTACCATGGCTAACGGATACTTTGCCAACGGTATGAAGGATGATATTGTTTATTTTGATATGTTTTTCAGAAAGAATCCTGACGGAGCAGGATTTTCAATAGTTGCAGGATTAGCTCAGGTTATTCAATATATTAAAGAATTAAAATTCACGGATGATGATATTGAATATTTAAGAAGCAAAAATTTATTTAAGGATGAATTTCTTGAATATTTAAAAGATTTTAAATTTTCAGGCGATATATATGCCATACCTGAAGGTACTCCGGTATTTCCGGGTGAGCCGTTATTAACAGTAAGAGCGAAAACAATCGATGCACAGCTTATTGAAACAATGCTTCTGTTAACTATAAATCATCAAAGCCTGATAGCTACTAAAGCAAATCGAATCGTCAGAGCTGCAAAAGGAAAACCTATCATGGAATTTGGCGCAAGGAGAAGTCAGGGATATGATGGGGCCATATATGGAGCAAGAGCGGCATATATAGGAGGAGTTGTGGGTACTGCAACCACTCTTGCCGATGAAGTATTTGAAGTACCGGCTCTCGGTACTATGGCACATTCATGGGTACAAATGTTTGAAAGTGAATACGAGGCATTCAAGGTTTATGCTGAGAATTACCCTGATAGCTGTACATTATTGATTGATACGTACAATGTAATAAAAAGCGGTATCCCGAATGCTATTAAGGTATCAAAAGAAGTTCTTGAACCGATGGGGAAAAGGTTAAAGGGTGTTAGATTAGATAGCGGTGATATAGCATATCTAAGTAAAAAATGCAGACGAATGCTTGATGATGCAGGTTTGAAGGATTGTAATATTGTGGCTTCAAACAGCTTAGACGAATTCATTATTACAGATTTATTGGATCAAGGTGCTAAAATAGATTCATTTGGTGTGGGAGAAAGGTTGATAACCGCTAAATCAGAGCCGGTATTTGGGTGTGTATACAAGCTTGTAGCTGTTGAAAGAGGCGGAGAAATAATTCCGAAAATTAAAATATCAGAAAACGAAGAAAAAATTACCAACCCCGGATATAAAAAAGCATGGCGCTTATATGACAGAGATACAAATAATCCGATAGCGGATGTTATAACATTATCCCATGAAACGATTGACGATTCTAAGCCATATACAATTTTTGATGAAATACATGTATGGAAAAAGAAGAGGGTAACTAACTTTTATGTAAAAAATCTACAAGTTCCTATTTTTATAAACGGAGAATGTGTGTATGAAAGCAGAAACATCCATGAGATTAAAAAATATTGCAAAAATCAAGTCGATAATTTATGGGGTGAGGTAAAAAGATTTATTAATCCTCACAGCTATTATGTGGATCTTTCCGCAGAACTTTGGAATTGCAAACAGAATTTAATAAATCAGTATAGCTTTAAGGATCTAAAGTAAACAAAAGGGACAGTTCTTTTCGTTGAACAAACACAATGAAAAAAACTGTCCCGTTTAATTTTTTTAAACAGAATAATTATCAAAGTATCCTTGTATATAAATAATCGGAGTTCCTTTGTCGCCGCTTCCTGACGTTAAATCACACAGAGAACCGATTAAATCGGTTAATCTTCTTGGTGTTGTTCCCTGAGCTTCCATACTGCTTTTTAAATTATCGTCTTTGTTTTCAATAGATTTAGTGATTGCTGCCTTTAATTCGTCTCCTGACAAGTCCTTAAACTGATTGTCCGCAAGATATTTCAATTTAAGCTCATTCGGTGTGCCGGATAAACCTTCTGTGTATCCCGGTGAAACAACAGGATCTGCAAGCTCCCAAATTTTACCCACAGGGTCTTTAAATGCTCCGTCACCGTAAACCATAACTTCTATGTCTTTACCTGTTTCATCGAGAAGTATTTTTTGTATTTTATCTACTAAGCTTTTGCAATCTCTCGGGAACAGCTTAACTGAATCCTCCGTTGCCTTGTTTGATCCTAATAACCCGTACTCTTCGTTATAACCGCTTCCGTTTACCGATGAAGATAAAATATCATCTAATCCATAAACAACCTTTGCTCCGGCATTTTTAAGTAATCTCTTACTTCTTTGTCTTGTATGAATATCGCAAACTAAGACAGAGTCGGTATATTTTAATATGCTTACAGGGTTATTTGCCAAAATAACCTCTGCTTCAGCACCACTTTCTTTTATTATATCGGAGTAATATTTTATATAATCTATTCCTGTAAATATATGATTTGTGTTTTCAAAATGATTTCTGAATTCTTTTTCCGTAAGTATATCAGTCCACGGGTTAATATCCGCAGTATCAAGTGCATCATAAGTTACAAAAGAATTACCAACCTCATCTGAAGGATAACTAAATTGCAAATAAACTTTTTTAAATGATTTGGCAATACCTTTTAAGCATATGGCAAATCTGTTTCTGCTGAGTATTGGAAATATCAAACCAATTGTATCGCAATTAAATTTATTTTTTACATCATAAGCAATATCATCGATTCCGGCATAGTTGCCCTGGCTTCTGGCTACTACGGATTCGGTTATTGCCAATATATCCCTATCCTTCAAAGAAAAGCCATCAAGCTTCGAAGCTTTTAATACTGAATCAACGGCTATTTGAGCTATATTATCACCAGTTTTTACAATAGGAGCCCTTATACCTCTGACAACAGTTCCGACCATTCTATCCATCTTTTTCTCCTTAAATAATTATTTATTAATTTTTCCTTATATATTATAATACATTTAATAATTTAAGTAAAATATTTTTATATAACGTTTATGTAACGTATTGATTGTATTTTAATATATTATTTGATAACATTAAAGCATATATGTTATATTGTATTGATTAATTGCTTATTCGGAGGATATTTATGAATTTTCCAAGGATAGGAATGCGAAATATAAAAACATCAACATCAGTATTCCTTTGCTTATTACTATTTGAACTTCTGGACAGAGAAAATGCTCTTATGGCATGTATTGCTGCGGTTATTTGCATGCAAAATACTATAGTGGATTCATTCAGAAAAGGTACCGAAAGAATAATAGGTACAATAATAGGGGGTATAGCAGGTGCTTTTGTACTTTTTCTTATAAGCACCTTCGGCTATGAAAACATATTAATTTTTATCATACCTATAGGAGTTATAATTCTAATTGAGATATGCGTATCATTAGGGTTGAAAAACTCTGTCGTAATATGCTGTGTTGTCTATTTGGTTTTATTAACATCAGCTAATCATGTAGAAGGGTATCTTTTGTATACGATTAACAGAATATTGGATACGTCCGTAGGGATAGTTATAGCATTGTTGATAAACAAATATATGAATATTCCAGACTCTATAAAGTATAAGCTTAAATTATCAAGAAAATCTGATGAAGATGATGTTACAAAGGGTGTACCTGATGAAAATAATGATGATGAAACAAATTATAGCTGAAAGGGATAGGATTTTTAAATTTTTTATTGACAATATCTTAATAGTAATGTAATGTATGAAATGTTATCATCTTGCATAAAAACAGGGACAACTTCATAATATTAAAAAAAGGTATAATGGGGGGGTCTGAAGTGGGAGCAGATATAGGTATAGTATTAGCTTATTCCGCAGGAATAATGTTGGTATTTATGGTTTCCTGGATTTTTGTGAAACCGCTGAAGTTTTTAGGTAAAATGGTATTGAATTCTATATTGGGAGCAGTTTTTTTAATTATTTTCAATTATTTTGGACAATATTTTGGATTGCACATTGCAGTGAACGAAATAACGGCTTTAATTCTAGGTATTTTAGGAATACCCGGTTTTGTTGCTATATTAATAATAAAAATTTTTTTATAGTATATAATAGTTTTGCTGTAAAATTTTTTATTGGACAACATTTTATTACTGTAATATAATAGTGTTAATTGCTTTAATGTTATTAAAGAGGTGATAATATGTGGTTAGAATATATCGTTCTTTTTTCAATTGCAGCCACGGTATTTTCTATAATGATTGTTTTAATCATAGAAACTGTGCACACAACAAAGAGCATTTCAAGAAAAAGAAACAGCAGAAAAATAACTGCAAAAAGCAGTAAATTATAAAAAAGGAGATGAGCACTAATCCCAATATACAACAATAAATTTAACAATTTATTTAGTTTTAACGGGAGATAAACAATGGATAAACTGAATATTATTTCGGGGATTAAACAGTATCGAAGCGAAGTAGATACAAATTTTCACATGCCTGGTCATAAAGGTAAACTTGGAATTTTAGATGAAATAGGTAATAATCTGAATTTTTATGACATTACTGAAACTTTAGGTACAGACAATTTACATTTCCCAACAGGATTTTTAAAGGATGCCATGAACTATATATCAAAATCATATGGCGCTAAAAGATCTTATATGGTCGTTAACGGAACATCTTGCGGAATTATATCGGCTATAATGGCATGTACAAACCCCGGTGATAAGATTATTGTGCAGAGAGACTGTCACAAATCCGTTTATAATGCTTGTATATTAGGAGATTTAAAGTTATACTATTTATATCCTGAATTTAACAAGAAATATGGATTAAATTTCAGTATCAGCTTGGAAAAATTAGAGCAAATGTTAATAGACAATCCTGACGTCAAAATGGTGGTTTTAACTTATCCGACATTTTACGGTATATGCTTTGATGTGAAAAAAGCAGCAGAAATAGTTCATAAGTATGGCAAAATACTTATGATTGATGAAGCGCACGGCTCACATCTGCATTTTTGCAAGGATTTGTTGCCTCCTTCGGCTGAAAGCTCAGGAGCTGATATAGTTACACAAAGTACACACAAAACTCTTCCTTGTATGACTCAAGGTTCTATATTGCATGTGTGCTCTGACAGGGTTGACATGGCAAATATTGAATCTATGCTGAGAATGCTTCAGACAACTTCACCGTCATATATACTTATGGCATCTATAGAAAATGCGGTGCACTGGATGAACCAGTACGGAGAAGAAAGATTGAAAAGAAATATAGAGGTATTCAAGAAAAGAACTCTTGAGCTCAGAAACATGGGTATAAATGTTTTGGAAGATGATTTTATAATCAGTGAAGGTTGCTACGACTTTGATGCCACAAGAGCGGTAATAAGTATGAGTGAGCTTGGCATTACAGGAACGGAGCTTCAGGAAATTCTGAGATATAAATATAAAATTCAAATGGAATTTGCAGATTTACAGTATACTGTAGGATATATTACAGCAACTGATGAAATAGAAGATATAGACAGATTATTTGATGCAGTAAAAGAAATATATTTAGAGGAAAGTCAAAGCAAGGAAAAGAGAGAAATAATCCAAATAGAGGCATTTCCTCAACTGCAGCACGAAAGAAAAATGAGAAAGGCATTTTATGCCGTAAATGAATTGATTGATATGGATGAAGCAATCGGCAGAACAGCCGCTGAATTTATTATTCCATATCCTCCGGGAATTCCTTTGGTTTGTCCCGGCGAAATAATTCAGCAGGAAACAGTTGATTACGTTAAAGTAATGCTTGAAAACAGCATAAACGTTAATGGAGTAAACAAATACAATCAAGTGAGAGTTGTTAAATGAGAGGAATCTTTATAGTATTAGAAGGTCCGGACGGTTCCGGCAAAAGCACCATGGCTAAAAAAATAGGTAAATACTTTTCCGAACAGGGCAGAGAAATAGAATTTACCAGAGAACCGGGCGGAACTAAAATAAGCGAAAAAATCAGGGAACTTATTTTAGACAACAATAATACTGAAATGAACTACAGAACAGAAGCTTTGCTTTATGCTGCGGCAAGAGCACAGCTGGTAACTGAAAAAATAATTCCTTGGCTTCAACATGGCAAAATTGTAATAAGCGAAAGATTTGTTTATTCAAGCTTGGTGTATCAAGGCATTGGCAGAGGCTTAGGTATTGAAGAAATCAAAAATATAAATAAATTTGCAACTGCAGATTTACGACCTGACTTAGTCTTGCTATTGGATGTTAATCCGGAGAAGGGATTGAGAAGAAAGTTGAACATTGATGGCGGAGACCGCCTTGAAAATGAAAGTATCAGCTTTCATAAACAGGTCTATGAAGGGTATAAAAAGCTTGCTTTGTCTTGCCCTGAAATCAAAACAATTAATGCTGAAAGAACTATCGACGAAATTTTTAATGAGATTAAAAATATAATTATTTCAATATAGGAGGATCTTATGAAATCAATAACTGCCATAGTACAAAATGATGATGCAAATAAACTGATTTCCGCTTTGAGAGAAAATGGTTTTTCATCAACAAAAATGTCATCTACCGGAGGTTTTTTGAGCTCAGGCAATACAACCATAATATCATTGGTTGAAGACGACAGAGTGGATGAAGAAATTGAAATAATCAGGAGAATATGCAAAACAAAAAAGAAAATTACGGCAGCTATACCTCCGAGTTCCTTTAGCACAGTTGGCGGGTATTTACCTCAAACTATAGAAGTAACAGTTGGAGGGGCAGTTGTTTTTGTAACTAATGTAGAAAGATTCGAAAAGATTTAGGTGATAAAATGCATTTCAGCCATATAGCAGGCCAAGATGAAATCAAAAAATCTTTAATAAATTCAATTAATAACAATCAGATATCCCACTGTTATATATTTGAAGGACCAAAAGGCATGGGCAAGTATGATTTAGCGTTAGTATTTGCCCAAGCTTTGCTTTGCAAAAATAAGAATGATATTCCCTGCAACAAATGTCAGAACTGTTTAAAGGTAAACTCAGAAAATCATCCTGATTTACATGTGATAAACATTGAAGAAACGACGATAAAACGCGAAGACATAGATGAATTAATAAATTCAATTTATAAAAAGCCATATGAGGCAAACAAGAAAATATATATAATAAAAGAGGCTCAGGAAATGACGCCTCAGGCAGCTAACACGTTTTTAAAAACATTGGAAGAGCCGCCTAAGGATTCAGTTATAATATTGTTAACAACCAATTCCAATTTGTTATTGACAACGATTGTTTCAAGATGTCAGCATATAAAGCTGAAAAACGTCAGCAAGGAGACAATTAAATCCCATCTGACGGATAATTATAATATATCGGAAGAAATTGCTGAATTAGCGGCATTTTATTCAAAGGGTATATTAAACAAAGCAATAAATATAGTCTCAGGAAAAGACAATCTATTGAAATTCAGAGAAGAAATAATTAAATTGTTCGATAAAATCATAAACTCTGATTCGGAAATAATATATGACTTAGAAAATTACTTTGAAGAACAAAAAGATAATATAGATTCAATAATTGAAATTATGATGACATGGGTCAGAGATATAATGTTCATCAAAAATAATATGGAAGAATTAATCATTAATAAAGATTTTAAACAGCTTGGTAAAATGCATGGAGAATCGATAAAAAATAATTCGAATATCATTGAATACTTGCAGCAAACAAGCGAAAATCTAAAGAGCAATGTCAACTATAAGTTAGCGGTAGATAATATGCTTTTAAGGATTCAGGAGGAATTTAGATGATAAAGGTAGTAGGCATCAGATTCAAAAAAGCCGGTAAAATATACTATTTTGATCCTGATAAAAAGTGGATAAATGAAGGAGACTTCGTAATAGTAGAAACAATCAGGGGGATTGAATACGGTCAGGTGGTTGTTGGTCCGAAAATGGTGAAGGAAGATGACATAATTTCACCGTTGAAAAAGGTTTTGCGGCTGGCAACAGAAGAAGACATAAGAATTAATCAGGAAAATAAAGAAAAAGAAAAAGATGCATTCAATTTATGCTTAAAAAAAATAGAAGAGCATGGATTGGAAATGAAGCTTGTTGATATAGAATATACCTTTGATAACAATAAGGTTATCTTTTATTTTACTGCCGACGGCAGAATTGATTTCAGAGAGCTTGTTAAGGATCTGGCCTCAATATTCAGAACAAGAATAGAATTAAGACAGATAGGAGTCAGAGACGAAGCTAAGATGATCGGAGGTCTCGGACCCTGCGGAAGACCAATGTGCTGTTCATCCTTTTTAGGTGAATTTTATCCTGTGTCGATTAAAATGGCAAAGGAACAGAAGCTATCACTTAACCCTGCTAAAATATCAGGAATATGCTCTCGATTAATGTGCTGCTTAAATTATGAGCACCAGGTATATGAAGAAAACATAAGAGAATTGCCTGATGTGGGAGACAGAGTTTCAATCATAGGAAGCAACAGAACAGGTATAGTATTAGATATTAATCCATTGTTTAAAACTGCAAGAGTTAGTACCAATAAACCTGATGGAACGGTAGAAATAGAAGATATTGACGGTTCAAGCCTGAAAGTTATTGAAGAAGGCGTGTTAAAACAAAGACACGAGGATATAAATTTAGAAGAATTAAAAGAGCTGGAAGATTAAATTTACGCATGAGTACTGAAAATACTGATATTTGTAGTAAATTTAACAATAAATGCTGTATAATAATAAAAATATTTTACATTTAATATAAAAAGTACTTTAAAATAAGTACAAATAGTGTTAAAATATGTATTGATAAATGTTGGGGGAGGTGAAATAAATGTCATATATTATTACAGATGCATGCATCAGCTGCGGAGCATGCGAACCAGAATGCCCGGTAGGAGCAATCACTGCCGGTGATGATATATATGTAATTGATCCAGCAACTTGTATCGATTGCGGAGCATGTGCAAGTGTTTGTCCAGTAGAAGCTCCACAACAGGATTAATAGATACTAAAGAAAAAGCCATATGCTGGCTTTTTTTTATGGTGCTACCACCATTTGTTCGAGCGGCAGCGATGAACAAATGGATGGTAGACCTAATGCAGCGCAATCCAAATTTGCGCGACCAAAGGGAGCGAACAAATTTGTGATGAAGCCTGCGAATCCTTTGACATATAGCAACTGTTGGAAGTAAAACAGATTTGATGCATTCTACTGCTTGAACTGCTGAAAAATTCCCCCCGGTCAAGAGCCTATTAAATTTATATATGTTATAGCTCTAAATCATCTATACTGTCCAGATAACTCTTTATGTGTGAAGATACTGTATTGATAGTGCTTTCTTCAAACGGGCTTTTTAAATTTCCCGTTTCAACTATTTCAAGGAAGGATTGGCTTCCTCCAACCTTACATATGCTGTTGTAATCCTCCCATGCCTTTTCTCTGTCTTCATTAAATTTTATCCAATACTGATATGCGCATATTTGTGCCAAGGTATAATCGATATAGTAGAAGGGACTGGAAAATATATGTCCCTGTTTAAACCAATAGGTTCCTTTATCTAAGAAATCATTGTCTCCATAATCCTTGTATGGCGTGTATTTCATTTCCGTCCTTCTCCACGCAGCTTTTCTTTCATCAGGAGTCATATCCGGATTTTCATAAACTATATGCTGAAACTCATCAACGGTTACTCCATACGGTATGAAGTTAAGTGAATCCGCCAAGTGAAAATATTTAAATTTTTCCGTATCATTTTCAAAGAACAATTCCATCCATGGCCATGTTATAAATTCCATACCCATAGAATGTATTTCACATGCTTCATAGGTAGGGAAGCTGTATTCAGGCACATCTAAGTTTCTGCTCTGATACGTCTGGAATGCATGACCGGCTTCGTGGGTTACCACGGTTACATCATCCTGTGTACCATTGAAGTTGGCAAAGATGAACGGTGATTTGTATTTATGTAAGAATGTGCAGTAGCCGCCAGCTTGTTTATTTGGCTTTGTTTCAAGGTCAAATAAATCTCTTTCAAGCATTATATTGATGAACTCACCGGTTTCAGGAGAAAGCTCTTCATACATTTTTTTCGTTTTTTCCATAATCCATGGTTTATCACCTTTAGGAGCAGGGTTTCCTGTCATGAAATTTAACGGGATGTCGTAATATTTAAAATCATCCGCTTTTATTCTTTTAGCCTGCTTATCTCGTAAATCATTCGATAAAGGAACTATGTATTTTAAAACATGATCTCTGAAATTTTTTACGTCATCTTTGTTGTAATCAGATCTGCACATTCTGAGGTATCCCAATTCAACATAGTTCTTAAATCCGAGCTTTACGGCAATTTCATTTCTCACCTTAACTAATTTATCGTATATTGCATCAAATTTATCTTCATTTTCTTTAAAAAAGCTGCTCCATTTCTCATAAGATTCCTTCCTTACGCTTCTGCTCATAGATTCCATGTATGGAAGCATTTGAGATAAATTAAGCACCTTTCCGTCGTATTCAATTTTAGCGGATGATATTAATTTGGAATATTCGCTGGCAAGTTTGTTTTCCTCCTGCATGAGAGGAACAACCTCTTCAGAAAATGTCCTTATTTCCATTTCAGCCAAAATAAATAGCTGAGGTTTAGTTTTTTCTTTTAATTCTTCCTTAAATTCAGAATTTAATAACGCCTTATAAAACTCAACTCTGAGCCCGTGAAGCCTCGGCATCGTCATATCTATGTATTCATTTTCCTTGTCGTAGAACTCATCGGCAGTATTAATGGAATTTCTTATCAATACAAGCTGAGCCATAGTATCGGTTTCCTTCTGAAGTTCGTTTATCTTTTGCAAACAGCCGTATTGTTCTTCTGCATTCTTTGAATCGTTAAATTTACTCAATAGATCCATGTATTGAGATTTGATGTATTCATATTCGGGTCGCACATATTTGTAATCTTTAAATTGCATACCATACCTCTTTATATTTTAATATAATCACATTATACCAAAAATTGATAAAAATACAATGAAAAATATGTCATATGATTACTCTGCATAAATGTTACTGTGTTTAAAAATACATTGCAGTTATTGAAATAATTATGTTATAATATGATGAACTTTTTCAAAAACCTACAGATTGAGGAAAAATATATAAGGACGCAACATGAAAAATATTATAATTAAGGTTTTAAAAAACTCCATTGCCGAAGAGCTTGAGCTTGAGCCCGGCGATGAGCTTATTTCGGTGAATAACTGCAGCATAAAGGATTATATAGATTATAAGTATCAAATATCGGATGATTTTGTTTTGTTTGAAGTAAAAAAACAAAACGGTGAAATCTGGGAGCTCGAAATAGAAAAGGAATACGATGAGGATATCGGAATAGTATTTGAAAACCCTTTGATGGATAACATTAAGGTGTGTTCAAATAAATGTATTTTTTGTTTCATAGATCAGATGCCTAAGGGTATGAGAAAAACTCTTTATTTAAAGGATGACGATACGAGACTATCATTTCTTTACGGAAATTTTATAACATTAACCAACTTGACGGAGGATGAAATAGACAGAATCGTAAAATACAGAATAAGCCCTATTAAGGTTTCGGTTCACACTACGGATTCAGAGCTTAGAAAATACATGATGGGCAACGATAAGGATATAGACATTTTAAAATATTTGAAAAAATTAATTGATGCGGGAATAACTGTGGATTGTCAGATAGTACTGGTCAGAGATGTAAATGACGGAGAACAGCTAAGTAAGACAATCAATGATTTATCCTCACTTCATCCGGGTTTAAGGAGTGTTGCGGTAGTTCCTGTAGGATTGACTAAATTCAGGGAAAGATTGATAGAATTAAATCCCTTTGATAAAGAAAGCTCCGCAGATGTAGTAAGACACGTAACCGAAATTCAGGAAGAGCTCCTGAAAAAATTGGGAACGAGATTTATATTCATAGCAGATGAGTTTTATATACAAAGCATGCATGATTTTCCGTCATATGAAAGCTACGAGGATTTTGACCAGCTTGAAAACGGCATAGGAATGTGCAGATTATTCAGGCAGCAAATTGAAGATTTGATAGATGAATACAAAGGAAGCAAACCTGTTGCAGAGGAAATTACATTTGTTACCGGGGTTGCCGCTTATGAATTGCTGACAGAAATATCAGAAAAAATTATGAAATCAATACCTGTTAAAATTAATGTAGTAAAAATTAAAAATAATTTTTTCGGAGAAAGAATAACAGTATCCGGGTTAACAACAGGTAAGGATATTATAGAGCAATTAAAGGATAATAATTATAAAAATATAATAATTCCTAAGAATATGATTAATGACAACAATGTTATGCTTGACGATTTAACAATAGAAGATTTAGAGAGGGAATTAAATGCGGAAGTGGCTGTATGTGAAGTTGACGGTGCAAGCTTGCTGGATTTGATTACCAAATAACGGAGGATATAATGGCGAAGCCGATAGTTACGATTGTAGGAAGACCTAACGTAGGGAAATCAACACTTTTTAATAGAATAGCAGGAAAGAGAATATCGATAGTAGAGGACACTCCCGGAGTAACCAGGGACAGAATCTATGCCGAATGCGAATGGCTTGACAACCATTTTACATTAATTGATACAGGAGGTATAGAACCGGATACAACAGATACAATTTTTGCTCAGATGAGAGTGCAGGCAGAGGTTGCAATCGAAATGGCCGATGTTGTATTGTTTATGGTTGACGGCAAGGAAGGCGTTACGGCAGCAGATACAGAGGTTGCTCAGATGTTGAGGAAAGCAAAAAAAGAAGTAATTTTGGTTGTTAATAAAATGGATAAGTTTGTTAATAACGACAATATTTATGAATTTTATAATTTAGGAATAGGCGATCCCGTATCCATATCTTCATCAGAAGCATTAGGTATAGGTGATTTACTCGATGAAATTATATTCAGATTTGATGAAACCATGAACACAGGCGAAGAGGATGACAGTATAAAAATTGCCGTAATCGGTAAGCCGAATGCAGGCAAATCATCAATTATAAATAAGATTATAGGCGAGGACAGAGTTATTGTAAGCGATATCCCGGGAACTACAAGGGATGCCATAGATACTAAATTTGAAATCAACAGACAAAAATATACCATCATTGACACAGCAGGTATAAGAAAGAAGAGCAAGGTTTTGGAAAATGTTGAGAAATATAGCGTCCTTAGAGCATTTACCGCCGTTGAACGGGCAGATGTATGTCTGCTTGTAATAGATGCCGATAAGGGTGTAACGGAACAGGATATAAGGATAGCAGGTTATTCTCACGAAAATAATAAGGGTATGATTATCGTTGTAAATAAGTGGGACTTAATTGAAAAAGACAACAGTACATTTAAAGAATTCCAGGAGGATGTAAGAAAGGCTCTTGCTTATGCAACATATGCTCCTATTTTAACCGTATCAGCCCTGACCGGTCAAAGAGTCAATAAGGTTTTAGATGCGGTTGATGAAGTATATAACTTTAGAAATCTAAGAGTTTCAACAGGTGTATTAAATGACATTTTGACGGAAGCCGTCCTCATGAATCAACCGAGAACAGTTAAAGGCAAAAGATTAAAAATTTATTACGCTACTCAGGTTGCGGTAAATCCGCCTAAGTTTTTAGTATTTGTAAATGACAGCACCATAGTTCACTTTTCATACGAAAGGTATTTAGAAAACAAAATACGTGAATCCTTTGAATACAAGGGAACACCGATTGTAATAGAATTCAGAAGCAAAAACGAAAAGAAACTATAGCAATGGATTAGCAATAGATAAGCAATGGAGAGGCAATTGAATTTTATGTACATAGTATCGTATAAATCGATATTTAAAAGTTTTTATCAATCGCCATTCTATTGCTAATCAACAGACAATCAATCGCAAATCTATTGCCACAGGAGGGACCATGAAATATTTTATTATCGCAATCATATCATATTTATTAGGAAACATTTCAACTGCCTATATATTAGGTAAGATTTTTACAAAAAAAGACGTGAGAGATTACGGAAGCGGAAGCGCAGGAGCAACAAACGCATTAAGAACATTCGGCAAGAAAATAGGTGCAATGGTTTTATTGGGAGATGTATTAAAAGGAGTAATTGCAGTTGTAATCGGGAAAAATATCGGAGCCGATACAGGAGCTTATTTAGCAGGAGCCTTTGTAATAATCGGGCATAACTGGCCGGCATTATTAGGCTTTAAAGGTGGTAAGGGTGTTGCTACAACCATAGGTGTAGTATTGATGATTGATGTTAAATTAGCCTTAACCTGTGTTCTGTTAGGAATAATAATTATAGCTATAACAAGAATGGTATCTTTGGGGTCGGTATCCGGAATGGCATTGGCACCGGTTGTTGCAATCATATTTACAAAACCCTTTGATTTAGCATTTTTCATATTCTGCTTATTCGTAGCAGGAATGTCCATATATCGACATAAGGATAATATTAAAAGAATAATGAATGGAACAGAAAGAAAGATATAGGAGATGATGTGTTGAACAGAAAAATTACGCTGCTTGGCGGGGGAAGCTGGGGAACAGCTCTTGCGAAGCTTTTATCGGAAAACGGTCATCAGGTTACCGTATGGCTGAGAGATGAAAACCAATGCATAGAATTGAACAGGGAAAGAGTCAATAAAAAATATCTTCCTAAAATTCAAATTCCCGATAATATTATATTTACTTCAAATATAAACGAAGCCGTAAAGGATGCGGAGATGCTTTTAATAGTAACGCCCACACAAAAAATCAGGAGCGTTCTGAAGCAAATCGATACAGAATTTAAAAAAGATAAAATAATTATAAATGCTTCAAAAGGTATTGAAATAGGAACACTATGCTTGGTTTCGGACATAGTAAAGGAAGAAACAACCGATTGTACCTTTGCGGTATTATCCGGTCCATCCCATGCAGAGGAAGTGGGGCTCTCTTTGCCGACGGCTATAACCGTAGCATGTGATGACAAGAAAATATCGGAAGAAATTCAGGATACCTTTATGTCATCTTATTTCAGAGTTTATACCAATGAAGATGTAATAGGAGCAGAGCTTGGAGGAGCATTAAAAAACATTATAGCTCTTGGAGCCGGTATATCAGACGGTATAGGGTACGGTGACAACGCAAAGGCAGCCTTAATTAACAGAGGTATAGTTGAAATAGCACGATTAGGCATTGCTATGGGTGCCGATGTACATACGTTTTACGGCTTAACAGGCATAGGAGATTTGATAGTAACGTGTACCAGCAAGCATTCGAGAAATTATAATGCCGGAAATCTCATAGGTCAGGGATTAAAAAAAGACGAAGCAATTAAAAAAATCGGCATGGTAGTGGAAGGGATACCTACCACATATGCAGCATATGAGCTTTCCAAAAAATTAAACGTAGATATGCCCATAGTAGGTGCAATGTATGATGTGCTGGAAAATGATGCGGATGTAAAAGAAACTGTAAACAAGCTAATGCTGAGAGACAAAAAGGACGAAAAGATGCTTTGAAGATTGATTTTAGGGTATAATTTATATCAATAAAATTATATCGGAGGAATTATGGCTATAAAAGAAGTAAAAAAAGTTGTAACCGGAAGCAGGGCTGTAGACGGTGCGGGAGTAAAGTTAGTCAGAGTTTTAGGACATAATGACGTTGAGGATTTCGACCCGTTTTTAATGTTTGATGCCTTTGATTCAGTTAACCCTGAGGATTACATAAAGGGATTTCCGTGGCACCCTCACAGAGGAATTGAAACGATAACATATTTAATAAACGGCAATATAGAGCATGGTGACAGCTTGGGTAACAAGGGCAGCATATTAGACGGATGCTGTCAATGGATGACCGCAGGAAGCGGTATAATGCATCAGGAGATGCCGAAAGCATCAGACAGGATGTTAGGTGCACAGCTTTGGCTCAATATGCCGAAAGAATTTAAAATGGCAGAACCGAAGTATTGTGACATCACTGATGGCATGGTTCCCACTGTCGTTGAAGGAGATAATACCATTAAGGTTATTTCCGGCAACTACAAGGATAAAACAAGCTCTGTTTATGGAGATTACGTTAAGATGACGTATCTTGACGTACAGATGAAGAATAATTCAGAGTGGGAGTTCAATGTAAATCCTGAGGACACAGTATTTATTTATATAGTCGAAGGAGAAGGATTCTTTGGCAGCTTAAATACTAAATATAAAAGTAAAAGAGCCGTTTTATTTTCTGAAGGCGATATATTTAAAGCAAAGACAGAGGATTCGGAAATAAGATTTTTCCTGTATGCTGCAAAGCCCTTGAAGGAACCCATTGCATGGGGCGGTCCTATTGTTATGAATACGAAAGAAGAATTAAATCATGCATTCAGTGAATTAAGAGACGGAACATTCATAAAGCATAAATAACCACAGTAATTGGAGAGATAAAATAATGATTACATTTGATGATTTTGCAAAAGTAGATATAAGAGTGGGAGAAATTATAAAGGCGGAGGTTTTCGAGAAGGCAAGACGACCGGCTTATAAGCTGTACGTCGATTTCGGAGAAGAAATGGGAGTTAAAAAGTCCAGTGCTCAGATTACCGACTTGTATGAAATTAACGATCTGATCGGAAAACAGGTTCTTGCCGTTGTAAACTTCCCACCAAGACAAATTGCCGATTTTATGTCGGAGGTCCTTGTCTTAGGAACCTACTCCAAAGACGGAGTCGTTTTAATTCAACCCGAAAGAACTGTCCAAAACGGCGACAAATTAGGATAAAAAACCAGAGGGGACGGTTCTCTCTGGACATTTTTGGTACTCATTTAATTTATTTAGAAAGTTAAATAAAAAATCACCAAGCAATAAATTTTTTGCTTGGTGATTTTTTGGTTGTTATACAAATTCCCACTCCGTAAGCCATTTGCCCCACGTAATTGACCATAAACGTTTTTGTATTCTTCCGTCTACGGTACGAAAATACCACTGTGTTTCTTCGGCAAATATAACAACATCTCCGCTTGCACTGTCAATATTTATTTTCTGAGCATATGCTGTATATCCCGTACTTAACAAGGCAGTCACCATAAGCAACGTAAGTGATAAAAAGCGAGCAAAAGATTTTTTTAATTTCATATAATGCACCTCCTTTATGAAAAATTATTTAACAGGCAATGATGAAAATTGTTCATCGTATCTATTTTCAATAGTACCCATATAATTATTGTCTATGTATACAGAATAAGTACCATCCTCATTTTGTACCAAGTATGATGTTTCAGGAGTAATTATGTAGACATCATCATGTTCTGTTACCTCAGGAGCGATATGAGCGGGTTGTACAACAAATCCATATGAAGCAACAACAGACAGTAAAATAAAAGCACAAACTATAACAGACGACAGCATATTTCTTTTTTTACATGAGAGATAATTCAATATAAGCTCAAATCTTTGAGTCATATTTTCATTTCCGCTTATAGAAACCAACTGGGTGATGCCCACAGCAGAACGTAGTTTATGCAGACTTTTGTTATTTGCATACTTAATGACTTTTATAATACTTTCTAAATAAATTAAGTGATTTTCATGCTCCATCCGGGAAATAATACTTAAATCGCAGCGAAGCTCAAGTGTCTGACTCAATTCATTTTTCAAAATATGAACAAAAGGATTCCACCAGAATACTACACTGATTAAGTTTACAAAGAGCTTTGTCCATGCATCCTTATGTAAGAAATGAATCCATTCATGCATGAGTATATTTTTTAAATCCACATCCGTAAAATTAGTATACGGAAGATAAATAACCGGCTTGAAAAATCCGGCAATCATAGGTACAGAAATTTCATTGGATTGTACAATTTTAACCTTAGTATTCTTATTGCTTTCTGTTGTAATTTCATTCATGCATGAAATTATGCGCTCGTCCTGTGTTTCTATAAGAGAGTTTGCAAGCTTGTTAAGAAAAATCAACTGACGTATATATTTCTGCAGGTAATATATACTGCCGGCTATCCACACAGCAAACAATAATTCATAAACATGCATTTCAAAGATTTCTGCTGTAAAAAAATCCAGAATTGCAGGATAAATAACTTCCGAGCGCAGTACCCTAGTAAAGGGTAATTCAACAAAAAAGATTAGACGAAAAATACATGCTGCTATTAAAAGTATTACAGGAATAATACCGAAACGAAATAAAAAAATATTACGCGGCCGGATAACAGCAATTAAAAAGATATATATGTTGAATAATATCAAAGATGTAACAAATGAAAAAACGGTAATTATCATTTTTTCTCGTCCCTTTTTGCCTGAAGGATTGCCTCCAGCTTACCGAGAGTTTCATCATCAATATCTTCCGTAATAAGTGCAGAAACAATATTTGTTATTGCGTCAGATTTTGAATTAAGATAAGGCATTCCCTGCTTAATCAGCATTACCTGATATTCGTCCTGTGTAACCGCAGCAGTATAAGTACGACCATAATTCTTCCCGGTTCTTGTGTAACCGTCAACCTTAACTGCTCCTTTTTCAAGTAAGCTGTTCAATAAAATATGAATAGAGCTTTTTTTCCATGAGCTCCCCTTAGAAAGGTCAATAATTTCAGAGCGTGACAATCCCTTGTCCTGTGACCACAAAACTTCCATGACTTCCTGTTCATTTTTTGTTAATGTAAATGATATTTTATCCACGAAAACACTCCAATATAATTATATTTAATATAATTTGTTTATATATAATATTATATAAGTATTTTCATTAAAGTCAATTAGTATTTGTAAAAATAAGTTGTTTTTAAAATAATTCATATTATGACTATATAATATTTTCTTTGACAGCCTATGACAATCCCCGGATGGATTAATAATCGCATACGAATACACAGAGGCAGGCAACCATGTAAAAATAACCGATGCGGACGGAAAAGTTACCAGATATTGAAACTTATAGTGTATCCTTACAATCTAAATTAGAAGCTAAAATTTTATATATTTAACTTGAAACTTAGAAATTTTGACAGAAGTCTAAAATTTTGTTAAAATATCATTAATTGATAGCAAAAAAGAAAAATTTTTTTACTGGTCTCAAAGGGCTATCGCTTATTGCATTTAAGAATGAAGGTTATTTAATTTATGAAGAGGAATTTAAACTTGCTATATTTCAGTGCGACGTATACAACTAAAAAAGTAATTAAATCAATAGCTAAAGGCTTTTATGATGATGTGAAGGAATATGATATTACTCTGCCTAAAAACAGGATAAACAGTTTAAATTTCAAAGAAAATGACGTAGTAATTATTGGAGTACCCGTATATGCCGGAAGAGTACCGGAGTTTTTATCTGAATATTTTTCAGAAAAAATTCATGGGAATAATGCATATGCGGTTCTTATTGTAGTTTATGGAAACCGTGCTTATGATGACGCTCTTTTAGAATTAAAGGATATTTTTGAGGGAAGAGGTTTTATTGGCATTGCCGGCGGAGCTTTTATCGGAGAGCATTCCTATACAGAAAAGATAGCAACAGGAAGACCCGACGACAGTGATTTAAATATTGCCTATAAATTTGGTATGGATATCAACGAGAAAATAAACAGTATTGATAGATTCCCACAAAAATTAACCGTAAAAGGCAATTATCCGTACAGAAAGGGCATGGTATACGAACCGGTGATGATAGATACTGATGAAAGCTGCATTAACTGCGGCATATGTTCAATGCATTGCCCTATGGGTGCCATTGATAAATATGATAATAAAAGTATTGATATTTTTAAATGCATAAGGTGCTGCAGTTGTATAAAAAGATGCCCTGTTAATGCAAAAGATATAAATTATGACCCACATAAAAAATTTCTTATAGAATTTATAAGTAAATATAGTACAGTCAGACAGGAGCCTGAACTTTTTAGTGTTTTCACTTACAGTATAAGCGACTGAACCAAGACAGAGATTTGGGTCATCTGTTCAGCTAATCAATTTTAATTGAACCGTATTGTTTTCGATTATCAAAAAGCAGCTGTATTAAGCTTTTATAATATGGTATAAATTGTCCGTCATCTATCATAGAGAATATTTCTTCTTTGGTTGCCCACTTAACCTTCTGAACTTCTTCATACTGAAGTGACAGCTCATTGATATCGACATCTTGCTCAATCAGATAATAATCATCAAAACCCTTGCTAAAGTTAACTGTAATATGAGGCCTGATATTTGTTAAATCTATTTTTAATCCTATTTCCTCAAGCAGCTCTCTTTCAGCAGCACTTTGACTGTCATCGCCTTGTATGGCACTTCCGCCTACAGTTACATCCCACATATCAGACCAGCCTTTTTTGAAGGGCTGTCTTTGCTGAATCAGCATTTCACCCTTAGAATTAAAAATACAAATATGTACAACCAAATGATAGCAATTTTCTTCGAAAGCATCTCCGCGACACATGGTTTTATCTGTTTTATTCCGATTAATATCATATACATCCCAAAGTTCCATTTTTCACCTAACCTATTCCTTATTTAAAATCAACAAATATTATTGTAACTTATTTATTGGTTAAAAGCAAATATTAGATTACTTGTTTTTATTCTATTATTACTTTGAAAATTATGTTAAAATAAGGATAATAGTTTTTTGAGTTTTATGAATATTATAGGGGGATAAAGTCTTGAAACTTTATAGGGTTATCCGGGAGGATATATGAAAAAATTAGTGTACGCTATTTTAATTATAATTACAATTGTATTATTATGTGGTTGCAATAATCCGGCAATAAAAGAAGAATCAAATTTAATGAAAGGTGATACATCTGAGCAAAATATTTCCTATCCTGATATAGCAGACGATATATCGGATAAAAATATTTCCGAACCTGAAATAGTTGATGAAGAAAGTCCTAAAATTGACAGAACAGAGTATTTAACCGGTGAAATAATCACTGATGGTTCGTACATAATTTATGAGCACAGGAGTTATTCTACACTAACTTTTATCCCCGACAAGGAAAGCTTGGAAATAATAGCGGATAAATACGCAGAAAGAGAGAATTATTCCTTAGCTTACGACAGCCTGAAAAAGGTTAAGGATTTACCTGATAAACTGGGTATCTACAAGGTGAGGGTAAAAATAGACAGAATGGATGATTATTTCTATCTGTTTATAGATTCTATAGAATTAACAGATGAAATCGGTACAGTTATGTATGAGGGAAAAGAATTTGAAACAAATGATTTAGATGATACGGTAAATGTTAAGGACCGTGTGTGCGGATTAATAGTAGATTATGTAAACAAGACCGATTTAGGAGGCATAATTATAAGATTTGCGGGAGAAATAGAATGTGAAGGATACTATAGAATTGATCCCTTTGAAAATGAAGTATTTGGTCCGACGGGCAAGATATATATTGATAAAGAGTATGAGAAGGACTTTCCTACTATTTATGGTGAGAAAAATATATTTTCTGTTTGGTTTTCAGAAACAAATGATTTATTCGATGAATTAACCAATCATTCTTTATTTGGGAGGGGAAGGTTCAAAACATCAGGCTATTATTTAGTTTATAATCATGGTATGGGTGCAGGACCCGGAGAAGTAATTACTGAAATTATTTCATTGGAAGATAGCTACAAAAACATGTTTAAGGTGGAAGAAAATCAATATTTGGAGTATGATTGCAAAGATGATGAATTTGTTATAGTTGCCGTTACAAAAAATAAAGAAAATTATGAGCATATTTCTACTGGCTATTACTATATTAATAAAAAATCACCGGTCAAAATTCATTTACTTTCTTCAGACAGGTATGATTATATAGTAAAATCAAAAGCAAATGAAAATGAGTTCATATTATCAACTGACGGATTCAATATGACAACACGAAATACTGAAGTCAGTCATGACTTGATTTGCAAAATAACAGAGAATGGCGCTACAGTTGGGGTAAAAGTTTCTGAAGCGGATGAAGTATATAAAAATTTATTTGCACTAAATGATGGTGAGGTAGTTCGCTTAATTGATAACAGAAATGATTTTGTAATAGTGTCAGTTGATAAGACAGATGAAAATTCTGTTATAAAATATAGTGATTATTATTATATTAATAAAAATAGTTTAAATAAGATATTCTTATTCTCTTCTGATGAATATGATTATAATATGGGTGTAGTGGTTAATGAAAATCAGTTTGTTTTATTATCAAAACGACCAATTAAAAATAATATCCTTGAAGTTCATCATAGCTTTATATGCAATATAACAGAAACAGATGCAATTGTAGAAAAAGCAGAAGATTTAAATATAAATCGTAATATGATGGATACAAGCGGCAAGAATTTTATTATCCAAGGCTGCATTACAGATATAAAAGTTAGGGACAAAGCGGTTATACTAACTTTAAACGACATAAAAATGAGAGAAAAAGATTTATTGATTATCGGAGATATAATCCGGGATGGGTTAGCAGAAATTCAATTATATGACAACAACAAAGGTGGACCGGACATTAGCATTGGAGACAATATTACCGCAACTTGCCGTCAAACAGTAGACAACAAGATAATATACGCATCAGGATCAGAAATTAAAATAACAGAGTAATTGGTTACTGTTAAAATTAGGGGAAAAAAATTAAATGGAAAAATTAAGAGCTGAAAAATCATTTATTTTACCTATATTAGTAGGTATAGGGCATTTTGTATAGTTTTATTTATTATATAGTGTATTTTATAATATCATGGGAGGAATATATAAATTTGAAAGAGAAAGTAAATTTAATATCATTAAGGATTTATGATTTGCTATTAGCATTAACTTTTATTATTATAGGGGTTTTGATGATAATCTCGAGGTATGGGATATTTGCAGAAGAATTTCCAAAGGAATTTTTATCTGTTCTTCCATTTGACAGTTGGCTAATCCCCGGCATTATATCAATTATAGTATTTGGTATAGGAAATATTATAGCTTTTATATTTAGTTTTCTTAAAAAGGATAATCCACGCAGTCTTTCTTTAATTATGGGGAGTATACTTCTTATTTGTATGGTATTGCAAGTGATTATTCTAAGAGAATGGTATTTAGCAACAGTACAGTTTATTGTATTAAGTATTGTTCAAATAGCACTCAGTACAGAAACATTGTGGACTATTTGATACTAAGTTAAATGTCACAATTTAGCAACATATAAATTCGAGCGTATATTGGCTTTAACTATTTTAACATCATTGAATTTCTCATTCAGTTCTTGTTTTATCGTTTTAATAAAATTAAAATAGTCACCGCCTTCAAGCCATTCCGCTATATCGGTAATTAGCCCCCGATGTTCATTATAATCATAAATTATAACTAAATGCTTTGTAATTCTTTTCATTTCATCATACATTATTTGCCGTTCATTTTTATTAAGACCGTGAGCAACAAAGGAAGATATGGAAACATCAAAGCTTTTATTTTCAAAGGGCAGACCCGTCAGTACATTTGCTTCTATGAATTCAATTTCTTTGTTTTTTGATTTCTTTTTTGCTGTTTCAATCATTCTTTTTGCGGGATCAATTCCCGTCACAGATAAGTCCTTTTCATAAAGCACATTGCATAAAGCTCCGGTGCCACAACCTATGTCTATTATATTTTTATAATTTGATAAATCCAATTCATCTTTAATATTCGTAAAAATAGTTGTAAAATTTCTAGCCTGAATATTAAAAAAAAGCCCGTATATTGATGAAATTTTATTAAACAGCATATCCTTTGTTTTCATGATAATCTCCTCGAATCAAAATCGTAACATAAAGCTATTATACCCTGTTATATAGCATTGTTATCATGAGAATTAAAATAATTCAGATGATTTGATTAAAAAAATGATGAGTTACGGACTGATATTTGTAACTTATTTATTGGTTAAAAGCAAATATTAGATTGCTTGTTTTTATTCTATTAATACTTTGAAAATTATGTTAAAATAAAGATAATATTTTTTTCAGGAGGTTTTTATGAATAATTTTTCTTTACCATTTAGTTTCACTTTGCCTACAAAGATTGTGTACGGGCCCAAATGTATTGCTTCTTTAATTGATGAGTTGAAGTTAAACGATGGGGAGAGACCAATAATTATTACGGATAAAGGTGTAAGGAATGCGGGTATATTAGATAAAATAACTGCACTGCTAAAGCAGAATAATATTAATTACATAGTTTATGATGGTGTTGAACCAAATCCAAAGGACGTAAATGTTGAAGATGGAGCAAAAGCAGCAAGAGAATTTGGTGCAGATTCTATTATTGCAATAGGTGGGGGAAGCCCGATAGATTGTGCGAAATCTGTCGGAGTACTGATAGCTCACAATGGAGACAAAATAAAAGAATATGAGGGAAAAACAGCCGCAACAAAACCGCTGCCGCTTTTAATAACAATACCTACGACATCCGGTACAGGCAGTGAGCTTACTTTTTCTTCGGTTATAACAGATACGGAAAACAATTATAAAATGACTGTTAAAAGTCAATACACAGCGGCAAAGATAGCAATTTGCGATCCCGAACTTACACTATCACTACCGGCACATATTACTGCTTCAACAGGCATGGATGCATTAACTCATGCAATAGAAGCATACACTGCAACATGTGCAGAGCCCATAAGTGATGCTTTAGCATTATACGCAACAGAATTAATTTACAATAATCTTGTAACAGCTGTTAATGATGGCAGTAATCTTGAAGCAAGAAGTGCAATGCTTTTGGGTAGTATGCTTGCAGGAATTGCATTCAGTCATTCTGATGTAGCTTCAGTTCATTGTATAGCAGAATCATTAGGGGGAGTTTATGATTTGCCACATGGAGTTTGTAATGCAATATTCCTTCCTCATGTTATGGAATACAACATGGAATATTCGGTTGAAAGATATGCCAGACTTGCCAAAGCAATGGGATTAAATTTTAACAGTGAATCAGAAGGAGCAAAAAAAGCAGTTGAAGCAGTTAAGAAATTGGCTGTTGATGTTAATCTTCCGTTATTTTCAAGCTTAAATGTTAACACCGATGATTTTGAAAAAATAGCAGAAATGTCAGTCAAAAATATTTCAACTGAAAGTAATCCAAGACCAATGACAAAAGAGGATTATTTAACAGTAATTAAAAACGCGTACGGACATAAATAGAATCAACAAATTTTTATTGGGGGACAGAAGCTTGAAATTATATAGGATTATCAGAAAGGAGCTGACAAAATGAAGGATTTTATTGCAATATTTATAACATGCTTCGTAATATGCTTAATTGTTATTTTTTTCTTTGGAGGACTCATATTTACTAATATATGGGCAATTATTGTTTTAATTTCTCTGATATTAGCTATTATAGCCAAAAGCTTTATTAATCAAGGTGATGAGATTGAAGAATTAAAAAAGAAAATAGAACAATTATTAAAGGATGAACAAAATGACGAGGGTGACGATGAAACGGGGCTGCGGTCATAAATATAAATTAAATTTACGAGATGAGGAAGTAATATGGAAATTATTTTTGCCCTAATAAGCATTTTTGTACTATTTATGGTTGTGAAAGGAGCTGTACACCAAGGTACTTTTGATGCACTTAAGGATTTTGAAGAGTATATGGATAAAAAGGAAAAAAATAAAATAGATTAGTTTCATATATCGAAAAATAAAAATTAGAGTGTAACCTAAACCCTGATATTTCGTTTATTAGGTGAAAGGGGTGTCTCTGTGTTCAACGACCAGCTGGAAACATTATATATTAAATACCATAGAGAACTTTATCTTTATGCCTTTTCATTGTGCAAGGATTATCATTTGGCACAGGATTTGACCAGTGAAACATTCTTTAAAGCCATATTGTCACTCGATGATAATGTAACATATATAAAATATTGGCTTTTCAGAGTTTGTAAAAATCTATTCATTGATTATGCAAGAAAAGATAAAGAATACAGTAATACCGAAGGATTAGAAGACGCACTAACCTCAGCGATAACGCCTTTAGACAGATTAATAGAGAGCGAAGATAAAAAGCATCTATATAATCAGGTTATAAATCTTCACCAAACGTATAGTGAAATTCTTATCCTTTATTATTATTGTGACTTTACCCTTAATGAAATTTGTAAAACTACAGGAATGACAACAGGTTCTGCAAAGACACTTCTTTTCAGAGCCAGAAAAAAATTAAAAATTAAGTTGGAGGGTAAAAATGAAATATAAAGAATTATTGGAGCGATATAAAAATGGCTCGGCATCCGAAGAAGAAAAGCTCATCATAGAACAGGATATGGAAAAATACGAAGCGATAGGGGAATATTTATCGGATATTATGGATGAAGACTTTGCGGATTTAACCGAGCTGCCTGAGGTTGAAAAAAATACCGATGAAACTATAAAGCTCAAAAAGAGCGTAAACAAAAGATTAAATAAAGTAGTATTAACTTCAGTTGCCTTAATGCTGTCATTAGTGTTTATAGTATTTTTCATAATATCACCGCTTGTTGACAGCCTTTATTATAATCCTTCTCAGGTGTCAGTCGGCAAATACGATAAAGATATTGATTTTGATATGAAAGCAATTAAAGAATTAAATATGCCCGGATATACTGTAGGTGGTGTATATGTTGAAAGAAAAGGATTTGGAGCATATGAAATAAGTTATAGATATAGAAATATTTTTACGGATGAAGATTATAGAGTGAGTTCCAAAATAAAACGCGGTGAAATATACGCTACCAACCAAGACAGCTATGATAGTATTTTTATGTTTTGGGATATTCAACGTCCAAACAGAGAAAAGAAATATACTGATGAAAAAAAAGAACGAGTTTTAAATCACGTTAAGCAATTAAATCCTGTTTCCTATGTTTCTGCAGGAATTACCTTTGAAAATGATTTGACCATGGAGGAATTGGACAATTTAGAGTCAAAATATCCTGAGATTCAATTTATGTGGGCAGGAATACGAACAGATTTACCGGATAAGGAAGTTATGGGCTTGATAGGTATTCAATTGCTCAGCAGTAATGAAGTTCATCCGGATGATGGTGTTGAAGAAAAGTATAGAGCTTTTTCGCTTTTAAAATGGCTTGTCAATCCTGTCGGTTCGGGAAACAGTGATAAACCGCTGAAAGCACAGGCATATGAACTTCATTATAAAAGCTTGCTGCAATACGTTATAGACAGAAAAGAAGCGGTAGATGTAATTGAACGCAGACCATGGAAAAACGAATTTTATCAAACGGCATTAAATTATGCAGAAGAGCATGGTGTAAAAACCTACGGAGTCCTTTTATTTGCCGAAGCAAAGGATTTAGTTAAATTAATTGAAAATGAACAAATAAAATTGGTGGAATTCAACCAAGCATTGGTATCTAAAAGAAATATACAGTAGAATTTATAAAAACATTTAGGAGAAGTAATGAAAAGCTATATAGATATGCAAACCCAACGTGGATGTGTAGTCATTTTTTCAACAGATGAAGCCGGAAATCCAAAAGAAATAATGCAAGCGGGAACAACTGTATGCAGTATGCCGTCAAAGTATAAAGATAAATATTTAAAGTTAGAGCAAAATAACAAAGTGTTTTTCATATTTGATGATTGCGTTCCGGAAATCAATTTTTATGCTGTCCCTAGAATCGATATTTTTGCAAGGGATAATCAAGAGGGATACTTTGGAACAGTAGGAGGCACAAGTGACATAGACGATTTAGAAGCACCTATATGTTATATTGATAAAAACAAGAATATATTTAAAGCAGCGAATTGTATGAAAGAGTTTATAGCGTTTTCGGGAAATAGGAGAGAGCACGAAAAGAAGGAATTAATGTCAGAAGTTACCCTTTTCAGCTCTGTTGAAGAAGCAAAAGATAAATTTGATTTTATAGATATAGAACAATAAGTAATCAAGATACTTATGTTATGAATTTGTAAGATATGAAATAATTGTGAGGGGGAAACAATGAATAATGTTTTAAAGAATAAAGGGACATCACTTTGGATTATCATATCGGTTTTGGTTATAGCAGCTATCGTAGTAATTGTATCAGGAAGGAATGCCGTAGACGAAAAAAAATATCAATTTCCTTTAACTACTGAAGACATAGAAGGAGTATTAGCTGAGCAGGGAATAAGTATGTATGTAGAAGACAGCAGCACTATTGATGATTCAATAAACTTTCCTGATGTAAAAAATAATATTACAACCTTAAAAAATGATGATAATGTAACATTTGGAATCAGTTCTCAAGTCAGAAACAATCATAGGCTTCTGAACTTAATCTGGTATTTGCCTAAGACCCTATCATCTGAACAGGTTGATGAGTTTTTTCATAATGAGCTGCCGAAGCAATTTGACCTTGCGGGTATTTTCTATGGAAACAAAAAAGGATTAGACAAAGAATTAAATAAATTGCTTGAGTATTATCTCGATGAAAAAAATTATAATAACAGTTCTTATTGGAATAAAAGGGTAGGCAATGACCATTTAAGAGTAAGCAGAAATAATCGTACAATGTCTACAATATCCATGATGATTATTCCAAATGAAATATATGAAGATTATTTAAGTGCAACAAATGAATTATGGAAAGAAAATGCCAAAGCTGAAAATACTAAAATATATGAAGGCACTATAGCCGAAATGGAAAAGACAGCAAGGGAAGATATACCGGGCGAAAATAAATCAGATGCTGTAAAACATTTTGTAATAAAAGGACATCTGAAAAATATTAAAGAAAACAAAATTATTCCCGAAAAATTAGCTGATATTGAATCAAACTATTTAATGCCTAACAAGGAAAAATATTTAAGTGCTAAATTAGTTGACGACACAGGCAGCATAGATGTATTTCTACAAATGACTTCCCTTAAACCGAATGAATTAAGTAAAGATCGCAATCACGATGTTGTAATTCTCTATAGCAACGGTGAACCCATATATGTTGTTCGCTCCAGCACTTTAAATTAAGTATAAAAGAATTTTATCAGTTATTTATACGTCTAAGAGTACAGGATAACTAAAACATCATGAAGTAAGGGGGGATTTTTAACGTGTATGACATGTATTTAAAGCTTATAATAATCTTTGGAATTTTCATGACAATCTCTATAATTATGGATTTAAAAGCAAAAAATTTTATATATGAGAATCATAATATGATATGGTATGTATTAATGTTTTCATGTTCGCATATTGTTTTTGCTTTTAATAATAATTACGATAGTCCTTATTATAAATTTATTACACCTGTAGTTTTAATTTCATTTGCAGCGGGAATTATATTTTTTAATAAAAATAAAAGATATTTATTTAGGGAAATAGACAAAAAATTAATCGATGAAAACAGGGATGATATAATTAAAATAATAGACCGTTACAAAAATAATTATTTAGATGATAAATCAGAAATAACATTATTAAAAAATAAAGTGGTTTTTGAAAATATGAATAAAAAACAGGTTGAAGAATGTCTGTCATTAATAGGTGATTTTTTAAACGAAAACAGAAAAAATTATGCGTTAGCTGATTATGTTATTTATATCGTAAAGTCATGGCTTATATTTTTTATCATTTTAGCAGCAGTTGCTTTTATAGCAATTAAGCTAACAATGAACAGCCTTTGAGTATAATAAATTCTGGGAGGATTTATGATGAAATATAAAAAGATTATCAGTATATCATTACTTACATTGCTGGTTGTTTTTTCGTTAAATTATTTAGCTTACGGAAATTCTGCGGAACCACCATCAATATTGATTATAGCTCCAAATGCCTCCGATGATTTGAGTAAGAGGCAGAGCCCTTTTTTATATTGCCCATGCAGGCTTGCTTTGAATATCCTGATTCATTCCGATGCTCTTTGCCGGGTATCCTTCCAAAATTTCATTATCATTAAAAATACTTCTTTGCTTTATGAGTGTACCGGATTTAACCAATGTATTTTTACCTAATTTGCTGTAATCGCATACTATAGAACCTGATTCAACAATGCTGTTTGCTCCTATAGTTGTGCCGTGTATCATACAGCCCGGTCCGATTATTACATTGTCCTCGATAACAAGCTCATTGTCAGGCAGCAAATGAAGCACAGAATTTTCTAATATTTGAACATTGCTTCCTATCCTGACGGGACCATGAGAATTTCCGATAATTCTTACACCGGATGCAATTATGGAGTTATCTCCTATTCTGACGTTTCCGGTTATTTCAGCCGAATCATATATGAAAGCTGATTCGGATATGATTGGATTCATGCCGTTATATTCATATAATTTTCCCATTGTATTACCTTCCTTTGGTTCATAATAAACAATATTTTCCACAAAGCTGCTTAATGCAATGTTATTACCTCTCATTTTAGCAATCATATTTTTATCATCGTCTGTTAGTTTTCTTATAATTCTTCCGGGTCTTCCCACAACTACGGATTCATCAGGTATGACCATTCCTTCCGGTATAATTGTACCTTCGCCGAAAATACACATATTACCGATTTTAGAATTCGGCAGGAACATTACACAGTTTCCTATTTCGCACAGTCTACCTACCTCTGCGCCTATGGCTATGCACTTGTGTCCAAAAACCGTTTTGCTTCCAACTTTTAAGGGGTGTTCTTTAGTACCTATAAGTACAGAATTTTCAAGAATCCATGTATCATTTTCGATTATGATAGAATCATCAACAGATCTGAGCACTGATCCTTGTGCAGCGTATACATTGTTACCTAATCTAAGCTTACCGATTAACCTTGCAGAGTCATCTATTTTTAAATTTGCCATATCCAACTCCTTTATTTTAAGTGAATACTTGAATTATTTCAGATTTTTGGTATTATTATATCATATCTGAGCCGAGTGCAGCGCAAGCTCGCTTGCATTGCCGAGGCGATGGTATGATATATGTA
>DCYG01000021.1:82049-95031 GCA_002331025.1 Firmicutes bacterium UBA2116 | reverse complement strand
CGGAAAATAGGATTAGTTTTTTTAGAAATATGTATTATTATTAAAAATAAAGAAGGTGTTATACAATGGATGTTATAGGAAGCATGCTGGATAATATTGAAGTTCCTAAATTTGCTCGCATTAAACAATTTTTTGATACAACTAAGATTGACGATGTTGAGAAACATATTAACTTACAATTTCAAAGAGAAGACATAAAAAGAACGATAAAAGCAAATCAAACAATAGGTATAACTGTTGGCAGCCGTGGTCTTGCAAATCTCAAAGATATAGTAAAATTTTTATGTAGTAATATCAAAGATTTAGGTGCTACTCCAATTATACTTCCAAGTATGGGAAGCCATGGAGGTGCAATTGCAGAAGGACAGGCAAATTTTATCAGAGGGTTGGGTATCACAGAAGAATACGTAGGAGCAGAAATAAAAGCCAGCATGGAAGTTATTAACCTTGGAACTACGGAAACGGGTTTGGAGGTATATTATGATAAGATTGCCAGTGAACTTGATGGGGTGATAGTTTTAGGAAGAATAAAAGCACATACGGATATAGACGGAAAAATAGAAAGTGGTCTTCATAAAATGATAGCTGTAGGCTTGGGAAACCATTTAGGAGCACAGGTAGTACATGCTATGGGGCTTGGAAAAGCAGCACCCAGAATAATATCTGTCGCGAGACATGCATTGAAGCATGGAAATATAATATTTGGAGTAGGTCTTTTAGAAAATGCATATGACGAAACCAGTCATATTGAATTTATACCAACAGAGAAAATTGCAGAATCAGAATCAGAATTGTTAATAAGATCCAAGAAACAACTTCCTAAGTTTCTTTTTAACGATATTGATGTTTTAATTGTTGATGAAATAGGAAAAAACATAAGCGGTAACGGTATGGATCCGAACATAATAGGCAGAGGAATGATTGGTTACAAAAATAAAGAAATAAGAATTAATAAAATTGTTACCTTAGATACAACGAAGGAATCCGGATCAAATGCTTTTGGTGTAGGACTTTCAGATGTAACTACAAAAAGAATTTTTGATAAGTTAGAGACAGATGCAATGTATGCAAATGCTGTAACTGCTATAGCTATAATAGGTGCGAGAATTCCGATTGCTATGAGCAGCGATAAACGTGCAATACAGCTGGCTATCAGAGCAGTATGTTCCGAAGAACCTGAAAACTTAAGAATTGTAAGAATTAAAGATACATTAAGCATGAGTGAAATGTTTGTTTCCGAGAGCTTGCTGAATGAAGCAAAGAACAATGAAAAAATAGAAATATTAAGTGAACTTGAATCCTTTGAATTTGATGAACAAGGAAACTTATTTTAAGAAAAAAATTAATTAATACATGACTAAGGGGGCGAAATAAATGAAAGCTGTGATATATGAAGGACCCAATGTTCTGACTTATAAGGATGTAGGTGATGTATCGCCAAAATGTAATGAAGTAAAAATAAAGGTTAGGGCATGTGGTATTTGCGGAAGTGACATACATGGATATTTAGGGATTACAGGCAGAAGAATTCCGCCTGTAATTATGGGACATGAATTTGCCGGTGAAATAATACAGCTTGGAGAAGGTGTAAATGACCTTGAAACAGGTGATAGAGTAGCAGTTTACCCTTTGGATTTTTGCGGTGAATGTGAAATGTGCAAAAAGAGAGATATGCATTTGTGCCTTAACAAAAGGGCTTTTGGAGTTTTAGACGTTGACGGAGCGTTTGCTGAGTATATTTGTGTACCATCTAAAGTATGTTTTAAACTTAATGATAATATTTCATATAAGGTCGGAAGCCTTATGGAGCCGTTGGCAGTTTCCTACAGGGCGGTAAAGCATCTTGGAGATTTAAGCGGAAAAGATGTTCTTATAATAGGTGCAGGTACAATCGGCCTATTGGCTTTAGCTTGTGCAAAAATGCAAAATCCAAATAGAATCTTTGTTTCTGATTTAAGTGATTATCGGTTAGAAATTGCAAAAAATATGGGTGCAGATATAGTTATTAATTCTTCATTAAACAATTTGCATGAAACTATTATGACTGCAACTAATAATAAGGGTGTTGAATCAGTAGCGGAAGCTGTTGGAATTACCGAAACCGTAAAACAAGGGATAGATGCACTGGCGTTTGGAGGCACGGCTGTATGGATTGGAATTAGCTCTAAGCATATAGATCTAGAAATGCAGCAAGTCGTAACAAGAGAACTAAAAGTTAAAGGTTCATTTTTATACGGATATGATGAATTTAAGGAAGTAGTCGGATATCTTAACGATGGACTATTGAACGTAGAGCCTATTCTAAGTCAGGAAATTGCATTGCGAGACTTGCCGGAAACCATGGCAAAGCTAGCTGTAAATCCTGGCAACCTGATAAAAGTTACGGTAATAAATTAATATTATTAAAAAAATAATTATAGATACGAAGTGTATCTATAATTAATATAAACTAGGAGGTTGTATTATGAAATTAATGCACACAAAATTACCAGAATTCATTCGTAAAATGAAGGCTGTAGCTGCAATGATGGGTTCAGTTTATAAAGAATGCGATGTTGTAGGTTTGGAAAATTTAAAGACTGCTAAGATGCAATCTAACAGAACAGGCAGAATTGAACGTGCGGTAGAAGATTTAGCCAAGAAGGAAGATGTTTACAAAATCGAAGTTGCTGTTATTCCTCGTATTCCTGAGTCTATGCATAGCGCAGTAATCCGTGGTTTTGATAAAGATGGAAACCCTGTTCATGCTATACTTGAAACAATTAATATTTTGCATCCTACAGAAGATATCTTGATTCATGATTGTCCGGACATTGTAGATAGAAGACCATCGATTGGAAAACATTAATTAAATGGAGGTATAAAATGAGTAAATTAAAATATAAAGTTATTCCTGAAGGAATGTTAAATGATATTTATATTCCGGTTACTGCAGTTTTTATAGATTATGCAGATGTTAAAGCTTGTAATCTTACAATGTATGAAGCATGTGAAAAAATAGCTGCTACAATTCCGGGACCGGCAGGCTTAAATATGTTTGATATGACTGCTACTACAACAAACAGTAATGGTATCATGCTGGACGGTGCAATGGTTTGTATGGCAGCATCTGATTACGGCAAAATTAATAAAGATTTCGGTTATCTTGAAATGGTAGAAATACCATATTCTGAAGAACTTATAAAAGAAGAACCTCATTTAAAACAATGGAAAAAATTATTCCCTGACAGAAAATTATTTATGGGACCAAATCCTAATACCAAAGCGATTCCGATTCATAATGCAGTACTGACAGGAAGAGCCGGAAATAACAACTCAGGAACTGAAATGATGCATTATATTAATATGGAAGAATTGCTTCTTCCTATTTCAGGTCAGGTTGAAATTATGAAAGATGGGAAAGTGGAAATAGGAGGCACCGGCTGGACTATTTCTGTCGGCATAGGAATGGTTGTAGGAGAAGAGTACGGACGTATAGTTCCCAGAAGACAATGGAAATGTGGTAAAACGGCGCATAACTCCGGTGAATATGCTAAATTTTTAAAAAGCCATATTCCTGTAATTGCGGCTGATAAAAGTGAACTTGCAAAATCAATTATTAATGCATTACAAGCAGGTGCTGTGCCGGGTAGAGACATAGGAGCAGCTCCATCAGTGTTATCTATATCCAGACATATGAAGATTAAACCGGATTATGAGAATATAGAAGAAAATGCTTATGCTGAATTAGCAAGCGTCGGATGTACCAAGGAATGGATTAAGGCAGATGTAGAAGAGTTAACAACTGAGGAAATAATTGAAAGAGCACATGAAATTATTCCCGGAATTGATAATCCACACAGATTTAATGTCACAGATGTAGTACAAGTTAAATATGTAGAAGTATAAATCTTTATACCATGGCGGGAAGGGGATTTCCCGTCATGGTAGTAATGGAGTGATAGTATGCAGGAAGATATTAAAGTTATAGTTCAAGTTGATAAAACTGTGGTTAAAATTACCGGGTTACAGGTTAAAGGATTAAACATTCAACAACTTGAAGAAATATTGAAAAATAAATTAAAAAGTTTAATAAGAATTATTGGTGTGTCAGGGACTTCAATAGATATGGACATTTACGGAATTGAAGAAGAAGACATATTAAGAGAAGAAACCGGCTTAATTAAAGCTATAGCTTTAGCAGATGGTATAACCATATCTGATATAACTTCTTTATCCACCGTAAAAAAAATTCAAAGTGTTGATATAGATTCTATACCAGAATATACGGAAAGCGGATGTAAAGGAGAAAGGTGGAATAGCATTTGATTAACAAGGCTGTAATTATCCCAACCGGAGATGAACTTAGGTCAGGTATAGTTTTAGATACTGATAGTCCTATGATAATGCAAGTTTTATTAAGTATTAACAATAAATGCTTAGTAATAAGAAACGAACCGATATCTGACGTTGAAAATATGATAACTGATTGTGTTAAGAGCTACATAGATAAAAATGCAGATTTGATTATATTAATAGGCGGATCGGGCGGAGGGCATAGATATAGTTCAACACTGTGTAAAGATTATACCCATACCTCGTTGAATTCCATATTAGACAAAAAATATTCAACTGAACTTTATGGGAAAAATGGTCACATGTGGAGTAAGTTAATTTGCGGAGAAGTAAATAAAACTATGATTATTAATGTTCCGGGACCATATCAGGAAGCCCGTGCTGCTATTGAAGCTTTTAAAAAATCGTATGAAGAAGATCCAGGTGATCTGAAGCAAATTAACACAAATATGGCGAATGCTGTAAAGGATCAATACTTTATATAGCTGAACTGACTATTATGGGAGTAAAATGAAGAATACAATTGCATATGAATCTTTTTTATTAAAAACACTCACTAAAGATAATTTTAGCATTATTGTGGGGGGATTCTGTCCAAAAGGTAAAAAGCTCGAAGCAATTAACATATATGAAAAGATAAGTGAGTTTATGTTAGGGCAGTCGAAGGATGAATATATTATCGATTACACATTGGCTGAAGCGATAAAAAAAATATCTCCGGAATGGGTATCGGTAGTTGGTGCTTCTATATCAATCGACAATATAAAAAATAAAACAGGCGGTATTATAGGAAGTCCGTGTGAACAAAATGAATCGGCTCAAGATGAGATTGAGGAGATAATAACGGGCATATATTTAATATCATTCTCCGGAGGTCCGGGAGCTGCTTTTAAAGGCTCTTATTCTGATGGATTAAAACTAAAGAACATATTGATAGAATATAAAAAAGGAAAATATGATATTGATACAGTAACAAATAAATTTAGTGAAATTACGGATTTATATATCCTCGTAGAAGATGGAAGTGGTTATATGAGCCGCGGTGGTATATATGTGTCTGATAACAATGGTAAACATTATAAAACTTTCAATTAAATGAAATACAAAAATTATAAAAAATGAAAGGAGCTAATTAATGAGTAAGAGAAAAACTCAAACAATGGATGGTAACATGGCAGCGGCTTATGCATCCTATGCCTTTACAGATATGGCAGCGATATTTCCTATCACGCCTTCCTCGTCAATGGCAGAACATGTTGATGAATGGGCATCTGCCGGTGTAAAAAATATATTTGGTAACGAAGTAGTAGTAAAGGAAATGCAATCAGAAGGAGGTGCTGCCGGTGCTTTGCATGGATCCTTACAGGGTGGAGCATTATCAACAACCTATACAGCTTCACAGGGATTGCTGTTAATGATACCAAATATGTACAAAATAGCAGGTGAATTATTACCGGCAGTATTCCATGTAAGTGCGCGTTCATTGGCTTCAAATGCACTTAGTATTTTCGGAGACCATCAGGATGTTATGTCAACGCGTCAGACGGGTTTTACCATGCTGGCATCAAGCAGTGTACAGCAATGTATGGACTTAGGTTCTATAGCTCATTTGTCAGCAATAAAAACAAGAATTCCTGTTCTTCATTTTTTTGACGGCTTCAGAACATCCCATGAAATGCAAAAAATAGAAATATTAGAATATGATGAGTTGGCTAAATTGGTAGATATGGATGCTGTAAAAAGGTTTAGAAATAATTCTTTGAATTCTAATCGACCTGTTCTTCGCGGTACAACACAAAATCCGGATGTATTCTTTCAAACAAGAGAGGCTATAAATAAATTCTACGAACCTGTTCCGGAAGTGATTCAACATTACATGGATGAAATTAATAAACTAACCGGAAGGGATTATAAATTATTTAATTATTACGGTTCTTCAAAAGCAGAAAACATAATAATTGCTATGGGCTCAGGCTGTGACACTATCAGGGAAACAATTGAATATTTCAATAAAAACGGTTCAAATTACGGATTGTTGGAAGTTCATTTATTCAGACCGTTTTCAATAAAACATATGTTAGAAGCAATACCGGATACGGTAAAACGCATAGCTGTTTTAGATCGTACAAAAGAACCCGGCGCTTCGGGAGAACCTCTTTTCTTAGATGTTAAAAATGCGTTTTATGGAAAAGAAAATACTCCTTTAATTGTCGGAGGTCGTTATGGTCTCGGATCAAAAGAGTTTACACCTGCAAATGTTATGGAAGTTTTCGCAAATCTGGAGAAGGAGAATCCTGTTGACGGATTTACCGTGGGAATAGTAGATGATGTAACAAATAAATCCCTTGTTCCTTACGACGAAAAATTCAATCCATCTCCTGCAGGTACAATTGCATGTAAATTCTGGGGATTGGGTTCAGACGGTACGGTAAGTGCCAATAAATCAGCTATAAAAATTATAGGCGATAACACTGATAAATATGCACAGGCATATTTTGCATATGATTCTAAAAAATCAGGAGGAGTTACAATTTCCCATTTAAGATTTGGCGATGATCAAATTCAATCTCCTTATGGAATCAATTCTGCTGATTTTATTGCTTGTCATAATCCTGCCTATGTAAATCAATATGATTTGGTAGATGATTTAAAAGAGGGCGGAGTATTCTTATTAAACTGCACTTGGGATAAAAAAGAACTGGAGAAGGAATTGCCTTCCGGAATTAAGAGGAAACTTGCAGATAAAAAAGCTGATTTTTATGTAATAAATGCAGTTGAAATTGCAAGAAATTTAGGACTTGGTAATAGAATTAATATGATCATGCAAGCCGCATTTTTTAAATTATCAAATGTAATGGCTTTAGAAAATTCAGTTAATTTGTTAAAAGAGGCAGTAATTGAAAGCTATGGAAGAAAAGGACAAGATGTTATTGATATGAACAATAGTGCAATTGATGCCGGAGTTAATGCAATTGTAAAGGTGGAAGTGCCTGACAGCTGGAAAACATCAAAAGATGAAGGCAAAGATATTGTTCATGAACTACCTGAATTTGTAAAAAACATCATGATTCCTATGAACAGGCAAAAAGGAGATTCCTTGCCGGTAAGTGCTTTTAACGGAATAGAAGACGGTACTTACCCAACTGACGTAACTCAGTATGAAAAACGTGGAATAGCTGTGGATGTACCTTATTGGAGTGCAGAGAAATGTATTCAATGTAATCAATGTTCATTTGTTTGCCCCCATTCGGTGTTAAGACCAATGCTGTTATCCGCAGAGCAAGTTGAAGCATCACCTGCAGCAATTGAAACAAAGACTGCTATAGGATATAAAGATAAACAGTTTTATATGGCAATGTCTGCTTTGGATTGCACCGGCTGCGGTAACTGTGCAGATGTTTGTCCCGCTAAGGAAAAAGCGCTTGAAATGAGGAGTTTGTCAGATAAAAAAGATGAGTTGGTAAACATGTGGAATTATGCAAAGGAATTAGAGCTGACAGAAGTTACAGACAAGCAAAAATCCACAGTTAAGGGAAGTCAATTTGCAATGCCGTATTTTGAATTCTCCGGCGCATGTGCCGGTTGCGGTGAAACGCCATATGCCAAACTGGTAACTCAATTGTTTGGAGACAGAATGGTTATTTCAAATGCAGCAGGCTGCACTACGGTATGGGGAGGCTCAGCTCCATCTATTCCGTTTAAAAAGGATAAAAGAGGATATGGACCGGCTTGGGGATTCTCACTTTTCGAAGATAATGCCGAATATGGTTATGGAATGCATATAGGTACATTGACAATAAGAGATTCTGTTCTGAAGAAAGTAAAAATTCTCCTTGAGAATGTAACTGATGAAGAATTAAAAGAAGTGATGAAAGAATGGGTAAAGGGTTATGCCATATCGGCGGGAACTCGTGAAAGAGCGGAAAAACTCGCTAATGCTCTCGAAAATTACAAAGAAATACCGGAATATGCAGAAATATATGAAAGACGGGATGTCTTTGTCAAACAATCTAACTGGATATTCGGCGGTGACGGTTGGGCATATGACATAGGTTACGGCGGGTTAGACCATGTGCTTGCGGCAGGTGAAGACATTAATGTATTGGTATTTGATACGGAAGTTTATTCAAATACCGGGGGTCAGTCATCAAAATCAACACCGACTGCTGCCATTGCTAAATTTGCTGCATCTGGTAAAAAGACAAAGAAAAAAGACTTGGGTATGATGGTAATGAGCTATGGATATGTTTATGTTGCACAAGTAGCCATGGGTGCAAATCAAAGCCAGACACTTAAGGCAATTTTAGAAGCTGAGGCATATCCCGGACCTTCTTTAATTATTGCTTATGCCCCTTGTGTTAATCATGGAATTAAAGATGGAATGGGTAAAACACAAAATCAGGCAAAGCGTGCAGTAGCGGCCGGTTATTGGTCATTATACAGATATAACCCAATGTTGAAAGAACAAGGTAAAAATCCGTTTACTCTGGACAGTGGTGAACCTTCAGCAAGTTTTGAGGAATTTTTATTAAGCGAGGTAAGATATTCTTCTTTATTAAAGCAGTATCCTGAAAAAGCTAAAGAGTTGTTCGCGAAAGCCGAAATTGATGCCAATGAGAGATTAAATAATTATAAGCGTTTAGCAGACAAATAATTTAAACATTGAAATATTTAAACAGTTAATATATAATTATGTAAAAATTGGCAATGGGGGCAGATTGACATGAAAGCGATCAATGAAATAACGAGCATAAGTACAAGCGCAAGGGTATATGAAAAGATAAAAGATATGATTTTGCATTTAGAAATTCGACCGGGTGAAAAAATACCTGAAGAGAAAATCACTGAGATTGTTAAATGCAGCAGAACACCTGTCAGAGAAGCTATCAGAAAACTTAGTGAAGAGGGATTGGTTTCAATTTATCCTAATCGATATTCTGAAGTAAAACAATATAATGAGAGTGACATAAAGAAAATTGGAGAACTGAGATTATCTCAAGATATCCTTTCGTGTCAATTAGCTATAAGAAACGGTTCTAATTCTGACTTTTCTCAATTAAAGGAAATTGCGGAAAAGTGCAGGATCAGTGCTGAAAAGGGAGATATTTATGAACGAATTTCCTTGGATTCACAATTTCATCTTGAGATTGCTAAAATAGGAAGAAATGATTTGTTAATTGAAAGCCAAGAGAAGTTATATATGAAAATTCATATTGTTCAAATATCAAAGTATACAAATATTGAGGACAGCATCAATCAAATCAGTAAACATAGTGAAATAGTTGACGCATTATTTGATCGTGACGATAAAAGAGTAAAAAATTTATTGTGTCAACATTTAGAAGACTTTTTTAATATTGATCAAGAAATAATAAATATGTATTTAAATTGAATAAGCAAAGGGCAAAGTTGAGGCATTTAGATGATATATATTAATTTTCCCTGATATTTGGGGAAATTCTTGAGCAATCAGAATACAGGAGGCATGCATGAATTTTAAGCCGGAAGAATACAAGTATTTATCAAAACGTAATGTAGTATACGGACATAAAGGAATGGTTGCAACATCGCAGCCCTTAGCGGCACAGGCAGGTTTAGAAATATTAAAAAAGGGTGGAAATGCTGTAGATGCTGCGATTGCAACAGCTGCCTGCCTGACTGTAGTAGAACCTACTTCAAACGGATTAGGAAGTGATGCCTTTGCTATAGTATGGTTTAAGGATAAGATTTATGGTTTAAACGGCAGCGGATATTCACCCTATGGCATATCGATAGATAAGCTGAAAGAGAGAGGTTTAAAAGAAATACCTAAATACGGAGTAATACCCGTTATGGTGCCTGGGGCGCCTGCGGCGTGGTCAGAGCTATCTAAAAAGTTTGGGAAGCTGTCTCTTATTGAAGTGTTACAGCCGGCTATAAACTATGCAAGATACGGTTTTACGGTTTCCATAAATGTTAAACAAGCATGGGATGAAGCATATCATATTTATAGAAGTGAGAAGGGTGAAGAGTTTAAGCATTGGTTCGATACGTTTACTAAAAACGGTACAACACCAAAATTCGGAGAACTTTGGAAGCTGCCGCATCATGCTGACACCCTGAAATCAATAGGAGAAACCTATGGAGAATCATATTATAAGGGACATATTGCCGACAAATTTGATTCGTTTTTTAAACAATATAAAGGATTTATAACTAAAGAAGATTTAATGGATTATAAACCTGAATGGGTAGAACCGATATCAGTTAATTATAAAGGATATGATGTTTTAGAAATACCGCCTAACGGACAAGGGTTAGTGGCTTTAATGGCACTAAACATTTTAAAAGGTTTTGATTTTAGATGTAAAGACGATAGTGATACGTACCATAAACAAATTGAAGCTATAAAACTTGCGTTTGCCGACGGACAGAAATATATTACGGATGCCGGTCATATGAAAGCAGATATTAAGAAATTGTTATCTGACAGCTACGGCAGACTAAGAAAAGAATCTATAAAAAACACGGCTTTGGTACCGGAAGCAGGAGACCCGGACAGCGGCGGAACAGTTTACTTGTGTACGGCTGATGATGAAGGAAACATGGTTTCATATATTCAAAGCAATTATTCAGGCTTTGGTTCCGGCATAGTTATACCCGAAACCGGTATAGCACTGCAAAACAGAGGACATAACTTCAGTTTTGACGATTGTCATGATAACTGTTTGCTGCCGCATAAGAAAACATACCATACGATAATTCCGGGATTTCTGATGAAAGACGGAAAAGCAGTCGGACCATTCGGGGTAATGGGCGCTTTTATGCAGCCACAAGGTCATGTGCAGGTAGTAACCAATCTTATAGACTTTAATATGAATCCGCAGGAAGCTATTGATGCTCCGAGGTGGCAGTGGATAAAAGATAAGCAAATTCAGGTAGAGCAGGATGTTCCGAATCATATAATAAATGATTTAATCAGCAGAGGGCATGAAGTTAAAATTCAACCGGAAATATCAACTTTTGGCAGGGGTCAGATGATTCTTAGAACCGAAGAAGGAACCTTATGCGGAGGAACAGAAAAAAGAACAGACGGTCATATTGCTGTTTGGTAGAAAAAAGTATATTATCAGGAGGTTATGTAATGGCTTTAATGACAGGTGAACAATATATAGAAAGTATAAAAAAGATGAGCATGCAAATTTACATGTTCGGTGAAAAAATAGAGAGTGCGGTTGACAATCCTATATTAAGACCTTCTCTTAATTCGGTTAAGGCGACATATGATTTAGCGCAAATGCCGGAATATGAAGATTTAATGACAGCAACATCATCTTTGACAGGTGAAAAAATAAATCGCTTTACACATTTACATCAAAGCTCAGAGGATTTAATAAAGAAAGTGAAAATGCAGAGATTGTTAGGACAGAAAACTGCTTCGTGCTTTCAGAGATGCGTAGGAATGGACGCGTTCAATGCTGTTTACAGCACAACTTATGAAACAGATAAGAAATTCGGAACTAAATATTTTGAGAATTTTGTAAAGTATATGAAGTATGTACAGCAGAGTGATTTAACTGTTGACGGGGCAATGACTGATCCAAAGGGGGACAGGTCATTGTCACCAAGCAAGCAATCTGATCCGGATATGTATTTGCGTGTAGTTGAAAGAAGAGAGGACGGAGTCGTTGTAAGAGGGGCAAAAGCTCATCAGACAGGTGCGTGCAATTCACATGAAGTTTTAGTAATGCCAACTATCGCATTAGGTCCGGACGATAAGGATTATGCAATTTCTTTTTCTGTTCCGATGGATGCAGAAGGAATCTTTATGATTATAGGCAGGCAGTCATGTGATACAAGAAAATTAGAAGGATCAAATTTGGATGTAGGTAACTGTGAGTATGGCGGAATGGAATCACTTCTTATTTTCGAAGATGTTTTCGTACCGAATGACAGATTATTTTTAAACGGTGAAACTGAATTTGCCGGTATGATGGTAGAAAGATTTGCAGGATACCACAGACAAAGCTACGGCGGCTGCAAGGTAGGAGTCGGCGATGTTTTAATCGGTGCGGCTGCTTTGATTGCAGATTACAACGGTGCTCAGAAAGCATCTCATGTAAAGGATAAGCTGATTGAAATGACTCATTTAAATGAAACATTGTACAGCTGCGGCATAGCTTGTTCTGCAGAAGGAAACAAGACCGAATCAGGAAACTATATTATTGATTTGCTGCTTGCTAATGTGTGTAAACAAAATATAACGAGATTCCCTTATGAAATAGCAAGATTGGCAGAAGATATCGCAGGTGGTTTAATGGTTACGGCGCCTTCAGAAAAGGATTTGAGAGATCCCAAGTTAGGACCTTATATAGAAAAATATCTAAAAGGCGTTGAAGGTGTTTCTGTAGAAGACAGATTAAAGATTTTGAGATTAATTGAAAACATAACACTTGGAACAGCTGCTGTTGGATACAGAACCGAATCGATGCACGGAGCAGGTTCACCTCAGGCTCAGAGAATTATGATTTCAAGACAAGGAAACATTAACGGTAAAAAAGAATTGGCTAAAAAAATAGCTAAAATAGAAGATTAAAATAATACAGGGGCTAAACCCCTGTCAGGCTGCTGAAAAAGCCCGCCTGCGTCGTTGCCGTTCATCCGGTCA
>DCYG01000021.1:39231-81967 GCA_002331025.1 Firmicutes bacterium UBA2116 | reverse complement strand
CTAATACGCTGCGGTTGCCCGGCTTCCGGCACCTTGCAGGATGAACTTTTTCAGCAGCCTTTTATATTAAGGTTAACTTCTCTTCTCAAAATATGTTTTAGCAACCTGCGGGAACAGTGCATAAGATAAAACGTCCTGCTCTGATTTTGCTAAGTCACCTATTTCAGCTTTTAATTTATCATATTCGTCAGATAATAAATCAGCCGGTCTGACGGTTATAACTTCTTCATTTCCGATTATCTTTTCTTTTATTTTTTCGTCGATAGGTGCTGCCGGTTTACCGTAAAGACCCTTTACGTAATTTTTAATTTCAGTCGGAATAATATTATACCTTGCTCCTGAAATTACGTTGAAAACCGCCTGTGCACCAACCATTTGACTCATTGGGGTTACCAACGGAGGGTAACCTAAGTCCTCTCTGACTTTCGGAACCTCAGCCAGTACGGCATCATACTTATCGCTTGCATTCAATGATTTCATTTGATATAAGAGGTTTGACAGCATTCCTCCGGGTATCTGGTACTGTAAAGTATTCGGTTCAGTCATAAGAACCTTGATGTTGTACGTACCGTCATCCTGATATTTTTTTATGATATTTCTGAAATATTCCGCAGCATTGTTTAAGCTATCCACATTCAACTGCGGATCATGTTCTGTTCCCTGCAATGTAAATGCCAGGGATTCTGTAGCAGGCTGCGATGTACCGGAAGACAGCGGAGAAATTGCGGTATCCACAATGTCAATACCTGCTTCTATTGCTTTGAGCATTGCCATTTGTGCTACGCCGCTTGTGCAGTGAGTGTGAAATTCTAAAGGAAGGTCGGTAACTCCCTTGATCGCCTTAACTAAATTGTAAGCTTCATAAGGCAGCAGTATACCTGACATATCCTTTATACAGATAGAATCAGCACCTACATCTTCAAAATTTTTAATTAAGTTTAAATAATATTCTGTCGTATGAACCGGGCTTATGGTGTAAGAAATTGCACATTGACAGTGTGCACCCTCTTTTTTTATAACTTCAATTGATTTTTTCAAGTTTCTGATGTCATTTAATGCATCGAATACTCTCACAATATCAATTCCTTCAAATATTGCATTCTTTAAAAACCTTTCAACTATGTCATCGGGATAATTCTTATATCCAAGGATGTTCTGACCTCTTGAAAGCATCTGAAGCTTAGTGTTTTTAACATTGGCTCTTATTTTTCTTAATCTTTCCCACGGATCTTCGTTTAAATATCTGAGACAGGTATCAAATGTGGCACCTCCCCAGACCTCCATAGAGTGAAATCCGGCTTTATCCATTTCTGATAAAATCGGCAATATTTCGTCTGTTGTCAACCTTGTGGCAATTAATGATTGGTGTCCGTCTCTCAAGGACGTTTCAGTAATTTTAATCATAGTACCTCCTCCATTATTACTTTTTAAATTATTATCATATATAAAAATTTATATTCTTTAATTGTGATTTTACATATTTATCCATACTATATTAAGCTTTTTCTTGATATAAATAATATATGTGTGATATAATAAATACAGTTAAAGATACATCGACATAAGTCTTTTATGTATTTTTAACATATTTTTAATTATCAGTATAATATCATGAATATTAATATAAGTACATAATTTAAATAACAAAATTGAAGAAAATACTTATATATAAAAAACAATTTGTAAAATATAACTAATTAAACAAGGCGGTAATTATGGATCAAACAGATTTAAAAATAATTAGCATATTGCAACACGACGGAAGAATATCTATGAAGGAATTAGGCAAGGAAGTATCTTTGAGCCCGCCTGCAGTTGCTGAAAGAGTTAAGAGATTAGAAGATGACGGAGTTATCGAAAGATATAAAGCAGTAGTAAATAATGAAAAGGTTGGGAAACCCATATGTGTCTTGATTAATGCTTCTATAAAGCCGGAAAAACAGGAAGGTTTTTTAGAGTTTGCTAAAAAGTCGGAGGAAATTGTGGAGTGTTACCATGTTACAGGTCCCCACAGCATGATTATGAAAGCTTATTTAAGAGAAATGAATCACTTGGAGGAGCTTGTGGGAAAGGTTCAATTTTTTGGGAACACAGAAACATTCATCATAATGTCCAGCCCTATAGAAGGTAAAGAAATTTAAAGCAAGAATTATTGTGAATACAGACAGGGATATAAAACATTAAAGCAGTGGCTTTATTGTTTTTTTATGACTCAACCAATTTGATGCATTACCCTGAGCATAAATTTTGCCGTGAGTATCATAATATATTTAATGTGCTCAATTTTACATAGATTATTTTTTAATTTATGGTATAATATTGAAGCGACAATTTAGTTAAGATGAGTAATATTCAAACTTAAGAGGTGTAATTAATGTTAAGAATACAGCAAGTCAAGCTTCCGATAGATCATAATCAGGAAGATTTATACATAAAAGCAGCAGAAAGCTTAAAGGTTAAAAAGGAAGATATAAAGTCCTTATCAATATTTCGAAAATCCATAGATGCAAGAAAAAAGGATGAAATTTTATTTATATATGCTTTAGATGTTGACCTTTACAATGATATAAAAATTTCCAAGAGAAATACCAACGTTACGGTGGTTGAACCATTCATATATGAAGTTGAAGCAACGGGTGAAAAGCTGCTTAATAACAGACCCGTTGTTGTCGGAAGCGGTCCTGCGGGACTTTTTTGCGCTTTATTGCTTGCAGAAAAGGGTTACAATCCGATTATTCTTGAAAGAGGAAAAAAAGTTAAAGAAAGAGTTAAAGATATAGATAAGTTTTGGAAGGACGGTACATTAAGCGAAAGGTCAAACATACAGTTCGGCGAAGGCGGTGCAGGTACCTTTTCGGACGGAAAGCTTAATACATTAATCAAGGACAGATCTAAACGGGGAAAAAAGGTTTTAGAAGAATTTGTCGATGCAGGTGCACCTGATGAAATAACGTATTTAAACAAGCCCCACATAGGCACGGATTTATTAAGAAACGTTCTTGTCAACATAAGAAAGAAAATAATAAGCTTAGGCGGAACCTTCAGATTTGAAGAACAGCTGACAGATATTAAAGTTAAAGACAACAGTGTATATCGTATTGTAACGGAAAGTGATATAATTGATACCGATGTATTGGTGCTTGCAATAGGACACAGTGCAAGAGATACATTTGAAATGCTGAATGATAAGGTTGAATTGAAAGCGAAACCGTTTGCGATAGGTGTCAGAATCGAACACCCACAGAGGATGATAAGTGAATCACAGTATGGAAATCTTGCCGGTCATCCAAATTTAGGTCCCGCTGATTATAAATTTGTTCATAAAAGTAAAAACGGAAGAAGTGTATATACATTCTGTATGTGTCCTGGCGGGGTAGTTACCGCTTCAAGTTCTGAGAATAACCATGTTGTTACAAATGGTATGAGCTTTCATGACAGGGATTTAGAAAACGGAAATGCGGCAATTGTAGTTCAGATTAATCCGGAGGATTTTGGGGGAGAAGAAAATCCGTTGGCGGGAATCGAATTTCAAAGAGAATATGAAAGAAAAGCTTTCAAGTCAGGCGGAAGTAATTATCACGCTCCCGTGCAGCTGTTTAAGGACTTTAAGGAAAAACGTGTTTCTGCATCCTTCGGTGAAATTTATCCGACCTACAGACCAGGCGCAACATTTGCCAACCTTTGGGATTGCCTGCCTGACTATGTGTGTGAAAGCTTGGTTGAAGGAATAACCGCATTCGGAAAATGGCTCGAAAACTTTGACAGAGACGATGCTGTGCTGACAGGTGTTGAAACAAGAACATCATCACCTCTGCGTATAAACAGAGATGATGATTTGCAAAGCAATATAAAAGGCATATATCCTTGCGGAGAGGGCTCCGGATATGCAGGAGGAATAATGTCTGCTGCAATAGATGGCTTAAAAGTAGCGGAACAAATTATAAAACTTTATAAACCAATGAATAAGAAGGAATGATACCATGAAAACAGCCGTTATCGGCGGAGGTGCTTCAGGTCTTATTGCAGCAATTGCTGCAGCAAGAAACGGCGCCGAAGTTACAATTTACGAAAAATTAAATAGAGTTGGTAAAAAAATCTTAGCAACGGGTAATGGCAGATGCAATTATACTAATTTAAATATTAGCCTCGACAGGTATCACGGGAAAAATATTAATCTGGCAAAAGCATCGATGGAATTCTTTGATTTGAACGAGACGCTCAGATTTTTTGAAAGCTTGGGAATTCATCCTTACGAAGGCGAATCCGGGAAAATATATCCTAACTCCTTGCAGGCATCAAGCATATTGGATGTTTTAAGATATGAAACAGGAAGGCTGAAGGTTGCGGAGATTACTGATTGTGAAATAAAAGAATTAAGAAAAAGTAAAGACAAATTCAGTATTATTGGTAATGAAGATTATTCAGCCGACAAGGTAGTATTGGCAACGGGAGGTAAGGCGGCTCCTCAGCTGGGAAGTGACGGGAAGGGATATGAAATAGCAAAATCCTTCGGTCACAAAATAATTGAGCCGTTTCCGGCATTAGTTCAACTCAGATTAAAGAGCAGATACCTTAAAAGAATATCCGGGATAAGATTTGACGGAATCGTAAAAGGAGTAACCGATAATCAACCGGACAATAAATTAATACGGGAAGATGAAGGAGAAATATTGTTTACCGATTACGGGATTTCGGGACCGCCTGTCCTGCAAATAAGCAGAAAGGTAATTGAAGAAATGAATCAAGGAAACAATGTTTATATATCGGTTGATATGTTTCCCGATAAAACAAAGCTTCAGCTTTATGAACTATTGCAGTCAAGGTTTACGGACATAGGATATAAAAGCCTTGAGGAAAGCCTGATAGGATTTATAAATAAAAAGTTAATACCTGTAATATTAATAGAGGCCGGATTTGATGATTTAAATAAAAAGTGCGGTAAATTAAACAAAAAAGAAATTTATAAAATTATAGATATTTTAAAAGAGTGGAAGTTTGAGGTAACGGGTCACAATACCTGGCAGCAGGCACAATCGACTGCAGGCGGGATAGATATGTCAGAGATAAATCCGGTTACTCTTGAATCAACTAAGGTGAAGGGCTTGTATATATGCGGAGAAGTTCTTGATGTTGATGGAGACTGCGGAGGATTTAATCTGCAATGGGCATGGAGCTCAGGTTATACGGCAGGATATTACAGTTCAATATGAGTATTGAAGAAAGGGAATAGATATGAAAAGATTTATAGAGAAAATTTTTGGTTCATACAGTGAAAAGGAAGTTAAAAGATTAGAACCGACAGTTGATAAAATACTATCATTAGAAAGTGAAATGACCAAATTAAGCGACAGCCAGCTTAAAGCAAAGACTGCCGAATTTAAGGAAAGATTGAATAATGGTGAAACAAAGGATGATATATTGCCGGAAGCATTTGCAGTTGTGAGAGAAGCAGCATGGAGAGTTTTAGGACAAAAGCATTACCGTGTACAATTAATAGGCGGTATGGTCCTCCATCAGGGAAGAATTTCGGAAATGAGAACAGGTGAAGGTAAGACATTGGTTTCCACATTGCCTGTATATTTAAATGCCCTTGAGGGAAATGGCGTCCACGTAGTTACCGTAAACGACTATCTGGCAAAGCGTGACTGTGAGTGGATGGGTAAGGTTCATAATTTCTTAGGATTATCGGTAGGCTGTATAGTCCACGGTATAACTAAGGAAGAAAGAATAAGAGCATATCGTTGTGATATAACTTACGGAACAAACAATGAGTTTGGTTTTGATTACCTCAGAGACAACATGGTAATCAGAAAAGAAGAAATGGTTCAAAGAGATTTGAATTATTGTATCATAGACGAAGTTGACTCTATTTTGATAGATGAGGCAAGAACTCCTTTGATAATTTCAGGAGAAGGAGAAAAATCCACAGACTTGTATGAACAGGCAAACAGCTTTGTTTTACCGTTGAAAGGTAAAATACAATCTCCGGAAGAAAAGAAATCCAAAATGGATTATATAATGGGAGATGTGGAAGAGGATGACACTGTTGATTTCATAGTGGATGAAAAAGGTAAAAATGTTACTCTGACTGCCCGCGGTATTACTAATGCAGAAAGATTTTTTAACATCGAAAATTTAGCTGAGCAGGAAAATATGGAAATTTCACACCATATTAATCAGGCATTAAAAGCCCACAATACGATGAAGAAGGATATTGACTACATTGTTAATGACGGTGAGGTTTTAATTGTTGATGAGTTTACCGGACGTATAATGTACGGAAGAAGATATTCCAACGGTTTGCATCAGGCTATCGAAGCAAAAGAAAGAATTGAAGTCAGAAAAGAATCTAAAACATTGGCTACAATTACATTCCAGAACTATTTCAGAATGTATAAAAAGCTCTGTGGTATGACCGGTACGGCAAAGACTGAAGAAGATGAATTCAGAGAAATATATGGTGTGGATGTTATTGAAATACCAACAAATAAGGAAGTAATAAGAAATGATCACGAAGATGTTATTTACAAGGGTGAAGTTGGAAAATACACTGCGGTTATAAACGAAATTATAGAAAAGCATAAAACTGGTCAACCGATTCTTGTAGGTACAATTTCCATAGAAAAGTCGGAATTGTTAAGTAAGCTTTTGAAGAAAGCAGGAGTTAAGCACGAGGTATTAAATGCCAAACACCATGCGAAAGAAGCAGAAATAGTTGCACAGGCAGGTCGTCTCGGTGCTGTTACGATTGCAACGAATATGGCAGGCAGAGGTACCGACATTGTACTTGGCGGTAATACTGAGTTTCTTGCTAAGCATAAAATGAAATCAAAAGGCTTTACAGATGAATTGATTGCACAGGCAGACGGATTTAATGACACTGACGATGAAGAAGTATTAAATGCAAGAAAAGTATACAAAGAATACCTTGAGCAGTCAAAAAATGAGCTGAAGGATGAACAGGATAAGGTCAGAGAAGCAGGCGGACTTCATATAATAGGTACCGAACGTCATGAATCAAGACGTATAGACAATCAGCTCAGAGGTCGTGCCGGAAGACAGGGAGACCCCGGTTCAACACGCTTCTATATATCTCTCGAAGATGATTTAATGAGATTGTTTGCCGGCGACAAAGTAAAAACCATAATAGAAACCTTGAAGATGCCTGAGGATGAGCCGTTAGAGGCAGGAATGCTCACCAGAACAATCGAGACCGCACAAAGCAGAGTTGAAGGAAGAAACTTTGAAATAAGAAAGCACGTCCTTCAATATGACAATGTCATGAATAAGCAAAGAGAGGTTATCTATTCAGAAAGAAGAAAGGTTCTGTTAGGTGAAAATCTTAAGGAAGATATCCTGAGTATGATTGAACAGCTTGTAGACAGAGGTGTACAGATGTATACTACGGACGAAAGGTTTACGGACAACTGGGACATTCAGGGATACTCTAAATATATAGCTGAAACCTTCTCGATATTGATAAGCTTTGAAGGCGAGGACAAGGAAAATCTAACGAGGGAAAAATTAAAGGAAAGAGCACAAAGCGCAATAGAAAGACACTATAAGAGACAGGAAGAGGAATTCGGCGAAGATGTATTCAGAGAAGTGGAGAGGATAGTTCTTTTAAGAAGCGTTGACACGAAATGGATTGACCATATTGATGCGATGGATCAGTTAAGGCAGGGTATCGGACTTCGTGCTATAGGAAATGAGGATCCGGTCAGAGCATATCAGGTTGAAGGATATGATATGTTTGAAGAAATGACGGCATCCATTCAGGAGGAAACAATTAAAATGTTGATGCGTGTAAGACCTCAGGAAAAAATGCAGCGTAAAGAGGTTGCTAAAATCACGGGAACAAGCGGCGGCGATTTAGGCGGCAAGCCTCAGCCGGTAGTAAATAAGGAAAAAAGAGTGGGCAGAAATGACCCGTGCCCGTGCGGAAGCGGTAAGAAATATAAAAAGTGCTGCGGACAGAATGAACAATAGCAAATTAATTGTAGGAAGGGTGATTATTTGATAGATTTATACGAAATTAAAGAAAATTTAAAGAAGTTTAATAACATTTTAGCTGAGGTTGGTGGTTCCCTTTGACCTCTCCAAGTTAGAGGCAGAAAATATACTGCTTGAATCAGAAATGCAGGAGCCGGATTTTTGGAACAATCAGGAAAGGGCTCAAAAAGTTTCACAAAAATTAAAGCAAAATACAAATAGAATAAATGAATACAAAAATTTGAAGCAACAGGTTGAAGATTTAGAAATTTTTGCCGACATGATTATAGAGGAAAATGATGAAAGTCATCTGGATGAGCTTAATGAAACTATAGATAACGTAAAAGAGCTTCTTGATAATGCCCGTATTGTTGCCTTATTAAGTAACGAATTTGATAAAAACAATGCCATCTTATCCATTCACGCCGGTGCGGGAGGAACAGAAGCTCAGGACTGGGCGGATATGCTGTACCGTATGTACACAAGATGGATTGAAGCTCACGGCTACAATATGACTGTATTAGATATACTGCCTGATACTGAGGCGGGAATTAAAAGCGTTACTTTGTTAGTTGAAGGCGAAAATGCTTACGGATATCTGAAGTCCGAAAAGGGTGTTCACCGATTAGTGAGGATTTCACCATTTGATGCTGCAAAAAAAAGGCATACATCCTTTGCATCCGTTGATGTCACTCCTGAGATAGAAGATGATGTGGATATAGAAATAAACGAGTCGGATATACGTGTTGATACCTACCGTTCCAGCGGTGCGGGAGGACAGCATGTCAATACCACTGATTCGGCAATTCGTATCACTCACATACCGACGGGTATAGTTGTATCATGTCAGAATCAAAGGTCGCAGCACAGCAACAGAGAAACAGCATTGAAAATGCTTAAATCAAAGCTGTTGGAAATCAAGCAATTAGAAAACAAGGAAAAAATCGAGGATATTCAGGGTAAATATAATCAAATTGCATGGGGAAGCCAGATCAGGTCATACGTATTTCATCCCTACAGCATGGTAAAGGATCATCGCACCAATGCGGAAACCGGCAATGTGCAGGCTGTAATGGACGGCAGTTTAGATATGTTTATGAATGAATATTTAAAGATGAAATCAAGAGAAACAAATTAATTATTGTCATTCCGAGCGGCAGCGAAGATGACCTAACCCTATTTTTTAGAGTGTTTTTTCTGAAAAATAGCGGTAGGTCATTCGCAACGAATTCCAAAAATATACGACCAAAGGGAGTAATATTTTTGTGAATGAGACTGGGGAATCTCCACACGAAATTATAGTGAGATCCTTCACTGCGTTCAGGATGACATATGGGGAGAGATAAATGGTAGATATTTTAAAAATTTTATGCGAAGAGTTTAATATTAAGCCTTTTCAGGTGGAAAACACGGTTAATCTGATTGATGAAGGTAATACAATTCCTTTTATAGCACGTTACCGTAAGGAGCAGACAGGCTCATTAGACGATGTGGTGTTAAGAGATTTATACGACAGATTAACATATTTAAGAAATCTCGAAAGCCGCAAGGAAGAAGTTATACGTTTAATAGAAGAACAGGGAAAGCTTACGGATGAATTAAAGAATGAAATTATGAGCGCAGATGTTATGCAGCGTGTAGAAGATTTGTACAGACCGTATAAACAGAAAAAATCCACGCGAGCTTCTAAAGCAAAAGAAAAAGGACTTGAACCGCTTGCCGACATTATACTTGCACAAAATGTAACAGAGGGAAGTCTGGAAGAGCTTGCACTGCCTTTCGTAGACGAAGAAAAGGGTGTGAAAAATGTCAAGGAAGCTTACGAAGGTGCTTGCGACATAGTAGCGGAAATGGTTTCTGACAATGCCGATTACAGAAAGCATATAAGGGAAATTTACATAGCTGACGGCGTAATAACTTCTGAGGCAGCAGATGAAGAAGAAAAAACTGTTTACGAAATGTATTATAAATTTGAAGAAGCAGTAAATAAAATAGCAAATCACAGGATACTTGCCATAAACAGAGGCGAGAAGGAAAAGAAACTTAAAGTCAAGCTGAATACCCCTGATGAAAAAATAGTTAGTTATTTAAAATCAAAAGAAATAAAGAATGAATCGGCAATAACTGCTGATTATTATTGTGCTGCAATTGAAGACGGCTATAAAAGATTGATAGCACCTTCCATCGACAGAGAAGTAAGAAACATTTTGACTGAAAGAGCGGAAGACGAGGCAATTAAGGTATTCGGTAAAAATACTAAAAACCTGTTGATGGTTCCTCCTGTTAAGGATGTAAGGATTCTTGCCATAGATCCCGGCTACAGAACCGGATGTAAGTTAGCTGTATTAGATGGAACAGGTAAATTTTTAGAGGATGCGGTTATTTATCCGAGTGAACCAAGAAATGAAGTGGAAAAATCTCAAAAAGTAATGTCGGCATTAATAAATAAATATGACATTAATGTAATAACCATAGGAAACGGTACCGCTTCAAGAGAAACGGAGCAGGTTGTTGCGGATATGCTGTCTAAAATTGATAAAGATGTTACGTATACCATAGTTTCAGAAGCAGGGGCTTCTGTATACTCTGCGTCAAAATTGGCTCAGGAAGAATATCCCGACCTGGATGTAACCGTGAGGGGTGCTATATCAATAGGCAGAAGGCTGCAGGACCCGTTAGCTGAATTAGTTAAAATAGATCCGAAGAGTATAGGTGTCGGTCAATATCAGCATGATGTTAACCAGACAAAGCTGAGTCAGGAGCTTGACGGAGTTGTAGAGGACTGTGTAAACAGCGTTGGAGTTGATTTAAATACTGCCTCAACAGCACTGTTGCAATACGTATCCGGCATAACAAAGACAATTGCTAAAAATATGGTTAAATACAGAGAAGACAACGGTAAATTTACAAACAGAAATGAGCTTATGAAGGTTAAGATGCTTGGAGACAAGGCATTCGAGCAATGTGCCGGCTTTTTAAGAATTTCCGACGGAGATTATCTGCTTGATAAGACCGCTGTCCATCCTGAATCCTATGAAATAGCGGTAAGCTTATTAAATAAATTAGGGTACGATATAAACGATTTAAAAAATACTAACCTGAACGATATAAACGAAAGAATAATGAAAATTAAAGTTAAGGAAGACAAAAAAGTTCAAATATCTTCAGGCAGCAACAGATTAAAGGGACTCGAGGCACTTTCTCAAATTAACTTTAAGGAAGAAAAGAAGCCTGCAAGAGAAAAAATCAAGGAAAGAATAAATGTGTTAGCAGAGGAGCTTAATATCGGAGTTCCCACACTTACGGACATAATTGAAGAGCTTAAAAAACCGGGCAGAGATCCGAGAGATGAAATGCCAAAGGTAATTTTCAGAAGCGATGTTATGAAAATGGAAGACATGGAAGTAGGAATGAAACTTAAGGGAACAGTAAGAAACGTAGTTGACTTCGGTGCTTTTGTGGACATAGGAGTAAAGCAGGACGGGCTTGTTCATCTTTCGGAAATGAGTGATAAATTTATTAAGAATCCGATGGAAGTTGTACAGGTAGGAGATGTAGTAGATGTTACAATCATTAAACTTGATAAGGAAAGACAAAGAATAGGTCTCAGTATGAAAACAAATGGTATGAAAACAAAAAGATAAACGGGAGATACAGATGATTGATACAGTAATATTTGACTTTGACGGTACGCTTGCAGATACGAGTCAGGTGGTTATTAATTCATATAAACACATATATACGGTATTCGGCAAAGATGGCTTTGATGAAGATTATGTAATGAGTACGTTCGGAGAGCCCCTTGCCCTGACATTGCAAAGAGATTTTTCCGAGCATAGCTTTGAGGATGTTATTGCCTGCTACAGAGAATACCAGGTAGAAAGATTCAATGATGAGGTAAGCCTCTACGAAACCGTTAAAGAAGCTTTAGATTATTTAAAGGGCAAAAATATAAAGATGGGAATTGCTACTTCAAGGCTGAGAAATTCAACCTTGGCGGCTGTTGACAATTTAAATATAAAAAAATATTTTGATGTAATCATCACCGCAGACGATGTAGAAAAACATAAGCCTGATAAAGAACCGCTGATTAAAACAATAGAGCTTTTAAACAGCAAAAAAGAAAATACATTGTATGTGGGTGATTCAAGGTTTGATATGGAATGTGCCATAAACTCCAACGTAATCCCGGTGCTGTGCGGATGGCATAAATTATCGGAAGAGCTTAGAAACCAATATAATGTAAAATATGTTCTGGATAAGATGATAGATATAAAAGAAATAGTGTAATTACGGGGACGGTTCTTGCGGCTGTGGGTTAAAAAATGGAAATTAACTTGACCTTTGTAATAATACATGATAAAATAATGATAAATAAAAGGAACTGCCGAATAAACGGTCAGCTCCCATGTATTTGGTTAAAAATAACCGCATAGTCAGGAAAACTATCAGGCGGTTATTTTTTTATACCCCAGGTTTCCCTTTTACGTATAAAAATTACTTAAGCTTGTCTTTAGACAAGGCGATAATTGATACTATTAAAGTTCCGAATGTAAACATACATAACAGAGCTTCATATGTAACCATATTATCACTTCCCTCTTCAGGGACCTAACCACCTATCCGTTGTGGCAATTCCTATAAAACATTGTATCACAATCACATAGTAATTTCAAGTTTTTCCCAATACCTTAAAGTTTTGCCGTTTGTAATGCGTAACGTTCTTTAATTTATTTCTTATCTTTCTGACCATATCTTTCATAATCAGCCTATTAATTATTTAATATATGCAAAATTCTTCATATTTAAGGAGCTTTAAGCAAGTAATTTATTAAGGGACAGCTTTTATTTTCCTCATAACAATGATATAATGATATCAGCTTCATACATTTCGGAGGGGAATAGAGCTATGATACTATATTTTGCTTTCAGCATATTTTTTACAGCTGTATTTTTAAAGATATTTATAGACAAGCTGTCTCGGACGAGGTTTTTCAAAAGAGCAGAAAATGTAGAAAGCAATAAGAAGTCTTGTATACAGGAGCTGCATAAGCACAAGGCTGCAACACCAACAATGGGCGGCATTGCTATAAATCTGACATTATTTATTTCTACCATGGTTTACGCTATATCGACAGGCAGAATAATATGGATTAATTTTTTCTTATTGTTATTTGGACTGATGGGGTTTGTTGACGATTATATCAAGGTTAAGAAAAAGAGGGATGGTGTAACACCCAAAGAAAAGTCATCCGGTCTTATAATTATAGGTGTAATTATAATTACATACTTAATTGCTTCCGGACAGGCAGATACACAAATCGTGCTTCCGTTCATAGGAGTTTCGATAGAAATGAACAGGTATCTGTACGGTGCTTTGATGGTTTTTCTGATCGTTTTATCAAGCAACAGTGTCAATATTACAGACGGAGTTGACGGGCTTGCATTGGGCATATGCTCTGTTGTCTTTGTGTTTATAGGGATAGTTGCATATCGATTGAAAGCTGAGGATGTGCTGTTTGGAGCTGTAATAATGGAGGGAGCTTGTCTCGGTACTCTGTTTTTTAACAGATATCCTGCCAAAATTTTTATGGGAGATACGGGTTCTCTTATGTTGGGCGGAGCAATTGCGGTATTCTTGATTGAATTGAGCATACCACTATGGCTTATTCTTGTGCTTTGTGTTTGTATTTTTGAAGCATTAAGCGTTATAATACAGTTATTTTCATTAAGGTACTTTAATAAAAGAGTTTTTAAGATAGCACCTTTCCATCATCATCTGGAAAAGAGCGGCTGGAAGGAAACTACTATTACATTGACGTTTTGCGTTATAACCCTTGCGGCATGTATCATTGCATATTCAGGTTTAGGGTCGTAATGAAATTATGTATGAGGGAGGAATTTCATGATAAAAGTTGGAATTGTCGGTGCAACCGGATATGCCGGACAGGAATTAGTAAGATTGCTTTACGGTCATCCTGAAGTAAAAATAATTAAAACCATATCAGAAACCTATAACGATAACAAATATTCTTATATATACCGGAATTTTACCGGTCTTAGTCAAGATATCTGTTCGGCTCTTGATTATGAAACTATTGCCGACGGTATAGATGTGCTGTTCACATCTCTGCCCTACGGTGTCTTGATGGAGAAGCTTAACGAGGATATATTGAATAACGTAAAGGTTATTGATCTCGGAGTAGATTACCGTTTAATGAACAGTGCGGAGTATAAGCAGTACTACGGAAAAGAACATAAATCTATTAATCTTTCCTCCCGATTTACTTATGGGCTCAGCGAGTGGAATGAAAACGAGATACAAGATGCAGAAAATATTGCTAACCCCGGATGTTTTGCAACAGCAATCGAGCTTGCATTGCTGCCCCTTATTAAAGAAAAAATAATTTCGACCGAGGTGACGGTTGACGGGAAATGTGCATTGTCGGGCTCAGGCAGGACACTTACGATTGGAACCCATTTTGCGGAGGCGAACGAATCAGTTAAGCCTTACAAAATTACGAATCACCCTCACAAAATAGAAACTCAGAAAGCAATTGAGTATTTTACAAATGAACTAGTAAGGCTGACCTTTGTGCCTCATATTGTTCCTATGCAAAGGGGTATCCTTGTTACCTGCTATACTAAGCCTACAGCAAAAATCGACCGTGATTTTATCGGGAATATATATCAAAAATATTATAATGGTAAGCCGTTCGTTCAAATATTGGATAGAGGTATGTATGTTGAGACAAAATGGGTCAGAAACTCAAACATGTGTCACATAAATTTTGAGGTGGATGAGCAAGACAATTCGTTAATCGTATTTGCCGCAATTGATAATTTAATAAAAGGAGCAGCGGGACAGGCCGTACAAAATTTGAATATAATGAATGGTTTCCCTCAAAACATGTCAATTAATTATGTTCCGGCTTGTATTTAAGCTAAGCAACGTTAAGTTGTTAACAAATTTTAATCAATTAGATATGTTTTTAAGACTTGTTCGTGGTATACTACATATATCATAATTAAATTGCAAAAAATTTAAGAAAGGGTGTTTTTTATGGAGGTAAAAAATTTAGTTATTGAAAAAGACAAAGGAATATGTACGGTTAAATTAAACAGCCCTCAGACACTTAATTCGTTAAATGTTATCATGCTCGATGAGCTTGAATATGCATTCGACCAAATTAGTAATGACGATGAGGTTTCGGTTGTAGTTTTAACGGGAGAAGGAAAGGCATTTGTTGCAGGAGCCGATATTTCTTACATGAGCAACCTGGGTCCTTCAGAGGCAAAGAAATTTTCGGAAGACGGCTCAAGGCTGTTCAGAAAAATTGAAACAATGAACAAGGTAGTAATTGCGGCAGTAAACGGTTTTGCACTGGGTGGAGGATGTGAGCTGGCTATGGCCTGCGACATCAGGATTGCTTCGGAAAAGGCTAAATTCGGGCAGCCGGAGGTAGGACTCGGAATTATACCGGGATTCTCAGGAACACAAAGATTAGCAAGATTGGTTGGTTTAGGCAGAGCAAAGGAACTCATGTTTACGGGGTTGCATATAAATGCAGACGAAGCGTACAGAATAGGACTTGTTAATAAAATTACAGACAAGGACAGCCTGATGGAAGAAACCTATAAGATGGCTGAAAAAATTGTATCAAACTCAGGCGTTGCAGTAAGATATGCAAAGGAAGCTGTGAACAGAGGTATTGAAACTGACATAGATACAGGGATTGCTTATGAATCCAATATATTTGGTTTATGCTTTGCTTCTGAAGATCAAAAAGAAGGTATGACTGCATTTTTGGAGAAAAGAAAACCGGAATTTTAATAATATATAACTTGATATTTTATATACAATTTAGTATAATCTATTTGTTTGTGTTACTTTTTTTTTGACACGCAAGGTTAAAAAAATAACAAACAAGGGTAGAAGGACAAAAAATTTAAGGGAGTGAAATAATGAATTTTCAATTAAGTAAGGAACATGAAATGGCAAGACAGCTTTTTAGAGAATTCGCTGTCAACGAGGTAGAACCGTTAGCTCAGGAAATTGACGAAGAGGAAAGATTTCCGCTTGAGACAGTTGAAAAGATGCAAAAATACGGTTTTATGGGTATTCCGTTTCCAAAGGAATACGGCGGACAAGGCTGCGATAATTTAACCTATGTTATGGCAGTAGAAGAATTATCAAAGGTTTGCGGTACTACGGGAGTTATATTATCCGCACATACATCATTGTGTGGAGCTCCGATATATGAATTTGGCACAGAGGAACAAAAGAAAAAATATTTACCTATGATTACTTCGCATTCAATAGGAGCTTTTGGTTTAACTGAGGCAGGAGCAGGTACAGATGCCGCGGGACAACAAACAAAAGCGGTTTTAAACGGAGACCACTATGTATTAAACGGAAGTAAAATATTTATTACTAACGGTTCCTATGCGGATGTTTATATAGTAATGGCAATGACCGACAAATCAATAGGCACAAAAGGTATATCTGCTTTTATAGTAGAAAAGGACTTCCCGGGTTTTTCAATAGGAAAGAAAGAATTGAAAATGGGTATCAGAGGCTCAGCTACTTGTGAATTGATATTTGAAGATTGTATAGTACCAAAAGAAAACCTGATAGGCAAGGAAGGTCAGGGCTTTAAAATAGCCATGAAAACTCTTGACGGCGGCAGAATAGGTATTGCAGCTCAGGCTCTTGGAATTGCACAGGGTGCTATAGATCAGACTGTCAAATATGTACAGGAAAGAAAACAGTTCGGAAGAACTATTTCCAAATTCCAGAACACTCAATTCCAGTTAGCGGAAATGCAGACTGCAGTTGATGCGGCAAGATTATTGGTGTACAGAGCTGCTTTAAGCAAGGATGCGGGACAACCATACGGAGTAGATGCAGCCATGGCTAAACTGTTTGCTTCTCAGACAGCTATGGATGTTACGACAAAGGCTGTTCAATTGCACGGCGGATACGGATACACAAGAGATTATCCTGTTGAAAGAATGATGAGAGATGCTAAAATAACTGAAATCTACGAAGGAACCTCAGAGGTTCAGAGAATGGTTATCAGTGCAAGCATGTTAAAGTAGGGAGGTAGTAAAGTGAATATAGTAGTATGCATTAAACAAGTGCCGGATACAACAGAAGTAAGATTGGACCCAAAGACAAACACACTTATAAGAGATGGTGTTCCAAGCATTATTAATCCTGACGATAAAGCAGGGTTAGAAGCAGCATTGAGATTGAAGGATGAAATCGGAGCACACGTAACAGTTGTGTCCATGGGACCGCCTCAGGCAGATGCAGCACTCCGAGAAGCATTGGCTATGGGAGCAGACGAAGCGGTACTTGTAACAGACAGAGCTTTCGGAGGTGCGGATACATGGGCAACCTCAACTACATTGGCTGCAGCAATAAATAATCTGAAATATGATTTAATAATCACAGGAAGACAGGCCATAGACGGTGACACGGCTCAGGTTGGCCCGCAGATTGCAGAGCATCTGAAGCTGCCAAACATCAGCTATGCAGAAGATATAAAAATAGAAGGCGATTCAATAATAGTAAAGAGACAATACGAGGACAGACATCATTTAATCAAGGCAAAGCTGCCTGTATTGATAACAGCATTGACAGAGCTTAACGATCCTCGCTATATGACTCCGGGCGGCATATTCGATGCATTCAGAGTTAAAAAGGTAGCAGTATGGACATTGAATGATTTAACCGTGGATACAAGTAACATCGGACTTAAGGGTTCTCCTACAAAGGTTAAGAAGTCATTTACCAAGGGTGCAAAATCCGCAGGTAAGCTATTTAATCTTGAACCACAGGAATCGGCTGAATTGATAGTTGATAAAATGAAAGAAAAGTTTATTATTTAGTAGGAGGCGGACAATGAAAAATACAGAATATAAAGGTGTATTTGTATTTGCGGAGCAAAGAGACCGCAAGGTACAAAAAGTTGCCATTGAATTGATAGGCAAGGGCAAGGAATTAGCAAAAGAATTACAAACCACAGTAACGGCAGTCCTGTTGGGAACAGACATGGAAGATGAAGCTAAAAGATTGTGCTACTGCGGTGCTGACAATGTAATATATGTAAATGACGAAATGCTTGACGTATATATGACTGAACCGTACGTATATGCTCTCAATAAAATTGTAATGGACAAGAAGCCCGATATCATGCTGTTCGGTGCAACGGCAATCGGAAGAGATTTAGCTCCGAGAGTATCTGCAAGAGTTCATACAGGCCTGACAGCAGACTGTACAGGTCTGACAATCGAACCGGACAGCGATGAGCCGGAAAAATTAAACCTTATGATGACACGACCTGCATTCGGCGGTAACATAATGGCCACAATTGCGTGCCCGAACCACAGACCACAGATGGCTACCGTAAGACCGGGAGTTATGCAGTCAGCTAAATATTCGGAAGCAAATCCTGTAAATGTTGAAGAATACAAAATCAACATACCAAAGGAATGCAAAAATGTTGAAATATTGGAAGTAACAAAAATAATTCAGCAAAGAATGAATATAGAGGATGCAAAAATATTGGTATCAGGCGGCAGAGGAATGCACGGATCAGAAAATTATGCAGTTCTTGAAGAACTGGCTGATTTGCTGGGCGGAACAATTTCTGCTTCAAGAGCGGCAGTTGATGCAGGATGGGTGCCAAAGGACAGACAGGTTGGTCAGACAGGTAAGACAGTAAGACCAAATCTGTATATTGCATGCGGTATATCCGGAGCAATCCAGCACCTTGCAGGTATGGAGGAATCTGAGTTCATCATTGCAATCAATAAAGATGAGACAGCTCCTATATTTGATGTTGCTGATGTAGGTATAGTAGGAGATATATTCAAGGTAGTTCCTCTTTTAATAGAAGAACTAAAAAAAGAAAAAATTAGCGCTAATAAGTAGGCAGATGACCGAATCTTTGATTTGGTGTCGCTTATCCTAAGCGATAGCGAAATTTGCCCTAACCCCATTTCTCAGAGTCTTTTTTCTGAGAAATGTAAGGTAGGTCATTCGCAACGAATTCCCAATGTTTGCGACCAAAGGAAGCTAAAACATTGGTGAATGAGACTGGGGATCTCATCAGCGGTAAGGGGACACACCTTTACTATAGGGATAGTTTTTGTATGTAAAAGGAATGGCCCAAATAAAAGCTGAGATTCTTCGGGCAAGCCCTCAGAATGACACAGTCTAATATAAAATCGGTGAATAGTTAAGCTATTCACCGATTTATTTATTGTGTATTTTTTCAATTATATGCTAAATCTTCTGTCATTTTTTATAAACTTCTAATAATATTCCTTCAGTGTTTATAGCAATCATTAATCTGCAGATAAGTTTAATATATTAGTCAGATACCCATCAATTTGAAAAGAAAATTGAAGAGGTGCCAGCAAGTTCATATCAGAAAGATCAATATTCCATTGGGATTCAATTTGTTTTATTCGATAATTAATAGTATTGCGGTGAACATATAGTATTTCCGCAGTTTTTATTTTATTAAAGCCGGTTTTTGTGTATATTCTGAGCGTATTATAAAGGTCTGTCCCATTCTCTAAGTCATTTTGTGCAAGAATGGAAACAATCGGATGACAGTAACTGGCAAGAATATTATGATCTTTTATTCTTTCGAGCACTACATAAGATGCATAATCGGAGAAGCTTAAAATGTTCTCTTTGGAGTTTGCTCGTTTAGAAAGTGACATCAAAGTGTATGTTTGATCAAAATATATTGGAAGTTCATCAATATCTGTAAAGGTGTTACTTAAAAATATTTGTACGTGATTGTCTTTGGCGAATTGCTTAAGATTTAACAACACATTTTGTTCTATTTTAGTTAAGCTGCTAACTTCTATAATGCCTACAAGATTATCTTGATAAACAATACATGGAATAGAGCCAATTGCTCTTATCAAGCTGCTTTGAATTTTTTGCAAGTTACTATATTTATAATACAAAGGGTGAATCAAAGCTACACTCATTCTTTCCGGGAATTTGAGTTTTGATAAAGAGTTCCTTGAATTCATTTTGTCAGATCGTTTGCCTTCAAGGATACTGGAAAGAAGATTTTTAAACTGAGAACCTTTGAAATCATTATTTATAAGAGTATCACGAACATTCTTCAAAATATAGGGTAGTATCTTTAAGGATAGAGGATTAAATTTAGCATCTTTATTAATGATAAAAACATAACCCAAAAGTTCATTGTTTGAAACAATCCGGTTTGTATGTATGTACATCTTCACAAATTCACAAAATATAACGCATGGAACTGTTGATTTTGAAAAATTAGTTTTCCTCTCTCTGTCCTCAATATAACTCATAAGAACATCGGTACAGTAACCTTGTTCAAGACTGTCCATCCATACCGAATAATTAACATGAAAATTTTTTGTATGCGCAAGAATTTTACCGGAAGAGTCGATAATTGCAATAAGTTCATTTGTATATTTGGATAATTCCGTAATAATTTCTGATAGATTAAATCCTAAAATGAACATATCCAGTATACGTATATAAGATTTGTCAATATATAAGTCGCCATCAATCATATTCTTAATTGTCTGAAAGATATTTGAGATATCAGATTCCTCAATTTGCACACTATTAGTTAATTTATTACAACATCTGGTTGGAAGATTTCCATAATATATCACACACTTCGGAAGAATTGCAGTCTGGGAAAGTGTGTTCGAATTGACAAGATAAATGGTATCCTCATTATAAAAAGACTGTTTACAATCAAACAAATTTAAATCATTAACCGCAAGATCTGATTGAATTGAAATGTTTGTAAGCTTATGTGAGTTTTGCAACTGGCTAATAATTTCTGAAAAATACATATACATTCTCCTTGATAGTTAAAGAAATAACATTACTTTAATACATTTTATACAAAGTGCACAAAATAGTCAATAGTTTTGTTATTGCTAACATTGTAACTGTCATTCAGAGACACTATAATTTAGTATATAATTCATCGCATATAGTTTTATAACATTTGTGAAATATTTAATTATTGGAGGAGAAATGGTATATAAAAAATTATTTGATCCTGCACAAATCGGTACAGTTAAGCTTAAAAACAGAGTTGTTATGACAGCTATTGGAACTGGATTGCCTACGTGGAACGGTGAAGCATCTGAGGAGATGATCAGATATTATGAAGATCGAGCAAAAGGCGGATGCGGTCTGATTATACCTGAATTTACAAGAGTAGATTCGGAGAGCGGACAATGTAATCCTAATCAGTTGTGCATAGCAAACAGAAAACACGTTCGAAGCATAGAACGAATGGCAGATGCTGTACATCGTTATGGTGCAAAAATATTCATTCAGTTACAACATGGAGGACGCGAAGCACCACCTGCTCTCAATGGTGGTAAGCAACCAATTGCACCAAGTGCAATAATGAATAAGGTTAGCGGATTAATTCCAAAAGAAATGACTGTTGACGAAATTGTAGATATTGAAGAGAAATTTATCAATGCGGCTGTTAATGCACAGCGAGCTGGTGCAGATGGTATTGAACTCCATGCAGCACACGGTTATCTGCTCAGCCAGTTTATAAGCCCATATACCAATAAGCGTACAGATGAATATGGAGGCAGTGTTGAGAATAATTGCCGTATTGTTACAGAAATTATTACAGGAATTCAGAAAAAATGCGGTTGCAGTTTTCCTATTAGTGTCCGTATAAATGGAAGTGACTTTATTGAAGGGGGTATTGACCTTGATTATTCCGTTAAGGTTGCAAAATTACTTGAATCATTTAATATTGCAGCTCTTAATGTAAGCTGTGGGGTATATGAAAGTGCTCCTAAGATGATAGAACCTAACTATTATGACGAAGGATGGAGAAAAGACCTTGCAAAAACAATAAAGAAAAATGTAAGTATACCTGTTATTGCTGTTAATACTATTAAAAATCCTGAGACTGCAGAAAAATTCCTGCAAGAAGAGGTTTGTGATTTTGTAGGCGTCGGACGTGGTCACGTTGCCGATCCGGAATGGGTAAATAAGGCAAAGGCAGGCAAAGAACATCTGATACGCAAATGTATGGGATGCATGCACTGCAACAAGTCTGTTACTTTGGACAAAGCACTTTCATGTGCTGCTAACCCTGTTACGGGTCATGCTACAATTATCGGTGATGAAAAGCTCATTAGAAATGGTGAAGGGCGTTCTGTAGTAATCATTGGGGGTGGTTCTGCAGGAATGCAGGCTTCGGTTGTTCTGGCAAAGCGTGGATTTAAGCCTGTAATTATTGAAAAAAACAGTTATCTTGGTGGTGCCGGAGTTCTTGCCGCACAGCCTCCTCACAAGACACTTGTCCATGATTTCATCGAAACTCAGAAGGAAGAGATAAAGGAATATGGTGTTGAGGTGCTACTGAATACTATTGCTACTATTGAGCAAATTAAGAAGATGAACCCGTATGGAGTCATTGTTGCAACAGGCGGTGTTCAAATTGTTCCGGACATTCCTGGTAAAAACTCAAAAAATGTCTTTGGTATCGAAGAAGTCCTCATGAAAAAGGAGATATTTAAAGACAAAAATATTGCAGTTATCGGCGGCGGGATTGCCGGTCTTGAGACAGCACATTTCTTATGCGGTGACAACAAAGTAACTGTTGTGGAAATGTTGAATATTGCAGGGTCGGCCATGTATCCAACAGCAAGAAATGCACTGACAGGTATTCTTAAGGGAGAAGGTGTAGAAATCCTTACAGGTCATGCTATCACAGAAATTAAAGAAGGCGCAGTCAAACTGAAAGACATGGAAACTCAAGAATTTATTGAAAAAAATGCGGAAATTGTAGTATTGGCTTTGGGGAATTGTCCTGATAGAGATATGAATGTAAAGCTGGAAGCAGAATTTGAAAAAGTTGTATTTATTGGTGATTGTAATAAATCCGGAACATTTACTGAAGCAACACGTAGTGCCTACGATATGGCTTTTGTATTCTAAGTTGATTTAAATTTAAATAAAAAAATATAAGGAAGGTAATGAAATGAAAAATTTATTTGATTTGAGTGGTAAGGTTGCTCTTGTAGCAGGAGGAAGTTCAGGATTAGGATATGACTTTGCAAAAGCTCTGGCTAATCAAGGTGCAAAAATTGCAATTGTTGCCCGCCGTACGGACAAGCTGGAAGAGAACAAAAAGGTAATTGAAGAACTTGGGGTAGAATGCATTACTCATTTTGTAGATCTCAGGGATTCGAAGAGTATATCTGAATGTGTTGAGTATGTTATCAGTCACTATGGACGAATTGATATTCTGGTAAATGCTGCCGGTGTAAAAGGTGTTGGTGTCGGTGCGGAACAGAGTAATGAGGACTGGATGAAAGTTATGGATTCAAATCTCAACGGACCTTATTATATGATGAGAGAAGTTGCAAGACGAGCAATGATTCCTCAAAACTATGGAAAAATTATTAATATATGCTCAATACATGCTTTTGTTGCGCGTATTGGTATACCTACAGGCTCTTACTGTGCATCAAAAGGTGGTATGCTTATGTTAACAAAATCACTTGCCAATGAATGGGCAAAGTACAATATTACTGTTAACGGTATTGCTCCAGGTTATTTTCCTAGTGAAATTACACAAAGTTATATAGATACCGATGCTTTCAAGAAGACATGCGAAACATATTGTTCTTTTGGAAGACCTGGTGTTACCGGAGAAATGGATGGTATTGCTATATACTTCGCATCGGATGCATCCAGTTATACAACAGGACAAATTGTTGCTGTTGATGGTGGTTGGTTGACTGTTTAGTAAAAATAATCAATTAAAAAATAAATAGTAAAGGAAGTGTAAAACATGCAAAATCAACTTACTGTAAACAGGAATGCAATGCTTATAAGAAGTTTAATAATCATGTTGTTTGCAGGTATTATTAATTCCACAGCCGTATTTGTGAGCCCATTGGCTGCATATTATGGATGGGAAACAGCTGCAGTTGCAAATGTTGGCAGTACAATGCTGCTGTTTTGGCCAATAGGCTCTATAATCGGAGGTAAAATAATGGCTGCTTTTGGAGCCAAAAAAGCAACAATTACAGGAGCTGTTTTATTTGGTGCCGGTCTGTTACTTACAGGATTAGTTCCAAAGTATTCACCATGGCTTATTTATATTACTTTCAGTTTTATGATTGGTCTGGGAAATGGAATTGCTTACACAGCTGCAACATATACCGCTACAAGTTGGTTCCCCGATAAAATCGGACTGGCTTCGGGATTGTGTATGGGTATTAATGGAGGATCATCTGCCTTTCTTGCACCCCTTTGTTCATACTTGACATATGCTGCCGGAATTAAGACCTGCTTACTTATAATGGGAACATTATGCTGTGCGGCAGCAATCATATGTGGCTATGGATTGCAACAAGCCCCAAAAGGATATGTGCCTAAGGGATGGGATTCAAGTAAGAGTAATAAGAATCTGGATTCCTCTTTCGAAAGTTACAATGCTTCTGAAGCAGTAAAAACTAGACCGTTTTGGCATGTATTTATCTGCATGGCCTTTTTCCCGACTTTATATTTAATTATGTTCCCTCGTTTTTCTGTATTCATTACTGACAAAGGCTTTAGCGTGGTATTAGCGACATTAGGTGTTTCTTTGTATAATATTGCAAGCAGTGTTGGGCGTCTTGGTCTTGGTGCTCTCATAGACAAAATTGGTTATAAGAAAATATATGCAATTTGTTGGGCATGCAATATCGGTTCAGCTTTTATGTTGATATTCGGTAATTCTGTAGCTAGCATCCTTACAGCGTATATTTTAATCGGTGCAGGATTTGGAGCAACCAACAGTGTATATCCTGTAACCTTAACTAAGTCTTTTGGTCCAATGTATACGGGTGCTATTTATGGATTCGCACTTCTTGGTTATATGGTTAGTACTCAAGTAATTCCAAGGATTAGTAACCTATTAATCGCTTCTACAGGTGGTTATCAAGCTTCTTTTACTGTTGCTCTGGTTTTGTGTACTATTGCAGTAGCTTCGATGATTTTAGTTCCAAAGTTGGACAGGAAAAAAATTATGGAAAACAAAAACTAATTTTTTAGACTTTCTAAATATCAAAAATGGCTGCTTGCTTAAAAGCTATAGCCATTGACAGAGTCACAGTGTTTTTGTCGCTTACATTTGTTCTTTATATTAATGTGGCTCTGTTTTTGCCCATGCTAAATATGAAAATTTGTGAAGTTTATCTATTTTTACTCATTGCAGTAAGGTGTATGACTTTTGGTACTGCTGTGCGAATCTTGATAACCATTTTACCATATCATGTTTAAAAATTAGAAAAATAATTATAAAGGAGTGTGTTTATTTAATGAAAGAATTTAAAGGTAAAGTTGCTCTTATAACTGGTGCTGCCAACGGAATAGGACTTGCTTTTGCAAAAGAAGCAGCTAAACGTGGCATGAACCTTGCAATTGTTGATATTGATAGTGAAAATCTTCCTGCTGCAAGGGCTGCAGTAGAGGAGTACGGGGTTAGTTGCCTTGCAATTGTTGCAGATGTATCACTCTATAATGAAGTTGCAGAAAGTGTTAAAAAAACAATTGATACATATGGGCAAATTGATCTTCTGTTTATGAATGCTGGTATAGCAACTGCCGGAAGCATTACGGAAATCCCAATACGTGACTGGGAATGGTCTTTTGCCGTTAATACATTAAGTCATGCCTATTATATCCATGAGGTTCTTCCGATTATGAAAAAACAGGGAACACCGGCTCATATCATGAGTACAGCCTCTATTGCGGGTATAAGAGCTGGCATGTCGGTTAATCCACCGTATTTTTCCAGCAAGCATGGGGCGGTAAGTATAATAGAATCCGTTAAAGCAGAAATAACATTAAATAATCTTGATATTGGAGTATCTTGTTACTGTCCTATGTATGTGGCTACAGATATACATAACTGCGAACGTCATCGTCCTGAACGTTTTCGCAGTGATGAAGATCTATTTTATAGGAGCGAAGAGTATTTAAAAGCTCGTGCCGTATTTGAAAAAAACATTAAAAATGGAATGCCTATAGATACTGTTGGGCCAAGGCTTTTTAAAGCAATTGAGGATAATCAGATGTACATTATTACACACCCTGTTACGATTCCATATATTGAAGAGCGCCACCGCAATATTGAAATTGACGCTAAGAAGGAATTAGAGTTTCAATAATATTTGGTACAAGTTAGAAATATCATAAATAATATTTTTCTGAGTTAAAGCTTAACTTACTATTGATGATAGTTTCCAATTATTTAAATGTATAAAAGCTTGATTTTTAGGAGGTGTATTTTTGGGTGTTTTAGGTTGCGTTCTCGGTTTTATTACGCTCATTATTCTAGTTTATAAAAATTGGTCAATTTATATTGCTGCATTTATAAGTACGATTGTTGTTGCATGCTTTAACGGGTTGACGTTTATAGAAACAATGACGGTTTCATATATGGAAAATTTTTGTGTATTTGTCATAGGTTATTATTTCATCTTGCTTTTTGGTTCCATTCAAGCCAGTCTATACACAGAAAGTGGTGCAGCTTTATCAATTGCAGATACTTTAATGAAGTTATTAATAAAAGATAGATTTAGTAATACTAAGAAGCAGATTCTGGGGATGTTAACTATTATAGTGCTTGCCGTTATATTATGTTTTGGTGGTATAATAGCCGGTGTAGCTTTAGTTCTATTGTATCCCATTGCTCTTATAATTTTTGAGAAGGTAAATATACCTAAACGTTTTATTATTGGTGTGATGGCCGGGGGAGCATATACCGTAGGTGTTACCGCACCAGGAACTCCCCAAGTTACAAATATAGTTGCTTCGACAATTCTTGGGACTCCGGCAGACTCAGCTTTGATTCCCGGTATAATAGGTTCTTTGGCTGAATTAGTATCAATTTTACTGCTGCTCAATTACTTAATATCAAAAGCAAAAAGAAATGGAGAGAATTTTGCGTATCATCCAGAAGATGAAGTTTACGATGAAGATGCGAAAAGACCTCATTTTGTCGCAGCAATAACACCTCTGTTAGTACTTTGGATACTTTTTAACTTTTTCGATGTGCATATTGTAATATGCCTTATTGTCAGTATCTTTATTTCTTTGATATTGTTCAGAAAGTTCTATAGCAGCAATATTCTTGAGGTGGTAAATTGTGGTGCGGCTGATGGTATCCCCATGGTTATGACAGTTTCTGCAACTGTTGGATTTGGTGGTGTCGTTGCTAAAACAGAAGCATTTCAATCAATTCTAAATTTAATACTTAGTTTAAAATCACCTCCGCTTATTCTGTTGATTATATGTGTAGCTGTTATGTGTGCATTAACGGGAGGATCTTCTACTGGGCAATTAATTGTTTTACCATTAATTAAAGACAGACTATTAGGTTTAGGACTTAAAGCTACAGCTATTCACAGAGTGTCTGTATTTTCTTCGACAATGTTAGATACACTTCCTTTCTGTGGTTCTATATTAATGCTTTTACCATTAACACGTATGAAAATAAGTGAGATTTATCCGCCGACATTCATTACTACTGTTATATGTACGGGTATTGGTACCGCTGTAGTTGCACTTATTATAACTTTCTTTCCGGGGCTTGCATAGCTTATGTAAAAAATAGTCCGGTTAATTTCTGTCATACTATTTTTAGCATACATACCTAATCCGCCCGCCAACTAATATAAAACCGGTGGATAGCTTAGCCATCCACCGGTTTTTATATATCTTGTTTCTTATTTCATTCCGCCGCCGCTCATTTGTCTTTGAGCCATTTCAACCAATCTCTTAGTCATGTATCCACCTACATAACCATTTTGTCTTGCAGTAAGGTTTCCTTTATCTACTTGTTCATAGTTTGTTAATCCTAATTCGTTAGCTATTTCAGTCTTCATCTGATTCAATGCCTGTTTTGCTTCCGGAACAACGATGTTGTTGCTTCCACTGTTATTTGATGCCATTTTGTTTCTCCTTTCTTGAGATAAATATTATTTTGTCATTTCATTTAATCATGTATACACCTTGGGCCCAATCAACCTGCATATAATATGTAAACTACAGGTCAATCTAAATTACAAGATTAAATTTTGAAAGTTATAATGATTAACTTTCTAACATTATTATTAACCGTGTTTTATTTATAATACATGGCAAATAATTCAACTAAAGGTTAAGATTTGCCATGTATACAAAATTAAAAAATATATATACTAAATTCTTAATTTATGTTAAAATATAAAACAAGTAACGAATTTAAAAAAAATTCATAACTTAATAATATGATTTCACAAAAACAGATTATTATCATGAAAGGAGGAGGTAAATAAGGGGAAATCAAGATAATTATTATAGCGCCAGAACTTAACAAGTTGACGAGGACAGAGTTATCGAAAATTCGGCGGACGCTCTGCGGTGCAGCTTCATCGATATGGTTTTTGCAAATACATCCGGTGACGGATGGGACAGAGGGAAACCAATAGCTGAAACATCTTACTGAAATAATATTATTCTATATTATTCCCCAATCATATCATTATTGTCATCCTGAACGTAGTGAAGGATCTCATTGTTTTTGTGTCATCATATCAAATTGCTTTTTTCTTGAAAAAATTAAATTTCAAGTACTGTTTTTTATGTGCAAAAAAAATTAGATTGGAGAAAAAAATATGTGTGGAATAGTCGGATATATAGGATTCGAAGACGTAAAAGAAATAATTTTAGGCGGTTTAGAAAAATTAGAATACAGAGGCTACGATTCAGCAGGGATCGCCATAGCAAGTAACAATGTGGTAAATGTAGTAAAGGAAAAGGGAAGAATCAACGAGCTGAGACAAAGTATAGATAAAAGTATAACGGGAAATTTGGGTATAGGCCATACGAGATGGGCAACTCACGGTGCCCCGAACCATGTTAATTCTCACCCTCATCAGAGCAGTTCAAAAAGGTTTACCTTAGTACACAATGGTATCATAGAAAATGAAGATGAATTAAGACAAAAATATTTAAATGGAACAGTATTTACAAGTGATACCGATACAGAAGTTATTGTACAGCTTATCGAAAAATTTGTAAATGACGGAGAAGAGGTTGCACTTGCCATAAGGCATACTATGAGTGAATTAAAGGGATCATATGCTCTTGCGATTCTTGATAATGAAGATATGAATACCTTGTATGCCGCAAAAAATAAAACACCGCTGCTGGCAGGCAAGGGTAATGGCTTCAATATGCTTGGCAGCGATGCAATGGCAATGATTAATTACACAAATTCATTTTATGAAATAGAAGATAAAGAATTTCTCGTAATAACAAAGGATAGTATAGATATTTATTCAATTTACGGAAATAAGGTTGTGAGAGAACCATATAAGGCCGATATAGATGCATCCGATATTGAAAAGGGAACGTATCCTCACTACATGATGAAAGAAATTGAAGAACAGCCGTTTGTAGTAAGAAAAATTATGTCGGAATACTCCGATGAAGACGGAAATATGTTCATTGAGCCGGAAATAGTTCAAGAAGTCAGAGACTGTGACAAATTATATATAATTGCCTGCGGCACGAGCTACCATGCGGGACTTATCGGAAAGCAGTTTTTTGAAAAAATATCCGGAAAGCCTACAGAGGTAATTATAGCAAGTGAATTTATATATAATATGCCCCTGCTGACGAAAAAACCGCTGTTCATGTTCATATCACAAAGCGGCGAAACGGCAGACTGCAGGGCAGTACTTGTAAAGGTTAAGGAAATGGGACATAGAACCCTTACATTAACCAATGTAAAGGGCTCTACCCTGTCAAGAGAAGCCGATAACACATTGCTTCTGCATGCAGGACCTGAAATAGCAGTTGCTTCGACAAAGGCATATACAGCACAAATAACAGTATTATCAATACTTGCGGCTTTGGTTAACAATAAAACAAATATAGATATATTTAAAGAATTAAGCAAGATTGCATATATAATGGAAACTCTTTGCGATGATAAGGAAAAATATAAGGAGTTAGCCAATAAATATTTAGTAAATTCAAGGAATTGCTTCTATATAGGAAGAAGCATGGATTACTTTTTGTGCTTAGAGGCGTCCCTGAAATTAAAAGAAATTTCCTACATTCAGACTGAAGGCTTTGCGGCAGGAGAATTAAAGCATGGAACAATTGCTTTAATTGAAAAAAATACTCCCGTTATAGCGGTTATTACCCAGGAAAACATCAATTTGAATACAAGAAGCAACATCAAGGAAGTGAAGGCAAGAGGTGCTGCAACTATGGTTATATCAATGCGCAAAATCAGTCAGGAAACAGACCAGATTATCATTGACGATGCCAACGAATTATTATCGCCTTTAGCAACAATAATTCCTGCTCAATATTTAGCATACTATGCAGCATTACTCAAAGGCTGCGACATCGATAAGCCCCGCAACCTTGCGAAGTCGGTAACGGTAGAATAAAGTAAAAATCACTTAAAGACAATTTGTGGATCGAGGGTCAAGGCAAACTGAATACGAAAAAACCACTTTGAAATTATTAATTTCAAAGTGGTTTTTCTTTGGTGTGCCCAGCATGTGAGAGGTCTTTTCGAACACTTGGAGGACCTGGTCCCCTATTATCATTGATAATGATTGGAGTAATATTTCTAATATGGATAGTTGCAGCAGTTATAATGTTAATTAGAAGTATAGTGAAAAAAGCCATGGTTTACAAAGATGATTATGATTTGACGAGGTGATAAAAGATGATAATTGTAAATTTAGATGTTATGTTAGCAAATAGAAAAATGAAATTTAATTTATTGTACGCTAAATCGAACTTTTCGTACAGGACCTTGGAAGTTAAATATTTACATTATAATTATACTAATTTTAATTGGGTTGATTGCTTTCATCTATGATATTCTAAAGTTAATAGGAAAGCGAAAGTAATGAGTATAGGTTTTGAAGGGTCATTAAATTTTGATGAAAATGATAAATGGATACGTGAAAAAATATAAAGGTTCTAATAAGTAATAATTTATGATGTAAAATAATTAATTCTTTTATATTAATTCAAGACAGGTGCAAGGATGATTCTAAATTGGAGTACATCATATTTCCTTATTTATGCTGTATACAAGCTTTATGCCTTTTTATTAATAAGATGCATAAAATTATAATTAACTTCATATTAATTTGCCCAGTTTACAACTTTATTTTACAAAAAAGGATACGATTTCATAGGTTCTATTGAATCAGTATACAACTTTATTATAAAATCAATATCAAATTATATTTTCAGTTTACATCTTTATTGTGGTCCTACAATAAAGGGACAAAACATATAGTCTTGTCCCTCCCATCTTGGAATATTTGGTTACAGGCATTACCCATGCCTTCCAATGGTATTAATATTATATTCAACTATAATTTATTTATTCTATTATAGCGATTTTGCCAATCAGGTGGAAGAATATCAAATAAATACACATCAAATTTTGCTCTTTTAATAAGTTTATCAAGATCTAACTTTAATTGATTTGCATCACTTTCATTAAGTATTTTTTTCAAAGCGTACATTCTTGAAAATAAATCTGTATTAGTAACTAAGATATTAGCTTCACCAAATTCAGGTAAAACAATCGAAGAAGTTTTACCAATAAGTTTATTATGATGAGCACATACATTTCTTAAACTTCTAATTGCATCTAACCATGTATCTGCATGTTTTGTTACTTCTTTGCCGTAATTATTTTTTGAATATCCGTATATAAGCACTGATTTTCTTAAATCACCTTTAAGGAAGGAGTATATGTTTGTTATTGTTCCAAATTCGAAATAAGAGAAGGCTGCCCAACAAGGAATCTTTTTTCTTGAACGGCTTCCACCATTTCGGTATTCCTTTAACTCGGGATACTTATTTTCATTTTGGCGTAATTCTTTTTCCTGTGATTTTAAATTATTAAAAAAATTATTATTAAAAAAATTTCGATTAGACTCTTTCTTCTTTTTATCGTTTTCACCTTTAGATGGGGTATAATATTGCCTGTCCAAATAAAACACTGCATCATTTATCTTTAATGAAACTCCGTTTACTAAATGGCTCTTGAACTGTATTTCTGCTTTTTTGACATAATCAAAAAACAATTTTCGTAATTTAACATCAAAATCATATGCCTCAAACAATAAGTCTTGATTTGGTTTTGCTTTAATAATATTAGATTGTGATAATAAATATTTTCCATATCGGCTTAATCTAAAATAACCTGTATAAATCAACAACTTTTTTATACGAGTTTTTCTTTCAAAAACTACATATTTTTTCATCAACTCTGCTTGTTTATTCAAGTCAATGGGTTGATCATGATTCATAGCAATCCCCTTAAAATAAAAAAAGAATGGTATACCATTCTTAATCCCGCTAATGGAATATTTGGTAACAGGCATAACCCGTGCCTTCCAACGGTTAACTAAAGTTTAACACAAAACATCACATCTGTCAAATTGATTTTTTCTACTCAATTATTTAACTATATTATGTTTCTGCGTGCTTTATATTCTATTACCTTTAGAAAATCAAGATATGCATATCCTGATTTTACCATAAACATTTCACCTTGGATAGATATTTTTATTATTTTACTTCAAAATATTTACCGCAACCCAATTATTTGCGAAAATATTCAGCCACCTAAAGCTTATGGAACGACGTGAAAATGGTTTCGTAAAATTTTCAGGGTTGGGAATAAACTTGTATAGTAATTGATTGTGTACCATACGGGTGCTCCCTAATGGGCGAAGTTAATCTATTATCAATCTGATTATTGAATATTTTTCTTTTCTCCATTGTTGGCTCCTTTATATTTATTATGATTATTTTGTCTTATAAAAAACAGATGCTTTATTTATTGCTTAAACCTATTTTTAGAATTTATCCTGTCTGTTTACGACAAATTATTTATTGGAGACTATTTATAATTTATATAGAGAGCATAAGGACAACCTTTCATAATTAATCAAGGTAAAAACAGCCGTATATAATAAATATTTCTTTGAAAGGAAAAATTATTATGAATACAATACCTGCTAAAGACAGAATATCAAAGTATATTTTCCTATTACTGCTGTCGGGGCTTATTTTTTTACGATTCCCGTTCATTATTTCAGTGACTTATCACAAAATTCGTATTTTAGTAAGCGTAGCTCATGATATATATTATAACGGAACATACTTGATAACCGCTGCTTTAATTATACTAAAACGCGATTCTTTGTCCGATTATAACATAGATCTTTTTTCGCTTTTCATATTGATTATTGCACCTGTTTCCCAAATCCTGAGCGGGCACCTATTAACTAAAGCCGCAATAACAGGTACGATACAGCCCAGTTCATTTAAAATTGTAATTTTCGTTTTATTATTATTTACATTACTTCTTGCCCGGCCCAAATTACAAAAAAAAGGTATCAAAGAGACATTGCTATGGTTATTGATTGCGGTTATTGCAGGTCTGTGCGTTGGTGTACTGCTGGGGATCGTATCAAGCATACAAGGCGGAGGAAGAAATCCAAATCACCCTTCGATCTATTATGTTTTGGGTTCGTTTTTTATTCAGTTAAGTAATGCTGCTGTTACGGAAGAACCTTTTTTCAGAGGTTTTTTGTGGGGATTCTTAAAAAAAGCGAATTGGAGAGATTCGTGGATATGTGTATTTCAGGTGGTACTATTTATGTTAGCCCATATTTATTATTTGGGGAAATACAATTATTCTTTCTTCATTATTGTTCCTGTCTCAGCATTAACCCTTGGTTTAGTAGCATGGCGTTCCAAAAGTATTGGCACGAGTATGATAGCTCATGCCTTAATAAATTCTGTGGCTAATATTGTAGCAAATTTCACTTGGTAAAAGCCTTGATTTTTACAACGCATTTCTCTGAATATGTCTCATAGGAGGCGGTTTCTCCATGTAAGTTTTTCCGTTTTTATTGTAATAAATTCGTATTGTGGTATAATTAATATACCATATATGAGAGTTGAGATAGAAATATGAAGATATATTTTGATATGAATATATAACAGAATATTTGATGATCAATCTCAACTGAGAATAAAATTTGAATCTATGGCAATAGATATTTTATTTGAATTGATTGAACATGGGAAATATGAATTAATATGGCCTTTTATTTTGGAATACGAAAACAATATGAATCCATTTGCAGAAAGAAAATTACATATTAGAAATATCTCAACTATATGTGAAGAATCGGTAAATCCGGATGATAATATCTTATTAACTTCAAAAGATATAATAAAAATTTCAAAAATTAAAAACAAAGATGCACTGCATCTTGCATCTGCGGTATTTGCAAATTGTAATTATTTTGTAACTTGTGATGATAAATTTATAAAAGCAATAGAAAATAATAAAGAACAGCTTAAAGATGTAATTAAGGATATTAAACTATATAATCCCATAGATTTTCTCAGGAAGGAGATGGATATAGATGTTATTGAATGAAAGAAGTAAATACACGGACAGAGAAATAATAGAAAAAGGTTCCAGAGCACTGATAAAAGAATTGGGGTATTCCGGATTCTTAAGATTTATACGTCAGTCGGAGGGCATAAGCAAAGAAGATTATTTAAAGATAGATGATGAAATATTTGATGAAATGTCTTTGGAAGAGATATATGACAACGCAAAGAAACATTGGGATAATATGTAGAAATTGAAAATAATGATAAAAATCAACACAGATAAATAATACGTGTTGATTTTTTTAAATGAAAGTTTTGAGAAATTGTTCAGGGCAAGGATAAAACAAGCTGTAACAACTGTATGTATTGAAGAATATAATGATAACAATATTATACAGGAGTGGTATTCATGCTTAAAATACTATTGTACGGCAGCACACAGGAGCGTAAGATACTGGAGGAAGCATTGCAGAAGCCTCTTAGGGAAAAAAACATTTCCTTCAATATTCACTATTTATCAAATCCGCAGCAGCTCATGAAGAATTATCTGCTTAACAGCAGCTACAGACTTATTGTGGCGTGTCTGGACGGCAGTACCTCTTATGTAATTAAAGACGGCTGCATGCCTGTTTCTCATGTTGTTACAGGCACTATGAGTTTTCCGCCGACTCCTGAGGAAATAGACGAAAAGCTAATGAGAAACCCGGAGCTTGCAAGCTTTTACTCCTCCGGAGAATATACCGTAACTCACCGTGGTTTAACACGTAAAATTCCATATGAAGAAATAGACTATCTCCAAAGTGATAACAAAAAAACTATAATACATCTGACAAACGGGGATACGGAAATTATCCAAAAGGGTATAGGAAAGGTAAATGCCGAAATTAACAGAAAATATTTTGCTAAATGCTGCATCGGAGTTATTGTAAATACCCGTAATATCCGTAAAATACATCGTTTGGAAAAAAGCAGCAGGATTATAGAGCTTAAGTCAGGAGCCAAGGTCATAATGACAGAAGGATATTTTAAAAAATTTACAGATGCCTACTCAATGTCGGTTTCGAAGCTGGCAGACCTGAAAACTCTTGATGATTAAAAAAATGTATATATATTCAAATACAAAGAAAAACAAAATGGAAATTTTTTCGGGATTTGCTCTGAAATCTACATAAATTCTTGATAAAAAATTTAAAAATCAATTGAAATTACCACATTCTTCAAAAACAAAAATCTCAAAAATATTTATGCAGTATTTGCGTATAAATTAAATATATTAAAATATAAGGAATGATTAATTTGAATAATAAAATTGCTTTGCACGGATCCGCTAAAAAGTTAACACAAATAGAAGGTGTACTGACCAAGCTTTTTAATAAAAATAATATTCCCTTTGAAATACACCTGATTTCAGACTCAGAGCAATTCCTCAGGGAATTTTTGATTAAGAATGATTTCCGGCTTTTTATGGTGAGTGAAAAAGGTACTGTGTCATACATGATGAAAATATATAAAAACTTTGACCAACAGACTACACGTTATGCCTGCGGTAAGATGAACTTCCCTTTGACACAAAAGGAGTTTTCCGATCATATGCTTGAAGCAGTTAAATCATCACACTCCTGCCCCTACGGCATATATGCGGCAAAAAACGCAAAAATGTCCCGACTGATTCAACACTCGGACATCGAATGTATTTATAGGGACAATACAAAATCAGTGTTTTACCTGCAAAGCGGAGAAACTATGGAGGTACCGGATTCCATTTCAAGGATATATGCAGAGCTTGACGCAAATTATTTTATAAAATGCAGCAAGGGGGTTATTGTTAATTTTTTTAATATTGAGCAGGTAAGTGATGACTATAAAACTATCATAACAAAGTCCGGTGCGGAAATCCCAATGTCAAGAATCGGAGAAAAGCGGTATTTCAAGTCGCTATCACTGTCAATTACGGGCGTTAATGCATTCAACTACTGATGTTTTGCCACTGCTTGTCACTTTTTTTCAGCCTGTGTATATAATGTGGCGAAAGGATGTGAGGTTATGGCTGTAATAAAAATTCACAAAAATAGTAAGATCAGATTAGTGCTGAACGCAGGTCTTGATGATAATAATAAGCAAATTACAAAATATAAGACCCTGGATAAAGCACGTTCAGAAGCTGAAGATGAAGTATTGTTTGACATCGCAAAAAAAGCTGCTTCTCTCCAAAAGCATTCTCTGACAAATATTATAAAGCATGAAGAGTATATGCTTTTAGAGCAATAATCAATATGAATCTAAATGCAAGGAGGTGATGCTATGTCTACAAAATTGACTATGTCATTCAAATGTGCGGAAGGCGGTACTTTCTCCTGCAATCTGGATGATCCATTGGATGATTTGACGGCAGTTCAGGTTAGCACGGTCATGGATGATATAATTGCCGCAGACGCATTTGATATAAAAGGCGGTCTGAAGGAAAAGGCATCCGCAGAAATAGCAACAATTACGACAAATAAGTTATTCTAAATTAAAGGGGGCGGACAAGCCCCTGTAAACTCGCAGCTAAGAAAACATTTGATGATTAAATTTTTTTCAGTTAAGTATATAGATTCATTAAAACCTATTCAATCTTGATTTCCTTTCTGATTACATACCAAATAATATAAGTGTAATTAAACATAAAATAATAAATATTTTCTTTTATTTCTGGATACTGATTTTTCTTTTATGCTTGATATCCTTTGTCATTCATTCTTAATTTTTATATACTCAGAAAATGATGATGCTCCCAACTTTCGACGTTTTGCAAGCATTGAACACCAAATAGTATTTCCCTCACCTTCTGTAATATAGCCTTTTTCCAAAGCATTGATTAGTATATCTCCTAAAGTAGAGTCAACAAATTTTGTTCGTTTACCCACAAAAACGCCGAAATACAATCACTATCAAAGAAAAGCGAATCAATCGTTTAATTCGCTTCCTTCAAATTCATCTCCATAAACAAGATCGGGTCTAAATGCAGTCAATAATAACTGTTCGTATTTACCGGTTGAAATAAGGTCTTTTTGGAGTAGTTCCTCAGCTTGTTGAATATAATATCCATATGTTTTGTATTGCTTATCCTCCGGAAGCGGTTTATAAAGAGTGTCGTCATAACCTAAATTTACAGCTGAACGAATTACTCCTTGACGAAATTGTTCAGCTTGTTGAATGGTCAATTTATTATCTTCTATCAATCTGTACAGAAGAGCTTGTCTGCTTAGCCCGAAGTATTGCTCAAGCTTGACAATTTCTTTTATTCCTAAAATTTCTGTTGGTGTATAATGTATTTTTTTAATTAATTCGGACAAAGCAACCGGAGGCATGAGAAAATAGGAAGCAAATCGGTCAGCTGCTTTTTCAGTATCATTACCGACACCTATTTTTATTGCGCTTACTGTCGTTTGTCTGTTTTCATCAAAATATAAGTGATATAGTTCGTGAGCCATTGAAAAATGCTGTCTGCCAGCAGACATAGAAGAATTGATGGCAATTACCGGATTGCCATTATTCTTAATACACATTCCACTCAAATGGTTACCCATTGGATAAAAAACTAAAGTTAGCTTTGTGATTGTATGAGCCAGTGAAAAAATATCAATTGGTGATGTAGTATCTTCTCCTAACTCTTTTCGTAAACTTAAAGCTTTTGTGCAAAGATCTAATTTATCCATCAATTTCCCGGTCTCCCAACAATTGTGTCATAAAATTCAGATTCAAAGCAATTCTATTTATGGCGCTTATTGTTTCTAAATCATCTTCGTTAATCTCACTAGCTCTGAGAGCAATTGCAATTCGATTTTCTGATATTGATTCTTTATTGAGGCTATCTGCTGCTACTCCAAATAACGAAGACAGCTTGTCAAGCATATCTGACGTAATAGATCGTTCGTTTTTCTCAATTTTCGATATTAGACTCTGATCAACATTTAAATATTTAGCAAGGTTACTTTGCGTAAAACCACTTTGTTCTCTTAAAGTTTTTATATTTTCACCAATTCTAAACATCGTATTTTTCATGATAACACCTCCTATACTACTATTATATGCAGTTTGTGTCATAAAATCAATAATTATTATCGGTTATTTAATGACAAACAATCAAACTGATAATTATGACAGTATTCAAGTTGAATACACAACTAGTATTGTGTCTCCAATCTTAAATAGAACAATTTATCCTCGCGTTTGTCATCAAACATTGCAGAAGCCTATTCAATGTCGGCTTTGAGGCTGGCAGACCTTAAAGCTCCCGACGATTAGAATGATGCATATACATTCAAAGTGAGGTTGCACTTTTTTGGGATTTTTCTTTATGAACTGCATCTTCATTTTATATCAGTTTAAATTTCCGTTGAAATAATCACATTTCTGGAATGTAAATACATACATATCAAATGTATATAAATACAACTCCATAATCTTCCCGTTTCAACTGTGCTTCCTTTTTCCAGTATTAAAGCAGGAAGTAAAATTTATCCTACTGAGGCAGCTTTATCAACAGAAGTAACAGGACTCCAAAAACCATCTGTAGTAATGGTACATCAAATACTTACCATTTCTCACAACAAATTGGTAAATAAGATCGGAGACATAAAAGATACCGAAACAAGGGAGAAAATCCTACAAGCTTGCAGGAGCTATTTTGAATTATAGCTTCTTATGTTTTTTGTACGAACTTGTTTTTGCATTTTTGGCAGGTTACTGAAATTTTGCCTCTTCCTCTCGGAGCTCTGATTTCCTGCTTGCAGTGAGGACATTTGAAATATTTATAATATCGCGATGATTTTATAATATTGTATTTTCCTACAGTCCATGCCCTTGCAGGATTGTAAAGCTTAAGGAATTTAATGTTTTCTGCTTGTCTTGAGGATATATTTTTTGACATTACCCTGTAAATGCACGCGAAAAATATAACGAAGGTGAACATGGTTACTGCATACAAATCAAATGCATTGGCTAAAAAGGTAAGCACCATTCCTGAAATCAGTAAAAATAGAGTCAATTGATCAACTCCGTATCTGCCATTCATAAAATTTCTGAAACCATTCATTTTTTCTTGTCTCCTTCTGTTTTTATATATGTAAACCTTAGAATATTATGAGGATAAGCTTCATATGTCAACAATTAATATTTTATTATCCAATTATATATTTAATCTTAAGAAAAAAACAGATTTATTTAATATAATAATTATTTGAGTTAATTATATATCTTATGATATACTTATGCAAAATTAAATTAACTTTTGAAGTCGTTTATGAGTAAAGGTATATTATGAATAAATTAGAAATCAAATTTTTGGGGATTCCTTCAATTAAATTAAATGGAAATCAAATTCACCTTCCATTTGCCAAGGCAGAGTATATTATCTTTCTTTTAGCATATGAGAAAAATATAACCAGAGATAAGCTATGCTCTTTTCTTTGGGGTGATGTAAAAGAGGATGTTGCAAAGAAAAGCTTGAGAAATGCTGTCTATACCATAAGAAAGAGCTTCTATGATAATATAATAATTTCTCCTAAGCGGTCATTGCTTCAAATAGATGAAAATTGCGAAATAATTACAGATATATCAGCAATAGAGAGCTTTGCAATAAATAATAAATTAAAAGAAGAGGATATAAAATCTTATATTAAATTATATACGGGAGATTTTCTTGAAGGTATTGAAAATAAATTATCCCCGGAATTTGAAGAATGGCTGGTAATTTTAAAAAATAAATATAAAAAAATATTTATTGAAAATTTAAAAGAAATTATCAGTTTGATTATGTATGATAATTATAATCTTTGCGAGAAATGCTGCATGAAGTTAATAGAGATGGAAGAGTTTGAAGAAATAGGTTACAGAATTTTAATGCAAATATTCAGCAAGCAAGGAAGATATAGCGATGCAATAAATATTTATAACAATCTTGAAAAAATATTGAGCGAGAGTCTATATGTAAATCCATCTTCTGAAACAAAAAAGATATTTGATAATATAATTAAAAATCACGCTGCTGCAAAAATAGAAAAAAAGAAAAAGGATTTTTATGGCCGCAAAAAAGAAATTGAAACTTTAAAAAATAATTTTGTACACTTTTTAAGTAATAAAAATTTCAGCTCATATATTGTTTTCGGAGAGGCAGGTGTTGGTAAAACCAGATTATTGGAAGAGGCTACAGTTGGTATAGAAAACGAATTCTTATTGATTAAAACATCCTGCTATGATGTTGAATCCGAATTTATGTTTAAGCTTTGGGATAAAATATTTGAGAGCCTGACTTATTTGCTGAAGGTGAAAAATATAAAAATACCGTCAGATATAATTGATTATGTCAAGAAATCATTTCCGACGTTAGATATCGAATCAAACGATTCAGAACTGAACACAAACATGAGACGAAACTATCTCTTTATGGAGAATTATGTTTGTGATATGTTTTCAATAATAGTGAAAACACAAAAAGTAATTTTTGTCATTGATGACCTTCAATGGGCTGATAAAAATAGTTTAGAGCTTTTATGCAAGGTAATCGCTTCTAACAGATATAAAATAATGTTTGTGGCGTCTTGCAGAAGTGAAAATGTAAGCTCTGTCGAAAGGTTCTATCTAAGCTTATGCCCGTATAGAAATGTATCAAAATTTGAGCTGGGAAGATTTTCAAGGGAAGAAACTAAAAAATTTATTCATCTGATTATGCCGGAAGTTGAAAGCAACAGTGAAATTATATATGATGAAAGCGAAGGTAATCCTTTGTTTATAACTGAAATGATGAATAGTCTCAAGCAAGGTATGAGCGAAAAAAACATAACGGATAAAATGACCATTTTAATTAACAGCAGAATTTTAAATTTAAGCGAAGAGGCCAGAAAGCTTCTGACTGTTTGCTCTATGTTCTATGAGGCATTTGATATAGAAATATTATCTAAGGTTACCGAAATTAAGAGTATAAGGCTTATAGACCTGGTAGAAGAGCTTTTATCCAAAAATATTTTAAAAGAAGAAAAATATCAGGATAACAGATATATGCTGATTTTTACTCATCAGAAAATAAGAGAATATATTTATAACAGTGTTTCAAATTCAAAACGTATGCTGTTACATGAAATAATCGGTGAATACTACGAAAGCAAGTTAAATGACAATAAAATTGACAGAATATTTCATCCTAACCTTATATATCATTTCACGAGGTCCAATAATAAATACAAGGTATTCAAATATGAAATTAAAGGTATGCAGGTTATATTGGATGTGAGTCATGAAATATTCCCTATAATAGAAGATAAAAAATCCTCGGGTGTCTTTGAATATTATACTGATGAAAAGGTTTTAGCAGAAAAGTTTGAAAAGCTTAAGGAAATGTATGAGGAGCTAAGGCTTAAGGACACCGAAGAAATGTATGAGCTGGGGATAATTTATCTTCACCTCTATGGAAGATTCCACAAGGATATTGGTAATCCTTCAAAAGGCATGGATGCAATCAGAAATATGATAGAGTTATCTTTGAAAAAGGAATATTATAAATATGCCTTTGAGGGATATTTGCAGCTGATTCAGTATTCTATAAACACTAATAATTTTGATTTGATGGAAAATTCAATAGAAAATGCAGAAAAAATTGCAACAATTGAAAATGACAGGGTAAAGTTTGGTCTGTCTTTGAGATTTAAAGGATACCTTAATGTTTTGAAGGGTAATTATGCAGATGGGGAAAAATACATCTTTCAGGCCATGGATTTGTTTAACTCACTGACAAACAGAGATAAATATATATTGAATATAGCAGCCTCTAATTTTTATATAGGAGAAAGCAGAAGGCTCCAAAAAAAGTATAACGAGGCGATGGAATTTTACTATAGTGCCTATGATTTATGCGATGAAGACGGAGACTTCCCGGCATTGGCTTTAATTTTTTCTAAAATAGGAAATACAAAGTTTGAACTTGAAGTTTATGATGAAGCGCAATTTTATCTTCTTAAATCATTAAAAGCGTATAATAAAACTGTATTTGCATGGGGAAGAGCAGAGGTTTACTACTGTCTGGCGCTTATATATGATAAAAAGGGATTAAAGGGTAAATCGAAAAATTATATAGAACTGGCTGTTCTTTTTTCAAGCAAATATTATAACAGTGATTTAAATAACAAGTGCCGGATATTTTTAGAAAGCCTATGACAAAAATCATGTTTTTCAACAGCCTATCATCTTGATGAC
>DCYG01000021.1:0-39127 GCA_002331025.1 Firmicutes bacterium UBA2116 | reverse complement strand
ACAGCCTATCATCTTGATGACTTTGTCATCAATCTGGGTCAAATAATTTTATATTATTTGACTTTTTTTTGACTCGCAGATATTACAATATAGAAAATGCGAGATATATTAATGTTTGGAGGACATATGATAATAGAATTGGCAGTAAATAATAAGAATATAAAAATGGATGTGGACCCAACAACAAGATTAATAGATTTTTTAAGAGATGATTTAAACCTGACCGGTGTAAAAGAAGGCTGTTCAGAAGGCGAATGCGGTGCCTGCACAGTAATTTTAAACGGTGAAGCTGTAACATCCTGTACGATACTTACGGGTCAGGCAGACGGATGTGATATTACAACAATAGAGGGCCTGGCACAAAGCGGGGAGCTTGACGATATACAGAAATCATTTATAGAGAATGGAGCTGTACAATGCGGTTTTTGCACTCCGGGTATGATATTATCCTGCAAGGCTTTACTGATGAAGAACCCAAATCCCTCAGAGGATGAAATTAAAAGGGCAATAGAAGGAAATCTGTGCAGATGTACAGGATACAACAAGATAGTTAAAGCGGTTAAAGACATCGTCGGAAAAGAGGTGCAGCTATGACTATGACAAAATTTAAAGCTCCGGATACAATTGAAGAATTGTGCGATGCACTCAGGAATAAAAATAAAAATACTTATGTAATAGCAGGCGGTACAGATTTAATAATTCATTTCAATAAAAAAGGGATTTTTGGTTATGAAATAATTGACCTTACAAAACTTAAGGAATTAAAAGAGATAAATGAAACGGAAAATGAAGTTATTATAGGTTCCGGTGCAACTATGACCGAAATAGAGAACAGCCTATTGATAAATAAATATATACCTGCACTGAACGATTCAGTATATAATTTAGGTTCAGAGCAAGTAAGAAACAGAGCCACGATAGGCGGAAATGTTGCAAATTCATCTCAGAGCGGGGATACAATACCTGTTTTGTTTGCGTATGATGCAAATGTAGAAATAATAAATTCCTCAGGAATCATAAGAACGGATAAAATTGAAAATGTGGTTGAGGGATTAGAAAAGAACAGTTTGAATGACGATGAGGTAATAACCAATATAATTATCAAAAAAACCAATTCAAAATCAGCATTTTCAAAGGTTGGCTCAAGAAAGACAGTTACAATTTCAAAATTAAATTGCTGCATTAAAATAGATATATCAGACGATATGATTATAAATAATTCAGTTATATATCTTGGTGCCGTAGGTCCTAAACCTATCAGGGCAAAATTTATTGAGGAAAAATTATTGAATAAGAACATCAATGATATAGCTTTTTCTGATCTGCATGATGCGATTCATCTGCAGATAGAAGACGCTATACCGGACAGATCCTCAAAGCATTATAAGAAATCAGCAGCAGAGGGTTTAGTGGATGATATATTGAATAAGCTGAGGAGACAGATATGGAAGAATTGAAATATGTAGGTAAAAGCGTGATAAAAGAAGATTCCTATGATAAAGCAACAGGGAAGATGAAATTCATATGTGACATGAAAAGGTATGACATGTTATATGCAAAGCTTGTACTGAGTGACAAACCTCATGCTGAAATTGAAATAGATAAGACAGAAGCATTAAAGGTTGAAGGCATAGAAGCGATATATACATATGATGATATTCCGCATGTGTTATATAATTCCCATGAGTGGTTTGCAGGAGCGAATCAATATAAGGACGAATATCTGTTGTTCAACAGGGCAAGGTTTGTCGGGGACAGGATAGCATTGGTAGTGGGAAAAAGCAAAAGAATTGTGGAAGAAGCTATATCAAAGTTAAGTATCGGATACAAAGAATTGGAAAGTGTCGTAGGTATAAAACAAGCCAAAGAAAGCAAAACAATTATAAAAAACAACTCAAATTTAGCATTTTCTAAAAGTATAAATTGCGGCAATTATGAAGAGGAATTTAAAAACGCAAATTATATAATAAAGGATTCGGGAAAAACACAAAAAATTCATCACTCTGCAATAGAACCTCACATATGCCTGAGCGAAATTGACGAGCAAGGGAGCCTGGTGGTGTGGAGCCCTTGCCAGACTGCATTTCAGGTACAATACCACACAGCAAGTGTCCTCAATATACCGTTCAATAAAGTCAGGGTTATAAAGGCTGCAATGGGCGGTTCATTCGGAGGGAAGGGTCAGACCGTTCTGGAACCGATATGTGCATTTGCGGCATATACACTTAACCGCCCGGTAATGCTGTACATGGACAGAAAGGATGCGATATTAGGGACCAGAAGCAGAAATGCAACTGAAATCAGCGTTGAAACAGCAATCAGCAAGGAGGGGAAAATATTAGCCAGAAAAATAATTACAGATGTTGACGGCGGCGCATACTATACCAATGCATCTGCCGTGGCAATGGCAATCGGTAAAAAATTATTCAGGATGTACGATATACAAAATCAATACTTTCAAGGCAATACCTATTATACAAACACTATTCCCGGAGGTGCGTGCAGAGGATATGGTTCCCCGCAGGCACACGCCATAACAGAAATAAATATCGATAATGCCGCTAAAAAAATAGGGATGGATCCATGTGAATTCAGACTTAAGAATCTGGTAAAGGAAGGAGCTAAGGACCCTGCAGGCGGAACAGACATAGGCAATACAAAAATCAGACAATGTGTTATAAACGGAATGAAAGCATTTGATTGGGCAAATAAAAGGCAAAATATAAAAACTAATGATACAGAGCGATACGCTTATGGTGTGGGAATGGCGTGTGCAACTCATGGCAATGGGTATATGGGGGCTTATCCCGACTTCTCTAACGTAGATATGAGTATATTTGCCGACGGAAGCGTGCTTGTAAAAATAGGCATACATGATCAGGGCTGCGGTACTGTAACAACAATGCAGCAAATAGCCTCAGAGTCTCTTGACATAAGCATGGATAAGGTAAGAGTTTTGGAAACGGATACACTTGCATCGCCTTATGATTCTGCCGGAACACAAGCGAGCAGGGTTACATTTGTATGCGGAGGCGCTGTTAAATCAGCAGGAGAAAAACTTAAAAAAATGGTTGTAAGTTCTTTCTGTAAATTAAAAGATTGCAGTGAAGATGATGTAATAGCAGCCAACGGATTCGTATATAAAAAAGATTCCGCAGAAAAATATTCATACGGAGATGTTGCCGTAGAGCTGGAGACAAAGTATTCTCAATCCTTATCCGTTTTTGAAAGATATGAATCACCGGCAAATCCGGCCACACATTCAGCAGCCTTTGCTGAAGTCTGGGTTGATAAATATACGGGATATGTTGAGGTAATAGATCTGCTGGCGGTACATGATATAGGCAGATCAATAAATCCTCAATTTGTTGAAGGGCAGGTACAGGGAGGGGCTCATATGAGTCTTGGTATGGCTCTTTTAGAAGAAATTGATGTAGATAAAAACGGATATGTGAAATCAACAAATTTTTCAAAATATCACTTATTAAACGCTCCTCAGATGCCGGAGATCAGGGTAATGACAATAGAAGAAAACGAACCGTTCGGCCCGTATGGAGCTAAGAGCGTCGGAGAGCTTGCGGCAGTTGCACCGGCACCCGCGGTAATAAATGCAATTAATTTTGCACTTGACACAAACATAACAACATACCCGGCTACACCAGAGGTTATTATGAAAAATATAAACAGTAAACACAAATTATCTTAATAGTTAGGTGGTAGAAATGGAAAAAGTGATTTTAAATGGAAATGATTTAAGCCTTGATGATGTTTATGACGTGGCATATAATTACAAGCAAGTTGAAATTGACGAAAATGCCATGGAAAAAGCGAGAAAAGCCAGAAAAATATTATTTGATTTAGCGGCTGAAGGTCATCCTGTTTACGGTCTGAACAGAGGTGTCGGCTGGAACAAGGATAAGGAATTTGACGTGGATTTTTTTGAAGCATATAACAGAAATCTTCTCAACAGCCACAGTCTCGGTATTGAACCATTCAGCACAGATGAAGAGGTCAGGGCGATGATGCTGATCAGGTTGAATACGGCTCTGTATGGCTGCACGGGTATTTCAGCGGAGATTTTGGAGCATTACAGTGATTTCCTCAATAAAAGGATACATCCCCGCGTTCCGAGAAGAGGTTCTGTAGGAGAGGGAGATATTACAACTATGTCTCATATAGGATTATCCATTATCGGAGAAGGTGAGGTAAGCTATAAAGGTGAAGTATTAAGCTCTATGGAAGCAATGAAAAGAGAAGGAATGAAGCCTGCAATACTAGGTCCGAAGGACGGATTAAGCATAGTTTCATCTAATGCACAAGGAACGGCATATATTGCAATTCTGGTGAAAGAAACAGAAGAGCTCATTAAAACATCTAATTTGATATATTGCTTAGGCATGGAAGGGCTTAACGGTGTTGTTCAATCATTGGATGAAACTGTAAATGATTTAAGAAAATTAAAAGGTCAGATAAAATGCGCAAGAGAATGCAGAGAATATCTGGCAGGCAGCTATTTGAATGATCCTCATGAAGACAGGGCACTGCAGGATCCCTTAAGCTTCAGATGCTCATTTTCAGTAAATGGTTCAATATATGATGCGATAGATTATATCAAACAATTTTTGCAGATTCAAATTAATTCAACAGATGATAATCCCTGCATAGTAACCGATGAAGAAAGAGTTTCTGTAAGTGCCAATTTTGAAATAACATCATTGGTATTAGGTGTTGAAATGCTTGGAATAGCATTGTGCCACCTTTCAAAATCATCGTGTAACAGGATGATAAAGCTGGCAGATCCCTCCTTTACAAAGCTTACAAGATTTTTAACTCCAAGTGAAACCAAGACCATAGCTTACGGCACTATTCAAAAGTCATTCGCTTATTTGGATGCTGAAAACAGGATGCTGGCAAACCCATCATCTATGGATTACTTCTCTTTAGCAGGGAACATTGAGGATCGTGCCAGCAATGCACCGTTAGCGGCAGATAAGGTAAGGAAAATAATTGACAATCTCAGATATATAATAGGGATGGAGGCAATTCATGCTGCTCAGGCTGTTGATTTGAGGGGCAATATTAATATGGGTAAAGCTACGGAAGAAGCGTATAAAACAATAAGAAATGAAATTCCGTTTTTAGATAAGGACAGGAATTTAAGCATCGATATTCAAAAATCATATGAGCTGATAAAATCGGGGAAATTATTGGTATGATTTTCAAAATGAAAACGATACTTTTGACTTTTTTTTGACGATTACAATATATAATTATACTGAAATTAATAATATACCAAGGGAGGTTTTTCATGAGTAGTAAAGTTAAGAGCTTAGACAAGGTCGAAATAAGGAAAATCGTTTTCATACCTATGGTGATAATCTATGCTGTCATAATAGTTCTCGGCGTTGTGTCACCTGCATCATTTGCTTCGGCTGAGGGAGCCATAGTAAATTTTGCAGGACAGTGGTTTGGCTGGCTCTATGATTTAGTTGCACTGGCAATGATGTTCATATGTATTTGGATGCTGTTTTCGAAGAAATATGGAGATATTGTGCTTGGCGGAAAAGATGCAAAACCTATAATGAGTAAATGGAATTGGTTTGTTATATCACTTTGCGGAGGTATAGCAACAGGTATAGTATTCTGGGGAATAGCAGAGCCTTTAACACATTTAATGTCTCCGATACCGGGTTTTGGATATGAGGCTGCAAGCAAGGAAGGGGCTTTGTATTCATTAAGCACAAGCTATATGCACTGGGGACCCGCATTGTATGCATTCTATTGTGTCGCAGGTATAGGCATAGGATATGCGGTATACAACATGAAGCTTCCATACAGGGTTTCATCTTGTCTTTATCCTGTTCTTGGCAGCAGAGTTAACGGTGTTGCCGGAGACATAGTTGACATTCTTTGCTTATTTGGTTTAGCAGGCGGAGTTTCTGCTTCATTGGGAGTTGCATCCATGCAGTTAGGAAGCGGAATGAATTTGCTGTTCGGAATTCAGCCTACAACGCTTGTCTGGGGGATAATACTGCTTGCAATAGTTGTTACGTTCATTGTATCCAGTTATACCGGTATAGACAGGGGTGTCAGGTTCTTATCTGATAAAAACGCAAAAATATATATTGGATTGATGATCTTCGTTTTGTTGTTCGGACCTACAAAATATATACTTAACATGACGGTTGAAGCTATGGGATTCCACTTGAGTAACTATTTTACACAGGCTACTTATTTAGGAACATTTGAAGGAGATCAATGGCCTATATGGTGGACAATTAACTACTGGAGCTTTATGATCGCTTATACACCATTGATAGGTATGTTCTTAGCTAAGATTGCTGTAGGAAGAACTTTAAAGGAATTTACTTTATTTAACTTCTTATTACCGGGTATGTTTGGTGTAATCTGGTTTGGTATATTCGGTTCTTCAGCAATAAACCTTCAAATGAACGGAGCTCAGTTGTGGGAAGGTATACAATCAGGAGGACTGGAATCGGCAGTATTTAATTTCTTTGCCAACTTCCCGTTAAGCAAATTGTTGAGTGCATTATTTATGATAACAGCATTTTTATCAGTTGTAACATTAGCCGACTCAATGACGACCACAGTTTCTTCACTTTCTATAAACATTAAAAACAACTCTACAATAGAACCGCCTAAAAATATTAAAATGTTCTGGGGAATAGTTATGTCATCCGTAGCATTTATCAATATAGCCACAGCAGGTAAGGTAGGAGTTGTCAGCGGCATAGACGCAACAAAGCAATTAGCGATAGTATCTGCTTTTCCGCTATTGTTTGTAGTTGCCCTCATGGTTTACAGCACAGTTAAAATGCTGATTAAGTTCAAAGAATATGATGTGGTTGACAGTCCGGGCACAGCAATTGTTGATAAAAACCTGATAGAGGATTAAAGTATTTAAAAAAGACAGAAGTATACAAAATTATTTTATTAGCTTTATTTATAAATAAAAATATCACCCCATAATTTGCTGTAAGGGTGATATTTTTTTAATCAAAAACTTAATAGTATATACGGTTTCCCCCGATTTTTATATGTAAAAAAGTATCTATAAAATTGCAAACAAATGTTCGAAAAAATCTCGCATTAAATAGACCCTTATGGTAAAATATGTATAAATGATTGACCTGAGAAAATCATATTAAAACCGGGAGATGAAGATGGATAGTGATGAGAAAAGCAATACTGAAAGGATAAAGCTTGATGAAACGTTAAAGCTGTTGTTCAGTGTATCAAAGCCCTTGGTGATTAACATAGTAAATTACTTTTTTGATGAAAGCTTTGATGTGAATCAGAAATATGATGTGGAATTTATGGCAACTGAAAGCGCTGATCTGAATATGGAGATGAGAAGAGCTGACTTTATGGTGAAAATAGGAAGAAAGCAAAAATTTCATTTTGAATTTCAGTTAAACAGAGAAAAGTTTATGGTGCTTAGGATGTTTGATTATGGGTATAGAGAGGCTGTAAAGGATACAGGAGCGAAAGATATACCCACGATATATTTTCCGAAGCAGACAGTGCTTTATTTAGAAAAGGGAAGGGATGTCCCTGATGAACTAAAACTGAAGGTAGTATATCCAATCACTGATATGGGTAAACAGGAAATAATGTACAAGGTTTTTGTCAAAAAGGTGTGGGAAATAAGCAAGGAAGAGAAAATGAAGCATGGGCTGTATTCATTGCTTCCATTAGAAATCTTCAAGCTTAGGGAAAGGATAGAAAAAATAAAAACAGCAGATGAAAAGCAGTTTTTAAGATTGTCAGAAAGGATAAAAACTGATATAATTGAAATAGTAAGACTAACAGATGAATTAATGAGTAAAGATGAAATAACGGAAGAAGATTATACAAAAATAACAGAAGCAACAATCTATTTACTGAATTATTTTTCTGAAAATTACGCGGACTTAAAACTATCAAAGGAGGTGTCCGAAATGACAGAATATATTTATACAAGAGGTAAGGCTGAAGGCGTAAGAGAAGGAAAAGCCGAAGGAGTAAAAGAAGGAAGAGCCGAAGGAAAGCTGGAAACAGCTATTGAAATGCTTAAAAAAGGCTTGGAAATAGAATTAATCAGCGAGGTAACGAAGCTTCCTGAGGAAGAAATAAAAAAGCTGCTTGAAAAAATTAATAATCAAAATAATTAGAAGCTGAAAGTCGGTGCGGAGACCTAACTCCACATCGGCTCTTTTTTTATTGCCATTTTAAAAAGGTTGCTGTGAGTAACTGTTTAAAAAATTTTTCTATGCTGCCAGTTGGGGCTTATGCCGAAACATGATATACGAGTGTATGGCTTATAACATTATATAATCTGATAGACGGAATTTGGGTCAGCAGGATTTCTTCGGTCCATTTTGCAGCTGTTTCTTTCGTATGACCGATAAATTTTCTTTTCGTTGCTTTGGGTATGGGTTTTCAATGGGCTTCAGCAACTTAATAGTGTGCATATACGGTTTTTGGATATACAAGATTCGTGGATGGAACAGAAAAGAAATAAATTCAATGGCAATAAGTAAATTCTTTTCTGGCTCCTATTTGTCTGTTTATCACTTTATTTATTCATAAATCTTCCACGTAAATATATTCCGGCGACAAAAGAAGCGAAATAAAATTAGAAAAATAACTGAGGCTTTCACGAAAGTCTCAGATTGATGACAAAGTCATCAAGATGATAGGCTGTTGAAAAAGTTCATCCTGCAAGGCGCCGGAAGGCGGGCAACCGCAGCGTATTAGACATACGTGAGGATTGACCGGATGAACGGCAACGATGCAGGGGGACTTTTTCAGCAGCCTGAGGCTTTCACGAAAGTCTCAGTTATTTTTTCTAAACTAATAAAAGTCATTTCGGGTGGATATGTCCATGCTCTTACTTATTCATTGAAAACTTCAGACTGAAATAATTCTCATCCTCATTTGACGGAAACAGCAAGTGGGATTGTGTATCTCTGTAGCCTGAATACTCAATATCACACATGAAAGTGATTCCTGTCTCTGTAAAACTATAGTCCTTAAAAATATTGTTATCGATTTTGTCGGCTATTCGATTCGGAATTTTTGAAAATAATCTCACTTCATTCTGCGCACACGCAAATGCAAGAGATGTCAGAAACATTTGTTTATTATATGAAGTAATGAAACCTTCATTATTTACGACTTCAATTGCAAATGAAACCCCGGTAACATATCCGTTTTCTGTTGTAAAGTGATACTCCGGTTTTTCAGCAAGGCCAATATATATTACAGATCCATCGGTTTTCTTCTTATCCCAGTTTCCTGTTTCGTCCATGTATTCATCACCCAGATCTATTTCGAAAAGCTTGGCATAATAATTGTAGTTCTCGGCAAATTCTGCTACGGTCAAATCACCCTTGTTGGGAGGAAGCAGCTGTGACGATATTATCGTAAACAAAACAATGAATGATAATGCAGATGCAGCAATATACAATAATCCACGATACTGTTTCGTGTCCTTGATGGTATAATATATTGATTCATCCCATGGCTGAATTTCATTCTCAATACACCGCCCGTAACTTTTCCAAAGGCAAATAAGGCTATAGATTGGTATATTGTATCCCATGCCGGTACCTATTACTCTCAGTGTTCGACCTAAACCTTCGTCATAGAAAAGATGTCCGCCATCAGGATTTTCTATCCTGAGTCCAAAGATTAACTTTCCGGGTGTAGTAGCAAATAAACGAAGCCATAGCGGCTCTAAAAACAACATCATAATAAATACTATTAAAGTATCAAGTAAGTTCTCCGGACCGCTTCTTGCTGCCACGTTCTCATGGAATACAAATGCAAGAAAAACCGACCAAAGTATATTGTATATAGAGATATCAAACGACCTTGCTAAAAATCTTCGCCATGGATAAAATACCTGAGGATATTCATCACTCTTTACAGAAAAATACGTGCTGCCTGTTGAATTTATTGTTTGGTTGATGCTATCTATATATTTTTTGGCATCCAAATCTGCAAAAGACGCCCTGTCTTCCTGCATAGCATGACACATATCCTTAGCGTATGAGACATCCTTCTTTTCCTGTTCTAACCGGATTATTTGGTTAGAAAGAGTATCCATCAGATCCTTGCTTCCGTTTTTCAGATCCCTGATTTCTTCCAAAGAAATATGAAGGCTCCGAAGCAGCTTAATACGTAATAAAATTTGGAGATCATCCTCTGAGTAATCTCTGTATCCGTTATCCATACGTCTTGGCGTAATAAGTCCCTCTGATTCATAAAATCGTATATTTGCCCGGTCCATCCCGGATAGCTTTTCAATTTCTTTTATCATCATATTATTCACCCTCTGTCATTTATTGTATTAATGATAAACTATAAAGTATGTTTACAGTCAAATGTTTTTTTGATTACAACTAAAATTTAATTGAAGAAACAGATCATTAGAAATAAAAACATTACTGAAAAAATAAGGAAACAACAGGCAAAATCAGCGGAACCGCAAATGTAAGAATCACTCCTGTTAACAATGTGACCAAGCTTAAATTTATACCTACAAATTTTGTTATTGGTGCGAGCATCGTATCCATATTTCCGGCTGCACCTCCGGCAATTGGTGCTCCGGGGCTTACTTTGATCAGCAAAGGCATCATAAGTATAGTAAAGAATTCGCGCATTACATTTACTATAAATCCGTATGTTCCTATTTCTACGCCGTATTGTTGTGTCATATATGCTCCTGTTAAGCTGTAAAAGCTCATACCTGCTGCCGATGTTGCCGAAATGTATAGTGGTAAGTTTAATATAAGTCCTGAGACAATGCCTCCGATTAAGCTTCCTAATAAGATGGCAGTAGGAATTAAAACAACTTTGAATCCAACAAGCTTAAAATAAGATAATACTTCCTTGTTAGCTCCCTGCGAAATTCCTACGCAAATATACAAAACTATTAATGCAACAGTAAAAAATGAATCTGTATATGAACTCAATATTACGGCTCTGAGCAGTATTCCCGATATAAGTCCTGCAATTATACTGGTTGGCATTATCCATACAAGATTACTTTTCTTTTTATTTTCTTTATTCAAGTCGTTTAATTGTATATTATTTTCGGATAAAAAAAAGACGATTTTATCCAACGGAAGTATGGTCTTCTCTATTATAAATGTAAAAAAAACACTAAATGCGATAGCTGATATTGCGATAATTACACAATTTACACCTATATTTATAAAATTGTCCATGATTGATTTATCAAGTCCGATACCCAAACCAATAACAAGCATTAATAATATCAAAGCAAGTGTTGATGCTTTATCGGAATATATAAAGAACCTTTCATTTTTCACAGTCAATCCTAACATTATCCCAATACTTAAGCAAACAAACGGTATCATACTTTTATCCTTCCTTAGACACATTTGTTAAATTATACCATGCACACGGCAGAAAATCAATCTTATGGTACTATTTCGCACTATTGCATTTCTAAGCTTGGGGTTATGTACTACCTTTGTTTTAACCTTACAATTTTCATAGCTTATTTAAAATACAAGACAGAGTATATTCAGGAATCATTTGTCATAAGAAAACAATAAAAATAAAGCGATGCCTTGGAACAATGTTCTCACACCGCTTTATTCTACATAATCTTTAAAAATACCTCTGCTATTTCGGGGTCAAATTGTGTTCCGGAGCCTCTTTTTATCTCCGAGAGCGCTTCTTCCTTACTTTTTGCTACTTGGTAAGGTCGGTTGGCCGTCATTGCTTCATATGCGTCCGCAATGGCTATGATTCGTGATTCTAACGGAATTTCATGCCCCTTCAGCTTATCGGGATATCCTTTCCCGTCAAATCTTTCATGGTGATGCCTCACAATTTTTGCTAATCCTGCATATTCATATGTGTTTCTAAGTATGTGGTATCCTGTTTCCGAATGCTTTTTAATTATGTCAAACTCATCATTTGTCAATTTTTCTTTCTTGTTCAGAAGCTCGGGAGGAATTATTATTTTTCCTATATCGTGCAGTATGCCGGCATGCTTTATGGTATAAATTTCCCTGTCGCTGAAATTCATTTCCTTTGCCATAAGTTCGCAATATTCTGCAACTCTTTCAGTATGTATCTGCTCGTTATCATATTTCAGATTGATGCTGCGGAGCACATTTTCTATAACCTGACTTCTCATGGCTCTCCCGTACTTCATTTTTCTTTCATACATGGAGTTTTCGGCATTTTTAATAATTATATCTATGTCCTGACTTGTATCGGTCTTTATATCATAGCCGGCAGCAACAGAGACGATAACTGATTCAAGATCGATTTTGGAGGTTTCTTTAATGATGGAATCCCTCATATTCAATGCCTGCTCAGAGCTTGTATTCGGCATTAATATAGAAAATTCATCGCCGCCCATCCGGGCTATGATATCCTGAGGCCGGCATGCCCTCTTCAATATGTCTGCCACTTTTTTAAGAAGCTTATCTCCCATTTCATGACCGAACGCATCATTGGTAAGTTTTAATCCGTTTATGTCTAAAACCATTATGGAGACAGGAAGGTTTTCGACTGTGTCTATGCGTTTCATTGCTTCCTCCATATATCTTCGGTTATATAATCCCGTAAGATAATCATGATAGCTGAGATATTCTATTTGATTGTGCTTTTCTCTCTTTTCGGTGAAGTCCCTGAAAACAATCACAACTCCTGTGATTTTTCCGTTTTTGCTCCAAATCGGGGCAGCGCTGTCTTCTATGGGAAGAAGAGTGCCGTTTCTCCGTATCAAAGCGGTATGATTTGCAAGCTCCTTGATTTCACCTGTTCTAAGGACGTCCTCAACTAAATTTCTGCAGGGTTCCATTGTATATTCGTGAACTATTGTAAATACATCGGCAAAATTCTTGCCTATTGCCTCATCTTCCTTCCAGCCTGTAAGCTGTTCGGCAATTACATTCATTAAAATAATCCTTCCCTTATCGTCGGTTGAAATTACACCGTCGCCTATGGACAGCAAGGTTGTCCTGAAGTTTTCCTTTTCCATATACAGAAGATCTTCCATTTTTTTACGGTTGGAGATATCATCAATAATGACTGCAAACTGATTATGATTAGGTGAATAGGCAACAACCTGGTACCACTTGCCAAGCTCATCGGCATAGTTCTCGAACTCCTTAGAATCACCTGTAAGGGCAACCTCACCGTATGCATTCACCCAGTATGGTTCTAAATGAGGCAATACTTCGAAAGCTCTTTTGCCTGTTATTTCTTCACGCTTCAGACCTGTTAATTTTTCAAAGCTGCTATTTGCGCTCAGGAACCTGTAGTCAACAGGCTTACCTTCTTCATCGGTAATAATTTCATGAACGGCCAATCCAAGCTGCATTTTTTCTACAAGCATGCTGTGGTCAGTGATAATATTTTTGATGGATTTCTGAGTAGTGCTCAGGGATTTGGCAATATCTCCGAACTCATCTTTTTTCTGAATTAAGCTCTCGGAAACCTCATGCGTGAAATTTCCGGCAGCCATAATCTCGAGATGACTTTTGATATTCTCTATTGATTTTATTACTCTGTCAGATATTTTACTCAATATGAAAATAAGTACGACAAATACCACAGACGCTACAATTGAAATTAATCTTATGTTGCCGGCTATGGCAGCACGGGCTTCTTTCATAGGATACCCTATATTGACGGAACCCATAAGATTTCCGTTAATAATAATGGGATATACCACATCAAAGATATTCTCACCCAGTGATTCCGAATAATATTCCGAAGCGTATGGAATTCTGTTTTGGGTATCGTCTGTTACATGAACATATAAAATGTCATCATTTGATGCCATATCCTCTGCAATTGCCTGATAGCTGAATTGATTTGTCAGCTCGTATATTTTATCTGCAGAAATTCCTGCCTGCACGAATGTACCGTCTGAACTTCTGACCGCACCGTATTTTACATAATTACCGAATTCAGCATCCTGTCTTATATCTTCCATTAATTCTGACTGTCCCTGAATAATTACGTTCAGGGGATGATTGACGTCCGGCTTCCATCCCAAATATCCCGGTACAGTTGCATAAATGATTTCTCCATCCTTATCAAACCAATAAATTTCGTCAATCTTCAGGTCTTTGGATAGTTCATTTAAATAATCATTACTTAAAATGTTTTGGTTTTTTATTATTATATTACATGCTGTACGAATGCGGTCTTCAATCATGTCATTTAATATTATTTCTGCCGCTTCATTGGATTCCAGGCGTTCAACAAACTGCTGCGCAATATGGAACCCGTGAGTTTTCATATTATTAAGCATGACTTCCTTTGTAAAATAAGACGAGAGACCCGCAATGGTTATTATAGCCAGAAATACAACCATAAGCGGAAGATACAGTATTTTTGCCCTGAATGACAAAGACTTTTTATATAATGTATTTAATATTTTTAAATGATTTCTTTCGTTCATATTTACCGCCCTGTGTTTTTAGTAATTAATTAGTTGTAATATCAATGCCAAAACAAAGTAAATGTTTGTTAAACTGTAATAAAGATAGTAATATATGTATCGTCACGGAAGTTAATTTGATTAATAAAAAATGTATAATAGTGTTTCTTAGCTTGAATTTTATATACTGTCAATTTATAATTTAAATATGACATGTTGTTGTCTTGTTATATGTTGTACGATATAACTGTCAAATATAACATCTGAAAGGAGGACACAGGATATGCATTATGCCGATTATAAAACCATACTTTCGCCGAAAAACGGTATGAATCTGTATCGCGGCTGCTCTCATGGCTGTATTTATTGTGACAGCCGAAGCTCCTGCTATCAGATCAATCATGTTTTCGAGGATATAGAGGTTAAGAGAAATGCCCCGTTGATTCTGGAAGAACAGCTGCGCCGTAAAAGAAATCCTTGTATGATAAGTACAGGAGCAATGACCGACCCTTATGTACATATTGAAGAAGAATTACAGTTTACAAGGCAGTGTCTTACTCTTGTTGAGCGTCACGGCTTCGGACTTGCAATTCTTACAAAGTCCTCTCGTATTCTCCGGGATTTGGATTTGCTGAAAGCCATAAACGAAAAAACAAAATGTGTTGTGCAGATGACATTGACTACTTATGATGAGAATTTGTGCCGGAAGTTGGAGCCCAATGTTTCCACAACATTGGAGAGGTTCCATGTTCTTGAGGTCATGCGTGACAACGGGATACCGACTGTTGTATGGCTTGACCCAATTCTGCCTTTTATTAATGATACGGAAGAAAATCTCATGGGATTAATGGATTACTGTATACGTGCAAAGGTTCACGGAATTATGTGCTTTGGTTTTGGTGTGACCTTGAGGGAAGGCAACAGAGAATATTTTTATGCCCGGCTTGACCGGTTTTTTCCCGGTGTAAAGCAAAAGTATATCAACAATTTTGGAAATGCATATGTTTGTAACAGTACAAACAACAAGTATTTAATGAATATTTTCAAGGAGCAGTGCAGGAAGCACAACATACTTTGGAGAACAAACGATGTATTTGAATATCTACAGACGTTCGAATCAAAAAATCAGCAGTTATCTCTGTTTTGAGCTGGAGGCGAGTATGCAGATACACAGACTTTTTGAAATAATATATATACTTATAAATAAAAAAAGAGTAACGGCAGGTGAGTTAGCAGAACATTTTGAGGTATCTAAGCGTACCATTCTGCGTGATATCGACGCACTCACAATTGCAGGGATACCTGTTTACACGTCGCAAGGCAAGGGCGGTGGTATATACATATTGGATAACTATTTGCTGAATAAAGCTGCTATTTCGGATGATGAACAGAATCAGATTTTATTGGCATTGCAAAGCCTTGGTTCTACACAAAATGTTGATTCAGGTAAGCTGCTGTCAAAGCTAAGCTCACTGTTCAACAAAACAGATACCAACTGGATTGAGGTTGACTTTTCACGCTGGGGAAACAGGTCATCAGATAAGGAACGATTTGAAATACTTAAAAGAGCAATTTTGGAAAAGCAAGCTGTCGCATTCGTTTATTCAAGTTCCTATGGTGAAACCTCGGACAGGACCGTATATCCGTTAAAATTAGTGTTTAAATCAAAGGCATGGTATTTACAGGCATACTGCCTGCTGAAAAATGATTACAGGATATTCAAAATAAATCGTATGTTATCAGTTGCGGCTTCACCTGATAGTTTTGCTGACAAAGAATTTGTACCCCCGCCCATAGAATCTGTAAACTTGACATCATCTGATCTTGTCAATCTGGAATTGTGCTTTGCTCCTTATGCTGCATACCGTGTATATGATGAATTTGATGCTAAGGATGTAGTAAAAAATAAAGATGGTTCTTTTACGGTTACCGCAGTCTTGCCTGATGATTATTGGCTTTATGGATTTTTACTGTCCTTCGGAGCAGCTGTCAAGGTAAGGAAGCCCAAAAGTGTCAGAGATGCTCTCCTTATGCAAGCTAAAGAGATAATAAATTTTTATTTGTAAAATATAACATGACGCAATGCTGTCATGTTATAAATGATATTATAAATATAAAATAAGAAATCAAATAAATGTATATTCGGAGGTAAAAAATGAGCAGAGCAACTACAAAGTCAGATTTAATCAAAGCTGCAAATGAACAGTTTGAGAAAATGTGGAAACTTATTGAGTCTATGACGGAGGAAAAGCAGACTGCAATATTTAATTTCGGAGAGGATTTTAACAGAAAAGAGGCGCATTGGGTGCGGGATAAAAATCTGCGTGATGTGCTTGTCCATTTGTATGAGTGGCATCAGCTTTTACTCAACTGGGTTGAATCTAACCAAAGAGGTGAAACAAGACCATTTTTGCCGGAGGAGTACAATTGGAAAACCTACGGTCAAATGAATGTTGAGTTTTGGAACAAACACCAATCAACCCCTTATGAGGATTCAAAGAAAATGCTCTGTTCCAGTCACAAGCAGGTAATGGATATTATTGAAAAGTTTACGAATGAAGAACTGTTTGAGAAAAAATATTTTGACTGGACAGGAACTTCAACCCTTGGTGCTTATTGCGTTTCAGCAACATCAAGCCACTACGACTGGGCAATAAAAAAGATTAAAGCTCATATAAGGACATGCAGGAAATCTTCGTAATTGACTGATATACCCGGCTGAATTTTTTCAGCCGGGTATTGAACCTGTCTATCAAATTAAGTTTGCATATCAATAATGATATCATAATTTTATTTTTGTGTGCTAAGCTTAGAATTCCAGAAAGAATAAACAATCAGCCCTATGAAGCAAAAAATTGCACCGGATATCATGGCGTATTTTATGTTGATGTCTGCCATTTTACCAAAGATCAGATTAGTTCCCACAGCCATTACATTCACAGCACTCGAATAGACGGATAAAATTGTGGCACGGCAGGATAAGTTTATTTGCCGATTTTCAATATCCATTCGTATAGGTACGAAAAGTGATGCCGATATTCTCAAAATCAATATTCCCATCACTGAAATAATTGGATTTGAATACAATGCAAGCATGATGCAGGCAAGACATGCCGCAGAAAACAGAAGCTTGATGGTGGCAGCTTCACCCAGACGTTCTGAAATTTTGCAGGAATAAGCTGCAAACAAGCCTGAAATTGTAACCAGAATGTATATATATCCCATATAACGAGGCTCGATTCCGGAGCGCAGGTATTGGAGCTGATTCAGAAAAACAGTAATAGTCTGGTTGCTTTCTGCAAGGAGAGCAGCGGCAAACAGAAACATAAAGAATGATTTGTTCTGCATGAAGGCTGAACAAATCATTTTTATCTGTTCATTGAAACGAATGTGTCTTGTTGTCTTTGTTTTAACCTCACTGAGAAAAAGAGAAAGCACCATAGCCATACCATAGGATATGATTGTAAGAAAAGCGGCCAGACTGTAGTTATCTCTTATGATAACAGAAAATATAACCGAAGCACAAATCAATCCCGTCGTGGTCATAGCCTCGTATATTCCAAATACCTTTTGACTGTCCCTTTCGCCTGCACACAGATACAAATATGCTGAATCACAACCTGAAAGTCCGGATATAACAATTGATAAAACAAGTCTTTCCGCAAGGAATAGAGAAAAACCATCTGCCTTCCAGAAAATTATCTTTGATATAAAATAAAGAATATTACATATGATTATGGTCTTTTTATAGCCTATTTTGTCTGATACATAACCCCACGGTAATTCAAGTAAAATCATAGTAATTAAGGATATACTTTCTATTAACGTGATATCAAACACAGAAAGTCCTTGTATCTGACGATATAAGGTTGCTATTGGGCCATAGAATATTAAGCCCTGTAATAAAGCGATGGCATAGAGTAAACGTATATTTGATTTTTTATTATCCAATTTAATCCTCCAAATAATTTTTCGCATGACAAAAAACATCTTATCGCTTAAAAACTATCGGAATATCAAATCGGATTGTTCATAATACTGCTCCTGAATTTATATTGTTACATATTAAAGTATACTAAATAAACGGTAAGAAATCAATACTGTGTCGATTAGAAAAAAACATATGAAATATTGAAACATTTTACGCAATAAAACCGTCTTATACCTTGATGAATAAATGGCATGGTAAGATTAACTTGCAAAAGCAATCGACAAAATAGTATAATGAACTCTGGACTTTGCAAGAAAGGTATTGAATAAAGAGGAAGATAAATGAAGATAGGTATAAAATACTGCGGAGGGTGCAACCCGAACTACAACAGAAGTGAGGCGGTCAGTCGAATAGTGAGCAGATATCCCGAAATAGAATTTGAGCCTGCAAATCATGATACCCGTTATGATCACATATTGATAATCAACGGATGCAGCAGAAGCTGCGCGGGATATGAAGAGTTGAAAGCAAACAATAAAATTTTTATAAATTCAGTAAAAGATATTGGTAAATTAGGTGAAAAATTGAAGACATAATTCTTCGCTTACGCTCAGGATGACGAATTGTCAGGTGATTGTGAATAGCAGCATTAGAGTTTATTACCGTTGTATTTATTAAAAACAAGTGGTATAGTATTTAAGTAGAATTATGTAGTAAAATGGAGGACAATAGTAAATAAATGGTATTTTCGAGCTTAGTTTTTTTATATTTGTTTTTCCCTGTCAACTTAATTTTTTATTTTATAAGTAAAAATAACACCTATAGAAATATTATTCTGTTGGGTTTTTCTTTGTTTTTCTATGCATGGGGTGAGCCGTTTTTTATTTTCGCATTGTTGTTAAGCGGAATCGTTAATTACTCATTTGCTTTATTGATAGATAAGCATAAGGGTACATTTAAGAGCAGGATTTTTTTGTACACGGCAATAATATTTGATTTATCAATGATCGGGATATTTAAGTATTACAATTTCTTTGTAAGCAATATAAACTTTGTTTTAGATACAAATATAGGTTTCAGCTCTATCGGATTACCGATTGGTATATCTTTTTATACGTTTCAGATAATTTCATACGTTATAGACGTATACAGGCAGGACGTACCTGCTCAAAAGAAATTTTACAAGCTGCTTTTATATATGTCACTTTATCATCAATTGATAGCGGGACCCATAGTAAGATATATTGATGTGGCTAATGAAATAGATAACAGAGCTATACCGTCGGATAAGTTCAGTTATGGAATCAACAGATTTATAATTGGCCTGTTAAAGAAGGTAATAATTGCAAATACGGCGGGTCAGGTTGCAACTATGTTTTTGGACAGTAATTTGAATGAAATATCAGTTTTAGGCGCCTGGCTTGGAATAATAATGTATTCAATTCAAATTTACTTTGATTTTTCAGGCTATTCAGACATGGCTATAGGACTCGGCAGGATGTTTGGATTTACCTATAAAGAAAACTTTAATTATCCATACATCGCAAAAAGTGTACAGGACTTTTGGAGAAGATGGCATATTTCCTTGAGCTCATTCTTCAGAGATTATGTATATATTCCTCTCGGAGGCAACAGAAAAAACTTTGTCCGCAATGTTATGATAGTCTGGATGTTAACCGGATTTTGGCATGGAGCAAGCTGGAACTTTATTATATGGGGCTTGTATTACGGTGTTTTCTTATTGTTGGAAAGAATGGTTTTATCAAAAATACTGGATAAAATTCCGTCTGTATTGAGGCACGTTTATTTAATGCTTATAGTTATAATCGGATGGGTATTTTTCTATTTTATTGATATTAAAGAAGGATTAAAGTTTATCGGTATATTGTTTGGTTATGGTAACAATCCTTTATATGACATCAAATTTGAGGTTGAGTTTTTTAACAATGTTATATTTTTAATATTTGCGGCATTTGCAAGCACTCCTGTATTCAAGGTTATATACAGAAAATTAAATGAGCGTATAGTTATTAACAATTATAGACCGTCCAAATTGACAGTAATAGTATTTAATGCTTTAATTTTAATCATCAGTACCATATTGTTAGTCGGACAAACTTATAATCCGTTTTTATACTTTAGATTTTAAGTGAGGTAGCTGGATGAATAAGAAAAATCAATTGTCATTTTTAAATATAATTATATTTATATCTTTAATTTATATAATAGCAATTCTGAATATAATGGCTCCTAAGAATAAAACAATTTCGGAGGTTGAAAACAGAACCTTAGCTCAGAAGCCTGTTTTCAGTGTGGGAAATCTATTGTCCGGGAAATATTTCAGAGACTTTGAAGACTTCTTTGCCGATCATTTCTTTGACAGAGAAAAGTTAGTTAAAATGAGCAAGGGAATAACAGCTTTAAAGGGTATAAAAAGGGAAGAGGAAGTGTTTTTGGTTGGATTTGACGGTCAAAATGTGGGCGGAAACGAAGACGCCGAGGATAAGACTGAAAAACCGGAAGATGCAGAAGAGGGAAATACAAAGGGAAATTTATTGATTTTAAATGATACTGTAATGGAATTGTTTAAATTTAAAGAAGATAAAGCCAAGTTGTACGCAGACATGATTAATACTGTCAGCGGCAGCTTAGGTGAAGAAGTAACGGTTTATTCTCTGTTGGCACCTATTCAGATAGAATTTTTAAACAATGAAAAATACAAGAATTTATCTGACTCTCAGCACAGCGCCATAGAATTTGTCAATAATAATTTTTCTGAGGATGTAGTTGCAGTTGATGCGTATACACCTATTAAGGAACATATTGACGAATATGTTTACTACAGGACAGATCATCATTGGACGTCTCTTGGAGCATATTATGCATATACAGGCTTTGCCAAGCAGGCAGGACATGAAGCTGTACCCTTGGACAGCTATAAGAAAGGTGAAGCTCCGGGATTCCTCGGTCATATTTCAACCGTAAATCCGTCTGAAAAAGTAAACAATAATCCGGATAATGTAATTTATTACACGCCCCCCGTTATAACTGAAATGAAGGTTTTCTATTACGACAAGGAAACGGGAGAAAAGAAATCATATAACGGTAAGGTAATCAATAAAACATATGTGGATTTAGACCAAAAATACGGTGTTTTTTTAGGCGGAGATTTTCCTCTTGGCATTATTAAAACTAATGCGAAATCAGATAGGAAAATTATGGTTATAAAGGATTCCTACGGTAATGCTTTCATTCCGTTTTTAACACCTCATTACAAAGAAATATATGTAATTGACCCAAGACATTATAAAGAAAGCATAGTAGACTTAGTTAAGGATAACAATATCGGGGAAGTGATGTTTTTAAATTATATACTTACAACAAACTTTGACAGCTTTATGAACAGTGTTTTGAATTTAGTAAAATAGAAATTAAGATATCCCCCCGTGCCACTCATGGAAACGGGGGCTTTTATTTCATAATATCTTCATTATTATACTTTATAATGATACAAAGCCCTTATTATGAAAAGGAGTGTGGTTAGTGTTTAAATTTATAAAAAACTGGCTGGACAGGTTAGCCAAGGAGAATGAAAAAAGCTTCGGAAGCGGCAGATTGGATTGCTGTGATTTGAATAAACAAAAAAACATAAATACACAAAATTCTGTGAAAAATACAGACAAGAAATGAAGTGCAATAACTCTAAAAAATAAGTCCTTTATAAAAAAGGACTTATTTTTTAGGTAAAGTTTTTATTTAATTATGCGGACATAAATTAAACTAAAGTTATTATACAAATAAATTGTGAAGAAATAATGAAGCATTACATTATAAAAAAAGGATATATCTACATAATATCTTCATAATCAACTAATATAATAATCAGGAAGTTCATATTATTAAACATGGTGATTAGGGAAAGTAGATTTTGCGGACCAGACAGAGAGGAGCTTATAGCTGAGAAAGCTCTATGTATAAGCTTAATCGAAGTGCCCCTATGAATGTTAGGCCGAATAACAGTAGGCTGCTACGGGTCTCCCGTTACTGAGATACGACATGTTAGTGTTGGATATGAGATAGGCAAGTATTATATTGTCTAAACAGAGTGGGACCGCGGAATTATACTTCTGCTTCTGAGTTTTCAGAGGCAGGAGTTTTTTGTTTTTCAGATTTAAGGGGGTGATTAAAAAAATCAAAGGTCTTTTAAGATATATAAAATAGTAATTATTAAATAACAACAAAAATATTAAAGGAGAATATGATGAGCATAAATATTTCAATAATAATTAATATAGTACTAATGGCGGTAATTATATTTGGTATTGCATTTTTAAAGAAAAAAAGAACTTCTTTCACTGTTAGAGTGCTTTTAGCCATGGCAATGGGAATTGTTTTTGGAGCAGTGCTGCAATTATTTTATGGAGCATCATCCGATGTAGTAAAACAATCAAATACATGGTTTTCTATTGTAGGAACTGGTTATGTAAGATTATTAAGAATGATTGTCATACCGCTTATATTCGTATCAATTACTTCTGCAATAATAAACCAGAATTCTAAAAACTTAGGTAAGATGGCAACACAAATAATTGCAATATTACTTATTACAACAGCAATATCAGCTTTAGTAGGAGCGGGTACCGCTAATATGTTTAAGCTTACTGCCGAAGGTTTTGAAATAGGAGAAAAAGAACAAAAAGCTGTTGAAAATACAGAAATTCGTTTTGATGATTTTAAGTCAAAGCCTATACAAGATCAGATAGTTGAGATAATTCCAATTAATCCATTTTACTCAATGACAGGTCAGGGAAGTTCCTCTACCTTATCTGTAGTAGTTTTTGCAGCTTTTATTGGGATAGCAGCTATAGGTATAAGAAAATCTAAACCGGAATCGGCGCAAAGCTTTGCCAAATTTATTAATATGCTGCATGATGTTGTAATGCGTATGGTGACCATGGTTTTGAGATTAACACCGTATGGAGTGCTGGCACTTATGACAAAAATGGTTTCAACAAGTAATTTTAATGAAATCCTTAAGCTTATAAATTTTGTAATTGCTTCTTATGTGGCATTAGCAATAGTGTTCATAATTCATTTATTGATATTAGCTATATTTAAATTAAATCCGATAACTTATGTTATAAAAGCCGCAACACCGCTGATGTTTGCTTTTACATCGCGCTCATCAGCCGGAACCCTACCGCTTAATGTAGATGCACAGGTTGAAAAATTAGGCGTATCTCAGGGTCATGCCAATTTAGCTGCTTCATTAGGAACAAGTATCGGGCAAAACGGGTGTGCAGGAGTTTATCCGGCTATGCTTGCTGTGATGATTGCACCAATGGTCGGAATTAACCCTTTGGCACCTGCCTTTTTAATTAAATTAGTTATAATAACCGCTTTATCATCATTTGGTATCGCCGGAGTTGGAGGCGGAGCAACCTTTGCTGCATTGACTGTTTTATCGGCTATGGGTTTACCGGTGGGTTTGGCGGGACTGTTAATTGCTATAGAGCCTCTTATTGATATGGCAAGAACTATGGTTAATGTTAGTGATTCAATGGTTGCAGGAATTGTTTCAAGTAAACTTATGGGTGAATTAAATATTGATGTATATAACGGTAAAATTCCGTACAAAGAAAATGTATAATAAAAACTTCCTATGAAATGATTATTCATAGGAAGTTTTTATTTTTATATGGAAAAAAAACAAATATCAATATATAATGAAGTTGTTAACAAATAAATAAAGTCAAAGGGGTCATTCATGATGGTAAATATCGATTATTTAAATGAACTTTGCTTGGATTTATTAGATAAAATTACAGATAATATTTTAATTTTAGATAAAAACAGAAAAATTATCTATGCAAACGCAAGCGCAATTAAGCTATATGGATATTCGCGTAATGAATTGACTGATCTGAATTTTTCGGATTTAATCAGATCATTTGATTTAAATGAAATGATTAGTAAAGGAGAAATTAATTTAATTCATTACAGAAAAGACGGCTCAAAATTTATTGCAGATGTAAAAGCAATCTATCATGGTGATGATTATACCGTAATAAGTGTTTCTAAGGACTCACATTGTTTGTTTGAAAAGGTTTTAGAAAATAATATTGTATCAAAATATCTTGATATTATTGATGAAGCAATTGTTATACTGACAAAAGATTTAGATGTATATTTATGGAGTAAAAGTTCTGAAAAGAAGTTTGGATATACAATAGATGAGATATATGGGAAAAACATTAAATTTCTGATTCCTGAAGACAGGTATGATGAGTTTGAACATAAAATTGATATTTTAAAACAAGGTGTAACCATAGAAAGATACAGGACTCAAAGAATTGATAAAAATGGTAAGCTTTTAGATGTTTCTGTTATAATATCTCCTATATATGATTGCAAGGGTGAATTTATGGGTGCCCTTGGTATTTATAAAGACATATCCGAGAAAATAAACTTAGAAAATAAGCTGACAGAAGAAATAAAAGAAAGGTACAGGCAGTTAGAAAAGCTAAAAGAAGAAGCGGATAATGCAAATAGAGCAAAATCACAATTTTTAGCAAATATGAGTCATGAAATACGTACTCCCATGAACGGCATTTTCGGGATGGTCCAATTGCTTCAATCTACCAAGCTTGATCAGGAGCAGGAAAGATATTTGAAATTAATTCAGGATTCATTGAATCACCTTTCTAAAATAATAAATAATGTTTTAGATATTTCAAAAATTGAATCAGGTAATTTATCAATAAATATTGAACCGTTTGATTTGAAAAAGGTAATAAGCAATATATATAATACGCTTTTGATTGCAGGGAATGCAAAAGGTCTGGAAATAAGTTACTATTTGGATCCTTGTATTAATTATTTTGTTTTAGGTGATGAATTGAGATTAAAACAAATACTTGCTAATCTGGCCGGTAATGCAGTAAAATTTACGGATGAAGGTTATATCTCATTCAGAACTAAGATTTTATCCGAACATGACAATAAAGTAAAAATAGAATTTCGTGTAAAAGATACCGGTATAGGCATCAGTGAAGATTGCAAGGATAATCTTTTTCAGTATTTTAGTCAGGATAATATATCTCAAAACAAAAAATATCATGGAGCCGGCTTAGGTCTTGCTATTTCTAAACAAATTGCAGAGTTGTTAAATGGCAGTATATCTTTTGAAAGCAAGGACGGACACGGCTCAACGTTTACGTTTATCTGCGAATTTGAAAAATATATGCATGATAATATCCCGGAGCAAGCAAGTGAAAAATCGGATATTAATGTCGATGACAGCATAAATAGTAATTATACAATATTAAACGTTGAAGACAATATAATAAATCAGGAAGTTACTCATAATTTATTGACCAAAAAAGGATATAGGTGCATATCTGCATACAATGGCAATGAAGCCTTTAAATTGTTAAAAGAAAATAAAATTGATTTAATTTTAATGGATATTCAATTGCCTGAACTGAATGGATTTGAAGCTACTAAAATTATGAGGCAAAAATATGACACTGAGTTTAAAATTCCAATAATCGCCATTACGGCATACGCTATGTTTGAGGATAAAGAAAAATGCTTAAGTGCAGGAATGGATGATTATATACCAAAGCCTTTTGAGGTGGATACCTTGTATAATATGATTGAAAAATACATAAAATAATATATAAAATAATATAAAACGGTGCTGCAGATAGCACCGTTTTTAAATAGGATTAAACTTTTTAATTTTATTGCCGATATAATTATTGTACGCCAACCTAACAAATGTACGGTAGGGAGCTGAAAGTATTGATAAATGAAACAAATGAAAATATACGACACACATCTTTCGTATTTTTTTTAGAAAAAGGATATGAGGCAACAAACATCAGAGATATTTGCAAGGTGGTTGACATAAAACCTTCTTCCTTATATTTCTACTACAAATCTAAACAAGAATTATTTTTAAGTATATACGATGAAATATGGAAGTTAAAAATTAAGTTTTATGAAAATATTGAATTAAACGGCAGCGCCTCTGCTGAAAAAAAGTTAAAGCAGTTATTTAAAATTATATTGAATTATCATTCGGAAAATATAGTAAATGAAAAATTTTTATTGAGGTATCATCTGTTTCCTGCCGAAGAAATAAATATTTTAATTAAAGACAGATATATTTTTTGGAAGAACGAAGAAAACTCGTTGTTGATGAAATTGGTTTATAAGTGCAAGGGTGATATTGTTCTTAAAAATGATGCGGTTATAAATGACTTCTTATACTCGTATAAAAGCTTCTTACAGCATCAGACAATAAATATGGTAACTAATAATATTAAGCCGGCTTCTCATGAAATTGATATGAATTGGAGCAGGTTTTGGAACTCTTTTATTTTGAGTATGTAAGGAGTACGAAATGGATGAGAAGAACAAATTTTATGAATATGAATTTAAAGAGCTTTTAGATGAAAAAGTAAAGCAAAAGCTTATGTTTGACCAGCTTTTGCTTGCTTCGCCTTTTGCAGTTGCTATATTGGATACAGATCAAAAAATTGTAAGTATAAATGATAATTTTACAAAATTGTTTCAATATACCTTTAGTGAAACAGAGGGCAAATTAATAGGCAGTTTAGTGTCTTCCAATGAAAGTGAAAATCAAATTGATAAAAATCTTGAAATAATATATCAGGGTCAGATTGTACAACAAGAAGTAAAAAGAAGGCGAAAGGACGGAAAGTTAGTTGACGTAGAGCTTGTCGGATATCCGGTTCTTTATCGTGAAACTATTATAGGAGTATATATTATATATATTGATATATCGCATAAATTAAGAGATTCATTAACAGGCTTATATAACAGAAATTATTTTATTGAATCAGTAGATAAACATATAAAAAGCTATGATGAAACCGATGAAATGTTTTCTGTAATTGTTATCGATATTGAGGGATTTAAGAATATCAATGATACTCTTGGTCATATTATAGGGGACAGATTTTTGATTGAGATTAAAAAGAGGTTAAATTTTGTATTAGATGACAGTTACATAGTATCTCGGATAGATGGTGATGAATTTGCGGTATTAATCAATAATGCAAACAGAAATTTGCTGTTAAATCTATCCGAATTGATTTTAAATGTTTTAAGTAAGCCATATATCATATCAAAAACTGAAATCTATCTGAATTTCAATGTTGGAATCAGCACCTTCCCCAAAGACGGTACTAATTCCGAAAATCTCATAAGATTTGCAGATGCAGCCATGCATCAGGCAAAAATGAAATCAAACGATAGAATCAGTTTCTACATAAATGAAATTTCTGAAAAAATTGAACAGAAATTTTTTCTTGCAAATTATTTGTTCAGTGCAATATCAAACAACGAATTATCCATAAAATATCAACCTATATTTGATATCAATGATAAAGCAATTGTCGGTGCAGAGGCATTATTAAGATGGGACAATGCTGTTTTAGGACAAGTTCCGCCTGAAAGATTTATACCTGTTGCCGAAAAAACAGGGTTAATAATTTCTATGGGCGAATGGGTTTTAAAGGAAGTATGCAATCAAATTAAATTATGGGAAAGCAAGGGGTTTGATTTGATTCCCATATCCATTAATATTTCCGTAAAACAGTTAGAGAATATCAATTTTGCAAAAGCCGCAATCGAAATAATGAAGAATAATCATATTACTCCTGAATTTATAGAATTTGAAATAACCGAAAGTGTATCCTCAGGCGATATAACCAGAATTGTAAAAAATATAAAAGAATTAAAAAGGTATGGTATAAAAATATCCATGGATGACTTTGGTACCGGATTTTCTTCTCTCGGGCAATTGGATTTGTTCGAGTTGGATAAATTAAAAATAGATAAAATTTTTATTGATGATTTTGTACAGGTGTATAAAAGGCAAAAATTAGTCAAATCAATAATAGCGATGGCAAAGAGTTTAAACTTGGTAACCGTAGCCGAAGGTATTGAAACGAGTGAGCAATTAAGCCATTTAAGAGGCTTGGGATGCCAGCTTGGTCAAGGATTTATCTTTAGTAAGCCGTTAACGGTAGAAGAAATTGAAGAATTTTTCAAAAAGGATGGTAAATAAAGGTGAAAATAATGAAGGGCTTTAACTTAAGAAGTATAAAGTTTAAATTAATTATTTATTTTACGGTTTTAATATTGATATCTACTATAATTTTAGGAATTATAACATTAAACAGAGCTGCCTCAACAATAACCCGTGAAGCAGAAAATTCCCTTGTGTTATTGGCTGAAGATGCTTCAAAATTAACGGAAAGCAGAATTGAAACGCAGCAAAAAACATTAGATATGATAGCGATGAGACCGGATATCCAAACGATGGATTGGACAATACAACGACCAATGCTCCAAAATCAAGTGCAAAGAACAAATTTCTTAGATATAGGAGTTGTCGACCTTAACGGTAATGCTAAATATTCAGATGGTTCCGTTGCTCAATTAGGTGATAGGGAACATGTGAAAAAAGCATTGGCAGGTGAAGCTAATGTATCAAACTTAATAGTAAGCAGAATAACTGATGAAATTGTTTTAACTTATGCAACACCAATTGAAAGAGATGGAAAAGTAGTTGGAGCACTTTTAGGAAGAAGAGATGGAAATTCCTTAAGCTCAATTGCAGGAGATACAGGTTATGGGGAAAGCGGTTACGGTTATATGATTGACAAAAATGGAACAATAATTGCCCATCCTGACAAAGATAAGGTGATGAATCAATTTAATCCTATTGAAGAATCATCAAGTAACAGCAGTTTAATATCGGTATCTGATTTATTTAAAAAAATAATATCTGAAAAAACAGGTGTAAACAGCTATACATTTGAAGGCAATAGTTTGTATGCCGGGTATTCTCCCATAGAAGGCAGTGATTGGTTTTTCGTTATAACAGCTAATCAAGATGAGGTATTATCGGCAATACCCGAACTACAGTCCCTGATGATAAAGATTATATTAATGGTTTTAGCAGTCAGCATTGTATTTGTTTTAATAATAGGGAACTCAATTACTAACCCGGTAATAGCTGCTGCACAACATGCAAAAAAAATTGCTTCTTTAGATTTGACACAAGATGTACCGAAAAAATTTATGAAGAGGAAGGATGAAGCCGGAGATCTGGCAAATTCATTTCAAATTATAATAAATAACCTAAAGGAAATTGTAACTGAAATTATCAGTGCTTCCGCACAGGTTGCTGCGGCATCTGAGGAGTTATCATCCGCATCACAGCAATCTGCTTCGGCTTCATCTGAAATTTCGCAAACTATTGAGGAGATAGCTAAAAGTGCTGCAGACCAAGCCTGTCATACTCAGGAGGGCTCAATAAATGCAAATGAATTAGGACATATCATAGAAGAAAACCATATGTATATGGGAAATCTTAATGAACAATCAAACAGTGTGTCAAAAGTTGTTTATGATGGTTTAACTGAAATAGAAAATTTACATAAGATTACAGAAGAAAGCAATTTAGCTACTAATGAAGTAAGAAACGTAATTATCCAAACAAATGAGAGTTCAATCAAAATAGGACAAGCAAGCAATGTTATATCATCTATAGCTCAGCAAACCAACTTATTGGCATTAAATGCATCGATTGAAGCAGCAAGGGCAGGAAGTGCGGGTAAAGGATTCGCGGTTGTTGCAGAAGAAATTAAAAATCTGGCTCAGCAATCATCTGTTTCGACAAAAGAAATAGACGAAATTGTAAGTGAGTTACAGCATAATTCTGAAAATGCGGTCAAGACAATTGAAAGAGTTTCTGCTATAACGGGACAGCAATATAAGAGTGTAGGTCAAAGTAAGGATAAATACATGATTATTGCGCAGTCCATGAAAGAAACCGAAAGAGCGGTAGAGCAATTAAATGAAGCAGGCGAAAAGATGGAGTCTATGAAAGAACGAATACTTATAAGCATGGAAACCCTTTCGGCGGTTGCTGAAGAAAATTCTGCTGCTACTCAACAGGCAACAGCATCTATAGAAGAGCAAGCCGCATCCGCTGAAGAGATTTCATCTACAAGTGAAGAATTATCGAACATGGCACAAGGTTTACAGAAATTAATATCAAGATTTACAATTTAGCATAATGATTATTTTGTAATCGATAAAAAGTCAGTATAAAATATTACTGACTTTTTATTTCACTTACGGCATAAGCGACTGATACCAAATTATAAATTTTGGTTATCTGCTTATTTATAAAAAAGGTAAAATTTTGTCGATTTGTGTCGAAATATAAATAGGAGTTAATATATTGTTAATATATTAACGTTCGATATAATTATTGAACTAGGGGAGAATCATTAATTATATTAACTATAAAGCAGGAGGAAGACTATGAAAGGATTTAAAATAAGGAGTATAAAGTTTAAATTGATTATTTACTTTACAATTTTGATTTTAGCAGCTACGGTAGTTTTAGGATTAATTACTTTAAACAGATCTTCTGATATAATAACTAAAGAAGCTGAAAATGCTCTTTTGTTATTAGCTGAGGATTCATCAAAATTAACGGAAAGCAGGGTTGAGGTCCAACAGAAAACACTTGATATGATTTCATTGATTCCGGACATGAATACTATGGATTGGGAAAAGCAAAGACCTATATTGCAAAATGTATTGGGCAAAACCAATTTCTTAGCTGTCGGGGTTGTGGATCTTGGAGGAAACGTAAAATATTCTGACGGAACTGTTAATCAATTAGGTGACAGAGAATACGTTAAAAAAGCTTTGGCCGGAGAACCGAATGTATCTGACATAATAATAAGCAGGGTAACAAATGAAGCTGTTTTAATGTATGCGACACCTATAGAGAGAAACGGAAGAGTGGTAGGAGCGCTTATTGCCAGAAGAGATGGTAATACCTTAAGTGAAATTACAGACGATACGGGATATGGCGATAAAGGCTACGGTTATATGATTAACAGCAAAGGAGCAATAGTTGCCCATCCTGACAGAGAAAAAGTAATGAATCAATTTAATCCTGTTGAAGAATCTTCGAATGACAGCAGCCTTACATCACTGGCTGATTTGTTTAAAAAGGTGGCAGCTGAAAAAACGGGGATTAGTGATTATTCATTTGAAGGTAAGGACCTGTATGCCGGTTATTATCCTATAGAAGGCAGCGATTGGTTTTTTATTATAACTGCTGAAAAGGATGAAGTATTATCCTCAATACCGGAGTTGGAAAGAATAATATACAGAATTTTGATTATTGTTTTAGCATTAAGTATTGTCTTGGTTTATATTATCGGCAGATCCATTGCCAATCCAATTGTTTTATCCGTACAGCATTCGAAAAGAATTGCTTCCTTGGATTTGACACAGGATGTCCCGGAAAAATTCATGAAGCGAAAGGATGAGGTTGGAGATTTAGCCAATGCTCTGCAAGTTATAATAAACAGTTTAAAGGAAATTATATCTGAAATCAGCAGTACTTCAGCACAGGTTGCCGCCGCTTCGGAAGAATTGTCATCTGCTTCGCAACAGTCCGCCTCAGCTTCAGTTCAAATTTCCCATACTATTGAGGAAATAGCCAAAGGAGCTGCGGATCAGGCTCAGCATACTCAGGAAGGCTCAATAAATGCAAATGAATTAGGACGCATAATGGAAGAAAACCATATGTACACGAAAAATCTCAGTGAACAGTCAAACAGTGTATCAAAGATTGTTTATGAGGGATTAACTGAAATAGAAGATTTGCATAAGATTACAGAAGAAAGTAATTCTGCTACTAATGAAGTCAGAAACGTAATTATTCAAACGAATGAAAGCTCAATTAAGATAGGTCAGGCAAGTAATGTTATATCATCCATAGCTCAGCAAACCAATCTGTTGGCATTAAATGCGGCAATAGAAGCAGCAAGGGCGGGAAGTGCAGGTAAAGGATTTGCAGTTGTTGCTGAAGAAATTAAAAATTTAGCTCAGCAGTCATCATTATCGACAAAAGAAATAGACGGAATCGTAAGTGAGTTGCAGCATAATTCCGAAAATGCGGTTAAAACAATGGAGAGAGTTTCTGTTATAACAGAGCAGCAATATAAGAGCGTGGGACAAAGTAAGGATAAATACACGATAATTGCGCAGTCCATGAAAGAAACCGAAAGGGCGGCAACTCAATTAAATGATGCAAGCGAAAAGATGGAATCAATGAAGGACGAAATACTGTCAAGCATGGAAACCTTATCTGCAGTTGCCGAAGAAAATTCAGCAGCTACAGAACAGGCAACTGCAACTATAGGGGAGCAGGCTGCATCAGCAGAAGAAATTTCATCTACAAGCCAAGAGCTGACAAATATGGCGCAGGATTTACAGAAATTAGTATCAAAATTTATAATTTAGTAAAAAATCCTAATATTAATAAAACCTCCTATGGAATAATTCATAGCTGCTATGAATAGTAACATTTTCATAGGAGGTTTTGTTTTTTAGTATTTCCTGTTATTGCTATTAACCTTTTTTCATGCTAAAATTATATGTATGATTTTTATTTAAGGGGAAGTTATATGAAAATTAAAATAATTACGGACTCATGTTGCGATTTATCTTATGATTATATTAAAGAAAATAAATTAGAAGTAATACCCTTTCCGTATTCGATCGACGGAAATGAATATGTAGATGATTTCGGAAAATCATTAAGCTACCGGGATTTCTATAATGAGCTCAGAAGCGGACGCATGCCTTCTACCTCTCAGATTACCGTATATACCTTTGAGAAGATTTTTAAACAGTATGTTTCGGAAGGCTATTCTGTGATATATTTAGGCTTTTCTTCGGCGTTGAGCCAGACTTTTAATAATTCAATAACTGCTAGAAGTACCATTCAGGAAGAAATACCGGGAGCTGACATAACATTGATTGATACGAAAAGTGCGTCTGTCGGGCTTGGTGCAATTGTGTTTTATGCCAATGAGTTATTAAAGCAAGGTAAGACAAAGAATGAAATAATAAATTGGGTTGAAGAAAATAAGCTTAAATCAAATCATTGGTTTATAATCGATAGTCTGGATCATCTGAAGAGAGGCGGAAGAATATCGGCAGCAAGCGCAGCAGTGGGAACGATATTGGATGTAAAGCCTATTCTGAACCTTGATGATGAAGGCCGGTTAAGCGTGGTGCAAAAAGTCAGAGGCAGAAAAAAATCTATAAAGGCTTTGCTGGATGTGCTTCAATACATAAAAGAACCACAGGAACAGACTTTGTTCATAAATCATGGTGATTGCATGAAGGAAGCGGAGCAGTTGAAAGAATTGGTTTTAAAAGAAGTTAATGTAAAGGATGTTGTTATTAACTATGTCGGCCCGATAATCGGCTCTCATACGGGACCTAATATGCTTTGCATGGTTTTTATGGGAGAGAAAAGGTAAATACATAGAGATTAAAACCTTATATAATGGGTATGTAAGTATAAAGTATATCATGGGGGTGCTTATGAGAGTAATAATTATAGGTGCTGTAGCAGCCGGTACTTCAGCTGCTACCGAAATCAGAAGGAATGACAAAAATGCGGAAATCATAGTATATGAGAAGGATAAATTTATCTCATATGCAGGATGCGGCATGCCTTTTTATATAAGTAATGAATTTAATGATTTTAACGGGTTAGTTCCCAGGGATGCCGGATTTTTTAAAACAAAAAGAAATATTGATATTTTAACAGAGCACGAGGTTTTATCAGTTGATTCAAAAACCAAGACAGTAACAGTAAAAAACATTAAAGACGGTGAAGTATTTGAAGATAATTACGATAAGCTTGTAATTGCTACCGGAGCGACATCAAAGGTTCCTGAAATAAAAGGTACGGACAGGAACCATGTGTTTCTTTTGAGAAATATAAATGATATGAATCGTATCAAAAGTTTCATAGAGAAAGAAGCGCCTCAAAAGGCGGTAGTTATAGGAAGCGGCTTCATTGGTATGGAAATGTGCGAGGGATTTGTAAATCTTGGAATGGATGTAACTATTATTGCGAGGTCATCCTTATCAAAGGGTATAGATAAGGATATGTCTGTATTTATTGAAAGGCATCTGGAAGAAAAAGGAGTAAAGGTTTATACAAATACAACCACGCAGGAAATAACTGAAAATGGTGTAATATTGGGAAATGGCAGCTTAGCAGAGGCAGATATCGTATTGTTGGCAGCAGGAATTAAGCCGAATACGGAGCTTGCTAAGCAAATAGGAGTTGAGCTTGGTATAAATGATTCAATAAAGGTTGATAAACATATGAGAACGAATATTGATGATGTATATAGCTGTGGTGATTGTATAGAGGTTTATAATACGATTACCGGAAAACCAATGTACAGACCTTTAGGCTCTACCGCCAATAAAACAGGAACAATTGCGGGAAGCAATATTACAGGAAGAAATGATGAGTTTATGGGTGTGTTGGGAACAGGAATTTACAGGATATTCGATATGACGGTGGGACAGACGGGATTATCTGAGGAAGAAGCAAAAAAGCAAGGCTTTAATGTTGTTGTGACTATAGATGAAAAAATGAACAAACCGGAATATTTGGGAGGAAGACCCATTATAATAAAAGCTGTGGCCGATAAAGATACAAATACATTGTTAGGAACTCAGGTCATAGGCTATGAAGGTGTTGATAAAAGATTGGATGTATTGGTTACGGCCATTACATTAAAAATAAAGCCGGAAAATTTGATTCATCTCGATCTTTCTTATTCACCGCCTTACTCTATACCGAGAGACCCTGTTTATTATACCGGAATAAAGCTTAGGGATGCACTTTCATAAAACTGAGTCCTCAGTCAACAAATTGAGGACTTTTATCGTATTATGATTGACATTTTATTGACAAGGCATTATCTTATAATGGGGGAGCGCTAAGCTTAAATGTAATATCATTGAGTATGTCACTGATTATTATCGGAAAGGAGCTTAATATAATGACAGAATTTCAAAGCATTATATCTAGTAATGATAACATAGTTTTTTTTGGAGGCGCAGGCGTTTCAACGGAAAGCGGCATTCCAGATTTCAGGAGCGTTGACGGTTTATATAATGAAAAATATAAATACCCTCCGGAAACAATAATTTCACACAGCTTTTTTATGAGACAGACTGAAGAATTTTACGATTTTTATTTAAATAAAATGATATTTTTAAATGCAAAACCTAACATGGCACATATCAAACTTGCGCAAATGGAATCTGCGGGTAAACTTAAAGCCGTCATCACTCAAAACATTGACGGTTTACATCAAGCTGCAGGAAGTAAAAATGTTTTAGAATTACATGGGTCGGTTCATAGGAACTATTGTATGAAATGCGGCAAATTTTACAATGTAGATTATATCATAAATTATATTGAAAATAACGGAGGTATTCCTAAGTGCACATGCAGCGGAATTATTAAACCGGATGTAGTGTTGTATGAAGAGGGTTTGGATGGAGAAATAATAGAAAAAGCCATTAGTTATATAAGAAATGCAGATGTTCTTATTATCGGAGGAACATCGCTCGTTGTTTATCCTGCTGCAGGACTTATAAATTATTTCAATGGAAATAAATTAGTGTTGATTAATAAATCCTTTACATCAATGGACAGCAGAGCTGACTTGGTCATAAACGATAGCATTGGTAAGGTTTTTAAAAATATAAAGCTTTAGAAATGGAGGATAATTATGAGCATAATAATCAGAGAAAGAGTTATTGATGACGTAAATGAATTTTATGAATTTTTAAAAAAATTAGAACGTGAAGCTAAGTTCATTTTTTTTGAATGCGGAGAAAGAAAAGTAAACAAAAAAATAATAGCACAAAACATAGAAAAAGCAATAAAAAATGGTGATATATGCTATGTTGTTACAGATAATAATAAGATAATAGGCTATGTTATTGCAGTAAAAGGTCACTCATCAAGCAATAATCATATAGCGACAATAGTATCAGGATTGTTGAATGAATACAGTAATCAGGGAATCGGTTATTCGCTATATCAAAATGTTATTAAATGGGCAAATGAATGCAATATAAAGAAGCTTGAATTATCAGTAATTACCGACAATAAAGTAGCAATTTATTTATACAGAAAATTTGGATTTGAAATTGAAGGTACAAGAAAAATGGCTGCATTGATTGACGGCAAATACTATGATGAATATTACATGGCGAAAATACTATAAAAAATCCCGCCTGATTCATTTTCTTGATGGCGGGATTTTTTCACTTACAATATAGGCAACCGACACCAAATCGGAAGATTGGGTCATCTGCTTTCACTTACAGCATAAGCGACTGACACCAAATCATAGATTTGAGTCATCTGCTTAAAGTTATGCTACAATTCCTCTGTTGCTGTCGAAGTTTTCATATTCTTTATTTTCCATGATTTTGATTATTCTTTCAACCATTTCATATACATCCTCAAAAGAAGTGTATAACGCAATAGGTGCTAATCTGATGATGTTAGGGAATCTGAAATCCGGGATTATTTTATTTTCCTTCATTGCCTTTGTGATTCTTATTGCATCATCATGCTCTAAAGCAACGTGTCCGCCTCTTCTTTCGTCAATTGTAGGATTAGAATAGCTGAATCCGTATTTTTTTAGTTTAGTATCTATTAAATACATCAAATAAGCCGTCAGCGTTAAGGATTTCTTTCTTACATTATTGATTCCGGCTTCTTCAAACAATTTCAAGCTTCCCTCGATGGGAGCCATGCTGAGAATAGATTGAGTTCCTGTCTGCCATCCGCCTGCATATCTGGCATGTTCGAATTCCTGCTTTAAATCAAACTGGGTTTCCTTGTTATTACCTTGCCATCCTGCAAGTCCGGGTTCCATATCAAAATGCTTTTTATTTATATATAAGCCGGCAATTGATCCCGGTCCGCCGTTCAAATATTTATAAGTGCACCAAACAGCGAAGTCACAGTCAATATCCTTGAAATCGTGAGGCACGCTTCCTATTGAATGACATAAGTCAAAGCCAATATAAATACCCTTTTCGTGAGCAGCCTTTGTCAGTTTTTTCATATCAGGCAATTGAGAGCTTCTGTACAATGCGGAAGGCAACAGTACTAAGCATACATCATCTGTCATAGCTTCTATTACATCATCCTCATATATGAAATTACCGTCTCTGCTTTTAACCACCTTCAGGCATTCATCGGGATTGTAACCACGAAGCTTAATCTGGCTGTATACGGCATATTTATCCGTCGGGAAATTTATATCATCCATGATTATTTTATTTCTGCTTGATGTCGGATGATAAAAGGTTGCAATCGCCTGGTGTATGTTTATTGTCGTACTTGCGCATACAGTAACTTCTTCCGCATCCGCATTAATCAAAGGCGCCATCATTGCACCAAGCTTATCCTGGTATAAAAAGTAATTTGCATTTTTATCGGTCCAGATGTCAATACCGTAGGTTTTCCAATCGTCCAATGCTTTATAAACATACTTTTCAGCATCCTTTGAACATAATCCTAAAGAATTACCGTCCATATAGATTACATCTTTTTGGATATAAAACCTTTCCTTAAAATTTTTGAGTTCATCATTGAAATCCATTTGTTTGGCAAAATCTAAGCCATCATTGAAATTATACATAACGCACCACCCTTATATTTTTTAACATTAAAACCAGTTTACAATGTTATGCAATTAATATATAATAAAGATAGCATATATTTCTTAATGTGTCAATGATGTTTTACAAGGATATGCAAAAAAACTTTTACGAGGAAGAATATGAAAGATTCAATTAATGGTAACGAAGAAATTGTTTTTAATATAAGTGATGTGGCAAAAATAGTAGGGGTTGTTCCTGCTACGGTCAGGAATTGGGAAAAAGCAGGATTGATTCAGCCAAAAAGGAAGGGCAATAATTACAGGGTGTATAATTTCAATGATATTGAGATACTGAAAAAGATAAAAGAATATGCCGATGAGAAAAATATGAGCTTATCATTAATTAAGCAGTTATTGTCAAAGGATGTTTCATACAGTAAAGAAAAATCAGTATACGACAAGGAATTTTACCATGCAAAATTAAAAAAACACAGAGAAGGTGAAGGCTATACCTTAGAAGAGGTAAGCAATGCGGTCGGTATTTCTCCATCCTATTTAAGCCGCATAGAGAACGGAAAAACAGGTGTAACATATGAAATACTTAATAAATTGGCCGCCTTTTACGGTGAGAGTACACTTAGATTTTTTGATATAAAAAACAATGAAGACAGTGAAGTAATCAGAAAGGGCAAAGGGAAAATATTGTTAACAGGTCTGCAGGGTGTTACAATAGAATCATTAATTAATTCGGATAACGACTCCTTTGAATCGGTGAAATTTATCGTTGAACCCCGTTGCGGTGACTTTAAATCTCACAACCATCACAGCGGCGAAGAATTTATACATGTATTAAAAGGAAAGCTTACAGTAACATTGGATGATACAACGGAATTTATAATAGAAGAGGGTGACAGCATTCATTTTAAATCAAACAGAATGCACAAATGGCACAATCTGTCTGATGATATTGCCGAAATATTATGGGTACATTCGTATTTAGGCTGATGAAAAATCCCACCTGCGACTTTACCGCTGCGCCGGTCAATCCTCACGTATGTCTAATACGCTGCGGTTGCACGTCTTCCGGCGCCTTGCAGGACGAACGTTTTAATCAATCTATAATTAGCGGACCCGCGGGTCTTTTTATTCTTCAATTATATCCAAAACCTT
>DCYG01000025.1 GCA_002331025.1 Firmicutes bacterium UBA2116 | reverse complement strand
GTCCGTCCCCATTGTGTTGTTATAATATTATTTTATCTCTCGTTATATCACTTAGGCTTTTGCATCCGGACATAATCATTACATCTCTTAACTCAGCACCTATTTTTTCGGTGTAAAGTTCCACACCTTCTGCTCCTCCGCCAAATGCGGCTATAACGTATGTCCTTCCGATCAGCACTGCATCTGCTCCCAATGCAATTGCTTTAAATACATCCGCACCGGATCTGATGCCTCCGTCTACAAATATTTTTAATTTATCCCCAACTGCCTCTCTGATTTCAGGAAGTACTGCACATGTTGCGGGAGCATCTTGAAGAACTCTTCCGCCGTGAGAGGAAACAACTATGCCGTATGCACCTGCTTTTAGTGCTTTTAAAGCGCCCTCCTTAGTCATAACACCTTTAACTATGAACGGTACTTTAGTGGATGATGCTAATTCAGATAATTCTTCAACGCTTTTTGCCGAAACCGGTTTTCCGGCCAAGGCAAGGTTTATTAAACCGGCTGAATCGATATCCATTGCGAAAGCCATAGCCCCTGCTTCTTCCAGAAGCTTTATCTTTTCTAATGCCTTGTCGTTTTTCCATGGCTTTATTGTAGGAACAGCAACTCCGTCTGCCTGTTTAATATATGGCAGACTGTCAAGAAATAAGCTGTCAGCCGCACCGTCACCTGTAAATGCGGCAGTACCAGCCTTTATTGAACCATTCACGACTGCATCTACATATTCTGATTCGGTAATTGCTCCATTGTAATTTAAATTCATGCCTCCGATTGGCGCTACGAAAAACGGATATTTGAAATTCCTGCCGAACAATGAAATTGATGTATCTTGTCCCTCATTTTGATAAATAGTATCTAATTTTATTTTTACTGACGACAGAAAATCAACACAAATCTTAAAAGCATTGCCGTTTCCTTTTCCGCCTGTTCCCGGGATTTCTCCCTTGCACACTACTCCGTTGCATTCCTTACATACTCTGCAGTTAGGTGCCATTATTTTTTTTGCATTTTCTAAAACTTCATTATAGTTCATATCGTCCTCCCATAAATTTGTGACATTCCGAGCATTTCGGGGACGGACCTTTTTGTGGCTGCGGGCAGCCACAAAAAGGTCCGTCCCCAAAATGCCTTTCACCAAAATGCCTTTCAAACACTTTATTTATTTAATTGCTCTAATCTTTCTGCTACCTTATCCATCATCGATTGGTATTTAGCCAATTTTTCTTTTTCTTCCGCAACTACATTTTCAGGTGCCTTACTCATGAATTTTTCATTGTTAAGCTTATTATTTACCCTGTCAAGCTCACCTTGAAGTTTTGTTTTCTCTTTTTCAAGACGCTCTATTTCTTTTTCATAGTCAATTAAGTCAGAAAGAGGCAAATATATTTCTGTTCCGTCAATTACGGACGATGCAGTATCTTCACCTATCATTGATTTATCACTTACTACCTTGATTTCCGTAATATTAGCCAAAGTTGCAAAATGCAAAGCACTTGACTCAATATATCCTTTAATACCTTCTTTAGAAGGAACAAATATTGCTCTTGCCTTTCTTGAAGGTGCAACATTCATCTCTGCTCTGGTGTTACGTATACTTCTTACCGCTTCCATAATAAATTCCATAGTGCTTTCCGCTTCTTCAAAGTTTTCATCTTCATTATAGAATGACCACTGCTCTCTAATCAATCTGTTATCAACATTCGGCAAATATGACCAAATTTCTTCTGTAATGAACGGCATAAACGGATGAAGTAACTTAAGCATATTTTTTAACACCTTAATCAATACGAATCTTGCAGTATCCTTATCTGTGCCTTCTTCACCGTATAACCTAGGTTTAACAATTTCAATGTACCAATCACAATATTCATTCCATATGAAATCATAAACTCTCTGAGCAGCCATACCCAATTCAAATTTATCCAGATTTTCCGTTACTTCCTTAGCCGCCTTGTTTACTCTTGAAATAATCCACTTATCTTCTGTTTTATAGTTCCTTTCGGCTGTAGCTTCATCTATTAAATCACCGTCAATATTCATAAGAACAAATCTTGATGCATTCCACAGCTTATTGGCAAAGTTACGGCTTGATTCCAATCTGTCATTGTTGAATCTCGTATCGTTTCCGGGGGATATTCCGGTCATAAGCATGAATCTGAGAGCATCTGCGCCGAACTGGTCTATCACCTCAAGGGGATCTATACCGTTTCCTAAAGATTTGCTCATCTTTCTGCCTTCGGCATCTCTCACCAAGCCGTGTATAAATACATGCTTAAACGGCGATTCACCAGTTGCCTCCAAAGCCGAGAATACCATACGTACAACCCAGAAAAATATTATATCATATCCCGTTACCAATACATCTGTCGGATAAAAATATTTTAAATCCTCTGTTTCATGAGGCCAGCCTAACGTTGAAAATGGCCATAGTCCTGAAGAAAACCATGTATCAAGAACATCTTCGTCCTGCTTTATATTTGTGCTGTTACATTTAATACATTTTGCGGGAGCTTCTTTTGCAACCATTATCTCTCCGCATTCCTGACAATAGTATGCAGGTATTCGGTGACCCCACCACAATTGTCTTGAAATACACCAGTCCCTTATGTTCTCAAGCCAATGGGTATATATTTTTGTAAAGCGTTCAGGAACAAATTCAACCTTTTTATCTTTGTTTGCCTGAAGAGCAGGCTTTGCCAAAGGCTCCATCTTAACGAACCATTGGTCTGATACCCTCGGTTCTATAATGTTGTGACAGCGGTAGCACGTTCCTACATTGTGGTCAGTATCCTCTGTCCTTAACATAAATCCGTCTTCTTCGAGATCCTTAACAAATGCTTTTCTGCAGTCGTAGCGGTCCATACCGTTATATTTTCCCGCAGCCTCGTTCATAGTTCCGTCTTCGTTCATACAGCTTATTTGCTCTAAATTGTGTCTCAATCCTATTTCAAAGTCATTAGGGTCGTGGCAAGGAGTTATTTTCAGAGCTCCCGTTCCCTTAGTCATATCCGGATATTCATCTCCTATTATAGGGATTTCTCTCCCTACAAGCGGAACAATAACCTTTCTGCCGATTAAATGTTTGTATCTTTCATCCTCAGGATGTGCAGCTATGGCAACATCACCGAATATTGTTTCAGGTCTCGTCGTTGCAATTATAAAAAACTCATCCGGATTATCAACGAAGGGATATTTTACATAGTAATATTTACCCGGAGTATCTTCGTATTCAACCTCGGCATCCGAAAGTGTGGTATGACAATCAGGACACCAGTTTATAATTCTGTTGCCTTTATATATAAGTCCTTTGTTGTATAATGATATGAAGAATTCGATAACAGCATCATTGCAGCCTTCATCCATCGTAAATCTTTCTCTTGACCAGTCACAGGAGTTACCTAATTTCTTTACCTGTTCAACTATTTTCCCGCCGTATTCTTCCTTCCACTTCCATGCCCTTTTTAAGAACTCGTCCCTGCCTATTTCTTCTTTGGTTTTTCCTTCTTCTTTTTTCAGCTTTTCAACCACCTTAACCTCGGTTGCAATACTTGCATGGTCCGAGCCCGGCAGCCATAATGCTTCAAAGCCCTCCATCCTCTTCCATCTTGTCAGAACATCCTGAAGAGTCATATCCAACGCATGACCCATGTGAAGCTGACCTGTAATATTTGGAGGCGGCATCACAATAGTAAACGGCTTCTTATCTTTATTGATTTCTGCTTTAAAACAATTTTCTTCCATCCAAGCACTGTAGATTTTTTCTTCAAATTCTTTTGGATTATACTTACTTGGTATATTATTCATACATAACATTCCTTTCTATATTTTAAATGTAAATAATTAAGCTTATGCTATTCCCCCAAAAATTGGGTTAGGTCATGAAAAAAGGGCTTTCTCATCACAAAGGACGAGAAAACCCGCGGTACCACCTAATTTCCGTTTCCGGCTCTTAATTCTATAACGGCTTCAACCGTTTAACCTTACTTCTATTTCAGATTAAATGCTCCAAAGCTACCTTCGATACAAATTGACTTATGAAGACTCTCAACCTATGATCTCCATTCTCTGTAAGTTTCTGTACTTACTCCTCTTTTTCATTGCAAAAATGTTTAATTACATACCATAATATTAAATCTTTAAAATTTTGTCAACAGGTTTTTTATTATCATTACATTTTTCTCTGGGTAAAGGTCTGCCAAGAAAAAACCCCTGTGCATATTGGACTCCTAAGTGATATATGATTTCAAGATCTTCTTTTTTTTCTATTCCTTCAATTATTAACTTAGAAGTACCAGAAAATAAATCTGCATAGCTTTTTACTATTTTCTGTTTTTGTGTATTAACAGATAAATTTTCCGAAAAATATTTATCTAGTTTGACAAATTCCGGTTCCAGCTCAACCCAATGGCGGATGGTAGAATATCCTGCACCCATATCATCGATTGCAATTTTTATTCCCCTTCTTTTCAGTTCATTAACTGTGGCCTTCATCTTTTCCCAATCGTTGATAGGCTCACTTTCCAGCAGTTCAAGTACAACAGGTATTTTTAGCGGTACATGTATGTCCCACCATGCTAAAAAATTCCCTTTTAATAATGTTGATGGAAATATATTAAGAAAAAGATAATGTAATTCTTCTTTATATATATCTAGTGCATTCTTTATTGATATCAGATCAAGTATGTTCCGACACCCTTTTTGTTCAGCATTTTTTAACATATTTACAGGTGAAATTTGTAAATCTGAGGCATCTCTTAACAACGCTTCATGCCCTATAACGCTGTTATCTTTCAAATTATAGATAGGTTGAAACCAATGAGTTATGGAATACCTAAACTCTTTTTCAATATTTTGGGTCAAATACAACTTAATTTCCTCCATAAAAAAATAGTTTGCAGTTAGGTTGCCCACTATTTATTATATGGCTAAAGTTTAATATTTAAAGATTACGTAGATCCTTTATCTATCAAGTCTTTTCCCTATACCAATAACACTTTATTATATGGCAACCCAACCGTCATAGCATCTCATACTTTAGACTTGTGGCTTTGCGTCCTCATCTTTCGATAAGTTTGCCTTTTCTATTAGTAATAACAATAGTCGTATCAATAAATAAAATACTTTTTCTATATAAAGTATGATGAGTATAACATTTTATATTATTTCATCAAAATGACGTTATTCTCTCAATCATATAATAATCCACTATTAGTTTATCTAACTCATTGCTTAATTCCAGTATCTCATCAGTCATATTTAATGAACTTTGATTAATTAGTGCATCAAGAATTCCTTTCTTAACATCTATTGCTTTCTTAATCTCATAAATATTAATTTTTTTTATTTTCATCTTTTGCTCCCCCTTTTTGTCATATCAATGCAACAATTTGATTAAAATGTTACATACAAAAACATGAAATTTATTTATAATTAAACACTTTATTTATTTAAAACAATATTAAAATATAAAATTTAGTTGAAACTTTATGTAACATTTTATATAATATTTTATTAAATAATTACATTAAAAGGAGCTAATTTTATGACAGTTGAACCTATAAGGGATAGATCTAAAATAAAAAAGCTATACCACTATTTGCATGGGAAGGACCCAAAGTATGGTTTGATTTTTAAATTTGGACTTAATACAGGTTTAAGGATAAGTGATATTCTTCCCTTAAAGATTAAAGATATTTTCATGGAAAATGGAGATTTTCATGATTATCTTGTAATAAAAGAAAAAAAGACAAAAAAGGAAAAGAAAATAAAGCTTAATGATACTTTACGCAAAAACATACAGTCATATATTATTAATGATAAATTTTTATATGATGATTACTTGTTTCCAAGTAAAAAAGGAACTTATATTGGCAGAATTCAAGCTTACCGCGTGTTAAAAGAAGCAGCAGTCTTAATAGGAATCGAAAATTTCGGAACTCATAGTTTAAGAAAAACTTGGGGGTATTGGACTTATAAAATGTCAAAATATAATATTGGCCTAATAATGGATACTTTCAATCACAGTTCTCAAAACATAACTTTACGCTATATTGGTGTTAATCAGGATCAAAAAGATGAATTATATTCTCTTGTCCAATTTTAGCAAAAAATGTCATAAAATTCTTGAATAATTTTTTGGCTAATGATATACTTAATTTAATATTATTATTAAAGTAACATTTTAATCAAATTGTTGTATTGGAACTATTATCCTATTATGTATAATATATCATTGCGCAATATAAAAACATGAGAATACACTGCAACTTACCATCATCGCAGTGTATTCTCATATTTTTATATTATGTTTTTTTGATATTTATAATGTTCATATACGTTCTTATGCAAGCATATTCTGTGAAGTATTACTTTTAATGTCTGGAATTATTCGCTTTGTTTTCTCTTTATTTTAGGAAGAGCCGCATTAGGAGAAATTGATTTTAAGAATAATTGTGCTGATTTTCAAAAAATTGCTGCGTAATTTTTAATATTATTACCTATTATTAAAATCCTCCGGCGTATTCCATCTTTATTTAATGATTTGTATTTCTTCTTTATTTTTCAAACTATCAAGTACTGTATAATCTTTTATGGGGTTATCGTTGATATCTATTCTTTTCAAATTATACAACTCAGATAATACACTTATATCTGTAATATTATTAATTGGCAACATTGCATTTTCTAAATTAATAAATTCCTTTAAGTCAGAAATATCACTTAGTCTTCCATTAACAATCCATAAAGATTTTAAATTTATATTGTTTTTTAAATATTCTAAGCTGCTTATATCGGTTTCACTAAAATATACCTCTTCTAATTTATCTAAATCTTCTAAAGCTTTAGTATCTTCAAATTTAGAGTTTAAAACTTTAAGACTTCTTAAATTTTTTAAATTACTGAAACTTTCACTTTTACCGATAAAACCATCTACTATGTCTAAACTGTTTAAATTATTTAAACTATTGATATTTATTAATCCTCCGATAATATATAACTTTCTGAGATTATTTAAATTTTTAAATTTAGACATATTCAATACTTCCGGTTCGCCTGATTGGTTTGATATATCAAGGATTAAGGACTCTAATTTTTTGTTATTATCTGATATTAAATACAATTCATCAATGTTTAAATTACATTTGTATAATTCTAAAGATTTTAAATAAGTAATTTTATTTAATGCAGCAATATTGCTGACATTACTATTTTTAATTATTATAGATTCTAGATTTTTCAATTCTGAAATTGTATTTATATCAATATTTGAAATATGGTTTCTGTTACCGTTATCTGCCGGCGGACCAATATAGCTGAGGTCTATAGTTCTAAGTTCTGATAAATTATTTAACGGCTTTAAATCTTCTATATAATTATCTGATATATCAAGATTTATTAGATTACTGTAATTTTCTATGCCGGACAAATTTTGGAGTTCATTGGAACCAAGGTTTAATAAGCTTATGTTTGAGCTGTTTTTATATGCATGTATAGAATTTATCTCATGATTATAAATAGTAATTTCATTCAGATTATTAAAATTATCAACATCCTTCATAGATGTTATTAAATCTATCTTATCTTGATATCCTTCAGGTATTTCACATTCCTTCATATTTGTTTTTACATTTAATTTAGAACGTATGCTTAATTCCGTTATATTGTCCAAATCACTGATATATATGTCTTTATCGAAATTATCCAGATAAAATCTTATCAGTGCTTCAAAGTTTTTATCTTCCCATACTGCTATAGCATTATCATTTTCTTTTTTATCATCCTGTTGTATATCCACATCGCTGATAGTACAACCACATAAAAACATTAAAAAAACAATAATAATAAATAACTTCTTTTTCATAAATACCCCCATATTACATTTATTGTAATTACAAATGCAATGATATGAAAAATATTTCATAGTTATGTGCTGGCTACAATATATCATATTGGTAAGTTTATGTAAATAATTTAATTTGCTTAGTTTTCCGTAAAACAATTCACAGTTTATATGAATTCACATTGGAATAATTAGCTGTCGCGAACAGATTTTTTTACCGAAATTACAGGCTTATTTTCTTCATCTAAAGTAACACTTCCTATTACCCCATAAACTTCTCTTAACATTTTTTCTGTTATTACATCTTTGGCTGACCCTGAATTATAGAAACCACCTTCACCTGTTATTATTACAATGTGATCAGCATATCTTGCAGCTAAATTAATATCATGAAGAACCACTATTATATCTATTTTTCTGTCCCTAATTATTCTTCTAAGAAGCTGACACAGTTCCAATTGCTTTTGTAAATCCAAAGAATTTGTCGGCTCGTCCAAAAGTATAATCTTTGGATCTCTAACAAGTGTTTGTGCTATAAAAACCAGCTTTTTCTGACCACCACTCAGTTCCCCAAAGCCCCTGCTTGCAAGGTCTTTGATGTTCAATGCCTCTAATGTATCCATTACCGCATTTAAATCTTCATCTGAAACACGTTGTTTTAAATCCGGTAATCTTCCAAGCAGGACCATCTCAAGTACACTTAACATAGAAAAATCGATATCCATCTGGGGAAGATAGGACATTACTTTTGTTGTCTCATCTGTTTTCATTTTTGTAATGCTCTCTGTTCCAAAATATATAGCACCTTCATATTTTAAAAGCCCAAATATGGCTTTTAAAAGCGTGGATTTCCCTGCCCCGTTTGGACCCAATACGGCATTAAGCCCCTGTCTGAATTCTACATCAAGGTTTTTGAATACATCATGTTTTGATTTGACTCCTTTGTATGAATATGTCAGGTTATTTACTTTAAGCATTACAAAGTCCTCATCTTTCTGAATACTATAAAAAGAAATATAGGTACACCAATCATTGCGGTCACAAGACCGATGGGAAGCACCACACCTGGTATAACAATTTTGCTGACAACAAATGAGATAGAAACAACAAAAGCTCCTAACATTGCAGAAAGGGGCAGAAAAAACCGCTGGTCTTCCCCTACAAACTGACGTGCAATGTGGGGTGCGATAATCCCGACAAAACCGATTGCCCCTATAAAGCAAACCGAAACGGCTGTAAGCAGAGATGTCAGCAATATAACCATTTGACGAACTTTTTGTGTGTCAACACCTAAGCTCCGTGCCTTTGTATCATCCAAAGTCATGGCTGTCAGTTTCCATGAGTTTAGATGAAAGATAATAAAGCAAACGATGACTACTGAAAAAACAATGTAAAATTTAGTCCATGTTGTTTTCAATAAACTTCCCATATTCCAGAAAACCATGCTTTTTAAGTCTTCATCATTTGCAATGTACTGTAAAATCATAGTAGATGCATTGAAAAGAAAGTTAAGTGCGACTCCAAATAGTATAATACCATTTTTGCCTGCTCCGGGTCTGAGTGAAAAGGCGTAGACAAGAACAGAAGCCAATAAGGCAAATAAAAATGAATTGGCTGTAACCATCAGCGGCTCTGAAGCCTTTATGACATTCATATTTAAGATAAGTCCCATTGCCGCACCAAAGGTTGCTGCATTGGTGATACCAAGGGTATAGGGACTGGCTATAGGGTTTCGAAGGATTGTTTGTATCTCGCAACCTCCCATACCAAGACCCGCCCCAACAGCAACTGCCATTAGGGCCATGGGTAAGCGTATTTGATTGACGATCATTACGGTATGTCCCTTACCTTCTCTCAAGAAAATAGCTATAATTATTTCTTTAAGTGTGATATCCGAAGAGCCTATAAAAATATTGAGAATTATCAAAGCAAATAGAGCAGCAAGGAGAACCGCTGACAAGGCGACTCTCCTTTTGATCATTGCATTGTATAATTCGCGGTTTACATTATTTCCTAATTGTTGTATTTTTATCATTTCCTCGTAACTCCATCCCATTTATGGCTCCAGACATTGACACTGCTGTCCGTTAACATGAATCGATCAAAATATTCATCGATAATGGCATCCACATCAATGTTCTCAAACTCTTCCGGATAGAACCATGAAGCTATTTTAATTACTGCAAAGAAAGAATATGTGGATCTGTTCATAGCCTGAGAAAGATTGTACAGGTTGCCATCCTTTATTGCTTTAAGTTCGCTCCACCCGGTTCTGTTAACAATATCATAAGAGGGTTCTGAATTGATGGCATTAGCATGATTATCCATCCACCCCCCACCGCTCATAATCACAAATTCAGGATTAGCTTCCAGTACGATTTCAGGATCCAATGTATTACTGCTGCCTTTTCCGGAAGCAGCATCTATCAATACCGGATCGGCAATATTTTCGCCACCTGCATAATCAATCAACACTCCCCATCCGGAAAGACTCGTAGCGGTTGATCCAAATACTTCAGAAGCTCCTCCCTTTTCATAATAAACAGTAGCCTTGTCTGTTTTTTCGTCCAGATTCATGGAGTCAATCAGGGCGTATTGCTCATCAATAAATGTACTTACTTCAGCAGCCCTCTCATCCTTTTGGAATAGTTTTCCAAGTATTTTAAAGGTATCTTGTGTTGAATTTGTAAGATTTTTACCCGGAACGTCTATTAATACTATCGGTATACCCGCCTCTGTAAGCTGCGGTTCAATTTCAAGAGCATATTTATGTGCTTGCATTGCGGAATTTACAATTAAAACGTCCGGATCCTGAGCAAGAATCATTTCTAAATCAAACGGAGCATTGTGCTCAGAAATCTGACCAAAATGAGTCATATAGGTTCCTACAACAGGTGTATAAAGCTTGTCATAACCCAAAATTCCGTTTCCTCCATCGTTACCGGAAGCCACCAATTTATGAAAAGCATCTTCACCTAATATTGGGATTATAAAGTCGATTACATCCATAGTGCTCAGTGCATATGTAGAAATAGGCACATCAATGCTGACTTCGCGTCCTTTTACATCCTTTATAACAATGGTATCGGTGGTCGGAGCTTTTTCAGGCATTGTCGATGCATCGTATTCGGCTACCTTCCATTTATCAACCTCTTTAGGTAAATAGCCGAGTGCAGCAGGATCAAATTCCGCACTGCTCAGTGCATTCGCAACTGCATCGATAATTCCATCGCTTGTCTTTGTAGCTCCTGCCACAGCATCAACTCCGAGAGATTGAGCCTCAACAATCAGCTTTGGAAGCTTTTCGATTGCAATGTCTCCAATACCCGGTGTTTCCCCATGGTCTTCTCCTACCGCAACAGAAAGTATTTTTCCTGTTTCATCAAGCTCAACCGATACATTCAGATTACCATGATAACCTTCGGCAGAACCATCATATGTTCCTGCAAAAGATGTACCGGATTTTTCACCTTCGTTTGCTGGAGCCTGAGTTTGTTCGTCTTGTCCGCATGCTGTTAAGGACAAAACAATTACTAAAACCAAGGCAACAAAGGTTGATACTCTTTTAAAACCTTCCATTTTTCTCCTCCTAATAAAGTTATCTATACTAATGCTTTACCAGCCATTAATCTAAATTATGTAAACAATCAATACTGAGATTGTTCATAATCTTTATCTGTATCTATTTTAGGCACAAAGACTTTTATATCCAGTACAGGACTGTTATCGAATGCATCCAGTCCCGTAACCGTTATTATATTTTCTTTTACTGAAATTATCTTACAAACGCACAGGGCAATGGGATTAGGTCTGTGGGGAGATCTGATTGTAAATACCCCCTTTTCTGTTTTGCTGCCCGGTGGTGTGGATTTGAGAGTTTCCCTGTTTGCTCTGTCACCCCAATAAAGGACTACTATATGACTTAACTCTTCAATCCCATCCAAGCCGTCTGTATAGTCCGGAAAAATTTCAATTGTAGATTCCTGATTTGAAAGTTTTCCTTGTCTCGGGGCGTCTCCCTTTTCTTTATAAATACTGTGAACAATACCAATTCTTTTTAAATTCATAATTCATCCTGCCTTATAAATCATCATCCCAAAGAACTATATTATTTCCCTCCAACGATTTTTTAATATCTATAATTCTTTGATTTGTTGAACCTTTGAACCGCAAATTTTTTTTGGATAAGCTTTTATCAAATTTACCGTCGACCAATACGTCACAAAATTTTAACAGAGTTAAATATTCTTTGTTATGGAGTATTTCTTCGTAGGTATGTCCGCTGTATATCCAGATATCCTTACAGGTATTTGTCTTGATTTTTTCTGCAAGCAAAGCAAGATGATCTGCCTGCATCATGGGCTCGCCGCCTATAAATGTGATGTTTGTAAAACTTCCCGTAATTTTTTCAAAAACCTCATCAATTTTCATTGCATGCCCCGAATTAATATCCCACAGCTTTTTATTGTGACATCCTTCACAGCATATGTCGCAACCGCTTAGATAGAGGGATGTTCTGAAGCCTGCGCCGTCTACTATGGTATTTTCTACAATGTCGGCTACATATAGCAATTTATCCTTCAATTGTTTCAACTGTGCTTCACCCTGTCTTTTAGTTCTGCTTTCTTTGCATTATTCCAGCTGTCTACTCCTCCAACAAGATATCCCGTTATCCTCTGAATCGTATCAATGTCTTTACTGCCGCATTCAGGACACATTTCTAAATTGTCAGAGGCATCTTCATATCCGCAGCTTTTACATCTGTTTCTGGTATGGTTAACCGAACCGTATCCCATATTGTACTTATCCATCAAATCAACGGTCTGCATAACTGCTGAAGGATTATGTGTAGCATCACCGTCAAGCTCCACATAAAATATGTGACCTCCGCTTTCATATTTATGATACGGTGCTTCAATTCTGGCTTTATGTTCTATGGAGCATTTGTACCAAACAGGCACGTGTGAGCTGTTTGTATAGTATTTCTTATCGGTAATATGAGGAATAATTCCAAACTGCTTTCTATCCTTTTTTATGAATCTGCCGCTCAATCCCTCTGCGGGCGTTGAAAGCAGGCTGTAATTCAAATCGTAATAATCCGATTTTTCTTTTATTTTTTTATTCATATATTCAATAATTTCAATTCCAAGCTCCTGAGCCTTTTCATCTTCTCCGTGATGTTTTCCTGTCAATGCTATTAATGCTTCCGCCAAGCCGATAAATCCTATTCCCAACGTACCGTGCTTCAATATGTCTTTAACGCTGTCATTTGGGCTCAGCTTTTCACTTTCAAGCCACATTCCCGACATAAGCATGGGGAATTGCTTCTTTATTGCAGTACACTGAAATACATATCTGTCATATAGCTGCTCTGCAGCTGCATCTATACATTCCTGAAGCTTTTTGAAAAACTCTCTTTTCTTATCATCCAAGCTTCCCATATCCATACATTCCAATGCAAGCTTAACTATATTGATTGTCGTGAAGGATAGGTTGCCCCTTCCTATGGAGGTTTTTGCACCGTGCCTGTTTTCAAAAACTCTTGTCCTGCAGCCCATGGTGGCAACCTCTTTTTCAAATCTGCGGGGATCATTTTCATCCCAATCTTCATGCACATTGTATGTTGCATCTAAGTTTAAATAATTGGGGAAAAATCTCCTTGCCGTTACCTTGCAGGAAAACTTGTACAAATCATAGTTCCTGTCCTCAGGCAGATAGTTTGCACCTCTTTTTTTCTTCCATATTTGTATGGGGAAAATAGGAGTTTCTCCGTTTCCCACACCCTTATAGGTTGAAATCAACAGCTCTCTTATTATGCATCTTCCCTCTGCACTTGTATCTGTGCCGTAATTTATGGAGCTGAAAACAACCTGATTTCCGCCCCTTGAATGTATCGTATTCATGTTGTGAATAAATGCTTCCATTGCTTGATGCACTCGCTTCACCGTATTGTTTACAGACTGCTGAATATATCTCGGATTCCCTTCAAGTCCATCTAAAGGTTTTTCGATATAGTCCTCTATTTTGATATCATAAAGTTCGTTTAAATCAATATTCAAAAGTTCTTCTATCTTACGTATTTCTTCCTTATATGTAAGCTTTACGTAAGGAGCCAAGTAAAAATCAAAGGCAGGTATCGATTGTCCTCCATGCATTTCATTCTGTATTTGCTCCATGGAGATACATCCTATTATGGATGCTGTTTCTATACGCTTGGCAGGTCTGCTGGAACCGTGTCCCGCCCTGAATCCTTTTGTGAGAATATAATCCAATGGATGCTGCAAGCATGTAAGTGATTTTGTAGGATAATAATCCTTATCATGCACATGTATATAGTTATTCTCCACATAATTTTTGGACTGCTCGGACAGAAGGCAATCATCAACAAAGGGCTTTGAGGATTCGCTGGCAAATTTCATCATCATGCCTGCGGGAGTATCAGCGTTCATATTTGCATTTTCTCTCGTAACATCATTGGGTACCGCATTTACTATGTCCATGTATATATCATATTGCCTTCTCCCTCTGGCAATATTTCTTTTGTTTCTGTAAATTATATATTCCTTGGCAACATCCTTTCGTTGACTTGCCATCAGCTTCTTTTCAACTAAATCCTGTATATCCTCCACGGAAATAGTTTCATTTGTTTCATCAGTTATTTCCTGTGCGATTTGCTTTGCGATTCCTATATCTTGTCCCATTGCTGTGTGGTTCATCGCCTTGAGTATGGCATCAGATATTTTACTTTTGTCAAATTCTATCAACCTTCCGTCCCTCTTTATAACGTTCATTCTATGTCCTCCTTGAATTAATCACTAAATAATTCACTTTCATTTTTATACAGCTCTTTGCCCAAATATTTGTGAACCTTAACCAAAAATGGTTCTTCCAATCCGGCTTTATCTAGAATTTCTTTGTTAAGAAATATTGTTTCCTTTTTCCCTTCCGACAGCACGTGCCCCTTGTTAAGTACATATATATAGTCACAGGCTTCATAAATAAAATTCATATCGTGACTTGAAACCACAATGGTTTTCTCCTCTTTATCGCTTAGATTTTCTAATATATTCTTCACATTTTCCTGTGATCTGTAATCTAATCCTGCAGTCGGTTCATCAAAAAAAATAATATTATGATTCATTGCCGCCACACCTGCAATTGATACGTTCTTTTTTTGACCGTAGCTTAAAAAGTGTACCGGCTTATTTTGTAATTCCGTTATGCCTGTTTTCTCCATGGCAAGCTTAACTCTTTTCTGCACCTCATCTTCATTAAATTTAAGATTCCTAAGTGCAAAAGCCACATCGTCAAATACGCTTGAGAAAAATATCTGCTTGTCCGGGTCCTGAAATACCATGCCTGCATTTTTCCTGAGCTCTGACAATGTATTCTTATCATACTTTAACTCTTTTTCATTAAAAATAACTCTTCCCTTTGCAGGCTTAAAAAGACCTAAAAATATCATGAACAATGTTGATTTTCCTGAGCCATTTGATCCTACTATGCCTATTTTTGCACCTTTTTTTAAGTCTATGCTGACATCCTTAAGTGCCACAGTACCATCTTCATAAATATACGTTACATCTTCCATCCTTAACATAATGCACCCGCTTCAATCAATCTACATAAAAATTACCGTCAAAATGCTTTAGTTCCAATATTGCTTCCATATCCTTAAATCTCATCATTATTCTGACAAACAGTATTTTTATCAATATCGCCAATGAGTTCATTGAATTTTTATATCCGTTGTATCCAAACCTCATTTTTTGAGCGGTATGAATTAAAATTGCCTCTTCAAAAAATATTGCAATAAATCTGTATGTCAATACGTACAGCTCAATAAACACCGACGGCAGCTTTGCTTTTTTCATAACCTTTATCTGCTGGCTGCAAGGGGTGGTAAGTATGAGAAAATACATACTCGATATACCACTTAAAGCTCTTAGCCCCAATGTAAGTCCATTTTTGACAGCTCCTTCCGCCAATCCAAGATAGAAATTTAAAATCTGAAATTGTTTAAAATAAATAAACCCTTCTGTATATGCGTTATCTGAAAAACCAAAAGTAAATATAACAGTAAAAATGCTTATTAATAAATATATTGCAGGAGCCGCAATCATCTTGGCATATGATTTTTTTGGAATACCTGCTCCGAATATTGTTGTTAAAATAATTCCTGCGCTTATTAAGCATAAAAGATATATGTTTGAGCTGATAATTGATAGTAATATCAAAAACAGTGAAACAGTTACTTTTAAATAAGGACTTGAATTGCAGAATTTATTTGTATATGCAAATCTATCTATAATAAGCATTTTATACCTTCTCTTTATTGTTTGGTTATTTTATTGATTAGTTAATCTCTTGCCTTTTACAAGACCGTAGAAATATCCTATAAATCCTGCTCCTATTGCTGCCTGCAAGGAAAACATCAAGCTTTCAATTTCACCGCTTGCGGGTTCTATCAACGGGCTGAACCATGGTTCATAGTCAGGATTTATCTCTGTTATAACTTCCTCCGCCTGTCCGTCGGCTCCGCCGAATTCAGCATCCTTTAAAATTAACAGCGGCACAGTCAACATTACAATTAATGCTAAAATCAATAAAATATTTTTAGTTGATCCTTTCAAGCTGATATCCTCCCTCTTTTTGATAATTTACAATTAACTCGAAGATTATTACCGATAAAATTCCTTCTGCCACGGCAAGCGGAATCTGAGTAACTGCAAATATACTTAAAAATTTAGTCATTGAACCCATTACTCCGCCTACTGCGTCAGGATGGGCCAAAGCAAGCTGCACGGATGTTACCATATATGTAACCAAATCCCCCAAAGCTGCTGCTAAAAATACGGCAAGCTTTTTATTTGTACCCTTTAACAGCTTGTATGTAAAATACGCCGCAAAAGGTCCTACAATTGCCATTGAAAATACATTTGCTCCTAATGTGCTTATACCGCCGTGAGCAAGTAAAAGTGCCTGAAACAACAGCACTATAAGACCTGATACAGCCATAGGCAAAGGTCCGAACAATATTGCCCCAAGTCCGGTGCCTGTGGGGTGTGACGTACTGCCTGTTACTGAAGGCATTTTAAGAGCTGATAATATAAATACAAATGCAGTTACCAAAGCAAATAGTAATTTTTGATTTGGATTTTCGTTAAATGTCTTGGATATTGTTCTTATGCCCAGAATAACAAAAGGCAGACTCACAATTGTCCAAAATATTGCCCAGCCTACAGGCAAAAAACCTTCCATAATGTGCATTCCAAAAATATAATTTGGAGATAACAGCATCACTGACAGTAATGCCAGACATAAAATAAATCTTTTTTTCATTTCTTCCTCCTTTTTTTATACTGTATTATAATTTTATACAGTCAAAATCTCATTTAATCTGTCAACAAATAAATTTACAGCATTCTCATTTTCACCAAGTCCTGTGAAAAACATTTTTACATCTATTCCATTAGCCGCAATTTTAGATTGTATCGATTCTTTATCATCTGAGCCGATATCATTTAATGCATGGTCACCCGAAACTATTAAAAGCGGATAAAGATAAATTCTTTTGTATTTCTTTAATTCACCCATTATATCGTCAATGTACGGATTTCCTTCGATATTTGCTATATGAAGATTGTTTATGTCTATTTTCAACAGGTTTTCAATTTTTCCATAATATTTATGTGCATCGTGTCCTGTACCGTGTCCCACCAATACTATTGCCTCGTCATCCTTTAAGTTAGTATTTACATATGATTTTATGACGTTTACTTCATCTTTTCCCATATATTCGTCTAAAAATGTTCTTGCTGTCTTTATTTCTTCAAAACTTTCTTTATATTCATTAACCGCCTTTAAAACTTTCTCATATTCAAACCCCGGTATCACGTGAGTTACGGATACGTAGACATGAGTGTAGTTCTCTTCCTTCAGCTTCTGTAAACAGCTTTTCATGTTATCAATATCCAGATTTTCTTCCCGTTTCATCTTCCTCCTGATAATTTCTGATGTGAATACTCTGAAGCAGTCGATATCCTTATATGTATCTTTGACAGCATTTTCAATGGTCTCAATATATCTTTCTCTTGAATCTTTTATTGAGCACCCAAAGCTCGCAACAACTATTGCCTTTTTCATTTTTCCTCCAAAACTTTGTATTTTATTTCATTTCCCTGTAACTCATGCAGACACCGATAATATATAATAACAATGCATATGCGGTCAGAATCAAAATTGAACTGTATGAAAATCTCCCCTCTAATACGATATTTCTGAGAGATGTGGATGCATGAGACAGAGGTAATATACCTACTATTGACTTTACAGTACCCGGCAAATTCTCCAGCGAGAAAAATGTTCCGCATAAAAATGACATTGGTGTCATTATGTATGTATTGAATCTGCCCATATCATAGTGACTTTCAATTGATAAAGCTGCAGCATATCCCAATGCAGAAAACACAAAGCTGTTTAAAAAGCAGATTACCAAGAAATAAAAACTGATTTCTATTATGACTCCGAATAATAGCGATACTAACATAATAAGAATACTTGCATAAATCCCTCTCAGTGCTCCCGACAATATGTATCCGAAGGTCATAAGGGGCATGCTTATGGGAGATGTCAGGTAATACTCAAAGCTTCTTTCGTACAGCTTCGATGTAATAATTCTTGTTGACACTGCATTAAAGCCTGTGTTCATGGTTGTCATGGCAATAAGCCCGGGTATGAGAAAGTGCATATATGTTGCTCCTTCCACTACCACATCCTTACCAAGCCCCCAACCGAAAGCAATGAGATATAAAACAGGACTCATGATTGCTGAGGAAGTAATTCTGCCGATACGCCTTTTAAAAAACAAGTATTCCCTCCACAAAACAGTAACTATTTCCATCATACTACCTTCCTGTTTGTATAATTATAAAAAACATCCTCTAATGTTGTTTCCCTTATTGTATAATTTAAGCTTTCTATGCCTGCGGAGTAAGCCAATGCTTTTTGCTTTGAGTCAAAAAATTTATATGCGGTTTTCAATTCTTCATCAAAATATTCAACAGTGTAAGCTCCCAGTTGTTCTTTCAAATCCTTAGGTGTGCTGTCCTTAATAATGATTCCCTTATCGATAAGACATACTCTGCTGCACAGATATTCCGCTTCCTCAATATAATGAGTGGTCAACATCACCGTCTTATTCCTTGACTTCAAATATTTTAAAATATCCCATATCTTTCTTCTTCCGTTTATATCAATTCCTACTGTAGGTTCATCCAGTATAATTATATCGGGATCATTTATGAGAGCTTTGGCAATTGTAAGACGCCTCGCCATACCTCCCGACAAATTTGCTGTCATTCTGTTTTTAAAATCTGATAATTCAACGAAATCCAAAAGCTCCTCTATTTTATTTCTGTAATTCTCCACTCTGAAGAGCTTTGCTGCAAAGAGAAGATTTTCATATACGGTAAGCTCCTTATCCAGATTGGAATATTGCGGAACAATCCCCATAATTCCTTTTACCTCTTTATTATTCCTGTTCATTAAGCTTCCGTTAATGTATACATTTCCTGCAGTAGGCTTCAACAAACCTGTAATTATTTTTATTGCAGTAGTTTTGCCTGCTCCGTTTGGTCCTAAAACTCCAATGAATTCGCCAGATTCTATAACTAAGTCAATATTGTTTACAGCTGTAAAATCATTGAATTTTTTGCTGAGGTTTTTTATTTCAATCATCTGAACACTTCCCTGTACTTTATACTATCCTGCACTGTTATTCTTCTTGGGAATAAAATACGGACAGCCGTTTACTTTATCTTCATAAATGTCGGCATCAATTTTAAAGATACCTTTTAACAGCTCCTTGCTGACTATTTGGCATGGCTCTCCATATTCTTTTAACTCACCGTCATTTATGATCATCATCTTATCCGAATACCTTGCCGCCTGATTTATATCGTGCAAAACCATTACAACAGTGATGCCAAGCATTTTGTTCAGGTCCTTTACCATCTCCAACGTCTCCATCTGATAGCATATATCAAGAAATGTTGTGGGCTCATCAAGTAACAACATCTTTGGTTTTTGTGCCAGAGTCATTGCAATCCAAGCTCTTTGACGTTCTCCTCCCGAAAGGGTTGCTACATATCTGTCCTTCATTTGAAGTAAGCCCGTTTTCTCCAATGCCCAGTCGATTATTTCTCTGTCATCCCTACTCATTCTTTTTCCAAACTTAAGGTGCGGAAACCGTCCATATGATACTAATTCTTCAATGGAAACATCTGAAGACACACCTTTAACCTGAGGCAGCACAGCTAGATTTCTGGCTATTTCTTTTGTGTGGATACGGTTAATATTAACTTTGTTAAGATAAATATCTCCGCTCCTTGGTTTTAAATAACGGCTTATTGTTTTTATAAGCGTGGATTTCCCTGAGCCGTTAGGACCGATAATGGTTACAATTTCGCCTGATTTGACATTAAAGCTGACATTCTTCAGTATCCTCTTTTCGTCATAGCTTACATTTAAGCCTTCAACTTTTAAGTCCATTTAATGTTCCTTCTTTCTTCTCAGCAAATATAGGAAAAACGGTGCTCCCAACGCTGACATTATAATACCTACGGGTATTTCGAGAGGAGCAAACATAACTCTTGCCAAGGTATCACAAAGAACCACAACTGCCGAGCCGGTAAAAATAGTTGCCGGAATAAGATACCTGTAATCTGAGCCTATAAAAAGCCGTGTAATGTGAGGAACTATAAGACCCACAAAGCCTAATAATCCCACAACGCTGACTGCAGCTCCCGCAAGCAGGGATGAAATTATTATAAAGAAGAACCTTGTTGCTTCTACATTTAAACCAAGTCCTGTTGCCACCTCGTCGCCAAGCATGAGTATGTTCAATTTGTTTGTAACAAATAAAAGAAGTATTATTCCTATGACCGCATAATTAAATATCATATCAACATGCTTCCAGTTGGTAGATGACAGACCTCCTACCATAAATCCTATAACTCCGGCAACCTTCTCAGGATAAAATGTCATTATGGCATTATTCCCTGCTCCCAGCAAGGATGAAACCGCTACTCCTGCCAAAATGAGCCGTGTTGTTGCAGCTCCCTCCTTCCATGCTAAAAAATATATAAAAAGTGTGGCTAAAAGCGCTCCTGTAAAAGCACCTAAGGGAGCAAGATAATAATAATCGGGAAAAATTATCAGTACAATCAAAGTCATAAGCCCCGCACCGGAGGAAACACCAATTATATTAGGACTTGCCAGGGGATTTCGCATTACACCCTGAAGTATGCAGCCCGACAAGGCAAGGCTGGTTCCCACCAATGACGCGGTTATTGTCCGGGGCAATCTGACATTCCATATTATCTGATAGTTAACTGTTGCTTCTTCAAAAAACACGGCACTTACTATCTCTGAAGGTGATATTTTTACAGCACCGTTCATTATGCTTATAAAGAATCCCGCAATTGAAAAACATATACAGGCAACTAAAATTGTGCTTTTTTTAATTTTGTCTTTTTTATTTATGTTAGTCATAATTTATTTCTACCAGCCTTTACAATATTGATAACGACAATAAAATACATTAGGTTGGCTATTCTGAATACACTTCCGGATATATCATCTTTGCCAACCCTTCATATGCTTCAGGATATCTGTCATTCGGCTTGTACAAATATAAGTCCTTTGGAAGAACGATGTATCTGTTTTCTTTTACAGCAGTAAGAGATGCCCATGCAGGATTGTCCAAAGCATCGGATTTCAGTCTTTCAGTAATTTTATCCAAATCGCTTCCCATTGTTTGTACGAAGATGAAATCAGGATCCTCCTGTAATATCTTTTCTATGCTGAATGTCTTTGTGTCAGCACCTGCATCAACTGAATCAGATATGTTAATTACATTTAAATCCTTTATCATTTCCCCCACCATAGTATTTGAATCTCTTACTGTTGTATTTTTTGCTGTGGCAAAGATTATTACACCTTTATAATTTTTATCTTCAGGTGCTTTCGCAACTATTTCATCAACTTTCTTTTGTATATTATTTACATGATTTTCATATAAATCTTCTCTGCCTGTAATAGATGTAAACAACCTTACTGTTTTATAATAGTCCTCAAGCAAATCGTTATCTAAATTAATAACTTGTATGTTATTCTGTTCAAATGAGGGAACCATTTCTCTTTGTGCGGTATAGCTGCCGGCAATAATAACCAGATCAGGCTGCAATGACAATATTTTTTCAAGGCTTGGAGCACCCATTGAACCCACAACTTCTGCTGACATAGCATTTTCAACTATTTTATCTTCAGATTCTTCAACCCTTCCTACAACCGTTCCACCTGCCTGGTCCCAGATTTCCAAAAGGGAATTCTGCAAAACAACCACTCTTTGAGGATTCTTTGTTATTGTTACTTCCTTGCCTGATGCATCTGTGAATACAACATTTTCTTCATTAATTACTATTCCGTAATCAGATGATTCATCTTTCCTGTTATCATCCTCCGGTTTTGAAATTTCTTCTGATGGATTTTCCGGTGTATTTCCTGCCGGTGGTTCATTTTTATTGCTATCCTTGCTGCATCCCGCCAAAAGCACCGCCATCATTGCAATTGTTAACACAATTTTAAGAAATATTGATTTTTTCATTTTTACCTCCGTTTAATATTTTGTTTCATAACCTCTTTTGGTTATGATTCTGTTATTTTTGATATGGGTTGAGCTGTTGCCCACTATTACTATGCTCAGCATATCAACTGATTCATAATCGATTGTATCCATTGTACAAATATGTACCTCCTGATTTTCTCTGCATGCATTTTTTACTATGCCCACAGGAGTTGACCCGGATTTATATTTTTTCATTATTTCAAAGGAATTTTTCAAGTAGTCCGGACGTCCCTTACTTCTGGGGTTGTAAATGCATATAACGAAATCACCCTCTGACGCCAAAGCAACTCTTTTATATATTAAATCCAGCGGTGTTAATAAATCGCTTAAGCTTATGTGGCAAAAATCATGCATGAGAGGTGCCCCCAATACAGCGGCCGCAGCTGTGGATGCAGTTACCCCGCTTATAATCCTGACTTCCTCATCCTCTGACAATTCTAAAATCAAGCCGGCCATGCCGTACACCCCTGCATCTCCCGAGCTGATAACCGACACGGTCTTGCCTGTTTTTGAAATTTCTACGGCTTTTTTAACCCTGTCTATTTCCTGCTTCATGCCGTTTGAAATCACTTCTTTACCTTTTATTAAATCCTTGACCAAGTCAATATATGTTTTATACCCGACTATAACATCTGATTTTTCAATTGCCGACCTTGCTTCATACGTCATTGTTTCCCGGTTTCCGGGACCTATACCTACTGCGTATATCATGATAACTCCCATTTTTTATTTATTAATATGGTGGTAAAATACGATACATCATATTTTTTAACATTTATAATATTCTGATATATTATTTCTTCATCCTTGGATGAATTGCTTACAACCAGAGAATTATTCTCCAAGCCTTCACTGATAAGCATTTCTATAATCTCATCAAAATTGTTGTATACCTTCATTAAAACAAGTGAATTTTCTTTTTTAATATAGCTCATCAGCCTTTCAGCGCCCATGGTTGCAGGCAGGATTATTAATGGATCATCTCCCTCCACTAAAGGAAAATTGTTGTTGGAGGCAATATCCAAAAATGATGCTATGCCGGGTATTGTTGTTATCTTTATTTTATCCTTCAAAATTTTTAAAAGGTAAATATAGGTGCTGTAGACCATCGGATCTCCGATAGTTATAAAGCCTACATCTTTACCTTCTGATACATCTTCAATTATTTCAGATGCAATTTCATTCCATGCTTTCTGAAGCTCTTCTGTATCGTAATTCATAGGGAAATGCTTAGCTTTTATTATTGTTCTCTCATTTATATAATCCTTTACAATACTGTGTGCAGTGCTGTAATTTTCTGTTTTTTTAGCTGTAGGTACATATAAAATGTCCAGTGTATCCAGTACATCTATTGCCTTCTTTGTTACTGTCAGACTGCTTCCCACACCTACTCCGATACCGTAAAACATAAAACCTCCTTATTAAAATTATTCTCCATCATTAAATGTTGTACAATAAGGCATTGCATATTGCTGCGGCTATATTGCTGCCTCCTTTTCTTCCCTTTGCAACAATGTATTCAACATTATCCAGACTCATTATCAATTCCTTTGCTTCAACTACATTTACAAAGCCCACAGGAACTCCTATAATAACCTCCGGTTTAATAGTTTCATTCTTTATCATTTCATAAAGCTTTATCAAAGCCGTGGGAGCATTGCCCACTGCAAAAATTAACGGACCTTTTATCATGGATGCCTTCTCCATGGAAACAGCAGCTCTCGTTTCTCCTCGCAGCGCTGCTTCCTTCGCAACATCTTCGTCAGCCATGAAGCACTGTATATTTACTCCATATTTAGCGGCTGCCTTTTTATTTATTCCCGAATGAGCCATGTTGGTGTCGGTAATTATTGTTGCCCCGTTTTTTAAGGCTTCCTTTGCTTTTTTTACGGCATTTTTTGAAAAACACATGTTATTTAAATAATTGAAATCCGCTGATGTATGTATAACCCTTTTTACAATTGGTTCTGTTTCTTTTTCAAGCCGTATTTCTCCCATTTCCTCCTGTATTATTTCAAAGCTTCTCTTTTCAATGTTATCTGGCTCTATAAATATAATATTTTTCATCTTTTCTCCTCTTCAGTACAGATACTATGCAATGACGCAGGGTGGCTTTTCATCGGCCTTAGAAAACTACCTCGTAATCATCTGCTGCTGCCGCCACAGTAACCGAATTAACGACTGTTTTATTTATTATTAGTCTTTTTGTTTTGCTGCCCATAATTGCGGCTCTTTCACATACGGTGTCAACTCCTGCAACATTTTTTACAAAATCGGAGCTTGAAAACTGTCCTTCTACCCGATTAAGCTCGTCCTTGGAATACGTATGAAACGGTACCTTGAAAATCTCGGCTGTTCTCTTAATAGCTTCTTCCTCTTTTTTTAAATCAATTGAATTTATGGAGCTGATGGCAAAATGCGAGATATTGTTCCTGCTTAAAACCTCCTTCACGGCAATGTAAACATCATTAAAATCGGTTCCTTTTCTGCAGCCCACTCCCACGGATACAATCCTTGGAATTAAATTCAGCGTATTTTTAAAAGGAGATTTGTTTGAATCAAAGCTTATGCATATTCCTATTTCCTTTTCATCAAAATCTATTTCATCAGGTACATTGCCTCTTACGTTAAAATCAGACCTGAACCCTATTTTCTTATCCTCCAATATGTCTGCAGCAATGTCCCTTGCCTTTTTTAAGCTCATTATGCGGAGGTTTCTGTCATGAGCCCATTCATCCACCGCAAATTTGCCGTTAATATCAGTAGCCGTAGTTATAATGGGATTACCTCCTACAATGCTTGCAATCTTTTTGGTGAGCTTATTAGCCCCGCCTATGTGACCACTTAAAAGAGAAATTACATTACTGCCTCTTTCATCCATGCATATGACAGCAGGATCGGTTTTTTTACTCCTGACAAAGGGTGCTATGGCTCTAACCGCTATGCCTGCGGCGCCTACAAAAATAATGCAGTCGGCGCTTTTAAAGGATTCCTCCGTTGCCTTATAAAGATGTTCCTCACGTGATTTAACTACTTTGGCAGAAGCCGCATATCTTGGAGGAACGTAGGCATTAACTTCATTATCATTTAAATGTTCGATCAATTTATCGCATAGTCTTGCTCCGTTACCGGAAAATGCATATATGTCAATTTTCATTTTTTCACCTGCTACCGGAATAATACTCAATTGATTTCTTCATAAAATTTTCTGCAAATTTTAAATTTCCGATAAAATTTATATGAGGATATCCCACAAATTTTGTATCATCTGCTATAATTGTCATCCAGCTTCTGTCTGACTCCGGCTTTGCAGCCAAAAATGAATCACCTGTATTGCTGCTGTCCGAATAATGGAATTCATGGCCGTTTATTGATTCTCCGGTTTTACACATTAAATTATCATTCCGGCTGGTTAAAGTAATATATCCAAACCTTTTAAGAGACCCCGTCATGCAGCTGTTTCCTTCTATTGCTCCTGCAAAGCTGTAAACCTTACCGTCCTTATCCCCATTTTTATCAATGAAGTTTTCCATTAAATACATATATCCTCCGCATTCCGCAAATGTAGGAAGACCTGCGGCAACTTTTGACTTAATGTCATCAAGCATTGATTTATTGCCGGAAAGCTCCTCGACATATAACTCCGGATAGCCGCCTCCGATATATAATCCGCCTATGTCCCCGGGAAGTTCTTTGTCCTTAAGAGGACTGAATTTAATTACCTCGGCACCCATTTCTGCAAGTATGTCCAGATTATCCTCATAGTAAAAGCAAAACGCTTTATCATATGCCACGGCAATTCTTGTTTTGCCTATATAATTTATTCTCGGTTCTTCATATTTTATAGGGTCTGTACTTGCAGCCAGCAAATATAATCCATCCAAGTCAATTGTCCTTAGTGCCTGTTCTCCTAATTTCTCTATTATTGATTCAAGATTTCCTATTTCCTCAGCAGTTACAAGCCCCAGATGCCTGCTTTCAAGCATACAGTCTGATAATCGAGGCATATAGCCGTAGACTCTGACATCCGTATTCAATTCAATGATTTTTCTGTAATATTCATACATGGCATTTGAAACACCGTTTAATATAACTCCCTTGATGTTACTTTTTTCTCTGAAGCTTTTAAACCCTTCAATTATTGCACAAACAGATGCCGCCATACCGTTAGGATTAATGACTAATACAACCGGACAATTTAAGATCGCCGCAAGCTCATATGAGCTGCAGGAAGTATCTGTGCCTATACCGTCATAATAACCCATTACTCCCTCAATAATTGAAATTTCGGCACCGTTGCTGTTTTTGCTAAATATGTATTTACAATTATTTTCACCCATCATAAATTTATCTAAATTTCTTGAGGTCACTTTAATAACTCTTGAGTGGAACATTGGGTCTATGTAATCAGGTCCTGCCTTAAATGCCGCGAGCTTTTTTCCCTTCATTGTGAATGCTTTTAAAATTGCCGATGTCACCGTTGTTTTACCGTTGTTGCTGCCTGCTGCCGAAATCATGATTCTCGGTGCATTTGATATCACAGTACATCACTTCCTTTGCCGTTGATTATATAAATTGGATTTTGCCCTATCATAAGGTCGTACTTGCCCATTTTTTTAGATTTTGCTACAGCTACGCTCACAATTTCCACATCCTTAAACCCATACTCTTCCATACAATTTATTGCTTCGTTTAAACTTTGAAGTGTAATTGTGTTAATAACCACATTGACATTTGGATTTTTTTTCAGAACAGCGTTTATTATTTCATCCATATTGCCGCTGCTTCCTCCTATGAAGCAAGCATCGGGCTTAGGAAGATCTTGTATTGCCTCAGGCGCTGTACCTCTGATAATTTCAACGTTATAAGTTTTAAACTTCTCTATATTCTTTTTAATTAAACTCACTGCCTCATCATCTTTTTCTATGGCATACAATGTTCCGTTGTATAATTTTAAAGCTGCTTCAACTGATACGGAGCCTGTTCCTGAACCAATATCATATACTGTATAATCACTTTTCAAATTAAGCTTCCCCACACTTACAGTCCTTACTTCACTTTTAGTCATGGGGGCTTTACCTGTAACAAACTCATCATCTTTTATTGAGCGATATGCTTCATCTGCGGATATGTAATCATCGTTATGCACTATCATAACCGAGAGACCGTCAAAGCTCATTTCAGCGATAACACGCGCCTCATCTTCCACTATCCTTTCATCATCATAGGATAAATTTTCCCCTACGCTTACATTTAAATGTCCCAATCCCTTGCTTGTAAGAGTTTGACATATACTATCAGGACCAAAATCGCCTGAGGTAAGAATAAATATTTTTTTATTGAAAATGATGTTGGATACAATGTTTAAATTTCTCCCGTGAGCACTTACATATTTTACGTCATCCCAAGGTATATTCAATTTTGATGAAAAATATTGAAGAGAGCTGATTGCCGGAATGTTTTCAAGCTGAATGTCTTCGTACGTTTCCAAGGTTTTGGTAACCTTTTTTGATAGGCTGTAAAAGCCGCTGTCCCCTGAAACTAAAATCCCATATGTCTTACAATCCCCTTGAGCTATGTAATTACATATGCTTTCTGCATTTGAGCTTTCATAGACTTGCTTACCTGAGACAATAAAATCTTTGAGCATTCTCTTAGCTCCTATAAGGCAGTCGCATGCTCTTATTGTCTCTTTTGCCTTGTTATGCATGTAACTTAAATTTCCGATGCCCAGTCCGATTATATAAACTTTCTTCATATACTCCCTCTTATTATTTCCTTGAAATCTTTTAGAGTTATTCCTTCCTCTTCAGCCATTTTTAATACAAGGCATTTCGTATTCGTTTTAATACATGCACTTATCTTTTCCTCAAATCCTCCGGATGCTGCACTTTCCTTTGTTACGAGGAATTTTGCTCCATTTCCGTAAATAGAATTTATCATTGCAATATTCAGCTCTTCACTGAAGGGTCCCTGCATGCAGATAATGTTTTTGTTGGAATAACCAAGCTCCACAGCTCTTTTCAACGAGCTTTCCATAGGCAGAATTCTTACGAAAATTCTTTCCTCATAATTATTGACTGCTGTAAATTTATCTAAATCCTTGCTGCCGGTGGTTAACAATATACTGCCTTCATTATTATTCAAATGGCTTACGATATCTTCGATACTGTCAAAATATACCGGACATTCGCTTTTTTTCGTTTCTCTTACAATTCTGTAATATTTTAAATTGCAATGTTCTGCTGCTCCTTTGACATTTTGTGAAACAATTTTTGCAAAGGGATGAGTTGCATCTACGACATAGTCAAAGCTGCTTTTTTCAAACAATTCAATCATACGCTGCTTATTGAGGCGGCTTTGATGAACATTTACATTTTTAAAAGCCTTAACAAACTGCTCACCGTATTCGGTGGCTATATACAGATCAGTTTTTACATTAAATTCACTCAAAAATTCAACCAGCAAACGTCCTTCTGTTGTTCCGCCGAAAATACACACATGCATCATTTAATCCCCTCTCGGAACTCATGTGTAAATTTGGGGTCGTACAATTTGCTTCTTTCATAATCATCCCCAAGGAAATTACCGACTAAAATCAGTGCCGTCTTTGTTATATTGTTATCCTTCATGATTTGAGGCAAGCTTTCAACAGTGCATCTGAAAATTTTCTCATCAGGCCACGTTGCTTTATAAACCACAGCAACCGGAGTTTCCTTTTCATATCCTCCCGCAATCAATTCCTTTGATAATTCTTCCGTTAAGCCTGAGCTTAAAAACAAGACCATTGTTGACTTATGTGCAGCAAATGACCGTATACTCTCCCTTTCGGGAACGGGAGTTCTTCCCTCCATACGGGTTATGATGACCGACTGACTAACATCCGGCAATGTGTATTCGGCATTCAATGAGGCTGCTGCGCCGCAAAATGAACTGACACCCGGAACCACGTCATATTGAATATTTAATTCTTTCAATAAATCAATCTGCTCTCTTATTGCACCGTATATACTTGAGTCTCCGGTATGCAGCCTAACCGTATCCTTATTTTCTTTTTCAGCTTTTTTTACAACATCTATAACCTCTTCTAAAGTCATATGTGCGCTGTTGTGAATTTCTGCACCTGCTTTTGCATAGCTTAATAATTCCTTATTTACCAATGAACCGGCATATATTATTACATCAGCTTCTGACAAATGCTTATATCCCCTCATTGTTATCAAATCCGTTGCACCGGGACCTGCTCCTACAAAATGTACCATCTTATCCTCCTGTTAATTCAAAATACCGTGATTATTTGAATAAATAATCAATTTAACTTTAATTCTGTTGTCCGCTTTTTTATTTATATAATAGAGAGCTCTTTCACTTATTTTACTAATCACCTTATTTTTCAGCTTCTCTCTGATCAAAATATCGACTGCCTGCTCCGTCGCAGCACAGGAAAGTATCTCTGCAATTACACTGCTTCCTGCTCCGTAGAGTCCTGCATAACAAGCAAACATCTCCATCCGGAAATCTCCCGTATGAGAATGAGTATTCATCATTCCTCCGGCCACCTTCACCATCTTACCTATATGTCCCACAATTAATATCTCATTAAAGTCAAGCTCCAAAGCAAAATTTAAAACTTCTCCGAGATAATTACCGAATTTTAAACTGTTTTCACTGCGTATACCAAGTGTATCGTCAATAAATTTTTCCGCATAGTTTCCCGGAAATGCCAGAAGCGTATTGTACCCTCTTTCTTTTATTACTTGCATTTCAACCTTTAAGCTGTCAATCAGTGCCTTTTCGCTCATTGGCTCCACAATACCCGTAGTACCTATTATAGATATGCCACCCACAATCCCAAGCTGAGGATTAAAGGTTTTTTTAGCCGCCGCTTCTCCCTCAGGTACGGATATTACAATGTTCACTCCCCCATTGTAACCATACTCATTACATATCCTTTGGACATTTTCGGTTATCATTTTTCTTGGTACTGAATTTATGGCAGGTCCTCCGACAGGACAATCCAATCCCTTTTGAGTAACGTACCCTACGCCTTTTCCTCCACCGATGTGAATTTCACCTGAATCATCAAGATTTACGTCAGCATATATTAAAATTCCGTCTGTTACATCAGGATCATCCCCACTGTCTTTTTTTACGCAGCACCTTACCCCATGTATGCTGAAGGTGGGCTCTTTAATATCAATACTCAATATTTCACCCTTTGGCAGTCTTACTGAAACTTTGTCCACAACCTCGCCGGTAAATATCATCAACGCAGCAGCAGCTGCAGCGGCAGCAGCACATGTGCCCGTAGTAAATCCGCATCTTAACTTTTTCCCGTTTTTATACATATATTTTTCCATATTATCTCCATGACAGGCAGAGTATATCTTAGTGGCAGCAGCTCGCAGGCTTCATCTCAAATTTGTTCGCTCCCGTTGGTTGTTATACGTCAGGACATCGCAGGGGAATGCATCAAATTTGTTTGCTCACGACAGAATTATCGTACAGCAGGGGCATCGCAGGCTTCATCACAAATTTGTTCGCTCCCGTTGGTCGCGCAAATTTGGATTACGCTGCATTAGGTCTATCATCCATTTGTTTGTCGCTATCGCTCGAACAAATGGTGGTAGCACCATAAAAAAAACTTCCGCGTTTACGGAAGTTTAAATAACACTAATTATTTTATTACAATATAATTATTCTAGATAATCCCTCCGAAAATCTATAAACAGACATATCCTTGGCAGGTCTCCTGACTTTCGGTTCATCTAACATTCACCTTCCCATGCATAGCACAGTGGTATCGAACATTATCACCTTTCACAGTAGCGGGGGCTGTAACAGATTTTACTGTTTTCCCTTTTAAAACAATTGTTACCAAAATATCGATATTAAATTTGTCTTAATTATATATTACGCTTTTTATGATGTCAATATATTTAAAATTATTCATCAAGCTATTGACTAAATTAGAAAGCAGTCATGAAAGGTAAAAATA
>DCYG01000005.1 GCA_002331025.1 Firmicutes bacterium UBA2116 | reverse complement strand
TCTCGGGTGCTTTTCCAAAAGTTACATCTAACGCAACAGCTATATCAGGATTTATTTTATAGCTTGCGGTGATTGCTCCTCTGTACCCGGTTTCTTCCTGGGCCGAGCAGGTATAATAAATATTGCTTTTATGTGATAGTTTTTTTAACTCCTTTGCTGTTTCCAGCATAACTGCTACGCAAGCTCTGTCGTCAAGAGCCTTTGCTGCTACTACGTCGCCCTGTAATGATACCAATTCTCTTTTTACGGTTGCAATATCTCCAACCTTTACTAATTTTTCAAGTATTTCTTTCGGATATCCAGTGTCTATGTACAGCTCATCTAATTGTACTGTTTTGTCTCTGTCCTCGGCAGGTGTTACGTGTGGAGGTTTGATTCCTATCACTCCAAACACATTTTCTTTGCCATAAATGATTACATCCTGAGCAATAAGTGACGCAGGATTTATTCCTCCAACCTGAGTGAAGCTTAAAAAACCGTCATCCAACACTTTAGTTATCATTAAGCCTATTTCATCTATGTGGGCCGAAAGCATTATTTTTGTATTGTTTGTTCCTGCGGCTTTAAATATATAACTTCCAATCTTGTCCTTTTCATATGTGTCTGTATATGGTTCAAAATAGTTAATTAATTTATCACCATTAATATGCTCAAAACCGGAAACAAATTGTGTTTTGCATATATCTGTTAAAAATTCCCTTAGCATTTTACCCTCCTTAGAACGAATTTGATTCGTAAATTCTGATTTGCAGTTGACATGCAATAGATTAGCAATGGAAAGACATAGAGAAAAAGCAATTGAGTTGCGATTTAATCAACCGCCTATCAATTGCTTATCAATCGCTTATCTATAGCAAATCAATTGTTATTAAGTAAATCTTCAAGAGCGTCACCTATAGATTCACCTATAGTGAAGTTTGATTCTTCAGGTATATAGGTTGACACATTATCATTATTTGAAGCTTCGTCGCCTTTATCTTCCAATACAAATGTTAAACTTAGATTTTTGCCTTTACTGTCAATTCCAAGAACTTTTGCATCCTTCACTTCGCCAACCTTAACTACTTGTGCAGGTGTTCTTAACTTTTCTGTTGATACTCGTGCTATAGGAATAAAGCTGTCTATGTTCCCATTAACGCTCACATGTACTCCATCTAATAAAATACGGGTAACCTCAACAGGTATAATATCATCTTTTTTTATGTTTTTAGTATATACATCAAATGGATGTTCAGTTAATTGTTTTAATCCTAAGCTTACTTTTCTGTCTTTTCTCGTAATGTTTAAGATTTTTGCAGTTACTTCCTGACCTTCCTGCAATACATCTGTTACCTTTTCAGTTCTTGCCCAGTCAAGATCTTTAATATGAAGAAGGCATTCTATTCCATCTATATCAACGAAGGCTCCGAAATCAACGATTCTTGAAACTTTGCCTGTCACAACATCACCCTTTTGATGCTTATCTAAGAATAATGACCAAGGACTTTTTACAGTTGCTTTGTAGCTGAGTGAAAGTTTTCTGTTTTCTTTATCTACACTTTTTACCTTTACACTTATTTTGTCGCCTGTCTTAAGAACTTCAGAAGGATGTTTAATTCTTGTCCATGCGATTTCATTAATGTGCAGCAATCCATCTATACCGTCAATTTCAACAAATGCACCGTAATCCTGAATGTTTTTAACTACACCCTCATATATTTCGCCTTCTTTGATGTTTTCCCAGGCTTCTTTATCTTTTATTTCTTTTTCTATTTTTTCAACAGCTCTTGATGTTAAAACTAATTGTCTTCTTCCCTTGTTGTTTTTAGTTTCCAAAACATTTACTTTTAATACCTTACCAACGTATTCTGATGTATCAACATTTCTTTTTATAGAAATTTGATTTCTTGGAATAAATCCTTTAATTCCTTTTACTTTTCCGTAAATACCATATTGTGAAGCTTCAATTATAGTTGTTTCAACTACGGTATTTTCGTCTTTCATTTTTTCAAGCTCATTCCAGATCTTACTTTCTTCCAATGGTTTTCTCGTTAATACTACATTTCCGTCTTGGTCTGATACTCTCATTACCTGAGCTTCAATCTCGTCTCCCTCTTTTACTACTTCTGTCAGGTCTGTAACCTCTGATAAGGAATATTCGTCTCTCGTAATAATTCCGTCTGATTTATAATTGATGTTTACAGAAATGGCTTCAGGACTTACATATATAACGGTTCCTTTAACTCTTTCACCAGTTCTGATATAAGATACTCCACCATAATTTTCAAACAATTCACGCATAGATCCTGCGTTTTCTTGTTCGTTTTTTTCAACCTGTTCATTCATGTTGTTATTTAGGTTTTCCAACATATTAATAACCTCCTCAATTATCCTGTCAGGTGCTGATGCTCCTGCGGATACTCCCACAATAGTATTTTTATCAATATAGTTATAAGGGATTTCCTTATAATTTTCAATTAAGAATGTGCCAGGGCAGATTTTTTTACTCAGCTCATACAGTTTTTTCGTATTAGAACTGGTACTGCTGCCTACAATAAGCATCACATTACATTTTGAAGCTAACTCCAAGATGGCTTCCTGCCTCTTTCTTGTTGCTGTACATATGGTGTTGTGTATTTCAATATTTAAATATTTCTTTTCGCCTATCAAATCAACAATCTTTTGAAATGTTTCGGTGTTAAATGTTGTTTGTGATACAAGGCAGTACTTTTCATTAAAATCAATTTCAATATTTAAAAATTCATCTACGGTACTTATTATTGTTGCTTCATTGTTACACCACCCTAATATTCCAAGAACCTCCGGGTGATTTTTGTCACCTGTAATTATTATATTGTATCCGTTATTCTTACATTCTTCAACTATTTTATGTATATTTTTGACTTTTACACATGTAGCGTCAATAAAATCAACATTTTTTTCATTTAATTCGTCAATAATTTGCTTGCCTACCCCGTGAGCTCTGATTAATAATTTTGCGTCACTTTCATCCGGTACACAATCAACTACTTTTAAACCTTTATGACTCAATTCATCGATGACATCTTTATTATGTATTATTTCACCATAGCTGTAAAGCTTTTTTTCAGCATCAAGAGTTTTATTTGCTTTATCCACTGCTATTTTTACACCTGAGCAGAAGCCATTATATTTAGAAATGAAAATTTTCATATTATTACCTATCTTCCAATTTGTATATGTCTCTCAATATCTCTTTGCCTATTTCAGTATACTTCTCAGTACTTGCTTTTCCGTCAAAGGCTTCGAAATAATTGGTTTCCTCGCCGAAAAATATTTCAATTTTACCTCTGAACTTATATGTACCCTTTATATAAAAAGGCAAAATATTAACCTTCGCTTTATTTGCAATAAGAGCTATACCCGGCTTAGCATTGTCTTCGTTATATTGGTGGACCCTTGTTCCTTCAGGGAAAATTCCAAGCACCTTTTTCTGATTAAGTACTTGTAGAGAACTTTTAATTGCTGACAGGGATATTCCCTGTCTGTCAACAGGAAAAGCTCCCAGACCTTTAAAGACAAATCCCAAAAATTTATTTTCGAATAATTCTTTTTTACCCATAAAGTGAATTTGACGCTTTGACGAAACAGCTAATATGACAGGGTCAATCATTGATATATGATTACCACAGGCAATTAATCCGTCCTTTGTGTCATTAATTCTTTCAGCGTTGTGTACTTTTAAATCAAAAATAATAAATACTAAAAATTTAAGTATACCAACTATTATTTTATAAAACATTAGGTCCTCCGATGATGTCAACTAATTTATTTACTGCTTCTTCTAAAATCATATCTGAGGTATCTATTAAAATAGCATCATCAGCTATTCTTAAAGGCGAAATCTTTCTTGAAGAATCTTGTTCGTCACGTTTTTTTATATCTGCGAGAATATTTTCAAAAATAATGTTGTTATTGCTTGCAATTAATTGATTATATCTTCTGACAGCTCGTACTTCTTCAGAAGCCGTAACAAAAAATTTATAATCAGCATTTGGGAAAACAACAGTACCAATGTCTCTTCCGTCTAATATTACATTTTTATTTTCTGCAATTTTTCTTTGGAGATCAACCATTTTATTTCGAACAATGGCCAAAGCTGATATTTTAGAAGCATTAATAGAAATTAGTTCATCTCTTATTAAGCCCTCCACATTTTGACCGTCTAAATAAATATTGTTGTCATAGTAATCCACCGTGGTTGAATTAAGCATTTTGCTAATTTTGTCAGAGTTTCCTTCGTGTATATCAATTTTGTTTATGTATGCCTTATATGCTAAAGCCCGGTACATCGCTCCAGTATCTATATATTCAAAGTTCAGCTTATTGCTCAGTAATTTTGCAACAGTACTCTTGCCGGCTCCTGATGGTCCATCTATTGCAATTATCATATTTTATTCCTCTCATGCCATTGAAATTAACACTTTATTATTATATATTAAATTGCAGAATATAACAACAAGTTTTTTGCGTACGAAAAGAGGGACAAAATCATCCCCCTAAAGTTTTTTATTATTCGTTTTGGTAAATGCTGTGGTTGTCCCAAAGTTGTTCAAGCTTGTTGTAATATTCAACTATGTCGTCTTTTTCCTGAAGTCCTATGTTTATAATCAAATTGTTTATTAAGCTGAGAGGTACAACCAATGAATCAATAAATGATACTATATTGCTTTTTGCCAAAAGTGAAACATCTGCTAGATTATGAATCGGTGAGGACTCTGTATCTGTGATTGCAACAATTTTAGCATTTCTCCCCTTAATGAACTTAGTTGCTTCAATAGTTGTTTTTGAATATCTTGGATAGCTTATAACAATCAGTACATCTGTTTCTTTAATACGGATAATTTCCTCATAAAGGGAGTTTACACCACTGTTATTTAAAACTTTAACATTATCAAGTATTACATCGAGATAAAACCCAAGATAATTAGACAATGTGGATGAAGTTCTCAGTCCAAGTATGTATACCTTATCTGCGTTCATAATTAAATCTGTTGCCTTATCAAGCTCCTTGGTATCTATCGTTTCATACAGGCTTCGCAAGGTATTCATTTCATTTTTAAGTATCCTTTTATGAAGCTTGTCTTTATCATTGACGATATCACTATCTAAGCTTATCCTTTGAACTGTTGTCAGCTTATTTTTAATCAATACCTGAAGAGCTTTTTGTAATTCAGGGAAACCCGAATATCCAATGGTACTTGCAAATCGCACTACTGTTGATTCACTGACATCAACGGTTTCCCCTATTTTTGCTGCAGTCATAAACGCTGCTTTATCATAGTGGTCAATTATAAATTGAGCTATTTGCTTTTGTCCTTTGCTGAATTTATAGTAATTGCTGTTTATTAAGCTGATTAAATCATTGTTGCTCATAAAATCATCCCTTTATTAATTTAATACCTTCTTCAAAAGCATCTAAGTTTTTATTAACAGTGACAGGAGGAACTCTGTGTGTAATTGAATTAATCATTACATCCTTACTGATAACATCCTGACCTATGATTGCATATAATGCCCCAACAGAAATTATGTTGGCAACCATGCTTGTTCCTAACTTGCTTTGAGCGGTTTCTAATATAGGCAGGTTATAAATTTTATAATCTGCATCCATATTAATATTAACACATTCATCGACTATAAGTATACCATTTTTATCTAAAGATGCAACATATTTATCATAGGAACTTTGGGTTAAGCATAATAAAATGTTTGGTGTAACAACCTTGGGAAAGTTTATTTCATTTTTATTGATTATAACTTCAGCCTTGCTGGCTCCTCCGCGAGCCTCAGGTCCGTAGGATTGAGTTTGAATTGCATTAATTCCTTGTTCTATTGCAGCATCAGCCAATATGATGGCTGCAAGTATAATTCCCTGACCTCCGGAACCACTTAATCTAATTTCTATTTTATCAAACAAACTAATCCCTCCTTAACTCTTTGAATTTATCAACAATTACCTGATAGCTTTCAGTGTATTCAGGCTTTGGTCCATTGAAAAATTCGCCGATTAAAATTTTATTTTTGCCTTTTTCAGGATTTTTTTCGACTACCTTTAAATCCACACAATTATCTTTAAAATAGCTGTGCATATTAAATGCATTACCTTTTTTGTTCTTTCTGCCGTAATACGTCGGACACAGGCTCAATCCCTCTATGAAAGAGAAGCCTTTATTCTGCAATCCTTTTTCAATAAGTTTTTGCATTAATGGCGCATGATAAGCAGTTGCCCTTCCGACAAATGTTGCTCCCGCCCCCTGTGCCAATTTACATAAATCAAAGGGAACATCAATATTTCCGAAGGGTGCGGTAGTGGCAAAATCAGCTGTTGGTGTTGTCGGAGAATATTGTCCTCCCGTCATACCATATATATTGTTATTAAATACGATTGTTGTAATATCTATATTCCTTCTGGCAGCATGAATTAAATGATTACCGCCTATTGCGGAGCTGTCGCCGTCTCCCATAATTACAATAACGTGAAGCTTGGGATTTGCCATCTTAATTCCGGTGGCAAAGGCAAGGGCACGACCGTGTGTTGTATGCAGAGTATTAAAATCCATGTATCCCGGTGCTCTTGAAGAGCAGCCTATACCTGAAACTACAACGACGTCATCTTTATTCAGTCCTAATTTATCTATAGCTCTGATTACAGTATTCATCAATGTTCCGTGACCACATCCGGGACACCATATATGAGTTAATTTTTGTACTCTATAATATTTTTTAGTAATGTCGCTGCAATTCATTATTCTCTACCTCCTGTTACGGCATCAATAATTTCCTGCGGAGTGATTAATTCTCCGTTTACCTTATTAATTTTATTAACTGTACAGCTCTTGCATGCAACTCTTTCAACTTCTAAGCTATATTGACCTAAATTCATTTCGGCCACATATATTTCATCTACCTTTTCAGAAACGCTTTTAATCTGTTTTTCTAAGAACGGCCATATGGTTATAGGTCTGAACAAGCCTATTTTTATACCATTTTTACGTATTTCATCCACTGCACTTTTTGCAGATCTTGATACGCCTCCATAAGCAACAATTGCTATTTCGGCATCTTCCATTTTATATTCATCATAATAAGACATATCATCTATATTTTTTTCTATTTTATCTACTATTCTTTGTATAAGCTTACCTGAAATTTCATTGTTGTTAGTCGGAAAACCGTCCTCTCCGTGTGTTAATCCGGTTACGTGGTAGCGGTAACCTTCTCCGAAAGATGCCATTTTAGGTATCATATCCTCGTCAGGTTTATATGCCATATATTCTTCGGGACTGCAAGTAGGTTTTTTTCTGTCTATTACTTCAATTTCTGACGAATTCTTAAATTGTAATTTTTCTCTCATATGACCTACGGTTTCATCCATTAACATGATAACAGGTGTTCTGTACTTTTCAGCTATATTAAATGCTTTTATCGTATATTCATAAGTTTCCTGCACTGAGTTTGGAGTTAATGCAACTGCAGGATGGTCTCCATGAGTTCCCCACTTTGCCTGCATAACATCACCCTGTGCCGGCGAAGTAGGCATACCTGTAGAGGGACCGCCTCTTTGGACGTTTACAATAACGCAAGGTATTTCAGCTATTGCTGCATATCCGATATTTTCCTGCATTAACGAAAATCCGGGTCCGCTTGTTGCAGTCATTGATTTTAAACCGGCAAGGGAACCTCCGATAATTGCTGCTATACTTGCTATTTCGTCTTCCATTTGTATGAATTTGCCATCTATTATAGGTAATTTTTGAGCGGATATTTCAGCTATTTCAGTCGACGGTGTAATAGGGTATCCGGCATAAAATCTCATACCGGCCGCTAATGCGCCCTCAACACATGCTTCATTTCCTTGAATTAATTTATAAATATTATTGCTCATCTTCTTTCCCTCCTGCTGTAATCCAAATAGCGTTATCTGGACATCTTAGCTCGCATTGACTGCAAAAAATGCATTTTTCCGGATAGGCAATTATGCATTTATCATTTTCAATAATTAATGTCTTTGTAGGGCAAAATCCTACACACACTCCACAGCCCTTGCACCAGTCCTTATTTTGCAGAAGCACTTTATTATCGTTTTTATTAGACATATAACATCCTCCTATTTCACTCCCTACCCTAATAATACCACAAAAAAAAAGCTTTGCAAGAAATATTTCAACAAATCACACATTTGCAAGAATAGATTCATTGTATGCAAAAACAACTAAAGAAAACGTATTACTTATATAAAAATCGTATGTAAAACAATAAAAATGCAGGACAGTTTTTAAACCTATCATGCATTTTTTTCTACAATAAATATTTCGGGAGGACTGTTTGATTTATTAATTAATCTGATGTGGAGTACGTTGTATTCGGAGTTATTTAGAGAAGTTAAAAATTCAGAGATTTTCATATATTCTTCTCCCGTGTCGTGAGTAATATATGCGGTTATATATATCCTTCCGTTTTTATTTAATAATGGAATCAGGTTGTTAATTGCCGCAACAGTCGTATCTCCGTCAGTTTTTATCTTTTTATCAAATTGCGGCAGATAGCCTAAATTAAATATACATACATCAAGGGAAGAAATGTATTTACTTATAAATTCATGGGAGTCGTTAATCAGCCTGTAGTTGGTGTAATCCATATCTCTTTTTAACAAATCATTTGTTCGTTCAATTGCCTCTCTTTGTATATCGAAGCCGGTAACGTGACCTGTTTTTCCTGCTATATTGCATAAAAACAATGTATCAAATCCATTACCGCAGGTTGCGTCGACCAAATTTAAATTGTCCTGACCCATGTAGCTCATTCTAATTAAATTATGAATAAAACAAACTATTTTTCCATATTTATCATCTGTCAATTTTATTTCTCCTTTTTAAGAAAATTAATTTCGTCATTATTTAAATATGCCCATTCCCCCGGTTTCAAATCAGATAAATCAATTTCCCCAAATGATATTCTTTTTAAGGACAAAACAGGATGACCAACTGCATCCATCATCTTTCTGACCTGTCTGTTTTTCCCTTCATAGATGCTGATATGAACAACAGATTTGTTATTTTTAAACTCAATTAATTTAACCTTGGCCGGAGAGGTTGTATAATCCTCTATATGTACACCGGTTCTGAGCTTTTGCAGGCTTCCTTCAGCAACTTGTCCCTTGACGGTTGCTGTATAAGTTTTATAAATGTGGTACTTGGGATGCATAAGCTTGTTTGCAAGCTCTCCGTCGTCAGTTAACAATAAAAGTCCTGAGGTGCTGTAATCAAGGCGCCCTATAGGGTAAATCCTTTCTTTTATATCGATTAAATCCAAGACGGTCTTGCGTCCGAATTGATCCTTAACAGTTGTTACATAACCTGTCGGTTTATTAAGCTTAATATAGACAAAATCTTTTTTTTCGGTGATTCGTTTTCCGCTAACGGTGACAATATCCTTGCCGGGGTCGATTTTCGTACCAAGCTCGTTTATTGTTATGCCGTTTACTTTAACATGACCGTTTAAAATCAATTCTTCCGCCTTGCGTCTTGAGGTAATGCCGCAGCTTGCAATATATTTTTGTAATCTTTCCAAATTAAACTCCTGTATAATAAACTTCATGTCATCCACCATTTGAATGACAGTATCTATATTATATTATATATTTTTATATACGGCAAATAAAAAAGCTTAGTAATCACTCACTAAGCTCAGATTGATGACAAAGTCATCAAGATGATAGGCTGTTGAAAAAGTTCATCCTGCAAGGCGCCGGAAGACGGGCAACCGCAGCGTATTAGACATACGTGAGGATTGACCGACTGAACGGCAACGACGCAGGGGGGCTTTTTCAGCAGCCTGAGCTTAGTAATCACTTACTAAGCTTCCTGTATGAATTATCTCATCTCCGATATAAACTCTAAATGTACCGCATATGTTAGTTCGTCGATTATTTATAATGTGTGGAACGGTAATTTCACTTTCAAGTCTTATTTTTTCTTTTTCTTCATCTGTCAATATATAACTGAAGCTACGATCGATGAAAACAGGTTTTCCGTCTGCAGTTCTGCCGGCAAATTGTCCTTGTTCAACCATTTGATAGCTTTTATAATTTTCAAATGCCCAATCAAATATTTTATAGCAGTCCTGAAACCAATTGTTGTCGTTGAGCACAACCACAATAATCTCAGTACCGTCCTTTTCAGCAGATGCAACCAGACATCTCCCCGCTGCTTTTGTATAACCTATTTTAATACCGGTTCCGTATTCATATTCATAAACTACTTTATTTTTGTTATAAAGATAAGTATTTAAGCTGTCTGCCTTATATTTTTCCGCAGAAGTAATTTCTTTGAACAGGTCATTTTTCATTGCATGGCTGCTGATTAACGCTAAATCATAAGCCGTTGAATAATGATTATCGTTGTTTAGTCCGTGGGGATTTACAAAATTGCTGTTAAGTGCACCTAGCTCTCTTGCTCTTACGTTCATCATTTCGATAAATCCAGCCTCATTTTTACTTCCCGCAAATTCTGCCAGAGTTTGTGCAGCGTCGTTGCCTGAACGCAGCATAGTGCCATATAATAAATCTCTGATTGATACCTTTTGCTTTGGCTTTAAGTATATGCTTGAACCTTCTATTCCCGCACAAGAAGCCGGAACTTCAATTTTCTTATCGTAATCCTCGATTCTTTCAATAGCTAAAATAGCCGTCATTATTTTTGTTGTACTTGCTATGGGTAATTTCATTTCAGGGTTTCTTGAACCGATGATTCGCCCTGATTTTGCATCCACCACTATGTATGACTGAGCATAAATCTCAGGAATTGCCTCTGCCTTATGAACAAAGCTGCTATATAATAAAAAGCATGACGTTATTAAGCTGACGGTCCAAATCTTCCGTTTTAGTGGTCGCTTATACTGTAAGTGCAATAAAATTTTAAATTTCTTATAAATCACAATCTCTTTTCTCCCTTAGTTCCTTTATGAATGTCATTATATTCAATATTGAAGATGTAATATCACCTGCAGTTGTTTCATTGTTAATATTTATCGTCCTCACATCCTTATTATTTGTTTCATAAATCAGAATTTGCGGATTCAACTGTAAATTAACGTAGGCAGCTCCTGCAAAGGGTTTAAGATCAACACTTCTGAATTTCTTATCTATATCACTTCCACCTATTACAAAATTCATATTGAGTTTGGAAATAGCAAGATAATTTGTATTGTCATATGTAATCCTGCTGCTTATAAGCTTTTCATTTTCGGTCAGATTATTGATATTATCTAAGGTTGTTTTTATAATACTTTCAATATCGTTACTCATGGTATCCCCTTTCTAAGTTGTATTTACGTAATAAGTATGCCCTGAATTCAGAAGAAATATAAGCATATGATCCAAATCTTTGATTTGGTGTCAGTCACTTATCCTTAGCTATCGCTCAGTATGACATTTTAGCGAACGATGAGTTATCATAATCAAGGGTCGTTTAATTACATTATTGACTATTGTAAATTCAATAGCGAAGGAGGATAGATTGTCGAAGCATTCGGGATAAAGAAGTATATTTTTAATTATAAAAAGCCTTCTGACCTTAGCTAATTTCTTTAAATAAGGAAAATATTTTTTTGTTTTGATATCTTCATATCGTTTTGTGGATTTACTTATAAAATCAAGATAATAAAACTTTTTATCCAATGTATATATTTTTTTTAAAATACTTAAATTTATATATAATCTCAAATAAGAGTATGTTAAATTTGCCTTACATACTATCCTGAGATTGAAATAAATAAAAAACAGTCCCCCGACTATGATTAAAAATATCCATATTCCCATTGTATAAAATAAAAGCAACGTCTTACGTTGCTTTTTCCTCCTCGGATTCGATATTTAAGCTTGGAAGTTCCTCTATGGAATTCAAGCCAAAATGTCTTAAAAATTCATCAGTTGTAGAGTATAATGTCGGTCTTCCCGGTTTATCCAATTTTCCCACTTCCTTTATAAGCTGTTTGTCTAATAAACCCTTAACTACGTTTGAGCATTTAACTCCACGGATTAATTCTATTTCAACTCTTGTCACCGGCTGCTTGTAAGCAATTATAGACAGAGTTTCCATGGCTGCGGTAGACAAGCTTTTGTTAACCGTAGTTTGCAGCAGATTTTGAATATACATATAGTTTTCTTTTTTTGTGGTTATCTGATATGAGTTGCCAAATCTTTGTATTATTAAACCACTGTCCTTGTTATTGGCTGAATTTTCAATCATTTCATCAAATATAGCAGAAATACGTCTTTCCGGAATATCTAATATTTTCGAAATTTCACTTAAGCCTAACGGCTCGCCCCATGCAAAAAGTAAGCTTTCCAAAACACTTTTTATGTTCATTCTTGTCTCCTATGAAAGTATAATTATATCGCTGTATGTATCGTCTTGAAATATTTTAATGCCATGCTTGTTTGAAAGCTCTAAAACTGCTAAAAATGTCGTTATAACATATTCTTTGGTTATTTGTTCCGCTTCCTTAAATATGGAAAATAATGATACACGACCATGAGTTTTAAGTCTTTTTAACAATGCATCAACACAATCCTTCACGCTGTAATTTTCTCTGTAAACCTTAAGTTTTTCTTCGTCTACTACTTTCAAATTCTGATTTTTCAAAAGTGACATAAAAATATTGTACAACTCATAAATATTTAACTCATTCAATGAAAGCTGTTCAACCTTTACATCAGAAGTTATTGCCAACTCTTCTCTCGGCTTAGAATAATAATAACTGCTTTCATATTCATATTTTTTAAGCTTATCTGAAGCTTCCTTAAACAATTTATATTCCAAAAGCTTATTTACTAATTCTGTTCTCGGATCCTCTTCCTTTTCCTTCTGAGGGAGCAGCATGTGTGATTTAATTTCGATCAGCGTTGAAGCCATCAATATAAATTCACTTGCTACATTCATGTTAAACTGCATCATCTGATTTAAATATTCCATATATTGATCTGTAATTTCCGATATGGGTATATCGTAAATATCGATTTCTTTTATTTCAATCAAATGATAAAGCAAATCAAAGGGTCCTTGAAATACATTTAAACTTACGGAATAATCCATTGCTCAACCTCAGTTATTTAATATATTTTTACTTAATATAATTTTTTAAAAAGTTTTTATGATAAAATTTAAACAACCCTTCTTTTTCAATGTTTTTTTCAGGATAAAGTTCATATTCTCCAAGCAACTGACCATCCTTGTACAGCATTGCTTTTCCTATTGCTACATCCTGATTTAACGGGGCTTTTAATTTCTCATCTATTACATATTCTAAATTAAAATCCTCTGCCTTGCAATTACTTTCTGTAAAATAATTGATATTTTCTTTGCTTACTATATTAAATGCCTCTTCCTTTCCGCAGTAAACAGGAGAAGTTGTTATCAATTGACCCTTTTCATGAAACAATATATTTTTAAAGTTGGCAAACCCCTCATTTAGCAGCTTTGTAGTTTCATTAAATCTTACCTTAGTATTGTCGCATCCCAAAACAACTGCTATAAGCGTAGTATCATTTCTTTTTGCCGCTGCCGACAAGCAATATTTTGCTTCTGTTGTATAACCCGTCTTGCCGCCTAAAAGACCTTCGTAATTATTTATTAATCTGTTTGTATTGACCAATACTTGTTCTGAATCCTTCTCCTTGCCTACGTATACAGAATCCATCCATGTTAACAGATATTGATTTACATAATTATATTTAAGTAACTCTTTAGACATTATAGCAATGTCATTTGCTGTAGTTAAATGCTCCGGCTCAGGTAATCCGGTAACATTTACAAAATTTGTATCGTTCATACCAAGCTCTTTGGCTCTGTCATTCATTGCCTTTACACAGCTTTCAACTGAACCGTACATAAACTCTGCCATAGCCACAGAAGCATCATTAGCCGATCTCATTGATATTGCCTTCAGCATGCTTTCCACTGTCTGAGTTTCATTTGCCTCCAGGTATATCTGACTGCCTCCCATTCCTGCTGCGTTTTCCGAAACAGTAAGTTCTTGATCAAGAGTTATTTCTCCGTTATCCATCTTTTCTGAAATTAAAACTAACAGCATTATTTTAGTAATGCTGGCAGGCTGCATTTTATCATGTGCATTTTTTTCAAACAATATTTTACCATCATCAGCATTGATTAAAATAGCTGCCTTTGACTGCAAGCTTTCCGGTTCAATTCCATATACAGGTACTATCATTAAATTCAAAATCAACGCCATTAAAAAAAATATGGCTATTCTTTTCTTCATAAAAACTACCTCCTTTTTATGAATTATAATAACCATATTTGGTTGAGTTATACAATTGTCTTTCTTCACTATTAATATCTAATTAATTTTTTTATAAAGGTTTACTTTTTGAAATAAATAATCTTTTTATATAATGTAAGACAAATTAATACGATTATAATTAACAAACTGTATTGATATGTTTTGCTAAAAATATATGGAGTGATTAATATGGGTTATAAAAGTATAAATATCTCATTGGATGTAAAACAATATTATCAGAATGAAGAAGATTGGAAAGACTTAGTATTAATAACAGGTGATGATATATCTACCATAGGCAAATCAGGATGTGGTCTTACTTGTGGTGCAATGCTAGAAAAAAAATCACCGAAGATACTATACGAAAATTATAATATGAAAGATTTGCTATGTAACTGGGATAAGCTTCCCACATACAGTATGTCTAAAGTAAGTGTTAGTAATTCTGAAGATGCTGCTTTCCAGCTTTTTATTGATGTAGTGCTAAACAAAAAACCGATTATCTTATTTGGAGATGATGGTGGAGGAACAGAATATAGCACACATTTTGTAATTATTAGAGGATTTCAAGGTAAAGTAGCTGTTGATCCTGATGGTAATTACTATCCTGCGGATTCAAGCCTTGTTCCATTTAAGGTTTATGACCCTTCAACCGTTGCAGGTTATGGAAATGCTACAAATGCTAATGAATTTAATAATAGATTTCCAATTAAGAGTTTAAGAGTTCCCACAAAAAAATAAGAAAATAGAAGTAAACGGCTGCTAAAAGGCTGCCGTTTGCTTCTTAATTATTTTGTAGACTTATTTGAAGTTCAAGCCATTTTTCGTCCGAAAGTAACTGATCGGGAAGGCTGCTTATAAAATCATCTTTAGTTAGTTGGTTTTCTGTGAACGATGTTGTCATATAGTAATCCCCGTTATGAAAGTCTTTTGATTTAAGATTTATCAGGTTTTTCAGCGAAGGAAGTGATGTAAGCTTGTTTTTTCTTATGTTAAGGTATTGCAGATTCTCAATTCCCTTAAATGCGTTATCATCAATATATTCAATTTCATTGAAAAAAAGATCCAGATATACAAGATTTACAAGTTCTTCAATATATTTATCAGAGAATTGAGTCAGTTTGTTTTCATGGAGATACAGACGCTTAAGGCTGCTAAGATTTAAAAATATGCCGGATGGCAATTTTGCTATATTATTTCTTCCGATAGACAACTGCTCTAAGCTATTTAAATATAAAAAAGCGTCACTCGGCAGCTCGGACAGAAGATTTCTTTCAAGTATGAGTATTTTCAAGTCTGTTGCATTTTTAAAATCGTTTTTATCAATCTGCTCAATACCGTTATCATGCAAATTCAGCTCCTGAATGTCAGGAAAACTGGTAAAGCTGATGTCTTGCAATGAACTTATTGAATTGAATGATAAATTAAGCTTTTTAAGGTTTGAAATATCTGATACATTAAAAGATTTCAGCTGATTGTTTGATAATTCCAATTCATTAAGAGAAACAGCACCTGCAAAAGCATAAGGTTCTATGTTATTTATCTTGCTGGTATGTGCAGTAATTCTTTCAAGCTTGGTCAATCCATTAAATGTATTGTTTTTTATACTTTTTATTTCATTGTTGTTTAAGCATATATATTTTAAGCTAGATAGTCCTTTAAACAATCCTTTTTCAAGTTGAAAGTATAAGGCTTCATCTAACAACAGCTCTTCAAGTGAATTTAAATTTTGTATTTGTATGTCATTCGGATTTTTAAAATTACTGCCAGATAAATCAAGTTCTTTTAATTTATTTAGATTTTCGAGACTTATTTTCTCCATATTGTTATAGTATAGTTCTAATTTTTCCAGATTTTTAAGACCTTCAAGAGATTTGGAGTTAATTGAAACAATATTATTTTCACCTAAGTTCAGCTTTTTTACATCAGACAGGTTCAGTTTATCCAAACCTTCTATGGTAGATATGTTTAGATTCCAAAGATTAAGTTCTGTCTCTCCAACAAAATCATCTCTAAACAATGCGTCATTTCCGGAAATAGCCAGTAGTGCATTATAAAGGTTTTTGTCATGTATTCCATTTTTGTTGTTCTTTATATCCTTGTTACTACACCCCGATATGACTAATACGAATATAAATATAATAATAATCTTTTTTTTCTTCAACACAATTCCTCCCGTATAGATTTTTATTTGTTTATAAGACGAATATAACATATAAAAGGTTCCAATATTTACCGAGCTTATATTAAACTACCCATATTTTCTAAATAGTCGACAGATTTCTCCCTAATTTGCTATATATACAATAGAAGGTAGAATTAAAAATCTGAAAATAGGAATTGATTGTATTGGAAAATTCATTATTTGAAATATTTGTGTCTGCGAAAAACAATAATGAAGAATGTAAATTGTTATTGGTAGAAAAGTTCAGAAATACTATAAAATATTATTCGAGAAAACTGAATTATGAATGCGCAGAAACAGATTTGAATATATTTTTATTGACACTAATGAAAACTATAAATTTAGACAAGTTAAAAGAACTTGATGAAAAAGCTTTTATAAAATACATTTATATAAGTATAAAACATGAATACATTCGATTATCTAAGAAGAATTTTTATATTAATTCTCATGAAGTATTGTGTGATATTGATATTATTGATTATCTAGATAAAAATCAATTAGAATTGCCTACAAAAAATATGGAACTTATAAATACACTTAACTATTTAAGTAAAAAACAAAAAAGAGTTTTTACATGTATTTTTATTTATGGCTATTCAGATACTGAGACTGCGCAAATAATCGGAGTAAGTAAACAGGCAATAGGCAGGATGAAAAAAAGAATAGCAGCAAGGATAAAAGAAGAATATTTTTAATACTATGCATAATATTAATAGCATAAATAGGTGTTCTGTTCTATATACACCGATTTATGCTATTCTTTAATGAAGCATAAAAGTTCCAACTACATACATAAACACAGCTATTCGTAAATAATTGCATTTTGTCGAATATATATATTTTTTGGCTATTACCCGGATAATTACCCTAGTATATTTCCTGCAGCGCTTTTACCGGCAATTTTATTTTCTATTTTTAACAGTTCAAGTATTGTTTTTCCTATATCTGCAAAGGAATCAAGAATTCCGAGATTGTTGTTTTCTTTTATATTTTTTCCGTAAAATAATAAAGGAATATATTCTCTCGAATGATCCGTACTTTCTGTAGTAGGGTCGCATCCGTGGTCAGCTGTAATAATCAGGACATCGTCATCCTTTAAGCTTTCAATTATTTCAGGAAGCTTATCATCAAAATACTTCAATGCATCCGCATAGCCGTCAAGATTGTTTCTGTGACCGTAAATCATGTCAAAATCAACAAGGTTGGTGAATATCAACCCCTTGAAGTCTTCTTTAATTGCTTCTATGGTTGCCTCTATGCCTTCCTCATTGTTGTGAGTATGGTTTGATCTTGTTATTCCTTTATTTACAAATATATCTTCGATTTTTCCGATTGCAAAGACCTCCATATCGCTGTTCTTTACATAATCAAGCAATGTATCACTTGGCGGAACAAGAGAAAAGTCTCTGCGATTTCCTGTTCTCGTATAATTGCCTTCATTCCCTATGAAAGGTCTCGCTATAACTCTGCCCACACCGTGCTCTCCCTGAAGCAGCTCTCTTGCGATTTTACAAATATTATATAGTTCATCAAGGGGTACTACTTCTTCATGTGCTGCAATCTGAAATACACTGTCTGCAGAGGTATATACTATCAAGCTGCCTGTCTCAACATGCTCCTTGCCGAGCTCTTTGATTATCTCTGTTCCGGAAGCCACACAATTGCCTATAGTTTTTCTCCCTGCTCTCTTTTCAAATTCCTGAATTAAATCCTCCGGAAAGCCTTGGGGATATGTAGGGAACGGGTTAGACGATATAATACCGCTGATCTCCCAATGTCCTGTTGTGGTGTCCTTACCCTTTGACTGCTCGTTGCACTTTGCTATCGAACCAGTATATGAATCTGTTTTTCCGATATCCTCAAAGCCGTCAATATTTAATAATCCTAACTTTTCTAAGTTAGGAAGCGAAAAGTTATCTTTATTTTTGTATATATTTTTCAATGTATTGCTGCCTGCATCACCATAATCGGCCGCATCGGGAAGCTCGCCTGCTCCTACGCTGTCCAATACAATCAAAACTGCCCTGTTTATCATATCAATAATACTCCTTTGTTCTCTTTAGTCTGATAAACAATTACCTATCCATTGCTAATCAACAGCTAATCAATTGCTTATCTATTGTATATTATACTCTCGGGAATGCCTTTTTAAACACTTCCAGTGATTTAAATTCAACGCTGTTCAAATAGTTTTGAGCTGCCGCTATGCTGCTTAGTCCCATTAACTCCTGTATGGTTCCTAAATCTGCTCCGTGGGATAACAGATGTACAGCAAAAGAATTCCTGAGTATTTGCGGAGATAACTCCTTGTTTATATTCAATTTTTTCTCATAATATTTAAGTATTTTCCAAATACCCTGTCTTGAAATCGGCTCACCGGTTATATTGACAAATAAAAATTCATTTTCATCACTACACCTCTTATGCCTGAAATTGTCTACATAATTATTGACTGCATTTCTTGAGTATTTGCTTAAGGGTAATATTCGCTTTTTGTCTCCCCCAATACTTATAATATTGGCATTCAAATTTATATCATTTATTTTAATGTTAATTAGTTCTGTAACCTTAATACCAGATGAATATAACAGTTCAAGTATTGCGCTGTCCCTTGCACCCTTAAAGGAATCAATATCCGGCAGCTCCAATAATAAATTGACTTCCTGCTCAGTTAAAACCGAAGGCGTTTTCTTGATTTGCTTTGGGCTGTGAATGCTGATGGCAGGGTTGTCGGTAATAAGCTTGTCTCTTTTTAAGAATTCAAAAAAATTCTTCAAGGATGATATGGTTCTTGCTATGGTCGAAGAGCTTTTTCCCGATTTTTGAAGATTAACAAGGTATGTTAATATATGTGCTTTTTTTGTATTAGTTATATTTATGTTGTAATCCTGCCCTATGTAATTACCAAAGCTGTTTATGTCATAAATGTATGAAGAAACGGTATTAACACTTAATTTTTTTGAATTAAGATATACTTTATAATTTTCAATATTTTTATCCATTATCTCACCAACAATCTGCTTAATATTAGTATATAATAACTATAACCTATACTGTACACGGTTACAATCAAAAGATATATTAATGATAATTTAATATAGCTAAGTATAATTATATCAAATTTACGAGTAATTTGCTCTAAGTTTTTTGTCTTTTTTGTATATTTGGATATAGTGCTCGAAATAAATGTAAAATAAAAGAGAAGGGGAAAAAATATAAAATAATCAGTAAATGTAAGTACAAAGTATACTACATCCATTTTTAATGTTCTGATTAAATATATAATTGATAAACCGAAATATACGGAAATCAGTCCAAATAACCCGTTGATTATTTTACTTTGTCCTATTACAGTTAATAAGATTATAGCTATGAAATAAATCAGATTTCTTTTTATAGTAACTATAAAGATATCGCTTACATTCATTATACTTATACTTTCGTAATTTATGTGAGTAATATTGCCCTGTCCCGTTACTATATATACAAATGAAGAAAGTATAAGAGCTAAAATAAATATAGCCAGCAAAAATATAAATCTTTTGTTCTCTGACGAAATTAATTTCTTTAGTGTATTGTTCATAAAAAAAACCTCCTGAAAGCTTTATACAATATATGCTTGTTCAAGAGGTTTAATTAATAAAATTTATGAATTAATCCAGTGAAGAATACCGATTATTGTCTTGCTGTCTGATATTCTGCCTGTTTCTAACATTTTTTTTGCTTCTTCTTTAGTTATTGTAATTGTTTCAATGCATTCATCTTCATCTAATTTAGTAGATGCGAACGATAAATCTTCAGCTTTGAACAAATAAATTTTTTCATTTGTAAAGCCGGGTGAAGAATAAAACTCACAAATTTGTTTTATTTTTTTTGCTTCGTATCCGGTTTCTTCTTTTAATTCTCTCAATGCACCTTCAACGGGTACTTCAGCTATATTCAATATACCTGCAGGAAGTTCAAACAAAAAATCCTCAACAGCTTTCCTGAATTGTTTAACCAATAGTATTTCGGCCTTTTCATTTATGGCTACAACGGCAACTGCGTTTCTATGCTCTACTATTTCACGCTTTGTATATTTTTGTTTATCAAGCTCAACTGTATCTACTCTTAAATTTATTATCTTACCTTCAAATATTTTTTCACTTTTTACAGTTATTTCAGTATTCAAAATTGCCTCCTGTAATTCTTGCAATTTTTATCTTATTTGCAAAATTATTTATTATCGTGCTTATTGTAATAATAATAAATGTTTTTGTCAAGCTTATTTATGCCCTAACCCCATTTTTACGACCGGAGGGAAGGAAAAATGGCGGTAGGTCAAATACACTGAATTCCCAATTTATGCGACGTAAGGAGCAAATAAATTGGTGAATGAAACTGTTTATGCCCTAACCCCATTTTTGCGACCGAAGGGAGAGAAAAATGGCGGTAGGTCAAATACACTGAATTCCCAATTTATGCGACGTAAGGAGCAAATAAATTGGTGAATGAAACTGTTTATGAATACATTATGATACCTTTTGCTCCAAGCGAAGTTTATCAGCTATCATAGCTATAAATTCTGAATTTGTAGGTTTACCCTTATTATTATGTATTGTATATCCAAAAATATTGTTGATAGTTTCAATTTTACCTCTTGTCCATGCCACTTCTATCGCATGCCTGATGGCTCTTTCCACTCTGCTTGGAGTAGTATTGTATTTAGATGCTATCATAGGATATAATTCTTTAGTTATAGCACCTAAAATTTCTATATTATTGACAACGTCTATAATCGATGTTCTCAAATATTGGTACCCTTTAATATGAGCAGGAACTCCGACCTCATGCAGTATATCTGTTATTTTAACTTCAAGAGATATTTCCGTGTTAACTTTTTCATTATATACTGTTTCTTTGTTTTTATTTTGTATTCTTGATGACTCCAATTCGGAAATTTGTAATAATCTTTCTGAAAACGACTCGAAATTGAATGGTTTTACTATATAATAATCAACCCCCATATTAATTGCTCTTTGTGTAACCTTATCATGTCCTACTGCAGATAATATGATAACCTTCGGGAATTTTTTCAATTCTTTTTTATGTAGCTTCTCTATTACTCCCAACCCATCTAAATGTGGCATGATAATATCCAGTATAAGTATATCAGGTTCGTGTTTTTCTACAGCATCTAATGCTTTTAAACCATCATCTGCCATATCTACTACGTCAAATATACTTTTACTTACCAGAAAGTCTTTTAAAATTAACCTAAATTCCTTATTGTCATCAGCAATTACAATTTTTACTTTTTTCTGCATAATAATACCCCCTAATATATTCACTATAAATATAATACGCACATATAACAAAAAACCCTTTTTTTATATAAAAAAATTTTTTTATTTTGTATTATTTATATATATATGATGCTTTTACAATTTTATACTAAAAAAAAGTCATCTTAGAGCTAAAATTCTAAGATGACATAATTTTATTGATTATCTCCGTATACTTCATCTAATATCCATTCGATATATATACCATAACCTTTTGTCGGATCATTCATAAATACATGGGTTACGGCTCCGACGATTTTGTTGTTTTGAATGACCGGACAACCGCTCATGCCCTGTATTATGCCGTTTGTTAACCCCAACAGCTCATAATCCGTAATTTTTATAACGAAACTTTTTTCATCTGGCTTATTTTGGTAAAATACCTTGGTTATCTCCACATCATATACCTTGATTTCATTATTTACGCATGAATATATCTGAGCCGGACCTAATCGTATTTCTTCCTTTTTTCCTATTTCTATAAGATTTTTGCTGAAAAACCCCAAGCTTTCTTTGTTAATATTACCGTAGATTCCAAAGTTTGTATTGTTTTCTACCGTGCCAAGTATATTTCCGTCATTTAGAATATAACCTATTATTTCTCCCGGCTCTCCCTTTTTGCCAAGCTTGATATTAGTGATGTTTGCCCTTGAAATTCTACCGGTTTCTATATCAACCAATGCTCCGGTATGTGAGTCTGAAATACCGTGACCTATTGCACTGAATTTACCGGTCTCAGGATCAATAAAAGTTATTGTACCTATACCGGCTATATTTTCTCTTGCCCAAAATCCAAACTTAATGTCGTCGCTTCCAAGAGTTTTTACCGGAGTTATATTAAAATTTAATATTTTTCCTTCTCTTTCCAGCGCAAAGCTGTAATCCTTAATGCCATTGTCCATGGTATATGATTTTATATCATCGATTGTTTCTATTTTTTTAGAATCTATGGATAATATTTTATCTCCTATTTCCATGCCCGAAATTTTAGCCGGAGATATTGATATTTCATCCGTATTGACTATATCCGCCAAACCTACAACCAATACACCCTTTGTTTTTAATTCCACTCCTATGGTTTGACCACCTGGAATTATATATTTGCCTTCGGTTTCTATAACTTCATTTCCGCCTATTTTAGTAAAAATATAGGGATTTGTTTTTAAATCATAGCCAAAGTAAACCGCTGTCACTAAAATTGCAATAAAAAAAATAAAGAATAAAACTCTTTTAGCGAAATTTTTCATTTTGCTCTCCTTCAAGTTTTATCTTTAATTTCTCCATATGATGTTTGTATTATACTACTGTCTTCTTTTTCACAAGAACCTTTTTTGTGAAAAGATAGAATATGTTATAACGTATAAACAATAATTCAAATCAGATTAATGGAATTGCTCGCTTGAACCAATTAGATCCTTTGCATTGCTTAATGATTTTTCCGTTATCTTCATTCCGCTTAACAATCTTGCTATTTCATAAATTTTATTTTCTTCGTTTAATTTATTTACGATGCTGTAAGTATTATTATTAATAACTTTTTTTTCAATTAAAAAATGATTCTTTGAAATTGATGCAATTTGCGGAGAATGTGTAACGCAAATTATCTGATGATTTGCAGAAATATAGCTCATTTTTATCCCTGCCATCTGTGCCGTCTTGCCGCTTATTCCGGTATCAATTTCATCAAACACCATAGTCTGAGAGCTTTCTATATCACTTACTATCTTTTTAAAAGCAAGCATTATACGTGAAGCTTCTCCTCCGGAAACAACCTTTTGAACAGAATTCAAATCGCTGCCCACATTTGTAGAGATTAAAAATTCCACATCATCGACACCATCGTATGAATAATTTGCTTTCCTGTTTATTGCGACCTTAAACTCAATATTTTTCATATTTAAGTCATCAAGCTCATTCAATATTTTTGCTTCTAAAATTTTAGCGGCGTTTTTCCTTTTATCGGAAATTATATCAGAAAACTCTTCAAGCTTCTTATTATACTCTGCCTTTTCTCTAATCATCATATTTAAATTTGATTCTGCTTTTAACAGTATATCCAATTCCTTATTGGCGGATTCTCTGTACTCTTTAATTTTTTCGATTGAAAAACCATATTTTCTTTTTAAACGGGTTATAAATGACATTCTCTTTTCAATAATGTCCAATTTTTCACCATCAAAATCTAATTTCTCCGAATAATCTCTCAAATCATAATTGAAATATTGTAATTCCTCCAGTAAAATATCAAGCTTAGAAAGAAAACCGGATAATGAATCATCATATCCTTTAATTTTATTAAGTAAATTATATACGCTGTTTAAGCTGTTATCACTTAATATACTATTTATTTCAACTAATGAATTTTGTATTTCCTGAATGTTTGAGAGCTTTTTAATTTGCTTTAAAAGCTCTTCTTCTTCAAATTCATTTAAATCAGCTTCATCTATTTCATTAATTTCAAATTGAAGCTGTTCAATTTTTAGATCCTTATTGCTTAATTTATCTTGCAGGATTTCAATTTCCTTAATTATCTTGTTATATTCAGTATACAGCTTATAATAGGTTTCAAGATTCGGTGTTAAATCCTTTTGTATTAAACTGTCCAATAAAATAATATGATTTTCTTTTTTAAACAAGCTTTCATGACCAAATTGACCGTAAATATCAATTAAATAACTGCCTGCTTCTTTTATTATGCTCAATGGCACAGTCCTGCCGTTAATTTTACTGATGCTTTTACCGTTTTCATATATTTCTCTCGAGATTATAAGATAATCTTCGGCACTCATTTCAATATTATTATTTTGTAAAAAAACATAAAAATCACTATTATCAGATACATCAAAAATAGCCTCTAACAAAGCGCTGGCTTTTCCTTTTCTGATTAAATCCTTAGAGGCTCTTTCACCTAATATTAAAGATAATGCTTCAATTAAAATTGATTTACCCGATCCTGTTTCTCCGGTAAATACATTAAATCCGCTGTCAAATTCTATGGTTTGTTTTTCAAATACCGCAAAATTGCTTATATTTAAAGTTAAAAGCATTATATCACCGTTATCTTATATTCTTTTTGAACTCTTCCAATACCTTTTCTATATCATCCATAGTTCTTATGGCTACAAAGACTGTATCATCTCCTGCCAATGTTCCGACTATATCGTCAACTCCCATGTAATCAATAGCTGAAGCACATATTTGAGCCGCACCTGGTATAGTTTTTAAAACTATAATGTTTAGGGCATTATCGATTGAAACAACTGAATTTTCAAATATTTTATTTAATCTGTCTGTAATTCCTTCCTGGCTTTGTCCTATTGTTGCATATTTGTATTTTCCGTTCTTAGACATTACCTTTACTAAACGAAGCTCCTTAATATCTCTTGATATTGTTGCTTGTGTTACATCAATGCCCATTGCTTTTAAGCCATCGGCAAGTTCTTCCTGAGTTTCAATTTCTTTTTTTGAAATAAGTTCAAGAATTTTTGTTTGTCTCGTATACTTTTTCATTAGTCACCTCATAAAAATTATTTTATAAAAATTCAAAAGCTATTTTTATTAATGCTTTGAAATTAAGTTCCGAACTATATTGTCCAGCTTTTACTTTTTTAATGTGAGCTAAATACTCAATGTTTCCATCTCCGCCGGTAATAGGAGAAAACGTTATATCTTCAATGACCAAATTATTATCTTCGCAATATTTCTTTATATTATTCAATACCGTAAGATGTATGTTTTTATCTTTTACAATTCCATTTTTTCCTATATTTCCTCTGCCTGCTTCAAACTGAGGCTTAATAAGAGCAATAATATCTGTACTGTCATTAGTAATTTCACATATCTTTGGCATTAATAGTTTTAAAGATATAAAAGAAACATCAATGACAATTATATCTACCGGTTCCTTAAAAACAGCAGTTTCAATATATCTGAAATTAGTACCCTCTAAATTAATAACTCTATCATTTTCTGACAGTGAATCATGAAGTTGATTGTGTCCGACATCTATGGCATAAACCTTGTCGGCGCCTTTCTTTAAAAGAAAATCCGTAAAACCGCCTGTTGAGGCTCCGATATCTACGGCTGTTTTATTTTCAACGCTGATATCAAATAAGTTTATAGCTTTTTCTATTTTTATTGCTCCACGACTAACATATTCAAAAGGCTTTTCAACTCTTATATCGTCAGAATCCGTAACTTTTACAGAAGGTTTAGTAATTAATTTATTATTTACATATACGCACTCGTTTAAAATTAACTGCTTTGAATTTTCCCTGCTTTGACTTAATCCATTTTTATGCATATATACATCAAGCCGAATAGCTTCCATTCAATACCCTTTCATTACTTTTTATAATTATTCTGAAATTTTTTAGAAAATATGAACAATTCAATATAATTGTAACATAATAATTTATAAATATCAATTATTAATTTGCATAGAAGTTGTATTTATTCAGTCTCTAATTTCTGTCGGGTTAATTTCATCTATCAATTTTATTTTCTTTTGGGTATCATCTAATTTATTCGAACAGTATGTATAAGCTTTCATTCCTTCTTCATAATTCTTTACCAATTCATCCAAGGAAATATTTTCATTCGATTCAAACTTGTCAATGATGCTCTTCAGATGCTCAAATGCTGCTTCAAAATTTTCATATTCCATTATTTCACCTCTTTTATTTCTTTTGCTTCTGCTATTACTTCAAATTCTTTAAAACGAATGTTTAATATATCAGACAGCTGAACTTGATTAATATCCTTGATAATGTTTTTTTTGTGATCTGTCACCAGCGTGAATCCTTTTTCAAGCTGCTTGTTATAATTGTGGCTGTTTAACCTTTCGCTCATAATACTAAGCTGAAGCTCAAGGCTGTTGATTTTTTTGTTTAATATATTTTTCATTATATTTTTATAATTTTCTATATCATTTTTAGTCCTATAAATATATTCTACAGGCAGGAAATTTTTAAGTATGTATCTGTTGGATTTCAGATCTGATTTTTTTAAATTTATAATGTTGTAAGTATTTTGCTTTAATAATTGCAGGTAATTTCTTAATCTTTCCTCAACATCCTTGTATCCTCTTATTATTCTTTCTGCTGCGGCAGTTGGGGTATGACAGTAAATATCGGCAACATAATCGGTTAATGTTCTGTCCGTTTCGTGACCTATACCTGTAACAACCGGAATCTTGGATTTGTAAACCTCTTCTGCAACCTTTAAATCATTGAATACATTTAAATCTTCAAAGCTGCCTCCACCCCTAGATATCAATATAACGTCCGTGAGATTTTCATTAAAATATTTAATTCCATCAATTATATTATCTTTTGATTTTTCACCTTGCACCAAGGTATTATATATTATAATTTCAAAATCAGCCCGAACACCTTCAAAGGTTTTTAAGATATCCTTTATGGCTGCACCTGTTTTTGATGTAATAACTCCTATTCTTGTCGGATACATAGGTATGTCCCTGTGACGGTCAAACATACCTTCCTTTTTAAGCTTTTCTTTCAGCATTTCCAGATCAAGAAGTATTTTACCCAGCCCTACTCTCTCGATATTTCTTACTACGAGCTGGTAAGAACCTCTCGCTTCATATACGGATAATTCACCTTCTGCAATAATTTTATCACCGTTTTTGGAAATATTGTCAGCAAAAAAAGCAACGCAATTAATAATAGAGTCTTCGTCACCCAACGTAAAATATGTGTAGCCCGTCTTGCTTAAGCGTATGTTGGATATTTCACCTTCAACCCTGAGATTATTTAAAATTGAATTGCTCATCAAATATTTTTTAATATATTGGTTTAGAACTGATACTTTAATTGGCTTTAATTTCATTGTACCACCTGTCTATAATCGGAAGAAACGCAGTTCCCACAGCATTATCAGATGCATTTTCTTTCGTAGGTAATATTATATTGTATTTGTTATTAAGCGTATTCAGTATACGTTTTCTGATTAATGAATTAGAAGCTACTCCTCCGGCTATTATGATTGTTTCTATGTCAGAGCTTAATTTTATTTCATTGATTATATGTATTATACAGTCGGCAACGTATGTAAAAAGTGCATTAATTATTGATTTCTTGTTAAATTTCTTAGATAGATATAAATTTGTAAAGTAGTTTTCCATACCTGATAGATTTATATATGCATCACCGCTTATTTTAGGTGTTATTATCTTTTCAATATTATTGTTTTCATTTAAATAATTTTCCATATGAAAGCCGCAAGGAAACTGAAATTCAAATAGTGCTCCAATCCTGTCTATAAGCTGTCCGAATGTTATATCCTTGCTTCCCCCGACAATTACGGCATCGTAACCCTTAGATGACTTGTTTACATCAAGGAATTCTGTAGTTCCTCCGGATATATGAATTGCAAGTACATTATTTTTTATCTCCTTATAATAATCCATCAATGATGCGGCAATGTGGTTTTCCTGGTGGGAATATTCGATATATTTACAATTCAAGGATTTTGCTATAATTTTTCCGTAGTTTTGCCCAACAGTAAATACAGGCATATATGATCCTGCTACATTTCTTGGTCTTGAGCTGACTGAAACTGTTTTAATGTTATTAAAATTTATATTTATTTCGGAGTATAGTTCCTGAAAATTTTTTATATGCTGAAAAACAGCATCCTGCTGTCTCAATCCCTTTTGACCCATGGGTACTGCTAATACTTTTCTTTTATCTGCCAATATTTCCCGGCTTTCCTGATCTATTAATGCAATTGATGTAGTATAGGCACTGGTATCGATTCCTAATATATAATCTTTCATTTTTCTATATTTCTTACAACAGTGCCCAAAATCCCGTTTATAAACTTATGAGAATCCTCGTTAGAATATTTTTTGCTTATTTCAACAGCTTCATTTATAGACACACTTTCGGGTATTTTATCATTATACAGTATTTCTGCAATAGCAACTCTTAGTACAGCAAGATCCACCTTTGCAATTCTGTTTATTTTCCAGTCCTTTGAATTATCTGTTATGTATCGATCTATCATTTCAATATTATCAATTAAATCATCCATTGTTTTGTTAAGGTAATCAGTGTCAACGTCTTCAATTTCAAAATGATTAATAAATATACATGGAAGGTTTTTGTCAAAATCTTTGTTGACATCCATACAGTATGCAATTTTTACTGCTTCTTCTCTTGTTTCTTTTCGCTTCATGTTGCCTCCGTAAATTTCTCTTTAACGCAATTATAGATTGACAAAATTAAATTGTCAATCTATATGAGGATATTTATTCTACTATATCAGCTTCAATTATGTCTTTGTCTATCTCTTTTTCTTTATCTTTATCTTGTATGATGTTAAGTACATGAACGTTTACTGCAGCTACTTCCATATCAGTCATAGTTTCAACCTCTTTTTTAACGGTAGCTTGAACCTCTTTTGCAACATCGCTGATTTTATAACCGTATTCTACATTTATGAAAATATCTAAAACTACTATATTTTCATTTATTTCAACCTTGATTCCCTTTGAATAGTTATTTTTAGAAAACAAGTTTGATATACCGTCAGCAACACCTGTACGAGTTGTACTCACGCCTTTAACCGAGCTGGTTGCAATACCGGCAATAATAATTATTACATCATCAGATATTTTAACTTGACCTATATTTTCGTTATCCATATTAGCACCTCCATAAGTAATTATATCAGAAAGTATATGTCTTTACAAATCAATATTATCAAATTTTACTATTTTTATTTGTGCCGGTTCGTATTTTGTTTCTGATACAATAACATCTTTTATTTTGGTTGCGTCAGCCTGTTCTATGGAGTCGTTTGTTACAACCTTAATAGCATCTGCATCTACAATTACTATCGTTTCATTATAGCCTTTTGATTGAAGCATCATTTCAATACTATTCTCAGTTTGAACGTATTCGTTTTTATTTAAAAGCAAGCCTTCAAACTGACTTTTTGTTTCTGATGAAATAGATTCGTTGCTTATGGTATTTTCAAGATGATCAATAACATCCATATTGCTCTTGTCTCTGTTTAATTTAAAATTGGCAAAGTTTATATTCAATGTATTTAAAATTCCGTCAGATGAAGCTTCCACAGAATCATTGTTTAAAATATCAGTAATGTCACCAAGAATTACATAATCTGATTCATCTTCCACAAGCTCCGTATCATCAACGGGAGAATTAGCGGTAATATCTGATTTATCGATTTGTTCTAATATTTCAACTAAATCATTTTTCTTTAAATCGGCCATATCTCCCTCTATTATCTGAGCTACATCCTCATCCATGTTAACAGGTTTATTTTCTTCCTCTATTTTTGCAATGTCGTTCATATCAAACGGATTCTCCGGCACCATCGTCATATTTACATAACCAATTATAAATATTATTGCCAAAGAAGTTAAAAACACTAATGTTTCCTTTCTCATAATCATAATTACCCCCTTAGTTAATTTAAGACACGTTCCCTTCCAATCTATTTATTGGAAAGTATTACTTCAATATCATTTATATTGATATCTAATAAAGTTTTTACACAATTCATTAGAGTTGTATAAATATCTTTATCACCATTATATTTAGCAACAACCAGCACACCTGATATTTCAGGATATTCATATAACCTTTCCACGACCTGATTGTTACCGCCGAGAATTGCCTGAGTTTGTTTAGTTTCTCTTTTCACCTCTCTTTTAGTTCCATCTGTTCCGGTTTCCATATTTGTTTCATTACTTATATTTTCATCATAGACAGGTTTCATTTCAGGAGTTTTTTTAGTGTAGATCATTACATCAACACTTTGCATATTTTCAATTTTTCCTAAGATTTTTTCCAACCTTTCTTCTAAAGAAAATACATAGTCATCTGTTGTCATTTCCTTTTTGTCCATTTTGTCTGTTATATTATCAGTTTCTGTGCCGGTTATTACTGAAGTGTCAAATTTCAAAATCAAGGAGATTATAACCAGCAAAATAAAAATATTTACGGCGTATTTTAAATTCTTGTTTTCTTTAAACATATTCAATAAATTATTCATGTGTTCCCCCGTATTCTATTCATGCTGAAACTCAAGCTATCGTATATAAATGTTTTCTGATTCTATATGAAAGATATCAGCTATGTTGGTTTTCAATACATTTGCTTCATCAAAGCTCAGAAGCTTATTTAAGGTTATTTCAGCTTTTATGTCCATATCCTCCGTAAAGCTTAACGATATGCTTTTTACTACATCATCCCCTTCAAAATAATCTTTGTTTATAGATTCTATGATATCATCGTCTATGCTGCTAAGCGTCACTTCTCTTTCATAGTTTGTTTCTAATACCGGTAAATCACTTAATATATTTATATTAATACTTCCATTTAAAAATATATTATCCAGAATATAAATCATGATAAAAATTTTTATAGCAATCCGGCAAAATTTCTGTGTCTTACCCTCCGGGAAAATTATCATGATAATGTTGAACATCAGAATCAGAATTATTATATTTATAATTGTATTTTTCATTTGACTACCCGAAAATGTTATTTATATAATTTAACAAAATTGAATAATAAACGGTTACGATTATTATAGGTGTAATAAGGCATATCAAGTATATAAAAAACATGTCTGCCATTTCATAAATCAGCTTGGATATATTTTCGCTGAACGGCTCTGTTAACACTCCTACCGCTTTGTACAAAATCAGAGCAAGCGCAATTTTTATCAGTGAACCGCCAAAAGCGGAGAACATAAATATAATTATTACTATACCTAAAACATCCTTTATCATCAGTATACTCTTTAAAAACACTCCGAAGAAACTGCTTACGGCATTGCCTATGACAGGAACTGCGGTTGGAGACAATGCTTTTATGGAGCTTATAAAAATATTGTCTGTTTTATATAATATATATCCTTGTACAGAAAAATTTATGACTATTATAATCATATATCCCGATAAAATTAAAAGTGTTGCCTTCTTTAAAAATTTATACATAAGATTTGCATTTATCAGCTTACTCATATTATTTATCAAAATAACCGCTATCATAATAATAGTCATAATATCCGTAAATTGATATATGAGCTGCGTAGTCATACCAACCACATAGTTTAAAGAGGTTTGGAAAAATTGCAGTATGCTTAGTTTGCCGAAAGTCAGCATAGCCGCCATAAAAACAGCGTTAATTTCTTCGGTAATGGTTTTGAAAGTCAGAAAATCGCTTTTCAGCATATTTTTTATGTTTAAAACGTCCTTTAATATTATAGTAAATATAATTAAGACCGAAAAAACCATCACAATATCTGATACGCTCTGACTGCCGAATTCATCTGAAAAATATTTAATTATAGTCAGTACCATGCAAATAACGATAATATTAATGCCGGTTTTTAAAATACTCTTGAAAAATCCCTGTTCATTATTAAACTCATACAGAAAATAGTCCTTTAAACTTATATCCAATCTTCCCTTGAATGCATTTACGATCAGATCCTTAAGCTTTAAGTTGTTGTCTCTGAAATATTGATTATTCTTGTTTAAATAATCTTCAAGAGTATCTGTAGGAATTTCATTGATTGCATTATCCAACGTTCCCGCAAAAGCAGTTATTGTATTCAGAGTTATTAAAATTATTAAAAAAAAAGTTATTTTTATTTTCATCTCATCACCCGTTAACAAGCATCAATATTTGATCAAGGAATATTTTAATTACATCGATAGAATAAATTAATATTATAAGCTTGCCTGCAATCTCCACCTTTTTGCCCACCGATTCGTAATTCAAATCCTTACAAAGAAGTGATATGAAGTCACATAGATATGCAATACCTACAATTTTTAAAATAGTGGTAAAGTATTCGATTCTGATATTATATCTGATAAAAATATTGGTAAATTCCTCTATATACGCCTTTAGCTCAATAAACAGCATAAACATGACCAATATGCCAAATATAACAGTAATATAAACCTTGAATTCTTTATTGAAATTTGAAATTGTTATGCCTAAAATAACAGTGATTACGGCAATGAATATAATTTTTGCAAGCAACATATATCATTCATTCCTTTCATCAATACAAGTTAAATATAGATTTTACCTCCGTAAATAAATCGTTCATCATTCCTACGATGAGTGCCATTACGACAATAACTCCCGTAAGTGTTACAAACATTGCTTGTTCATCTCTTCCTGTTTTTGATAGAATCTGATTAAAAACGGCCACTACTATGCCTATTGCACCAACCTTAAAAATTAAATCAATATCCATGAATAATCGTACCTCCTAAATAAGAATTACTGCAGCAAGGCATCCCAATAATAAAGAAATTCTGTTGTTCAGGTTTTTTTTATCAATGTGTTGCCTCTCATAATCTTTCATAGAGTATTCCATTTCCCTGATAGTAAATTTCAGCTTTGCATCTAGCACATCGGAATATGTGCTTCCGTAATAATCAAGGATATCAATAAACTTTTTGTTGAAATTATCAGGTGTGTGCAATAACTCCTCAATATAATCAATATACTTGCTTTTATTTTTTTTATTTTCAATTTCATCCATTAATTTATTGCATACCATTCGTATATTTTCATTGCTGAAATTATATTTTAAATATATTTCTTCATACGACATGTGCATCTGACAGGAATAAATTCTCAGATAATCCGTAAAATCTAACAATTCTTTCATATTGTCCATACGTCTGTCACCGTAATCGTTTATAAATTTAAATATAAATTTAACGGTTACTATTGTAAGAATAAACAATGAAGATTTAATCCATATCATTAAATATCACCCTATTTCGTTCAAAATCGAAAACCTCTTTCACGGTACACGGCTTTTTGCTGTTTTTAAGTATTAAAGCGCGGTCGAAAAAATTATTTTCAATTATGTTTTTTAAATATATGTTTTTTTTGACATCCTCTAAGCCGTAACCATGTGCAGTGGTAATTATATTAACTCCGCTTTTTAAAGCATATTGAAGAATTTCATAGTCATCCTGGGAACCCAGCTCATCTGATATTATGACCTTCGGAGAAAGAGCTCTGATGCCCATAAAAAATCCGTCTCTTTTCATACAATAGCTTAATACGTCGGTTCGTCTTCCAACGTACATTTGAGGTTCTCCGTTATAAACCGAAGAAATTTCACCTCTTTCGTCAATTAATGTGACGTCACTTCCTTCAAAAAAAAGGTTTTTCACCCCATCACTCAGCTTAACTGACACATCTCTTATAAATGTCGTCTTACCGGAAAGAGGAGGGCCAATTATCAATGTATTGTAAATACTTTTCCTGGAGCTTATAAAATATTTTATATAATTTTCTGAGCATCCCGGATATTCCCTCGCAATCCTTATATTTAATGAAGTAATATTTTTAAAGCCGTTAAAACGATTATGCTCGTAGATGCAGTCCCCTCCAAGTCCGACCCTATGCCCGCCCTCTATGGTTATGTATCCGCTTCTGATTTCTTTTTCAAAGGCATGGATAGAATTTTTAGTTAAGTTAGAAATTGTGTCATCTATATCTCTTTTTTTTACTTTGTAATTTTCTTCTAAAAAAATTTCGGATTTAACTTTCTTTATTAACATCGGACTGTTCACTCTAAGCCGAATTTCAACAGTGTCGCTGCTTAATAAGCCTATATTTCGGGAAACTATATTTCTTAAATTGATGCTTAAAAGCATTATTACGTTATTCATAAATTCCTCCCCGCGGTTAACCTTAATCTTGTCCCCCTTAATCTATAATATTATGGATATCCTAATTTATGATAAACGTATATATTTTTTTATATGAACAGTTCAACGAGCTGTCATCCTGAGCGATAGCGAAGGATCTCAAACGCAGAAAAAATTTTTTTAAAAACCTGTTTACAATCATAAAAATTATGATATAATAAATTTGTAAATATCTTCAGGGCAGGGTGTAATTCCCGACCGGCGGTAAAGTCCGCGAACCGAAAGGTTGAATTGGTGAGATTCCAATACCGACAGTAAAGTCTGGATGGTAGAAGAGTTACATAAGCTAAGCTTATAGTTCTATCGATTTTTTGCCTCTGAAGATTTCAGAGGCTTTTTTATGCACAGAGCAAATAAATTTTAGAATTTGACTGCGAATGCCTCTGGTAATCTTTATATGGTGCTAAGGCACAAGGAGGAAAATATGAAAAATGAAATTTCTGTAAAAGAAAGAATGAACACAAAAGTAATTGCAAAAATAGGAGTGCTGTCGGCAGTAGCAACAGTATTGATGCTCTTTGACTTCCCTTTATGGTTTGCTCCTAATTTTTATAAGTTGGATTTTAGTGAGGTACCGGTACTGTTAGGTACGTTCGCAATGGGACCTGTTGCCGGAATAGCGATTGAATTCGTAAAGATTCTACTTAACTTTGTACTGAACGGAACAGATACAGGTGGTATAGGAGAAATGGCAAACTTTGTCGTTGGATGCTCCTTCATTATACCGGCAGGTTATATCTACAAGTATAAAAAATCATTTTCTACAGCAATTATCGGTTTAATTGCAGGAACGATTACATTGGCTACTATAGGAACTATAATGAACTACTTTGTATTGCTTCCTGTTTATGCAAAAGTATACGGAGCACCGCTTCAGGCATTTATTGATATGGGTAATTTAATAAATCCTGCCATAACAGATTTAAAAACACTCGTTATGTATGCGGTAGCACCTTTCAACTTATTTAAAGGTGTGGTAATTTCATCAATTACAATACTCATATATAAAAAAGTATCACCAATACTACACAGATAAAATTAACAAAGTAAAAGCGCTCAGGCGCTTTTTTTATGCGATTTTTTCTTGACGTATCCGCGAGTTTCGTATATTATTGAGATAACGTTGTCCCTTCAAATACATATAAAAGAAAGGAATTTCTTATGAAGCTGAAAATATATTCAATAATTCTATTTCTCAACTCTTTTTTAACCGGAATCTTAACACCTGTAATTAGCTTACTTCTCATTGATAAGGGAGCAACCTTGAGCAATCTTTCGTTAATTCTTGGTATTTATGCTTTTACTGTCATTGTATTAGAACTCCCAACAGGAATTATTGCCGATGTTTTTGGCAGGAAAAAATCATTTTGTTTGTCAATAATTGTTTCTTTGGTGAGTTTTATAATACTGCTGTTCGGAAAAGGTTTTATATTATTAAGTATAGGAATGATGTTTTACGGTTTAAGCAGAGCTCTATCTTCCGGGTCTTTTGATGCATTATTTATTGATTATTACATAGATAATTACGGAAAAGACAAGCTGCATAACATAACCACAAGACTCAATGTATTGGAAGCACTTGGGATGTCAACAGGTGCATTGACAGGTGGTATGTTACCTAAAATTACAAATACATATTTTTCTTTATCAAGCATTTACGACTTAAATATAATTTTAAGACTTATTCTGGCATCTGTTGTTGTAATACTTGGATTTATTTTTATAACAGAATCGGCGGTCAATAACAAAGAAAAACGTATTAGTATTAAGCAGCATATAAAAAACAGTTCATCAATAGTAGCAAAAAATTCTACAATTATATGTGTATTTATATCGGTTTTTTCAACGGGCTTCTTTTTAAGCAGCTTAGAAACATTCTGGCAGCCGCATTTCTTATCATTATTGCCAAATAACAGCTTTATGGGACTTTTAGGCGTTATGGCATTTTTATATTTTGCTGCCGCCACATTAGGAAGTATCGGCTCAAATAAGCTGATAAAGAAATATAAATTTAATACATACAAAATGTATTTAATATTAAGAACGCTCATTGCCGTATCAATGATAATCGCGGCAATTCAAACTAATATACCTATTTTTATGTTTTTCTATTCAACAATTTACTTATTATTCGGGATGGCAAATATACCCGAAGGAGTTATTTTGAACAGAGAAATTCCCAATGATGTAAGAGCCTCGGTATTATCAGTTTATTCATTGGTCATACAAATAGGCGGCTTAACCGGTTCCCTGCTTTACAGCATATTGATAAATTATTTTACTATTCCGACTATATGGGTGATTTCAGCATGTATAATATTAATTACAATTAGTGTAATCGCTAAAAAATTAATATCTGAAGCTGCAATTAAAAATACTGCAGCCTAAAAAGACGCCGAAGCGTCTTTTTTTTAATACCACTATCGTCTACAACAGCGTCTTCCCTGTGCTCCGCGCACTCTTGAACATCTGCCGTAACCGACTCCAAGTAAAAACCATGGAAGTATATACATAATATCACCCCTTTTTTTGAGGTTGTACCATTATATGCAGTATTTCAAAAATTGTTACGATTTGTATAAGCAGATGACCCAAATCTTCGATTTGATGTCAGTCACTTATAATATAAGTGCAAAAACATAAAAAAACTCGCATACGCGAGTATTTTATATGTTTTTAGAGAGTAAATAATGTAAGCCGTGTTCTGTTTTAAACAGTCATCTATCTACGCCTGTTGTTGCCAACAAGCTCCAGCAACCTACCATTTGGACTGTGACGAGCAGCCACTCCAAAGTCCTTTTTTGGTCTTGCTCCGGGTGGGGTTTACATGGCCAATTAGTCGCCTAATTGCCGGTGAGCTCTTACCTCACCTTTCCATCCTTGCCGATTGCTCGGCGGTCTATTTCTGTTGCACTATCCTTGAGGTCACCCTCACCGGGTGTTACCCGGCACCCTGCTCTATGGAGCACGGACTTTCCTCATGCCAAAGCATGCGACTGTATAATTTACTCCATTACAATATTACAATAATTCATTTTTAAAGTCAATTGAATTATTATCCAATGAATGCAAGTTTTTATATAAATTTCAATATTATTTAAAAACTTATTTGTATTATACTGAAAATATTTTGATCACTTTATTATTAATTTCTTTTATTTTTCCTTCGTTCAACTTTCCAACTTTATAAAGTATTAAATTTTTATCTGCTGTAAATATCTTATTAGGTCTTACATTACTATTCTTATTAAGTGTTCCCTCTTCAAAGTCACTGAGTTCTATCTTAATTGAATAAAAGTCACTATTATTTTGACTGGTTATTTGTGATAAAATTAAATCATCTCCATTCAAAGCAGCTATTACAAGGGCAGGTCTTCTTTTAGTTCCTGATAAATCTGAAAATGGAAACGGAACTACAATAACATCACCTCTTACAAATCTTTCCAAGCTTCTTCCTCCTCAGGTTTTAGCCAGTCTTTAGATAGTGCCTTTTCACTCGCTAATGTAATATCTTCTACTTTTTTAACTTCTTTGTTTTGTTTAGACTCTACATAGTCAATATAATCTGCAACCTCTTCTAAAAGGTAAAATGGTAAATCTTCTATTTTTTTTACTAAGCGGTCTCTGTCAATCATTATAAATCACCATCCTTAGGGAAATTAACATAATATTATAATGTACTTTTATTATACCATATTTTTTTGAAATAAGAAATAATTTTAATTGACTCGAATACATATATCAGGGTGTGCAAACAGTAGATATAAGGTATTTTACTTTACAGATTTAATATTTAGCTGTGTTCTAACAGCATCCGCTACTTCATAAAACCATTGGTACATATCATCAGGCTTTAGGGAAAGTAATTTATTAAAGTCAACGTGTATTGTTTCATTAGAAATATATGTAACATCACTGAACGGTTGATTGTTAAGAATATTAATGTTACATATTTTTTCCCATTCTTCTATAGGTATTTTCCCTTTTTCTATTAAAATCTTAAAGGTTTCATAATAGTATTTTTGCATAAAACTGATTTTTAAATTTACCTTTGATGTGAGCTTTTTATCTATACTTGTCCACAATTCATCAATTGCATTTTGCCTTGAAATAATGCTAGCCAAATCAAAGTTGCCTGATGAAAGTATTTTTACTAGCACATTATCAAAATTATCAGGTTTCCATTCTAAAGTTCTACTCATATGAATAATCCATTTGTCATGCGGTATATATTCTTCATTTGCAATGAATAACGCACTTATTAATGGTTTGACTGCATTATTTAATACATAATGTCCTTGCGCTACGTCCTGTCTGTTTATCCATATATCTCCAGCCAAGCGATAATTCCACCATGCATCAAACATAAGTCCTGCAGCCTGAGAAATATCTATAGGTAGAGATAATTTATATTTAATGAATTCAGAAATTTTATTTACCGGATCATAAATAATCTTTGCATATGATAAATCCCAGAGAGCAACCATATCATAATCTTTATTGAAAAGTTCATCAAAGTTTTCAATTTTTATATCATATAAATATCCGTTTATTTTGGAAATTCCTATTGGAATTGGGTTTTTGGATTTATTATATTTTATAAAATGCTCTTGATCTAAATAAATAATTATATCAATTTCAGAAAGATAATCGGCATAACCGCGAGATAATCCTCCATCAAGTATTACTCCAACAATACCGTCAAGAGATAAAATCTTATCCATATTCTGATTTAATACGTTAATCAACTCTTCTACAATATTACTTCTGCTAATATTTACAAAAGGTCTATTTAGTTTATTATCCATTTTACCTCCACACTCTGATAGAAACACCTACATACATATTAATGAAATTTTTTCTATCAACGCTGCATCATGTCAAATTATTCAACCTATCCAGCCACAGCTCGTATGATGCATCGCTCGGCATTTTCCAGTCACCCCTCGGAGACAAGGATACTGAGCCGACCTTAACTCCGTCAGGCATGCAGGAACGTTTAAATTGCTGTGTGAAAAATCTTTTATAGAAATTTTTAAGAGTTTCAAGAATTACTTCGTTACTGAATTCATCCTTAAAAGCAATTTTAGCAAGGAAATATATTTTTTCAGGTCCATAACCGTTTCTGATCATGTTAAACAGGAAGAAATCATTCAAATCGTATGAACCTACCGATTTTTCGGTAAGCTGTGCAATGTTGCCTGCTTTATCAGTCGGCAGAAGTTCAGGGCTGACAGGTGTGTCATAAACATCCAGCAAAGCTTTTTTGATTGCTCCATTCGCCTGATCCTCCGCATACCATTTTACCATATATTTAACCAATGTCTTAGGTATACCAGAATTTACTCCGTACATTGACATATGATCTCCGTTGTATGTACACCATCCTAAAGCCAATTCCGACAAATCTCCGGTTCCCACTACTATTGCATTTTCCTTGTTTGCATAGTCCATCAAAATCTGAGTTCTCTCTCTTGCCTGTGCATTTTCATAAGTAACGTCATGTATATTAATATCATGACCTATATCCTTAAAATGCTGTATGCAGGCATCCTTGATTGAAATTTCCTTTGAAGTTACACCTAATTCCTTCATCAATATCAGGCCGTTATTGTACGTCCTTGAGGATGTACCGAATCCCGGCATTGTTATGGCTATAATATTTTCCATAGGAAGCTTAAGCTTTTTAAATGCTTCAACGGTTACCAATAAGGCTAAGGTGCTGTCCAGACCGCCGGATATTCCTATAACAGCCTTTTTACTGCCTATTTTAGACAACCTCTGATAAAGTCCCGTTGCCTGTATGTTTAATATTTCTCTGCATCTGTAGTTTCTTTCTTCTGTATTTGAGGGAACAAAAGGATATTTATCTACAGCTCTGTATAGCTTTAGGTCTTCAGAATATCCAAGCTCAAAATTCACATATTTATAATCCTTATTTTCAGTTCTTCCCATATAGCTGTTAAATTTAACTCTGTCATTTTTAAGCTTTTCTAAATCTATATCCGCATAGATTATGCTGCTTTCTGCTGAAAATCTGTCTTCATCTAAAATTATGCCGTTTTCAGCAATCAACGCATGTCCCGATGATACTACATCTGTGGTGCTTTCAGATTGACCTGCTGATGCAAAACAATAGGAGGTCATACATTTTGATGACTGAATTCTCACTATATCTCTCCTGTATTCGCTTTTGCCTACTGTTTCATTGCTGGCAGAAAGATTCAGAATTAAATTAGCCCCGTGAATTGTATGATATGAGCTTGGAGGTATGCTTACCCACAAGTCCTCACAAATATCAAATCCTATGCATAAGGATGACAGTGTGTCTTTAAACAGCATGTTTTCATTGAAGGGAACATTTTGCCCGCACAACGTTACTTCGTCAGATATTCGCGAAAGAGATGAAGCAAACCATCTCTTTTCATAAAATTCATTATAGTTCGGCACATATGTTTTTGGAATAACTCCGAGAATCTTACCGTTTTTCAGCAGTACTGCACAATTAAACAATTGATTGTCAATATATACTGGCATACCTACAGCTACTAAAATGTCAAGTTCTTCGGTCTCATTAAGCAATAGCTGCAAGGCTTCCTCCGCTCCGCTTATAAGTGTCCTCTGATTAAACAAGTCGCCGCAGCTGTATCCTGTAATACAAAGTTCCGGAAATAGTATAACCCTTGCATTTTTTTCTTTGAATGCTTTTTTTGTAAGTGAAGCAATTTCCTTTACATTATACATTGTATTTGCTACCTTAAGAGTCGGTATTGCTACAGCAGCTCTTATGTACTCGTAATTTTTATCCATATCTATCCCCTATAAAATAATTTCCCTTACCGTATTTACTTCCATTAACATTACGTTTAATTCCTCAACTTCATCAAGAACATTTTTAATACTCTGTAACGACTGATATTCCGTATTATAGTGACCTGCATCTATTACACATAAGTTGTTTTGTAAAGCAAACTGTGCCTGATGATATTTTATGTCACCGGTTATGTATACATCTGCTTCTTTAGAAATTGCATCCTTTATAAAATCACTGCCACTACCTCCGCAAAACGCTGTTTTACTGACTATTTTATCATCATTATTACAATATAATTTTATATGATCAGCCTTTAACAGTTTCTTTACTTCTTTAGCATATTCCAATATATTAACCGGCTCGGTATAACCTATGCCGCCATATCCGCTGCCATCAGGATTTACGATATGAAGAATTTCATAGGAATCAATATTCAATACCTTAGATAACTGATAGCTTACCCCAAATTCCGCCATGTCATAATTTGTATGCATGCTGTATAAATTTATATCGTTTTTTATTATTCGTCTTATTAATTTACCTTCATATGTACTGAAATCAATTGATTTCAAACACGAAAACAAAAATGGATGATGAGTAATTATCAATTCAATCTTATTATTAATTGCGTATTCAACTGCATTTAAATCAATATCCACAGTTAACATAATGTTATTTATGTCATTATTATAGTCACCTATCTGCAATCCGCTGTTATCCCATGATTCTTGTGATTTCAATTCTAATTTTTCTTTTAATATTCTAATAATCGAATCAACCTTAATTTTCCATCAACTCCCTTATTTTTTTGTTTTTTATTTTTAAAGCTTCTGCTTTTTCATTATAATCTCTACCGTTATTTTTTACAATACTCCTGATTATATTTTCATTTACATTTAATATTTTGTTCAGATATTCCAGTATTAACGGCTCTTTTTTTTCTAAGATTATTTTGCTTATTTCATAAAATATCTCGTCTGTTATTTCATCTTTGCCGGGAACTGCCTTAATGACAAAATAATAGTGATGAAACTCTTTAACAATGTTTTCATCTGTTATTCTAAAACCGTTTTCATATAAATATTGTCTCAGCTTATCCCCTGTTGTCATCGGCTGCAAAATAAGCTGGGAAGCTTGTAGTGCAATATTTTTAGATGCTTCAATTATATCTGCAATCAATTCTCCTCCCATACCTGCAATAATTATTGCATCTGCCTCATTTTCTTTTAATACGGTAAGCCCGCTTCCTAATCTGAAATCACATTTTTTGTGCAAATTTACAGATGTTAAATGCTTTATTGCTCTGTTTAAAGGTCCTTTATTTAAATCTGTCGCAATTACTTTTTCGCATACATTTTCATTTAAAAGCATCTCTGCAACATAGCCATGATCAGTTCCTATGTCCGCTGCCGTATGACATTTAGCAACCATAGATTTAATACATTCCAACCGGTTCATATTCACCTCATAATTAAAAATGAGAGGGTATTAACCCTCCCCTGTTTATTCTAAATAATCCTTTAATTTCTTGCTGCGGCTTGGGTGTCTGAGCTTCCTTAATGCCTTAGCTTCAATTTGTCTTATTCTTTCTCTTGTTACGTCGAATTCCTTGCCAACCTCTTCTAATGTTCTTGCTCTTCCGTCATCTAATCCGAATCGTAGTCTCAGAACCTTTTGCTCTCTGTCTGTAAGAGTATGAAGCACTGATGAAAGCTGTTCCTTTAAAAGAGTAAATGTTGCTACGTCCGACGGTGCCTGAACCTCATCATCAGGTATAAAATCTCCCAAGTGGCTGTCTTCTTCTTCTCCTATCGGTGTTTCAAGCGAAACAGGCTCCTGAGCAATTTTTAATATTTCTCTTACCTTATCAGGCTCCATTTCCATTTCAAGAGCAATTTCTTCAGGTGTCGCATCGCGTCCTAATTCCTGCAAAAGCTGTCTTTTTATTCTTATTAATTTATTTATTGTTTCTACCATGTGGACAGGGATTCTTATGGTTCTTGCCTGATCGGCTATTGCTCTCGTTATTGCCTGACGGATCCACCAAGTAGCATATGTGCTGAATTTAAATCCTTTTGTATAATCAAACTTCTCAACTGCCTTAATTAATCCAAGATTTCCCTCCTGAATTAAATCCAAGAACAACATACCTCTTCCAACATAACGCTTAGCAATGCTTACAACCAATCTTAAATTGGCTTCTGCCAGTCTTTTCTTTGCTTCTTCATCTCCATCCTGCATTTTTTTTGCAAGGTCTATTTCTTCATTTGCGGATAATAAAGGTACTTTTCCTATTTCTTTTAAATACATTCTGACAGGATCATCAATATTTACACCTTTCAAAATATCATCATCTGATTGGCTCACAAAAAAGTCCGCATCATCTTTAATTTCTGTGTCATCTATATCGTCAACTTTTTCAAGAATCATATCATCTTGAAAACCAAGTATTTCAAGATCGTTATCTTCTGCTTGCTTATAAAAATCATCAATAAATTCCGGATTGATATCTAATTTTTCAAAAGACCTTAATACTTCTTTATACGTTATAAATCCGTTTCTTTTACCTTTTTCTATTAATTTATTTTTGATTGAATCAATTTTTTGCTGCATTTCTATATCTTTTTCAGATTCTTCTACTGTTACGTTTTTATTTTCACCCATGGGTTAGTTAACCTCCTCTTTAGTTGACTTAATTTTTTTAGCGAGGATAAAAATTTCGGTCATTATTTCTTTGCTTTCCTCAGAGTTTTCAGACTGTGTTAAATTGTCACTCAGTATGCTTCTTTTCTTTTCATAATATTTTATTTTTAACCTTTTAATACAATCCTTGAATAATGACTCTAAATTATCATAATCAACATCGTCACATTGCAATAAAACTTTAGCATCCGTTTCATTTTTTATAATTTTTTTCAAGCTATCTTCATCTATACTCATATTGTTTATTTTGTATTCATACATTTCTTTAAATATTCCATAAAATTCTAAATCCTTAAATACGTCTTCGTTTACTATTTCTTTAAGCTGTAAAGCAAAATCATTTTCTATGAGTATCAGTTTGATTAACTCCTCTTCATGGGATGTTGTAATTTTTTGCACCTGCATTTTAATTTTGGCAGGAATTGAAGCCTTTACAAAAGTTCTTTGATTAGTTTCCTTCTTGTTATATTCCTTAATTATCGATTCTTTGGAAACACCTACTTTACTTGATAATTTTTCAAATATAAGCTCTTTTTCTATTTCGCTGTTGACATTTACTATATTGTCAAAAATTTTAGATATATATTCAACTTTACTATAATTTTCATATATTTCATTAAAATGATATTCTAAGAAATTATAATAATCAAGAGAATTTTCAATTAATTTGTCGAAATTTACTTTCCCGAACTTATTTAAATATTCATCCGGGTCCTTTGCATTATCTATAATTATTACCTTTGCATCTATATTGTTTCTTTTAAACATGTTCAAAGCTTTTAAAGCGGCATTTTGACCTGCATTATCCGAGTCAAAGCCAATATAAAAGCTCTTGGAATATCTTTTTAATAGTTTTATCTGATTGTCAGTCAAGGATGTGCCCAAAGCTGCAACGGCTGTATCATATCCATATGCATGCATCTTAATAACATCCATGTATCCTTCTACCAATATGAAGCTTTTGTCCTTTACTGCTTCCCTTGCTAAATTGATACCGTATAAATTGTAACCTTTATTAAATATTAAAGTTTCAGGTGAATTGAGATATTTAGGAAGTGAATCATCAATAACTCTTCCTCCAAAACCTATTATTCTTTTCCGTACATCAAATATAGGAAACATCACTCTGTTTCTGAAACGATCATAGCATGAATTTTTTTCCTGATGCTTAATTATTAATCCGGTTTTTAATATGTCTTCTTCTATGTACCCCTTACCGGTTAAGTATTTTAGCAAATTATCCCATTGATTTATAGCATATCCAATTCCAAACTTTTTTATTACATCATTATCAATTTTCCTTGATTTTAAGTAACTTATAATCTCCGGGTACGCTTTTAAATTTCTATAAAAATATGCCGCAGCATCTCTGTTTATTTTATAAAGCCTGTCCGTAAGCTCTTTATTTTCTCGGTTGTTTGAAAAGTTATTAACCTCTTCTAAAATAATCCCCGCCTTTTTTGCAAGATACTCCGCAGCTTCAACGAAAGTATAATTTTTATACTTTGTAATAAAGCTTATGCTGTCGCCGCTTTCTCCGCAGCCAAAGCAATGAAATATCTGTTTATCCGGTGAAACAATAAAAGAAGGAGTTTTTTCCTTATGAAAGGGGCAGTTTGTGCTGTAATTTGCACCTGCTTTTTTTAAAGGCAAAAATTCTTCTATTACATCTACTATATTGTTTTCATCTAGAATTCTTTTAACTACATCAGAATCCAATCTATAGGGCATAATATCACCATTATCTATACGTTGAACACAGATTATAACACAACGAAATAAGCTTGTCAACAAATTATTTTTCGTCTATTGTCTCCAAGGTTTGGGAATGTATAAGTCTTCAAATATCTTCATTGCATAACGATCTGTCATGCCGGCAATGTAATCTTTGATTATTACGTTTTTTTCCAGATTGTTTTCGTTATATATTTGCAAATAAAAATCAGGTAATAACTCAAAATTCTTAGTATAATATTCAAATATTTTTTCGATTATAAATTTTGTTTTATCTTCTTCACTTTTTGCGGTTTTATTATAATATACATTTTCAAATAAAAAATCTCTTAGTTCTTTTGTATAATGAGCAATCTCTTCACTCATGGTTATTTTGTTTTTATCCATGCTATTTTTTATCACATCTGTTATCATGGTATTAATTCTTTGTCCATGGGTATAACCTAAGGCTTTAAAAAATATATCAGGCATTTGCCCGGGCTTTATTATATCTGCTCTCAGCGCATCATCAATGTCGTGATTTATATAGGCTATTCTGTCAGAGATGCTTACGATTTGACCTTCCGGTGTTGATGGGTTATAGCTTAAGGGGTGATTCAGAATTCCATCTCTGACTTCAAAGGTAAGGTTTAATCCTCTGTTACCGTTTCTCAGTTCTAAGAATTCTACGACTCTCAAGCTTTGTTCATTGTGCTTAAAGCCTTCTTCGCAAATTTCATTGAGTATTTTCTCGCCTGTATGGCCGAATGGCGTATGACCCAAATCATGACCAAGGGCAATTGCCTCGGTTAAATCTTCATTTAAATTTAAGCTTCTTGCGATAGTTCTTGAAATCTGTGATACTTCCAATGTGTGAGTAAGACGTGTCCTGTAATGATCTCCTTCAGGAGATAAAAAAACTTGTGTTTTGTGTTTTAATCTCCTGAAGCTTTTTGAATGAATTATTCTATCTCTGTCTCTTTGGTATTCGGTTCTTATTTCGCAGCTTTCTTCCGGGATTTCCCTGCCTTTTGAAAATCTGCTTTTAGCAGCGTGCGGAGATAAGTAATCAATTTCGAATTGTTCATATCGTTCTCGTATATTCACTATTATCACCCCCTGATAATTATATTTGTCATCCTGAGAGTTTTGGCTCGAAGGATCTCAGCATTTAAAAACCTGAGATTCCTCACTTACGCTCGGAATGACAGAAAACGTACATTATTTGTATATTCACAAAATTATTTTTTTATTTCGTTTTCGGATATGTAGTCAAGAATAATTGATGCGGTTTCTTCAACTGCTTTGTTGGTTGTATCAATTATTTTGCACTTTAAGTTTTTCATCACCTTTTCCGAATATTCAAGTTCCTCGAAAATTCTTTCCATATTGGCATAGTTTGCCGTATCCCTCAGTCCCATTGCCTTAAGGCGTTCTTTTCTGATTTTATTCAGATTTTCCACATTTAAAGTCAGGCCTATTATTCTTTTAGGAGATATTAACTTTAGCTCTTCAGGCAAGCTGACTTCAGGAACTAACGGAATATTTGCAACCTTTAAATTTTTGTGGGCCAGATACATAGAAAGCGGTGTCTTAGATGTCCTTGATACCCCTATCAGAACTACGTCTGCCAAAAGAATTCCCCTCGTATCTTTTCCGTCATCATACTTTACTGCAAATTCCACTGATTCCACTCTTTTAAAATATTTTTCGTCAAGCTGACGTAAAAGACCGGGCTCGTTTTTAGGAGCTAAGCCCAATTTTTTAACTAAAGGAAATAAAATAGGTGTCATTATATCAACTGCGTCAAGGTTGTATTCCGAAGCTTTTTCAATCATATAATCTCTGAGCTCTTCAACCACCAAAGTAAATACTATAAATGCGTTTTCATCTGATGCTTTTTGTATTAAATGATCTATCGATTCCTTATCATTTATATAGGATACCTTTTTTATATCAAAATCAGCCAAGTCAAACTGTCTGATTACCGCTTTTGCCACCTGCTCGGCAGTTTCTCCCAAGGAATCCGAAACAGCGTAAATATTAATCTTCTCCATATGCACCTCTTTATTTGGTTATTTCTAATAAAACATTTGTTATATTAGTTTTTGAAATTCTTCCGATTGCCTTTACTTTATTGTTTGGTAAATGGGTTATAATCGGTATACAATCTATTTCATGCTCTATGATTTTTTCTGCTGCTTCTAAAATTGAATCCTCTTCCAAACAATATATGATTTTAGGCATCCTTGTCATTACTATACCCACGGGGATGGCATTTAAATCTTTTCCTCCCATGGATGCCTTCAGTAAGTCCTTCCTTGATATTACACCTTTTAATGCCTCATCCTCCACTACGAACAATGTACCTACATTTTCTAAAAATAAAGTTACTATCGCATCGTAAACGCTTGTGGATTCAGTTACATTTATGGGAAGTGATTTAATATCCGATACTTTTATTGCTGATAATTTTTCTACTATATCTCTGTTGCTTTTTTTATTCGATATATAATATCCAACCTTCGGTTTTGCATTAATCAGGCCGCACATGGATAAAACCGCCAAATCAGGTCGGAGTGTTGCTCTTGTAAGACCTATTTTTTCAGCTATCGTTTCTCCGGTTACAGGTTGGAGCTTTTCTATTATTTCAATTATTTGATTTTGTCTGTCTGATAATTTTATACGGATCACCCCTTAGACAATGGATTTGCAGTTGACTTCAATAGATTAGCAACGGATTTGCAATTGTTTTTTCAATCGCAAATCTATTGCCCGTCAATCGCTTATCAATTGCCAATCTATTTATTTTAGAATCTTATTTTTTCGCTAATGTAATTCTCTAAATCATCTATTTTAACTCTGACTTGCTCCATTGTGTCTCTGTCTCTTATCGTAACAGAATTATCTTCAAGAGAATCAAAATCGAAAGTTATGCAGTACGGAGTTCCAACCTCATCGTGTCGTCTGTATCTCTTACCTATACTTCCCGCATCGTCATAATCCACGTTAAAGCTTTTCTGCAGCTTGTGATAAACTTCTGATGCCTGATCGTTTAATTTTTTAGTCAGCGGCAATACTGCAGCCTTATATGGTGCAAGAGCAGGATGAAGCTTTAACACAACTCTTTCGGTTCCATCTTCGAGCATTTCTTCATTGTACGCGTCAACTAACAGCGCAAGCATAACTCTGTCAGCACCAAGTGATGGTTCAATACAATACGGAACGTATTTTTCGTTCGTTACAGGGTCCTGATAGGACAAGTCCTCTCCTGAAGTAGTTATATGAGCCTTTAAGTCAAAATCTGTTCTGTCAGCTATACCCCAAAGCTCTCCCCAACCGAACGGGAATAAATATTCTATGTCTGTCGTAGCGTTGCTGTAGTGAGATAGTTCTGCAGGATCGTGATCTCTGAAACGCACATTTTCTTTTGTCATACCTAAGGATAACAACCAATTCATGCAGAAATCCTTCCAATAATAGAACCATTCCAAATCCTTACCCGGCTCACAGAAAAATTCTAACTCCATTTGTTCGAACTCTCTCGTTCTGAATGTAAAGTTACCCGGAGTAATTTCGTTTCTGAAGGATTTACCAATTTGTCCAATTCCGAAAGGTATTTTCTTTCTTGTGGAACGAGCCACATTCTTAAAGTTTACAAATATACCCTGAGCCGTTTCTGGTCTTAAAAATATTTCTGACTGAGAATCTTCGGTAACGCCCTGAAATGTTTTAAACATTAAATTAAATTTCCTGATTGATGTGAAATCATGTTTTCCGCACTCAGGACATTTAATATTATTTTCTGAAATATAAGTTTCCATTTGAGAATTAGACCAGCCGTCTACAATTTGCACCTCATCATTTTCTCTCATGTAATCTTCTATTAATTTATCCGCTCTGAACCTTGCCTTACATTCCTTGCAATCCATCAAAGGATCACTGAATCCTCCTACGTGACCCGAAGCTACCCAGGTTGTGGGATTCATAAGTATGGCCGAATCAAGTCCTACATTGTATGGACTTTCTTGTATAAATTTTTTCCACCAAGCTTTTTTCACGTTATTTTTTATTTCTACACCCAGCGGTCCATAATCCCATGTATTTGCCAGACCACCGTAAATTTCCGAGCCGGGAAAAATTATACCTCTCGATTTAGAAAGAGAAACAAGTTTTTCTAATTTGTTTTTTTCGTTTTTTGCCATGATTGCCTCCATTAACATTTTATTTAAATGGGATTGAGATATTAAAATAGTATACAAAAAATCTTCCATCCCGTATAGGGACGAAAGATTAATTCCGCGGTTCCACCCTATTTGATAAAGCATTGCTTTATCCTCTTAAAATAATTGACTCAAAAGCTCCCTTCAACTATACTTCCTTATCAGCTTCCACCACACCTGACTCTCTATAAATTCTTTATAGTTTACTCTTCTTTCTCATTGCCTCAACATTAATCTTAATGTAACAAAATTAAGAATTAATGTCAAGAATTTCTTTTAAAATTCATCATCATCCTTGTATGAATATGTGAAATCGTCCTTTATGTCATTTTTAAATTCATTTGCGCTGTTTTTAAAATCATTTTTGAACTCATTTGCGCTGTTCTTAAATTCATTTTTAAATTCATTAGTACTGCTCATAAAATCATTTTTCAAATTTTCGGCACCCTGTCTCACATCCTGCATTGCATCCTTAACAATATCCACACCTTGCTCAACTTTATGTCCGAGATTAACCACGTTGCCGTCTGCTTGAGTTATTTCTACGGAGCATTGTGTCAATAGTGCGGCTGTAATCCCTGCGGCAGACAAAAATGGAGCAGCAAAAGCACCTATAATTCCTGCCGTAACAGGCAGATTAACAATTATTTCGTTGTTTTTCTTTATTGTAATCTTCGTCGCATTACCCCTTGCAAGTATATCCTTCAGCTGGTTGAATATTTGCTCACCTTTATTACTTTTTGTATAGGAGTTGCTCTTGTTTTGGTTTTCAATCATAATTATTGCATCGAGCACGTCTCCGTTTGCATCCTCAAGTGCTTTCTTAGCAGTCGAATAATCTGTATCTGTGCGCTTAAGAATATCATCGATTTTTTTTAAATTTTCATTTTCCATGGATTGTACCTTCCTTTTATAGTAATTTTAAAGTTGTAAAATTATCCTTGCCAATATAGTAAAATAAGAAGTTTCTTATTAAGCTTAATATGTTGGCTGTAACGTCAATAGAATTTATATATTCGAATTTAGTTTTTAAAATTCTTTCCATTGTTAGTATTTCACTGTAGGTAACATTTATTCCACTTCCATAATTTACGCAATCGCCGCAAAATAAGCCGCCTTCCTGAATTGAAAACTTTGCATTTCCCTGTATTTCACTTCCGCATGATATACAAAGCTTAAAATCCGGTTTGTATCCAAGCATTGAAATCAATTTTAATTCATAAGCGGCTACTAATTTATTGTAATCCTTATCTGTTTCACTCAAATATTTAATTATTGAAACCGTCATATCAAAAACACGGGAATCCATTTCATTTTCTCCGGCAACATAGCTTATCAGCTCTAATATATAGCTTCCATAAAAGAAAGCTTCCATATTGTTCTTCAAACCGTAAAAATTATCAATCAGCTCTGCATGTGTTATTATGAACATATCCTTTGATTTTGCCAGCGAGCATCTTGAATAAGCAAACAACTGAGAAACGTTGATTAAATGAGAATTGCTTTTCTTAGCTCCTTTTGAAAGCAATTGAATTTTACCGTTTTCTCTTGACAGAGCATGAAGTATTTTATCATTTTCTTTATAAATTACTTCCTTTAGAATTAATACTTCATCAACTATCATGTCTCTTGTCATAACCCAAGGATCTTAATAAATAATTGTTATCTCGCCAATTTTCAGAAATTTTTACAAATAATTGGAGATTAACCTGACTACCCAGCAATCTTTCGATATCTTCTCTTGCACTTTTACCGATTCCCTTGATTTTTCTGCCGTCCTTACCTATTATAATACTTTTGTGTGATTTTTTCTCACACAGAATATTAGCTCTTATATCAACAAGGTCCTTGTTTTTTCTTTCCTTCATTTCCTCTATTTCAACGGCAATTCCGTGAGGAACTTCTTCGTTCAGATACAACAAAGTTTTTTCTCTGATAATTTCGGAAACAACAAAGCGCTCCGGTCTGTCGGTTATATAATCTGACGGGAAATACATAGGTCCCGGCTTTAAATATTTAATTATTAATTTAATTAAGGAATCCACTCCTACATTTTTAATAGCCGACATGGGTAAAATATCATCAAAAGCTTTATATTTATCAAATTCCTGAGCAATTTTTATGACAGCTTCCTGACTGAATTTATCAATTTTATTTATTATCAATATTTTTTTTGTTTTTAAATCTTTAATTTTCTCAATGATAAACTCATCTCCCGGTCCAACCTTGTTGAACTCATCGGTAATCATAATCAATACATCCATTCCGTCCAAGGCAGAATCAACCTCGGTATTCATGAATTCTCCAAGCTGATTTTTTGGCTTATGTATACCAGGTGTATCTAAAAATACAATTTGAGCCTCATCATCAGTATAGACAGTCCTTATTTTGTTTCTCGTTGTCTGAGGTTTATCCGACATTATTGAAATTTTCTCACCGATCATTGAGTTCATTAACGTTGATTTACCTACATTTGGTCTTCCTATTATCGTTACAAATCCTGATTTAAACATGTTTCTCCTCTTCTTTCTATTCCAAGTCCTCCGGACCAAAACTGTTGGGCAGAAGTTCCTTTAGTGTATAAACTTCGTATGAATCTATATTTTTTGCACATATAACCTTCATATCCTTACCGAATTCAACCATAAATTGTCTGCATACACCGCATGGAAAGGATGTTTTTATATTGCTGCCGACAACGGCTATTTTTTCTATATCCTTGTAGCCTTCTGATATACATTTTGAAATTGCAACTCTTTCGGCGCAGATGGTCGGAGTATAGGAGGCAGATTCAATATTGCAGCCGGTAAAGACCTTGCCGCTTTTAGTGTATACTGCCGCTCCAACCTTAAAGTTTGAATATGGGCTGTATGATTTCTCCCTTGCTTCCATAGCAATTTTAATCAGTAATTTATCTTCCATTATATCACCCTTTCATATTATTCATTTGTTACAGATTCGACGCTGTCTACAATCTGTATCCATGTGTTGCCCGGATTTAATTTAAGCTCTGTATCATTTATGTAAAATCTTGTTCTGTCCTTTTCACTTTTCTTTGTCCAGGTTATAAGTATTCCCTCACCTTCAGTGAAGTAAATACCCTTACCTGTTCCAATTGATTCTAAATATAATCTCCCTACAGAATCCAGTACACTTTTAGGCTGCTCCAGCACAATTATATTTTTAGCTGTTAATTGCTCCTTGTACAATTCATCGATATGCTCTTCCTTGTCTTTAAAACGTAAATATAACTTTGAATCTTTATTATATGTATAATCTGTAGTATTATCTTTATTGTATTCAATATTTATTTTATTTGCCTTGAAGCTGTCCTTATATTTTACCGACAGCTTTGAGCCGGCTTCGCTAAAGTTATATTTTTCGAAGCTTGCTTCGGTTCTGAACCCCAATCTTTTTGCTTCATCCCTTATTGACTTTAATGTGGTATACATGTTATGTGGAGCATATTTCCCCGTATCATTGTATCTCCACATAGCACCGGAATACAAACCGTCAATTTCTGCCGCCTGCAATCTTTTTATTTCGCTGAAAGCATCCTCGCTCCCTCCCACATGAACAAATATACCGTCATTTTCTAAGGCATAATAAATAATATACGGTCTTGCACTTCGTACAGGCCCTACCATTTCGGGCTGCTTAGCCAAATATATGGCCAAGTACCTTGTATAAGGAAACTCAACCTGAAATTCATAAACTATTTCGGCATCCTTTAGTCCTGCCTGCCATCTGGCGCGGGGATGGTTGTCTAAAGAAACCGCAACAGGTCTCAGAGAAAGCTCTTCCGGATAATATTTTAAGCCATCCAGCGGAGATACTATTTTATTAGGATCATCTTCCTCAAGCTCTGATTCAATTTCTTCGATACCTGATATTTCTTCCTTCTCTGATTCCGACTCCATATCAAGAGGCTGATTTGCTTTTTCAGAGCAGGATGTAAGCATAAAAGCAGCTAATATAAATATAAGTAATTTTTTCATTTGCTTTTCCTTATTTAAATATTTGAAGTTTCTTCATTATTTCTTTTTCCCTTGAACGCATTTCTGACTTTTCATCATCATTCATGTGGTCGTAGCCTAATAGATGCAGCATGCTGTGAACCGTCAAATAAGCCATCTCTCTTTCTAAGCTGTGACCGAAATCGTTAGCTTGTTCGATTATTCTCTGAGTTGAAAGCACTATGTCCCCCAGCAATACCACACCTTCAAACTCATCATCCATAGGAAAGGATAAAACATCCGTTTCGCTGTCAACGTTTCTGAATTCTTTGTTCAACTCTTTTATTTCTTCGTTGGTGACAAAGGATACGCTGACCTCAAAATCCCCTTCTAACTCCTCGGCTTTTATTACCTCTTCAATTGCTTTTTCAATTGCCCCGCAATTATCCCCGTTGATTTCTATAAAATCCTGCCTATCATCAAATAATATATTAATCATTTTTCTTATTCTCATGCCTTTCATATGCTTTTATAATATCCTGAACCAATTTATGCCTTACTACATCAGTGTTTTGAAAATACATAAAGCCGATGTCTTCCACATCCTTCAATATTCTTTGTACAGTTTTAAGACCTGATTTTTTACCTTCAGGCAGGTCAATCTGTGTTATATCGCCGGTTATTACTGCCTTAGAGCCATAACCGAGGCGGGTCAGGAACATTTTCATCTGTTCATTAGTAGTATTTTGTGCCTCATCAAGTATAATAAATGAAGAATCAAGAGTTCGTCCTCTCATGTAAGCCAAGGGAGCAACCTCAATTAATTGCTTCTCGACATTCTTCAAATAGTTTTCAGGTCCCATTATATCGAATAATGCATCGTAAAGAGGTCTAAGGTAAGGGTCAACCTTATCCTGTAAATCTCCCGGCAAAAATCCCAATTTTTCTCCTGCCTCAACAGCAGGTCTCGTAAGTATGATACGCTCTACTTCCTTTTTTCTGAAAGCATTTACGGCTGCTGCCACAGCAAGATACGTCTTTCCTGTGCCGGCAGGACCGATTCCAAACGTAACATCCTTGGAATTTATCAGGTCCATATATCTTTTCTGTCCGATTGTTTTTGGCTTTATTACTCTTCCGGATGCAGTCGTTACGATAACTTCCTTTAATACTTCATTATAATCTATATTATAATTTGATCTATTTGCTTCAATTAAGTAAACAACCTTTTGGTCGGTTATTTCACCTTCAGAGCCGATTATACTTATCATGTCTTTTAATACTTTAACAACAGCTTCAACCTTATTTTTGTCTCCGGTAACCTTGATCATGTCATTTCTTACCAGTATATTCACATCGAAATAGCTTTTGATTATTTTAATATTTTTATCGTGAATTCCTAATAGCTTAATAAGATTTTTGTCATCTGTTATTAATATATTTTCTTCGTGTAATTCCATTTAACCTCCTGCTTACTCATTAGTTGTTTGTTCTTGTTCCGTTTCCGGTATCGGATATATTTTAACCTTTGTGCCTATATCCTCAATTACCTCAATTTGAGCTCGTAAATAATAATAATTATCATCATCAGAAAAATTTAAAGATGATTTTAATATTCTTGCTTCCTTGCCGCACTTTTTCAGCAAGTCATCATACATTCCAATTGTTAAAGTGTTTTTGGCCGTATCTTCATTTATATCGACTTTCTTTATCATCTGTTCATAATATGTGCCCTTTATGATGCTGATATCAGTCAAATTTGACAGTATAGGAATTTGAATAGTCCGTTCTATATAATTATAATTTTCAAAAGGACTCTTGTCACTTAATATTTTATTACTTTTGCCATTTAAATGCAAGTAATAAACGCTTTTGCTTTTATTGGTGGATACTTCCACATCTTTAAATTTCGGTTCCTTTAATTCAAAATTGTAATATGTCTTACCATAAATAGTACCTTCTGAAGGAACCATCATAAATTCTTCCGAATTTTTATTTTTAACAATTCCCATTATCAATGTCTGACCTTCATAAACCACGTCGCCTTCTTTGACTACCGGCTGACCACTCTTTGCAATTACTTTATTTATTATTGCATTTTTAGTGGAAATAATGCTTGTTGGCTCATTTTTCTTAATATCCGCCTTTTCAATTTCTTTTTCCTTAACAAAAATTATTAAATTAGACCCTTCAATATATACTTCTACGAATTTAAAATTTTCAAAGTTTTTGTAAAGAATAGTTTCTAAATGTTTTGGATCTACGCTGTTGTGAGAGATTGGTGTTTTAATATTGTTATTTTCAAGAGCTTTAATTATGTTTCGGGCAGTTATATTGTTTGTTCCGACGACCTGTATATTCCAGATTAACGATGTGATAACATAAAGCGATACGACTAAAGCAAAAAGCCCCAATACAAAGCCTTTTCTCACCTTTAATTTTGTCAGATTGTATACGAGACCCTTTTTATTTAACGGCTCCATTTTAGTTTCTTTAATAATATCAGCATACTTTCTGTAATCCTCATAGGATATTTTAAATTTAATACCATACTCTTTTCTTTCAACATCCCATATGCTTATACCCTTTTTTCGAAGTAAATTCATGACTTTTTCGAAGTTTGCCGCTCTAAGACGCACTGTAACATAACCTGTCAATAAAGACATCAACTTGAAAATAAGCATAATTACTCCTTCTTAAATATTATTTCTTCAATATTACCTTTAATTATAACCTTGTAGTCATTTATTTCTTCTATTTTAAATTTAGTTCCTTTAACTATGATATTTACCTCTATAGCCTTTACTTCAACCAAATTATTTTCGTACACAATTATTCCTAAGTGATTTTCTATTATAACCTTCTTGTTGCCATGCATCATCAAATTAAAATTATCCGAAAGAGCATCGTTCGGAATTTCCAAATCATCTGCAATTCTGCTTCTAAAGTCATTAAATTTGCCCATATTGCCTCCCTTTGACGGGGACATTCCTTCTATCCATCAAAGACTTGCCTTTGGCAAAAAGAAGTGTGTCCCTCTTCCTATTATGACATTACTTATATCACAAAGACTCACCCCGATAAAAAAAGGTGTGTCCCCCCTCCTTTAATAATTATGCACGTATGACTGACTGTATGAATGCATTAAGCAGACTATAAAAAAAAGCCCATGGACTCTATTAAGAATCGAGAGCTTTTTGTTCCCGCAACATCAGTCTGTAATTTTTTGACTATGACCTGTTGCGGGAACACATAATTTTATTAAAGCTATTACATTATTTCTTAACTAATTGAAGATCTACAGGCATCATGCTTTCAACCTGTTCTCCGTTCAGGATTTTTACTGCAGCTTCAACACCCATAGAGCCTATTTCCTTTGGAAGCTGTTCAACTGTTGCTGCCATTTCGCCGCTTTCTACGGCAGCTTTTGCATCATCAGTGGCATCGAAACCTACAACAAGGATATCTCTCTTTGAAGCTTTTATAGCCTCTATTGCTCCAAGAGCCATTTCATCATTGTGAGCAAATACCGCATCTATCTCAGGCTGAGCCTGAAGGATATTTTCCATTACCGTCAGTCCCTCTGCTCTGTCAAAGTTTGCTGTTTGTTTTGCAACTACTTCAATGTCAGTTCCGCTTATTGCTTCATTAAAGCCCTGTCCTCTGTCTCTGGCAGCAGAAGCTCCGGGGATGCCTTCCAGCTCAACGACTTTTCCTTTGCCGCCCAACAGCTCTATGACATATTCTCCTGCAAGCTTACCGCCTGCAACGTTATCAGAAGCGATGTGTGATACAACTTCGCCGCCGTTAGCTCCTCTGTCAAGTGTTATTACAGGGATATTTGCTTTGTTTGCTGCTTCAACAGCACTTTTAACCGCATCAGAATCCGTAGGGTTAATCATAATAATATCAACACCTTGGCTGATTAAATCTTCTACATTTGACATTTCTGTTGCAGAGTCATCCTGTGAGTCCAGAGTAACAAGCGTAACGCCTAATTCCTGAGCCTTTGCTTTTGCGCCTGCTTCAAGGTCGACAAAGAAAGGATTATTTAATGTTGAAATTGCCAGACCGATGGTCTTTGCTTCCTCATTGGTTACATTTTCATTTGTACTGCATCCTGCAAACAGTGACAGTATCATTAGTGTGACAACAACTAAACTCAAAAATCTTTTCATAAAACCCTCCAAATTATTTTTGATTTTTATTTTTTATCTTGATAGTTTTTGTTTTCTATCAAGAAGTACTGCTGCTAATATAACTATACCCTTTGCTACATCCTGGTAATAGGATGGCACCTTCATTAAATTCAGTGCATTGTTCAATATACCGATTATAAGGGCCCCGGTTGCCGTGCCTGCAATTGTTCCGACTCCTCCTGCCATGCTTGTTCCCCCAAGGACAACTGCCGCAATGGCATCAAGCTCATATCCTGCACCTGCTGTCGGCTGAGCAGAGCCTAATCTTGCCGTAATCAATATTCCTGCCAAAGCCGCCGTCATTCCTGAAATTGAATAAACAAATAATTTGACGCGGCTTGTTTTAATCCCCGAATAAATTGTCGCTTCCTCATTAGAGCCGGTTGCATAAATATATCTTCCTATACGAGTATGATTTAATATATAGTACGCCAAAATAAATACTACAATCATTATGTAGACGGGAATGGGTATAGGTCCGATAAATCCCGTACCGATTTTTCCAAAGGCTTCAGATGCACCGGTGCCTCCCGTGCTTATTGGTCTTCCCTTTGTAAATACAAGAATTAAGCCTCTTAGCAGCGTTACCGTACCCAGAGTTGCAATAAAGGGCTGCAGTCGTCCTGCGGTAATAAGTGTTCCGTTAAAGAAACCTATAAGGGTTCCTAACATCAAAGCCGCAGCTACAACGACAAATGCATTTATGCCCGATGAAATCATAGACGCCGCTATAGCACCGCAAAAACCCAGAACCGAGCCTACCGATAAATCTATACCTCCGATTAATATTGCAAAGGTCATGCCTGTGGCAATTACCGCATTGATGGATGTCTGCCTCAGAACAGTCAGAATATTGCCCCAAGTCAGAAATCTGGGATTGATAATTGCTACAACAACCGATGCAGCAAGCAGCACTATTAAGGGCTTATTTTTAAGCAGTTTTTTAATGGTCGTCATTGTACACATCCTTTCCTACAGCAAGTGTCATAATAGATTCCTGAGTAGCATCTTTTTGTTCTAAAAAACCTGAAATCTTACCCTCGTTCATCACCATTATGCGGTCACAAATTCCCAGAGCTTCAGGTATATCAGAAGATACAACTATAATGCACATACCTTCTTTTTTAAACTTGTTAATTAAATCATAGATATCCTTTCTTGCGCCTACATCCACGCCCCTGGTGGGTTCATCCAGTATAAGTATTTTGGGACTGGTATTAAGGTTTTTTGCAATGGACACTTTCTGCTGATTTCCTCCGCTTAAGTATTTTAACAATTGATACGTACCTGCGGTTTTTATGGACATTGTTTCTATATAATCATTTGTCGAAGCCTGTTCCTTATTTTTATTAATCAGACCAAGAGGACTTGTAAATTTCTTAAGGGAAGACAGAGTTATATTATCCCTCACACTCATATCGGTTATTATTCCGTTGGCCTTTCTGTCTTCTGAAACATATGCTATCCCAAAATTCAAGGCGTCCATGGGAGACAGAATCTTTATTTTTGTACCGTTTAAAAAAATCTCTCCCTTGTACGGATAAATTCCGTAAAGCGTCCTCATAAGCTCAGTCCTTGAAGACCCCATTAAACCGGCTACCCCTAATGTTTCGCTTTGTCTTAATGAAAATGAAATGTCTTTTACAAATTGGTTTGAAAGGTTTTCCACCCGCAAAACATCCTGCCCTATTGCAGTTTCAATTCTGGGATATTGCTCGCTTAGTTTTCTTCCCACCATCATCTCAATTACTTTATCTTCATCCGTTTCCGAAACAGCCCTTTCACCAATCAGCTCTCCGTCTCTCAAAACGGTGACATCATCGCATATTTGAAATATTTCCTGCAATCTGTGAGATATGTATACGATGCTTTTTCCTTCTCTTTTTAAATCATTTATTACATTGAACAATTTTTGTGTTTCGGCAGGTGTCAAGGCACCGGTCGGCTCATCCATTATAATAACCTTCGCATCGATAGAAAGAGCTTTTGCAATTTCAACCAGCTGTTGCTTTCCTACGCTTAAATTCCTGACCAATTCTCTGGGATTTTCATTCAGTCCCAATTTTTTCAGCCAATACTCGGAATTTTCATAAAGCCTTTTCCGCAAAATCCGTCCCCTGCCTGATACGGGTTCCCTTCCGAGAAATATATTTTCTCCTATGGACAGGTCTTTAACTAAATTTAACTCCTGGTGTATAATGGCAATTCCGGCTTCCTGAGATGAATGAGTATCATTAAAGGTGACTTCACTGCCGTTCAGATAAATTTCTCCATCCGTTTTCAGATAAACCCCGGTAAGAATTTTCATCAGGGTGGATTTTCCCGCTCCGTTTTCACCTACAAGTGCCATAACACGCCCCTTGTAAATATTGAAGCTCACATCTTTTAATACATTAATACCGGAAAAATTTTTCGTAATATGTTTCATGGATACTGCAATCTCTTTCAATTAATCACCACCCCCTAATTTTTCATATTCATTAAAACGTTACTCCGGATACAAGGATAATGTTAGCAAATGCTTTATATTCGCCGGTTCTTATCACCGCCTTGGTACCGGCTGTTCTTTTCTTGAATTCTTCATGGGTGACATATTCAATTTCAATTGTTTTTAATTCTTCTTTTTCGGCAGCTTTTATAATTTCTGTTATTTTATTGTTCAACTCGGGGTTGCTATGGACTATTTCCTTTGCAAGTATAACCCTTTCAATAAACAGCTCATCCAGCACCGCAGACAATACAGGAATAAATTCCGGCAATCCTTTTACTACCGCAAGATCTATCCTTTGAACCCCTTCCGGAACAGGTAGCCCGCAGTCCCCTATAGTCAGTGAATCCGTATGTCCCATTTTACCTATAACATATGAAATTTCAGAGTTTAATAAATTTCCTTTTTTCATTCTACCACCTGCTTTATGATTGATGATTATATAGAATTTCTTTCGATTATTTCTGTGCCCAGTGTTATTATTTCTGTTTCCTTAAAATTATTATTTTTCTTATCCGGGTCATTCAAGGTTTCCAGCAATAACTCCATAGCCTGATAACCCATTTTGTAATTAGGCTGTCTCACAGTAGTAAGAGACGGCTCCACAAGCCCTGCCAGATATATGTCGTCAAAGCCCATTACACCCACATCGCCGGGAATACTGAAGCCCTTGTTCTTAAGCTCCTTAATAGCGCCGATTGCAATAAGGTCATTGCCGCAAAATATGGAATCAAACTGCCGTTTTTCAGATAACAATTCATTAATTCCGTCTTTCCCCCATTCAATTTTGTATTCACCGTATTTAACAAGGTTTTCGTCATATTTCAGACCGTTATCTGATAATGCCTTTCTATATCCCTCTAATCTGTCCCTTGCTGTGCGGGTCTTTAACGAGCCTGAGAGAAATGCTGTTCTTGTATATCCTTTGTTTATTAAATGAGAAACACCTTCGTATGCTCCTTCTAAATTGTTAACCAATACCTTCCCGCAAATTTTTTCCGAATAAAAATCCCTGTCGATTAAAATTATGGGAACTTTACATCTTTCCAATATTTCCGACATCTTTTCGCTGCCGGAAGAATGTGCAATTATTATTCCGTCTGCCATTTTTTTAGTAAGAGATTCAATATACTTTTCTTCCACTTCAAGTTTATCGTCCGTATTGCAAAATATAATGCTGTAGCCCGATTCATTTGCCTTATCTTCAGCGCCTCTGGCAATACCGGGAAAAAAGGGGTTGGTAATATCAGGCAGTATCAACCCCACAATATGAGTTTTTTGAGTTACAAGACTGCCTGCCATTGCATTTGGAACATAGTTGTATTTTTTTACCGCATCCAGAACTCTCACACGGGTTGCATGAGTAATATTCTTATCTTTATTATTTAAAATCATCGAAACCGTGGCAATAGATACTCCTGCCTCTTTTGCAATTTCTTTAATGGTAATTTTCATTATGGATACCTACTTAAACGTTTAACTAAATTATAATCCCGAACAGCAAAAAAGTCAATAACAAAAGAAAACATTTGCATGAGTATCTATGTTACTCTTGTCCCTCCCGGCATATAAAAACGGGTGGAAAGTAATTAACTCTACTTCTTAAAAAAAATTATGCACAAAAATAAAGCCGCTGAAAATTCAACGACTTTATTTTTGTAAAGTTTAAGTTGTACTGCTTGAAATTTTTTGTTCTTTTCTCTTCTGAATAGTATATGCCAAAGCTATAAGTACTGCACCTATAACAACAAAATGAACCTTTGTAAGAACCAGTAATATTCCTCCTGCTATAAACAATACTTTTTCAATAATTGACATATGAGTTTTGAAAAAGCCTGTTAATGCAATTGCTATGCATGTAATTCCAACAAGAGCAGTAACTATGTCAAACACAAGCAGCAATGGTGTTGTATTTATCATAAGTATACGTGGGCTGTGAACAAATATATATGGTATCAGGAAAGCAGCTATTGCCAGGCGAGTTGCCTGTACACCGGTCCTCATAGGTTCCGATTTTGCAATGCCTGATGCTGCAACTGCCGCAAGACAAACGGGAGGTGTAACGTCTGCTATAATACCAAAGTAGAAAACAAACATGTGCGCAGGAATCACATCAACACCCAGCAGCAGCAACGCTGGAGCCGCTATAGTTGATGTAATTACATAGTTAGCCGTAGTAGGCACGCCTATTCCCAGAATCAAAGATGTTATCATTGTAAAGAACAATGTCAGAAACAGATTTCCATTTGCCATACCTACAATTACCGAACCCATCTTCAATCCTAAGCCTGTCTGAGTTACCACACCGATTATTATTCCGGCACAAGCACACGCCGATACAACGGTGAGCGCACTTTTTGCACCTTTAATCAGTCCATCTACAATATCATTAAACGACATTCTCGTATCTTTTTTAAATGCCGAGCAAATAAGTGTTGTAACAATCGCTCCAAGTGCTGCCCTTATGGGTGAAAAACCTTGAATCAACAAATACATAACTGAAATTATCGGTATTATGAGATGTCCTCTGGTTTTCATTACATGACTTATTTTAGGAATTTGATCCTTGGACATCCCAGTCAAATTTAACTTCTTTGCCTCAAAATGCACACCCACCCATACACCGAAGTAATACAAAAGAGCAGGTACTGCAGCTGCTTTGATTATTGTAAAGTAAGGAGTGTTTGTTATTTCCGCCATAAGGAATGCCGCAGCACCCATAATTGGAGGCATGAGCTGTCCTCCTGTGGAAGCGGTAGCTTCAACTGCTCCTGAAAATTCATTCTTGTAACCCAATCTTTTCATCATTGGTATGGTAAAGCTTCCTGTCCCAACAACATTGGCCACAGAACTTCCCGACAATGTTCCCATGCATCCGCTGGATATGACTGCAACTTTAGCAGGTCCTCCGGGAGAGCTTCCCGAAATAGAGTTCGCAAGATTTATAAAAAATTCTCCCATCCCGGTTTTCTCTAAATATGCACCGAACAGCAGGAACATAAAAATAAACGTGGATGAAACGCCTATAGGCAATCCCATAATTCCCTCTGTAGTGAAGAATATATGCTGTGCAAAGTTGTTAAGGCTTACCCCTCTGTGAGCAAGTTTACCGGGAATATAAGGTCCCAAAAAAGCGTATGCTATAAATAAAATAGAAATAATAACCATAGGAAGTCCGATTACCCTTCGTGCTGCTTCCAACACCAAGAATACCGCCATCAACCCTATTACCATGTCAGTAGTGGTAATTCTACCGGCTCTATAAACAAGGTCCTTATAAAATACAACAACATAAAAGCATACGATCACTGCAATTAAAGCCGTAATTACATCCAATGGATGTAGTTTATCCTTTGGCCATTTTTTGCTGGCCGGATAAAGTAAAAAAATCAGAGACAATCCAAAAGCAAGATGAATCGACCTCAGTATCATGGGTTCCATACCTAAAAATATAGCCGTGTACAATTGAAATAGCGAGAAGCATAAAAGAATGATTGAAATAATTTTATTAAGATTTCCTGAAAAAACCCTGAAATCCGATCCTTTGTCATACTTTCTGAGAATCTTATCAACTTCTTCCTTGCTTACTTCTTCTATATCTTCAACAATATCATTGTTTATTTTCTCAGTCACATTTTTCCTCCTTTATGAATATTGATTAGTTAATATAAGCATTAAATATTTAATAGTGGAAACATCATGTGCATAAACAGTGATTGAACAATTTTCTTCTTTTAAAATATCCATAAGCTCATATTTCATATCGCCTATTTGGAGCCAATGCTCCGGAATAGGCGATATGATCATATTTATTTCTTCATAATCATCATTTTTATAAAGAATGAATTTATCGTCTTTAATTTCAAAATCATCCATGTCTGCCAGAAACGGCAGTCCAACTCCAAAAGATTCATACACTGTCTTTTCCATCACAATTTTGTTATTCTCATTGATATGAAAAAATTCTTCTGCAGGAGTTTTCATAACCGAATGCATGTACCCTAATGAAAAAGAATTGTCTTTAAGGTAAAATTCTGTCTTTTGTCCTGTTGTATTGTTCTTTATCACAAGTAATTTGTGCCCTTTGGAGCCAATCGCTCCCATAATGTAAACTGCTATTGCAGCAAAGAACAATGCAATAATTATAAATTCAATCTTTATTTTTTTCAAACTGATTCATTCCCTTTATTTTATGTTATTGTTCATCAAAGTATCTTTGAGCTCCGGGATGCAATGTTATTCCAATTCCGTCAAGTGCGGTATCTTTAGTTATATCTTTTCCAACATTGTGAGCAGCAGTAATTCTGTCACTGTTTTCATATATTGATTTAACCATATTGTATGCCAATTCCTCATCAAGATTATCATTTACCGCAAGCATTGCCCTTACAGATAATGACTTGACATCTTCAGTCTGTCCCTTGTATGTTGCTGCCGGAATTATAAATTCCGTATAGAATGGGTATGTTGACATAAGATTTTCAGCAACTTTACCGTCTATAGGAACAACAAATACATCGTTTTGAGTTGATAAGTCAACTATTGCAGCTGTAGGTACGCCTGCAACCAAGAATGCCGCATCAAGCTGCTTATCCTTAAGTCCTGTTGAAGCTTCAGAGAATGACAGGAATTTAGGATTAATATCATTTTCAAAATCAAGTCCTGCTGCTGCTATAATTTGTCTTGCATTAGCTTCAACTCCGCTTCCTATAGCTCCTACAGCAACTCTCTTACCCTTTAAATCAGCAACCGTTTTTATGCTTTCATCAGTGGTTACCAACTGCAGAGGCTCACTGTACAATGTACATAATCCCCTTATATTTGGATAAGGTTCTCCTTCAAACAAAACGGTACCTGTTTCGGCATAGGAAGCAATATCATTTTGTATGATTACTACCTCAACTTCGCCTTCCTTTAACAAGTTAACGTTTGCTACAGATGCACCTGTACTTGTTGCGGTTGCATTAATTCCGGAAATATCATTATTCCAGATTTCAGCAAATGCACCACCCAGCGGGAAGTATGTACCGGCTGTACCGCCCGTTCCGATATTTATGAATACCTGTCCGGATGATTTTGGTGCTTCTTCCCCTGGATCTGAATCAGTGTTAGTTTCTGTTCCACACCCTGTAAGACCCATCACTAAAAAAACTACTAATAACAAGCTCAAAAAAATTGATATTCTTTTTTTCATTTTACTCTCCTCCATAATTTTTAAATGTTACTTTAAACCATTATATAGACAAACATCAAAAAAATACAAAAATAACCATAAAAAATATAAACCTTTTCCCGAATCAAACTAACTATTAATTATCAAACCATCTATAAACTTCTTAATATTTATTTTACCACCGAATTTATTTTTCCCTCTTATCCTGTCCATCTGAGCCTTAACATCCTCAAAATTAAAGAGACTGTTAGAGTACATAATAAATATATCGTTCATATAATCCTCTATACCTAGGTATGCAAGATTTGTCAAGCCTTTAGAAACAGCACGCCTGATTCTCTGCTCCATATTCCTGGAATTTGGACTGAGCATCTTGCATAAATCCTTGATATTTAAATCAGACATGTTTCTGCTATTCACAATCAGGTAGTTGCATATTGCCAGTATTTCCTTTTCGCCTTTTTCACCGGACATTCCCAGCCTGTTAAGTATAAGCTGAATTTTTTTAATTCTGTTCTCAGCAGGTATGTTAACCGCATTTGTGCTGCTGCTATCCTTATATATTAAATTTTGTATATTGTTAAGCGTTTTCCTATAATTGATTTTTTCTGTAATATTCCTTATAACCGTGCTCACCTCAATGACATTTATAGGCTTATTTATAAAAAAATCTATTCCTTCCATATACGCTTTGCTGATCATACTTTTAGAAGACACCTGAGATATCATTATGAAGGAAGGCTTATCATTTTTATCCTTAAATTCTTTTGCGAGAGAAATTCCGTCCCTTTCAGGCATCAATAAATCTACCAAAACAATGTCCGGTTCAAGGGTCGTAATTTCAGACAACCCCTTGTTTCCATCCAGTTCATATCCGCACATGGTTCCCAAATCATTGTCTTCTATTATATTTTCAAGCATTTTAACAACCGTAATATCATCATCAATAATGTATATTTTCATTTTTCCCCTCCATATTTACAATAGGTATTTTAATGGTAAATTCTGTTCCCGAATTAATTTTTGATGTTACAGCTATGGTTCCCTTGAAATGACCCTCCACCAAATTTTTTACATGATATAGCCCTATGCCTCTGTTTACATCTCCTGTATCGTAATCAAATTTTGTAGAAAATCCCGGATTATAAATATACTTCAAATTTTCCTGAGATATTCCTTCGCCACTGTCACTTACGATAAAAATATGATTTTTTTTATTATATTTATGATAAATTTTAATGAAATTATTTTTTTTAGAGAAATCCATGGATTCCATTGAGTTATTAACAAGATTCCTTAATATAGACATCAGTTGAAAATGATTCTTGGTAGAAACGTTAGCACTATATTTAAAGTCAAGATACAAATTTTCATTTTCATTGGATCTGTACACACTTTTCTTAAGTATGTAAAATATGTCTTTAATACTCATTTCCGAAAGCTGAAGGTCTTCTGTGAGCGTGCTTTCCAGTCCCTTTATTACACGTATATAATCTTTTTTTATTTCATGAATATCCCTTGTAATTTTTAAAGAAAGATCTTTAATATAATCATCCTGCTCAGATTTCAAGAGGTTTTCGTACATAGCATACGAATTGCTCATAATATGTTCAATTGCATCAGAATTTTTTTTCAAGAGATATATTTCACTTTTTAAATCAGAAATAAATAAAATTAAATTTTGGTACCTTACCTCATGCTCCTCTCTGGTCAGCAATATTCTGTAGTTTCGTATAATTGCAAGAATTACCACAGCCAAAAAAGCCCTTGTGACAGCTATTAAAAATAATATACCTAAAGCTCTGTAATGTACGGTATTATTTGATATCCCCATCCTTACAAACACTTCAATAATATTAGACGAAAAATCACATGTCAATATGAGAAAAAACATTCTGGGCAATGACTTATTTGGTATTCGCTTATTTAAACTAAATATTATTCCGTATATTATATAAAAAAGAGAGCCGGGAAAAACTGTATAAACTGCCTGTACAAAACCTACTCCGCTTATTGAAAGGACAAAAAGCCTTACAATAAACACTATTAGTGCTGTCAACGCAGATGTGTGCATACTGCTTATATCATCATACATAATGAGAAAAAGCGGAAGAATTATAACTGCCGTTGATATTCTGAATCCATCAATTGCAAAATTTAAATAAAATTGTGAAGTAGCTGTAATAACAACAGCAAAAGCCAACATTCTTTGCTTCTTTTTCATTATCTCTCCCTGCTTAATATAATAGTTTATATTATTATATAATAATTAAAAGCCGTTAACAAATATTTTTTGCAGTATTAACTCTCATGTCACAACTGTAACTGCACTTATAATAAACGGAATCCGAGTTCTTGTTAAATAAACATAGAAAAAGAAGGTAATTAACAGTTGATTACCTCCTTTTAAATTCAACAATAATTTATTTTTCAGATTTTATTATTCGCTGAAGGCTGCTGTCCTTGTATCATCATCCCACTCAACCTTTATATCAAGAATTTCTGCCAGCTTTCTCACAGGCAAAAATGTCCTGTCGTTTTTAATCAATGGTACTGCGTTTTCAAAATATACTGTATCTCCGTCAACCGATATCTCCGGTTTTCCTATATATAAAATAATTGTTTTACTGTCTCTCGTCAGTGTAATTTTTTCTTCACTTTGTTCCCATTCAATTTCAAAACCGAATGCATCGGCGACAGCCCTTAAAGGAATCATCGTGCTTCCATCTTCAATGAACGGGTCTGCCCCTGATCCTGCTACAGTGTGCAGATATTTTCCGTTTACAAGAACCAGTACTCGATTTTTTATTGCTTCTTCATAATCGGGAAGTTCTAATTCGGTTTTTTCACCATCTTCATTTATGATTCCTATTTTACCGGAGGTACCGTCCTCATTCGGTGTTGCGTATGCCGGTATGGGCAACGCATCCGACCAAAAGAAATATTCGGTTCTTTCTTCCTCCGCATAAGCGGTATACATTCCTGCTCCTGCTAATACGGCAGTTGCTGCAAAAACTGCAATTGCAATAAATCTTTTAATATTCATGATCAAAAATCTCCTCTGTATTTTTATTTTTCGAATTTAACCGTTCTGCCGTTGATTTCAATTGATAAAACAGAATTCAGGTCAACGGTTTTTTCTGTTTCATAAAAAGCTTCAAAGTTATAACTTGAATTTTCAGCCCTATCTGCCAAATAACCGTATGAAGAGAAAGATGTAGTTATTTCCCCATGAGATGTATTGATTTTTACATCAAACATTACCGGTATTTTCACGTGATCTTCTACAGATCCTTCAATGCGTATCCCTCCGAAAGAATTTACGGAAACTGAGCCTACACTGACACCATCTATGTCCTTGTTAATTTGCGTTTTTAAAATTTCTCCGCTGTCCTCCGAACTGAATTTAACCTCCCAGTCACCATTTATGGCATCACTTTCGCTTATATAAGCCAACAGTTCATATTCGTTCAATCTGTCTGTGTCTATATCAAAAATATATTCATTGTATGCGGGAAAATCGGTCTCCTTCGTTATATTGCCGTTTTCATCCATGTCAAATCTGAAAATTCCTTCGGCATTTATTAAATCCTGATACGGCTGATCATTTTTTAAGTCTACGAAATAAATGTTGTATGATGTGTCCTTATCTTCATTTTCAAAGTTCCTGGTCTGTATGTGCAGCTTGCCGTCAACAACACCCATAGCACATATGTTAAATCCTTCTGTCTGAGGAAAGTTTATTTTATCAGTTTGTTCTTTTAAAACCGGTACTGTATCCTCCGCTATATAACTTATATTGCTCGTAGATAAAAATTGATCCATCGAAGCATAAAATATAGGCGGATTCCTGTCTGCCTTTGATAAATCGAATTCCGTTACTTTGTAATTCCAATATTCTTTTGTGTTATAAAGTATTTTGTTTATTTTTAGAGTCAGTTCCTCTCCACCTATGTTTTCACCGCTGTTATGCTCATATAGAAGCGTAGCCATGTGATTCTGCTCATCGTAGTCAATCATTTTCCAGCCTCTGCTCGATATGGAATTTATTCCGTTGGATTTTTCTTTTCGTTCTATTCCGTCAAGGCTGTAATATGAGCTGAATTTTACATCTTCGGCTAATCTTTCTCCCGTCAAATCCTCAAGGGTAACATAAACCTTCAGCATGTTGTCAAAACGCCCCGCAGCAACAACCTCCATTTTTACTCCTTTATCTTCGTCAGACATTTCAACCGGTGAAATAACACGGGCGTTTTCTTCACCAATAATAGTTAAAAGATGTTTAAACCCTGAGATAGTTGCAGCTGCGGCAGCAACCGTAAATGTCATAAGCATAAGTGACACCGAAGCTGTCACCAAATGTCTTTTAAATGATGTCGATTTTTTTCTCGACCTGTTTTTCTCTATTTCTGAAGCAATATCAAATTTTGGTGTATTAACCTTATTAAGTGCACCTTTAATCATTAATTCGTCATTGTCTCTATTCATCTCTTTCCTCCCTCTCACTATAATCCGTACCATTCTCACGCAAGATGCCCGCCAGTTTTTTCTTTGCACGTTCATATCGCTTGCGCAGTGCCGTTGCTGAAGCATTATATATTAATTCAAGCTCACTGTAGCTTTTTTCATCTATCACCCTGCTGAAAACCAATGCCCTGTCCTTGGGAGACAAGGTCATAAGTGCTGCTTTTAATTCTTCGCTCATGTACTCCTTGCTCTCACAAACGTCAGATGCCTGAACACTGTAGGGAATAAAACTCCTTAGCTTTTTGTATCTTAACATGTCAATACAGGTTGTATAAGCAATCCTGTAAAGCCATGCCTGCATAGAAGTATTTTTCTTAAATAAATTTCTTTTACAATAGGCTTTGATGAAAGTTTCCTGCACTGCATCCTGAGCATCGGCATAATCGCACAAAATATTGTGGCAGTATCTCAACAGTTTATGTCCGTACAGCTCTATTGCTTCGTTCAGTTCAATTTCTCTTATATCATTGATATCATTATCTATTGCCATTTCTTCCATTACATCACTTCCCGTAAATATTTTGAAAACCGATTTTCACTTCTATAACGTATGAATATATCATTTTGTGACATATAGTAAACTCCAAATGGTATTTGCAATAAAAAACCGGATTAATCTCAATCCGGTTTTCATCCTTTATAATATTTTCAGCAGTTCATCAAATGTATTAATGAAAGCTGCCGGTTCATTTACGGTTCCAAAACCATACTTAGCATGAATAAAAGGTATACCTGCCAGCTTTGCTGCATCACAATCTCCCTGAGTGTCTCCGATATAAACCGCTTTATCTAATTTGTTTCTTTCAATTATGAGCTTAATATTTTCACCCTTGGATAGCTTCGTCCTGCCATGATTCTCGCAGTCACTGAAATAATTATTTAATTTATGGTACTTTAAAAATGTTTCTATATAATTCTGCTGACAGTTGCTTACTATATATAAATTATATTTCTTGAGCAACTCTTTAAGTGTGTTTTCCAAATTGGGATATAGCTTGCCGCCTTCTTTCTCCAAATATATTAACTCGTTCTTGCAGCATTCCTCTATTATTTCCAGAGCTCTGTCTTTATAAACTTCACCCAATACAATAGAAGCTATTTCTGTAATTGTTTTTCCCATAAGTTTTTTGCTTTCTTCTATAGTTAATGAATAATTAATTTCAGAAATATTTCTCAATATTTCATTCCATGATTCAACAACCGGTTCGACAGAATCCCATAACGTTCCGTCCAAATCAAATATTATGCCTTCTTTCATATATGCTCCTGAATTTTAGTATCTATTCAATATCAGTAAAATGATATAATCCATCTTCTCTCAATTGTAACATATAGCTTGTATTATTTACACTTATAAGAACATTGCTTCCATCATTTTCTATACTTTCAAAATAAATATGCCCACTATCGTAATATAAGGGTTCAATAAATTGAAATCCGTCAGGTATTTCTGCATTACTTATAATCGGTTTATATTCTATACCTTTTTCATTTATTGCTATGCTGAAAATATTGATACCGGTAATATTTGAAAATTTATAATCTGTTACATACATACTGTATAAGTTATCATTTAGTTTAATAACCTCGTCAATCTGTATACTGCCGTTGCTGTCTATAATTTCTATTATATCGTTATACATAGCTATATGATAACTGCCTTTTCCGCTGTTACCATAAAACTCAGGGTTTTCTACATATTCTATAATCCTGAAGCCATCTATATCATAAACCTTAAATCTCTGAGATAATTTCATTATATCCTCGGTGGAGACTTCACGACTTTCTGCTAAATATTCTGTAAAAGAATTCATTATGTCAATACCTTCAGTTGTATCTACAGCCCCTGTTTCCCATTTATCAAACATAGCATATAAGCCATTATCTATTTTTATTTTTAGAAATAAGACTAATATAAGGATTAAAAGCATTGCCATAGCAATATACACTCTTTTCATTTAAACAAATCCGTCCTCCGTAATAAATTATTATATATTGTTAAAAAACCTCCAAACTGTATATTTTATTTTACAACAGCTCAGAGGTTTATACAACCTTACATATTTAATTATTTATTTTTTCCAGCATTTCATTGATTACTCCGGAGTCTGTCTTTTTAATAAAGTTAACCTTGTAGCTGCCGTCTTCATCCTGTGCCAATCCCACTATACCGGTACATTCTCCCGATGTCTCAGCATCGTCTTTTATAAACTTCAGCTTTATGGTGTACATATATTCATGTTCCTCTGTTTCATTCAGCTCAATATTTTCAGCTCTTACATATATGTTGTTTTCATAAGCCAATTTATCCATATAAGTAATAAGTCCTAAAGAAAACAATTTATCAAGACCATCTTTCGTAACAAAAGGAGCGTACTTATCAATATATTGTCCGTATATTTCTTTGGCTTCTTCATCGCTGAACTGAGTTATTCCGGATAAGTCGGAATTTGCCATCTTCTCTTTTATAATTCCATTACGTATATCTACAGACCTCTCGTAATTTTCATAGCCATTAACCTCATACATACTCTTAAGGAAAGATGTCACTACTATATCAGTTATTATATCGGTAGAATTATTATAGTTTTTGACCTTATACCATTTATCAGACTGTATATATAAATATAACCCATTATAGCTATCGTGGCTGGTAATAGTTACTACATTTCCGCTTTTATCATAAATATTAAAAATAAAATTTACAGTCTCTTCAAAGTATGGTACAGTCGCGGCATGAGTGACTTCAATGCCATAAAAGTAATCATACAAGAAGCTTATTGATTCCTCATCCGATATATGATGAAGCATATCATCTTTTCTGACCTCATCAATTATATATGTTATTTTAACTATCTCTTCAATATTTATATATTTACTCACTACCTTACCAATTGTTGTCGGAATAAATATATACAACATATAAGAAATACTCACAACAATTATCGAAATAATAAGCATTATTAATCTTTTTCTATTAAGCCACATAAGCAATCTCCACGACCAAAACTCTATAGTATTTTATTTGTCTAACAAATAAGAACGAAAAAGGAACAATTTTTTAATTATTTTTAAAAAAGCTGGGAATGGTATCAGTTTACTGTTTCGTCAAGATTCTTGACAGCATGCCTATAGCTTAATAGAGACGCAATCATATATAAGACATAGCCTACAACAATAAAATATTCATTATAACGATTTCCATAAAATATAAGTGTCAATATTATTATATTTAAAATTGCATTTTCTTTTTCTCTTGTAAATTTATATTTTTTTCTTATAACATAGAATATCAATTCAGATAAAATAAGAACTACAAAAAATATAGTTATAGGTAATATTCTGTCTACGTGTGTTACTATATCTAAATATATAAAAAGCGAAATTAAGCCTACAAGTATGGTGTCTATTAATGTCTTCCAAAAAATAAACTGTTTATACATAGTAATTGCCTCCTTGCAAAAATTATACTATATTAAAGCATAATGTAACAATAACCAATCAAGAACCGTCTCTTCTAAGTCTGGGATGACTTATTTGTTTGAACGAAATTTAAATTCATATAATGACCATGCCCAGTTTATAATTAATGCTAATATCGTGATCCACAGAAAAGCCTTAATTCTGCTTTCATTAATATAATATAAAACTATAAAAGGCAATGTACTCAGCATTAAAGTCATTGCTATAAAGTCACCTTTTTTCTTTCCATATCTCCCTCTTAAAAAAGATATCCTTATGACTTGTATCAGTATAATTAACGCTAATGCGATACCAATATATACCACTTACCTTCCTCCTTAAGAAATTATTTAGTAGGTAAAAGAAGAGTCATCCCCCTATTCAAAACCTATATATTTTCTGTATTTATTAACTCCCTGGCCATTTCCAGCATATAACAAACAAAATAAGAAAAAGACATTTTTTGAAAGTTATTTCAAATATATAAAGTTACTCCTCATTGACTGCATATGCTGTTTCCTCAAACAAACTTGTACTGATGAGGTGATCTGCATAATCAAGATTAAAAAAATTAGGCGCTATAGGTGTAACGGCAATATATCCTTGTTTCACAAAATATACGTCTGTATTTTCATCCATAGGTGCTACTCCTGCCATACGAAGATCATAACTGCTTACCGTTGGGCTTATCTTTTTTTCTTTGAAATAGAAAGGATATTGTCCTTCTTTTGAAAGCTTTGCATAGCGTATACCCTTATAGTCCTCTGCTGGACAGGAAGGAATATTTACATTCAGCACATATTTGTTATCCATTGCCATATCGATATAGCGTTTGAGAAATTCGCCCAAATGACATTTACATACATCAAAATTATCTCCATCCAGAGAAAGAGCAACAGACGGAATCTTATATTGGTATCCTTCTATAGCTCCCGCAACCGTACCGGAATATAATATATCCCCGCCTAAATTTGTGCCGTTATTTATTCCGGAAAGTATAATATCAGGCTTTTCCTCAAGGAGATTATTCAGAGCAATGCGCACACAATCAGCAGGTGTACTGTCTATACTCCATGCCATTTCAACATCAACAGGAAAATCAATCTTTTCCACTGTTATTGGAGCATGTATTTCTATACCATGAGATACAGCACTTCTCTGCCTGTCAGGCGCGGCGACATATACCCTTCCAAACTCCTTTGCAATCTCAGCCAGTACCTTTATTCCATCTGCAAATATCCCATCATCATTAGTTATTAATATCTTTATCATTACATACCTCTGCCAATTATTCTAACAAAGGAATTGTATCATGAAAGAGTACTTGATGCAAAATACTTTTTGTGGGCAAATTAAACGTCCCCATGTACTTACCCATGTACTTCCCCCATGTACTTCTGTACTTCATCTGTATATATGAGCATAGTGAGGAGCGACAGGGTTGCTGCAGCGGTCACTACATTCTTATATTTTTTATTTACTTTGCTTAATTTTACAATCTATTATATAAAACAATATGTTAGATATTATAAGTATAAAAATTAATAATGCAAAATGAAGTATGGCACTACGTGGACTATAATATATGGCTGTGTAACCTTCTCGGTCTGGCTTCATTATAGGTGAAATCATTACTAAATACATTCTTATTATTGTAGAAGATGATATAAAAATTAAAAATACAATATTATATAATCTAATAAATTTGTTCTCTAATATCTTTTTTAACATTAAATATAGCCTCCATTCTTAATTTCTCATGGACTCTCTATGTTCTATCACTATTTTACTTAATCCTTCTAATCCTTCCTCAAACATAGGTTCCTTGTTTTCATCTAAAACTACTTTAAATTCCTTGTTTTCTGAATCATAACCAACCACTTCAGGTGTAAGCCCGCTTAATATAAGTTGATTGTAATGAACAAAGTTATTGAACGCTGATTTTTCCAATCTTAAGTAAAAAATCCCTAAAAGGATGATGCATATTATTACTAAGATAACTGTTGCTTTTTTTCTCATTAATTTTCACCTCAATAACATTACATACAAATTGTATATTTATATCAATAAAAATATTATTTTTTTGATTTTTGACACATAAAAGTTAAAAAATAAAGGGTTTCAGTAATCCCGTCCTGCTGATACCACCGACACTCTGTCCCCAAAATGCAAGTGCTTTTATGGCCCAATAAGAACCGTCCCATCAGGGTTAATGGAATAATTAATTTCACTTTGGATAATAACACAGTATGGCTCCGGTGCATCTATTATTCTGACAATATGAAATCTACTCTTTGATAATTCACTTGCTGACAACGGCGTAGGCATAATATAAACCGGTAATTTGCCTGTTTCATCCACTAACCATCCTTTTTGATATAAATCTACATTAGCCGGATATCCGTGATAAAATTCACTTGGATTTATATCATCATCATTTATGCATAGGTTTTCAAGATATCCTGATATGAGAAAATCACCAGATGGTGTAGAATCTAAAATATTAACTTCAGATACAGTATATACTTCCTCTTCATTCTTATATAATTTAATTTTTCCTTGAGTTTTATAATCAAATGCCAGTGCCACCGGATCAAAGAAAGTCATACTGTGAGGCATATATTGATTAAAAGCAGAATGCCATGTAAACTCCACCTGACAAAAAATATCATTTTGCCTTCCCCACCAATTAATATGATTTAGATCTTTACCATTTTTTGTGTAGTTATTAAAATATATCATACATTCTTCTCCCAAACTTTCAATTGCATCTTGCTCAAGAAGAAGCTCTCCTGCTAATGACCATATTAATGGTAAGTCTTCGTTTCGAAACCTATCGTATTGCTCTTGAGTTATAGAATCTTCCATTGGTGAAAATTTGTACCAAAATGAGAAATCGCCATATTTGCCTGTACTGTAGTTAAGATTTAATATGCATACAATTAAATTCCTATGGTAGCTAATATGATGAATAGCTATTGTATCATTATCTGCTTTTTGTGATTGAAAACTCGACATAAGTCCTCCAATCCGCCAATTCAAGTTCACCTTTTGCATTACCATCAAAAGCTCTTCTTCGTTGGGTGGGAAAGTATAGTTTTCAATAAAAGAAAGATGCTCTTCTTCAGCAATATTAGTTTCAGTCCCACAAGCAGAGCATATACAAGTTAAAATTATAATAAAAAGTATTAGTTTTTTCACATATTTCACTCTCCATTCTCCAATGCGTTAATAATATTTTACACTTACTTTTATATTGCGGGAATAACGATTATAGTGTCCTCGTCATTTAACAATGTATGAAACAAATATACCGGTTGAAAAAATCCTTTAGAATCAAGCATGTAATCTAATATTACTTCAGCTATAAAAATTGTATTAACATTGTTTGATAAATTGCTTAGCTTAAAATTCCCGGTTTTTAATTTTTCATAAGCCTCTACTTCACTAATAATTTCTATATCTTTTACTTTCTTATAAGTAACTAAATTATTCGATATATATTTAATTTCTCCATCATTGTAATATGTACATGACAAAATCCCATTTACCAGAAAATCCCCCACTCTTTCCATGTCAACAGTCCACTTATAATTTCCTTCATCTGGCGAACTGAACGTTGCATTTGCAGGAACGTATATAGCATATTGTTCTAATTTTTTTATTAAAATATCATTTTCAACATCAACTGCTTTTTCCTTGTTCAAATCAGAAATTTTGCTGTATCTATAACTTCCATCTAAATAATTGACCCATATATTATATGACGGTTCTCCTCTAATCCAATAAATTGAAGTGTCACTATAAGCAATTTCTTCAAAACAATCATTATTTGTCTTTTATTAATCTTTTTACTTCCACCTATTATTTTTTTATAGACTATAAAATAACCAATACACGTTATTATGGACAACACCAAGACTACAATAATTCCAAATAAAAAATTTATTTTTATTATATTTATTATCTCACTAATCCTCATAGTTTTTACCTCTTGTATTCATATCCCTTTTTAAATACTCACGTTTCCGCTGCTGTAACAACAAATAAGTTAGTTAGTAAAATAACGGTTATCATCAAATTAATATTTATTTTTTAATAACACTTTCAATAACTTTTAGCAGCTCTTCAAACGGAATCTCTCCGGTTATAAGATAGCTATATTCACTGTCATACCAATATGCAATGTGCATGCCTTTATTGAAAACATAATTTATATTGTACTTGCCAACTTTTATCTCTTTTATTTCGGTACCTTCAGTATCTATTACAAGTTCGCTACTTGTTATGATGCTTTGTTTATATACAAGTATTTTATTATCATTTGCATAATCAATTATCCTTGTTATGTCTGACTGCATTTCATCTATAATTTCAAACCCTTCAGGAACGTATGATGGTTCTATAAATTCAGGAGATTCATTAATTGGTCCATTATCTATTTCAGTTACAATCGAAGTATGTGTGTTGTAAATTGTAGTTATTATTTTAAAAACTCTTGTTCTGTATGCTTCTACAGTAAGAATTAAGAAGCTGTTTGTAAGGATAAAGATAATAAGAACGGCAGCAGCATATTTGCGAAAAGCTGCAAATTTTATCTGTGCCGAAGTCCTGCTGTATTCCTTTATTACCTTTTTCATTTTTTTCTTATATCTTTCGGAAAACACATGAGGAGCAACGTTCTTGTCTCTTTCTTCTTCGAGATGAGCCAACAGCATGTTGGCTTTTGGCATATGCTCAGTCAGCAATATATCTAATTCTTCGTCTGTGATATTTTTCATTAAATCTTTGCCTCCTGCTCATTTATTATTTCTCTTAACTTTTTTCTTGCACGCATAAGCCTCTTTTTGACATTTTCTTCGGTTATATTTAATATGCCGGCTATTTCTTTATACGAATATCCGTCATCATGTTTTAAAGAAAGTGTGATATAATAAGATTTAGGAAGCATAAAAAGACAACGCTCAAGCTCCATACCCTCAAATATATCATCTGTAACCGCAAACACATCCATTAATTGTTTCTTCTAATTCATCATATGAGTCAGATTGCTGTCTTTTTCTCTTTCTATATATATCAAAAGATGCACACCTAACCATATTAACGAATTTATTTCGTGTTTGTGGACACTTTTTTTTAGGAAAACTATCAAAATATTTTATAGCTCGTATGAAACCTTCCTGTACCGCATCCTCAGCTAATTTACTGTCCCTTAATATTCCGTATGCTATTTTGTACATTAATGAAGCGTATTCATTGTGAAATTCTTCAAATATATTTTTATCTTCTTCCGTATCCAGCATAGAAAGATACATTATCAACATAGCATATCCCCCCTTACACAAACATTATACCATTAAAAATAATGTCTATAAATATGTTTTTTTGTAAATAAAAAACCCCCACGCGGGGCCTTTAAACTATATCCTGTTTACCTTACTCTAAACCATCATCTGCTTTCGCTATGTTTTTTCGGACGAATGAAACGTCCCCATGTCCTTCCCATGTCCTTCCCCATGTCCTTTTCTACAAGAACATCTGGCAACCTGTCATGAAATAATTTCATTAAAACCTGACATATATCTATTATAAAGCCTCTGCATAGCTCTTTGAACATTATAGAAGTCAATAGTGCTTTCTTGTCCAATATAAAATAACCAATATGTATTCTGTATATTCTGGGGATATTCTGGGGACGGACCTTTGAATTCCAGAATGAGTTTTCATCTAATTTTATCACTTAAAGTTGTGTATTAAAATACATCTTTGAAAGGCATTTCAAGGTCCATCCCCAGAGTGCCATGTTCTTTTTTTATTTTTCATCTATTACATCATCAGTTATTATCTTATCAGTGAAAAGAAATTCAAGAAAAAGATATGTCCCTATCATAATGAGAGTGAAAAAAAGAGTGGTAATGCTTTGTGACACCATTTTATATTTTAGAACAAAAAACTCATATTCCTTATGGAAAAAAAGCTTGTTAAGCGTATCTAATACCGGAGACAAAAAATCTTGATTTTTTAATCCATTTCTGGAACAATATATAGAAATTAATGTAAATATTGCAACAAAAAGACCTCGCAATTTTATATACCTAATATATTCCGTATGTCTTTTCACGTTTAAAAATATTTTTTTTAATCTCAGTGATTTCCAATTAGTTATAAAATATAATATAACCCCAGATAAAATCATAATAAAAGCTCGCGTAGTTATGTAAAATAGCATGCTTTTAAATTCTATGGAGTTATCAATTATTAATATCAAAACAAAACCTAATATAAAAAATAAGAATGTAGAAATAAATAATTTGAGTATCTTTTTTGTAGTCATAAATCTCACCTCTAACAAATTATAATAGTTAGTGTATAATAAACTTAACAAAGGGTGTCAAGGGTATGTCAAGGGTGTCAAGGGTGTCAAGGGGACGGGGTTATTGACACTACACTTTTTGAATTATGTCAAGGGGACGGGGTTATTGACACTACACTTTTTGAATTATTCCCCTGTTTATTCCTGTAAGTCTTTCAATCTGACGAATTGAAAGATTATAATCTGTTTTTAATATTTTTATATAATAATTTCGTTCATCAGTATTAAATTCTTGCATATCATGGGGATGTTCTACTTTACAAGTTTCAGTAATTACTTTTTGTGCCTCATTATCAGTTATAGTACTTCTTTCGTCTAAATCCAAACATTCATCAGCATTACTCTCATTTATATATTTAATAAAAGCCTTTATTGCTGTCTCGCTATTATGTGCATTGAAAAAATTAAAAACAAAATCTGTTTCTGATTTATTTGTTTTTCTCTTATAATCATCATAATTTGTCCAAGGATATTCAATGACATCTTTTACTATTCCTGCTTTAACGGGATTCTGAAAAATATATCTGAGCACTGTCAAAAAATATGTGTCATCTTCAACAGCTTCACTTTTAAAACGATCCTGAAACAAATAACCAATCCTATCATATTTTCTATTATACCAAAAAACATAGCTTCCGCATATTCTACGCATTACCGTTTCCAAAGGTTCTTTACCTTCTTTTATTAACAGGTGTACATGATTATCCATTAAACAATAAGAAAAAAGTTGATATTCACAGATGTTTTTATATTTTTGTAAGGTTTCAATAAATCTTAAAAAGTCTTCTCTTTCAATAAATATTACTTGTCTGTTTATTCCTCGCATCACAATATGATATATTCCGCTTTCGCTCCTTTTTCTTGCAGCTCTCGGCATAAAATCACCTCTTTGGTAATTTATACCATATATGAATGTGTATGTCAACATAGCAATTTTACATTTGATAATTTATTTTCTTTCTTCTCCTGATTTGAGTTTCATAAAGTTGTCAGTAACCCCGTCCCCTTGACATACCCTTGACATACGTCCCCTTGACACCCCCTTGACACCCTTGACACCCTTACGGTGCATTTCATAGTATGTCCTCAGAATGCATACTAACAGCATGCCTATACTCTAACAAGGATGAAATAATATATAGGGTATATCCTATAAAAATAATTTTTTCATTGTACCGATTTCCATAACCTATACATATATACGCTATTATATTTAAATTTGTATTCTTTTTTTCTTTTTCAAATTTATTTTTTTTTCTTATATTATAAAATATTAACTTAAATAAAATAAGGATAACAAGAAATATAATTAAAGGTATTGTTCTATCTATAGGTGTTGCTATATCTAAATATATGAAAATGGAAATTAAGCCTACAACTATAGAGTTTAATAATGTCTTCCAAAAAATAAATTGTTTATACATAATATTAACTCCTTAAAATACCATGTTTATTATTAACCAACATTTCTAAGTTACTTGAATCTATAATTATACCTTTATTGGGGGAAATCCCCCAATAGAGGTATAATCACCGCGATTTCTGTTTTAAGTGACAACAATTATATATTTTTTTACATTTAGCAATTAAATTATAAAAAGTCAATGTAATTTTATGATTTTTATTATTAGAAACAGTATGTATATATAATTGTATTAGATTTGATTTCTCCAGTATAGTTTGAGTTTTCATAAATAGTTGTAACATATTTTTCTTGGAAACAGCTTGTGGTATCTTCTGAAAATCTCATATACCTTACCCTAGTAATGTATACAACACTAATATATTTAGAAAGTATATAATTAGCAGTATCAACTACAATATTATCTGTTTTTGGTAAATCAAAAATTGCAGCTATGATACCAACAAGATAACTAATATCTGAAACAAGCTGACCAGTAGAATCGTAACTTGTCTCTTGATATTCCCACTCAGTCCAACCATTACTGAGTATTATATTTATTGGTCCACCATTTTCAATAGTTTTATTATACAAATACTGTATACAATTTGTATTATCATCTTTAATTGATATAAAATCATTTTCTATGCTAATGACATGTTTACCTCTTGGGCTAGTTGCAATATATTTAGTCTTTCCATTCTCATTATATTCTTCTAAATATTCTTTTTCTCCTGTCAATATATTCGTAAACATCATTTTACTATATTTTTCAGTGTCAACGACTAATTCAATTTTATAATCACCCACTTGAATTTTTTCACCAAAGTGCAATTCTTGCACATTAGTATATGCAAAAGTTGGCATAACGTTCAATAGAATCATAGATAAAACTAATACTATCGTTACTAATTTCTTGTTTTTCATAATATTACCTCCGTATTTTGATTATTTATTATTTATGCTAAAAATATTGTATTTTTACGTATTGTGTTGTAAACTGTCCATATAAGGCTCTGAAATATTCTCTTATGTACTTTTAGGATTAAGTATGCAAGTTGTGAGGTATTAAAGAGTCTTTTAACTTATTTGGTGACCTTATATGTATCATTTCTCCACCTCCTCTCTATGTTTTTTATATGTAACGGAATAAATCCGCCATATTCAGATAATAATTGATGTTTAATAAATCAATTTTTAATACCTTTAAATATCACAAATACCGGAAACAGCCTCGGCAGATTCTCCATTTACAGTTACTACAGCTCTCGTACGATACTTAGTTTCTGGAATTCCACTATAGCTCTTTGATAAAAACACACTTCCTGTTCCTTTTATAGACCATGAGGTTACATTTACCCAGCTTCCCGAGCTGTATTTTTCTAAATACATTGTTCCGGTAATCGAAGCTGAAGTACTTTTGGCCTCTACATATACCTCTGGATAAAGAGTATTACCATTTGCCGATATGTATGCCAAAACACTACTAATTTCAACCCAAAATGGAGTGATTATCTGATTATTTGTATTTGCTGATAAATTTTTTTGTCGTTCCATGCCATATACATCATTAATTACAACACTTCCAAATATTAAGGCAGATACCAATGCTATTGCTCCAATTTTCTTTAATTTCATAATAAAAATCCTCCTTGTTGTTTTTAGGTTCTTACCTATATAACGAACAAAGAGGAAAAAAGGGACATTTTTATTTAAATTATTTTGAGATATTTTTTGAAACTTTTAGAATCTCATCTTTACTTAAGTTTCCAGAAATGTGAAAATCGACACCATCTCTATACCAAAGTAAGTAAGTTATCTCATCAGTTTTCCACATGTATGCTTGTGTTTCATTAAGAGTAATTTCTTCTATTTCGGTATTTTCTGTATCATAATAAGATTTACCTTCGTCTGTAGAAATTAATAATTTTATAATTAATTTTTGATTATTTTCACCTAAATAATTATAAATTAGCATATTATGCCCTTCATGAATAATGGATAATTCAAATCCAGTAGGGATGTATTTAATTTTAAATGATGCTAAATCAACCAGACTATTATTTTCATTTGCATTTTGTGACGTGAATATACTATACATAGGAAATTTTTCAATAATCCAATTAATAAATCTTGTACGAGCTTCTGCATTAAATACCAAGACAGTAGAAAAACTTAAGATACTAATTAATATAAAAATAGCTGCTTTTTTAGCTATTGTCAGAAATGTTCTATTATTATTTTGCTTGATATTAAGTTCCTTCAGTTTTTTTCTAAGGTTCTTTGTATAAATAGGTTTATGCAACATTTCAATATTATCATAGTCCTTCATATCTGCTGATAAAACTAATTTACAGGCTTCTCCCATAGAATTATTATCTATCCATGAATTTTCTATGCCCATGAGGTTTGATAGCATTTTTTGTATATAGTACAATTTGCTTTTGGAATTTTCTGTTTTTAGTATTTTATCTGTTTCGTAAGGAGTACTCCTAAAGCAGTATCTAAAAAAAAGAATGCTGCGATATTCAAAGGGTAACAGTCCTATTTTTTTTGCTAATATGCTAACATGCTCCTTGGACAGTGTTTCATAAACAATATCATTAGTATCTGATTCGCTTATTTTGTGCAATTCATCCTGAAAAGATAATTCACATACGTCTTTCATAATAATGTCAATCGTTCTGGACAACCTTATCGCCCTCCTCATAATATGCTCTTAATTTTTTTAAAATACGCTGACTGCGTTTTTTTGCAGCTTCCTCAGTAATATCAAAAAGTTCTGAAATTTGTTTAAAGCTAAATTCATTTAAAAAACGTAAGTAAATAAGGTTTTTCTCATCCTCCGAAAGTCTGCTGATACATGATTTTAAAATTTCTTTATCAGCAGTTTTAAGAAATTCTTCTTCAAGATTGTAGGTTTCATCCTTATTTGAATTTTGATATAGGTTATCTATATCTTCATCACTTATATACTTACTGCTCTTTCTCAAAATATTTATACTTTCGTTCTTCAATATTACAACGCAGTAAGACCTCATTTCGGGACATGAGAAATTAGAAATTTTTTCTATATTACCAGAAATATTTAAAAAAGTTTGCGCAACAGCATCTTCTGCATCAAATTGATTCTTTAATATATCATAAGAAATATAATAAAACAAAGCATTCATGTCTGAAAAGATTTTATTTATCAATTCTTTTTGCTCATCGGTTAAATTATTAAAAAAGATAATTATCATAACGTTATCCCCCCTTGCACAAATATTATACCATTAAAAATAATGTCTATAAATATGTTTTTTTGCAAATAAAAAACCCCCACACGGGGGTCTTTAAACTATTTTATATATTTTGCCACAATTTCATTTACGTGTTTGCCGTCAGCCTTGCCTTTTACTTTTGGCATTATGAGAGCCATCAGTTTGCCCAAATCTTTTTTGGTCTGAGCGCCTGTTTGTTCTATTGCATCTCTGACAATAGAATCAAGCTCTTCATCTGACAGTTGAGGCGGTAAATATTCTAATAGTATTTTGATTTCCTGGTTGGTAAGATCTATAAGATCTTGTCGATTGCCTTTTTCAAAGTCGGGGATAGAATCTTTTTTCTGCTTTATCTGTTTTGCTATTATGTCAATTATATCAGCATCGTTTAATTCTTTTCTGTCGTCAACTTCCCTTTGTTTAATAGCTGCTCTTACCATTGTAATAACATCTTTATTGACTTTGCTTTTAGATTTCATGGCTTCTTTCATGTCCGCCATGAGCTTCTCTTTCAAAGGCATACATTCACCTCTTATCTCGCTTTTTTATTTTTCTTTCTACGAGCCGCTTCAGCTTTCTTCTTACGCTTTACGCTTGGTTTTTCATAATGCTCTCTCTTTCTTACTTCTGACATAACACCTGTAAGTGCACACTGTCTTTTAAATCTTCTGAGAGCATTATCGATGGACTCGTTTTCTCTAACCTTTACCTCTGTCATTTTGCTACCCTCCCCTCGTTATCTACTACTAGTTGTCCTAGGACACCAGCGAGTTTGAAATAGCACTTAATTATTATATAACATAGAATAAGTAAATGCAAGAAATTTATGATAAAGTTTCTGACAATTTTCTTCCACCCAGTAAATGGAAATGAAGATGTTTTACAGATTGACAGCCATCATCTCCGCAGTTACTGATAACCCTGTAGCCGGATTCCTTAATACCTTCGCTTTCGGCAATTTTGTTTATAGCTTCGAATATTTCAGCCACTACACCACTGTTTTCCGAATTTATATCATTCATCGATGTTATATGCATTTTAGGTACGACAAGTATATGTACAGGTGCCTGAGGGTTTAAATCTCTGAAGGCAATTATATTATCACTTTCATATACACATTGTGATGGAATTTGTTTTTCTGCAATCAAGCAAAATATGCAGCTCACACTTTTTCACCTCTTCCTGTTAATAATTATATAGTATTCTATTCCCCTGATAAAAAATCGTTCTTTACATTTCTTATCAAGGCAGAAACTATTTGATTTTTAATATTATTATCACTTTTTATCAAAACTTTCAAGTAGTTTGTTGTATATCCTTCAAATAAATTTTCTTTTTTCTGCGTTTCCACAAGCACAGGCAAATTTCGTCCGATAAATTGCTGCATAAATTCTCTGCTTATGGTATTGCCTAAGTCTATAAGCTGCTTGCTTCTCGCGGATTTTATGGAATCCTCAACCTGATTTTCCATTTCCGCGGCCTTTGTACCCTCTCTTACGGAATACTTAAACACATGAATTCTTGAAAATCTGACGGCCTTAACAAAATCTATCGTTTCATCGAACTCTTCATTAGTTTCTCCCGGGAATCCGACTATTATATCGGTTGTAATTCCGGCATCGGGCATATACTTTCTGATAAGTTCCGTATTATTCTTGTACTCTGTTGAAGTATACTTTCTGTTCATTCGTTTTAATACGCTGTCGCTTCCGCTTTGCAGCGAAAGATGAAAGTGATCGCATACCTTGCCGAGAGCCGAATAACGCTTAATAAAATCTTCGGTTATGAGCTTCGGTTCTAATGAACCTAATCTGATTCTCTCGATACCTTCGATTTTATCTATATCTTCTATCAATGATATTAAGGCATCCTTTTTTTGAACGTCCTTGCCGTAGGAAGAAATATGAATGCCGTTTAACACTATTTCTTTATAGCCGTTAGCCGCAATCTTTTTAACTTCTTCTACTATATCATCGTGATTTCTGCTTCTGATGGGACCCCTGACATAGGGAATTATGCAATAAGAGCAGAACTGGCTGCAGCCATCCTGAATTTTTATGTTGGCACGGGTTTTGTCATGAACAGTGCTTATTTTTAATTCTTCAAACTCTTCTTTGCCTTTAAAATCTTCTATTTCATAAGATAACATTTCCATGTTGTCAAGTTTTTCTTTTAACAGCTTGCCTATGTTACCTTTGTTCTTAGTACCTATTATTATGTCGACGGAAGTTTCTTTATTCAGCTTTTCACCGTTTAACTGGACGCTGCATCCTACGGCAACGACTAAGGCGTCAGGGTTATTTCTCTTTGCCTTATTGATAAATTGTCTTGATTTTCTTTCGCTTTCTTTTGTTACAGCACATGTATTGATTATATAAATATCACTTTCCATGTCATGGGGTAGTACTTCAAAGCCCTCTTTTTCCAAGAGTTCCGTCATTGCTTCGGTTTCAAACTGATTTACCTTGCACCCAAGAGTTGTAAATGATACGGTATATTTGTTTTTCATTATTTCTCCTGATTCGTTGGTTTCATTTGAAATAATATCACAACGGATAGTAAATATCAAGTACAACTCAGAATGCATTTTCAATCATATTTATTTCTTTGTTTTCCATGATAATTTCAATTATATCAAATTGACAGGGCATATCATCCTTGCCAATCAGCATAAAGTAATACTTTGCGGCACTTATGAGTTTTTTTTGCTTCGTCCATGTAACTGCTTCTCTCGGATATCCGAAAGAAAGGTTCTTTCTGCCCTTTACCTCTATAAAATGAAGCCGTCCGTTCTTTTTTGCAATAATGTCAATTTCACCGAATTTACTGATAAAATTTCTTTCTATTATTGTATATTGATTTTTAAGCAAGTACCTTTCGGCAATTTTTTCATATTCAAAGCCCTTGTTTTTATCGTACATAATTACCTTCTAAGGGAGCCTAACACGCCTCTTATAAGTGATCTTCCTATTTCTCTGCCTATGGCACTCATAGCCGAATTTGTGACTCTTTCAACGGGAGTCAGCCGATTGCTTTTCTTATTTCTGAGCTTTTCAAGCTCCTTTGCTTCCTTAGCCTTTATTTTTTCTAATTCCAATCTTTCTTTTTGAAGCTTTAATTCTTCCATTTCACGCTCATTTCTTTTTATGAGCATTTCATAAGCCGACTCTCTGTCAATTTCTTTATCGTATTTATAATACAAGGGTGAGCTTGTAATAGTTTGTTTTCTCAAATAATCGTCTATAGTCCCGAACTTGCTTTGAGGCGGAAGTATAAAGCTGCGTTCAACTATGCAAGGGCTTCCTTTTTCGTCTAAGCACGATATTAAGGCTTCTCCCGTTTCAAGCTCCGTTATTGCCTGAACTGTATCAAACTCAGGATTCGTACGGAATGTTTCGGCAGCTATCACAACTTTTTTTCTGTCTGCAGGCGTATAAGCTCTCAGAGCATGCTGAATTCTGTTTCCTAACTGTCCGAGTATTTCATCGGGCAAATCTCTTGGATTTTGTGTTACAAAATATACGCCTACGCCCTTTGAGCGAATAAGTCGAACTACCTGCTCTATTTTGTTTAATAAAACCTTTGGAGCATTATCAAACAGCAAATGTGCTTCATCAAAGAAAAATACCATTTTAGGCTGCTCTAAATCTCCCTCTTCGGGCAGATTTTCGAAAAGCTCAGAGAGCATCCACAGTAAAAATGTAGAATACAATGCAGGGTTTAAAAATAGTTTAGAGCTGTGAAGAATATTTATATATCCTCTGCCGTCCCCTGCAACTTTCATCCAATCATTGAAATCTAGCTCCGGCTCACCAAAGAAGAAGTTTCCTCCTTGATCCTCAAGCACCATCAATGCTCTTAAAATTGCCCCGACGCTTTGAGCAGCAATATTTCCATACTTCAATGTAAGCTCTTTGGCATTGTCTCCCACGTATTGAACCATTGAACGCAAATCTTTTAAATCCAACAGCAGAAGTCCGTTTTCGTCGGCAACTCTGAAAACTATATTAAGTATGCCCGACTGAGTATCATTTAAATCAAGTATCCTTGAAAGTAATATGGGACCCATTTCAGATATGGTAGTCCTTAAAGGAAGACCATTTTCTCCGTAAATATCCCAAAACTGTACCGGAAAGGACTTATATGTAAAATTATCTATTTCTAAACGCTTAATTCTTTCCTGCATATTTTCACTATCGGTTCCGGGTGATGCAAGGCTTGCCAAATCTCCCTTTATATCGGCAAGAAATACCGGCACTCCCATTTCACTGAAGGATTCGGCCATAACCTTTAATGTTATTGTTTTTCCGGTACCTGTGGCCCCTGCCACAAGGCCGTGTCTGTTGGCCATTTTAGGTTCTAAATATATTCGCTTGTCACTTTTTCCTATCCAAACTTTATTATCTTTGAACATAGCAACTCCTTTCCACTATCAAAATTAAGTAATTACTTACTATATTACTGATGATTACATTATCTTTCAATATATTTTAGCATATTTTAGCGCTTCAACATTTTAATATTTAACGGCTTCCTTTATCGTAAGGGACTCCGGATGCCTTTGGCGCCTGTGAGGATTTGGAGAAGAAAGATAAAACTATTAATGTAGCAATGTAAGGAATCATTTTATAAACATCGTTGGATATAGGCAGTGTTTTAAGTATCGGTATAGCGGAGTATGCCGCAGCAAATGTCTTCATTATGCCGAAGAAAAACGCAGCAAAGAATATTTTCTTTGTTCTCCATTGACCGAATATTAAAACAGCAAGAGCCAAGAATCCGTATCCTGCCACTGTCGCATTGAAGTTCGTGGATGTTGGAACTACAAATACGAGACCGCCTATTCCGCCCAATATACCTGAAATGATTACACCTGCATATCTGATTTTATAAACGTTGACCCCTACAGAATCCGCGGCCTGAGGATGCTCGCCGCAGGCTTTTAATCTTAAGCCGAATTTGGTGTGATTTATAACTATTTCTGCCATTACGGCTATACCTATCCCAATATACGTTGTTATATAACAGTTTTGAAACAATATCGGACCAAGTACAGGGATATCTCCTAAAAATGGAACCTTTGCGATATGAAATGTATCTAAAAACTGAACCTGCTGAACTCCCTGCACCATTCTGGCAGCAAATATAGCGAAGGCAGGAGCAAACATATTGAGGGCAGTACCGCTTATGGTCTGATCCGCTTTTAAGTTTATGGAAGCGAAGGCATGAAGCAGTGAAAATACGGCTCCGGTTAATCCGGCAACCAATATTGCAAGAATCAATAAAAGCTGACCGCTCATCATGCTCTGGAATACACTTAAAAATGATATGCTTACGAAGGCACCCATGACCATTATTCCTTCAAGTGCTATATTTACAATACCGCTTCTTTCAGAAAACATTCCCCCCAAAGCAACAATCAATAAAGGAATTGCAAAAAACATAGTTTGCTGAGCTACAAAATAGATTACATTCATTTGCTGGCCTCCTGTCTGCTGCTGCGCTTATTTAATTTTAAAATTATATTTTTAAACAAAAGTGAAAATGCTCCGCAGTAAATTATCGCAGAAATTATTATATCAATTACCTCGGGAGCAAATGAATAGAGCTGGATATTTACTCCTCCCACGGTTAAATGTGCTATAAATAATCCTGCAAATAAAATCCCGATTGGATTTGACATACCAAGGAGCGCCACAGAAATTCCCGCGAAGCCCTGAGGAGCTAGAATATCAACTACCTGCAGATATTTTCCCGAGCCGGCAAGATACAAAAGTCCTCCTCCAAGTCCAGATAATGCACCTGCTATCAGCATGGAGAGTATTATTTTATTCTTAGCATTTATTCCTGCATATTTGCTGGCAGCAGGACTTAATCCGCACGCCTTTAATTCATAGCCTAAGGTTGTCTTGCTTAATATTATATAAATAACAATAACAGCTAATATTGCAATAAGAATTCCAATGTTCATATTGTTTGTTTCAAAAATTTTATCTAGACCCGCCTTAGGTATAATCGCAGTTTTAGCAACAGGCAAGCTTTGATTTTTAATTTTGTCATGGATATTTTTAACTATGAGGATATTTACCAAGTACATGCCGATATAATTCATCATAATAGAAGATATAACCTCATGTACGTTGTAATATGCTTTCAATATGCCCGGCAGCAGTCCCCACAAAGCTCCTGCTATCAAAGCTCCGGTTAAAGCAACAATCCAGTGTAAATGCCCCGGCAGGAATGTCCATTTAATGCCTATAAAAATTGCAACGAATGCACCCATTGTAAATTGACCGGAAGCACCTATGTTAAATAAACCTGTTTTAAAAGCGAAGCCCACGGAAAGACCGGTTAAAATTATGGGAATCGCATTATAAAGCATATCTCCTATTCCTTTTGCTCCGTCCGCAAAGCCGCCCTGTAAAATTGCAAAAAATCCCGGTACTGCTTCTCTTGAATTACTTATCAATAAAATAATGAAACCGAAAAGGAGACCTATAAAAATAGCCATTGCGGCAGAAATAAAGCTTACTCCCCAGCTTGAATTCATTAAACTAAATTTTGGTCTATGCTTCATTGTACACACTCCTTTTAGTCCCGGACATATAAAGCCCCAATTCCTGAATCGTGACATCCTTTGGATTTAAATCTCCTACAATTTCACCTTCATACATAACCAATATACGGTCACTTACATTCATTACTTCATCCAGATCAAAGGATACCAGTAAAACAGCTTTTCCTGTGCACCTTTGTGCAATCAATTGCTTATGTATATATTCTATAGCTCCCACATCGAGGCCTCGGGTCGGCTGTACGGCTATAATGATATCGGGATCCCTGTCAATTTCTCTTGCAACAATCAGCTTCTGTTGATTTCCTCCGGACATGCCCCGTACAACGGAGTCCTCTCCCTGACTTGATCTTATATCAAATTTATCAATTAATTTTTTTGCATATTCTTTTACTGCATCAAATTTTATAAAACCGTTTTTTTGGAATTCCGGCTCATAATATGTTTGCAGGACAGCATTTTCCTTCAGGCTGTAGTCAAGAACGAGACCGTATTTTTGTCTGTCCTCGGGTATGTGTGCAAAACCCGCAATGCATTTTTGTCTTATTGAACTTTTGGTAACATCTTCGTTATTTAATAAAATTTTGCCTGATGTCAGGGGCAATAAACCGGTTATACCTTGTACCAATTCAGATTGTCCGTTGCCGTCAATTCCTGCTATACAAAGAATTTCACCCTTATTTACATTAAAAGAAACATTATTTACCTTGTCTTTCTTGGTTTCTTTATTTGTTATAGTAAGGTTTTGCACCTTAAGAACAGGTTCCTCCGACGTGCACTCATCCTTGTTGATAACAAAATTTATTTTTCTTCCGACCATCATTTCCGACATTTCTTCTTTTGATGTCACACTTACATCGACAGTACCTATATATTTGCCCTTTCTCAGAACGCTGCATCTATTTGCCGCCGCCTTTATTTCATTTAATTTATGAGTAATAAAAACAATCGATTTGCCTTCTTCGGTCATATCCTTCATTATTTTCATCAGTTCATCTATTTCCTGCTGGGTAAGAACTGCCGTCGGCTCATCAAATATTAATATATCGTTGTCTCTGTAAAGCATTTTAAGAATTTCCACTCTCTGCTGCATACCCACCGTTATATCGGATATGCGGGCATCGGGATCTATCTTTAATTTATAATGCTCGCTTAATTTTTTTATTTTATTTCTCGCTTCTTCCATTTTAAGAAAGCCGTTTTTAGTAGTTTCCTTACCTAATACAATGCTTTCTAAAACAGTGAAATTGTGAACCAACTTGAAATGCTGATGAACCATCCCGATTCCCAAATCATTTGCATCATTAGGGTTATTGATTTTCACGGGCTTTCCGTTAATGGAAATATCGCCGTTTTCAGCCTGATACAAGCCGAACAAAATACTCATAAGGGTTGATTTGCCGGCTCCGTTTTCTCCCAACAGAGCATGAATCTCTCCTTTTTTCACTTTAAATGTAACATCATCAACTGCTTTAAAATCACCAAACTCCTTGGTAATATGATTCATCTCAATGACATATTCCATACTTAACTCCTTATGGTAGTTTATAGCAAAAAAGTGTCTTAGAATAAATACGTCAAGACACTTTTTTGTATCAATTGAAATCTCAACTGAAATAAAAGGTTATATTAATTTATTTCTTCTACTGCAACTTTTTGTGTTTCAATTTCTTTAGGGCCTTCAACGTCCTGATCTCCAACAATTTCAAATTCTTTGTTAACTATCTTTCCATATACCGCATCATAATCTGCCTGAGAGAATTTTTCAAATTTAGAATTTTCCATCGGCAGCTGAACTCCGTTTACTGTTGCATCCAATACCTGGATTTCTCCGCCGGGGAATTTATCATCATAGAATAATTTAAGCGCATCATAAACTGATTTTGTTAAGTTTTTCATTGAAGAAGTTATAACGGTTTCGGACTCTGCCGATTGGTCAACGTCAACACCTATAACCTTTGTTTTAGCTGTTTCGGCTGCCTTCATAACTGAGTTGCCTACAGCACCGCCGCAAGCAAATATAATTTCTGTACCTTCATTGTACCATGCTGCTGCCTTTGCCATATTTTCAGGTGTAGCATCAAAGTTTCCTACGTATGTATATTTAACCTTTACTTCGCCGTCAGCCAATCCTAATTCCTGAGCTGCAACTTCAGCTCCCTGAATGTATCCGTAACCGAAACGAATAACCGCAGGAACAGCAATACCGCCCATGAAACCTAAATTTTTATAGCCGTCTTTAACAGCCGCATATCCTGCCAGAAAACCTGCTTCTTCTTCAGCATAGAATATTGATAAAGTGTTATCCTTTACTACAGGAACCCAATCTCCCGCATGCGGATTACCATCAAGAATTATAAAGCGTACATCCGGATATTTATCCTGAGCATTGAAGATAGGTACTTCAAATAAGAATCCCGGACAAACGATTATTTTAGCTCCTGCCTTAACAGCTAAATCGATGGATGTTAAATATGCATCGTCTGATTTTTCAGATGGTTTGTAATATTTGTATGTTTTATTAGCTTCTTCGGCATAAGCAACAACGCCTTCCCACGCACCTTGGTTAAATGATTTATCATCAATAGTTCCAACGTCGGTAATAAGGGCAATTTCAGCTGTGCCGTCAGCCGGTGTATCTGTCGTTTGCTCCTTGGCACATGCAGATAAACTCAAAATCAGCATAAGTGCAAGTGCAATGATACCTAATTTTTTCATAATACTATCTCCTCCATTTATCTTACTCAATTTAAGATTTTTATAAATTAACGCTGTTCGCGTCATTTATCAGTTTAATTGCAGAACTTGTACCAATCCTTGAACATCCTTCATTAATAAACGTTTCCATATCTTCAAGTGTTTTTATACCCCCGGATGCCTTAATCCTAACACCCTCACCCAAATATTTTTTAAATAATTTTACATCCTCCAAAACAGCTCCGCCTGTACCGAATCCTGTTGATGTCTTTATATAATCCGCACCTGCATCAGTAACCGCTTTACACATGGCAATTTTTTCTTCTTCTGTAAGATAACAGGTTTCAACTATTACTTTTAATATTTTGTTCCCCGTAACCTTTTTAACAGCCGATATTTCTTCTTCTACCTTTTTATATTCCTTATTTTTTACATCGGCAATGTTTATAACCATATCGATTTCGTTTGCTCCGCCCTTAATAGCCTGTGTACATTCCGATATTTTTGCCTCTGTTACTGAATACCCAAGGGGAAAACCTATTACGGTGCAAATATTTATCTTATCATTATAAGCTTCATTAATTTTCTTTATATAACAAGGCGGTACACAAACAGAAGCAGTTTTATATTCTATTGCTTCATCACACAATAATTTTATGTCCTCCCACGTTGCAAACGCTTTCAATAGCGTGTGGTCAACATATTTTAAAATTTCCCTCGCATCCATACTTACTCCCTACCAATATTTATAAGACTTGTTTATATTTATTAGATTAGCACAAAATTATACATTCGTCAAATGAAACATTATTAAAAAAGAAAAGAACAAATGCTATATAAAGCTCATTTGTTCTTGTATGTTCAGTATCTTTTTTAAGAATGTTTTTCTATGTATTTCAACGGGACCGTATTCTAACAGCGCTTGTACATGGTCTTTGGTTCCGTATCCTTTGTTTTTGGCAAATCTGTATTGGGGAAATATCTTGTCCATTTCATCCATCTGCCTGTCCCTTGTTACTTTAGCTATTATTGATGCTGCCGCTATACCGTGGCAGGTTGCATCTCCGTGGATGATGTTCAGCTGAGGGATTTTGATATCTAACTTTTCTGCATCTGTCAGGACAAAATCCGGAATTATTTTGTTGCCGTCTCTATCCCTCAGATTTTCTATTGCCTGCTTCATAGCAAGCTTCGTTGCATTTTTTATATTTATCTCATCCACCGTTCTGCAATCCATTTCTCCTACGCCGATTGCGACGGCTGATTCTTTTATCAGTTCAAACAGTATGTCCCTTTTTTTAGCGGTTAATTTTTTAGAATCGTTAACTCCTTCTATAATTACACCCTGAGGCATTACTATTGCACATGTTACCACGCTTCCCGCAAGGCATCCTCTTCCTACTTCATCTATACAGGCGATATATTTATAACCTTTGTCCCAAAGTTCGGTTTCAATTTTAAGCATATTTTACTCCTTAAAAAATGAGATTAAATAAGCATCTCCGGTATTTGTCATCCTGAAAGCGTTAGCTTGAGGGATCTCAGAACTTCAAAGCCTGAGATTACGCACTGACGTTCGGAATGACACAAGCATACGATATACGTTTATTCATAGCAATGACAGGAAAAATGTCATCAATTCAACTCTTCCGGTTTTTCCAATGTTATATTTCCTAATTTTCCGTTTCTGAAGTCATTAAATAATAGGTTTGCAACTCTTAAATAATCTATTTCTGTCTTATTTAATAAAAATCCTTTTTTATAGGCAATATTATCTAAAATATCTAACGGCTTTTCACCTTGCTCTATATCGTACTTTTCCAATATTGCATCAACCTTGTTTAATTCTATCATTTTTTCGACAAATTTTAAAGAGATTTCTTCAAGAACAATTACTTCGTCCCTTATTGCTCCCGTAAATGCAAGATTCAGGGCTAATTTATCGTCATCAAATTTCGGCCATAAAATCCCCGGAGTATCCAGCAAATCAATGTTGCCGGTTAATCGTATCCACTGTTTGCCCTTTGTTACGCCCGGCATATTTCCCGTCTTAGCGCTCTTTCTTTTCGCCAGCGAATTAATGAGAGTGGATTTACCTACATTGGGGATTCCGACTATCATCGCCTTAATAGTTCTGTTCAGCAAACCCCTTTTTTTATATCTTTCAACAATTTCCTTTGAAGCCTCTGCTATTGCATTGTCTAATTTCCTGAGCTCTTTGTTGTTTGTTGAATTGTACAGCACTACTGACCAGCCCTTACTTTTATAATATGCTTCCCAGGCTTTATTTAAGTTTGGATCTGCTAAATCATATTTATTGAGGACTATCAGCCTTTTTTTATCTCTGAACAGATTATCAAAATCGGGATTTTTGCTTGATATGGGAATTCTCGCATCTATAACCTCTATGACAATGTTAACAAGCTTAAGATTTTCCTGAAGCAAGTCCTTTGTTTTTTTCATATGTCCCGGATACCAATTTATATTCATAAGAGGTGTATCCCCTTTCCTTATACAAAAATTGAGGGACGTCCGCCCTCAATTGATATTAATAGTTCTTTAATTCCTTAACCTTTGTTGCTTTACCGGTTCTTTCTCTCAGGTAGAACAATTTAGCACGTCTTACTTTACCTCTTCTTACTACATCGATTTTTTCGATTTTTGGTGAATGAACAGGGAATGTTCTTTCTACACCTACACCGTAAGAAATTTTTCTGACTGTAAAAGTTTCTCTGTTGCTTTCACCTTGTCTTTTAATTACGATACCTTCGAACACCTGAATTCTTTCTCTGTTACCTTCTTTGATTCTAACGTGTACTTTTATAGTATCTCCAACATTAAAAGGTGTTAATTCACTTTTAAGCTGTTCATTTTCATATGATTTTATTAAGTTCATTTTGTATACCTCCCTTCAATTGAGCGTTCTTGTCTTTCAGCAGAGGACCGCCGTATACTCCTATGCATTATAGCACACGGATATTGCATCATACAATAATTATTTATAAATTTGTAATAATTTATTGTATTTTTCAATTATACTTTTGTCCTTTATCAAATCAGGACGTCTTTTTAAAGTAATTTCTATCGCTTTAAACAGCCGCCATTCTTCTATTTTTTTATGATGTCCCGAAAGTAAAATTTCAGGCACATCCATTCCTTGGTAGCTTTCCGGTCTCGTATATTGAGGATATTCAAGCAAACCGTCGCTGTGTGATTCGTCTATGGCAGATTCATCCGAACCGAGCACTCCCGGCAGCAGGCGACCTACTGCATCTACAATCGTCAGAGCAGGCAGTTCTCCGCTCGTTAAAACGAAATCTCCCACAGATATTTCTTCATCCACATATTTGTCTATTATTCTTTGGTCTATACCCTCATAATGTCCCGCAATAAGAATTAAATGATCCTTTTGGGAAAGCTCCTTTGCCTTATTTTGATTAAATAAGCTGCCTTTAGGTGATAAATAAATAATATATGAGTTATGTTTTTTAATAGCATCTAAAAGCTTGAACATGGGCTCCGGTTTTAAAAGCATACCCGGGCCGCCTCCGTATGGATAATCATCAACTTTTTTGTGTTTGTCCTCAGAATAATCTCTTAAATTGAAAGCTTCAACTTCAAATAAGCCATTTTCAACGGCTCTGCCGATTATTCCATTCTTTGTATAAATGTCAATCAGCTCCGGAAATAATGTTGCAACATCAAATTTCATTCCAGTAATCCCTCAATAACATTTATTATCATCTTCTTATTTTCAACATCAACTTTTTTGACAACTTCCTTAACTGCAGGTATCAAAAACGATTTGTTTTTATTGGTTATTTCATAAACATCATTGGCGCCGGTCTGATAAATTTCTTTAATTTTGCCTAAATATTCTCCATCATCCGAGTATACTTCCATTTCCACTAAATCAAATAAATAATATGAATCCTCGGGAAGCTCTCTGAGCTGGTCCTCCAATATGGAAATATATGAATCTCTGAAAGTTTCAGCAGTGCTCATATCATTTATATTTTCAAGTAAGATATAAACAATGTTGTTACGATACCACACATCCTTAAGCTTGCGCTTGGTGTTGTCCTTTTCAGTGTAGACGTATTTCAGCTCTTCAAATCTTTCCATATCATCGGTTAAAGGCAAGCATTTCAGGTAGCCCTTGACACCATGAGTATTTACAATCTTTCCGACTTTTATATAATCATTCATGTTTCCCTCAGTTAAATCAAGAAATTATTGAATTATTTCAACAATAACTCTTTTATTTTCTTTGGTAGCCGCAGCTTTAACAACAGTTCTTATGGCTTTAGCTATTCTGCCTTGTTTACCGATTACTTTACCCATATCATCCGGAGCAACTTTCAATTCAATTATAAGTGATTGACTGCCTTCAACTTCATTAACAGTTACTAAATCCGGGTTGTCTACCAGTGATTTTGCTATATATTCTACTAATTCACCCATATTATCACCTCTTATTTGTTTTCATCTCTTTTTTCATAGATACCGTTAGCTTTGAATAATGAGCTTACTGTATCTGTAGGCTTTGCACCGTTGTTAAGCCATTTTATAGCACTTTCATCATTGATTTTTACAACCTTAGGTTCTACAACCGGATTGTAATATCCTATTTCTTCAATAAAACGTCCATCTCTCGGTGAACGAGAATCTGCTACAACTATTCTGTAGAAAGGTTTCTTTTTTGAACCCATTCTTTTTAATCTTATTTTTACTGACATATTGTCACCTCCTTAAAATAATGTATATATGAAAAAGGAAAATCCTTTTACAAGCAATTGTTTAAAACGGCAGTTTACCCATACCGCCCATGCCTCTGAGCCCTTTCTTTTTGCCCATCATTTTCTCCATTGAGGAGAATTTTTTCATCATTTTCTTCATTTCATCATATTGCTTTAACAATTGATTTACTCTTTGGACAGAAGTTCCGCTTCCTGCGGCAATTCTTTTTCTTCTGCTCCCGTTTATGATAGATGGATTTGTTCTTTCTTTTTTGGTCATTGACTGAATTATAGCTTCTGTGAACACCAATTCCTTTTCATCAACCTTGAGATCCTTCATTTTTTTGTTTCCGCCTAAGCCCGGCATCATACCTAATATTTCTTCTAAAGGACCCATGTTTTTTATTTGCTGAAGCTGAGATAAGAAATCATTAAGGTCAAAGCTCTGCGTCTTTAATTTTTTCTGAAGCTCCAACGCCTGTTTTTCATCTATTGCACTCTGAGCCTTTTCAATGATTGACAGCACGTCACCCATTCCAAGGATTCTCGATGCCATTCTGTCCGGATGGAATGTCTCAAGCTGATCCGTCTTTTCACCCACAGACAGAAATTTAATCGGTTTATCCACAACATTTCTTATAGAAAGTGCGGCTCCTCCTCTTGCATCACCGTCAACCTTTGTCAATATAACTCCCGTGATGTCAAGGTACTGATTAAATGTTTCTGCCACCTTTACAGCATCCTGTCCTGTCATTGCATCCAATAACAGAAGTATTTCATCCGGATTAACTGTTTGTTTGATTTCAACAAGCTCTTCCATCAGGGAATCATCTATGTGAAGACGTCCCGCCGTATCTATTATAACTATATCATGCCCGTGCTTCATGGCATGCTTCATGGCTTCCTTAGCTATCGTTACGGGATTTGTTTTATCTCCCATTTCAAACACAGGCACATCGACACTTGCTCCTACTACCTGAAGCTGCTTTATAGCTGCCGGTCTGTATATGTCGCAAGCAACCAGCAAGGGACGCTTACCGTCTTTTTTAAGTTTTCTTGCTAATTTTCCGGTTGCTGTCGTCTTACCGGCACCCTGAAGACCGCACATCATAAAGTATGTTATATCATTTGAATTAATTTTAAGCTTACTTTCACCCTGACCCATTATTTTAACAAGCTCTTCGTGAACTATTTTAACTACCTGCTGTCCCGGGGTTAAGCTTTCCATTACTTCTGAGCCAAGAGATCTTTCCTTAACATTGTTAATAAAGGTTTTAACAACCTTAAAATTAACGTCAGCTTCCAAGAGAGACATTTTAACCTCTCTCATTGCTAAGTCAATGTCTTTTTCGGTTAATTTACCCTTGCCTTTTAATTTTTGTAATGCATTTTGAAGTTTATCAGATAAATTTTCAAACATTTTTGCTACCCTTCGTTTATTATTTTTCCTGCTTCATTTCTGATTTGTTCTAAAGTGTCTTTATATTTTTCATCATCTATTTCGGCAGTAAGCTTAATAATGTTCTCTGCTGCTTCCTGATATTTTTCATATTTATAGAAAAGTTTAATTTTCTCTTCATATTCCATTAAGCTTTTTTCTGCTCTTTTTAACGCATCATGGACTCCCTGCCTGCTGATGTTTATATCCTCTGCTATCTCCGACAGGCTGTAATCCTGATTGTAGTACAGGTCAATTATATTTGCTTGATTATCCTTAAGCAATTCCTTATAATAATCATACAGAATGCTATATATAAATTTTTTCTCCATCATATAGACACCTACTGTAAAGTATTTAACTTGACAGTGAATTTTATCGCATTATACGAAGTTTGTCAATAGTTTTTTTACGATAATAGTAACAATTAATGTATTTAAGAATACAATGATAGCACTACTATACCGAGGTAATCTGAGGAATGCTGCATATATATTCAAAATGAGGGTGCGCTTTTTTGGGGTTTTTCTTCACGAACTGCATCTTCATCTCATGACAGTTTAAATATACGTTGAAATAATCACATTTCTTAAATGTAAAAATATACGACTCAAATGTATACAAATGCAACATCCATATTTAATTTTATTAAATCGAATGTCATTACGGCTCTATATCCTTTGCCCTCATGAGTTTTATCATAAAAAAATGACCTCCGAGAAGTCATCTTTTATATTTTTTTATATATTTCACCACGTGGAGCAATTTCTATAATCTTTATAATTAAGTTTTTATCATCTCTACTGAAAGTAATCCTATAATCTCCTACTCTCAATCTGTAATCACTTGTATTTCCTTGTAGTTTTTTTACATCTCCCAATGGAAGATTATTTATTGCTTTAAGTATCCTAATTTTAGTATTTCTCTCAATTCTTTTTAAGTACTTTAAACATCTTTTTTCATAAGAAATATCATATCTCATCACCATTTATCCCCAGTTCCTCTAATAGTTCTTCTTGGCTGATAAATTCACCTTGTGATTTGATTTTTTCAATTAACTTCAGTTCCTTTTCAGATATATATTCATGTTCAGATTCATTTATTTTGTCCCATATATCTTGAGTTTCTTTAAACTTTAAATATTCTGCAATGTTTATAATAGTTTTTACATTTTCAGGCTCTAATTCATCTTTTAACAATTCTTCTATTTTTTTTGCAAGAGTCATAGTCATCCTCCTATAATTTATAATAGAAATTACATATATATTGTATAATAAAATTACCACTATGTATATGTTTATTTCTTTTAAAAGTCATCATTATTCAAATATAGCATTTACAAAGTCTGTTGCGTTGAAGTCTTGTAAATCGTCTATTTTTTCTCCAACTCCGATATATTTTATAGGAATCTTAAGTTCATTGACTATTGGGAATGCAATGCCTCCTTTGGCAGTACCGTCTAATTTGGTCAGTATCAGACCGTTGATGCTGCAGGTCTCCGAGAACAGCTTCGCCTGAATGAGGCCGTTTTGACCCGTTGTAGCATCAATAACAAGGTATACATCCAGTTTCGCATCACCGAATTCTCTGTCGATTATTTTAAAGATTTTGCTTAGTTCATTCATCAGGTTCTTTTTGTTGTGAAGTCTTCCTGCTGTATCACAAATCAGTACATCTGTCTTTCTCGCTTTGGCTGCATTGACAGCGTCAAATATAACCGAGCCGGGATCAGAACCTTGCTCTGAAGCTATTATATCCACGCCTGCTCTTAAGCACCATTCCTTGAGCTGTTCAACTGCTGCGGCTCTGAATGTGTCCGCCGCCGCAACTATGACGCTTTTTCCGGATTGCTTTATTCTGTAGGCAATTTTACCTATGGAGGTAGTCTTGCCTACTCCGTTTACTCCGACTATCAAAATAACTCTTTGCTTGCTTTCATCAATGTCTTTTTCTTCATTTTCTTCAAGCATATTAATCAGGTATTCTTTTATAACATCCTTGATTTCGGAAGTGTCCGTCAGATTTCTTTTTCTTGTTTCAGTCTTTATATAATCTATTATATCCATGGTGGTCTCGACACCCATGTCTGAGGTAATTAAAATTTCTTCTAATTCCTCAAGGAAGTCATCATCAATTTTTCTGTGTCTGAATACAATGCTTTCAATTTGCTCTGTCAGATTTTTCTTTGTTTTAGATAGTCCTTCCTTAAGCTTTTCAAAAAAGCTCAATCCCTTTTTCTCACTTTTTTCGTTGCTTTCAACTTCTTCTGATTTCTCGGGTTCTTCTGTATCTTCAACTATTTTGTAATCTTCATCTTCATCTTCGATTACTTCGATTGACTCCTCTATTTCTTCTGATTCTTCTATTTTTTCTATTTCTTCTGATTCTTCAAAGACCTCTGCTTCTTCGTCTGTCTCTTCCAATTCTATTTCTTCTTTTTTTATTTCATCTTCCTGATTTTTATCTTTTTTTCTTTTAAAAAAATTAAACATTTTACCTCCCTTTAATACGAATTTTACTGCGTAAAATTCTGATGAGTGATTGACATGCAATTGGTTGGCAATTGATGGGCAATTGGGTTTGTCTTTTCTCCATCGCTAATCAACTGCTAATCTATTGCTAATCCATCGTTACATAGCGTTTGACAGCTTCATGGATACAAGCTTTGTTACACCTTTTTCTTCCATTGTAGCTCCGTATAAGGTGTCGGCGTATTCCATGGTGCCCTTTCTGTGCGTAATTACAATAAATTGTGTTTCCTTGGATATCTCTCTTAAATAATGAGAAAATCTGTTGATGTTTGAATCATCCAGAGCTGCCTCAATTTCGTCCAGAACACAAAATGATGTTGGTTTAGTCTTAAGTATTGAGAACAGCAGCGCAATGGCTGTAAGTGCCTTTTCTCCCCCTGACAAAAGCGAAATCTTGCTCAGCTTCTTTCCCGGAGGCTGGACTGCAATTTCAATGTTAGAGTTTAAAGCATCCGTTTCATCCTCTAAATAAACGTCACCGCTTCCGCCGTTGAACAGTTTTTTAAATACATCATTAAATTTAACTCTGATATTTGCAAATTCTTCAACGAATTTATCATTCATCTGGATTTCCAATTCTTTAATTACTTCTTTCAGCTTATCCTTTGCATCTATTAAATCCTTTTGCTGTTTTTTCAGAAAATCATATCTTTGCTTTACTTCTTCGTATTCTTCGATTGAATCCAGGTTCACATTACCAAGCTCTTTAATTGCCTTTTTGCAGGAATTTACTTCACTGTACAGCTTACTCTGGCTTATGCTGTCATCCTTATATTGTATAGCCATTGCATAGTTTATTTCATATTCTTCCCAAAGCTTTGCGGAAATTTCTTCAACCTTTGAATTTTCTCTTTCAATTCTTACGTTCATTTTGTTTTCATCGTCAAGAATTTCCGTAATCTGCTTGTTTGCTTCATTGATTTTGTTTTGGTACTCATAAATTTCATTTTGAATGGTATTGAGATTTTCTTTTTCTGCATTTAAATTATCATTGGTTAATTTAATTTCTTCTGTTAAAGAATCTGATTTTGATTTATTTTCTTCTATTGTTTTTTCCGCATTGATTATTTCTATATCAATATTCTTCAGGCTTTCTTCTTTAGCCGAAACTTGCTCGATATTTCTTGATATCTCAGCTTTGGCATTATTTATTTTTTCTTCTTTAAGCTTTATGTCCTGATTTATCTGGGCAACCAAATCTCTCTGACTTAATATAATTGAATTATATTCTTCATACTTGCTTTTATTCGCATCACTCTCTGTTATTGTTAATTCAATGCTCTTTTCTTTTTCTTCCACCAAGTTTTCAATTCTTTCTATCTCAGAAAGAATATTTGCAAGCTCATTGCTATGTTTGGTTTTTTCGTCACTGATAAACTGCATTTCCTCTGTATATTTTTTTACTGCGGAAGCGGTTTTATCAGCTTGCTCCTTCAGCATACTTATCCTTGAAATATTCTTTTCATACAGGTTGCTGTTTTCATTGATTTCATTTTTCAAGGAAGCAATAACCTCGCTATATGCCTTTATTTCGGCTATTAAAGTATTTAGCTTGTTATTCTTATCTTTTAATAAAGCATCCGACTTTATTATAGATTCCTTGCATTCTTCAATTTCTCTTTTTCGTCCAAGCAGATTCTGATTGCTTACTATATGTCCGCCTGTTACGGAGCCTCCGGCATTGATTACATCTCCCTGCAGTGTTACTATCTTTAAGGAATTACCTAGCTTTCTCGAAATTTTAAAACCGTTATTCAAATTATCTACAATTATTATTCTGCCCAATAAATGCTTTATTACGGTTTCAAATTTATTTTTTGTTTCTACAAGCATGTCCCCTGTATTGATAACACATTTTTCTTTCAGGACCTCTTGTTCCGCTTTATTTAAGCTTCTCTCCTGAAGCATATTTATCGGCAGGAATGTTACTCTTCCAATCTTGTTTTTCTTTAAATATTCTATTATGTTTTCTGCCTCTGTATCGGTGTTGACAATAATGTTTTGTATTGAAGATCCTAAGGCAACCTCAACAGCCGTTTCATATTTCTTATCTGTCTTGATAATATCCGCAACGGTACCTACTATCGAATTTTTTAAAACCGGCTCCCTGTCCTTATTGTTCATCACTGTCTTGATGCTTTTATAGTAGCCGTCATAGTAGGCTTCCATGTTGGACAGAATATTGAGCTTTGATTTAAAGGTGTTTAATTCATTGCTTACATCCCTGATTTGCTCATTTAATTTTTCCTTTTCATTTTCACTTAAGGATAATTTATCAATATTATTGTCCAACTCCTGCTTTTTCGCTGACAGCAATGCCGTAACTTTATTTTGTTCTTCTTCGATTGAGTTAATAACAGACAGCTTATTATTCCTGTCTTCATTTTCCGAAGAAATTTCAGATAATAAATTTTCTATTCTGTCCGCATCGTTTGATATAAAGGATTCCACGGTGCTTTTTTGACTGTTAAGCTTGTTAATTTCCTTATGAAGCTCAAACAGCTCATTTCTTTGTTCCTCTATTTTCTTTGCTGTGCTGTCGATTTCATTCTTGTATACCTTTATTTCCTCATTCATTGAATTAAACTTTTCGGTATCAAGGTTTAATCCCTCTAAGAGCTGATTTTTTTCTTCATTAAGCAGTTTAATATTATTTTCCAGTTCTTCGTTTCTTGTTAAAAGCTCCGAAATTTCATTTTTAACATTGTCAATGTTCTTGATATACAAAAGCTTTTTTTCCTTGTATACCTGTATCATGCTTTGGTAGCTCTCATGCTCCTTGTTTTTCAGCTCCCTGTTTTCTTCAAGTTCTTTTATTTTCAGCTGAATTTCCATAATTTTTTCTTTTTGGGAAGCAATGGATTCCGAGAAATAATCCCTCTTCTTTTGAAGCTTGATTTTTTGCTCGGTTGCAATATTTCTTTGATTGTTTAAAGCCTTAAGCTGCTCGGTATGCTTTTCGTATTCGTGGGCAAGATAATTCAGCTCATATTGCTTTAATTTTTCTTTTATTTCAATATATTTTTTAGCTTTTATGCTCTGCTCCGAAAGAGGTGCGATTCGTTCCTCCAATTCATTTATTATATCATCCACTCTGTCTAAATTATCACTTGTTTTTTCAAGCTTTCTTTCGGCTTCTTCCTTCCTTGTTTTGTATTTTACTATACCCGAAGCTTCTTCAAAAACCTGTCTTCTCGTCTCGGAATTCGGACTTAAAATATCCTCCACACGACCTTGTCCTATAAATGAATAGCCCTCTCTGCCTATACCCGTATCCATGAACAATTCCTTTATATCCTTCAATCTGCACTGCTGTTTGTTTATATAATATTCGCTTTCGCCTGTTTTATATAATTTTCTTTTAATGCTGACCTCTTTATACTCCAACGGAATTTGTCCCGATTCATTATCAAATATCAGGTTTACCTCAGCATATCCCAAAGGCATTCTTTTTTCTGTTCCCGCAAAGATAACGTCGTCCATTTTGCCGCCTCTGAGAGATTTTGCGCTCTGCTCACCTAAAACCCATTTGATTGCATCAGAAATATTGCTTTTGCCGCTTCCGTTAGGACCTACAATAGCAGTAATTCCGTTTTCAACTATTACTTCTGTCTTTTCCGCAAAGGATTTAAATCCGTTTATGTATAATTTCTTGAGATACATAGTTCCCCCTAATGAAAACTAAGATAGTTTTTATAAATGTCTTTTATTAAAAAACTTCCTGCTTTTATATTATCGGCAAAAATTTCAATTGATTGACTGTTTTTGTCATTAACAAAATTTATTTTATTAACAGAAAATTTATCCTTAAGTATTTTTATGTTTGCCTTGTTTTGACCGGAAATATAGCTTATAACCTTATCGTCAGCGGCAAATGTTATATGCTTATCTGTAAAATCCTGTTTCTCCAAAACTTTTATGATGGAATGCAAATATATTTTTTCTTCCGCCAGCTGTCTGAATGCCGCATGAAAGGGACCTGCAATTACATCATTATCTTCATTTATATTTTCTGTATTTTGCAGACCTATACGTATGACATTTATGTTGTTTACCGAATAATGACTGTAAATAAGCGCAGAAATATCTACTGCTTCATCCAATGTCAAGGGCTTATACTCGCCCTTTTCATACATTTGAACTAAATCAGTATCCTTAATAATCAAAGTAGGATAAATTCTGACAATATCCGGTTTCATTTTTATTGAATCTATACAGGTTTTTAAATCCTTTTCCCTGCTGCTCCCCGGGAGACCGGGCATAATCTGATGACCTAAAACAAATCCGTGCTCTTTAATTAATTTACTTGCATTTTCGGATTGCAGCCTGTTATGTCCTCTGTTGGATAACCTCAAAACCTCATCATCCAGTGATTGTATCCCTAATTCTATGATATCCATACCATATTTTTTCTGAAGATTAAGTACCTGTTCGTCTATTGCATCAGGTCTGGTTGAGCATCTGATCCGTTGTATAATGCCATTATCCTTATATTCCTTACCTGCACTTAACAATTCCTCCTGCAATCGTAAATCTATTGCAGTAAAGGAACCACCGAAGAAAGCAAGCTCCGTACAGGCATCATCATCTATTGTCTGTTTGTATTCTTCAATTATATTTCTTACGTATCCGCCGTCTATAACCGTATTATTTTTACCCGTTATCCTTTTCTGGTTGCAGAAAACACAATCATTCGGGCAGCCCACATGAGGAACAAAGACAGGTATAATCTTTATCTTTTTATTCATTAATCTGGCCTTCTGATGTCAAAGCATTTTTAGCCGCTTCCTGCTCAGCCAGTTTCTTGCTTTTGCCTGAGCCGCTTCCTGCAACAACCCTGTTGATAACAACATCAACGTGAAATACCTTTTCGTGGTCAGGTCCTTCTTCTTTTGTTACCACATAGCGGATTTTACAAGTATGACCCTTACTCTGATAATATTCCTGTAAATATGATTTGAAATCCGTGACAATTTTACCCTTTACAGCATGGTGGATGTATTTAGTCAGGTTATCCAATACGAAGCTTTCCGCCTTTCTGTATCCGCCGTCAATATAAATTGCAGCTATAATGGCTTCAACGGCATCAGCCAATATGGATTTTCGGTCTCTTCCGCCTGATGCTTCTTCACCCTTGCCTAACAGCATATATTTGCCGATATTTAATTCACTTGCAACCATGCTCAAGGTATCCTCGCAAACTACCTGAGATCTCAATTTTGTCAGATCGCCCTCCGGATAGTCGGGAAACTTGTCAAAGATATATCTGCTCACGCTGATGCTTAAAACAGCATCACCCAAGAATTCCAGCCTTTCGTTATTAACCTTGTTGTATGATTTGTCTTCATTTGAGTAAGAGCTGTGAGTGAGTGATTTTTCCAACGTTTCTATATTATTAAATTTATATTTTATGATGGTTTCGAACTCTTTTAGTTCTTTTATATCTATAATCAACTTTATCCTCCGCATTCATTTGATAAGAGTTAGTTATAATTATTTATTTCATCAACGAATCTATTCGTAAATATAATAAATAATTATAAGTGTCTGCCGTTTATTCCATAACTAATGTCCTATATTTGTCATCCTGAGCGATAGCGAAATTTGCCTCAACCCCATTTCTCAGAGTTTTTTTCTGAGAAATGGATGGCAGGTCATTCGCAACGAATTCCCAACGTTTGCGACAAAACTTTTTCAGCAACCTAAGGACGCATTGCTGCGTCCCTTATATATAACAATATCAAATTAATATTACTGGTTAATTTCTTCTAAGTAGTTTACTATATCCCCCACTGTCTTGATTTGTTCAATACTTTCATCATCGATTTCAATATTAAATTCGTCTTCCAAAGCCATTACTAATTCAAATAATGTTATTGAATCTGCATCCAAATCATCTGCAAAAGAAGTTTCCATTGTAATGTCAGCTTCCTCAATGCCAACCTTTTCAGCTACAATTTCTCTAATTCTTTCAAACATATCAAATCACCTCCTCATAATGCTTTCTTGAATTAATCCGTTTACATTGTTCTCACAGCATATTTTAGCTTGACGAATAGCATTTTTAAAGGCTTTTTCGTCAGAGCTGCCATGAGCTTTAACTACAATTTCTTTCACCCCAAGTATAGGAGCTCCACCATGTTCAGAATAATCAAATTTACTCTTAAAATCTTTAAGTGCGGGCTTAATTAAAGCTGCTCCGATTTTTGACCTTGCTGAAGACAACAGTGCTGATTTTAGTCCATTCATCAATTCCAATACAGAGCCCTCAAGGGTTTTTAATATCATATTTCCAACGAAACCGTCGCAAATTATTATATCCGCTTTCCCCTGAAGTATTTCCCTCGCCTCTATATTTCCTATAAAATTAAGAGGAAGTGATGTATTTTCCAATAGTCCGTATGTATCAACGGTCAGCTTATCACCCTTTGTTTTTTCTGAACCGATGTTAGCAAGTGCAATTTTGGGAGAAGTAATATTTAACACCTGCTTTAAGTAAATATCTCCCATGATAGCAAAATCATATAAAAATTCAGGCTTAGAATCCACATTTGCTCCTGAATCAATCAACAGAGTGAATCCACCGTACATATTCGGTATCAGGGTTCCTATTGCAGGTCTTTCTATACCGTTTATGCGTCCGACAATCAACGTCGCTCCGCCTAACAAAGCGCCGGTGCTTCCTGCAGATACTATTGCATCCGCTTTTCTTTCTTTCACAGTGTTAAGTGCCTTAACCAACGATGAATCTTTTTTTCTTCTTAAGGCCATTACCGGCTTATCATCATTCGTTATAACTTCTTCAGCATTAATAATTTCTATATTGTTAAAATCAGATGTATTTTTCTCTACTATATTTTTAATTTCATTTTCTTTTCCATATAATAAAATATCCACATTATATTCATCTCTTGCAAGTATACTTCCTTTAACAATAAGCTCGGGAGCATTATCGCCGCCCATAGCATCTATAGCAATTTTCATTCTTACACCTCTTTATATAATTTCTGACAAAGCACGGAAGTTTCAATATGTACAGGTACACACAAAATTAGTATAACGTAGAAATATTATATTTGCAATAAAAAAATAGTGCGCTGCACTACTTTTTATAGCTAAACTATTAAAATAATTCCTATTATTCTACGCTTATAACTTCTTTGCCGTCATAATATCCGCAAGCTGCACAAACTCTATGAGGAAGCTTAGTTTCGTGACATTGTGGACACTCAATGATATTTGGAATTGTTAATCTTGATTTAGCTGATCTTCTTCTATCTCTTCTTGCTTTGGAAGTTTTTCTCTTAGGTACTGCCATTTTAACACCTCCTTAATCCTTTAACAGGTCTCTTAATTTATCAAATCGCGGATCTGTTAAATTATCTTCACATTTACAATTATCATTATTTAAATTAACTCCGCAATTGGGGCATATGCCCTTGCAATCTTTACTGCACAATGACTTCATAGGCATTGACAAATAAATTATTTGCTTAATGGTTTCCTGTAAATCAACACATCCGTCTGTAAGTTTTAATTGAATTTCATCAGATTCACTATCTTCATCTAATTGTTTAACTATAAGAGCCTCAAATTTCGCTTCAACCTTATTGTCAAATTCATCCAAGCATCTTGCACATTTATCCTCAACAGTGTACATAACCGTGCCGTTTAATATGACGCTTTCATCCACTTTATAAAATTCACCTGAAAACACAATGCTTTTATCAAGATGTGTCTTTAATAAGAAATCCTCATCATCTATTACAAACTTCTCACTTACTCTGTAAGAAAGCTGGTCAGATGATAAAAATTCTTTTAGCTTAATTAACATACTACCACCCTTTTTATTCGCAGAGTTAATTATATGAGAAAAAAAATATTTTGTCAAGCTATATTGAATGAATTTATTGACCATTTTTTAAGTTTTGTTACTACTGACAGACCGCGATTTGTCATCCTCAGCGATAGCGAAGGATCTCAGCACCGGAAAAATGAGATTCCGGGCTAAAGCCCTCTGAATGACAGTAACATACGATACGTTTATTCATAGCAATGACATTAAGCGTTCAGAATTACACGAACCGCTTGATTAGAAATTTCAGAAGTAAACAGTAACTAAGTTTTCTTTACTGATACGGCACTGCTGCTCGGTCTGGGAAGCTTTTTAATTATAATAATTGCTAAGGATAGTATTAAGGCTATAAAAAGCATAAATGCAACCTTAAATACAATCAAACTCATTTCTGTAATACCGTTGTACAGATAATACAAAATTAAATCAAAAAAAGATTTTATCATATCGTAAATACTTTTAGGAGAAACCGGATTAAATCTATACGGCATTCGAAGGTTAAGGTACTTTATAAGCAGGACTATGCTGCAAGTTATTGATATAATAAGTGCAGCGGAATATAAAACCATACCTCTGATTACGCTGTAATTTTCACGTTTATTGACATATTCCCGTATATCAATATTGTACTTACTATCCTCATATCCTGAAAAAATACTGCTTAACAGCTTCTTTAATTTACTTATCAGCTTATAAATAACATATATGAAAAGTGATATGAAGCATAAAATTATTAACTTAATCAGAAGCTTGGATAAATTATCATAATAAATGTGTGAATCAGGTGCTATATTTTTTGACTTAAGTATCGACAACAATGTGTTTTCTTCTATCACAACACCATCCTTGTCCTTAAGCACGGCATATACTCTTTGCCTTTTTATATTTTGATTTTCCGATATATTAACATCATTATAATATATATCATCGCTATCATTTATAATAGCGGTTATACTGTATTCTTTATTATTAAATTCATGCTTTTTGCCGATAGGATTATACGCATAGTTTTTTGCGGCAAATCTGTCACCCATGAGAACTTCTCTTTCACTTAATTCAATATCTGTTTTTTCTTTTATTCTTCCTGCTAAAAGCATATTTATATTGCCCGTATACACTTTAGAGTTCTCTTTATTATACAAATCATATATTATCAAGTAATCATATACCTGCCCTTGTTCCAATGCTTCTTTAATTTTCTCAGGCTGAACAGCTTCACTTAAGCAAAACTCTGCCATGCCTCCGTAAAAATTTGATTCGACATATATATACATAAAAAATGTTATTAAAGCAACCATAAGAAGTGCACATATCGTATTTTTCATTTGCAGCTCCCTGTCTAATTAATTATTCTGACTCTCATTTCATTTTCTAAAACAGATGAAACATAATTGGCGATTAAGGTGTTTCTGTCTATTCTTGGAGTATTGGGCTGACTCGGTTCAACAGCTACCGTATTATCTCCCACAGCAAGTATTTTGTATTCTCCCTGCTTTAAATAATTTATCTGTCCTAAAATGGAGTCTTCCGATACTATCGTATAAATATAACAATAATTTCCCGACTTCATTTCCCCTATAGGTACAACAGCAGTTTTTTGAACAACACATTCATAGTTTTCCTCTGCCTGAACCATAAATCTTACACTGTCTGATATATACACTTTTTCTCTCAGCTCATCTCTTAAGGAAAAGATAAGCTCATTATGATCGGGAAAAGACCGAACCGATTGAACGCTTACCGAGTCCTTCTTTCTTTCGTCGTTTTTCCAGAAATACAAGCTGTGCTTTTTATTAAAGATATCATCGTAAATATCAATATCCAAGTAGGCCTCCATGAATAAATCAGCATTAGTATTACATATCGAATATCGAATTACTGTTTCCCCCTCTTCAGCAACCTTTTTATCAATTATATAATCTATGTACACCTTATCAGAAAGGAAATAAACTCCGTCGCTGTCCACGGTTATTTTATTTTCATTACCTTCATTTATTTTTCCTTGTAATTTATCCTGCAATATTTTTATTTCACCATCAATACGATTTAAATTCATTGCATATATTTCTGCTTCACTTTCACGGGAGCTTATTTCATTCTCATAAGCCTTACGATGTTCTTCCACAACATCATTTTTTCTGTCAAGCTCTTCCTTTGTAACGATTCCGTTTTCATACAAATAGCTTGTATTTTCATATTCTTCTTTTGCCTTGTCATATGCTTCCAATGCCTTTTGAACAGAGGTTTCCTTACTGTTCATCTGATTTTTTAAGTTGAGCTTTTCTATTTCATATATTTTTATTTGATTTTGCAATTCAGCGGCTTCTGTGTCAGTATTGAATACCTGCCTGCTCATATCCAATGTTATTATTTTTGACCCGGGCTCAACTATCTGAGAATTCTTTACATTTATTTCTTCTATATACAATTTCCTGTCAGCTTTTACTTCGATAGTTTCGCTTGAAGCAACCCTGCCCGTAAAATAGTCCTTCTTAATTAACATACTGTTTTCCAATGGCTTAGTAACAGTAACCTGGGGCATAACATAGTTTCTGATTGTAAAAAACACAAAGCCTGTAACAATAACAATGCTCAGAAAAGCAAAAAATATTTTTAAAAGTTTATCAAAAAATTTGGATATCATATGTACTACCTTCTTTCGTCACTGATTTTTAACACCATTACTTTAAGCTTGTCTCTGATTTTCATAAACACATATATAACAGGGAACATAAACAAAACGCTGCCTGCATAAAAAATTCCCCTGTAGCTCGCATAAAGAGTATTTAAATAAATAGACACAGGCATTTTTGACATAGCACTTAAAAATATGAGAGGCTGCTCAATTAAATTCCAATTCTCAATAAAAATCAGAAGGCACAACGCAGCTATGGCATTTTTGGAGTATGGCAATACCACATGAATCAAAATCTCAAAATTTGATGCCCCGTCTATTTTTGCAATTTCATAGTAGCTTTGCGGCATTGATTCAAAAAACTGCTTGAGAAAAAATACTCCAAGCGTACTGAATATCCCCGGCAAAATAACCGCAAAATGAGTGTTAAATATACTTAATCCCAGATATCTCTCTGCAGAATTATACAGAAGCACGTTTGGTATCAATGTTATCTGCAATGGAAGAAGCATAAAAAAAGTATAAATCAAAAACAATATTTCCGAAAACCGGCTTTTTTTCACTGCCAGATAATATGCCGCACTTATGCTTACTGTTACCTGACCTAAAAGCACTCCTGCGGTCATCATTGCCGAATTTATATAAAGCTTGAAATATTCATTTTTTTCAACACTTATTTCATAATATTGCTGAATGTTAAAAATCTCCGGTACTATTTCCATATCGTCATTTTTCAGTTGATACTCATCCATAAAAGAATGAGATATGGTATACAGTATGGGGAACATAAATATTACTATTATAAATACAGAAAGAAACTTAACCGAAAAATTTTTCATGACTGCTCCTACAAGGACATTTTTCTTTTATGTTTTTGACCTGATCTCAATATAAAAAACAATAGTACAAATATGAATGCAAGCAGTAAATCAGCTCCAACCATAAGTGTATCCAAGCTCAGCTCTTTAAGCTTTAAATGAAGGAAATTCTGTATCATAAACATTCTGTAGTCAGGATATTCTCCGAATATAGCATACGTCATCCTGAAAATCTTCAGAGAATTATACGTACTCACTATAACAGCAAGCACAAGTGCTTCGCTGTGTAAAGGCAGCATTATGGAAAAAATGGTCCTGAATGTTCCGGAACCGTCCAGATATGCAGCTTCTTCAATGCTTTTGTCCCTGTTTTTCAATGATATAAGAAAAATAATATACGTATATCCGATGCAGCTCCATAAAAATATAAACCCCACTATGAACAGTCCGTTTACATTTTCAAGAAAAGAGCTCGAAGCAATTTCTCTGAAAAAACCCGATACGGAAGATGCCGGCACAGTAATAGGCAGTATAACCGCCGCCTGTACCCAAAAGCTCAGCCTGAGATATTCTGTGACAAAGGCTGTAACAAATCCTATAATAACAGCCAAAGGAATGAATACAGACATAAATACAGCCGTATTTTTGATTGATATAATAAATCCCAGATTTGAAAAAATATCTGCGAAGGAGCTGTTTGATGAAAAGAAAACATATTTTTGGGCTATGATAAAAGGAACCAAGTACAAGGATGCAACCCCCAAAACACTGGGAAGTATATATTTCATCATACCGTATTTTTTCATAATATAATTTTTTCCCCTTTTTCCCTGTCAAAATAATGTATATCTCTTTTCAGGCAATAAAGCTTGTAGCCGCTGCCCTTGACTGTCTGAATATCCTCAGGCACCTTAGAAACAAGCTTTAATCCTCTGCAATCAAAATATATCAGCTTTTCCGATCCTATTAATTCCACAGCCTCCACATAGCATTCATCAAAGCTCAGTGAATCGTCCTCCTCTTCACCTGCTGATGAAATTTTTAATTTTTCAGGTCTTACACCCATGGTTATGTTTTTATCACGGTCCTCTATAAAGTTCATCTGCGGTGAACCTATAAAGCCCGCAGTAAAAATATTTACAGGATTTTTATATATATTTTCGGGAGTATCCATTTGCTGTATTATTCCGTCCTTCATGACCGCTATTCTTTCTCCCATGGTCATGGCCTCAGTCTGGTCATGAGTAACATATACGAAGGTCGTACCAAGTCGTTTGTGCAAATTTATAAGCTCTATTCTCATTTGGGTTCTGAGCTTTGCATCAATATTTGACAGCGGTTCGTCAAACAAAAATACATCGGGCTCACGGATTATGGCTCTGCCTAGGGCCGCTCTTTGCTTCTGTCCTCCCGACAGAGTAGAAGGTTTTTTGTACAGTATATCCTCTATTTCCAATATCCCTGCAATATTTAAAATTTTCTCCTTGATTTCTCTTTTATCCATTTTTCTCAGCTTAAGCGAAAAAGCCATATTTTCATAGACGTTCATATGAGGATACAGGGCATAGTTCTGAAATACCATGGATATATTCCTGTCCTTAGGCAGCACATCATTAACCCTCCTGTCTCCGATTATTACATCCCCTGACGTGGCTTCTTCGAGACCCGCAATTATTCTGAGTATTGTTGTTTTTCCGCATCCTGAGGGACCAACCAGCACAAGAAATTCCTTGTCCTTTATTTTCAGGCTGAAATCCTCCAGTGCTTTAAATCCGTTAGGATAAATCTTAGTTACATCATTTAAAATTATCTCTGCCATTTTTCTCCCTGCTCAATTACCGCTGATATTTAAATTAATGATGAAATCATCAGCCATTTTATCGAAATCTTCCAATGTTTTTTCATCCCTGATTATAGCTGCTGCCATATCTGCCACAAACATGTTTAATTTCCCGTAATAATGAACGCTGGAAAAAAAGTATGACATATCAACATTCCTTACTACTTCGTATCCCTTGGTCAAAACTTCATAAAGCTTTTCTTCCTCGTTTTTAGGATACAATTTAAGAGCTACTTTATTGCCATTTTCATCTGTAAGATTTTTCACACCCACATAGTTCCAATCTTCGTCAAACCCGATTAAATCTCTTGTTGAATCCAAATTTGTAATTACACCTTCAATTCCTCTCTCATACAAAGATATTTGAAACCCGTCCCGTAACAATGTGTCAGCTATATTATATACATTGTCATTTTTACTGCTTTTTGATATAAACAAACAAGGCATAATAACACGATTATATATAGAAAAAAATTCACCGTTATTATCCAATAATACTATTGTATAATTCTCAATAGATGGACGGCTTCTGAATTCATTGTAGCATAAAGCCGAATAGTTGTACGGTAAACCGGAAAACTCGTACCCGGATTTTTCTTCAATAATTTTATAGTCATAATCAGCAGAATCATTGATAATATATTCATAGTCATAATTACTTTTTATATCATCTATCAGTTCACGGACAGCAGTAAGTGCCGCTGTTTTATCTATATATGTACCTTTTTGATCTCTTAAAATTTTTAAGTTGTTTTTTATGCTGTAATAGTCCACAAGCTCCCTGAATTCCTGTGAATTGAGCTTAAATTCAGCCCCATTTTCCTTCATCCTTTGCTTTATATCATAATACTCATCAAGTGAAATTACATTTTTTGGCTCTATGTTGTATTTTATCAAAGCATCATTATTGACAAAATTAACTCGCAGTACTGTACACAGAGGAACACAATATTGATTTTTATAATTATTAAATACATTTTTATAGTTTTCTATTCTGTCATAGTCAGCAGCTTTATTTCTCAAAGCATACAAGCTTCCGGGCAAATCGAATGTCATATCTAAATCCCCATGTTCAATAGCAAGATTTCTTTTAAGAACATAATCATCGTAGCTTATATCAGAATATGAAAATTGCTTAATATCTACTTCTATATCATCTAAGTTAGCTTGAAACAATATACTTTCTATAGCTTTTTCAACAATAAAATTAAAAATAGTACCATCCTCCTGTTTATACCACCAGATTTTCACAACATCCCTTTCCTCACCCGTTTGTTCAGAGCATGAAGTCAAGATAGCTATCAAAATGACAGATAAAAACAGATATATTTTTTTCATGTCAGAAATTCTCCTTCCCATAATTTGCTATATGAAAATTATACCATATATCAAATGGCTTGTCTAATTTTCTACAAAAATGTAGTATTATCTAAATACATTATAGTACATTTTAAATTGCATCTTCTTTAATTGTACAAAACATTAAATCTTGTAAGATACTCGTCAGCGCTTCTGTTGAAATCCTCTTCACCATAACTTGGATTTTCCACCATTTTTAATGCTTCATTTCCTATAAAAGCCCGAATAGCTATCCTGTATTCAGAGGGTGTGAAAAATTTTTCAGTATCAGTATTTTTAAATAATTCGTATGCATCCTGTACAACAGGCATCAGTTCTTTTATATCTTTTCCTGTAAGGTTAGTGTTATATATTTTTGTTTTTCCCGGTTCATATTTATAGCTGCGATCGTCGTTATAGCCTGTATCCCTTCTCACATTAGGTGTATCTGTTATGGTGCTGTAAGTTAATGTATTATTATATACACTGCTCTGAAATTTGTCGCTTAACAGATAATCCGCTATTTTGTACGTACTCTCCTTTGAGGAATTTTTATTAATTATCATACACGGAACACGAAGCATTGTGTTTTCTAAATCATTTTCAATAACAACAACATAATCCTCAAACGGAGGAGTTATATCATATGTAAATGACAGAAATTTTAAAGGTTGATATTGCCCTCTTTGAGAAAATGGACGACCCAATATTTCATCATATATGATTCTGTCTCGGTTGGTATTACGCACTATTTCTTTCTTTATTGTATATATATCAGTATCGTAGTTTTTAACTATATCTTCGGCAATTTCGCGTGCTGTTTTTATAGCGGCTTGTTTGTCAATAGTAAATTGTCCGTTTTCCACCATCATTTTGAGATCATTTTTATTTATATAGTAGCTCATGAGCTGCTGATGCTCCTCTGCTTCGTATTTGAATCGTGCCCCCGCAGCTTTAAGCTGCTGCTTAATTTCATAATACTCATCAAGAGTAATATATTTGTCAGATTCAATTCCATATGCTTCAAGCACCTGTTTGTCCAAAACTATTGTGTCCATTGCACTTGTGAGAGGTATAAAGTATTGCCCTTTAAAATTATCAAATATATTGTAATAATTTGACAATTTTGTATAATCCGCCACATATTTTGCTGTTTGATGCATTCCGCTACGCATATCACCTATAATTATATCAGCATCCCCATGCTCTAATGCTAAATTTCGTTTTAACATATAATCTTCTTCCATCATTTCGTCATCGGTATACACTATGACTTCTATCTCAATGCTATTTTCTTCAGCATAATATAATATACGACTCTCCATAAGATCCTTCAATTCATTGTCGCCATAATAGTCCTTATACCTATACATCCAAATTCTAACCGTTTCATCTTCCTCCTGCTGGCTGCATGATAGCAGTAATAATGCCATTATTATAATAATTATTATAATTCCGTATTTTTTCATAATTCCCCCATAACCTGATATTAATGTTTATTGTCTAATTATACCTTATATTAAGATTCGTAATGAATTCATCAATACTTGTACTCAAGTCGTTTTCTCCCGCTCCGTCTTTCCCATCCAATATATAATGAACAATAAATCCTCTGAGATCAGGTTTTAGAAAGTTGTCTGTATAGATGTTATCTGAAGTCATTTTTCTCAGTGACTCATAGGATTTCTCCATCATTTCAAACAGACGTTCTTCGCTGTTTTTATCGTAATACCTGTTTATTCTAATTATATTACCATTAGCATCAACAGATTTTTTACCCGTATAATTTCCATTTCTTTCAAATCCAATATAATTCATAACAAAATCACTATTTGATATAACACCAAACCCCTCATCGTAAACAATACATTGAAATCCGTCTCCAAAAAGTGAACCGGCTATCTTATACACATTATCATTGCCTGAGTTTTTATTGATAAAAAGCCATGACAATTCATTCACGCTTGCTGTTCTCGTATGCTCTTCATCTGAAATTGCTATGGTATAATTCTCTATAATAGGCTCACCTCGATACGATTCTGTATTCATTGCGGGAAGCCCTGTAATATATGTAAGATTTTTGCCATAATTCATATCGTAGACCAAGTAATTGTTTTCGGAATTAACCTTTATTTCATTATTCTCATAATACTTGTCCATATCCTCGAGTATTTCGTTTATGGTATTTACCATAATATCCTTGTCTACGGTCAGCATGCCATTTTCTCTGTATATTTTCACATTGTTTTTCAAAATGTAGTAGTTTATTAGTTCGTGAAGCTCGGTTCCGTTTAAACTGAACTTAGCTCCTTTTTCTTTCATTTCCTGCTTCATACGGTAGTAATCTTCAACCATAATTACCTTATCCGTATTTACTCCATACTTGTCAATTAATTCATTATCCACAAATATAGCATTCATACTATAAGCTATAGGAACACAGAATCCTTCACCAAAATGTCCTGTTATATTTTCGTAATTTTCAAGCTTGCTGTAATCTCCGGCATGCTTTCTTATGGGATACAAAGAATACATATTATCCAAAATTATATCCGCATCTCCATGTTCTATGGCAGAATTTCGTTTAAGAATATAATCATTGTGACTTAAATCCTTATAAGAATATTTCACAACTTCAATTTCTATTTCATTGATTTCAGCAAATCTTTCAATATATTCAATTGCTTTTTCCGATACCGTAGCATAACCGTCAGAGCCCTCGTATTCATAGTACCATATCCTGACTGTTTCATCTTCCTGCTTAGTATTAGCACATGAAATTAATAGCAAAATAGCTGCTATCATAACAATTAGTATTATATTGCTAAATTTATTATTGGTTTTTCTCATCATCTCATCTTCCCATAATTAACCTTATCTTGTAATATTAACTATTATACTCCTTGTCAATTTCAAATACAAGAAAACGTTAATCTTTTATTCCGCAATCAACAACGTACTCAAATCAAGGTAAAACTGTACTGATAAATTACATTGCCTTTACCATAACAAACAGTTCCGTGAATATTTGTATATTAATATCAATTCTTAAAAAATAATCATGTTGGTATTTAAATTAATCACATTATAAAAATTCTAATTCCATTTGTCTCCTGATCCACAAGATGCAGAACATCCTCTTTCGCAACTAGTTCCACAACTATCACCGCATCCACTTGTGCAACCTTCAGCACACATTCCTGTACAAGTAGCCCCACAGCTACTTAAAAATAAATTTAGGGCATAACCCTTTACATCATTTTTTAAATTTTTATCATACTTTGATAATAAATGTTTCATATTCAGCCTCCTTTTCATATACCAACATGATTATATATACTACAAAATCACTATGTTGTGTTTTGGATATCAGCATATCTTTAGTTGTACAAAACATTAAAGCTTGTAAGATATTCATCAACGCTTCTGTTAAAATCCTCTTCACTATAATTTGGGTCTTCCACCATTTTCAAGGCTTCATCTCCTATAAAATCTAGAAGGGTTCTCCAATATTCATAAGGGGTAAAAAATTTTTCGGTATCAGTATTTTTGAATATTTCGTATGCTTCCTGTACAACAGGTATCAGTTCCTTTATATCTTTTCCCGTAAGGCTATGGTTATATATTTTTGTTTTTCCAGGTTCATATTTATAACTACGGTCATCATTATAACCTGTATCCTGCCTAACTTGTGGTGTATCCGTTATGGTGCTGTAAGCTTCAGTATTATTATATAAACGGCTCTGAAATTTGTCGCCCAGTAGGAAATCAGCTATTTTATATGCATTTTCTTTTTTTGAATTTTTGTTTAAAATCATACACTGCATCCTGAACATGGTACGTTCCAGATTATTTTCAATTGCCACCACATAATCTTCAAATGGAGGTGTGATATCCCATGTGAATGATAAAAACTTTAAAGGATAGTATTTTCCCCTTTGTGCAAAAGGACGACCTAATGCTTCATCAATTATAATTTTTTCATTATTTTTATTATATTTTATTTCTTCTAATATTGTATATATATCTGTATCGTAATTTTCAACTATATCTTCGGCAATTTCACGTACTGTTTTTATTGCGGCTTGTTTATCAATAGTAAATTGCCCGTTTTCATTTATCATTTTAAGATTATTTATGTTTATATAATAATCACGAAGCTGATCAAATTCCTCTGCTTCGTATTTAAATCGTGCACCCGCAGCTTTAAGTTGCTGCTTAATTTTATAATACTCATCCAATGTTATGTATTTATCAGATTCAATACCATATGCATCAAGCACTTGTTTGTCCAAAATTATAGTGGTCATATAACTTCCTATAGGAATAAACTCATGTCCTTTAAAATTGTCAAATATATTTTCATAATTTGACAGTTTTGTATAATCAGCTGCATATTTTGATGCTTGATGCATTCCGTACATATCCCCTATTACTATATCTGCATCCCCATGCTCTAATGCCAAATTACGCTTTAACAAATAATCTTCTTCAGCCATTTCCTTATGAGTATAAATATTAAACTCTATTTTTATATCATTTTCTTCCGCAAAATATGCTATCTGTCTCTCGATCTGATCTTGAAGTCCACTTAGTCCGGGCTCTTGTTCCATATCATACCCGTACAGCCAAATTCTAACCGCTTCATCTTCCTCTTGACGGCTGCATGAATTAAGTAGCAATGCTATCAATATAGAAGTTATTATAATCCAATATTTTTTCATATTACACCTCATAAAGCTATTTATATATATTATATTACTTAAGTTAGCAAAATACAATCATGCTGGTACTTTATTCCTTTCCAATACTTATCTAAATTTTTCTAACATGATAATCAGTATAGTTATATTGCAAATATTTCAGGACTACCTAATACCGATTTTATCAATAATATATTGATTATTTTATGTTAGTTCCATTGTTCTCCAGATCCACAAGATGAGGAACATCCCCTTGAACAAGCAGTCCCACATCCTGTTTCACATCCACCTGTGCAACCTGTACACCCACCTTTACACTGACCAGAACAATTATTTTCACAACCTATGCTGCAACCACTAGCAAATAAACTTATTGAATAACCTTTAACATCATTTTTTAACACTTTGCTATTTCTTGATAATAAATGATTCATACTTACCTCCCGATAGTTTTTCATACCAACATGATTGTTTTATAAAAGTCTATTTGGAACATATGCAGTTGTTTTCAAAATTTATAAAATGACAGTTATTTATATGTTCCAAATTGTACTTTTTCAGAATAATAGACCACCATTCATTTATGTCTTTTTCAACAATTTCTTTATCACGTTCCTGGCGACTTATAAGTTCGTTATCATTAAGTATGCTTTTAACCTCTATAAGCGAGTTTTTTCTTTCCACAAGTTTCTTGATTTCATTTTTTTCATCCTCTGTAACGGTCGCAAGTATCTTCATATTTTTACCATCCTTTCTCTTCTTTTATTTTTTCTATTGGATCTACGTAATCAATTTTATTTATAAAATTAACAGGGTCTAACAAATCCGCCTTGATGAGTTTTATTTCAAGATTACGGGAAATATTTCTCTCAATGTGACTGACTAAGCATTGAATATGTGAGGGTGTATTTATTTCTTTTGTCATTTTTTTATTCAAATATAAGCATCTTCTGCAATGAAACGAGTCACAGTTGCTGCAAATATAAGAACTTTTTGCTGATAACATATCAGGACGTTTTATATTTATCCCTCTCTCCAAATCTCCAATAAAATCATTTTCATCATTATAATAAAATGCAGGGCATATATAGAACTTTCCGTTAGGTGCTACTGTGAATGTGTCTGTTCCACTTCCGCAGCCCTTTATTTCATTTTTATCGAATATATCAGTTAAAACATTTATTTCAATTCTTCTATTTCTTATATACATGTCATAAATTGTGTCAGCCATACTTTCCAACTGTTTTTTATAAATCTCTATATCATACTCATTCCACGATTCCAAATCAGTTATTATTATATTCAACCTGTTTACATTATCACTTTTTAAGATATCAGCTACAATTGTATTCAAATTTATAATATTTTCTTTATCAACAAGAACTATGTTATTTTCTGTTATTTTGTTTTTAGCTCTATTATTATGTACAGAAATGGATGTGTCTTCACCTGTTCCTCCAATGTTCATATAAGAGTCATCTCTGACATTACTTCCTAATACAACAGGTATATAATTATTATCTTTACAGAATTCTATAACGCTGTCGAATGTTCCTTCCGTCATTTGGGTATCAATATCTCTGTTATTTGTATAGCTGCAATGAGGCTCGATGTTATCATGAGTCATAATTAATATAAATTTATTTTCTTCAGACTCAGCAAGTTGTTTCCTGCTTTTACGTATGTTATCTCTTGGATTTTCAATGCTTAATTTTTCCGAAAGACTTTTCCAAAAGTATTCATTTACTTTCATATTTGCTTTCCACATTTTACATAAATATATAGCTCTGTGAAACAATGTTTCTCCGTTTACATCATCGTAATTAAATCCTGTACACCATGGGCAAGAAGAACCTACCTCACATTCAATACAGGCATCTTCAGACTGGTTAACTGTAATTAAATTCTTAAAAGGACGGACTAAATTTTCATTTATTCCGGTATATATATCTCCTATTTTATATCCCTCTGAATTATTCAGAGTAAAGGATGTAAATCTTATACATGGATATATGTCCCCTTTATAGTCGATTGATATCATATTGCCTGATCCGCAGTAATTTTTATCTAAATCTTCCTTAAGCATCGGAAAGCCTGAATTAGGGTCAAAAAATCTGACAGAACACTCATTCCACAGTTTATTTTCCAATATGTAATCAGCCAATTGTATTAATTGATCCTCATATATTTCGTCATCACCTTCTTCCCATACATCCTCAAATACAACATTAGCTGCTACGGTTTTAATTCCCATATTCCATAAAGCTATGACACTGTCTTTAATATGTATCAAATCATCATGGGCAAATGTGGCTTTTGTCATAGCGTCAGGAAATTGCTTAGTCCATAAAGGTACAACTCTTGCAACATTATCAAACGATCCTGATCCATCTGCATAGACTCTTTGTGCATCATGCTTTATTTTATTTCCATCTACGCTTATCCCTATTGATACATGCCGTTTATTTTTTTCTATATATTTTTGTACAGCAGGAGTATCATAAGTAAGACCATTTGTTGAAAAGGAAAATCTGTAACTGTCAAACCATTTATGTCCACGTTTATATGTTTCAATTTTAATGTAATCACATATTTTATCTATTAAGTCGATTTCCAAAAATGGTTCTCCTCCGATAAAATCCCAAATAACACTTTCCTTGTCTTTAAAATATCCACTTTCTTCTGACAGAACAAAATTCACCGCTTTTTTTGCCGTCTCAAAGCTCATACGGCTGTTGCTGTTTTTGCCTGTCATATAGCAATATCTGCATCTTAGATCACAGGCTTCCGTAACCCCGAGTGTTATTGTTTGAGCCCTTGTACCTTCCCATGATTCAAGCATTTTCCCCATTTTAATATCATCTACGTTCATTTTTACCTCCTGTTAAAAATCATATTTTAAATTAATTTTCATAATATTGATTACTGCCTTATGTGAAATTCCTATATTTTCATCTGTAATAAGTGAAATTTTTCCGGCTATATAAGCTGACGCCATACTGTTACCGTACATTATATTTTCGCATTCCGAACCGTCTAAGCTATATGTATAAATACTGCATCCCGGTGCATAATATATGTTTCGTTTACAGGCATATTGATTGGAAAAATTCTCTTTTCCAAAATGCGATATGCTTTTTACCCCAATCACGCCTTTTATCATTGCAGGAAATGTAATCTTCCCGCTGTTATCGTATGCTGCCACTACATGTATATTATTTTTTACAGCCTTTCTTATAAGCTTTATCATTCGAATTATGTATTTCAAGCTATTTGTGCCCAAGCTTAAATTTATTACATCGGGTTTTATCTCAATTGCCCTTTCAATTGATTTCAGCAATATATATCCGTTTGTTTCTAAATTGTCATCAAGAATGTTTATATCGATTATTTGAGCATCAGGATTAATGCTTGCTATTATATCCGCTACTGCTGTTCCGTGCGGATTATTACATTCGAAACCATCTTTCTCAGATATGTTGTTATTTTTGTCTATATATAGCGATAATGACTTTATTACATTAAGATTGTTTTTTGCATATTTCTTATTTATACCACTATCAATTATAACTACCTTGCTCATACTGCTTTATCCCTTACTTCTGTTCGTATTATTTCGCCGGCATCCATAAATAATATCTGGTCATATATATCAAACATAGATTCATCATGTGATATAATAATTATGGTATGCTCATCAGAAAGCTCGTAAAATATATCTTTTATTTTTTTTGTAGTTTCAAAATCGATTGACGATGTGATTTCATCAAATATCATTATTTTTGAATTACTGAGTATGCTTCTTGAAAGCACTAATTTCTGCCTTTGTCCTCCCGACAATTCTGCTCCGTTTTCTCCTATCACTGTGTCATAGCCTTCTTTAAGCGATATGATGTATTCGTGGATTCCTGCCTTTCTGCATGCATATATAATATCATCGATTGTAGCATCAGGCTTAACAAGTAAAAGGTTGTCCTTAATTGATGAGTTAAACAAAAATGAATTTTGTATTGAAGGAAAAATACCTTTTTTCAGAACTTCTTCTGAAATGTATTTTATATCAACACCATCCAATGTTACCTTTCCTTCATCAACATAATATAATCCAAGCATCAGATTAATCGTTGTTGTTTTTCCGCATCCGTTTCTGCCTACAATCCCTGTTATTGTATTTGGTTTTATAGCAAAATTTATATTTTTGAGTATATCGTCTGTTCCGTTATAACTAAAATTAACATTATTAAATTTAATAGTTCCTTCTATATCGCTTATATCATTTCTTGGTATAAATAAATAATCGTTATCATCAAAAGAGTTATACATTCTTTCGATAGATGTTAGCATGGTCTGAAGCCTGATATTAATATTAAGTATATTCATATATGCGTTGGAGAATTGTTTTTCATAAGATGTAAATGCTATAAAATATTCATAAGCCAATGTTCCGTTTAATATCATAATTCCGCCAACGAGTAAAATTGAAATGTCCATAATTAAATTAAAAACATCTCCAAAGGATGAATAACCGTTGTTGTATAATGCCATTTTCATGTTTGAATCATAAACATTTTTAGTTAGCTTTTTGTATTTTTCAATTATATTTTTATAAATTCTCATTGCCTTGATTTCAAACATTCCGCCTACTATCTGCTGAACAAAGCCGTAGTACTGATCATGAACCTTCAAATTTTCTTCATTTAATTTTCTTATTTTTTTCCCGAATTTTGATACCATAAATGCAATAAACGGAGTACCTATAAGAATAATAGTAGCCAGATATAAGTTCATTCTTATCATAACGATCCCAACAACTATAATTTTTATTAAATTTGTCGAAACACTAAATATAATTTCTATCATTCCGTTAGCGACTGTAGATGTATCTTTTTCTAATCTGTTAAAAAGCTCGCCATTGTTTAACTTTGTAATCTTTCCTATTGATAAGCCCAAGACCTTACTATACATGTCCTTCTTTACCTCAAGAACAATTGATTCGTTGAGCTTTTGCCGTAGATATTTTTCACAAAAATCTACTATCATATTAATGAGAATCGCAATAACGATATAAGATAAATACAAATAAAAATCATTAATATTTCTATCAAATAAGGCGACAACTATTTTCCCCCATAAAATTGGATGAACTATTTGAACTGCTATGTCTATTAAAACAAGAAATTCTATTATTATTATTTTTCTTATTGACAGTAAGAAATATTTTTTAAGATTTTTCAAGAGCTTTAAATCCTCTTTTATTGAAATCATAGGTATAATATCTCCTCTTCAACAAATTATAGTAATTTTATTTTTCTATCCTCTCAATAACTTTAGGTTCTTTTGGTTGATACATATTCCAAAAAGAAGTAGTTCCTGCGGACGCTTGTGCAGTTTTCTTAATTTGCTCCGCAATATTTTTTAAAATTAGATATTTTAATTCTTCCATTGTTTTGCCTCCTTTATTTTTTGGATTATCATTAAAGCAGTCACTGAAAGTATTGTAACTGCAATATTGTAATAATAGTTTACATCATTTACTTTCATGAATATTGAAATTGTAATCAATATTACAAAAATTATTAAGGTTATTTTTTTATTTTTAAGCTTCTGTGAGTTACTCAACTTTTTATTTATATTATCGATAGGAGCAAATCTTAATATAATAACAAAACTTATACAAATAAGTCCGACAGTCAAAACATCTTTATATTTTGCTTGCGTATATATAACGGCAGCTTCAGTTAATAAGAATATTGTTATAAAATATAAATTACATTTTAAATATGAATTAGCATGATATCCACCGCTGTATTGTCTTAAAATTATAAAACAAAACAGAAAAATTAATGAATCCGTAAGACGTTCAGAAATGATTCCAAGAAATAATATAATTGAAATTCCAAGAATAGATGAAATAATAAGTTGTAAGCCATATATGTAAATATCTATTTCATCTACTTGTATTAAATTGTTTTTGATAAAAAAAACTGCTACATTTTTAGATATTTTATTAATCATGAGAATCATCTCCAATTAATATCTTATTTCAAATGTAGCAGATATTTTTTATTATGTAAATGTATGGGTGTATACGTTTGGTACTCCTCTGTATAAGTTTGGCAAATATTAAACTAATAACATAACTTTACATATGAATTCGTCATTTTCTTCTTCGTATGTTACAAAACCGTTATATTTTCCGACAATTTTTTTCACGTTTTTTATGCCAAGACCATGATTTATTACATCTTTTTTTGTTGAATTTAATTGTGGATTGTTTTTCAATATAGATTCACTGACTGTATTTTTTATGGTGATTAATAAATATGAATGTGCTTTTTTGGCTTCGAGATATATTTCTTTCCTACCGTGAGCGTATTCACAGCCCTCAATTGCATTATCAAATATATTTCCTATCAATGATACCAAATCATCGTCTTCCATGTTATTGTCAAGCGAACACATAATATTATAAATTACGGATATGCTTTTATCCGCTGCCTCAGTTAACTTGTCATTCACTACCGCATCAAATGCAAATCTTCCTGTATTAATCAGTTTGTGCATGCTGTCAATTTTTTCTATAATATTGTCAGCGTAGGATATGCCTTCCTCATAGCTTCCCTTTGAAAAAATTTCTTTTAAATATATTATCCTGTTTTTCATGTCATGTCTGATAGCTCGGATTTCCTCGTTCAAAGCATTTGTCTTTATTACATATTCGAGTTGCAAAGAATTTTTTTGTTTAAGAAGACGGTTTTCAGTTTGAAGACTGTATTCTCTATCTAGTTTTGCAAGCAGTGCATAGAAAACTAGATTTATTACAATCATACCGATAAACGACAATAACAGGTAAAAAGTATTCCTGTCATTTAGCTCTAACTCAATGGAAACTTCCGTAATAACAACCATTACAGCAATTGTAATTATAGGTACAGCGGTGAATGATGTAACCGTAATAGCATTAATATTGGAAATTCCTTTAGCTTTCATCCTAACAAGAATTCTGGTTACAATAAATAGTATTATTTTTGAAACAATAAGACATACAAATCTATATGTACTGAATTCAGTCATTAATTCTTCGATTCTTACATTAAATATTATTCCAAAAATTAGAGATGTTAAAAAATTAACTCCTATCATTATAAGCATTATCATTACACATGAAAAAAATCTGTAAAAAAATTTTCCTTTTAATGCTATTAAGCTATAGATAAATAGTATGATTAAAGCAATATATGTCATAATATCAGGAAAATCAGGCAAGTAATAAAAAATTTCGGCATTTATCATCAGCAATAAAAAAGCAATTCCAAAAGCAATATACTGTTTTCTTCCAATGTATTTTGTTTCGCTCATCTTAGTGACAAATTCCACGGCTATAAAAGATTCGAAGACATTAACAGAAAATTCAATTATTTTAATGAATAATATATCCATTTATATCCCTCCTGAACCCATACGACCATAATAGTTTAAAAAACCTTCCTTTAGCGCATTCATTCTGCTCCTGCTTACCGGAATGTTGTAGTTTTGAATTACGGTTACACTACTTTTATTTATTTTGAAAATATATTTAAGGTTAACAAGGTACTTTTCATGGGTTCTTACAAATCCATGTTCTGACAATTCCATTTCTTTTTTATTAATGCTGTCTTTATATTTATATGTTAATCCATCTGTTGTGTTGATAATAATATAATTACCCTTACTTTCGATGTATGCAATTTCATCAATAAGAAGCTTATAATGAATCCCTTCTATTTTAAAATTAAGCATATAATCATTTCTTGAAAGCTCTTTTATTATGTCTTCAACAATACTTGAAATCTCCTCTTTCAGTTTGAGTTTCCTGATAAAACCAAAAGGATGAACTTCAAAAGATTTATATACAAGCTCGTCCTTGCCTGTTACAAAAATAATCAGTGATTCTGGATTCTGTTTCTTAATTATCCTTGCAGTTTCTATTCCATCTAATTTTGGCATATCTATATCAAGAAAAATCACATCAAAACTGCTTGTCCTGTTTAATTCAAGCAATAGCTTAGGTTCATTGAATACGGTTATATCAACATTCATTCCTGATTTTTCAAATTCTTTTTTAACCGCTCCCGAAATTTGAGACAGTGCAAATTCTTCATCATCACAAACGGCTATGAAGTATCTGTTCATTTTCCCACTCCCTTATATTATTATACCCTATATCACACTATCTATTATTATATTACAACATCCTATAATTTTCAATATTTTGTGACAAATTATTACTTTTCTGAACAACAAAAACGGCCTTTCGGCCGTTTAAATGCTGAGATTCCTCACTAACGTTCGGAATGACACAAGCACATGATTTACGCTTATTCATATCAATGACAATAATTTATTTTCCTGCAAGCATTTTTGTATCTCTTGCTATCATTACTTCTTCGTTTGTTGGTATAACAAATACTTTTACTTTTGATCCTTGTTTTGATATTTCTACTTCCTGACCTCTTATATCATTTCTGCAATCATCGATTTCAATTCCAAGGAATTCTAGACCTTTACAAATATTGCATCTGTTAGAAGCAGAATTTTCTCCTAAGCCGGCAGTAAATACTACTACATCCAATCCGCCCATAGCTGCCGCATAGGAACCGATATATTTTCTTACGGTATAGTCAAATTTTTCTAAAGCAAGCTGAGCTCTTTCATTGCCTTCTTTTGCTGCTGCTTCAATATCTCTGAAGTCACTGCTTACTCCTGAAATTCCTAATACACCTGATTTTTTATTCATTAAATTATCAACCTGTTCGGCTGTCATTTTCTTATTATTAATTAAGTAAGTAACAATTGCAGGGTCTATATCACCGCATCTTGTTCCCATTACAAGTCCTTCAAGAGGAGTCATACCCATGGTTGTATCAAAGGATTTTCCGTCTTTTATAGCTGTCAAGCTTGCACCGTTACCTAAATGGCAGGTAACTATTTTCATGCCTTCCAAGCTTTTTCCTGTCAAAGCAGCAACTCTTTCGGAAACATATTTGTGTGATGTTCCGTGGAAGCCGTATCTTCTGATTCCCATTTCTTCATATAATTCATAAGGCAGCGGATAAATGTATGATTCTGCAGGCATTGTCTGATGGAACGCAGTATCGAATACCCCTACCATCGGTACATCCGGCAGTAATTCCTGACAAGCTTCTATACCGATGATGTTTGGCGGGTTGTGCAATGGTGCAAGTTCAATACATTCTTTCATTGCATTTACAACTTCGTCCGTAATTACTACCGAACCTGCAAATTTTTCACCACCATGAACTACTCTGTGTCCAACTGCATCCACTTCACCTAAATCTTTTACCGCACCATGATTTTCGTCAACTAATGCTTTTAATACAAGATTAATAGCATCCTTATGATTTTTCATTACTTCTTCAATAACTACTTTGTTCTGACCTGTTTTTTCGTGTTTTAAAACACTTCCTTCGATTCCTATTCTTTCAACAAGACCTTTAGCCAAAACACTTTCATCATTCATGTTGATTAATTGATATTTTAATGATGAGCTTCCGCAGTTAATTACTAATACATTCATGTTTTCCTCCAAGTTTTTAATTTATATAAAATCTTTTAGATTTTAAAGCTGTAAAAAATGAGATCCTTCGCTACGCTCAGGATGACGCGTTCTTGATTATTTTTTCTATTTTGCCTTTATTTTTGTCTAATATGACAATATCACAATTATCAATCTTATGATCCCACAAATTATTGTCGTCTACCATATCAAGATACAATAATATTGATTGTATAACTCCAAAGTGTGTAACTATCAATGAGTTATCCGGCACATTATCCACGAAGAAAGAAATTCTGTTTACAATATCGTCATAAGACTCACCTTCGGGGAATTTATATTTATGCTTATGGGATATCCAATTTTCCGATTCTTCTCTGTGGCTTTCTCTTATTTCATCCCAGGTCATATTTTCAAAGAGTCCGAAATTAACTTCAATTAAGTTGTTCTCTATTATTATTTGATCCACATCTATATTATTTACATCACAAATTATTTCGGCAGTTTCCCTTGCTCTTTTTAAAGGGCTTGAATAGACATAATCAATTTTGTACGTCTTTAAGTTATCGCCTGCTGTTGCCGCTTGTTTTCTGCCTTTATCTGACAGATCCACATCCGTTATGCCGCTGAATCTGTTTTGTATGTTTGCTTCTGATTCTCCGTGTCGAACTAAGTATATCATAATTATCCCTTTAGAAAAAGTATTATCATCATAAAAATTATTTGGCTTATTTCCAAAACAAAGCCGCAGGTATCACCTGTCATGCCGCCTATTTTATCCTCTATTTTGCAGGACATGAAGTAGGATATCATCAAGGTTGCAATTACAGAAATTAAAAATATAAAGCTGTATGGAATTAATAAAATTAAAAGCAATACTGCCAATAGATTTATTATCAAAACATTATTATTAATTGATTCTATAAATAATGTTCCCATGCCCTTTGAATTCTTGGCATATTTTTTACCCCAAGATGCAACGATGACACTTGCTCGTCCCACAACAGGCATCATAAATACAGTAAATATATCAGTGTAAGAAAATAAAATGATTTGGGAAATAACTACTAAAATCAAGCTTAGTACACCAAATGAGCCTATATGAGAATCACTCATAATTTCAAATATGCGCTCCCCGGTTCTTCCTGAAAATATACCGTCCGATGTATCTGCAGTTCCGTCAAGGTGTATGCCGCCGGTTATAATGATATAAGCTATAGTAAGTATAAGGCCTTTGAAAAATGTAATATATACATTGTTAAAAATTAGATATATCGCTGCTAAAAAGAGCCCTATAACTGCACCCATAAGGGAATATAAGGATAATCCCTTTACGTAGCTTTCTTCATCATATTCGATTTTATTTCCAATTGGAATTCTTGTAAAAAAAGAAATAAGAATTAGAAATCCTCTTGCCATTTTATCATTTCCCCTTTGTGCTTAAGCTTTATAGGTATACCTGATAAAACAAAATACATAAAATCTGATGCGACCGTAATTTTTTGGTTTATTCTTCCGCTTATGTCTCTGAAATAATTACCCATATAATATGGTGGTACAACACCTAAGCCTGTCTCATTTGAAACCATAATTAATTTTTTATCGTTAGCTTTACAAACGTTTATTAAGGAAAAAATTTCTTCGGTTATTTTTATTTCTAAATTATTTACTTCCTCCGGCGAGCAAGTATCAAAATTAATTTTGCTGTCAAACATATAGTTTCCTATCAGTGTTGTCATGCAATCAATCAATACAACCTCATTGTCCATGAATTCTTTGTATTCGACTAATCTTTCAAAATCTGAATACATCTCGACAGTACTCCATGACACCGGACGCTGCTCTCTGTGCTTTTTTACCCTTTCAGCCATTGACTCATCTGTAATAACTGCGGTTGCAATATATACGACCTTTTCGCCGTATTCCTTTGCCTTTAATTCCGCATATGTACTTTTTCCGCTTCTTGCTCCGCCTATTATAAAAGTTAAACTCATTTTATCACCGCTTGCTAAATATTTACCATAACCTTGTATATTATATCATTGTTATGTAAAAAATCAAATAAAAATAATAGAAAAACAGTTTGGAAAAATATAATCAGATAATTTATCTGATTTCACATATTCATCTTTTGCGGATGATGTGCGTTCATTACATTAAAATCAAGATTTTTCGTTGATATTTTTTCATCTTTGTGATACAATATGTATCACAAAGGATTGGAGGTATATTATGTTTAATACCCATGTTAAGGCTGTTCGTGATTTACGAAATAATTATCCTGAGCTTGCTTCAATTATTAAAAACAGAGACCACGTTATTATAACAAACAACGGCAAAAGCGAAGCGGTTTTAATTCCATATGAGGAATTTTCTAAATATGAGGAATTTTTACATATCCGATATGTAAAAGAAAAATTAGCCGAAGCTGAAAAAGCAGCTGAAAATCCCGGAGAATGGATGAGTACTGAAGAATTGTTTAATGAATGGGATAGCTGGGAATAGATATGACTATGAAAATATCCATATTAAGATTGGCAAAGGATGATCTAAAGGAAATACACATACATTTATCAGGATTTGGTGAAAAGCCTTCTGAAAAATTCAGGGAAAGTTTCAAGAAATTCTGTACTAATGTTAAAGATAATCCCCCTATGTATGGTCAATACAAATATAATCCGGTTTACAGAAAAGCAGTCATCCTATATGATTATCTGATTTTCTATCAAGTAGATGAGGATAACAACACAGTTAAAATTTATCGTGTACTGCATGGTAAACGCAATACAGAAAATTTTATTTAAATAACAAATGTATATGGAGTAAAATAAATATATAATTGATTGTATATCGTGTTGTAATTTGCGGCTGATTTTCACGTTTTCAACGGACAATTGCTTACCGCACAGGGGACAGTACAAATATTCCAGTGATTTTAAAGGCACTCCTGTCTTGTTTATTTAACATGGTTCATCATCCCCCTCCGCATCAAGCTCTTTAAACAATGCTTTAGCAGAAGAATATTCTTTAGCCTTTATTTGTCCATTCATTATTGCTCTTGCCTCTTGCACAGCAACATTTGTTTCTGTATTATAGTGAGGATACTTCACTTCAAATGGCAGACCACCTTCCATAATGGATTTATGCAAAAATATATTTATTGCATCCGTAATAGTAATACCAAAGCTGGCAAATAGCTTTTCAGCATTTGACTTTGTTTCCGGGTCAATACGTACATTTATATTTGAAGTTTTTGCCATAAATTCACCTCCTTATTTTCTATATATTATACCACATTGTGCGCACAATATCAACTTAATGTAAAACATTTATTTTTTTATCAAAAATCCAAAATCATCGCTTCTGATAATTTTGGACAATTTTATGTTTTCTTGATGTTTTGTCAATTTTGTGGTATATTATCCGTTATAATGAATAACTTGGTGGTATTATGAAAATAACAGGTGTTGTATCTGAATATAATCCTTTTCATAAGGGACATGAATATCAATTGAAGGTGGCACGGGAAAAAACTGCTTGTGATGGTGTTGTTGTTGTAATGAGCGGTAATTTTGTGCAGCGTGGAGAGCCTGCCATAATAGATAAGTACAGACGTGCCGAAGCTGCAGTATATGGCGGTGCTGATCTGGTTATTGAGCTTCCGATACCCTTTTCCTTTCAGAATGCGGAGATGTTTGCAAATGCCGCCGTTAAGGAACTGAAAAAAATACCTGTCAGTGCTCTGAGCTTTGGCTGTGAAAGTGAGGATGTGGAGCTTTTGAAAAGTATAGCATCTGTTCAGTTGAATCCGAAATTCGGCATTGATATAAAGAAGGAAATGGATAAAGGTCTGTCCTATCCCAGTGCTTTAACAAACGTAGTTGTTTCAGTACTTGGCATAAACACCCACGATGTCATAGGTTCTCCCAACAACGTGCTTGCAATAGAATATATTAAAAGCACCATCAGACATAATTTAAATTGTGATTTTGCGCCGGTAAAAAGGATCGGCAAGGGTCACAATGATATCACGGTTTCAGGCAGGTATGACAGTGCAACGGCAATAAGAAAAAGTATTTTGTCCGGTTCATCAGAGCATATGAATTCCCTAACGGAAAAAAGCAATGACGCTGTAAATTCATTTTATAGCGAATTTAAGGGCTTCAATAATCTCAACAATTACCTCGATATTATTTATTATAAAATATTAGAGCTTGGGATTGACGGCTTAAACAATATTTACGAGGTGTCAGAAGGACTTAACAATAAAATCTATGAAAATGTATTTAAGCACGACAATGTAGATGATTTCATAATGTCTTTAAAATCCAAGCGATATACATATTCTAAATTAAGAAGAATGCTGCTGAATATATTGTTGGATGTAAAAAAAGATGACATAAAATCGTTTATGTTAACTAATGTTGACAGTTATATAAAGATTTTAGCTTTTAATGATACCGGCAGGGACATCATCCGATATGCCAAGTCAAACGACACTGCCGTTATTAACCGTTATTCAGATTATAATAAAAATAAAATAGAAGCGGAAAAATCACCGCTGTTTAAGCTTACAAATAAATCAACCAATATATATTACCTTCCTTTTAAGGACAGAAAAACAAATGCAGAATACATAAAAAATGCAAGCTATTTAAACATAATAACCCCTCGTTAACAATAAAATGTGTTATGCAGGGTGTTTATGCTCATATAAGCAAAAATGGAGCAAATTATTTGATTTCTTTCACAAATAATTGGATAGTCTCCAAAGACATAAAAAGAACAAGCTGTAACAATTTATGAATTGAAGAATACAATGATACTAATACTGTACAGGAGTGGTGTTCATGCTGAAAATATTGTTGTACGGCAGTGCCCGGGAGCGTAAAATTCTGGAAGAAGCATTGCAGAAGCCTCTTGAGGAAAACAAAATTTCCTTTAGTTTTCGCTATTTGTCAAATCCGCAGGAGCTCATGGAAAATTATCTGTACAACAGATATTACCGGCTTATTGTGGCATGCCTGGACGGCTGTACTGCTTATGTAATTAAAGGTAACGGCAGCAAGCACGACTATTATATTGCCAAAGGTACTATGAGTTTTCCGCCCACGTCTGAGGAAATAAACGAGAAGCTCATGAGAAACCCGGAGCTGGCAGGCTTTTATTCCTCCGGTGAATATACCGTAGCTCACCGCGGTTTAACACGTAAAATACCTTACGAAGAAATAGATTACATCCATAGTGATGATAAAAAAACTATAATGTACCTGACAAACGGAGACAAGGAAATTATCTCAAAGAATATAGGAAAGGTAAATGACGAAATCAACAGAAGGTATTTTGCAAAATGCTGCATAGGAGTTATTGTAAATACACGTAATATCCATAAAATACACCGTTCGGAAAAAAACAGCAGGGTTATAGAGTTCAAATCAGGTGCCAAGGTCCTGATGACAGAAGGATATTTTGAAAAGTTTGCAGAAGCATATTCAATGTCGGTTTCGAGGCTGGCAGATCTTAAAGCTCTTGACGATTAGAATGCAGCATATATATTCAAAATGAGGTTGCGTTTTTTCGGGTTTTTCTTCACGAACTGCATCTTCATTTCGCAACAACTTAAATTTCCGTTGAAATAATCACATTTCCCAAATGTAAATATATACGTATCAAATGTATACAAATACAATGCCTTATTAACCAAAACAGAAGGATTGATTAATATGAAAAATAAAATTGCCTTATACGGAGACGCTGAAAAGCTGAATCAAGCAGAGGATGTGTTATCCGAATACATGAATGAAAATGATATTCCCTTTGAAATACACCGGATTTCCGACTCGGAACAATTTCTGAGGGAATTTTTGCTCAGGGATGATTACATGCTTTTTATGGTGAGTGAAAAGGGTACTCTGCGATATCTGCTGAAAATTTACAAAAATTTCGACCGGCAGACTGTGCGATATGCTTACGGAAAACTGAAGCTCCCTTTGACTCAAAAAGAGCTTAAAAAACATATGCATGAAGCAGTTAAATCCACACACACCTGTCCCTACGGTATCTATGCGGCAAAAAATGCAAAAATGTCCCGACTGATTCAACATTCAGACATCGAATGTATTTATAAGGAAAAGAATAAATCGGTTTTTTACCTTAGCAGCGGAGAAACTATGGAAGTGACGAATTCCCTGTCCGGGATATTAACCGAGCTGGACGCAAATTATTTTATAAAATGCAGCAAAGGATATATTGTTAATTTTTTTAATATTGAGCAGGTAAGTGATGACTATAAAACACTCACAATGAAATCCGGTGTGGAAATTCCAATGTCAAGGATCGGTCAAAAGGAATTTTTCAGGTCGCTTTCGCTTTCAATTACGGGCGTTAATGCATTCAACTACTGATGATCCGCCACTGCTTGTCACCCTTAAGCATGGCAAACAAAGCGTCCCCTTGCCTGTTGCCTCGTAATGAAGAATACAAAAAAACGCAAGTTATTTAAACATAATAACCCCTCGTTAACAATAAAATGTGTTATGGGGGGTTGTTTTATGTTCAGAAGAAATTTTATTCCTATTTTAATTCTATTATTGATTAGTTTATTTATTTTAAGGCCTGCTACGGTATCTGAGGGTGCTTTTAACGGATTAAAAATATGGGTTACCAATATAATTCCGTATCTGTTTCCAATGTCAGTTTTGTCTAATATATTGCTTAAGTATAATTTTATATACAGAGTTTTTGAAAGGTTTTCATTTATATCCGAAAAATTTCTTAAAAATAAATATGCCATGATCCCATATTTTATCAGCTTTGTATCGGGTTATCCTTCCGGCGCCATGACAATAAATACTATGCTTGAAAATAAAAGAATAAATGAAAAGGAAGCAAATTATTTGATTTCTTTCACAAATAATTGCAGCTTTCAATTTATTGCGGGAGCCATATCCTTTTCTATGCTTAATAATTTTAATTTATTTAAATATATTGCTGTTCCCCATTTTATTGGTGCAATTATTCTTAGCTTTTTTATTAAAAACAATACTCCTTACAGTAATAAAGGAAAAAGCGTAAGACAGTCACAGTCTACTTTTCATCACGCTTTCAGTTCATCAATATATAAATCTGTAACAGGTATATTGACTGTGGGTGGTGTGATAGTTATATTTTCTGTTTTCTCCAACTTTTTTAATGAAATTTTAACATCATTGTCTGATACAATAAGCTTAAGCCCCTATATTAAGGATATTATTTATTCTTTAGTAGTCGGTTCATTGGAACTTACCAACGGATGCAGCATTATTTCATCATCCTCATACGTACCTTTGGAATTGAAATTGATAATAATAAATTTCCTCGTAAGCTTTTCGGGGATGTCGGTAATTTTTCAGACTTTTGCCGTTACCGACAAGTTTGAATTAAATTTGAAAAATTACGTTGCATACAAATTTATGCTTGGCATAATATCTGCTCTGATTTGTATTTTAATGTTGTCACTAACCCCGTCCCCTTGACACCCTTGACATTCCCTTGACACCCTTGACACCCTTCAGAACATCTGTATTTGACAAATTATTATTGATAATCGTGGAAATAACAGATATAATGATAAATAAACATTTAAAACAGGTGATAAAAATGATAAATGTAACACTGATAGGCACAGGAGGAATGATACCTCTTCCCGAGCGATTTTTGGCTTCCTGCCTGATAGAATATAACGGCAGGTCCATCCTTATAGATTGCGGTGAAGGAACTCAGATTTCATTACATAAGGGCAGACTTAGTATGAATAAAATTGACACAATACTGATTACTCATTGCCATGCAGATCATGTGGCAGGACTTCCCGGACTTTTATTAACAATAGGAAATCAAGGAAGAACAGAACCATTATATATTATCGCTCCGAGAGGCAGCACTAAATATATTAATTCACTGTTAATAGTGTGCGGATTTCTTCCTTATGAGGTAAGCATTGCTGAGCTTCATGACACTAAGCCACAGGTATTTGAACAAATCGGGTTCAAAATAACTTCAATTCCGTTAAAGCATCACATCAATTGCCTGGGATACAGCCTGGAGCTTTCTTTAAAGCCTCATTTCCAGCCTGATATAGCTAAAAAATTAAATATTCCGGTTAAATTCTGGAAAAGCTTGCATAATGGAAACAGTGTAGAGTTTGATGATAATGTCTATACGCCAGATATGGTTTTGGGAGAGCCGAGAAAGCCGATTAAGGTTTCGTATGTAACAGATACGAGACCGGTTAAGCATATCAAAGACATCGTTATGGAGTCTGATTTATTCATATGTGAAGGTATGTACGGTGAGGACGAACAGCTTGAAAATGCCAAGGAAAAAATGCACATGATATTTTCGGAGGCAGCGACAATTGCGAGGGATGCAAATGTACAGGAGCTGTGGCTCACACATTTCAGCCCTTCCATGAACAGACCGGAAGAATTTATAAAGTATGCAAAGGATATATTTCCTAACGTTAAGACAGGCAAGGATTTAATGAGTACAACATTGAAAAGCAATTAAAAATTTACAATTAAAATAAGGAATTACGCATATGCATAATTCCTTATTTTTCATTACTATTTCTTACCTTTAAGTCGTTTTAATCTGAAAAAGTCTTCTCTTTCTTTTTCTTCTAAAACTTCCTGTATATATTTAACCATTTCTTTATATTTGGGAATTTGAACATATTTTAAAGCATTTGTTCTTTTTTTTGTTTTTTCTATTTCCTTAGCCAGTTTAAACACAGAATTTTCTACTTCGGCTAATTCATATATTTTTTCTTTTACAACTTCAAATTTTTGTCTTGCCTCATCAAGGGAAGCATTTGAATTGTAAAAGCCGTAGGCAGGATTAAATCCGTCGTCAGCCTTATGCTTGATGGTGGGGATATCAATTCCCATAACACTTTTCAACAAAATGTCATAGGATGCTTCCTTTGGTATGCTGTAGGTCATATCTTCTACATTTTTAACACCAAGGGTTACATTTGCCTTTTGTAATATTCCGTAAGCTTCTTCAAGAACTACATATATTTCATTATGCATTGTTCTTGCTCTGTTTACCCATACCATCATTTCCTTTATCAGAACATTTCTTTTTTTGTCAAGAAGCTCAAACCCTTTAATAGAAAGTGCTAATGATGACTTGGCTTTTATTAAGTTCGATTTAGTAGGTGCAACCAATACAGCCATAACTATCTCTCCCTGTTATAATCGTAGTATTTCTCTATTAATTCTGTCTTCATACGGTCAAGCTCTGTAACAGGCAGAATTGATAAGATATGCCATCCTAAATCTAAAGTTTCATTAATGCTTCTGTTCTCATTCTTGCCTTGCGCGATGAATTTACCTTCTAATTCACGGCCAAAGTCCAAGTATAATCTGTCTATATCACTTAAGTCATCTTCACCTATAATCTGAGATAAGCTTCTTATATCCTGTACCTTTGAATAAGATGCATAAATCTGACTTTGTAAATCAGCATGATCCTCTCTCGTATACTCCGCACCTATACCGTCCTTCATTAAACGTGAAAGTGACGGAAGTATATCTATAGGAGGATAAACACCCTTTTGATTTAATTCTCTGTTTAAAACTATCTGACCTTCTGTGATAAATCCTGTTAAGTCAGGTATAGGATGAGTTATATCATCATTAGGCATCGTCAGTATAGGAATAAGTGTTATTGAACCCTCGCGGCTCTTAAGCATGCCGGCTCTTTCATAGATTGTTGAAAGGTCGGAATACAAGTAACCGGGATAACCCTTACGTGAAGGAACCTCTTCTCTTGCAGATGATATTTCACGAAGAGCTTCTGCGTAGCTTGTCATATCGGTTAAAACAACAACCACGTGCATACTGTGAGTAAATGCCAGATATTCTGCTGCAGTAAGAGCACATCTGGGAGCAGAAATTCTCTCGATTATGGGATCGTCTGCGGTATTGATGTACATAACAACGTGGTCTAAAACTCCTGCCGTTTCAAAGCTCTTTCTGAAATAGTCGGCATCGTCGTGTCTGACTCCCATTGCCCCGAACACAACTGCGAAATTTTCGCTTGTAGCTCCCTTAATTTTTGCCTGCTTTACTATTTGTGCAGCCAATTCGTTATGGGCCATACCGTTACCGGAGAATATCGGAAGCTTTTGACCTCTGATTAATGTCATTAAAGCATCAATGGCAGAAAAACCTGTCTGTATAAAGTTTTTGGGATATCTTCTCGCTACAGGGTTTATTGGTCTTCCGTTAATATTTTCTCTCTCTGTGGAAATAACCTGGTACACTCCGTCTATAGGCTCACCTACTCCGTTGAATGTTCTTCCCAATATTTCCTTTGACAACGGAATCTGCAATGGTTTACCGGTAAATTTAACAGAAGCATTGTCGGTAGAAATACCTGCAGTACCTTCAAACACCTGTGCTATTACTTTATCGCCTTCAATTTTAATTATCTTTCCTGTTCGGACTTCCTCATTATCAACCTTGATGTTAATTGTTTCTCCATAGGAAGCGTCTTCAATTCCGGAAAGAATTATTAATGGACCTTCAATCTTTTCTAATTTTAAATATTCTTTTTTCATCTAAACACTCCCTATTCATACTTTTGTCTTAAGTCATTAAATGCTTTTATTATATTTTCATTTAAAACATCCAATAACTCTAATTTATCATTTGGAATGTCATATTTAATCTTCAATATATCCTGAATTACGGCTTCCTTTCTGATTACAGATATAGGAATACCTATTTTTACACATTGAAGAGCTTCTTCATAGAATGTATCTATGCATTTAAGCATTTTGTATTGTTTTTCCAAGGTAACGTAGGAATCCTCAGAATGAAGAGCATTTTGCTGTAAAAATCCTTTTTTAATCATTCTTGCGGTTTCCAATACCAATGCCTGATCGTTCGGAAGCACATCTTCACCGACAAGCTGTACTATTTCGTTAAGCTTTTCATCCTCCTGTAAAAGCACTATCATTTTATGTCTCAGGTTAAGCAGATTGGATGAAACATTTTGATCATACCAGTCGCTTAACATATCAACGTAGCCTGAATAGCTTGTAAGATAGTTTATAGCAGGATAATGTCTTGCATACGCAAGCTTTTTATCAAGTGCCAGAAATCCGGTTACGAATCTTTTTGTGTTTTCGGTTACCGGTTCTGAGAAATCGCCGCCCGGAGGGGATACCGCACCTATAATTGTAATTGATGCTTCCTGTCCGTTCAATGTTTTAACGCATCCGGCTCTTTCATAGAATTCCGCTAATCTTGAAGGCAGATACGCAGGGTATCCTTCTTCTGCAGGCATTTCTTCAAGTCGTCCCGAGATTTCTCGTAGTGCCTCTGCCCATCTCGATGTGGAATCCGCCATTATGGCAACATCGTATCCCATATCTCTGTAATATTCAGCCATCGTAATACCTGTATAGATACTTGCTTCACGTGCCGCAACCGGCATATTTGAAGTATTGGCAATAAGCACGGTTCTTTCCATCAACGGTCTGTTTGTACGGGGGTCTATAAGTTTAGGGAATTCTTCCAAAACATCCGTCATTTCGTTTCCGCGTTCTCCGCAGCCGATGTATACAATTATATCGGCGTCGCTCCATTTTGCCAATTGATGCTGGGTAACAGTTTTTCCTGTTCCAAAACCACCGGGAAGTCCGATTGTACCGCCCTTTGCTATTGGGTAAAAGCTGTCTATAACTCTTTGACCGGTAATTAACGGCTTGTAAATCGGCAATCTTTCCTTTATCGGTCTTTGCCTTCTGACAGGCCATTTTGTACATAATGTTAAATCTACTGTTTCCTTATTATCTTTTTCTAAAACAACAATTGTATCGTTTAAAGTATATTCACCGTTGTTTTTAACTTCTGTTACGGTTCCTTTTACATTGTAGGGAACCATGGCCTTGTGAAGGATTCTATGAGTTTCCTGAACTGTTGCATACACATCGCCCGCATTTAATTTATCGCCGGCCTTTACTGTAACAGTTACATCCCATTTTTTATTTTCATCAATAGATATCAAGCCTATTCCTTCAGGTATGAAATCCTTGCTCATACCTTGAATTCTTTCCAGCGGTCTTTGAATTCCGTCAAAAATATTGCCTATCATACCCGGTCCTAAGGTAACTGATAACGGAGTCCCTGTAGAATAAATAATTTCTCCTGCTTTCAATCCTTCAGTTTCCTCATAAACCTGTACGGTGGCTATGCTTCCTTCTATTGAAACGACTTCACCTATTAACTTTTGTTTACCTACCGTAACCATCTCATGAACCTTAAATGAGCCCATGTTGAGACCTTTAACAACAGGTCCGTTTATTGAACTGACTATTCCTTCAATATTAGCCATTATAATCACCTACCTCTAATGCTTCAAATATTGTCTGCATAATATACATCTTATTATCCTCGACAACCGCGTCTATAGATGAATCTATTTTAATATTTTTTTCTTTTATTTCAGCTATCAAACCTCCGATTATATCCGGATTTGATTTGAAGCTTACATTGAAGCTAATTTCTTTGTTTATTTCCGCTTTAACAAAATCACTGTATTTATCGATATCATTTTTAGACATATATATTAATAAATCGCAGCTTCCAAAGCTTTTAATCTCAGTAACAACTCTTGATATTATATTTGACAAATAAGATTTATACTCTTTAGATTGAACAAATTCTGCTAATTTTTCATTGAATTTATCCATAAAAATTACATAATATTTTTCTTTTAATGCCATAATATCTTTTTTTATGATTACTTTTGATTTACTTAAGCTTTCTGCACGTCTAACTTCAACTCTTTGAACTGCCTTTTCTTCTATATCTTTTGCTTCCTTGTCGGCAACGGATTTCAATCTTTGGATTTTATACTTATAATTGTCTTCTGTTTCTTTCAAATCTTCAGCTAAATGAATATCCATTGATTGAGTAAGAAGCTTGTAAAAAAGTTTGATTTTTTCTTCTATTGTAATCATAAATCACCTCTATATATGAATGCCAACCGAATCTCTTATATAATTTTTTATGGCATTATATTCTCTGATAGAGCCGTGTCTATCAGGAATTTCTATGATCAAAGGAGTTTTGGATCTTAATTTATACTCATAATATTCTTCTTTAATCATATCAACAATCTTTTCAGTAAGAATCAAAATTCCGATTTCCTGATTCTTCACAGCATCCTTCATTTCTTTCAATGCATTTTCTCTGTCTTTGACAATGACACCATCAATACCGACTAATCTTAGTCCAACCCATGTATCTCTGTTATCACTTATTAAAAATGATTTCATATTTCATCTCTTTTCATTAATATTAAACGAACAGGATTAAGATTGATATAATCATACCGTAAATAGCAATACCTTCTGCCATACCAACGAAAATTAATGTCTTACCAAGTAATGACGGATCTTCTGAAATTGCGCCGATAGCTGATGAACCAACTGATCCTACCGCTATACCTGTTGCTACTGTCGCTATACCTGTTGATAAAGCTGCTGCTAAATATTTAAAACCTTCTCCTAATGAAATACCAGCCTTTGATGCGGCATCTGCTGCCGGAGCTGCCGTTTCAGCCAATACGTTTCCACCGAAAATTGTTGATATTATAACACCGGACATAACTAACATAAAAGCTGATACAGTCGTTAAAATTGCTTTTTTTATACTTCCTTTTTTACCATTTTTCATTGCCTTATAACCATAAACTATTGTTCCTATTGAAACTGCTGCTGCTAAAATTAAAGATATAATTTGCATGATTTTTATTCTCCTTTTTAATTATTAAATATTTTTATCTAGTTTAATTTAATTGGTCTAAACGCTACTCCGCCGCCTTTGAAATATTTTCCGAACATTTCATAATAATGCAGACGAAGGCTCTGAATCAACACAACTAATCCTTCAAGTGTAAGAATCAGTATATTCCCAATTATTAATATAAATATTTGCAAAAACATGTTAGGCATCATTCTTGATATAACTAAAAATGCCAAAAATAAACCCGCATGGTTCAATGCAAAAGCTCCTACACGCACGAAGGATATAGAGTTACTTAAAGTACCTAATATAGTTTCTACTGCTTCAAATATGCTTTCAGTCAGATAAGCTCCTGCACCATGATGGAATAAAGGTCTTTGTTTTAAAACTAAGTTGGTTATAGGTTCTTTTAATATTAAAACTATTAAGCTCAATAAAAGAATTGTTAACGGAATACTCATTGGTATATTTATTATTTTAATTAAGGCAACAATTGTAAGTATGAAGCTAATAAAGAAGACATAGCCAACAATACCGTTTCTGCCAAATATCCCTTCTTCTATATCGCCATTTTTCAATGAATTAATTATACCGAAAATATAGGATGCGGTTAATACAATAATACCAAATACAACACCCGCAACGAGAATCATTGGTATATTGTCCGTACTTAATGGTCCGCCTTCAATTAAGCTTGGAAGCCATGGAAGTTCATGTTGTTCCAAACCGAACAAACTTCCGTAAACACAGCCGAAAATCATTGAACTCACACCTAATCTGATAGCCAGACCTGCAGGTGCTTCCATCTTCTTACGCAATAATAAACCTGCTAATACATAAATAAAACCTTGTCCTATGTCACCGAACATTATTCCAAATGCTAAACAGAATGTTATTGAAACAAAGGGTGTTGGATCAAGCTCTTCGTATGCAGGTAATCCATACATATTTACTATCATCTCAAACGGTTTTGAGAACCAGTTATTTTTTAACTTGGTTGGAGCTACTACATCGTCTCCTAAATCTTCCCGTTTTGTAGCTGAAATTTTATATTTGTTCGATGAACGTGCAATTGCATTTTCTATATCTTCCTTATCGCTTTCTCTGACCCATACATCTATGGCAAATGAATTATTACCAAAATCAGCTTTCTGCTCTAACTCTGCAATTTTATCTTCCAGCCTGAAAACGTTGTAAATTTTCAAGAGTAATTCAGAATTTTTATTTTTTTCATTTTCTATTGAGCTTGTCAAGCAGTCTATTTCCTCTTTATACTTCACGATTTTTGCATCCATTTGCTGAAGTATATCTGAAGCTGTGCCCGAATATTCGTCCGGAATGACCAGTTTGTTCCAATTAAGTGATTTAAGAAGATTATCTGTTTCCTCTTTAAATTGTTTCGGATATATAATCATATACAAGTCATCGTTTGAATCAGCTATATAACCTATTTTTAATACTATTGCACTTAAATTTTCATAGTTCTTCTTTAACCTTGATTTGTTTTCAGTTGCAAAAGAGCCGATTTCATATTCAAAATAATTCAAATCAGATATTTTACTGAAATCAACATCCTTGTCAACAATACTTTTGACTTTGTTTCTTAACTCAATAAGCTCATCAATCTTATCTTGCTTACTTTTAATTTCTCTTACTCTGCCGCCAATAGATAATTGAATAATCGCTAAATCCTTTTTTGCATCTTCAAAACTGTAATCACTTTCAAGCAACAGTTCTTTGTCTACATATAACTTGATATTTAATCCTTCACTTAATTCCTCTACAGAGCTTAAGCAATTGCTGCAGCTGTTGTGAATGTTATCAGGATCAACAATATTGTAAATAGGAGAACCGATTATTTCTGATTCATATTGATGAACAGCTAAAAAATTGTTATATGCACTGCTGTTTTCCACATTTAAATTTAAATGCGCATTTTCGCAAAATATAAGTTCTTTTAAAATTGAATGCATGTTATCTAATGAACCGATTACTTTTAAAAGAACCATTTTTTCTATAGCCATCTAATGCCTCCTCCCTTTCTCATATCTTGTATGCTAAATATTCTTTCAGTTTTTCTTTAGGAACTTGATATTGAACTCCTTCAGTAATAGATGTCAAATCATTTATTACACTATCCAACAGGTATATGAAGGATATAACTATCCCGATATTTTTATAATTTTTATTTTTAAGATAGTTAAACATATAAGCGTCTACTACGACATTTATATCAATATCTGTATCCTTTAAATCTTTAAAAAGGTCATATTTGAAATAATCATTTACCAATAATTTAAATTCGTCAAATGATTTTGAATAACAAAGATTTCTTATTTCATCATCGTTTAATACATTGCCGCCTTCTAAGCTGTAAAAATATATTTCATGTGATGAAATGTTATAATATTTTATGGCTCTGTAAATCCACTGGATATTCAGCAAATCAATTCTAAGACCTACAATATCCTTAGCGGTCTTGGAGTCATTACGATCCAGCTTTTCGGCTCTTTCCAGCAGAGATTTATATAATACTGAATATAATTTCATTTCAAAGTGAAACTCCCGGTTTATAACATCCGTATTTGACATATTTTTTATTCCATTGTAGAAAATCGAGCCCTTTAATTTCTTTATTAATTGTTCAATATTCCTGGCAGTCAATATTTCTTCAAAGTCCAAGCAAGTAAATAACTTAGAATGAATAAACCCTTCCTTGATACCATCTAAGGAATCTCCTCGTGACAGCTTTCTTAAAATTAAGCTTAAGTCCTTTATATCCTCTTCAATAAGAAATGCTTTTAAAAATTCCTTGTAATCTCCGGATAAATAATGGAGTAAATTTTCAATTTCAAATTTCCTTAAGCTGCTCAGTACTGTTTCTAAGTTTACTCTTTCACTTTCAGTGTTATTGATATCTTTGAATACCTTTCCTATTTCAGGATTATTTTTCAGTAACTCAGCAAGATGTTCCACTGAGTCGCTTTCAATATACTTTTTCCAATCCTTATTATTTAATATGCGACCTTTTTTTGTTGCAATTTTTGTTTCCAAAGCATGATATGCCATGTTAGGGTTCATATTACCCCTCCAGTACAAATAACTTGTTAAATATTTTTTCAACCAAATCCTTTTCTGATTTCTTGTATAGTCTTTCTATTTCTTCAGAAATTTTAAGGATTTTTGATTCCTGAGCCAGTTCATTCTCATGAATGAAGCTTTCTGTCTCTTCTGCTAATTGCTGAGCCTTATTCTTAGCATCATTTAGCTTTTCAATTCGATAATCTTGTATCGTTTTTTCGTATTCTTGCTTTTTTTTCAACAATAATTGTTCATTTTTTGTCTTGTTGTCAAAAGCTAAAGAATCAATTTCAATAATTTGATCAATTATCTCCTTCAAACAATCACTCCTTGTCTAATAATTTGCATATGGCAACATTATAACACCCTTTATATTTCAGTTCAAATAATGAATGTACATAATTTAACATTATAATGCTCTATTTATAAGAAAAAACATTATTAAGAGTAATTTACTCTAAAATCCTCAATATTCCTTTTGTTATCTCTATTTTTGATGAAAGACTCACAAATATATTAACAAAATTTTAATGTTTGTTAATTGTTTAACGTTTTTTGTTAAATTTATATCGCATTTTCAAATCAGGAGTTAATATTATATTTACTTTTATAAAATAAATGATAATTTTTGCCTGTAAAATAAGTTTTTGAATTTTCTCTTACCATGATAATCAATGTATATTATTTTAAATATAGCTAAAAATAACAGTAACCATATAATGTAACTAAATAAGGAGAAAAATATGAGAACAACACTTGTCCTATTAGCTAAGTTTTTAATAACACTGGTTGCCTCATGGGTGTCCTTTATCATAATTGACGTTAATTCTTTTGAAATGGTATTAATGGTTGCTATAGCAGGAACTGTTCTCAACTATGCATTAGGAGATTTAGTAATATTTCCGTCCATGGGTAATGTTATCGCGGCAGTTGGAGACGGTATCTTAGCAGCAGCAACAGCTTATTTATTTGATATGTTTTCATACAATTTTATAACCAGTGCAACAGGATTAATTATTTTCGCAGCCATAATCGGAACATGCGAATATTTCTTTCATGTTTATTTAATAAAGGATGAAAAAGTTGAACCAAATGAATTTCACAGGGAACCACCATTAGAATAAAAGATTCATTTATAACTATGGGCGATTAAGCTTAAAATCTCTTAATCGCCCATATTGATATTTTTTTAATACCCTTATTCAATGTTAAGAATTTATATCCTGACTATATAAGAATATAATTATAGTTTCTTAGAGAAAATAGCTAACACAGCTATCAAAGCAAGTCCGAATATCATTAAGCCTGTTTGTTCAATAGCCATAATACCAACTACAGCAACAATAGCAATAGCTAATGGTGCTACGTATTTAACCACATTATACCAAAGACCAAACAATTTGAATGTTGTAGTTCCGCCATTTGTAAATTCTTTTTCAAGGTCTTCTCTCTTAACGAACCAACCGGTGTATACAGCTATTAACAAGCCTCCGATTGCCAAGAATATCTTATCAGTAAGAATATCGAAGAAATCAAAGAATCCTACTCCTAATAGCTTAACTCCGGACAATGCTCCCATTGATAATGATGATAGAACGCACAATACTAACATAACTGCTGCAGTTCCATAAACAGCTTTCTTTCTTGTCATCTTTCTTTCGTCTATCAAGTATGCTACAACAACCTCTAATAATGAAACTGATGAAGTTAATGCCGCAACTGTAAATGCAATGAAGAACACCAATGAAATAAATATACCTATTGTTCCCATTTCAGCGAAAACAGTCGGTAATACTATAAATACCAATCCAGGACCGGCTGTCGGTTCGAATCCGTATGCAAATAATGCCGGGAATATAGCAATTCCTGCCAATAAAGCACAACCTGTATCCATAAAAGTTACTGTAACCGCACTACCCGGAAGAGATTCTTTTTTATCAAGGTAACTACCATATGTAATCATACATCCCATACCTAAGCTCAACGAGAAAAATGCCTGACCCAAAGCAGCTAAGAATGTTTGACCTGTTACTAAGGACCAATCAGGCTTAAATAAGAATTCTATTCCTGCAAATGCTCCCGGCAACATAAGATTTCTTGCAGCAATAACAACAAATAATATAAACAGTGTAGGCATCAATACTTTTGAAGCCTTTTCAATACCGCCGGAAATACCTTTAGCAACTATAACTACGTTTAGCAAAAGGAATATTACGGTCCAAATAAGCGGTTGAACCGGGTCAGAAATGAAAGCACCAAAAACTCCCTCAATTGCACTTGCATCACCCAATAAGCCTGTAACAGTTTTTAAAATATAAGCTGCAGACCATCCTCCAACTACAGGATAGAAACCCATTATAAAGAATGCACTAACAACACCTAAAACACCGGTAAATGTCCATCTTTTATCAGCAGATTTAAATGCTCCTACTGCTGCAAGACCGGTATTTCTACCTAGTACAAGCTCTGCTATCATAATACTTAGTAATAAAAACGTACATACTAAATAAATAATTAGGAATGCTCCTCCGCCGTTTGAACCTGTTAAATACGGGAATCTCCAAATGTTGCCAAGACCTACTGCCGAACCAGCTGCCGCCAGTATAAATCCAAGCTTGGATCCCCATTTCTCTCTTTGATTATTTTCCATTAAATATACCTACCCTTCCTTTCCATAAATATTATTCCAAATAAAATATTTCAGTATCACGCATATCAAATTAATAAAAATGCTATCCTCCCTATTAAAAAATACATGAAAACGTAAACACTGATAAATTATTATAATACAAAATTTTACTTTTGTAAATACATAAATTTGAAAATTAAAATAATTAAATGTTTAACAATTTAATTGAAATTTCAATAGTTCATATAAAAAAAATTAAACTTGAGAGTAAAAGATATTAATAATTAATATTAACTAATTTGAATTTTATGATAATTAAATAAGGATTTTAAGTAAAAAACTTAAAATCCTCAGGCTGCTGAAAAACTCCCCCTGCGTCGTTGCCGTTCATCCGGTCAATCCTCGCGTATGTCTGAATACGCTCCGGTTGCCCGTC
>DCYG01000014.1 GCA_002331025.1 Firmicutes bacterium UBA2116 | reverse complement strand
CTTTCCTATTACATAAAAAAAGAAGCTCTTTCGAGCTTCACCTTTTAACTACCCTAACCAATTAACAATTCCCATTGTATCCTTAAAACAATCATTCCTTAAAAAATCATCATCGTATTTTGCTGAGCACATCATTGGATGTCTGCTTATATAAAATTTCCCGTGCTTTAAATATTGCTTTTTCTCTTCTGCAAATTTACCCCATAGGAAATAGCTTATATTCTTGTTTTCCTCTGAGATATAATTCAAAAGCTTTATACTGAACGGTTCCCAAATAGAAATATGGCTTCCTGACTTGCCCGGTTCCACCGACAAATAGGTGTTCAGCAATAAAACACCTTGTCTTTCCCATGATTTGAACAATTGATCGGGAGGTAAAATATTAAAGTATCCCATTTCAATTTCTCTTTGAATTTCTGAAAATTTCATAATGTCATCATAATCTTCTATATTATTATAGTTCTTATGAATCAATCTTATTATATTTTTAAGAGAAACCTGCCTGAACTTTTGACTCCATGCCATTAAATCCCCTACCTCAAAGGCGCGACCTGTAGGTCTGCCTTTTTCGGGATACGGGTCTTGCCCTAAAATGACTACTTTTACCTCGTTTAAATTATTTTTTAAAAATCTCAACACATTATCATGGTGAGGGTTAATATTGTCACCTATTTTTTCTTCAATAATATTTAATTCCTCTATAATCTCACGTGTCAAAAACTTATCCCACGAGCTATGTGCATCCTTAGGTATTAAACTCATAATTTCACCCTTAAATTATTTTTTATACCTACATTATATTTCATAATCGCTATTGAAAGCAATGTAATATATTTCAAATTTATTATTTTAAGCTGTGAATAAACAAACCGCTTCTCAGCTTCGGTTCAAACCATGTTGATTTAGGCGGCATTACCTTTCCCTGATTTGCGATATCCATTAAATCATCTACACTGGTGGGATACAAGGAAAACGCAGCAGCCATTCCTTCGCTGACTCTTTTCTCCAGCTCTCCCAAACCTCTGACCCCGCCGACAAAATCTATTCTTTCATCTGTTCTCGGATTTTTTATGCCAAGGACAGGTGATAATAAATTGTTCTGCAATATAGAAACATCAAGGTTGTTTTCCGTATCATTTTCATCAAATGTACCATTTATGGGAGTCAGTATATACCATTTATTTAAAAGAAACATTCCGATTTTGTGTTTTCTGTCGGGTTTATATTGACCTTTCCCGTTATGAACTTCCACTGTGAACCTTTCCTTTACCCTATCTATAAATTCTTCTACAGAATGTTCATTTAAATCCTTAACAATTCTGTTGTAGTCCATTATCTTAAGTTCATCATGAGGAAATAATACACCAAGGAAGAAATTATACTCTTCATTCCCTGTAAAGTCAGGTGTTTCTTCTCTTTTCTTCAACGCTGCTTTAACTGCGGATGCTGCTCTGTGATGCCCGTCTGCTATATATATGTTATCAATTTCCTTAAATAATAAGGTAAGCTTTTCTATTGTTTCACCATCATCGATAACCCAGATTATGTGCCTTATATTATCTTCAGAAGCAAAATCATAAACAGGTTGATTTTTTTTCATATACTCATCCTTAATTGTATCTATTTGTTCATGTGCTTCATGCATGAGAAAGATAGGTCCCGTGTTTGCATTGCAATACATAACATGGTTTATTCTGTCCAGCTCCTTATCATTTCTGGTATGTTCATGTTTTTTTATTCTATCATTAAGGTAATCATCAACAGATAAACAGCATACAAGGCCTGTCTGTTCATGTTCCCCCATAACTTGTTTGTAAATATAAAAACATTTCTTGCCGTCCTTTTTTAGCCAGCCTTTTTCAATCATACAATTGAGGTTATCCCTTGCCTTTTCATATACCCTATGATTATATATGTCCATAGATGGGTCAAGGTCTATTTCTGCTTTGTCTACATGCAGAAAGGAGTAAGGATTATCATTTACAATAATCCTTGCTTCCTGACTGTTCATAACATCGTATGGTAATGCGGCAATTTTATCAGCCAATTCAGGAATCGGTCTTATACCGTTAAAAGCTTTTATAATCATTTTAAGCACGCTCCTTCATATAATTAAAAATGATTTCTACTATTTCATCCCCGATTCTGGCTTGTGCTTCTTGTGTTGAAGCACCTATGTGAGGTGTACAGGATACCTTGTCATGCTTTACCAACGGGCTGTTTTTTGCAGGCTCTTCAACAAATACGTCAATAGCAGCCCCTGCAAGCTTATTATTGTCAAGTGCTTCAAGAAGTGCCTTTTCATCTACCACTCCTCCTCTTGCACAGTTGATAATATAAGCACCGTCCTTCATCATTTCTATTTCCCTTTTACCTATAACTGCATTATCACCACTGTAAGGAATATGAACTGATACAAAATCCGAAGCTTTAAGCAGTTCGTCCATGGGCAAATACTTGTACTTTAAGTTATCTACTTCACCAATAACATCCGTATATACAATATTCATTCCTAATGCTGATGCTTTGTTTGCTGTTTCTCTTCCTATCCTGCCAAAGCCTATAACCCCTAGTGTCTTATTAAAAATTTCTATCCCCTCATACGCTTTTTTGTTCCACTGTCCCTGTCTCATGGTAATGTTTGAATTGTGGATAAATCTTGCTAAATTAAACATTTGACCTATTACAAGCTCGGCTACTGAAGCACTGCTGGCATTAGGAGTGTTTCTTACTTGAATTCCATTTGCTTTTGCATAAGCAACATCAATGTTATCAAGTCCTACTCCGCCGCGTATTATCAGCTTAAGCTTTCCCGCAGTGCATGCAGCATCAATTACATCTTTTTTAACTTTTGTATTTGAACGGACAATCAGAACATCAAAATTCTTTATTTCTTCCATAAGCTCATCCATCCCATAATGCCTTTCCACAACGTCCAAGTTCATGGCTTTAAGCTTATTCACCGCTTCATTCTCCATACCGTCAGAAATCAAAATTCTCAACATATTATCTCCTCCAAAATCATAATTTTAAAATATCATCTATATTTTCCAGTAACTCTTTTATATCATTTAAGGTGTAATCACCCATGTGTGATATTCTGAAAGTTTTTTCCTTTAAATCACCGTAACCGTTTGATATTGCATATCCTCTTTTGCCGAGCTCCTTATTCAATTCAGCCACATTGATACCTCTTACATTATTTATGGTTGTAAGTGTATTTGATGCATACCTCTCTTCCGGAAAAAGCTCAAAGTTTTTCTTAGTCCACTCTCTTACATACTCAGCCATCGAAAAATGTCTCTCGTATCTGTTATCAAGACCTTCCTCAAGAATTTTATCCAGCTGATAGTCCATGGCATACATTATAGACAATGCAGGTGTAGACGGATATTGATAATCCTTTTTCTGAATGTAATTATACAGTTCTAACAAATCTAAATATAACCCTCTGAACTCAACCTGTTTTGCTGCTTCTACGGCTTTTTCCGACATTGAAGCGATAGCCATTCCGGGAGGTAATCCCAATGCTTTTTGTGTGGATGTAATACAAATATCCACACCAAGCTCATCCACTTCTATCTTTGTTCCTCCCATAGAGCTTACGGCATCAAGGCACCAAACCACATCCTGATATTTTTTCATAACCTGTGAAATTTCATATATGGGATTCTCCACACCGGTAGAAGTTTCATTATGTGTTATGGTAATTAAATCATATTTACCGGTAGAAAGCACTTCTTCAACCATTTCAGCAGTAGTTGCTTTTCCTGCTTCAACACTGAATTTATCTGCTGACACGTTATTGGAAATCGCCATCTTATACCAGCGGTCACCGAAAGATCCAACAGAAAAAACTGCTGCTTTTTTCCTTGTACACGACCTGATAGCACCTTCCATAAGACCTGATCCTGAAGATGTAGAAAGAAGAATCTGCTCCTTCGTATGAAAAACTTTATTTAGCTTCTCACTGATACTTTTTTGTATCGTTGAGGCATCCTTTGACCTATGTCCTATCATAGGTCTTGTCATTTGGTCCAATACATCCTGCTTTACGTCGATCGGCCCGGGTATAAATAGTTTTTTGTTCATTTTAGTCCTCCTAATATATCAATAATTTATAAAAAGAATTGACTAACG